>CAVUHP010000022.1:0-378761 GCA_963741425.1 uncultured delta proteobacterium
AAAACCAACCATACCAGGGGTCATACCGAAGTGCGGCAATGAATTCGTCTTTCACCTGACTCCAGCCGGATTCCGGCATCAATGTGCACTCCTTCGGATTGAGAATCTTGCGTTTGTTGGAGCACCGAAACTCATTGGCCCACACAACGAGCCTTTTAGGCTCATTGTTAAGCTATTAAAACTACATGATTTGCAGCGATTTTCAATTTGAGGGTCTATTTGTGGGTCACATTGACTCCCTAGGCTAGTACCTCCCATCCAAGCCGGTATGCCTCTAATATCCTAATATTCCTTCTTATTGCAGTCGTTGTGCCGGAGGCAGCGATGGCACATAAAATGCACATCTCGTATTGATTTGAAGGCATTCAATTTGGCTGACTGACCATTTGTCTTTTGGCGTCGCGGCACTTTCACATCGTTTTGTACCAGACAAACACCGGCCGCGGGGGGTTGTCCCACGGCAAAAGAACCGAATTGGCAACTCCCGGGAAACTGAAAGTTTCTCGGTTCAGCAAAGTCACAATTTGCCGTGGTTACTACCAATGCTCAACACATCTTTTTAGACGGCACGGCTGAATAAAACAGCCAATTCCAATTAGAGGCAACAAAAGCAGCAGGAGGAACTTATGCAGGAAATAGGATCCGGTCCCAATTATCGAGTTGAGGTAGATAAGGCGACGAACCGAATCTACTTGCGGTTCATCGGCGACATTGTGAGCGACGCCCAGGTTACCGGACTCCCGGAGGCCGTCAAGGCAGCGTGTGCCATTGTGAAGCCTCAGTTCACGACGTTGGCCGACTTCACAGAAATGAAATTGTTGGGTTTGCCGGATGTAGTCCAACAACTTCAAATGATTCTCTTAAGTGCAGGTCTGCGGAAACTGGCATCACTTTGGGACCATGAGACTTTTGCAAAAATGGTCGTGGATTCAGCGGCTCAAAAAGTGAAGAGTGGTGAGTATAGTGAGAGGAGAAAAGTGTTCAAGAATAAGATCGAAGCCGAAGCCTGGCTAAGCGAGTGACCGCAGCAGGTCGAGGCGCCGCTGCTCCGTCGTTTAAGAGTCGTATCAGCCGAATGGATCTGTAGAGAGTCTGTTCTTGCGCCTGATCTTGTGAAAGAAAGCACTTTTCACTTGTGGGTTTAAACTTCAACATTTCGCAGAATTACAAATCCCCAATGAAGCAGCATTTCAACTGCTCTTAATTGTCTTCTTCCTCCGGCTCCAGGATCTTGCGACGATCCGGTTTTTCAGGTTCGTGGATTTCTGAGGTATCGTATATGCCTCGATCTTTGGGGTAATCTCGGTCCTGTGATTTGACTACGTCCTCTTGGTCCTCGGTCTTATCCAATCCACGATCGTGCTCCGGTTTTTCAGGTTCGTGGATTTCTGAGGTATCGTAAATGCTTCGATCTTTGGGGTAATCTCGGTCCCGTGATTTGACTATGTCCTCTTGGTCCTCGGTCCTGTCCAATCCACGATCATGCTCCGGCTTTTCAGGTTCGTGGATTTCTGAGCTGTCGTATATCTCTCGATTTTTCGAGTGATCACGCGATTTGAGCAAAGATTCCTCAGGGTCGCCAGTCTTATCGTCTTGCTGATCATCGTGGCGACGACCTGGTTTGTCCTGCTCTTGGATTTCTGAGCTGTCGTATATGCCTTTGAGATCTTTCATTTCCAATTCCTTCCGCGATGTTATAGGAACTGTTGGCAGCGGCCGCGTCCCTAAGCGAATCACCTGTTTATTGTACTTCTCTTTAGCCGACCTTTTCCATACTAATAACATCAGAGGCATGAATCCGCATCCTTTTTTTCATTAAGGCCGCCGAAGACTTCCTCTAAGAGACCATCCGGTAGGATTCCATTGGGCATCGCCTTGTGAATACTCGGAAATCCCATTGGACTGATGCGACTGGAGTTCTTGAAAGCTGGTTCTTTAGTCATGTCTCACAGATACAGGGTATGAAGGGCGATTGATCGGCGACTCTTTTCGTATTGGATGGGTCATTTTTTCAATTTCATTAATTCACGCATCGGCTATCCGGCCGGACGTCAACTAAAACGAAAAGCAGAATTTTCCTATTTCCTGTGTTTTTCGGCCAATACTAAACCACTTGACGATTTCGGCCAGTTATGTCAATAGAGACATAAGCGACTGTTCAATGCGCGACAAAAGCGTCGCGATCTATTTCCAAACGCCGGCCCGTGAGAAGCAGGGCAGTCCATTGTGGATGGTTATGTCGGCATGACGCAATCTTGCCTCAATCCCCACAGCAACCTTTCACAATTGTTGAGAAAAGGTCTGCAACCCACGGGGTAACCGGAATCATTCTCAGTGCCTCCGGGTAATCAACCGGATTTAAGGGCTCGCAACAGTGGTATGGATTCTCGATTTGTGACGACAACTTGGTCGTTCTACGATTGCTGCGGTGAGATGCTCTTCGAAAGATGGGCAGCCGTTTATGTAAACCCATTCCGCTGAAAAAGACTACCAGGAAATAACAGAAGCTGTGTACGAAGAGACGGGACACTCACGAATTCATCATCAACATTTCTTTGGTTGCAAAAGCGCGGACGAGCATATTGCAAGTCGCCTTTAAGGAGTGAACAAGATGAGATACGCAGAGACGGGATTTAATCTGGAAATCGATTTGGCGACAGGAAACATTGAACGGGTAGAAACCGACCCGAAATTGACGGAACTTCACCTTGGGGGGCTGGGTACCAGCGTCAAGATGCACTGGGATAGGGTTCCCCCTGAGACTCAAGCATTTGATCGTGAGAATCTACTGATATTCAGCACCGGTCTTTTCAACGGCACTCCGGCTTTTAGCGCTAACCGTACCGTTGTCACCTTCTATTCCCCTGAGTCGGGGTTGCTGGCGTACCCAATGATGGGGGGATTCTGGTCCGCGGAATTGAAATATGCCGGTTATGACAAAGTCGTCTTTCGCAACAAGTCACCCAAGTGGGTTTATCTATGGATACACAATGACAAAGTGGAACTCCGTGATGCCTCTCATTTGCAGGGCAAGGGCGCTCTTGAAACTCAAGACCTTATAAGAGAGGAGCTGAAAGAGCCGAGAGCCCAGGTGGCCGCTATCGGCATTGCCGGTGAAAACAAGGTTTTCACGGCTTCAATCGAGCAAAGCAGGTCCAGTGCCAGCAGGCTCGGCGGAGGCGCGGTCATGGGGGACAAGAAGATAAAGGCGGTCGCAGTTCGAGGAACAAAAGACGTCTATCTTGCCCGGGGGGCTGAATTCATGGAACTTATGGACGGTGTGGGGGAATATATAAAGTACCGAAACGCAAATCCCATTCCGGACGTAATGACTATTTTGTCAGGGATCGGGTCGCCGCAGGAAATGGTGCACACTGACGAGAAGTGGCACACTGAAAACTTCATGTGGGGTAATGCCCGGACTCGGAGAAGAGACTTCTGGAGCGAAGAAAACGAAGGTAATTGGACGAGCACTCAATTGGAAGCGGTGAGGAGGTTAATAAGTTGTTTTAACTGTCCGCAGCATTGCGGCGCGCTGATTTCCTACCAGAGTGTCCCAAGATTCATGATGAAATGCTTCGGAAAACTTACTTATTGTATGGCGGCCTATGTAGACGACTTGGCCTTTGGCTTCAGAATCCTCAACCGTGCCACAGAATATGGAGTAGACTCATTCTCAACCCCGCAAATCTTGGCATTCGCTGTTGAGCTTTACGAAGCCGGCATTCTTACTGACAAGGACTTCGAAGGATGTCCGTCCGATAAGGAGGGGAGGTTCTTCTGGTTACTTGACAGAGTGGCCCACCGGGAAGGGATCGGTGACATTCTGGCCGACGGGGTTTATCAAGCGGCCCGGAAGATCGGCAACGGTGCAGAAAAATTCGATCATAATACGATCAAAAAACATGAGCAGCTCCCTCTGAAGCTGGGAATGCTGGATCCCATCTATTTCCTTATGTACGCTACCAACGAGAAGATAAGCATTACCCAAATTGAAGGGAATTGGCCGCAGGCGGCTTTTCCTACGATGGAGCAGAGAGAAGCGTTTGTAAAGGATTGGCCACAGCTTCCTGATGAAAGTTGGAAGCAATGGTTGCTGGAGTGGGAACCACGGGGAGATAAGGCGATACCGTATTTCCCAACTCCGGAGATTAGCAGTGAAATTGTGGATTGGATGGAGATGCTGCACAACATTGATGACGCCGTGGGATTGTGCGCGGGTATGTCATCATTTTGCCTGAAGCCTCCCTATCACATAAACAATCTTCCGCAACTCATCTCCGCGGCGACCGGTATGGACATAGATCGAACCGAGCTAAAGAAAATGGTCAATAGGAGTCGGAATCTTCACAGGGCATTAAATAACAGAAGAGGCATGACAAGGGCTGATGAGAAACCGCCCGAAGATCATTGGAAAAGGAGGTTCCCCGAGCTGGAAGAACAACTCTTATCTACGTATTACAAATTCAAGGGATGGAATATGGACGGTATTCCTACACGAGAAAGATTGGTGGAATTGGATCTGGGTTATGTTGCCGAAGACTTAGAAAAGAGAGGGATCTTAAAAAATGGCCAAAGTCAAAAAGAAAATCAAGACAATCAAGATTGATGCCGACAAGTGCAATGGCTGCCGGGCATGTGAGATCATCTGCTCCACGTTTCATGCTACACCGAGATACAGCAGCAACAATCCCGCAAGGGCTCGTGTTCAGGTGGTTTATGATCGAATGAAAGACATATGGCTTCCGATATTCGCGGGTGAGTATGCTCCTGCCGAATGTATGGGTAGAGACAAATATGTGATTGACGGTAAGGAATATGGCGAGTGTGATTTCTGCAGAGCTTCCTGCCCGTCCAGGGACCTTTTTAAAGAACCCGATTCCGGTCTCCCTCTGAAATGCGACATGTGTGAAGACGATCCACCGCTGGAAAAGCCGAAGTGTGTTCAGAAGTGCCTTAATGATGTCCTGGTTTACGAAGAAAGGGAAGAGGAAGTAGAAGAAGAAGTGGAGCTTGAGGAGGTAGAGTTGGGACTCGGAGCCATGATCGACAAGTATGGTTTGGAGAAGGTCATGGATACTGTTTCCAGGATGTCACAGAAGTCCTAAGAGCTTCGCGATTGGAACATTGTGAACACCGGAATGGGTTTCCGGGAATTCTATGACCCGGATGTTCCTCAGCCGGACCTATTTGATTCGTGATTGAGGCTCTGGTGAAGAGTGAAAAGAGGCAATTCGATCTTGCGTCTTACTAGGGGCTCGAAGTGGTCACAAAAATCAAGGATGATCTCTGGCAAGTGGGCGGAAGTGGGGCTGACGGATCCAGCGGATGCCGCAATCTACCTCGTACGCTTCGGCGACAAAGCAGCCCTTGTCGATGCCGGAACTGGGCGAGATCAGCCGCAATTGAGAAAGAATATTGCCAAATGCCTGGGAGCAAGCTGTACAACTCGAATATCTTCTACTGACTCATTGTCATTTCGATCATACAGGTGGGGCTCAGGCTGTGAGAGACGATTATGGCTGCCGAATCGTGGCTCATGAGTTAGATGCTATTTATATGGAATCAGGTGACAACCGTGTGACTGGAGCCGTAGAATATGGGGCAACCCTCGAACCCTTCTCAATTGATATCAGATTGCAGGGCAGAGAATCAACCATTGCCTATTGGAGCTGTACTGTGACGGCCATTCATTGTCCGGGCCATTCCCCGGGTTCGGTGGTGTACACTACAGACATTGACGGTGAGCTTATCCTTTTCGGGCAAGACATCCACGGTCCGATCCATTCGGAATTACTGTCTGATGAAAAACAATATCTGGCTTCGTTGGAGACACTCGTCGAATTTAGAGGCCGATATTCTTCTCGAAGGACATTTCGGCATCATCGAAACAAAAGAAGAGGTGCGAGAATTTATCAACTATTGGAGATCATCGCGGGGAACTCTCTATACGGTTTTTTGTACATTTCTCCTTCTGAAACTCCCGGCCGTGGTGGATATTGATGCCGGACCGACACTTCCTCTCGATTTTAGAATTGCGTATACGGCTTAATCGGCAGCAGACCGAATTATATATGCGACTAAGAAATGTAGGAGTTTGATGAGCAAAAAAATAAAGAATAATCTCTGGCAAGTGGGCGGAAGAGGCCTGACCGATCCCGTGGACGCGGCAATCTACCTCGTAAGTTTCGGCAATAAAGCAGCCCTCATTGATGCCGGAAGCGGGCGAGATCATCCGCAACTCAGAAAAAACATTGCCGAATGCCTGGGGCAGAATGTGCAGCTCGAATATCTTTTACTGACTCACTGTCATTTCGATCATACCGGCGGCGCCACAGCGGGTGAGAGATGATTACGGCTGCCGAATCGTGGCTCACGAGTTGGATGCGATTTATCTGGAATCAGGCGATAGCAGCGTGACTGGAGCGGCATTTTGATCGGAGCATGCCTCGAACCATTCGCAATTGATATTAGATTGCAGGGGCAAGAATCGAACCTTTCCATTGGTAGCGGTACTGTGACGGCCATTCATTGCCCGGGCCATTCCCCGGGTTCGGTCGTGTATACTACAGAGATTGACGGTGAGCTTATCCTTTTCGGGCAAGACATCCACGGTCCAATCCGTTCGGAATTGCTGTCTGACGAAAAACAATACCTGGCTTCGTTGGAAAGACTCTTAAACCTGAAGGCTGATATTCTTCTCGAAGGACATTTCGGTATCTTCGAGACGAAACAAGAGGTGCAAGAATTTATTGAGGATTGGATATCCCTCCCCCCACAGCCATGCCGGTGTTAGCCCCTGTCGGGTTACGCTGTCGATCCTAGGCCCCAACTTGTCATTGCGAGGAGCAAAGCGACGAAGCAATCTCGGATTTGTTACTGCCGCGCATGAGAATAGAGATTGCTTCGCATTGCTCACAATGACAGGTCTCGGGTTACGCTCTCGATCCCAGGCCCCCAAATCAGATGTACAATAACAACTTCTTCAGATCGGCCTTCTCATTATGTGGACTGGTCTACATGTTCATCCGCCTTCACATTTCGCATCGGGTCTTATAAGATGAAGCATATGATTGCGTAGTATGTCTTAGCTGGATTATGGCCCGAGGGAATAGCGAATGCGGTTTCTCATCAATATTTTATTGCGCATCTGCCGCTTTTCAACGGAATTTCCTCGTCTGGTAATTGCTGTTTTCCTGGTAGTTTCAGTTGCGGGTTTTTCGACGCTGCCTTTTCTCAAAATAAGCACTGATCTTATAGCAGGAGTGGGAGAAACGAACCCGGTCATCACCTTGGCAAAAGAAAACACCGAAATATTCGGTGAAGAAGATGCCGTAATCTTGGTGTTGGCCTTTCCCGAACCCCCAGGCGCTGCCCGTCTCCCATTTATAAAGAATATCGGGGACGCGATTACGCAAATTCCCGGGGTCCGACGTGTGCGGTACCAGTTCGTTGATCCGGAAAACGAAGAACAGACTATGCTGCTCCTGAAGCAGTTTCTGCTGGGAATGAATGAGAGAGAAAGGAAGCAAATTCGGGAGATACTCAGTATTCAAGGTTCAAAAGACGCTTTGCGAAGAAACACCAATCGATTATTTCTTGCTGAAAATCCTTATCTGCAAAAACTCATATCTGGAAGATCCATTGGAAATCGGCCACTTCATTGCTGAATCTATGAAGAAGAGGATTGGTTCGGTAAGTCTGGGAGATATGTATATGCTCATTGCGAGCCCAGACAGCACCTTCTATCTCGTGCAGGTTACGCCCGATTTCCCGAGTCACGATATTGTGCGTGGAGAGGAGTTATTGAATCGGCTGAATCAAATTATCCCGGAGAAGATCTCCTCCTCGATCAAGACCATTCCGGATATTGGGCCGCAGTTCAAGGGGGTAAAATGGCATCTTACCGGAAAAATGGTGTTTCAGCAGGAATCAGGGGAGATCTTCGACCGAGAAAGCTTAACAATCGTACTATGTTCTTTCGGCCTGGTGCTGGCTCTTCTTTTAGGCGTTTATCAGAGCTTTTGGTCCGCAGTCCTCTTGTTGATATCGCTGGCCGCAGGGATTGGGCCAAATTACGCGATAATGTATTTGAGTTACGATGAGATCAATCCGGTTGTCATGGGCGCTACCGGTGTCCTCCTCGGACTGGGAACCGAGTACGGCGAGCATCTCTGGGGACGTTTGAGAGAGGAGATTGATAAGGGCACACCTCCCATGTCGGCCATTTTTACAGCTTACGAGCAGACCGGGCCGCCGGTAATATTAGGCGCACTTACCGGAATTCTTGCATTCCTCTGTCTGTGTCTCTCTAATCAACCAGCCTTGTCTCAGTTCGGCTATTTAGGCGCTTCAGGGTTGGCTTTGACATTGATATCAACACTGTTTCTCGTTCCAGCGCTAGTTACTGTCGCTTCAACTCGCAAGAAAGATCATTTTCCCCGAATCCGAGTGTCTTTTAAGACTCTGTCGACATTGTTCCAGCGTAGCCCGGGAATCATTGTAGCCGTTTCTGTGCTGGTGGTTACGACCAGCTTATTCTTTGCGTCCCGTATTTCTTACGAAAAGGACTTGTTCAAAGTTTTTCTCGCCAGGAACATGAGTTCCATGGAAATTTCCGAGAAAATCTCACGAAAATATCATTCCAATTTTTCTAAACCGACTCACCTTTGCTTTGACGTGGAGGATCTGCAATTCGGTCTATCCGCTCAGCGTCAATTGGATCGGATTCTTGAAGATTTGATAAAGACTCACGGAGACATAGCCTCATTTGATTCCATATCTTACCTTATGTCTCCGGATTCCATTGTAAAAGAAAATATTGCAATGCTTTCTGAAGTATACACCTCTTGGCCGGGGCTCGAAAAAGCGTTTAAAACTGAACTGAAAACCTCCAATCTGTCTGCGAGTGCCTGCGAAACAATGGAAAAGTCATTCGATTCAATTGGGGACATCCTCAAATCCACCGAAACAGCCCCTGTGGAGAAGATCCAAGCCGGCTTCGCCGAACTGGAGCGATCCTGGTATCTGGCAAGAATCGGGGGAAAATACCGATTCCTGACACAGATAAGATACTTGGATAATATTACGAACCCTGATGAACTGAAGAAAGCTGATCAGCGAGTATTGGAAGCTGTAAAAGGATTACCTGTTCAGGTGAAATTATCGGGAACACGGCAGGCCATGGAAGCAATACTTTCGAATCTTGTATCAGAGCTTTTTAGATTAGGCCTGTACGCTTTTGTAGGTGTCGTCCTTGCTTTTTTCGTAATTTTGCCGCACCCGAGAGGCGTTGCGCTGTGCCTTATACCGATGCTCGGAGCCTTGTGCATTACTCTTGGAGTTCTCGGCGCGGCAGGCATGGGACTCCCGTTCTCGATAGTTTGCGTCGCTCCTCTCATCTTCGGATTTGGAATACATAACGGCGCCCACATAGTTATGGGAAGTCTATTTGAGGAAGGCGGCTCAATTGCCAAAGCCACAACTCGGGTGACGCCGCGCGCTATGGTGGTTTCCATGACCATTATCATGGGCTTTGTTTCGATGCTGACTTCAAGACATTACTCGCTCGAGTTTCTCGGCTGGTCCATGGTGATAGGCATGGTAGCAGCCGTCCCGCTCACTTTGACCACGCTACCTGCTTTGTTGCTCTTATTGGAAAAAAGAAGAAAGGCTGAGCCGGCATCCGGCGCAAAATAGAGCACACCCAACGGTTCTTTTTATTTATAGCGATTGCCAAAAGTTTTGTCCGATTCGAGGTGGCCTTATGCCGTCATTCCGGCGTACGCCGGAATCCAGTCTTTCCAATCCCGCGGCACGCGGGACTGGACCCCGGCTTTCGCCGGGGTGACGGGTCGAGAGAACGTCATTATTTTTGGCAATTGCTATAAAGCCTATGATTTTTCTTCCCGCGAAGGATTCATCATACGGAATGAAACATCGCTAAGCGCAATTCGTGACTACATTTTGAATAACCCCAACCGCTGGTCGGATGATCCCGAAAACCCGGAATCATTCGGATGATTCTGGGGCCGACCACCCTCGCGATTATTTTAACCAAATGTCGGCCCGCTGCTCCCGTAGGATGCGGTGACCAAGGGGAACCGCATCAATCGAGGAATTTTCTCGAACGATGCGGTTTGCTTCGTTCACCACATCCTACTCTTCTACTGGCACTCGAACCGGCCCCACAATATTAAGTATCTTGCGTATGGCGCTCCGGATGGTTACGGTAATTGCAGAATCTCAATTGAGAATCTTTTTTTGATAATAATAAATTGACCTCTTGGAGGCTACAATGAATATCGAAGAAAAACCCAGCTTGGACGTGCAAGAGCTGGCGCAAGAACACTTTGTGGAGGCTTACGCGAACTTACCGGGTTGCGCTTGTGGCGAAGGGCACCGTTTGCACGTAGCTCTTTCAGAGACAAGGGCCCGTCCGGTGGTCTACGCGCCTGATCACGTTGGGATAAAAAAGGCGTACTGCGCGACATTCAATCGTAGATGCGAAAAATAATCAGGATTCCGGATTCTAACGTAGAATTTTGTTCCACGGGCGGAAAACTTCCGCCCTTTTTAATTGTGTTTTCAATAACCTTGGCTTGTCCCAACAACCGGATGGAACGCGTCCTGATTCTGACCCATTGAACGATTCGCTAAAAACCACCAATTAGCAACCGCATCCTATATTTTGCTTATCAATGGAAGGCGTTGCCCAACCACGCGTCTCGGGGATTCTGCCGATAGATATCGTTTATCTGAATCAATTAATACGAATCAAATAGTCGTCACTGGATGGATTCTGGTAATATGCATGGGTCGGATTGAGTCCGGCATTTTTGGGGTTAGATCGAGAATCAAACAATTTGAATTCGGTATAGTGGAACAGGACTTCTCAACCGGGTCATGAGACCGGGAAGAGTCTCAATCCGCACTACCGAATGTTTTCCCAAATTAGCTAAGTCTGTGAGCTTCTCCTATAGCTGCGCCAATGACAATTAAACCTAAAATTAAAGCTAGAGATGTAGTTCAAGACATCCGCTCTCGAATGACCGACTCCCAATTAATGGCAAAATACGGAGTATCGACCAAAGGACTAGAGAGCATATTCAGGCAATTGTTGGATACGAAAGCAATAACTCAGGCGGAACTCGATGCTCGGCACGGCCCTTACAAGGATACTGTAATTCTCCAGCGACTTAAACCCCCGGAGATGGTTAAAGATATTAGGTCCGGTATGACCGATTTTGAATTGATGGAAAAACACGACCTATCGCCTAAAGGACTTCAAAGAGCTTTCGATGGATTGCTACAATCCGGAGAAATAGATCAAGCGGAACTTGAGGCTCGATTTCAGGCCTATGATTCAGTGACGGTGCAGAGTCTGCGAGATTTGCCAAGGTATTTCTTGGCAGTTGCGGTCGATGTTTATGAATTAGGACATCCGGAAACGAAAGGCGTCTTGCGGGATATAACAGAAAAGGGTGTGGGGATAGTAGGTATTAAAGCCAAACCTGGAACTTCAAAAACATTTACCATACCATCGGAAAATTTCATTGATGAAGGTCCGATCCTATTTGATGCAAAATGCGTGTGGGCGACGCCCGAAAGCTGGGATCAGGAAGCTGCTGCGGGATTTCAGATAGTGAAAATCTCGGAAAAGTCACTACAGGATCTGCGTGAATTGATTCGCTCACTCTCTCTTAATATTTAGTTTGGACACACTTACGGGCCAGAGATGTGCAATTCCATAACTAGTCCGTTGCATTCGAACGATTTCTTTTAATCCTATAAAAATCCAGAGCCAGAAACTCCTTAGCCTCTGAAATTTCAAAATCAGTTTGGCGCGTCAAATCATCGGGCCTACCATCAGCCCATTTACTGCTCAGCACAATGACTTCGTCGATCTGTTTTTCGCTCAAAAAAATCTGACGGATGACCTTGGAAACATCAGAATGACCGTACCCGAGTCTTTGAGTTTTCGCCAAATCCTCGGTTAAGAGTCCTTTACTGCAATAATACTCCAGAGTGGGCCCTTCATAGACGGGACGAATGAGCAGTACCTGTGGATTGTGGAGCAGGATTAATTTCAGTTACATGTTTGAGCGCGGATCGCCAGTCAGGGGCCCGGTTGGAATGAGGGAATCCAGCCAAACTAATAGCGACAAAACACGCAACAAACGCTGTTGCAAGATAATTCAGCCTATTGCGCGGCAAAGTGACAATCGCGTAGCTCAGAATTAGCAATGCCGAAGGGAAAATGATACACAAATTTCGTTCGTTTAATAGAGGTGTGGGACTTATCGATATAAGGAGTGCAATCAGCCCTGATTGTATTAACAATCCCCTGGTCCAAAGGTTGCTCCAACACTCCTTAATTTTTGAAACCACAATTATGATGGCCGTCACTGACAGGACTACACCTGCAATTTTCAAAAAGGTGTTGTCCAGACCCGAATAAATAACACCAACCGGGTAAGGATTTATCAATGACAGAATCGAAGCCGCGGAAATGTCAGCAAGACTGTAATAGTGATACTGGAACTGTTTTATAATAGTTTGAAACGGCAGTATTATCGACCATGGAATATAAGAAGCGGCTATGATCGCCCCGAGCAACAGCGCATACAAACCGGTCTGACGATTAGCTTTTACTAAGAATCCGGCAGCAATAGCGCACGGCACGTACATCAATGCCAAGTGATGCGTGTATACCGCGGCAATCCCTGTGGGCAAGCTGAGGGTCCAATAAATCTTTTCTCCTGAAATGACAAACTTGAAATAGAAGTACCAAAACGCGGTACAAACAAACATTAACATAGTAAAGCTTCGTGCAAAGCGAGATAAATGTATGTCATAAGGAGAGAAGACGAATAATAAGGAAACAACCGGAAATATCCATATCGTTTTTTTTTCATTCAGAGCGTCGGCATGCAGAAAGATGAAAACCAGCGTCAATATTGAAAAGATTACTGAAACCGATCTAAACGCAACCTCGCTTGAGCCGAACAGTTGTTTCCATAATCCCATGAGAAAGAAATATAGAGGCGGATGCACATCGAGTACCGCGGAAATCAGGGTGCCGAGCGACCAATTTGACATCCACCATGTCAAAGTCTCGTCACACCAGAAACTTGCGCGATCCAAATCGTAGATTCGCACGGCGGCATGGGTCAGACATGCTAATATGATGATAAAAAGTAATTTTCTACGATTATGCATATAGCGAGAAATTTTGTCGAAAAGCCATTAGAAGCTTGGTCTGCAATCTTCCAACTAAAATTGGATATTTGCGGATCGCACGGAAGGTACCACGCACCGGTCCTAGCGGTCAAGCTAGGTCATAAAGCTCTTCAAGTTTTGATACCTGTACGGCGCGACCGGCGGTCGCGCCGTACACAAATATCCGATGAAATTTATTCTGCCGCGGATAATTCGGGATCATAACGGATTCGTGGGGATGGCGCACACGCGGGAGCGCCCCTATACAGCCATTATCCAGTGGTTTAAGGCTGTGATACCAAACAGTTCCACTTCCTATTGCGCAATCGTTGATTGATGGCTATGATACGCTCCGAAATAGCCTTTGATGTATCGAGAGGATCAAGTTATGAGCCAAGCCTGGGTACCGGTTTCGAATATTCTTAAAACTATTCCCAAATTTATTGAAGCTCCCGGATACGCTAAGAATTTGAGCATGATTCAGATTGACAAGCTCCGTCGCAATTTGTCGCCTCGCACAGGCGACGGCAGGGCCGGCAAAATCAGGCAATTCAGCATACGGATAACCGACCTATGTAATCTTCGTTGCCATACCTGTGGGCAGTGGGGTGACAGCGGTTTTTTGCGAAATTGCGGAATCAAGGCCTTAAGAGATCAGGAAGTTAGCCCTGACAGGTACATAGAGCTTCTCCGAGACCTCAAAGAAAAGAGGCATACTCCTTCTGTTTATTTATGGGGTGGCGAACCTATGCTCTACAAGGGCTCTGTGGAAATTATTGAAGAAGCCGCCCGGTTGGGTATGGCGCCAAGCATCGCCACAAACGGAACGGGACTTGCGCAGCATGCCGAGCGACTAGTCAAGGCTCCTATGTTCCTTATACAGATGTCAATAGACGGTCCTGATGCGGAGACCCACAATGCAAGCCGCCCCGGAGCGAATCCTCGCTTCGACAACTTCGGTACAATACTATCAGCCATAGATAAAATACGCGATATTCGAAAACAAATGGGCCAACGCCTACCGCTTCTCGCTTCGCTCACCACGATCAACAATTTAAATTATAATCGGCTGGTGGAGATCTACGATCGATTTAAGGACAAAGTGGATATTTGTGTTTTTTATCTTGCCTGGTGGATCGATCAGGAATCTGCCGACAAGCAGACCAAAGATTTCGAAGAACGTTTCGGCTTCAAACCGGTGAAGCATTATGGCTGGATCGGCGACTGGCGGCCTCCCGATATAGGTGTTCTTTCCGCTCAATTGAAGCAGCTCCACAGGAAATCCGCCAAACTTTCAGGTCCCTCAGTGATAATTTTACCTCCGCTGACGAGCGCAAGAAATCTGGAAGAGTACTATACTGTCCACGATTGCGATTTTGGATATAATCGTTGTGTCTCCGTGTACAGCGCAGTTGAAATTAATTCCAACGGCGACATGTCCCCGTGCAGGGACTATCATGATTTTGTCGTCGGCAATGTGAAGGAAAAGACCGTCACGCAAATCTGGAACTCCGCCCCGTATCGCAAATTTCGAAAGAGCATCTCGGAAAAGGGTTTAATGCCGGTGTGCACGCGTTGTTGCGGACTTATGGGTTATTGAAGCAACGGGGTCAGGTCTTGAATCTTGACACATTTCAAGATTCAAGACCTGACCCCATTCGCATTTCCAAGCGGCTGCAAACTACCTCGTTCCCGTAGAAATTCTCTCGTCGGATGGAGTCCCGGAAATCGGTTAATCGCGATTCAAAAGAATCCAGCATGCCTTTTACCGGCCTTGATGCGACCGAATAATCGCCAAAACTCAGCTTCTGAACAAAATACGCATTTATAAACTGCTCGTACGCTCCGCCAATGGGGAAACAAAACACGGGCTTTTTTAGAAATAAAGCCTCGGATATCACGTTGTGGCCGCCGTTTACTATGCAGTAGCGGCTGGCCGCCAGATCTTCCAGAAAACCGTGATCCGACAGCGCCTTAAATTCCAGATTCTTCCTGGCTGGAAGGGCACCGAATCCATAGATCACGAACCGGCTGTTCATCTCCTCCAAAACAGGAAACAGCTTAAAGAAAGTCGGCGAAGTCTGATACACCAGGACATGATCCCCTTCTGTCGGCAAATGTTCGGTAACTGATTTTCGAATCAGCGGAGGCAAAACTTCCGTGTTCAAGGCATCAAATGGTGGCAGATCAAAAAATGAAATTATGATGAATCGAGAGCAGTTGCTGTAAAAGCGTGACGCGATGAATTTTAGCATCCATCTGCCTGCTTGTTGAACGGGTGGCGGATCGTATCGGCAATGCGTCACTATATGCTGATGGTCGAAGCTTATGCAGTCCCGGCCGAGCATTCGCGCTGCTAGAGGGGTAAAGTACTCATAATCGCTGATAATTAGATCCGGATCGAAGGCGGTAACGATCTCGGAAACTCTTCTTACAATTTTTTTACTTGTAGCGAAAACCTTGAGCGCATTTCCAACTGTCGCGGGGATGTCTACGCTGTTATTCTTGTAATAAGTGGCTGCAAAAGGGACTTCTTCAACATTGTAACCCAACGATCTCAGATCAACCGCGGTTCCACCGCCCACGAAAAGGAACTCGTGCCGGTGGAGCCCCTGCGCTACCATTAGCGCGTGATTCATATGACCGCGCGCATCGCCCATTAATGCATAAAGAATCCTTGCCATTGGACAATCCTATAATGACTTCGCGGTTAAAACAATGTCCTTATGTAAGGCTCCAGTCACCCGGGGTCGAAATTTGTCATTGCGAGGCCGTAAGGCCGTGGCAATCTCCTAAGCTTTGGGAGATTGCTTCGCTCCGCTCGCAATGACATTCTTAGGCCGCCCGTAACTGAACCCTTATGTCGTTATTTTTGCAAGCACGGGAAAATGAGCTATAGTCAACCATAAATTGTGATACGAATCAGTACAAGTATGGCAAAAAACAGGGATGCCCGACTGATAGAGCGTGCGCGAGGTTTACTCTGAATGACTTTTTTCGAATGGATCATATTTTTCTGGTTTATGCTTACCCTGATCCCGCCTGTCTTTTCGGTATGTCTCGGGGCAATTAGAATTCATTTAGCCGCTAAACTCAATGATCAGGGAATATCAACCAATTTTCCCATGATGGAAATCCTGGTTCCCATCAAAGGCGTTTTGCCCGATCAGGAAAAAATACTGGAATCGCTGTTGCGGCAGGACTATCCATCTTACAATGTCATCTTTCTTATTGAGAGCCGGAATGATCCGGCCGTCTTGCTTATCGACAAGTTTTGCAGCCGATTTCCACATGCCAAAAAAGTGATTACCGGAGTAGCCGGCTTGTGCGGCCAAAAAAATCATAATCTTGTGCAAGGGATGCAAAATTTAGGTTCAGATACCGAGATTATCATCTTTTGCGATAGCACTAACATGGTGGGAGCGAACTGGCTGACTCATTTCACAGAACCGATCAGAACCGGAATTTTCAAAGTAGTCACGACGTTCAGGACCTTTGATCCTCGGCCCGCAACCCTATGGGGAATCTCGCAAGCTATATACTCGGCCTTCCTCTTGCTTCTAATTGCGAATAAACCCAAACCTTGGGGCGGGGCGACTGCTATTGACCGAAAATTATTTAACGATCTTAATGTAATAGAAGAATGGTCTCGAAATGTAATTGACGATCTGGCGCTGGGGAACATTCTGGATCGAGCGGGAATACCGGTCTTTTTGGACCCGAAATCTCTCTTGAGATCTCCATTGCCCAACCAATCTTTGAGCGGCTTTATCCATTATATGGATCGGCAGATTTTATTTCCCAAATGGACCAACCCGATTATCTGGAGCGGCACACTCGTGTTCGAGTTGGGCCTGACAGTTGCAACCATAATTGCCGTCGTTGTTGCTACATTCTTTCCGTTCGGGATGATTAGCCCGATTCTTGGATGGTCATCATACATTTTTATTATCGTGGTCTTTGCTGCGGCCATTCTATTTTGGAGCATGAATCCTTTCCGGATCTCTCTCTTTAATTGGTTGCTCTCTTTTTTGCCTTTCATCTTTGTAACAGCATTCGTTTTCGCGAGATCCCTTTTTCGCAACTACATTGACTGGCATGGTAGGAGATATTATCCGGCTAAAGGCGGCGTTGTTCTTTGCGTAGAGGTTACAAGTCCCGCCACTGGTCCTCAATCCGGCGATCCGTTAAGAACGGGCCGACAATAATCTTTGTCCTGGAGAGTAACTCTCGAATGCAGCACTGGAAAAATCGATATGCATCAAAATTGGTTTCCGTTGAGGAAGCCGTATCCCATGTCAAGAACGGCGACAGAATATATCTCGGCAGCATGGTCTCGGAACCCAAAGCTCTCATAAGGGCTCTCGGTAACGGATCGATTTTCGATGCGGAGTTGATACAATTTCTTTCAGGTTCTGAGGCGGCGGCTCTAGTTTCCACGTACCCGGACAGGTTCGGCTTCAAAACATTTTTCGTGGATAGTCCCAGCCGATTATCCAAACAACAATATGAGGCTGATTATGTGCCGATTTTTCATTCACAGATTCCGGAGTTTTTCCGAAAGCGTCGAATACCGATTGACGTTGCAATAATCCAGGTCTCGGAGCCGGATCGCTTCGGTAGATTTAGCCTCGGGATATCGGTTGACATAGCATTGGCCGCAGTGCAATGCGCTCGCATGGTTATAGCTCAAGTCAATCCACAGATGCCCCGAACTTTAGGTGACACTTTTGTCCCCGCGGATCGGATCAACTATCTGGTGTATGCCGAGGAGGAGCTTCCGGAGTTTCCTGAGGAGCCGCTTTCAAAGCGAGAAATGGTAATAAGTAAATATTGCGCGGATCTGATCGACGATGGTTCTGTCCTTCAATTCGGATTTTCAGGAATTTCGAGAGGACTGATAGACTACCTGAAACATCGTCAGCATCTCGGATTGCACACCGAAATTTTTACCAACCCTTTGGCCGATTTGATTGAATTGGGGGTAATCGACAACAGCACAAAGAAAATGTACAGGGGGAAATCGGTGGCTACCTGCTGCATCGGGACACGTCGCTTATACGATTATGTTAATGATAATTCTTTGGTGGAATTCTATCCGTCGGACGTGGTTTTGGACCCATCCTTTATCGTTTCCAATGACAAGACGGTGGCCATAAATATGGCAATACAAGTCGATCTTCGCGGTCAAATAAGGCAAGGCGGACCCACACCAACCGCTTTCTTCGGGTCCGGGGGAGATCATGACTTCATGCGAGGAGCGAACCTGGCCAAGGATGGACGTTCCATCGTCTGCCTGCTTTCTACTTCTGAGAAAACAGGGCGTTCCAATATAGTTCCATCATTCGGAGCCAGGGCCGCGGTAATGATGAATCGCGGGGATACGAATTATCTGGTTACAGAATTTGGGATAGCGTATTTGGGAGGGAAGTCCCTGAGGGGGCGGGCCATGGCCTTGATCGAAGTCGCCCATCCGGATCATAGAGAGGACCTGTTCAACAAAGCCCGGGCGATGGGGTACATTCCTCGCAATCAGACTTATTACAAAATGGCTTCCACGGAACTCACGGCCAGAGCGACCACCGAGCTCGTACTTAAAGACGGAACGAGAGCTTATGTCAGGCCTATCAAGCCTACCGACGAATCGATGATCCGGGATTTGTTTTACAATTTATCGGACAGTTCGGTTTACTTCAGGTATTTCACGCCTCGAAAGAGTATGCCGCACAAGAACGTGCAGGAATATGTCAATGTCAACGATCAAGACGGCCTGTCGGTGGTGATTACCACCGGCCCGTGTGAAGATTGTCGGATAATGGCCGAGGCGCGCTACTTGCTCGATAAGAACAAAGAATTCGCAGACGTTTCATTCATGATAGATGAAGACTTTCAGGGGAGGGGCCTCGCCACGTTCTTGCTCAATTTCCTGATGGAAATTGCTGCGGAACGGGGAGTCAAAGGCTTTGCAGCAGACGTGCTGCTTTCCAACACGGCCATGCTCAAGGTCTTTGATAAGGTCCCGTACGTGCAGCACGAGAAACTATCGGAAGGGGTCGTTTCCCTGAAATTTAGGTTCGATGAATTGAAACCTCCAGACTGGCTCTAACGCTTCGATCCCGCTACCATTTTCCTTTATGCACAAGTTCCGGCCTAAATCTGGCCGAAGGCCCCTTTTTTTCCGCGGGATAGCCGATGGAGACCATGCACAGTGGAATCACATGCCCGGGAATTCCCAAGAGATCCCTGAGCGCCTGCATCCGTTCCTCCACCGGGTAGATTCCCACCCAGCAGGCACCTAATCCAAGGCCATTGGCAGCGATTAGGATATTTTCCGTCGTCGCCGCGCAATCCAGAATCCAGCGTCCCTTCAGCGTTTCCACTGTCGGGTCTCCGCAAACCGCAATCGCAACCTGAGCCTGTTTCAGCATCTGAGAATGAACATGAAACTTGGGGACCGCGTCAAGTGTGGTCCGATCCTTGATGACAACAAAGTGCCACGGTTCATTTCCCGCGGTCGGCGCGCTCATCGCAGCTTTCAAAAGTTCCGTTACTGTGTCGTCATTGACAGATTGTGAAGTATATTGACGAATGCTGCGGCGCGTGAGAATCGCTTCCAAAGCCTCCATAGAAGCCTCCTGTTCGCGTTTTTCAAACTTGAATTCTAAGCCTTTTTCGCGTGAGATCAATAGGAGAATAGCTGGCTCGTATGATTGAACGCAGAGCGAGCGTTGTGGGCACTATTCGGTAGTGTCCTAATTTGGACTTTTGGGCAGCTCGGCAATCTCCATCCAAAAAATTCCTATGCTTTGTATTGCCTTCTTAAAATTATCAACGTCGACGGGCTTTGTGATGTAACAATTGGCATGCCGCGAATAGGATTCGATTATGTCTTGTTCCGCACTCGAGGTGGTTAAAACAATAACGGGAATGAGTGACGTGCTTTGGTGGTCTCTGATGTCGGCTAAAACTTCTTTCCCACTTATTCCGGGTAAGTTTAGGTCTAGCAGAATAATATCGGGACAAAACGAATTTACATCAGTGGAACTGCAGTGTTCATGAAGAAAGTCCAATGCCTGTTGTCCATCTTCAATCACGTGTAACGTGAAGCGAAAGCCGCCCTCCTCCAACGCTTTCTTTGTTATAAAAACATCTACCGGATTATCCTCTACCAGCAAAATGTACGGGTCACGCGATAACATTTCCCTGTTCATTTCATATTTTCCTTGAGAGAGCCGATCTTCATCTCACCTTATACTGTTAATTGGACTAATAGGCAAAGTTATATCGGAGGAGGAGGGTACTGCCGTATGTTAGCCTTACCTTTTACGGTACTCAGCCACAATCCCAGCGCGTACGGCAGCTTGAGCGGAATCGACAGGGGCTTGATGTGGAACGGCGAAGATTCTTTTGATTTTAGTCCATATTCGAATTAATGTTAGAAAAGGGGTTGTACGCGGAGCATAACCGAGGCAAATTACATCTGTCTTCAATGATTACAACTAGAGTCAAAAGCGATTTGGGGGACACCATCGATCTCAACAGGAGAGCGCAAAATGGCCACTAAAAAGGCGACTCGCAGTGCCAAGAACGAAAAAACCGGCATTCCGAAAAGATCACAAGATACGCGGCGCTCCCGAGCGCTGGTTCCGGGGACTGATAAGCCCAAGAAACCGCAGCCTACCAAAGGCCGGGGCGCTTCGGATTTTCCAATTGTAGGGATAGGCGCGTCAGCAGGAGGTCTGGATGCGTTCGAGCAGTTCTTCAACAATATGCCGCCGGACTCCGGGATGGCATTTGTGCTGATTCAACACCTGGACCCGACCCATAAGAGCATCCTGGCCGACCTGATCAGATCGTTTACGAGAATGGCGGTCACGGAAGTTCGGGACAACATGAAGGTCGAGCCTGACAACATTTATGTCATTCCTCCGAATTCGGACATGGCGATCCTTCACGGGCGGCTTCATCTTTTGGAACCATTGGCTCCGAGGGGTCTGCGCCAACCGATTGATTCCTTTTTCCGCTCTCTCTCGGAAGACCGGAAGGAAAAGGCCATCTGCTTAGTGCTCTCTGGTAGCGGAACGGAAGGAACTCTGGGATTGAGAGAGATCAAGGGGCAGGGCGGCATGGTTATGGTCCAGGATCCGTCGACCGCAAAGTACGACGGCATGCCCAGGAGCGCTATAGGGACCGGGCTGGTGGACTACGTGCTACCGCCCGACAATATGCCGGAGCAATTGATCGCCTACGTTCGTCATCCTTTTACCAAAGAGGCCGGCAAAGCCCCTGAGACGGAACTCGACGCACTCAGCTCCCTGCAAAAGGTACTGATACTGATTCGCTCCAGGACAGGTCATGACTTCTCCTTTTACAAACAGAGCACTATCGTTCGACGCATCGAGCGAAGAATGGCGATCCATGGGATTCGCGACATGTCCGGGTACCTTCGCTACCTTCAGAAATACGCAGACGAAATAGATATTCTTTTTAAGGAAATCTTGATCGGTGTTACCAACTTCTTTCGCGATAAAGAGGCTTTCGAACACCTGACAATGAAAGTGATTCCCGCTCTTTGTAAAGAAAAGGGGGAGGTGAATGGCGAGTTGCGTGTCTGGGTACCCGCTTGCTCCACAGGGGAAGAAGCCTACTCGCTGGCCATTTTATTCCGGGAGTATATGGAGCGGACCGAAACGGAAATTACAATCCATATCTTTGCTACCGACATAGACAGCGGCGCTATTGAAAACGCTCGGGCAGGACTATACCCACACGGTATTGCAGTAGACGTCCAGCCGGGTAGGTTGGGTCGTTTTTTTAGCAAGCAGAACGGCGCTTATCGCGTGAAAAAAAATGTGCGGGACATGGTCGTCTTCGCTGTCCAGAACGTCGCTACCGACCCGCCGTTCTCCAAGATAGATCTCATAAGTTGCAGAAATCTTCTGATCTACATGGGATCGGAGCTACAAAAACGAATTCTGCCGATCTTCCACTACGCTTTGGCTAAAAACGGTTTTCTGTTTCTGGGCACCGCGGAAACTGTCGGTGAATTCTCGGACCTGTTCGCTCCAGTGGACAGGAAGTGGAAAATATTCCGACGGAAGGAGGCGGAGCCCACGGAAGGGATCCCGCTGGGATTGCCTCCACGCACTTTGACCCGCGGCAACCAGCCGATTCCGGCCGAAACGAATGCTCCGAGGCAACTTTTGCGGATTACCAACCAGCAATTGGCGGAACAGGCGCTGTTGGATACGTACGGAGCTTCAGGGGTGCTCATCGATGAAAAATCCGACATATTGTACTTCCACGGTTCAACGGACAGGTATCTCGGTCCCCCTGTAGGGGAAGCGCGCTTCAACGCTATGGCGATGGTAAGGGGAGGCTTGAAGCTTGAGTTGGCCAATGCCATCCGAAAGGCGGTCTCGACAAAGGGTCCGGTAAGGTACGAGAATGTGCGGACGGGGCCTGCAGATGACTTTACACTTAATCTTATAGTGAAACCGATTCTGGAACCGCCGTCGAAACGAGGACTATTCCTGGTCGTCTTTGAGGAAGCCAAACCGCATCTCGAAGAGCCCGGCGCCAGCGCGGCTCCCGAATTCGAGGAGAAGAAATCCGCGGTCAGGACTAAGGAGCTGGAACATCAGTTGGCCTCCACGACGGAATACTTGCAGACCACTATCGAAGAGTTGGAGACCTCTAACCAAGAGCTTAAGTCTACCAATGAGGAATTGCAGTCCGCCAACGAGGAGCTGCAGAGCACCAATGAGGAGCTGGAGACCTCTAAGGAGGAACAGCAGTCGGTAAACGAGGAGTTGGTCACCGTAAATTCCGAGTTACAGCAAAAAATAGACATGTTGGCAAAAGCCAATGATGATATGAGCAATCTCCTTGCCGCTACACAAATCGGGACGATCTTCCTGGATGCCGATCTCAACGTTCAGCGCTTTACTCCACCGGCTACAAAAATTGTTAAACTTATTGAAAGCGACATTGGGCGCCCCATAACCGACATCGTCCATAACCTCGAATATAAATTACTTGTTGAAGATGCGCAGGAAGTGCTTCTGACACTCAAGTCAAAAGAAACAGAAGTGCGGTCCACTTCGGGGAGCTGGTACATCATGCGTATGCATCCATATCGGACGGTTCAAAACGTCATAGAGGGGATTGTTGTTACCTTCGTGGATATTTCCCGCCGGAAACAAACGGAAAAGGAGCTCCTGGAAAGCGAGCGGCGTTATCGAGGCATTGGTGAGCTGTTTGCGGGAGTCTGGACCTGCGCGCCCGACGGGAAGATGACCTATTTCAGCAAAAGCTTCATGGACATGTTGGGCCTGACGGTTGAGGACCGCGATGGATATAAATGGATCGGCAGGATGCAAATAGAAAACTTGGATAAGCTGCTTGCCGATTGGAAGAACTGCATCGAAGTCAACGACACCTGGAGCCACAGGTTCTCGGTTCGTGACAAATCCGGAAAGAGTCGAAACATTCTTGCGCGGGGAGTGCCGGTCAAGAATGATAAGGGCGAAGTAATCGAATGGGTGGGTATTAATCTTGATTTAGACGAAGTTGCAAACCCTGCGGAACTATGCTCTGTGGACCCAAAAGCGAAAAAATAGTCACGTCAAGAATTACAAATCTTATCCAGGGCAGGCTGGAAGAAACTGTCTCAGAATTCTTGCTGAACCCGAAATCGTGCCGCGATATCAATGCAGAGATTGAACCCAACTGAGGTTGCATGCAGCGAGACTGGCGGTCCGTAGCAAACAGCCACTGTACGGCGCCGCTTGCTGCGCCCCTACTGGGCAGGCAAGCCCTGCCCCTACAGCAGCATCGTGCCACGATCTTGGCTGACAGGATGATTCTGAGACAGTTTCGGAAAGCCTGCCATGATTTGAAAGTCTGCGTTCCCGCACCAGAAAAGATTTTCAAGCATTTCGCAAGGCAGCCTGCGATTGATGGCCAAATACTAGAGCCTTTTATCGAATGATCTTGAAGCAGTGATGAATTCGTTGTGGAAATGTCGTCTTACTGTGCATGGCAAGCCCTGCCCCTACAGCAGAATCGTGCCAAGATCTGGTCAGACAGAAAGATCCCGCGACAGTTAAGGAATGCTTGCCATGATATTGAAAATCTGCGTTCCTGCACCAGATAAGATCTTTCAAGCAGTAGTCGCAAGGCAGCTGGGAGGCTGATTCATATTTGGAGTTCATTTTGCCTATTTTCACCGAGCGAAATCAGAATTATATATTTGTCATAGATCTTTGATTCCGTTTAGCGGAGCGGAGATACACGGTATCCGGGGAACATTTCGATGAGTGAGGATAAGAGACCTGATAACAATTTTGAAGATCTCCGGAGGGAGGCGGAGACACAGGTACAAGAATCCCGATTGGAGCAGGATGTCTCAAAGTTGTCCGAGGAGGAGGTGCGCGCATTAGCTCATGAGCTACAGGTCCATCAGGCGGAGCTTGAAATACAAAATCACGAACTCCGCCGAGCGCAAATAGAGCTGCAGGAATCGAGAGACAAGTACGCGGACCTGTATGATTTTTCACCTGTAGGGTACTTTACGCTTGATCCGCACGGGGTGATCCTGGAAGCTAATTTGAGCGGAGCCCGTCTCGTCAACCTTGAACGCCGCAATTTAATCAAGCAACCTTTTATGCTAGTGGTTTCCCCGCACGATCACAGCTCATTTTTTTCTCACTTAAAAAGCGTGTTTGGAACACCGGTCAAGCAAACCTGCGAAATAGAATTGAATAACCACCGCGGGCAACCGATTTATGCCAGATTGGAAAGCATCGGTGTGCCGGATGAACAAGGCAAATTAGCAACCTGTCGGGTTGCCGTATCTGACATCTCGGAAGCCAAACGGCTTGAACAACAAGTCTTTAAGATCCAGTCAGAGGTCTTGAGCAGTATGGCGGAAGGGGTATGCGTATGCGACGAGAAGGGAGACATATCTGTTACCAACGCCGCCTTTGAAGCGATGTTCGGTTATCAACGAGGGGAATTATCATTATCGAAAAATGCGTTCGAGTTCGAGGACTGTCTCGGGGGCGAAATTTCCGCGCGTTTGCCCGAAGCTTTTTCTCAAGCGCTGGCAAAGGGACACTGGCGTGGAGAGCTCCTGGGGTGCAAAAAAGATGGAGAGCGCTTTAGTGCTCACCTTAGGCTCACTCGCTTAGTGCTATTCGGAACCACTAGCATTGTTTGCGTGTGGGAGGACATTTCAGTCCTTAAACAAGCCGAACGGGAATTACGCGAAAGCGAGCAGAGGTTCCGGGCCATTTTCGAGGGCGCGCAGGATTTGATTTTTATCAAGGACAAATCCTTAAAATACACGCAGGTCAACCCCGCGTTTGCAAAACTTTTTTCCAGGAAACCCGAAAAGATCTTCGGACTCAAGTATGAGGACCTGTTCGGAGCAGAAGGGGCTGAGTACGAGAAAGATTTGGAGACCCGGGTACTGGAAGGCCAGACGATAGAAGAAGAGCGCGCCAGGAACATCAAAGGCACGCCAATGCGATTCAATGAAATCAGGGTGCCTCTTCGAGATGCCGGGGGCGTTGTGATCGGTCTATGCGGAATAGCGCGTGATATCACGGAACGCCGCGGGTTGGAGCTGGAAGCTCCACCTGCGCTTGACGGGCTTCGCTCAAAAGTTATGCAAGATACGTTGCAATTAGCCCTGAAAGCGGCCAATAGAGACACAGTGATTCTCTTGCTCGGTGAAAGCGGGAGCGGCAAGGATTATCTTGCGCGTTATATCCACGATCACTCCGGACGCGCGGGAGGGCCTTATTTTTCCATCAACTGCGCCGCTTTACCTCCGGAACTGGCTGAATCCGAACTCTTCGGTCACGAACGCGGAGCATTTACGGGCGCGCATTCACGTAAACGCGGGCTCCTTGAACTTGCCGAAGGCGGCACGCTTTTGCTGAACGAAATCGGCGATCTGTCACCTCCTTTACAAGCGAAGCTGCTGACATTTTTGGATACCAAATCATTCACGCGAGTGGGTGGGGAACAAGAGATCTCTGTCAATGCCAGGCTCATGTTCGCTACTAATAAAGACCTGGAGGAAGAAGTTAAAGAGGGTCGTTTCAGGCAAGACCTCTTTTATCGGATCAATGTGATGACTATAACGATTCCACCGCTGCGTGACAGAATTGATGACATCCAGACCCTTGCAGAAGAAATCATGTTACAGATTGCACAAGATCTTCAGTTGACTCGTATGCCTGCTATTGATTCTGCTTCCAAGCTTGCTCTCACAGGCTATGATTGGCCCGGAAATGTCCGGGAGTTAAGGAATGTCCTTGAGCGTTCCTTGATGTTGTCCGAAGGCGAAAGTTTGAGACTGAGCCTGCCTGCCCTTACCGCGAGCGCGCAGGCATGGTCGATCACATCCACGTTCCCAGTGGCTGGTCGCACGCTTCATAGCGTGACGGAAGAGGTGATTGAATCACTTTGTGCGGAGGCGATGCGCCGCGCCGGAGCAAATCGCAGAAAGGCAGCGCGTCTTTTGGGCATATCGCGGGATTCATTATATCGATATTTAAAGCGATTCGGACTAGAGCGCGAAAATCGGGCAACAGATGAGCCAAGTGACTAAACATAAGACACTGGCAAAGTGCTAACTCCCCGAAAAAACTATAGCCGACAGTGTGTGTCGATTTACCAGTCATTTTCAATGATCGTACAAAATATCCGCTGCGCCAAGCCAATGATAACTAAATTGTTCAAATTACTATAAAAAGAATCTATTCTGTCGAATTGGCATATAAAATGCTTATACAAGCGTCAAGGGATCACGACTATTCAGTCAAAAAATTGATAAAAATTTCCTAATTCTTCGGACGGTCAGCGCGAGGTAGCGCGTCTCCGTAGGTGTCAAGGGGGGAAGATTAGGGGGAGCGCCGAGAGCTCGATGGCTCTCCCCCCCAAATTCCTGGAAGGGGGCAAAAATGTCTATCGAACACCGCATTGATGAATTGATAAAAGCGGGCTGGGGCGTGCTTGAATCTGATTTTGATCAGGTGGCTTTCCAGAATTGGAGACGCAAAGCCTTTGAATGTTTGACTGCAATGTTCGGCCCGGATCACATTTATACCAAGTATTTCGAGCATTTTGTTCAACAAGGCGACAAGGCGAATGTCCTTGCGGCCGGCGGCGTACTTGTGGCTGCCAAACAACAGGTAGTTTCGAATGAATTCGGTTCGATAGGGTCCTCACACTCAGGTCGGTCTTACCACTCACCGGGTCAGCCGGAGTCCAGATAAATCGGTGAGCTAGAGTGTGTGTGCTTGGTGGAAATAATTGCTAAACGACTCCGGCTTCGAAAAAGTCGTACAGGGATGGATGGGACGAGATGGTTAAACTAAATTATTACAGCAGAGCCAACATGGGTATTCAAATTACTACAAATGGCTCCATCTCGTCTCAATAATTATTATTCTCTTCGTACTTTAAGAAAGGGGGAGCAGTCCGATGAGCGATAAGGCCGTTATATTATGTTTTTATATCCTATTGTCGATAATTACAGCATTCCCCTGTACCGCTCGTTCACAAGACTTTTCAATTCCGTTGGATCGTCAGACTCAGCAACTTTTCGAGCAGTTACAAGATATTGATTTGTTGCAACGCAATATAGCTCAAATGTATCAGGCTGAAAACAAAACAATACTGAATGCTTCGCTGGCTCTCCGATCAGGCGGCGAGCCTATGGAACTGGATCGTACGCTTGTGGATAGAGTTTTCAGTAGACTCTCGGACACGAATGAATATCGATCTTTTATGAAAGCATACCAGACCGTTACTCAACGGCCGGATTATAGTCGGTTATACGTAACGGAAATGTACGGCGAATACATGCGGCTGTTGGACTCCGCACGAACGAGGTTGACAGTTGAATTGAAACAAAAAGCCGCAGCATTTTGATGAAGCTCTCTATGGTGGGGCCCTTGCCTCACGTGGGGGGATTTAGAGAGAGCTCACAAGGGGGGGATTCAACCGGAAGGAATCAAAAATTTATAAAGAAGAAATTGATAAGAATTCTCTAGCGATTAAATTAGTACGCGACATTTTCAGGGCTGTGTTCCGCGGCGTTTGCGGGTAAATAGTAAGACATAACCCCTTAAATTGATAAGGTTGAGGGAAGACTCGAACGGCGCCGCGGGAATTGTTATTGACCGGACTTTTCTCAAGTCGATTATTCATGACGGGTAATTTGCCCGTCTTTTTTTTCGAATTTAGGGCAGTCCCGCGCGACAGCGGGACTGCCCCACGTTTGAATGCTCACCTTGCTGCCGGCCCCCGGCTTCTTCTCGTCTCCAGCCGGAGTCTAGAAATCCGGAAATGATACCGGGTTTTCGGGATCATCCGACCAGCGGTTGGGGTTATTCAAAATGTAGTCACGAATCGCGTTTAGCGATCTTTCATTTCGGATAATGTGTTCGTAATAATTGCGCTGCCAAAGAGGCCGACCCGTTCGAGATAATAGTCGGTTCAGCAGGATAGTGGATATGGATTTGAATGTCCGAACGATACCCCCCAATGTAGGGGCAGGGCTTGCCCTGCCCGGAACGGGCGCAGCAAGCGGCGCCCCTACCGCGGCATTGTCGGTTAACACAATAATCCCGTGGAGATGATTCGGCATCAATATAAAAGCGTCACACTGCTCTTGAAAAGAGGCTCGGGCACAAGGTGGCCGAGACGACCGTATACCGGATGTTGGAAAGACATGGCTGGCGGAAGATAGTTCCCAGACGACGCCACCCCAAGGCCAATAAATCGGCCCAAGAAGGGTTCAAAAAAAACTCGAAGGAGAAGTAGCCAAAGAGGCCAAACGCCAAGCGAAAAAAGGAAAGCGTGTCCTGCCTATGTTTCAGGACGAAGCCCGCTTTGGCAGAATCAATAATCCTCACAACTGTTGGGCTCCGCCAGGCGTGCGACCATCTGTGCCTAGTCATATGGTTCGCGAATACACTTACGTATATGCGGCAGTATCACCGGCTGATGGCATTCTGGATTCTTTGGTTATTCCCGTGGTTAATGCACACGCCATGTCGCTGTTTCTCTCTGAGGTGTCTCAGCGTCATCCCAACGATTTCATCCTCATGGTAATGGATAAAGCCGGATGGAACCGAGCCAAGGACCTCAAGATTCCCACGAATATGCGGATCATCTTCTTGCCACCATAGCCCGGTAAATCAAATTTGTATAACGATTCGGTAATTCATCCCAGATCCGCTGAATTAATTCCCCTGATTGGTTCAGGCGCATTGTACTGGCCATGATTTCGCCAAACAAACATGCCCTATGGTAGGCGCAGATCGTGACAAAATATGCGCCTTGTTTGGAATAATCATAATCCTTCAATCGGACGGAGCGCCTGCTGTGTCTTCCGTAACCGTATTTCTCTTTATCAGGCATTCGGATCAAAATTCCTCTGCGCCACCCCTTCGGGGCTACTCATCCGGGCAGACACATTATGCCAGGCATATCCAGGCAGGTCTTCCGGCCTGCCCCCGATTTGAATACTTACCTTGCTTTCAGCCCCCGGCTTTTCCAGATGTTATGCCGTTGCTCATCAGACATTTTTAATGTGCTTTTTCCATTATCTAAATAAAGTTTTTTGCTTCGAGACTAATCTAAGTGTAATATGGCAGAACACTTTGCCATTTCAAGCAGCCAAAATGTCCATATCAAAGCCGGAGTGTGCATGCGACCGGACTCAAGGGCGCAAGACTTAGCCGAGAACCGGAATTTAAATATGAACTCCATACGGCTCAAGTCTTCGCAGATCCAGTATTTATACTCTCACATGTTACCGGGAATTTACGCGGGGAGTATAGCAGCCGTATTATTGGTTGCGGCTTTATGGAGTGAGGTTCCCCATGATCGCCTGGTCCTATGGTTGATATCATTTTTATTGGTCCAAGCTGCTCGCATCGTTTCATATTCAAAATTCCATAATACTTCCTCTACAGAGGTTAGGAAAACAAATTGGGGATTTTTGTTTATTTTGGGCACCAGCGCTATTGCGCTGCTTTGGGGCCTGGTTCTCGTTGTGCTCTTCCCCAATGAATCATTGTTTCAATTTCTTGTGGCTATCGTGGTATGCGGAGCGTCAGCTTTCAACGCAGTAGCGCACTCGCCGAAAACTGAATGTTATGTGCCTTCGATACTTTTAATATTGCTGCCTGTGGCGGCGCGTTTCGTGTATGAGGGGACTGATGTTTCAATCACCATAGCCGTGGCCACGTTGATCTTCGCTGCAGGACTTCTTCTACTGGCCAAAGCAAGCCACCAATCTTTCGCGGATACTCTTGCGCTGAAGTTTGAAAAAAGCGATCTGCTCGACGCTTTACAGAAAGCTCACAACGAGCTGGAGCTGCGAATCGATGAGCGCACATTAGAATTGTCCCAGGCCAACGACCTTCTGAGGCAAGAAATTCTTGAACGCACACGCATAGAGGAGGCGCTGAGGGAATCGGAGGATAAGTACCAGGATACTGGTGAACCGCGCAGGTGAAGGAATTTTCGTGGCACAGGATGATAAGCCGGTCTTCGTCAATCCCGCTTGTTCGGAGCTCACAGGATATTCAGAACAGGAACTCTTATCGAAACCATTTATTGAACTCATTCATCCGGATGACCGGGAAATGATTTTCGCAAATTATGCGAAGCGGCTGAAGGGTGAGCCTGTGCAGGATAACTATTCGATTAGGATCCTTGCCAAAGGTGGAGTGGTCAAATGGATACGATTGAATGCAGTTCTCGTTAACTGGTCCGGTAAACCGGGAGTGCTGGGTTTGGTAACGGACATCAGTGAACAAAAACGTGCTGAGGAGGAGATCAACGAGAGAGAACAATTCCTTGCCAAAATCTTCGCGAGCATACAAGACGGCATAAGTGTGGTGGATAAAGATCTTACAATTCTTCGGGTCAATCCAACTATGGAGCGATGGTATCCGGAGGTAACCCCCCTTGTCGGTAAGAAATGCTTCCAAATCTATCGTAACAGTTCATCACCTTGTGAAAAATGTCCCACATTGGATGCTTTCTATACAGGTCAACCGGCATATAGGATTGTTCCGAAAAGGCGGCCGGACGGGTCTATCAGAGGATGGCTCGACCTTTACTCGTTCCCCTTGGTAGAGGAAAGCACCGGAGAAATAGAAGGCGTAATTGAATACATTCGAGATGTAACGGATCGTAAAGAATCACAGGACAACCTTGAATTTGAACATGAACGCTTCCAAATGCTTGCTGATAATGCTCCGTTCGGAATGTTGGTACTTTCTGAATCGGGCGATTTCGAATATATGAATCCGAAGTTCTTGGAATTGTTCGGATATGATTTGCAAGAAATACCTCATAGCAGAAAATGGCTGAAGCTTGCCTATCCACAAGACGAGTATCGACACATGGTGATTTCTGCGTGGATCGATGAATTCCGAAATGCAAAACCAGGAGAAATGCATCCTCGTACGTTTACCGTAACGTGTAAAGACGGTTCGGAAAAGATAATCCATTTCAGGACGGTGAAATTATCCAGAGGCAAATATGTGATGACCTGCGAAGACGCCACCGAACGTACAAAGGCGTTGGATGCGCTTAGGGAATCGGAACAAAAATACCGAACAATAATCGATACTATAGCGGACGGATATCACGAGGCCGACCTCAAGGGGAAAATGACATTATTTAATCATTCCTTAAGTGAAATACTCGGTTATTCAAAAGAAGAGCTGAAAGGAATGAATTACCGGGCGTTCATGGATGAAGCTAATGCTCAAAAGGTATATGAGGCTTACCACGAAGTATATCTAACCGGTAAGGCTAATCCGGGATTTCATTACGAAATTATTCGAAAAGATAGAACGAGAAGACACTGCGTAGTGTCGGTAGCATTGATAAAAGGTTCAACCGGACAACCGACTGGTTTCAGGGGTATTTTCCGTGATGTTACCGAACGCTTGCAACTCGAGGATCAATTGCGCCAGGCCGCCAAAATGGAAGCTATCGGGCAGCTTGCCGGGGGTGTGGCTCACGATTTTAACAACATCTTGACCGCGGTTATCGGCTATTCGGATGTTTTAATTGAGCAAATAGGGAAAGATTCTCCACATAAAGAAAAGGTGTGTCAGATTAATCGCGCCGCTCTCAGGGCGGCAAATTTGACACGTCAATTACTGGCGTTCAGTCGGAAACAGATCCTCGATTTGAGACCTTTGAATGTTAATGAAGTCCTAACCAATTTCGAGAAAATGTTAAAGCCACTCATTGGGGAAGATATTGAGCTAATGACGGCTCTGGATCCAAACTTGGCGAGTACTATGGGTGATTCCGGCCAGATTGAACAGATTCTTCTGAATCTCGCCATAAACGCGAGAGATGCGATGCCTGTCGGGGGGCAATTAACGGTCGAGACACGAAATGTTATCTTGGATGAAGAATATGCGCGAGCCCATCCCGAAGTTCACGCCGGTCCCTACGTCATGCTTGCAGTTTCCGATACAGGGGATGGTATGGATTCTTATGTGCTGTCACGCGCTTTCGAACCTTTTTTTACTACGAAAGGAAAGGACAGAGGCACGGGGCTGGGTTTGGCCACCGTATACGGCATCGTGAAACAGCATCAGGGCCATATTACAGCTTACAGTGAAGTCGGTCGGGGAACAACATTCAAGGTTTATCTGCCGATAATAGAAAAAGCATCGGACCAGGAATCAAAGATAACTACAGTGCAGGCGCAGCTTGTCGGAACTGAAACCATATTGATAGTTGAGGACGAGGAAATAGTCCGAGACCTCACGTCGGAGGTGCTGCAAACGCTTGGTTATAAAGTCTTGCAGGCCGGGAAACCCGGAAGAAGCTGCACGAGTCAGCAAATTGCATGGTGGCCCGATTCATCTGATGCTTAGTGATGTTGTCTTGCCTCAAATGGATGGTAAAAGACTTTATAAATTGTTAGCTCCGTTGTTTCCGGGTATGAAAGTTCTGTTCGTGTCGGGTTATGCGGAGAATGCTATTGTTCATCATGGGGTATTGGATCCTGGAGTGAATTTTTTGCACAAGCCGTTTACGGTCGAAGCGCTGACCAAAATGGTTCGGAAAATACTCGACGAAGATTAATTTAGAGGTTTCTCTCAATATGAAGTTCGGGACAGAGCTGCTTAAGAGATCGGAAAAAGAAGCGTTTGGCAAATTACTGGGCCTGGAAGCGGTCGAGGTGAGTCCCGGTCGTGCCGTGGTGAGAATGCACGCCGGCCCTAATATTGGGAACATTTTTGGCGGGATTCATGGAGGCGCCTTGTTCTCCTTAATTGATGAAGCCTTCCAACTGGCTTGTAATACACACGGGACACTGGCTGTCGCTCTCAATGTGAGCATCACCTACGTCGCTGCGCCGCTGCAAGGCGCGACTCTGGAAGCAACCGCAGAAGAGTTGCATAAAACCAACCGAACGGCTTCATATTTTTGCCGAATTAACGAAATTGAGAGTGGAAAACTTATCGCCACAGCTCAGGCATTGGCATATCGGACCGGTAAGAAGATCGAAGAATTACCTTCATGGTCGCAGGAATAGTTTTCCGGAAATTTCCTTCTTCATCAAACCCGGTGATCTTTATTTATCGTCTATCAGAATACTCAAAGTTATACCCCACCCCAGACATATCTCGTAGTGTCATTCATCTCGGATTTAGTCCGTTGTCCGGGAGTAGAGATTGCTTCGCTGCGCTCGCAATGACAGTTCGCCGGGTCACGCGTGCGCAATGACAACTTTCAGCGCCCTCGCATTCGTTCAGAATTTCGAGTGAATTGTCAAACGGACATCAATTTTGGCACTTGGGATAAGGCTGCCAAAATCAGCACAAGAGTAATCAGGACGGCTATATTCGATTTTCCGGCAGAATTGTTTTGGAATGACCGGAATTGGTGTGGTATGTCCCGCTTTTATTAATTAGTTCAGCGATGGTAAAGAGTAATTTTTTGAAATTGACGGGTTTATGCACGAAATCATCGATGCCGGATTCAATCATCCGCTGTTCATCAACTTCTTCCTGTCCCCACCCGGTAAGCATTAGAAACAGCGGCTTCTTTCTGGCTCGCCCTTCACATAAGCTTTTAATTGTTTTGCCGACCTGCCAGCCGGTCATAAAAGGCATACTTAAATCGCAAATGACGACGTCCGGAGACTCTCGATCAAAAATTTGGATTCCCGCCAGACCGGATTGAGCTGTGAACACTGAATATCCTTGCTGCTCAAAGAGGCGCTGCATCGCATCAGTTATAAGAACCTGATCATCAATGACCAGCACACGAAGAGAGTCCGGCAAAGCCGCTGAAGGAGCTGCCACAATGTCTCCGGCCTCTTCCGCAACCGGAAGTTTCACAGTGAATTTGGAGCCTTCCCCATCTTTGCTGTGTACCGAGATTTCGCCTCCGTGTCTGGCAATAATGCCGTACAAACTGGCAAGGCCCATGCCGGTCCCTTTGAAGCCTTTGGTAGTGAAGAAAGGTTCGAACACTCTCTTGAGATTGTTTTCAGGAATTCCTACTCCGTTATCCTGAATTTCCAGAACCCATTTGTTTCCCTCTGAAAATGTTCTAATCCCGATTTCCCCTCCATTAGGCAAAGCTTCTGCGGCGTTCTTGATGAGATTCAAAACCACTTCAAAAATTTCGTGTTCTTGCCCTCTGACCGGGCAACCCGCGTGCAGCGAGGTAATCAGGGAAACATTCAGACCTTCTCTCTGAGGGACAGATTTCCACCAAGTCTCGCTCATTTGGATAGCTTTTTCGGCCACCCGCGATAAGCAAAAGACCTTGCCTTTCGGCATTACTGCGCCGGAACCCGCGGCAGCAAAATTTTCCAGACGCTTAACAGTTTCTGCGCCGAATCGGCAACTATCGGAAATGCGCTCGAGATTAAATTTAAGATTTTCATATTTGTGCGAATCCAAGTTGAAAGCAGCGACCTCGCAGCTGGACAAAACAACTTGAAGCAAATTGTTGAAATTGTGGGCCACTCCGGCAGACAATTCTGCAACCGCTTTAAGCCTCTCCGACTGTATCAATAGTTCTTTCGCCTTCTTGCGCTCTGTGATGTCGCGGGTTATGCCACGGTATCCACTTAGCCGGCCGTTACGGTCGAAGAACGGCAAGCCGCTCGCTTCAAGCACAGTCGAATGCCCATCTTTGTGTTTGCTTGAATACTCCACGTCTTGGAATGGTTTATGCGATCGGAAGACAGCTTTGAATTCTTCTTCCTTGGCTTCAAATTCCTTTGGCGGAACTAGGTCAATCGGGGTCTTTCCAATGATTTCTTCAGGCAAATATCCGAGCAATTCCGTCACTCGGGGACTTACATATGTGAACACGCCGCCGGCATCTACTTCCCAGATCCATTCGCTGGTAGTCTCGGTAAGTGCCCGAAAACGCTCTTCACTTTCCCGCAGCGCACGTTCCATTTCTTTACGTTGCTGGATTTCCGATTGCAGTTGTCGATTTGCGTCCAAAAGCTCGGCTGTTCGTTCGTCCACTTTGCGCTCAAGCTCTGCATATGCTTTTATGAGCGCTTCTTCCGCCCGTTTCGCTTTTATCGCGTTGTGAACCGTAATGGAGAGAGTTTTAAGATAATGACCTTCCGGATCTTTAATCAAATAATCCGATGCTCCGGCCTTCATGGCCTGCACTGCAATTTCCTCATCGCCGCTGCCTGTCACGATTACAATGGGAGTCTTATCCGGGACAATCCCAAAAAGATCAAAAGCGGAGCCATCTCCGAGCTGATAATCAAGCAATGCTACGTCGAATGTCTGCGCTTCCAGGGCTTGTTTGCCTTCAGCAATAGAGGCAGCCCGAACATAGTCATAGGGGAGACCTTCCTCTCGGACGAACCGTGCAAAAGCCATGTAGTCGACCTTGTCATCTTCGACCAGAAGCAATTTAATTCTAATTGCATCCATTATTTGCCTCCCTGATCCGGAATTTCACTGATTGTCCAGTACAAGTTTATGGCCTTCATAACCTCCATGAATTGTAAGTAATTAGCCGGCTTAACCATGTATCCGGCTACACCGTAATCAAAGCTGTCCACTAATTCACGATCGCCTCTTGAAGTAGTGAGCACGATTACCGGAATTCTCCTGAGACTTTCATTGTTCTTAACGACCTTAAGAAATTCAATCCCGTTCATTCTCGGCATATTGATGTCCAAAAGAATTAAACAAGGGGCTTGATTATCAGGATTCGTCAGGAACTCGAGACCTTCTTCTCCGTCACTGACAATTTCCAACGGATTGCTGATTTTTAAATCTTTAAATGCTCTTTTTACACTGATTACATCTACCCGATCGTCTTCTACGAGCAGGATCGGTCTGGTTCCTTTCATTCGTTCCCCCCGTTATAGGGCATCGTAAAATAAAAAGTGCTCCCAGCGCCGACTTGGGATTCAACCCAAATTTTACCGCCATGAAGCTCAACGATTTTTTTTACGAGGGTAAGCCCTATACCTGTACTCTCCACCTGATCTCTGGGACTTAATGTCTGGAAAATCTGAAATATCTTTCCAAAGTGCCGCTCATCAATTCCCGGTCCGTTATCTGAAACACCAAATCTCCAGTGCGAATCTGTATTTACACAGGTTATCCTGATTTCCCCTTTTGGCTTGTCCATATATTTTATCGCATTATCCAGGAGATTTTGGAAAACTTCGTGAATCCGAGTACTTTCGCATTCGATAATGGGCAATGGGTCGGCTATCGTGACCTTGATATGAGGTGGAGGTGCCACGAATTCTATTACTTGAGGAACAAGTTGATTCAAATTCACTCTCGTGAGCTTCTCACGAACGCGTCCAACTCGGGAATACTCAAGAATCCCATCAATCAAGTTATGCATCCGTTTTACACGCCCGACAAGTAGTTCCAGGCTTTCCTTCCCCTCTGCATCCAATACGTCTTCATAATCGGTAGAGAGCCAGCCGGCAAGTTGGCTTACACCACGCAACGGAGCTTTCAGGTCATGGGACACGACGTAAGCGAATTCTTTCAGTTCCCGATTTGCGTCTTCAAGCTCATGGCTTGTCTGTCTAAGAGCAGCCTCGGCCCTTTCTCTTTCTGAGACCTCCGACCGAAGAGTTTCGTTCAACTTTTCTAATTCTGCCGTGCGTAATCTAACTCTTAATTCAAGATGATCGTGAGCTTCTTGAAGTTTCTGAAACATCAGTTGACGTTCGGCATAGCTTTTAGAGATATGCACCAGCACCAGGACAAGGCTTCCCATTAGAGAGACGAGAAACAATGATCCATAAGAATGAGGAATGTCCTTGGACGAATTTCTCCAGCGGGGCAACCTGCAATACATAGAATCCGCTATCCGGAACCTTGCTAGCCACAACCATAAGGGATTGACCGAATTCGTCAGGCAGCTGCGACTTGCCGGTGACTGTTGAAGCCGTTTCAAAATCTTGTAGTGAGACTTGAAAAAGGCTTTGGATTTGGTTCCCTGTGAGATTTCTTTGGACCTAAAATAAGAGTGCCTTCCGAGTCCACCAAGCCGGTGAATTCGTTCATTTTCTGAAGAGTAATTAGCTGTATTTTGCTTGATAAGGTTTCGGTAGAAAATTCGACCAACAGCAGCCCTTTTATCTTCCCTGCGTGTTTTATCGGTCCATACGCGAACAACCTACATGTGCCGGCATCGCATAAGGTGCCGAAAGTTAAGCCCAATTTCGACTCGTTCTGCAAGCCGGGCGAAAAGTTTCTCGTCAACCCATTTTCCCCTCGATGAGGAATCTGTCCTTGCAACTATCTTGTTTTCCTCAATATCAAGAAAGGACATACTGTCATAAATGTAGCTGCCTTGTTCACGTATATCCAATCGCTTTATAAGTAGTTCCTCTTCAATCTTACTCGAAAGCATTTCGAGCCCCTGTTCAACAGGTACACCAAGGGCCTTTCCATCGTAATAGATCCTGAAGACTTTATCATCGCTGATTACTCGCAACTCTTCCATTCGTCGTCGGAAAAAATCTTCGAGAACAGCCGCCTTATCCTTGGTTTCAAAGATGAAAGATTTTTGATTGGATTCCGCCAGAAGAGAGGACGTTTGATAGAGACGGAAAAGCATATAGGCAGTTGTGAGGGCCAGGAGTATTATTATGCCCGCCAACACGAAGGCAGAACGGAACAATGGCACGTTACCTATTCCCGAATCCTGTGCCTTTTGTATCATTTTACGGCCTCAATAACCCGTATGGAGCGCCATCCGGTGTTAATCATGACAAGCTTCGTCGCTTAAAAAAGTACAAGCCAAAATGACGTAGTGAAGGATTCGATCAATTAGTTACGGCCGCTGAAAATGCCTTATATTTACAGGCGCTTGCCTACTCGGCGTGGACTCGGGTTAAAAATTTAAATCTCTTGACCATCTATGACGCTTTACTTACTTTACCTTCATCCTTCATCCACCGGCAACTTTTTCCTCATTAACTTAAGTAGAAAATGATTGACACGGTTGATTCGCTAGCCTAGCCTACAATTGGAATAATTGTGTACTTGGGGGAGGAATTGAAAAATGATGACACGTCCCCGAAATAAATGGCATTTATGTCATCCTGGGATTTTTTTTGAGCAATTGGAAGAAAGAATAGTTCTAGACGCCGCTGCCGCGCCGGTGGATCAGCAACACGCTATTGATGCCCAACATCAAGTAATTGATCAGCACCCGACTTCGGAAAACCCACAGACACCTCAAACGGCTGGTCAGCCGAATCAATCGCCGGACAATGTTGCCCATGTTTTTGCAAATGATCTAAATGTTATTCTCGTTTCCAATGCGCTTGATAAAATACATTTGGCTGAAGCCTCCCACGAAGGGACCCATATAATTGTCTTCGACGCGGCAAAGGACAACCTTCAAAGTGTCAATGTTCAGTTGAAAAGCCTTGTGGAATCCGCAGGACAAAAAATCGACACGCTCGGCATAGTATCACACGGTGATGACGGCTATTTTACGATCGGGTCGGATCAGATCACACTTTTTAATTTGAATAATTACAAATTCGAATTCGAGCAACTCGGCAAAAATTTGACTGAAAATGCCCAAATTCAAATCTATGGCTGTTCTGTAGCCAGTGACGCTTATGGACGTGCACTGGTAGCAGGTCTGGCAACGTACACCGGTGCTGACATTTTTGCCAGCACGGATCCAACAGGAGGAACCGCCGGCAACTGGAATTTGGAATATGCCTCCAATTCTAATATTGCTGTGGACCAAGTCTTGGACACGTCCAAACTCGCCGCTTTGGATTTCACGTTGGCTCACACATACCCTGCACAGGAGAATATGTGGGGCATCGCCATGAACCATGAACTGTATTATGCCTACAATGACGGAGTGCATGGCTCCGAGCTGTGGAAAGTGGGGATTGACTCCGGGGCAGTCATGGTTGCCGATGTCAATACCGGCGGTCCAAGCAGTAATCCGTCCGGATTGACGGTTTACAACGGGGTTCTCTATTTCAGTGCTACTGACGGAAATAGCTCCAGCGATCATAAGACTGAACTCTGGCGGAGCGACGGTACAGCGGCCGGCACATGGATGGTCAAGGATATTAATCCCGGCAATCATGACAGCAATCCTGCCGAGTTCAAAGTAGTCAATGGAATCCTGTATTTCGCGGCTATGGACGGTAACTCCGCCCACGACCATGGGAACGAATTGTGGCGAACTGATGGGACTGCAGCGGGGACGTGGATGGTATCGGATATTAGCTCGGGAAAAGGCGATAGCAACCCGTCTCACCTGACAGATGTCAACGGTACACTATTCTTCAGCGCTAATGACGGCGGCTCCGGGACCGAGCTGTGGAAGAGCGACGGCACTGCTGCCGGCACCGTTATGGTTGCAGATATTAATCCCGGAAATAAGGACAGCAACCCCTCGTACCTGACGAACGTGAACGGCACCCTCTTTTTTGGCGCTACGGACGGGGCTAGTAATCATGGGACCGAGCTGTGGAAGAGCGACGGCACTGCTGCCGGCACCGTCATGGTGGCGGATATTAATCCCGGCAATCAGGACGGCAATCCCTCGTACCTGACGAACGTGAACGGCACCCTCTTCTTCAGTGCTACGGACGGGGCTAGCTGATCATGGGACTGAGCTTTGGAAAAGCGACGGCACTGCTACCGGCACCGTTATGATTGCGGATATTAATCCCGGCAATAAGGACAGTAACCCCGAGGGATTACTCAATGTAAACGGCACTCTCTATTTTGCCGCGGATGACGGAACCCATGGCAGTGAGCTGTGGCGGAGTGATGGCACTGGCGCCGGGACCATAATGGTAAATGACATTTATCCCGGTAGTGAAGGAAGCGCGCCGAAGTTCCTGAACAACTATAACGGCAATGTTCTATTTGCAGCGGACGACGGGACGCACGGCTATGAATTTTGGCATAGCGACGGCACTTCAGCCGGCACGTACATGATGATAGATATCAAACCCGGCCCTGAGTCGAGCTTCCCTGGTAATTTTGCTCGATTGAACCCACTCTTTTTCTTAGCGGACGATGGCACCGGGTACAAACTGTGGCGAAGTGACGGTACGGTAACCGGCACTGTCAAAGTGAGCGATGTCCATCCCGAAATCCCAGGCGGAGGAATTCCTGAAATTCCCGGCGGGCCTGGAGGAGGTTCCGGCGATTCAAGTAATCCGAGTGGATCAGGGCTGGCCGGCGGAACCAGCGATGGAGGGCAGTCTTCCGGCAATCCTAAATCGCCTACGTCCAGCTCTTCAGGGCCTTCTGACGGATCACCGGCTGCTAAATTACTCAATCTTTTGAATCCAAAATCAAGTTTGGACCAGGATGAATACTCGTCAGGATTGCCTCAATCCAAGCCTGGCCCGGATTTTGTAAGTTCCGAATCGCCTACAGTCCCGGAGGCAGCATCACATTCATCAGTCATTTCGGCTGCGGGGGAACTTAAGAAATCCGGTCCGACTGATGTAGGACGGGGCGTAGCGGATATTTTGGCCGGTGCGCAACAGCCAGGCTCCGACTCTTCACAGCCCGAATCCGATAATAATTTGGGTTCGCATCGATCAGAAGCATTGCCGTTACCGGGGATGATCAAAATAGTCGAATTTGAGGACGGTCATTTTTCAATACGTGCTACGGCAATATCTTTAGTAATTACGCCGGCCACGTGGATTCCTCCCATGGTGAAATTTTACCTGACTGCACACAGTGAAGGTCGCTATCGTCCAGGTTCATTGCCCAAAGGATATGAGGGAATGATTTGGGATTATCTTGGATATGCAGCCGATCGGCAGGGTCAAAAGCAATCTTCCATGACCGATATAGAGATGCGCTTGGCCTGGCAATGGGCCGAATGGCGTAAGCAGGTCGTGAAGGATCGAGGAAATCCCGAGATGCTGCCATGGAATTATTTCAAAGGTCTCTCAGAGGCCTTGATCATGTTCTATGGGCAATCCCGAGGTGGAGAAGTAGATTACGCAGAGGCCGTGAACGCTTTTCAACAAAATGTGCGTCATCTCACTATTATTCCTGTAAAGTTGCCCGATGAGATGTCACTTCCTCGAGAGGCTCAAAAAGCAAAATGATCCGGCAAGCTGAACAAGGCCGAATCAGCAGTTTGAAGATCTAATTGTCCTTTTCTCCCATCGATTCCTGTTGGAAACTCTTGAATTTGCTCATACCGTTAGAATCCGCCATCGCTCGTCACAAGCCTGAACCGACATGAACCTCTTGCCCTTCCTGTCTTTTCGGAATTTCCGGCTTAGTCCTTAGCTCCTCCAGGATCTCCCGCATGTGATCGGTGTGCGAGCCAAGATGATGATTACCGATTACCTGAATCCAATCCGCCAAAGTGGGATATTCACCTAACTGGCTATTTTTCAAGATTGGCACGTGAGCCTTTCTGCCAAGCTGTTCATCGGAGAGACCGGCCGTGAATTCGGCCACCCGACTGTATTCTCTGAGAAATTCCGTGAGAAGCTCGGCAAACGTCATGCCGGCTCTGTGTTCGGAAAAGAAGGGATCCTCGACTTGAATATCGATTCTGGGAGTATCCTTTTCCAAAAAAGTTACGAATAATTGAGACATGTCCGGTCCCCTCATTACCGCAAAGATGCGATACTATCTCTTTTGGGGACCATCGCCCGGAAGGCGCTCGAGAAGCTGTTTCCTCATCGAGGTTCTCGCAGACCTCATTGAAATCTGCCATTTTTTGGCGGATCATATTTGCTAATTGCGAGGCTTGAGAATTTTCCATTTGTGTCCTCTCCTTTTTAGCGGTGTTATCTTTCGCACGTCATGATCAAATAGTTTCCTGTGCTTAGTAAAGACGTGCCTATTGCCGCTGATTCTTGGTTAACGAAGATTGCGGCTCGTCAAATCTCCTTTCGCTGGAACTAGTGAATTTATAGCTAATATAGTCACTCATCTTTTCAGAAAAACTCAATTCGCCCTGTGAATCGTGTTTGGATCCGGCCAAACGTTGAGTGAGTACAAGAATCTGTAACCCCTCAGTTACGAATGGGCTGTGGTTTGTCATTGCGAGGAGTGAAATCCCGCGTTCCGCGGGAAAGCAATCCCCCAAGCTGGAGATTGCTTCCCCCGTTTTTCAACGGGGTCGCAATGACAGTATTTGGCCGCTCGTAACTGAGGGAATACATGAATTTCAAGCACCGTCTTGACTTATATTGGACAAATGTGGTAGTATTCTAGGTAAGTTATTTTCAATTAATGAACTTGATTCTAATGCTTCTGGGGATGTGCGCTCTATGTTCGGAAACAACGCACTATGTGTTGTGGCTTTCGGGTCCTTTCTCCTTATCGCCCTTCATGTTACTTGTTATTCGGCAACAACGGTTCGATTGCCGGCTGAACCGGATTCGGCTGCCGTAACCACTCCCCCTGAGATCAAGACCGACAGACGTACTCCTCCCGGGATTACCTCCTATAAGGTAGAGGGCGGAATTATCAGGGCATATCACCAAGCCACTGTAGCGGCGGAGATCCAAGGAGTTATTAACAAACGTTACTACAGGGAGGGAGAGTTAGTTAAACATGGTGATATAATCTTTAGTATTTCAGACGAACTATTTAAATTAATTGCCGATAGGTCTAAAGAACGATTGGGAGCTTTCCTGGCGACTCAAGAGCAGGCTGAGCAAGAATTAAGGCTCAAAGAAAGTCTGATGTCCAAGGATGCGGCTACATTACAGGAAATTATCAGAACCGGAGCAGAAGCTAAGGTTGCGGGTTATAGGGCAAAGGAAGCCGCAATAGAACTGGAATTAGCATTGCGTGAATTGAAAAAGTGCAAGATCGCAGCTCCATTTTCGGGGTACATAGTAGCCTTCCACAAGGATGCATATGAATCCGTCCAGAGATTTGACCCGCTCTTTGTGATTGCCAACATGTCCAAGGTATACGCTGTTGTAAATGTGGCTCAATCGCTCTTATCACAGACTGTCAGAGGAACGAAAGCGCTGTTTACTACTGCGTCCGGAGCATCATTTGAAGGCGTCGTAGAGAAAATCGAAGCGCCTATTGATCCTTCTTCGCAAACAAAGAAGGTATATGTAATGATCGACAATTCCAGCGGCAGGCTGGAAATGGGGATGCTGGGACAAGTGACATTCAGTCCGATGGATCGGTAATGCTGCCAATGTTTGGTATAAAAAAGACCGGATCCATTCCGTGCCTTGTGCTCTTGGTCACTTTGTTACTGATCAGTTCTTGCCATTTAGGTTCATTAAATCGTTCTCGAATTCTCGATTGCACGCCCGCCGCAGTGGTTCCGATAAGCACCTGTCCTGGCGGGAACGGCGGAAATTCCGTCAAAACAGCCGCAGAAAATGCCTGCCTTACCTTGGCTGATTGCAAGCGAATGGCATTGGACAGGAATCTCGAGCTTCTGGCAGGCCGAGTCGAAGAATTGACGAAAGCAGCATTGCGGGATAGCAATCAAAAGAGAATCATGCCGCATTTGCTTTTCGTAGGTGAGTTGAGTGAGAGAGACAATTATGGTTATGCTTTCAGCGATGTTTTAGGCCAGGAGGGTCTAAATCCTAACCCTAGTGCGTCGCCTGCCCAGACCGGTGTTACGAGTTATTCAGTCGGACACGAACGCAGCACTTGGCGCTACACATTGGAGCTGAACTGGAGTCCGACGGATGCGGCACTTGCGTACTATTTAACCAGGAGCGGCCAAAACGATAAATCGCGTGCTCATCACCAGCGTGTTCGGGTCGGCCAGAAACTGGTAGGAACTGTTGAAAGCGCCTTTTTCAGGCTTCTCAGCGCTCAGCAAAGACTCCCGCTGGCAAAGCGACTGGTGCGGATGAGGTCTCACGTTCTCGAACAGACAAAAATTCTGTGCGACAAGAAACTGAAACCCATTGAAGATTATTACAGGGCAAATCAGAATTCATTGAAGGCGTCTCGTATTTCACTGGCTACTGAAGAGGAGTTGGGGAGACAGCAGAATTTTCTTGCCTCTGCAATGTCTATAACACCCGGGTTCTCTTCTGCAGATTGTATTTTTGTTCAGGGGAATCTGGAGAAGCCGATCTGTCCGGATTCCGTGTTGGCACTGGAATTGAAAGCTCTCCAAACCAGGCCCGAAGCATATGAAGTCGGCTTGAATTCCCAGAATTCTTTGAATGATGTTAAGAGGACCATGGTTAAAATGTTTCCGAAGATCACGGGTTTTTGGAAATACACATATGATAAGGATAGATTCCTGTACAATAAGGATTGGAAAGACATAGGCGTAAGATTCTATTTCGATATTACTGAATGGTTTGCCAACTGGGATGAATCAAAAGCTGCGAAATCCAGCAGGTACAAAAACAGATATGGCCGGGGGAGCTGTTTTGGTAGGGATAGCAGCGCAGGTGAGGGCGGCGACATTATCATATTCGCGGTCCTTAAAAGAATTGGAATACGTTGAATCCGCCCTAAAGAGTTCTCGCTCGGTCGTAAGTTCAGCTAGGGCCAAGGCTGAAAATAATGATATAACTAAATTGGCGCTACTGGAGGCCGAGGCAGATACTCTTGAGGCGGAATTGGATAAAATAAGGGCCCTCGGAGAAGCAAATGCCATTTTCGCGGAACTCGGGGTGGCCATCGGAACAAATTATAACGAACCCCATTGCGGGACTTGATTCGTCAATTCTCCTGAACTATTTGCCGTTTCGAATAGAATATTGATAGATTTAATTCGCACCTCATCCCTGAAATTCACAAGCTTGTTGACCAATGCCCGTCTACCCCAAATTTAGAACCGATTTAGACGTTTTTGAGCACAAAGAAAGCGGCGGGCAAAAGATCATTTTGTTAAAAGACCCTGTTTCGCAGAAATATTTTCGGCTTTCTGACTATGAATATTCTTTCTTGAAGGTGCTGGACGGCACTATGAGCCCTGAATCCGCCATTGAAGTCCTGAAAGGAAGAGGACGGTTCTATTCTCCTGAAGACGTGAAACAGATTATTTCCGGAGCTTCCCAGGGCGGCGTACTTCTGGGAACCAATTTCGGAACGGCAAAGATTCAACTTTATTTAAAGAATCAATTGCGGCTGCGGAAAAAGGCACAGCGGCTATCCAGCGTTTATTTTCTATTCATTCCGATCCTGAATCCCGATCGATTCTTGGACAGAACGATAAATATTTTCAGCCTTGTTTGGAATAGATGGACCGCTGCTCTGGGTGCTCTGCTCCTGCCGGGCGCCATCTTTTTTATCATCTCCGATATGCCTAAACTCCAGAAAGAGTTTCTATTTTTCTTCAATTTAAGCAATCTCTTGTACCTTTGGGTCACAATCGTTTTGAGCAGGTTGACGCATGAATTGGCTCATGCATATACGGCAAAAAAATTTGGGCTGCACGTTCCGCAGATGGGGATAGCGTTTTTGATATTTTTCCCTTGTTTGTACTGTAATACTACCGACGCGTGGCAGCTCGCGGACAGAAGGCAGAGAATGGCAATAAGCGCGGCCGGAGTCGGCGCGGAGGCCGTGCTTGCTATATTTGCCATATACATCTGGCATTACTCGAAACCGGGTATCATAAATTCTCTCGCATTTTATTTGATGGGCGTGTCTCTGATTTCAACCCTATTAATAAATGGAAATCCGCTTCTAAGATTTGACGGATACTTTTTGTTGGTGGATTACCTGCGGCTGCCGAATCTGTACCAGAAAGCTTCCGGATACATTAGATATCTTTTCATGAACAGGGTCTTAGGAATAGAGCAAATTCACGATCCCTCCATATCCGGTAGAGAGAAGCTTATATTTACAGCATATGGATTAAGTTCCTTTGCTTATCGTATTTTCTTATACTTTGGGATTATATTTAGTATTTATTACCGATTCGATAAGACCGTAGGAATTGTATTGGCCTTGTTTGCCTTCGGATTATTTATTGTTCGCCCCACTGTTAAGGGCCCGGCAAATCTGTTTCGGCGGAGAGGCGAGATGCACCCCAGGCCGATGGGAACTTTAATTCTGGTTTTGATTATTCTTCTGATAGCGGTGGCTATGTTTGTTCCGATACCGACCAATTCCGTGTATCCCTGCTATTTAGATGCGGCCCGAAAACAGAAACTCGCTATGCCGCTGCATACTTGGCTTGACAAGGCTAATGTTCGTGAGGGAACGATTGTAGATCAGGGGACCATTTTATTCCAATTGGATACTTCCATATTGAAACTAGATTTGATCAAGAAGGAAACCAACAGAGACATTATCCGGAATGAGCTGGATCTGCTCGCTCTGGACGACCGTCGAAGAGCCGAAATTCCGGCTAAAGCATTGGAGCTCTCTCAGGCCGAAGCCGAAATCCTGATAGTCAAACGGCAACTCCAGGAAGCAGAGAGCGGAATTATCGCGCCATTTGATGGGGTAATAACTAAATTAGATTCGAGAATGAAGCCGGGCTTCCAATCCGGGCAGGGCATAGTAATAGGAGAGCTGGAGTCTATCAAGGAATATGCTGTTCGTGGCTTAATCCCAGAGAGTTCGTTTCACAAAGTTTCTTTAGGACAAGAGGTACAGGTGTGGTTTCCCGTTGGGAGCGGCATGGAATTAAGAGGTGTTATTCACGATCTTAGACCTTTTTCCGAGAAAAATTTGAGTGAATCCCCTTTCTCAAGTCGTTTTGGTGGCGAATTAGCAACTGAAATTAAAAGCCAGGATCAGAAAGATTCTCCGCTGGAAGCTCAGTATGATTGCGTTGTAGTTTTTTCGCGGCGGGATCTGGAATTGCCTCTTGGAATGACAGGTAGGCTGATTATACCCGCGCCTTCTCGGAGTGTTGCGGCTTGGCTTGCTGACAAGGTCACACAGACATTTCACAAAGAATCTCTGCTATAATAAAGCAGTTCCTTGCTACGCAGCAGAGCTGCTATTTACAAAATGGAAGAAATCGTAACCATTAAAGATCGCCCGGATGCCGTAATCGAGCAACCGGCTCATTTAGAAGGTGTCTTGGCGCTCGCGCTGGAATTTGCCTCCAGGGTGTCGGCCGCTGATACGCTGGATGAGCTTTATTTCATCTTGACGAATGATCTTCGCTCGCTCGCGGAATTTGATCGCTGCTTTCTGATTACTCATTTTGATAGGCAATCTCGGTTCGTCGCCGCAACTCATCAGCCTGTTTTGGACGGGAAATCCAAACTTCAAGACAAAATTCATGAGCTGGCTGATAATTTGAGAGAGCTGGATAGCCCTGTCGTGTGTGCCAAAAAGACCGGCACAACCAACCTCACCGGGGGCGAATTGTCCGCGAATTGCCAGTCCGCAATAGATTCGTACATTGAATCCTCCGGATGCAATTATTTTTGCTGTATCCCTCTTGTACATGGCAAAGCTGTATTCGCACATCTGATATTGGAATACTTTAAGGAATCGACCCCTGATAAGGATGCGATCGTAGCGCTGGTAAAACTAGCGCCGGTTTTTGCCTCAGCTTTGGCTGAAAAGTGGTTGCTCGGCAAACACCCAAAAATTGCCCGACTGAAATTGCAGTGGCAAAACGGTGTCAAACAGCGGACGCACTCCATGAAGTATATGTCTGTGTTTTTGATCTGTGTCGCTGCTGTCGCTCTGCTATTTTTGTTCATGCCTGTCTCGTTTTCTGTTGGTGGAGAAGCCCTAATAGCGACCAAGGAAAAACAATATGCATTTTGCAAAATCAGCGGCCTGATCGATAAAGTGTATGTCCGTCACGGAGACCAAATTGAGAAAGGCCAAAAGCTGGCCAACCTTGACGCCCGTGAGATGGAACACAAAATCAAGAGCGAAGAACGGCAATTTGAAATTTTGACCAAGGAAATGGAACTTCTCAGGAGCCGGGCTGTTGACGATCCCTCTATGCTGTCCAGAAATAAGTTGGTCGAATTGAAACGGGAAAGCGTAAAAGCTGAACTGGATTTTCTAAAATGGCAACAGCAGTTCCTCGTCATCCAGGCCCCTGTAAGTGGCTTTATTGTAACAAAGGACGTGGAAACGCTCTCCGGAAAAAAGCTGGAAGCAGGGGAACCTTTCTGTGAGATAGCTGAACCGGAGTTATTATGTGCAAATATTTTCGTGCCTGAAGACAGAATAATGCGGGTTAAAGCTGGACAAGAAGCCTCTATCTACCTTAACAACGAACCTCGCCGGGCCTACAAGGTTAGGGTCGATGAGATCGCTCCAAGGGCCGAAGTTGAACCACGTCTTGGAAATGTTTTCAAGGTCACTACTGTCTTTGCCGAGCCGCCAGGAGAGCATAAAAGTTGGGATGAAAGGCGTGGGGAATATTGACACCGGAACAACAAATTTGTGGAGCCTCGTGACTTTAAGATTGGCTGCACACGTCAATCAGCTCCTTCTATATTTTTGGTAACCCTAGCATTTGTTCGTATCAGGATTCTTCTTTCCAGTATTGGGTACATGGTCAAAAAGTTGTGGGCCAGTTGGCCAGCATTCTTTTACTTCGGTAGGCTCCGTCGTTTCCTCTCGCCAATTTCAAGATATAGCTGAGCACTCTCCGTGTATCCCGGGGATCGATCACATCTTCCAGCAGGTGCAGACCCGCGGCTTTCCAGGGAGCGCTGGCTGCCCTGATTTGTTGTTCGGCCATGTCTCGTGCGGCCTTAATGTCGTCGGATTCGTCTATTTTTCTCCGATATACAACGTTGGCGGCTACTTCCGGCGCCATGAAGCTGATTTCCGCATTCGGCCAGGCCAATACAAAATCCGCGCCCATCCCGGTACCGCACATATTCGAGTATGCCATTCCATATGATTTCCGAATGACCAGCGAAATCTTCGGCACCGTAGAGAGCGCCACCGCCTCTATGAAGTTGATAATTTTTCCGGGCATGCGTTTCAGTTCCGCTGCCCTGCCGACGAGAAAGCCGGGCGTGTCATGAAGAAAGATCAGCGGAATATTAAATGAATCGCATAAGCATATGAAACTGCAACATTTGTCACAACCGTCCGGGCCCATGGCTCCTGCGGTATGCATCGGCTGGTTTGCTATGATACCGACCACATGCCCATCTATACGGGCCAAGCAGGTAATAACGCTCCGATCAAAATCCGGTTTAAGAATGAAAATGTGCTCATCGTCAACTATGGTCCGGATCACACGAATCATGTCATACCCGCGGCGGGTTTCCTCGGGAACAATGGATAAAAGGCGTTCTTGTCGTGTTTCCTGATCGTTTCCTTGCGGTGGCACAATGGGGGGCAATTCCTGAGCGTTGGAAGGCATGTACGAAAGGAACTCGCGAACAATGCGGAAGCAGTCGGCCTCGTCCTCGGCGACCCGGTCCACTTGGCCGGTGATTTCAGCATGAAGTTTCCATCCACCCAGCTCTTCATCCTCAACCTGTTCACTGGTTGCCACTTCGAGTACTCGAGGGCCGGAAACAGCCATACATGAGCCTTTCACCTGGATGACAAAATCCGCAAGAGCCGCCAACCATGACGGGCCCCCGAAACACTCCCCCATAATTGTCGCTACGAACGGCACCTGGCGGCATCGCAAGGCCATCTCTTTTCGCATGGTCATCGAGCTTAGCCCCTCAGACCCCATGATATCCGGTATACGGGCGCCACCTCCTTCGCCCAAATTGATCAATGGATATCCTTTTTCGGCTGCCCAACGGGTGAGACGATGCTCCTTCTCAACACCGATCCGGCCACCGGTACCGGCGAGAACGGTGGCATCATCCGCAGTAACTGCCACGGTCCGACCATCGATCGTGCCAAAACCGGCAATTTTACCGTCGGCCGGTGTTTTGGTTTCCATGCCGGATATGTCGGAATGATCGAGCATCCCGATTTCAAAGAAACTCCCCGGGTCCAGCAATTTTTCTATTCGCTCTCGCGCTGTTCCGGCCCCGGCCTCATGTTTGCGAGCAACCTTATCAGGCCCACCCATTTGTAGGGCATCGGCCTTTCGGCGCTTTAACTCATCGACAGCCTCTTTCATTCCCATTTTTATCTTACCTGTGCCACGGTATGTCTTTAGAACTTCATTCCGGGCAGGTTGAGTGACGCTGTGTTGCCGCCATCAACAGGAAGAACCTGGCCTGTGATATAGCTGGCTTCATCGCTTGCGAGGAAAAGAATCGCAGCAGCCACTTCTTCCGGTCTTCCATAGCGCCGCAATTCGCAACGGCTGCCCAGCTTCTCGAATTTTCCTATTTCCCGAGCTATATCAAAGATGGGCTTGGTCATACCGGTCTCAATCAGACCTGGACAGACGGCATTGACCCGCACATTGTATTTTCCGAGGTCACAAGCCGATGTCTGGGTGAAATTAATAAGGGCCGCTTTGCTGGCGCTATATGCATTACCGCCGGCGCCCGAACGAATCCCGGCCACAGAAGCTGTATTAACTATGGCCCCCGTCTTCCGTTCCTGCATATGTTTAGCAATATGTTTGGTGGTGAAGACCGCGGCCAGAAACATTTACCCCATAGACCTGTTGCCAATCTTGCGCGTCTTGTTCTTCCAAAGAAGTCAACTGGCCGGTAATTCCCGCATTATTGCAGACAATATCAACAACGGAATAGGTCTGGAGAGCCAATTCAATAAGTTGCCTAATTTCATTTTCATCAGAGACATTCGTTTTTTTTGTGATTGCTTCCGCGCCTGTATTCAGCACCAGGCCCAGTGTTTCGTCGAGCCCATTTTCATTCCAATCCGCGAGGACTAGTTTAGCGCCTTCATTTGCGAAAAGAACTGCAGCTGCCCGGCCGATGCCGCTTCCCGCTCCGGTAATAACGGCTACTTTGCCTTCCAGACGGTTCTTTTTGTCATTCTTCATGTGTCCGCCCTCCATTTAAGAAGGAATTGCCCCTTCCCGCTGAACAGGAAGGGGCATCCGTACGGTCCCCCTCGACTTATATCGTAAAGATATTATTTCTTAGTCCCCGTTAATTGCCTGCTAAGAGCGTCAGGGTCTCCGCCGCTCATTCCCGCTATGTGTCGCACCAACTTCTTTCGGGATTCAATATCATATTGCGAGGTAATGGCAATCTGCTCCATAACCGGAGAGCCGCCTCCATGATAATTACCCACCTTGGAGATTCCGCCTGTAGCTGAGCAAAGAATATCGCCCAAATATCGCCAGAACTGGGCCTGATCCTCAACAGGCATGCTCTGATTTCGCTTGGTGTATTTCAGCAGCAGATCCTTAATTTCGGGGTTCATAAAATCTCTTTCGTGAGGGAAAGTGGCAACTACTCCGCCGGCGATATCGCACAGGATCTCTGCCTCCCTGAATACCGCTTCGCCCGTTAGGCAGCGGCCCACGTTGCAGTATATCGAATTCGGGATATAAGATCCGGGCCCGTATGGTACAAAACCCATGCCGGGAATGTATACTTCGGGCTTACCCAAATCAGATGCCGTGTACCCCGCGGCATAACCCAATTCCGTGACCATAATGATCTCAGAGAGTTTCTCGCGTACGTGAGAGGCTTTATGAACGTTGTTAACCTCTGCAGCTAAGGCTGCGGTTCCCAACAGAAGGTCGCCGATGGCCGGCTTGCAACCTGAATAGGAATGGCGATGAAACAAGGCAAAAAGAAGCGCCAGCACTCCGCCATGCATCCATTCACCCGCAAGGAACACTCTCTCCCAGGGAATGAAGCAATCATCAAAAATCATGTAGGAATCTGTTGCTCCCGGAGTGAAGCCTCGTTGGAAGTGCTCTCTATCCCTTAGATTATGGATAGTAATTACTTGCTTTAATCCTTCCCAGTCGCCCGGAACGGCGAAAGCAACTGCATAATCTTTATCCTCGGGCCGCAGGGCTCGCGTTGGCACGACCAAAACCTCGTCAGCCACTGAAGCTTCTGAGATGTGCACCTTGCATCCGCTCACAACGATTCCGTCATTGAGCCTTTCTTTAATGTGCACGTAAACATCCGGATCCGGCTGTTCGGCCGGCCTCAAGAGCCTGTCGCCCTTAACATCGGTCTGGGCTGAACATCCTACCAAATCTTCTGATTGAAAGCGGACGAGCCATTTTTTGAAATTTTCATGGTACTGAGTCGCTCCGTTATTCATCTTGTCAGCTTCATAAGATACGTTATAAATGGCGTTTGTGGCGTCAATCCCCATACAACGCTGCGTGCATCCGCCTACCTTGTGGCACATCAAACGAGTCATATCTTGCTTTTTGTGCAGATCGTCCGTGTTTTGATGAATATGCGTGAAGCGATTGATTCTCTCGCCCGTGAGATGAGAGACTGCGGTCAACAATCCCTGATTCTCCGGCTTTGCCGCCTCATCGTACGTGGCGCCAATAGTGTTGAGGCATGCCTTCTGCAGATCGTCCGTGCGGTCGATAAGGTTCCCGTTGAAGTAGACATTCCTTTTCATCTTGGTCAGGCCTTGGATGTACTGTTCCTTGGTTCTCATGTTTCCTCCACTTTATTAATGATTTTCTTGGATCCTGAACCTTAGGCATGGGCCGAACACACAAATCCAAGTGCCTCAGGTTACTATTTAAGGGAAGCAGCTTCCGGCAGTTGAGAATCGTGCATTTCAGTGCCGAAAGCTGCGCTGTTTATCAGGTTGAGTTCGCTGCTGTTCATGCGATCCGCTCTATGACCGTCGCTACGCCTTGACCACCGCCCACGCAGGCGTTTGCGCATCCGTACCTGGCATTTTGCTTTTCCAGAATTCGAGCCAGCGTCCCTACGAGCCGAATGCCTGTCGCACCAAGGGCATGACCGATGGCAACACCTCCGCCCTTAATATTGACCTTCTCCGGATTAAGACCTAATTCTTTTATACAATTCAGAGCCACAATAGCAAAGGCTTCATTGATTTCCCAATAATCGATGTCTTGGGCTTGCAGCCCTGCTTTTTTAAGCGCTTTCTGGCTGGCTGGCACGGGGCCGGCGCCCATTATTGTGGGATCCACGCCGGCGAAACCTATGGACCGTATAGTCGCCATAGGTTTAATACCTTTTGCTTCAGCAGTTTCTTTGGCCATTAAGATCATAGTTGACGCTGCGGCATTCAGGGGAGATGAATTACCCGCAGTCACCAGATGATCCTTCCTGTAAGCGGGCGCAAGTTGCGCCAAACCTTCCAGTGTCGCATCGGTTCTTACGGCCTGGTCTGTCTTGACCGTTAACACGGTGCCGTCCGCTTGCTCGGCTTCGATCGGCAATATTTCATCATCAAAGTAACCTTCTGCCTGAGCCTTTGCAGCAAGCTGGTGTGACCGTAATGACCACTTATCCATATCCTCTCGAGTCAAACCTGATTGCTTTAAGAGCTTTTGAGCCGTCAATCCCATATTAAGAGTTGTCATCATATCCCAGTGCAGGTACTCGGGGGCCGAGAAAAGCGCCAGGTTAGGTGCAACATAACCGGCATCCGATGTAGTCCCACCCATGGGGACCCTCGTCATGTGCTCCATTCCACCAACCATGACGATATCTGCATTATCTGTAGCAATCTCCATGAAACCCATGTGAATGGCAGCCATAGAAGAACCGCACTGTTGGTCGACGAATTTAGCCGCCAGGGTTTTGGGAAAATTCGCCAGGAAAATAGGGAATCTGCCTCCGTATTCCCACTGTTCGCCGACGGCAGTTGCACAGCCTACGATGAAATCATCTAATTCTTCAGGTTTAATTCCGTTCCTCTTGGTCAGCTCGGGCATCAACTTGGCCAACAACTCCTCGGACCTGTACCGGCAAAACACATCTCTGGCCGGATCTTTGGGTCGCGAGCGTGATTGCGCAGTTCTTAAATATCCTGTAATAACTACTTCTCTCATTTTATATCCTCCTATAGTCGCATCTTGTAATTCGATCAATTTGGATCAGTCTTCGAATACCGGGTTGTTCGTATCCACTGTTAGACCGTCAGCTTCCATCAGGCGAGCGGCCAATCCATGAATTTTTGGGAGTTCGTAATGGAAAAAGTACTTCATTGTATGAAGTTTGCCTTTATAGAAGCTCTTTTCCGCATCGGAGCTAACGCTGTTCAATCCTTTTTGAGCTGCGATGCCTTGGACCAACCATTGCCATGCCACAGCAATAATCCCAAAGAAATCCAAATACAGTGTGGCATCCGCTAGAAATTCCTCTACTTCACCTTTTAATGCAAATTGCACTCTGAAAAGAGTAACATTCTGCATTTGCTCCATTGCGGCTTTCAATCGGTCTGCATATGGCTTGAGGCCTTCGTATTCGCCGGCCTCCTGAATGGCAGTCTCAACTTCCGCAATGTAGAGTCGCATAGCCTCGCCGTTTTTCATAATGACTTTGCGACCGAGCAGATCCATGCCCTGAATTCCAGTGGTCCCTTCGTGAATGGTGTGTATTCTTATATCCCGGAAATACTGTTCCATCGGGAATTCCTGACAATATCCATACCCACCGAGTATCTGAAGACCTTGACTTACCGAAAGAATCCCATTTTCAGCGCCATAGGTCTTTGCCACAGGAGTTAGCAGATCAAGCAAGAGATCGTACCGTTTCTTTTGCTCTACATCCTCAGTTCTTGCTAAATCCGTGTACATGGCACATTGAAGGATAACCGCCAGAGATCCTTCCGTAATGGCTCGTTGAAATAACAGCATTCTCCTGATGTCCGCATGTTGAATAATTGGAACCGGCGGAAGCGTTGGGTCTTTACTGGTCAGCTTGCGTCCTTGGGGTCTTTCTTTCGCATATTCAAGGGAGGTGTAATAGGCTGCCGTCGCAATCGCAGTGGCCTGCATCCCGACGCCAATGCGTGCCTCATTCATCATTTGAAACATGTAGGAAAGGCCCTTGTGCGGCTCCCCGACAAGATACCCTCTGCAATTATCGTTTTCACCCATACTGAGCTGCGTAATCGGGCACCCTCGGTAGCCCAGTTTATGATAAACGGTTGCCACTATTACGTCATTTGATTCAAGGGCACCGGAATCGCCGATTCTTTTCTTCGGTACAAGAAACAGCGAAATACCTTTAATCCCTGCGGGTGCGCCTTTGATTTTGGCCAGCATCATATGGATCACATTCCCGACGCCATCGTGATCGCCGGCTGAAATAAATATCTTTTGACCTTTGATATTGTAATATCCATTATCTGTGGGATGTGCCGTGGTAATAATATCAGACAGAGAGCTGCCGGCCTGCGGTTCAGTGAGTGCCATTGTCCCTTGCCATTCGCCCGCCAGCATCTGAGGAACGTAGGTCTGTTTCAGCTCGTCCGAGGCGTACGATAAAATCAGATGAGCAGCTCCGGTTGTCAAACCCGGAAAGCCAGTGGCTGCAAAATTGGCGGCTGCAAATATGTAATTGCAAAGCATATGCAATGTGATCGGAAGTTGCTGGCCTCCGACCTCGTACGGCATGGATGAAGAGATCCAGCCGCCTTCTCCCCATTCCTTCATCATTGTCCTTACAGCTGGATGGACCTTGACCTCCCCGTTTTCCAGAAACGGGGCTTTTTCATCCATTTCCCGCAAATATGGATAGATCAAGTTACGAGCCAGTTTGAGAGCTGTATCTATCACCAGATCGTAAGTTTCGCGAGTGTGATCCGCGAAATACGGCAAAGCGGAAAGCTGTTCCATTCTGTTAACTTCGTAAAGCAAAAACTCCAGGTTTCGCCGGCTGACAAATTTTTCCGGCATATTATCCTCCCTTACCTCTCGTAAAATGTTTTTCCGGATTGGGCCATTTCAGCCAGAAGTTTAGCCGGCTTGAATCGTTCTCCGTACTGTCGCTCAAGATCCACGAGTTTATTGTATACGTTTCCTATGCCCCAACTGTCCGCGTAGCGCAGTATCCCGCCTCTGTACGGCGGGAACCCGGTACCGTAGATCATAGCTAGATCCATATCATACGCACGATCGCACACCCCTTCTTCCATCATAAGGGCTGCTTCATTGATCCCCAATGACAACAGGGTATCGACTATTTCCTGGTCCGACATTTTCTTTGGGGTGACACCTTTCTCCTGGAGATAGCCCTGCACGGCGTCAACGACTTTCTTGTTCGGAACGGGTTTGGGGCCGCTGTAGTCCATGTAGCCCGCTCCGGTTTTTCTTCCATAGCAGCCGGTTTGATAAATACATTCCGTCAGAGGGTGAATTTTGTATCTCTCTCCGAGCCTTTGCTCAAAAGTTCTGTTCACATGGTAATTGATGTCGATACCGGTGAGATCGGAAAGTTCGGCGGGTCCCATGGGCATGCCGAAATCCTTTATGACTCTCTCAATTTGATTCCCGTCCACGCCGTCGGCAACGAGATAAATGCTCGCGCCGAAGAGCCCGCCAAGCTGCCTGGACACATAAAAACCAGGTGCATCGTTAACTACGATAGGTATCTTTCTTATGGATCGAGCAAAAGCTACCGAACTCGAAAGGGTCTGATCGGACGTTTTCTTTGCGCAAATTATTTCCAGTAATTGCATCCGGTGCGCAGGATTGAAGAAGTGCAACCCTATCATGCGTCCCGGATCGGTAAGTACCGAGGCGATTTCCGTTATGGGCAGGGCGGATGTATTTGTTGCAAATATTGTTTCAGGTTTGCATACTTTTTCGAGTTTCTTCCACACGTCCTGTTTGACTTCCATTTTTTCGAGCACGGCCTCAATTACGAGATCAGCATCTCTACAATCATCCAGAGAGGTAGTTGTCTTCAGGCGGCCCTGGATCGTTGAATTCAAAGCATCGGGTGTCATTTTTTTCTTTTTAATCGCGTAATCGAACGTCTTTCTTATGGCGGCCACCCCTTTGTCCACGGCTTCTTGATTGATATCCCAAAGCACAACATTGTATCCGCCGCTGAGCAGAAGGTTGACAATGCCCGATCCCATGACTCCGCCGCCAAGCATAGCAACATTCTTAATTTCGGCCGGCGCAATGTTTTCAATCCGAGGCAGCCGTCCGGCGGATCGTGTGTTCAGGAAAATGCCAATCAAATTTTTCGAGATGTCTGAAACACCACAATCGGCAAAGAGATCTATTTCTCTGTCGATATCCGCCTCTATATTGAATGTCAGACCCTTCTCGACAGCTTCGATTGCTTTGAAAGGAGCCAGGTAACCCCTGGCTTTCTGCATGGCCATGAATTTTGCCCCATTGCTCATGGCCTTAAGCTCGGCAGCGCTCGGAAGCCTATTGTACCGGTATCGAGTCCTCCTGCTCTCGAGGGAGATTTTGCGGGAAACGAATTTTTCTGCGGCCGCAACTGCAGCCGATATAAGATTTTCCGGGTCGGTGACTTCGTCTACAAGTCTTCTGGATAAAGCTTTTTCAGCGTCAATGGGTTTTCCGACCGTAATCATTTCTAAAGCGTTGGGCAACCCAATCAACCGAGGCAAGCGCTGAGTCCCTCCAGCGCCCGGGATCAATCCGACCATAACCTCCGGTTGGCCGAGTTGGGCGCCTTTGGTGCTTATCCTGTAATGGCATGACATTGCCAATTCAAGACCGCCACCAAGCGCATTGCCGTTGATAGCCGCTATTACAGGTTTCGGGCCCATTTCAATCTGATTAAGAAAATCCGCGAAGCCCTTGGACCTCGTTCGTATGCGTTCTTTGTCATAAATATTGTAGATTTGCGTCAGGTCTGCGCCTGCCACAAAATTCTTGCCTGTTCCGGTAAGAACAATGGCTTTGATGTTTGAGTCCTGAAATCCCTCGGAAATCGCCTGTATCAGCTGTAATGCGAAATGCTCCGAAAGTTGGTTAACTGGGGGGTTGTCCATGGTAAGAACGGCCACACCGTTTTCAATTTGAACTTTGATGTTGTCGAAATCAGTCTTCATTTTTCACTCCCTGTGACGGAAAGCATCATGTATCAATACTTATCCAATCTGATCCAATCTGACACCGGTTCGTAGATCCCCTTTTCCGGGTTAGCGGCCCAGACCTTTGCCACGGGGAATCTGTTGTTGTGTATGGTCCAAGGGGCTGATAGTCCTTCGGAATCGAAATCTTTGATAGTTTGTAAGGCCTTAGCTACACCCTGCCTGTTGAGTTCGCCCGCCTTGCTCGCCCGCCGCATGCACTCAGCAGCGATCAAGTTGGACATAAATCCTCGCATATAATTGACGTCCCTGAACTTCACATCGGGGTGGGTCCTCGCATTGTAATCCCTGATTTTCTTGATCATAGGCACATGGTCGTCCCACCACCACATATAAGGGGTTATACCCAAGTAGCCGTCCGCCAGTGGACCAAGCTTATCCAATAACCACTTAGATGAGCCGTAGAAAGTCCCCGCGAACTTGCACGTCATGCCTAGGGCTCTACATGCCTTAATAACTTGTGGTACCGGTTCATACAAAAAACCTTGAAAAATCACATAATCCGGCTCGTTGGCCTTCAGGTCGCCGATTTGTGCGGCGAGATCTTTGGCGCCCAATGGTACCACTTCTTCCGCGACAAGCTGAAGTCTCAGCCGACTACACATGAGACGCCCGAATTTGATGGGGTCCTTTCCGAACTCGGAGTCACTATAGAAAAAAGCCACCTTGGCTTTGGGTTTTTCTCTGGCAATGTATTTCAAAAGGATTCCAAACTGATCGCCATAAGTGGGGCCGGTTACAAACGAATAAGGGTTCATTGCTGTGTCGGCAAGCTCACTGGAAGACCCTGCTGTGCCGAAAAGCATGTGATATTTGTTCTTCATATCGGAAGCAATCGCTTTGGCCTGTTCGGTGCTTTCACCGAAAAAGACCATCGGATTATCAAAGGCCATGATCTTTCGGTACGCCTCCATGGCTACGTCAATTTTGTACTGCCCATCCTCAACTACGTACCGTATCTTTTTACCGTGGATTCCACCCTCTTCATTTATTATTGCCACGGAATCCCTTTGCCCGTCTGCGCCCAGCACTCCTGCCGGCCCGAATTGACCGGTCAGAGGCAGGACCTGAGGCAATTGTCAGATCTTCTTGCCCTGACACCGGTGAAACAAGCGGCAACAAAAACAGCATCAAGGACGTTAGCAAAATCCAATTGTTCGTGCTTTTCATGGACCGAGCCTCCTTTTTGGAAATGCCGGTTGACATTATCGAGGCTGGTTCTTGGACCTGCCCCCCCACGCAAGATTAAAGTCCCAAATATGTCTTTCGTAACGACTTCATCCTCCAGCAGACGTTCTCCGGAGCCTTCTGCTACGATTTTTCCGGATGAAAGCACATAATTGCGTGAAGCCATTTTGAAGACTGTACTGACTTCTTGTTCCACGAGCAGCACGGTTATACCTGTTTCGCGGATATCTTGGATTCTCTTGAAGACCTCCGCTCGCATTATCGGCGCCAGACCGGTTGAAGGTTCATCGATACAAAGTAACTTGGGGCGACACATGAGTGCCCGCCCAATGGCGAGCATCTGCTGTTCTCCGCCGGATAAAGTCCCCGAAATTTGGCTGGAACGCGCATGAAGGACCGGAAACAATTTATAAACTTGTCCCAGCTTATTATCGACTTCAGCCTTGTCCTTGACTAAATAAGCTCCCGCCATGAGATTCTCGAGCACTGTCATTTCCTTGAACGGTCTTCTTCTTTCAGGACAGTGAATTAGGCCTTTTTTTACAATGTCGTGCGCCGGCATGTTTTCTATGTGTTCTCCGTTGAAAACTACTTCACCTTTCAGAGTCACGTCGCCGCCGGTAGTCTTCCGAAGCACTTCTTTTTCCCAATTCACCAGTCCTGTTATGGCTCTGAGCAGCGTGGATTTGCCTGCGCCATTTGGGCCGACCAGACTGACCAGTTCCCCTTCATTCACCTTAAAGGAGAGATCGTTTATGATCATTGCACGATCGTAAATGACCGTTAAATTGGTTACTGATAGGAGCAACTCAGACGCCTCCTTCCCCGAAATAAGCCTCGATCACTTCCGGATTTTGCATGACGTCGTCAGGTTTTCCATCGGCAATGAGGGTCCCGAAATTCAGTACAATTATACGATCGACTATTTTCATTAATTGCTGCAGCTTATGTTCCACAATGATCATAGCCGGACCTTCACTGTGCAGCCGGCCAAACCGGCCGCCTTTATGCAGCCTTTTAATGGATTTAGCCATTAAATCCACTTCGGCGGGGCTCAATCCTCCGAACGGCTCGTCTAAAAGGAGCAAGTCCGGTTCAGTGGCTATGGCCCGTGCGACTTCCAGTCGCTTAAGATCGCCTTGAGACAATGTCGACGCTTTTTCAAGCGCCATATCGGAAATGCCTGCAAATTCCAGAGCATCCATGGCCTTGGATTCGATACGTTTTACCCATTCGCCTCTTTTCATGGCGCGAGGACAAAGACAGGATACCATCACGTTGGCGATGATCGGCAGTCTCCGGAATGGCCTCATATTTTGAAATGTGGAGGCAATCCCCAGATTTACAATATCCCAGGTTTTGCGGCCCGCGATGTCTTTCCCGTTGTAACGAACGAAACCCGTATCCGGTTTCAGAATACCCATAATTAACCGAAGCAACGTCGTCTTGCCGGCTCCGTTCGGACCGATTAAGCCAATAACCTCACGACGATCCATGGTCAGGCTGATATCATTCGTTGCGATCAGCCCACCGAAGCTCTTGCTGAGATTGCCAATTTTAAGCAAGGGCTCGGCCATATCAAATCTCCTCGCCTTCTTCGCGCAGTTCGCGTCGAGATACCTTGCCTACATCGGTCTTTGGAAGTTCGCCCCTAAATTCGATTATCCTCGGAACTTTATAATGGGCCAAATTCTGTTGGCAGTAGGCGATAACATCTTCTTCCGAAATCTTACCTCTGGCCTCGGCTTGAAGCACAACATAAGCCTTTATTATAGCGCCGACTTTCGGATCAGGCACTCCCACTACCCCGGCTGCTTTGATCTGCGGGTGGTTGTAAAGCACCTCTTCTACGTGTCTGGCGAAAACCGCGTAGCCTTTGAATTTGATAAGATCCCGCTTTCTATCAAAGAAGTGAAAATAGCCCTCTTCATCCATCCGGACCAAATCACCTGTTCTAAGCCATTTCTTGCCCTCAAGCTCAATTATCGAACTTTTGGTCTCTTCCGGTCTGTTCCAGTATCCCTGCATAATGTTTGGTCCACTCAGAATGAGCTCGCCAACCTCGCCCACCGGCACGAAATCTATCCCGTCGTGCTCTATGATTGCTGCGGTTAAGCTTGGAATGGGAACACCAAAGGAACCGCTCTTGGGCCTTTGGAGAGGACTGGTGTGGCTGAGCGAACTGGACTCTGTCATACCGTAACCTTCCAGGATCTTACAGCCGGTCCTGCGTTCCCAATCGGTTACTGTAGAATCATGGAGAGTATCTGCGCCGCAAGCTATCATTTTCAGCTTTTTCCAATTTACCCGATCGGTTTTTTCGTAATCTTTTAAATACTCGAACATAGTCGGCACACCATAAAAGACGGATGCATTGTACCGTTCGGTCGCATCCAAGATATCGTCTATATCAGGGGTGGTCATCAATACGAGCGTGAAGCCTTGGACTAGGGAAAACAGCATAATAACAACTTGTCCGTATATGTGGAAAAAGGGCAGAAACGCGACGGTAACTTCTTCTCCCGGAACAAATACATCCTTCCAGAATGTAAAAGCTTGAGCCTGACAAGCTATGAGGTTTCTATGCGTGAGGATCGCCGCTTTCGGAAGCCCTGTTGTCCCGCCGGTATACGGGAGAACTGCTATGTCCTGATCGGATTTGAGACTGACCAGCGGAGGATTTGGAGGATATTTCTTAATGAGATCCTGGAACTGATGCATGCCGGCTTGCTTTATCTCCTGAGGTGTCGGCACATGCATTTCTCGATAAACTTTTCCTATAGCGCTTTTTCCCAGCACGCTTTTTAACCATGGCAAATATTCGCCAATTCCAGTCAGAATAACATTATCCAGTTTGACTCCGCTTTCTTCCACGTGATCATATAACATGTCCTGACATACGATCGTTTTTGCGCCGCTATCAGTGAGCTGGTGTTTAACTTCTATGCTGGTGTACACCGGACTGATGGGCGTCAATACTGCTCCAAGCTTAAGTGCTGCAAAGTAGGCGATGACATACTGCGGGCAGTTCAGAAGATGGAGAGCCACCGTGTCGCCTCTTTTTACCCCCAAATCCGCCAAAGCGGTAGCAAAGCGATCCACCATTTCCCTTAATTCGGCGTATGTAATTTTCCTGCCATAAAATATGAGTGCTGGTTTTTTTGAATACTTCGCGGTTACTTCTTCAAATATTTCCGGTATGGAGCGTTCCGGGATTTCAGCCTCGGCAGGCACCCCGTTCGGGTAATGTTTCAACCATGGCTTTGACAAATACGTCTCTCTGGCATCCATTAGCTTCACTCCGCAATTGTTGTAGTGTTGTGGAACGTAGATTAATCAAGAGAAGCGGTGCAGACCCTGCAAGTCTTCCTGGTGGCCACACTTCTCACTTTACATCTCGGGCATTCTTTTTCGATCCTATCTCGAATCCACGGTATCAGTCCCTCAGGCATTTTTATAAGAATCACTAAGACCAGAAAAGCGAAGATCAATAGTCTTATTTCCGGTAACACCCGGAGGAACTCAGCCAAAGGAAATAATATAAATACGCCTGCTACAGGCCCGTAGATGGACACTATTCCGCCGACAACGGACCATATGATCACCTGGAACGACATGGAAATTTCCAGCGTTGAAGGACCCACTGTCCTCATAATGTGGGCATATAAGCCGCCGGAAATTCCTGCGAAGAATCCGCTTAGACAGAAAGCTAAGAGTTTATAACGGGTCGTATTTATTCCAGCGGCCCTCACGGCAAGTTCGTCTTCTCGGATTGCGTGGAGAATAATGCCGGTTTTAGAATCGGTAATCTTCCACATAATAGTAGTGAGTACGAGCATCAAAATGGTGGTGATGTAATAATCGTGAATTCGTGAGTTGGAGAGGCGGTCCAGACCTGAGATTCCTAATTCGCCTCCTGTCACCTCCGGTATGGCAAAGACAAGACCCATCAGGATGATGGGAAACGCCAAGGTGGTCAGGGCAAGATAGGTGCCTCGCAACCTCAAACAAGGAATTCCCACAACGAGGCCTGCCAAAACACCAGCAATGGCCCCCAGTGGAATGCTCAGGATGTGTGGTATCTTGTAATGAACATTTATGAGGCCACTGGTATATGCAGCCACCCCAAAGAAAAGCGCATGTCCGAAATTTACTTGACCCGTAAAACCGGACAGCAGATCCCAACTTGCCGCGAAAATCGCAAATACACTGGTAAGGATCAGAATTCGGAGCAGATAGGGATCATCTGTAAATACAGGTATGAGAAGTACCGTCAAGACGAATATCAGAACCGCCACCCTGCTTGGAAGCACCAATACTTCTTGCTTGAATAGTGTCAAGCTCTTCCGGATATAAAACCAGATTAGTCCCATTCTATCTCTCTTCCTCGAAGGCAATGCCGAACAAACCTTCCGGACGGATTAGCAATACCAGGATCATAATAGATAAAGCTGCGGGTCCTTTCAGAAATGATCCCATGGGAAGTCCGAAGACTACTGCAGCTTCCGTAAATCCTAGAATATATGCTGCAATGAAGCTTCCTTTAATACTGCCAAGCCCACCGAGAACTACAATGGCGAGCATCATTATCAAAGGATGCATCCACATATGAGGATCGATGACGGAGAGAGGAGCCACCACAGCTCCGGCAACAGCGGCCATTGCTACAGAAATTACAAGAGCTATAGTGATTTCTCTATTGACGTTTATCCCCATCAAATTCGCCACTTCCCTATCCTGGGCGGTGCATCGTATCCCGAGACCAAGCTTGGTTTTCATGAGGAGAAACCAAGTACCTACTAATGCCAGTAAGGCGACTCCCAACGCGACCAGGTGTTGGTTGGCCACCTTTGCTCCTAATATGGTTATGAATCCCGACGCGAGAGGCGGTACGCCAAGGTAGTGACCTTTAAAAAAGTACAGCAAAACCTCCTGTATCACCATTCCAAGCGCTATGGTGGCGATCAAGACTGCTGATTCGTGTTCGCGAATCGGTTTTATGAACAACCGATAACAGATCAGGCCGAGAATAGAAGTGAGCAAAACCGAGGCAAGAAGCGACAACATGGCCGAGATGCCCAATAAATTTAGCCCAATATAAAGCAGATATGTTGCCACCATGTAAAAAGCGGTATGCGCGATATTGACCAGGCGAGCCACTCCGAAAATTAACGAAAACCCTATGGCCAACAATGCGTAAATGCTTCCGTTGATCAGTCCGTTAATGATGATATCTTGGACCATATAATGTCTCCACAATGTTACTCAAACCAAATCACGTTGCACCCAGCAAGAATTTCGTACACCTTCAGATCCTCATACTTTTTGACGGACGCCAACCTTCAGAAGTGGTTGCAAAACCCGCTTTGCGGTCATAATTGGCGTAGACTTCCAGGTTTTGCAACCAGCTCCAGAATTATTTCTTCTTGTAATACTCCACTACCCAGTCCGGCAGTTTATAGGGAACAGTCCCCTCATATGTGATCCCCTCCCAATTGTTGGGCCATACGCACGTGTTTTTCCCATCTTGCCATTGTGTTCCGACCGCAGTCACATATTTTGCGCCCCATGTCACATCGTGAGTCTTATCGAATACGATTCTTCCCGCGGCTGAATCATAATCGGCTTTCTCCAGCTGAGGCACCAGTTTGTCGGGATCCAGAGTTCCCACTTTTTCTATTGCATCTTTGAGAAGGTAGATGCCATCGTAAGTGCCCGCAGTGTAGTTCGGAGCTTCCTTGAACTCTTTCTTGTACTTATCGTAGAAAGGAATGGTTTTGTCTGTAATTTTCACACGTGCATACGTGTTTACCGTTACACCGTAATTCCCTTTTCCGCCCGTCGCCTCCCAGAAGCCGTCCTTTTGTGACTCAACGTTAATTCCCACAAGTGGAGCAGGGATCTTTAACTCGCCTGCTTGCTTGGCAAAAGGGATTCCGACGGATGAAGAAAAAGTGATGAAGATTATGTGGGCTCCGGCCCTCTGAATTGCAGATAATTCCGCGGACGTGTCGGTCGCGGTAGGAGACGGTCTCCAAACTCCAACTATCTCCATGCCCATTTCCGGAAGCTTCTTTTCTGCAACGGCGACCATTGGATCGGCCCATGCCGCTTTTTCCGCTACTATGGCAGCCTTGATTTTGGGAATACCTAATTGCTTCGCCATTGCTTTGGCTGCCATGTCAAGAAGAATAAAATCTACTGCTACAAGGTGTTTTGAATTAATAGGTGTGAGGCGGAACCAGTACCTGTACCTATTGTAGTCTTTTGTTACCCGATCGCAGAGTTCAGGATGAGCAGCGCCACATCCAATAAAAATCTTTTTACTGTCCATAGCCATATCCTGCATCACTAGCACAGCCTCGGTCCGAAAACCGCCCAATAAAAAGTCTACTTTGTGCCTGCTGATAGCCAATTCCATTGCATTCGTGGCGTCCGGAATGCTCAGAAACTCATTGGAGTCCACTTTTACCAACTCAATCGGACGCTTGGTCCCTCCCACAGAGATGCCACCGGCCTTGTTGATTTCTTCCATAGCCATTGTGGCGCCGTTCCAGTGTCCTTCGCCTTGGGTGAACTTCATTGGCCCAATTATCCCGATTTTGACGGGATCGGCTCCCCAAGCTGAAAAGCTCATAGCGCAACACAGGATCATGGCTAAGAAAATCATCGACAAAAAATTCGTTTTCCTCATCATGGTTCCCTTCTCCTAAAAATTAATGACGAGCCGTTAATAAACCGCTGAAGCTCTCTGCACCCGAGCACGTTCACTCCCTCTTCTTCACATCAAACTCGGGGCAGGTAATCAGAAGGCAGCCTCGGGCATGTCTATTACGTCTCGCGCGGGCCGAATACACATCTCTGATCGAGCCTGCAGCAGCGGTAGAGTGACATCTGCGAAGTACCTCGCCTGCAGGACTTTGCCGACATAAAAATCGCTCTTATCGCCTTCATCAATTTTTTTCTGTGCAATGATTGCCATATCCAGTAAACGCCACACCATCGCGGCTTCCGCAAAACACATTAGTCCCGGGTAAGTCTTCGAGGCCCATTGCAGCGGATCGGACATGATTGTTTTCTGCATGGCACCTGCCAGATCGCTAAGACTTGCAATAACTCTTCCCAACATCCGAGCGTGCTCGCCAAGATTTGGATGATTATCCGCTTTTTCGCAAAAGGACCGGACCTCGTTCAAAAAGGCATTGAAAGGGGCTCCTTCGTTTATCATAAGCTTTCGCCCCATGAGATCCATTGACTGAATTCCATTGGTTCCTTCATAGAGAGACAGAATCTTGGCATCCCGCAAGTATTGTTCGAGAGGATAGTCCTTGGTGAAACCATATCCGCCCAAACATTGGATTGCGTATTCGCAAACCTTGAATCCGGTGTCCGAACAGTATGCTTTGATAATTGGGGTCATAAAATCGACTAGTAAGTTGTAATGCGCCCTGTCTTTTTCATTTTCGGATTCATTTGCCAAATCCAACCAATAGCCCGTTGTGTAAGCCATTGATCTCATACCATCTACGGCAGCCTTCATCCAAAGCAGCATTCGTCGGATGTCCGGATGGGTTATTATGGGGACCTCGCCTGATTTGCTCCGGGTTAGATCGGTTCCTTGGATTCTTTCCTTACAATAGGCGAGGGCGTTGAGGTATGCGGTTGCGGCAATTCCGATTCCTGCCACACCCACATTGATTCGAGCGCTATTCATCATTTGAAACATCTGCGCAAGTCCCTTATTTTCCTCACCGCACAGATAACCTATGCAATCATCGTTTTCGCCCAAATTGAGAACACACGTAGGAGAGCCGTGGATACCGAGCTTCTGTTCGAGCCCGACACAAACCAAATCATTGGGTTCACCCGGAGAGCCGTCTTCTCGTAATCTCACTTTGGGGACCACAAACAATGAAATACCTTTAATTCCCTCGGGAGCATTTTCTATTCGGGCCAAAAGTAGATGAATCACATTTTCGGTCATGTCGTGATCGCCCCATGTGATAAAAATTTTGGTCCCTTTAATTTTGAAATGATCTCCCTCCCGAATAGCCTTTGTTCTTATGGAAGCCAGATTGGAACCGGCCTGAGGTTCCGTCAGGCACATAGTCCCGGACCAACGGCCTCCGAACATGTTGGGAATGTATCTCTCTTTAAGTTCCTTTGTTCCGAAACTTTCGATTAGATGACCAGCCCCGTGAGTAAGGCTAGGAGCCATGTGGAAAGAAATGCACGCCCCGTACATTATGTCGTTGACCACGATTGCTATAGTATGAGGAAAACCTTGTCCCCCATGCTCGGGATCGCTACTAGCCGCAATCCAGCCATTTTCGCCAAAAAGCCGAAACGCCTCTTGGAACCCGGGCGCACTATGAACCTTTCCATCGGAGAGAACGGCTCCATGCTTGTCGCCAACCTCTTGGAGCGGAGCTATGACAGATCCGGCAAATTTGATCGCCTCCCCAATCGACATGTCCAATGTATCGACATCGAATTCCTTGTATTTGGGAAGCTGACACAGTTCACCGTAATTCAATTGTTCCCTGAGAATGAAATAAATATCGCGTTCATTAATCTTAAAATGACTCACTGACCACATCCTTCGCTTTTGGCACAATCAATGGCCTATCTTAAATAATTTTTGGATTGAAGCGTTTTCCCGTGGATCTTCGCCGGATGGCAGGGTACTCAGGAAGATCCTTAGATCCGGATTGCTCCGAAATTCCCAAATCGCTAAATCCCGCCTGCATCCCGTCTGTCATTAAAAGCCCACGTAAAGCAAATTGAAAAATGAAATCAGCCAATTCCTTTATTGTCACCCCTTTTCGAGGGTGAAACCAAATTCTAGAGCGGGTAATCATTGAGGAGATCATGAAACCGACCAATTTTTGATCGTGTGATAAGAAAATCCCTTTCTTTTGTCCTCTCTGAATCACTTTGCGGATTATGTTGTCGTAAGCGTCACGCATCGAAATTATTACTTTCCGGTCGGCTTGTGAGAGATTCCCCAGTGCCACATCGAACAGCATCTTTGCCGATCTGCGGTGGCTAAGAGTAATCCTGAGATGAGACGAGATGATGAAACGTAGCTGCGATACAGGGTCCCCATCATCCTCTTCTTGCAGATGAGAAATCGGTCGAATTATCTGCTCCATTTCTTCCAAGAGGACTTCGAACAGGATTGATTCTTTTGTTTTGAAGTGATTGTAAAGATTCGCCGGCTGACACCCGTATGCTCTGGCCAGATCCCGCATGCTGACTCCATGATAGCCATTTTTCCAGAATAAATTGCGGGCCAGGGTCAAGATCTTCATTTTTCCAACTGAGTCGTTTTTTTTCGGGCTATTCTTGGTCGTCATGACTGCGTCGGCTTTTTGAGTGATTACGAAGGATGAATCCGAAAGGGTTAGTGAGATCCACCTGGCATAGGGTACCCCTCGGCGGAAACTTTCCGGAAAAGGGCTCGAAGCTTGATCACAATTGATGGTTAACGAACGTTCATTCACATTACCTCATCCCTTTCTTCCCAGTCAAGTACTTTCCGCTCTAAAATCCATCAGCAACATGTTTTTCTTTGATTACTCGCCTGAGTATCTTTCCTGACGGACTGCGGGGAATCACCTCAGTAAAAATCACTTTCGAGAGTCTCTTGTATTTTGCCATTCCAGAAGCGGCAAATTCGATGATCTTCTCAGCAGAAACTACTGACCCGTCTCGCCTAACAACGTAAGCCACAGGCGTCTCACCGAGGTTCAAATGAGGCTCGCCGATTACTGCCGCATCCAAGATATCTTCATGCTCGAGGAGTATATGCTCGATCTCGGCAGGAGCCACCTGAAAGCCTTTGCACTTGATGAGTTCTTTGAGCCGATCCACGATGTAAATGTGTCCGTCTTCATCTTCTCGCGCCAGATCTCCCGTGCGCAGCCATCCATCTATCAGGGTTTCCGCCGTCGACATCTGATCTTTGTAATATCCTTTCATTACCTGTGGTCCCCGTACCCACAACTCGCCCACTTCTCCAGTCCGCACCTCTTCATAGCTTATCGGGTCTGTGATCCGGTGCTCCGTAAGTGATACTGGGGTTCCGATTGATCCCACCTTTATCCCGTCCAGGGGAGTAACATGGGTTGTGGGGGATGATTCCGTGAGACCATACCCCTGTATCACAGGTACGCCGGTAAGGCCGGTAAAACGTTTCTGCAACTCTGGGGACAGCGGGGCACCGCCTGTATTGACATATTTGAGGGTGCTCCAATCCATATCGGAGATTCCTGGATGATGGCAGAACTCCTGGAGGATAAGGGGAACGGTGAAGAACAGAGTGGGACGATACTTTTGAAATAAAGAGAGGAACTCATCTACCGGTCGGAACCGACTTGCCAAAACTTGCACTGCCCCCGCCTTAATCGCTGTACCCATCAGGACGGTCATTCCATAAATATGAAAAAACGGGAGCTGGTTAAGCATGATGTCGTCTGTGGACACTTCATGAGCTTCGACTACCTGATAAAGATTGTGCAGGAGATTTGAGTGCGTAAGCATTACTCCCTTGGGTAATCCCGTGGTTCCGCTGGAGAATGGCAGAACGGCCAGGCTGTCGAAGAGATCTCCCTCTATAGACTTGTCTACGCGTGTTTTTATGTTCAGTAGAGAAGAAAAAGAAATATGCCCCGAGGCCGAAGAATTCGGCGTTTCATCTGAAATGACGAACCGTAATCCGAAAGCACCTGTTTTGATCTGCGGCGCCTGTATCAAACGCTCTTCCGTTGTTATAATCCCGGCAGCCTCGGTTACTTGCAATTGATGGATTACTTCTCGCTCCGAATAATGAGTGCTCGCGGGCACCACAATTCCGCCGGCTTTAAGTATGCCGTAAAAAGACAAAATGTATTCAACGCTGTTCTTGACCCAGAGCGCTACACGGTCACCCGGCCTTATTCCTAGGTCAACCAGGGAAGCAGCGAGAGCAGCGGATTGATCTTCCAAGGTCGCATAGGTCCATTCGCGTCCACCTGCCTCCGGCTCGATTACCGCGACCTTGTCCGGAAAATTGCGGGCCGCCTCCCTCAATGGAAAGGTCAAAGACTCTCGGGGAACTCGGATTGGAACGCGAACAGATTTCATCCTTTTTGACCCTTTGTTTTGATTTGAACTTTGTGGCCCAGCAGACCGGCCGGGGCCCAAACAATAACTGCAGCCAATAACAACCCAAAGAAGAGCTTGTGACCTGTTTCGAAAAGTTGCTTTGCAACAAACTCATCCACGGCCGTGATAACCAATGCACCCACCATTGGCCCAATGAGAGTTCGCATACCTCCAAACAGGGACGCCACAATAGGCATTATCGACCAGGACCCGTCGAAAGCTGTATCAGGAGAAAGGAAACGTACATAATGGGCATAAAAGGCGCCCATAACGGCTGTGCAGAAGGCCGAAACTGCGAGAGCATAAGCTTTGGTACGAACAACATGGATACCGATACCGGCCGCTGTTTCTTCGTCACCCTGAACAGCAGTCATAGCCAATCCGAGATTAGACCGACGCATAAAATACACCGCCACATAGATCGCCAGGGCGAGTGCCGCGGCCACATAGTAATTCGTGGTCCTCGAAATATGGAAATCCAATGTCAAGCTGCTGAAATGAAGGGCGGAGAGGGGGGAAATATTCAGGATCCCTTGAGACCCTTCGGTGAGCCAGGTCAAATTTAATGTAACCAGCTTAGCCACCTCAGCAAATCCCAGGATCGCCAGTGCGAAATAAGGACCTCGGAGGCGAAAGGCAGGTAATCCAATGACCAGAGATCCCAAAGCGCCGCATATTCCGCCAACGACGATGCCTAAATATGGGCTGCACCCATATTTTGTGACCAGGATTGCCGAGGCATACGCCCCGATTCCAAAAAAGGATGCATGCCCAAACGAAACCTGACCACACACTCCCGCAAGAAGGTTCCATGCTATAGAAACCCCGCCCAGGATCAGAGCAGAAATGAAAACGCTCACATAATAAGGATTGAAAGAAAGTATGAACGGAATGGCCAGCACCACTCCCGTTACCAAAGCCCCGGCTGTTTCCTCGGATATTACTGTTCTCCGAAAATTCGCCATCTAGATACTCCTGCCGAATAAGCCGGAAGGTCGTACCAGTAAGATGATTAGGAAGAGAACAAACCCAAACAACTCCCGATATGAAGCACTGACAAAAGTCACAGTCATCGCTTCGCCCACCCCCAGAATGATCCCTGCCGCGAGGAGTCCCGGGATCGATCCAACGCCGGCCAGGACGGTGAGTATGAAAGCTTTCACGGTGATCGCTACACCTGCCCCGGGGCTGATATGGGCAAGCATTCCTAAAAGCGGGCCACCCACCCCGGCCAATATGCCACCAAGACTAAAGGCAATCAGATCGATGCGCTCGACGTTGATTCCTGCGAGAGCGGCGGAGTCTCGATCGATGGCAGTAACGCGAATTGCCATACCCATCCGGGTACGAGTCAGAAGAAAGTGCAGTCCCAAGACGACGGAAAACGAGATTACAATCGCGATAAGTTCGCCTGGACTGAAATAGATCCCAAAAAAAGTTAGGGGGCTTTCCATCCAATCAACACCTATGTTGCGGATATCAGCCGTCCACAGTTGAAGAAAGAGATTGGTCAAGAATATGCCTAAACCAAAAGTCAAGATCAGAGTATTGAGCTCCGAACTTGTCCGGATCCGTTGAAGAAAAACCTTATAACTGAGGAATGCAGCCCCACCTGCCGTTCCCGCTGCAACCGGTATGGCCAGTAGAGGATTGACTCCGAATTTCACAAGAAGCCAGTATGCAATATAGCCTCCTAAAATCAGGAATTCTCCATGTGCCAAGTTAATGATTCGCATGATCCCGAACACAAAGGCCAATCCGAGACAATACAATGCATAATTGCTTCCTTCCGCTACACCGGATAATAACGACTGTATTATGGAAGTTGTTGAGCTCAACGCTCAGATCCCTTTCTGGTCTTTGTGGAAACTGCTGTTTTCATCCCTTCAACTTTGCAACCATGCTTATTTTCCGCCCCAAGGAACTGCCGGGTACACCACAGTGCCGGTGGCTCGATCCTTCGGATAGACTACAATCTGATTGCCTTTCTGCGTTTGGAACAGAGTCGCTACGAAGTACTTCGGATCGCCCTTGTCATCAAATGCCACCCGGCCTAGCGGACTCATAGTATCAAGCGATCGCAATGATTCACGGGTCTTTTCCGGGTTGAAAGCCCCTGATTCACCGCCACCTTTATTGATGGCTTCCAACATGTACATGGCCGATAAATAGCCCAGCATGGCTATATAGGATGGTTCCTCATTAAATTTGGCCTTATATCCGGCCACCATTGTCGTTTCCAACTCCTTTGATTCTTTCGGCGCGGTCCCGATCTCCCACACTGAGGTGCCATAAATATATTCGCTCATTGGACCCAGCTCCCTCACGAATTCCGGTGTCCCGATACCCCACGCTCCGATATAAGCTTTTATAGGTAAGTTCAGGATCTTGGCGTCCTTAATCGTGCCGAGATAATCCGGAAAGTAGCCCTCGACAAGGAGGACCTCGCATCCTGCGTCTTTGAGTTTCAGCAGGATTGGTTTGAAATTAGTTGTGCCCTTCTCGAATTTTTCAAATACCGGAACGGCGATGCCTGATGAAGTTAATTGAGACCTCAATTCCTCTGCAATTTCGGCAGTAGCAGAAAGGCTATTATAAAGGATGCCAACCTTTTTTGCCGCCAATACGTCCCTGATCGCACCTGATTGAGCCTGAGCATATCCAGGCATGTAATTTAATCGAAAGAAATTCTTATATCGCTTGGCTGATAATTTAGTGTCCACAGCGCCGGTAATGAAATAAGGAGTGTTGTAGCGCTCCGCGGCTTCGGACGCAGGTCCCACCAGATGGGATCCGTACCCACCTACAATGCCATTAACTTTATCGACTCCGGCCAGCTTTTCTACTGCTGAAACTGCTTTCTGCGGATCACTCTCGTCGTCATAAACCTTGAGTTCCACAGGCACATTGTATTTCTTTTGAAAATCATCGACAGCCAGTCGGATACCTTTGACCTGCTCGTTGCCATGCTTGGCCAGGGCGCCTGTTTGCGGAGCTTGAGCACCTAACTTAATAGGAGGGCCGGCGTGCAATATTCCGATGTGGGCTAAGACAGTGAAAGCGGCACATAGTGCAATTGCCATCCTGATTCTCATCACTTTTATCCTCTCCTTCCTACATTGTGATCCGATCAGATTCTGCGCTTGCTGCCGGAACATGTGTTGCATCGTTCCCTCCAGCCCCAGCGTACTCCGGATCGGTGAACGGCTCTTATGATTACCCGCATAAAATTCGTAAGATCCAGTTCAAAGACCCAAATATGCTTCTTTGATGTATGGATTGTCCTTTAAGAGTCGCCCCTCACCTTCCATCACAGTGTGGCCGTTTTCCAGAACATATCCGTACGATGCCATCGAAAGCGCCATTTGGGTGTTCTGTTCAACCAGTAGAATCGTAGTCCCCGCTTCGGCTATTTTTTGAATGGCTTGATATACTTCCCTTACAATCAGGGGAGCTAGCCCAAGGGACGGTTCATCCAGTAACAGAAATTTTGGAGAACCCATTAAGCCTCGCCCAATGGCCACCATTTGTTGTTCGCCTCCGGAAAGCGTTCCACATAGCTGTTTTAGCCTCGATGACAAATGCGGGAACACTTCCAGCACGTATCTTTTCCGTTTTTGCACATCTTTAGCGTTGCCAAGCAGGTAAGCCCCCATTTCCAGATTTTCTTGGACCGATAGTGAAGGCCACAGACGTCGGCCTTCAGGGACCATGATCAGCCCCATTTTTGCAATTTGGTGTGTTCTCTCGTTTTGTATTTCGATACCACTGAAGCGGATCCTCCCTGACGTTGCTCTCACCAGCCCACAAATCGATCTGAGGAGCGTAGTTTTTCCCGAGCCATTGGGACCAAGCACGCAGGTTACAGAGCCCTCCGGAGATTTCAATGAGAGATTCAACAGAATCCGTGCATCACCGTACTGGACGCTGAGGTTCTCCACTTCAAGCATTTTCGTAACTTCCCAGGTACGCTTCAATGACCCCGCGGTCCTCAACAGCGTCTTTTGGTTTTCCATCAAAGATCAACTGACCGAAGTTTAAGACTAGGATGCGATGAGATAGCCCCATAATCGCTCGCAAATTATGTTCTATGACAAGAATGGTCATACCCATTTTTTCATTGAGATTACGAAGAAATGGCAATGCCTCTTCGACTTCCCTCGGGTTCAGGCCGGCCAGCACCTCATCCAGAAGCAAAAGCGTCGGACGAGTAGCCAAAGCTCGAGCTATCTCCAGGCGCTTTCGTTGCGGCAAGCTGAGCGATGCCGGGATGTGGTCTTTGAAGGCAGCGAGACCGCTCTGCTTCAGGATTTCGCTCACTTCGAATTGAATTTGCTCCGCGGACCGCTTTTCGGGTTTCCCAAAGACTGCCGCTGCTTTGACATTTTCGAGCACACTCATTTCGTGGAAAGGACGCACCGTTTGGAAGGTCCGGACAATACCAAGATGGCATAATCGGTTCGGCCCTAATCCCACAATCGGTTGACCTTGAAAGTTGATTTTTCCTCCGGTTGGTGGCAGAAAACCGCTAAGTAGAGCAAAGAGTGTGGTCTTACCGGATCCATTCGGTCCAATCACTCCGATCACTTCGCCTTGTCGGATCGTGAAAGATACACCTGCAATTGCCCTCAACCCTCCAAAATGTTTAGACAGGTTTTGAACTTCAACAAGAGGCGGAGAGAGAGCCTCATTCTGAGCAACCGCCAGTTGAGCACGGTGAGAGACCATCACCATGAAATGATTCCTTCAAGCCAGCGCGAAGGTTCGTACTAACTAGTGGCCCTTTCAGGACATGGTAGCGAGGGCGTCAGTTCACTATAAGTTAAGATTTCGATTGAGCGATTTTGAAAATCTAGACAGCTATCACGGATATTTGCAAGCGCCACAAGTGCTCGATATACTCGTAGCGCTGATAATCACACTTTCGGTTCTTTCCACCACGGATAGAAGTCAGGCATATCCTCAGTGGGACTCATGGTAAAATTCGGAGTACGTTTATCCAAGAAGGCCTGAACACCTTCCTTGGAATCCTTCTGGCGACCGCACCAATAGAAACATCGGGAATCTATAAGATGCACGGATTGAGGGTCTTTCTCGGTAATGCCATGCCACAAGAGCGCCTTTGTGAGAGCGACTGAGACCGAGGAGGTTTCAGCGATCTCCTGAGCAATCGCCATTGCCTTCGGCACCACTTCGTCACGCTCAACCACGTAGTTGAACAGTCCTGACGATGCCTCTGCTTCTGCTCTAAAGACCCGTCCGGTGTAAAGCAGTTCCGCTGCTCTGGAAACTCCTATAATACGCGGCAGAAACCACGACGAGCACGCCTCCGGCACTACACCACGACGCGTGAATACAAAGCCGATCTTGGCATCGGCAGCAACGATGCGGATATCCATGGGGAGAGTCATTGTAATGCCAATACCCACAGCATGACCGTTAATGGCGCCAATAACCGGTTTACGGCAATTATATATGGCCAGTGCTACCTTTCCGCCACGGTCACGATGTCCCTGGATGGATACTTCCTTCCCTTCTCTTACCGACATATCAAAAGTAGGAGCGTAGAAAAAATCAGCTCCTGCGCAGAAAACTTTACCTGCGCCGGTCACTACTACTGCCCGGATCGAGTCATTTCGATCAGCTTCGCCGAAAATATCCAACAACTCCGACGCCATTGTGGGCGAGAAGGCATTTAAATGCTCCGGTCGGTCAAGTGTCACGGTAGCAATTCCGTTGGTTATTTCAAATCGGGTCTGTGTCAAATCCATTTGATTTCTTTCTCCGAGGGCAGGTTACCGGATGAAAGATTACCAGTATCAGAATCGAAATATTTAATCAAACCGACACGGGTCACGCACGCGTCGGGGAAAAGCAGTGGCCAAATGACTTCACAAGGTCTTTAACCCAATCGCTTAACTGAAATTTTAATTTTCATTTCTGGCTATAAGCGCCACGCCTTGGCCCCCACCTAGGCACATAGTGGCCAAACCAAGTTCCTTACCGGTTCGGCGCATTTCATATAAGAGCTTTGTCAAGATTATCCCGCCGGTGGCGCTGATAGGATGTCCCAAGGCGATGGCTCCTCCATTCACATTGACTCGGCTTTCATCCAAGCCGAGCAGGCGTATACACGCCAAAGACTGCGATGCGAAGGCTTCATTTAGTTCCACGAGATCGATGTCGCTAATTGCTATGCCGGTATTTTTCAGGACAAGGCGAGTGGCCTCGACAGGACCGATACCCATATACGCAGGTTCAACCCCCATGGAAGCGTATCCCACGATTGAAGCCATAGGTTTAAGTCCCAACTCTTCGGCACGCTTACGGCTGGATACTATAACAGCAGACGCTCCGTCATTCAGCCCGCTGGAATTACCTGCCGTGACAGAACCACCTTTTCGAAATACAGGCGGTAATTTCGCCAGTTCCTCCATTGTGGTCTGCGGACGGGGGTGTTCATCAGTATCGAAAAGCTTCAATCCGCCCTTTTTCAGCGGGATCGGAACAGAAACGATTTGATCGGCAAATCTCTTTTCTGCAAGCGCTCGTGCTGTTTTCTGTTGGCTCAGCAATGCGAAGGCATCCTGATCTTCACGGTTTATTTGATATCGTTCTGCGACGTTTTCCGCAGTTTCACCCATAGTGTTGCCGCTAATGGGATCATATAAAACCAGCTGATCCATGATCTGGTCATGTCCTAGACGATAGCCCCAGCGCGCCTTAGGAAGCAGATACGCGGCACCGGACATCCACTCGACTCCTCCGGCTACCATAAGCTCATGGTCACCTGCCTTAATGGCCTGCGCGGCAAGGAAGACTGTCTTTAATGAACCGCCACAAGCCTTTGCAACAGTGAACTCGGGGACTGCAATAGGGATACCCGCGTCGATAGACACAGGTCGAGCCATATTCGGGGGCAGGACACCAGTGCGGTACTGCTGGGAAAATACAACTTCCTCTATTAAATCCGGTGAGACAGCCGCCCTGGACATGGCCTCTTTGATAACAAGGCTCGCCAGTGTGCGGTCATTGACTTGACTTAAAGCACCTCCGAACCTTCCGATCGGAGTGCGTACAGCGCCTAAAATTACTGGTTGTTCCAAGTTTCAGCTCCATTTATTTTTTGGGGTCTTTGACAGAGCCATCAGGATTATACTCGTACCAGCCTTTGCCTGTCTTGCGACCCAGTTGACCGGCCATAACTTTGCGCCGAAGGATCGCGGGCGGGAACCATCGTGGATCCTTGGTCTCTTCGTAAATGGCGGTCAATGCACCACAAGTAACGTCCAGACCTACCATGTCTCCGGTTTCGAATATTCCCATCCTGCGTCCGGAAGCCAAGCGCAATCCTTTGTCGATATCCTCGACCGTTCCTACGCCAGCCTCCACCAGCCGCATCGCCTCGACAGCCGCCGGAAAGTTAATACGATTGATCAAAAAACCTGGCACATCTTTATGGACGAGAATCGGTTCTTTCCCGATCGCTTTGACGAAAGACTCGCCCAGTTTGAAAATCTCATCACTGGTGAATTGGCTCCGCACCACTTCTACTGCATCCATCATAGGAACCGGGCTGAAAAAATGGATCCCCAAGACCCGTTCCGGATGTGGGACCGCGGCCGCCAGTGTGCTTATAGGTATGGCACTAGTGTTACTTGCCAGGGGAATATTCTGCTTAACCACAGATCCCAATCTTCCGAAGATTTCCTGCTTTAGCTCGATCTTTTCAAAAACCGCTTCAATACAAAGATCGGTCTTCCGCCGCCATAGTCAAATCATTGGTCGAGGTAATCCGGGCCATTACTGCTTCTAAAGGACCGGGTAATTTCTTTTTTTCAATAAATTTACCGACCGACCAGGAAATATTATTCAGAGCCTTTTCCAGCGCTTCTGACGCCACATCGCAAATAATGACTCCCAATCCGGCGCTTGCGCAGACTTGGGCAATACCGGAACCCATTAATCCCGCGCCAGCAACAAAAACTCTTTTGATTTCCATAAACGGCGCTCCTCGTTATTTCAGCAATTCTCGGGCAATTACCAATCGCTGGATCTCGCTTGTCCCTTCATAAATCCGCGTCAAACGCAAATCGCGGTAAAAACGCTCCACAGGATAATCTTTCATGTATCCCATGCCACCATGTATCTGGACTGCCATATCAGCAACACGATTGGCCATTTCGGTGCAGAAAAGTTTGACCATGGAGGCTTCTTTGATCACGGATGTACCTTTAGTGTCACGAAGCCAGGCCCCATGATAAAGCATTTGGCGGCCGGCGTAAATTTGAGTGGCCATGTCAGCCAACATTATCTGGATTGCCTGAAACTCGGCTATAGGGCGACCGAACTGAACCCGTTGCTTCGCATATTCGATAGAGAGATCAAGCAGCTTTTGAGCCGCTCCAAGGGTCGTGGCACCCATGGTCAGCCGACCTTTATCCAGAGTCTTCATGGCGGTCTTGAATCCTTGGCCTATTTTTGCATCGCCGCCGATTGCGTTTTCTCTGGGGACCACACATTCGTCAAAGATAAGTTCGCAAGTATGAGAACCCCTGAAGCCCATTTTGCGCTCAATCGTGCCGACATAAAAACCGGGAAAAGTCTTTTCCACGATGAAGGCGGTAATGCCACCTTTGGCCTTCTTGGCACGGTCCGTCAATGCGAAAACAGTCGCCAGATCTGCAATATCACCATTAGTAATGAAGTGTTTCCGGCCGTTAAGTACCCAAGAACCATTCTTTAGCTCCGCCACAGTTTGGATGTTAGCCGCGTCGGAACCAGCTTCGGGCTCGGTCAGGGCAAAACAACCGGTCCACTCTCCTGAAGCCATTCTCGGTAAATAGTACTGCTTCTGCTCCGGGGTACCATCTATGGCAATTCCCTGGGAGCCTATGCCATTGTTTGTGCCGATTCGAGTACGGAAGCATGCATTAGTTTTAGACAATTCCTCATAAACCAGACATTCACCCAATGCTCCTAATTCAAGGCCGCCATATTCCGCGGGTATACTGAGCCCGAACAAACCCAGATCTCGCATTTTTTGGACTATCTCTTCCGGTATGCGATCTTCGTCTTCCACCTGCCGGCTGATCGGCTCCAAATCCTGTTTGACAAAGCGTTTAATCGTATCTATCACTATTCGTAGGTTTTCAGGTATTTCGAAATCCATAATTGATCTCTCAATCGTGTTTCGCCTTATTGGACAGTTTATAGGGATTCTCAAAAGTAATCGCGAAAAGAAGCAGGATTTGGTGGCGACGGGCATCTTGGGTGGGACCGGCATCCTGCCGGTCATCCTTGGGCGACTCGCCAGTCGCCCCTACAGCCTGTCCTACCGTTCTGTATTACCCTCCGATCCTATCCGTTACGGGTGCAAAACTTTTGAGAACTGCTATAATGGTTACTTCGGAGGACTCAAGAGGTTAAGTCCGATCCGTTGCAGGGTAGAACTTCCTTCTCGACATAATTTCTAAGCAATTCGTGTGCCAGCGAGAATGGCACGGTAATTACCCATTATGAGGTGATTTGTGGATATTATGAGAGACTTGCCCTCATGCCTAGCTGTAGAAAAAGATCTACACAAAAAGAAAAATTCCGTGGGGAGGAGAGCTGATGCACTGAAGTTGTTACAGAATACGGTCTGTATAGAGATGTCTACATGTATAGGATTATCTATATGGACGGACAGAACATATTGAGCCCAAGATGAACTATTCAAATTTTCTTAAGAATCATTACCATATCGCTTCATTTTCTGATAAAGCCCTGTGCGGTGTATCCCCAATAACCGAGCCGCTTCGGTCTTGTTCCCTTGGGCACTGGAAAGTGCTCTCTCTATAGCACGACGTTCAGCTCGTGAAATTTCATCCTTTAACGTGCCAAGCTCTCCCTCTGCAATGGCCTGGCTTCTTATACCGTCTCTGACCTCAGGAGGAAGATCCTTTTCCGTGATGACACCATCGTTTGCAACTGTTGAAGCCCGCTCTAAGATATTGCGTAACTCGCGAACATTGCCCGGCCAGTCGTAGCTCACCAGGCATTTCATTGCTGAAGCGTCAATACGTGCGGGGACTTGTCGCTGGGTCTCCTTCAAAGATGAAACAATGTGATAAGCCAACCGAGGAATATCATCCCGGATCTGCCGCAGAGAAGGGGTTCTCAGAAAAAAAATGTTCAATCGATAGTATAGATCCTGCCGGAACTCTTTGCGTCCGAGCATGCTTTTTAAATCACGATTTGTAGCCGCAATTACTCTAAAATCAAGTTTGAGGGTCCGACTTCCTCCGACCCTTTCCACTTCGCGCTCTTGAATAACACGAAGAAGCTTGACTTGGAGAGGTAGAGGCAAATCACCAACTTCATCCAAGAAGATGGTTCCCTTATCGGCCAATTCGAACTTTCCCGGTTTACCCTTAGGATTAGCGCCTGTGAAAGCGCCGGGCTCGTACCGAACAGCTCCGACTCGAAGAGTTCGTGTGGGATCGCAGCGCAGTTTACACGCACCAACGGTCGGTCTCGGCGTGAACTGAGTTGGTGGATAGCATGAGCAAAGATTTCCTTACCGGTGCCGGTCTCGCCGACAATTAAAACCGGTAGATCCGAAGCTGCCGCGTGTGCTGCCAGTCGCTTCGCTTCTCGAATAGACTGGGATTCCCCGATAATGCGATCCATGGAATAGCGATCGCGGTATATCTGCTGTAGTTCCTTCTCATAATAATCAAGCCGACTCTGTAGCACCTCAACCTGGCGAACCAGATGCCTTACCTTCTCGGGATGCCAGAACATGAGCTTGCCCACTGCTCCAACAATGTTGCCCTGGCGATCGCGAAGGGGTATGCGAGCGATTATGCGTTCTTTGCCTCGAAGCCGGAACAATTCACCGATTTCAGCACGCCCGGTTTTCAGAATTCGAGGTAACTGACTATCGGGATTTAAGTCCGAGATGTGCCGACCGATTACATCATCTCGGGAAGCTCCATAAAAGGTTTCATTTAACGAGGTGATATAGCGCACAATACCTTGGGCATCGACCAGGATTAATGATTCGTGAGGATTGTCCAATAGTGCCTCGAGTAACTCGGGCGGAATTGATTTGTATGGGGGCTCGGACATAACACCTTCCGTACATGGAATGAGGTTAATTTAACGATAAGACTTCCTCGGCTAAATCATGCCTTATTTTAATTGATTATTCAAAGAAGGAAATCGAGTGACGATAGAAAAACCAAATAGCAGAAGTTTTGAAAAGGCCCAGTCTACAGCCTTTGAGCCTGCCATATTCTAATGCGTAATCCGCGACGTGTTCGTTACAAATTGCAAGATAATGCACAAAGATGAGCTTGCGAAGAAACCCAACCGGACTTTTTCATACACTCGTCATAGCAATCCTCAGGTGTTATAGGTTCCTCAACACGCGGCCCGCTCGTTTTACTGCTAAACAGGGAACCCTTTCCCTGACTGAAATATTTCCAAACAGCGATCATGGTATGCGCCAAAAAAATGAACCCGCTCACGGCTAGAACCAGAATAGCAATTAATATCAAAATATTAATCTCCACCCGAACCTCCTTTCCGGGTTCGCATGTAATTCACTCCCGCATTTGCAATCTGATGAGACCGAAATGCCGAGAATTCAGAGAACCGGACGCCTTCTCCCAAAAATCAATGAAATCAAAAAAAGAGCCAGGAAGATGATAAACAATATTTTGGCGAATTCCATAGCCACTCCGGCCACGCCGACAAAGCCGAAGAATCCGGCTATAAGCGCTAGTACTAAAAATAATAAAACCCAATACAGCATGTTCCGATCTCCTTTTATTAGCAATTTTTCAGGTGTCTTTTATTCTACCTCTGTAAAAACGTTAACTACGATGAAGATCCAGTCAAGTCGTGGCACTGCCAATGGTGACAAGAGCGGCTCAGAGGAAGTGACTATTCCAAACACACATGCTCTCGTACTTTGCTATTGATCGGGGTCGATATGATGAGTGAATTGTTAGAATAAATGGCAGAAGTTTCGCGCCAATCCATAGCAACCAGATGATCATCCATGGAAATTCTGTCGACCAGGTGAAGACGATTGCCTTTTCGACGCAATATCAGGATCTTGTCCAATGGAGCGGGCAATTTCCCCACACTGCCCCTGGCAAGCAGCCCTTCGGGCGAAACTGTTGCTTTGCGCCCCTCCGCGTTTATGAAATCAGGTCGCTCGCTATAGAGAAAGTAGGCATTCAAATTCTTTTTGTTATAAATGATTCGAATAAACTGTTTCAGTCCTTCCACCCCTTGAAAAACCGCGGCCTTATTGTCGATGTACCACTGTAAATCCAAAAACAGGAAATTGGTTTCAGGTTGCACATCAGGAATCTCGGCCAAAAGGCTCGAACATAGCTGCCGTCTGTTTTCCGCAGCATCTGCCCAGCCAATTCGTAAGTTAGCCATAAAAACTGCCATCAGCATGGCTCCTATGATCGCCGTAATCTGCGCAAACCAAAGAATTCTGCGATTTTTCCACGCAGTGGACAACAAGAGCCATAAGAATTGCCGCTCCGAATGAACCTGCTGAATAGATTCGGCTTTGACTATGATAGCCTACATCCGCCGTGTAGCCGGCCAGCAGATAAGGAACCAGCCCCAGAATAGTAACCGCGGCGCCCACCGTGGCAACATACCAACAGGTTTGCGTCCAGTTTGACTCAAAATACTTTGCGATGTGACGATCCGCCCGCTGAACCCGCAGAGCCAAAGCGCCGGCAATCAACCCTATGACCCCACCCCACACCCATGATAATTTATCACTTGAAAGGGATATAAACGGCTGCAATAAATATATTCCGAAAGTAGAAATGTAATAGTAAATTAAATATATTGACGGAATAATATTATTTTGAGCTACAGCCCCTCCAGATAACATGGTGAATCTAAAAATTATAAATCCAGCAAAAGATATCGCTACTGCTGTTAAAAGACGAAATAAAAATAAGAATTCCGGTAATCGCTTATTGCGGACGTAAATCGGCCATACGAACAAGGGAATCGAAAAGATTAGCAGGGTGGTATTCTCGTAAGCCAGTGAGGCAAGTAGATACCATATTATTCCGGGCAATAATCCTGTCCAGGTTTGAGACTGCTCGGTCCAGCGCTGAAAACTTAAGATTGATGCCCAGAAGAGTAAAACCGATATCCTGGAGTTATCTGTATGGATTATATAAGTGAGATTGGAAACCGTGGGTAAAAGAAAGGCGAAAAAAATGCTCCACACGGCTAGATTCTGTTTGCCGGGAAACGCCTTAACAAGGCAAGACCCCATGAGCACACAGCCGACCGCATGAAGTATCAGGGATGCCAAATGAAACGCTTGGCTGTTGAACCCAAACAGTTCGAATAAAGTAATCCAATAGGCGCCTTCCAAAGGCCGTAGTAATTCCCGTGCGTATATCAGTATCGATTCGGGAAATCTGTGCCAATACGGGAAGCTCAATATCCACCAGTCGTCTCCCTGAAATCCGATGTTGCCGATGAGCCTCCACAAGCTGACGCAGGCGATTAAAAGCGCCGCAGCGGTAAGCGCAATATCGTTTCTCGCTATGGCCACTTCATTGAAATGGATTTTGTGGTAAAGGAATTTGATGATTTCCTCAGGTACATATAATTCCGGCCATTTTAGGACCGCTCCGAATAAAATGCATCCATTTTTCCGCTGAGCAGCAATGACAAGCAGCAACTCAATAGAATCGGTGCCTGAACTTGAAGACTTTATGTCTAACCTGACATAAGCTCTCCGATTTCCTGCATTTTTTTAACCAAGAATATTGCATAATTGATGCTAATGGTACCAGACGGTATTGACTTATCTTTTTTTGAGGCATTAAGCTTCTGAATTAGAATCCGGCCTGTTCCTGTAGCTCGCTCTTAACGTTGAACCTACTCGAATCAGATCTGAGAAACGCGAACTTCTTGCTGTTTTTTGTCAGACCGAATTCCTCTCGAGTTCCTCAAGATCTCTTATTGACCGGCGTTGCTATGAATACACGCACTGAAATGGGAATTGGTTTTTCTTCGTTTCAACTTTACAAAATCTAAAAGGAGGGGAATTCATGGGAATAACGCGTCGGGAGTTTCTTCTCGTCTCAGGAGCCTTCGGCTTGGGTTTGGCATTTTCTAAACTTGGCGTTGACATGGGCCCGATTGCGGCCTATGCGGCCGAGCTCAAGATCGACAAGTTGAAAGTCGCCAAACAGAGCACCACAATTTGTCCATATTGCGCTGTAGGATGCGGGATCATTTGCAGTACGGACACAAAATCTCAAGAAATCATCAACACCGAAGGCGACCCGGATCATCCCATTAACGAAGGATCTCTTTGCGCGAAAGGGGCTGCTCTGTTTCAAACCACCGCCAGCAATCCTAATCGACTTCAGAAGGTGCTTTACAGGGCTCCCGGAAGCGACAAATGGCAGGAAAAATCCTGGGATTGGGCCTTAGACGAAATTGCGAAGAGAGTAAAAGCCGCCAGGGATGCATACTTTATTGAAAAAAACGGGAAAGGCCAGGTAGTGAACCGGCTGGATGCCGTGGCTCACGTGGGAAGCGCCGCCTGCGACAACGAGGAATTGTGGGTCCTGCAGGCTATGATGAGGGCTCTGGGGCTTGTCTATATCGAGCACCAGGCCCGGATATGACACAGCGCTACGGTTGCGGCTCTGGCAGAGTCGTTCGGACGTGGCGCAATGACGAATCACTGGATCGACATTAAGAACAGTGATTGCATACTTGTAATGGGCAGCAATGCTGCGGCGAATCATCCCATATCTATGAAGTGGGTCCAGAAAGCCAAGGACAACGGCGGTATTCTGATTTCTGTGGACCCTCGTTTCACCCAGACGTCAGCTCGCTCGGACATTTATGCATCGCTCAGGTCCGGGACCGACATAGCTTTCCTTGGAGGGATGATCAAATACATCCTCGATAACAACAAATATTTTCCCGAATATGTCCTGAACTACACTAACGCATCGGTCATACTCGGTGACAAGTACGATTTTTCCGACGGTCTTTTCTCGGGATACAATCCGACTGCCAAGTCTTATGACAAGTCCACCTGGGTATTCAAGAAAGACGACAAGGGGCTGGTGGTGCGAGACGAAACTCTGCAAAATCCCAGGTGTGTCCTGCAGATGCTGAAGAAGCATTATTCGCGGTACATTCCGGAAAAAGTATCGGAAATAACCGGAACGCCTGTCGCTGACTTGTTGAAAGTGTATGAGGCTTATTCTTCAACCGGCGTAAAAAATAAGGCGGGCACCATTCTCTACGCAATGGGATGGACCCAACATACGGTCGGTGTGCAGAACATTCGAGCCATGTGTATAATTCAGACTCTCCTGGGAAACATGGGAATCGCCGGCGGAGGAGTGAACGCGCTCAGGGGCGAATCCAATGTTCAAGGCAGTACCGATCAAGGTCTATTGTTCCACATCCTACCCGGTTACTTGGGCGCGCCGACAGCGCCGTTGGGAACGTTGGAGGCATTCAACGCGGCAAGGACACCGAAATCGGTCGAACCGCGAAGTGTAAATTGGTTGCAGAATTTTCCCAAGTATTCTGTGAGCCTGCTCAAGTCGTTCTGGGGGGATAAAGCCACTAAAGAAAACGATTTCGGGTATGGATGGCTCCCAAAACTGGACGAGGGCCAGAACTGTTCCTGGCTGAACCTTTTCGATCAGATGTATGCAGGGACTATAAAGGGTTTCTTCTCCTGGGGCCAAAACCCGGCCTGCAGCGGAGCCAATGCCAATAAAGTGCGACAGGCACTTGCCAAGTTGGATTGGCTGGTCAACGTGAACATTTTCGATAATGAGACCGGTTCTTTCTGGAAAGGGCCGGGAATGGATCCCAAGAGCATCAAGACGGAGGTGTTCATGCTCCCGTGCGCTGCCTCAGTCGAGAAGGAGGGGAGCATCAGCAACAGCGGCAGATGGGCTCAGTGGCGTTATAGAGCTGTGGAACCTCCAGGCCAGGCCAAACCGGATGGTGACATTGCGGTCCTCCTGATGAACAAAATTCGTGACTTGTACAAGAAAGGCGGTAAAGTCCCCGATCCGGTGCTCAATTTGAAATGGGACTATGTCGATGCAAAAGGCCATTTTGATCCCCACAAAGTTGCCAAGGAGATTAACGGCTTTTTCCAAGCCGATGTGAAGATCGGCGACAAAGAATTTAAGAAGGGGGAGCCGGTTCCTTCTTTTCTGTTTTTACAGGCAGACGGCAGCACTTCCTGCGGAAATTGGATTTACTGCCAGAGCTATAATGCCGATGGTAACAACATGGCCAGAAGGAAAAAAGACGATCCCACCGGTTTAGGTCTTTTCCCGAATTGGTCATGGTGCTGGCCGGTTAACCGTCGGATAATCTACAATCGGGCCTCTGTCGACCCGGACGGTCAGCCGTGGGACTCCCAACGACCGCTTCTCAAGTGGGCGGACGGCAAATGGGTTGGAGACGTGCCTGATGGTCCGGCGCCTCCATTAAGTGACGCGAAAGCCGGCAAATATCCATTCATTATGAAGCCTGATGGACAAGCAACCATATTCGGTCCGGGTCTTAACGACGGTCCGTTCCCTGAGCATTACGAACCGCTGGAGTGCCCGGTGCCGAAGAACGCCATGTCAGGACAGTTCATCAATCCTACCGTCAAGATATTTGCCGGCGAAATGGACAAGCACCTGACTTGTGACCCACGTTTTCCGTTCATCGCAACCACCTACCGAGTCACTGAACATTGGCAAACAGGAATCATGACTCGCTGGCAGCCCTGGCTAGTTGAGGCCGAACCGCAGATGTTCGTGGAATTAAGTGAAGATTTGGCTCACATGCGCGGGATAAAAAACGGTGAAAAGGTTAAAGTCTCGTCGGTTCGTGGTGAACTGGGAGCTGTCGCGATAGTTACAACGCGATTCCGACCGTTCAAACTGGGGGACGTCACTGTGCATCAGGTCGGGATGCCGTGGTGCTTTGGCTGGGTCGTTCCGAAGGAGGGTGGCGAGAGCGCCAATCTACTCACACCCAACGTGGGTGATCCCAACACCATGATTCCTGAATCCAAAGCATTCATGGTCAATGTGACCAAGGCATAGGAGGTGCAAGATGGCTGAAGGATACTCAATACTCGTGGACACCTCCAAATGCACGGCATGTCGGGGGTGTCAGATCGCGTGCAAACAGTGGAATCAGTTACCGGCGACCAAAACCGAAAACATGGGATCGCATCAAAATCCGCAGGACCTGTCGTTCGACACTTATAAGGTAGTGCGCTTCACTGAAGGGAAGAACGGTGACGGTAAGCCGTTCTGGTACTTCTTCACCGAACAATGCAGGCACTGCCTGTCACCAGGGTGTATGGCGGTATCGGATAACGATGAAATCGTTCAAGATGAAAAGACCGGCGCGGTCATATATACTCCGAAAACCAAAGATCTCGATTTCAAGGCGACACTTGAAGGATGTCCTTTCAACATTCCTCGTCAAGATTCGGCAACCAAGTTGATCTCGAAATGCACTATGTGTTTCGACAGAATTACTAATGGTATGATCCCCGCGTGCGTGAAATCATGTCCGACGGGAACTATGATCTTTGGCGAAAGGGATAAAATCCTGGAGATAACCAAGAAAAGAGTAGCGGAACTGAAGAAGACGTTTCCCAAGGCAGTGGCTCTCAATGCGGATGACGTGCGGGTTATCTACATTGTCACGGATGATCCAAAAAAGTATTACCGATATGCAGCCGGGAAGTAATTTGAGGTTTTTTCAAAGATGGTCGCCCCAACTTTCACGAATTGTTGGGGCGCCTTTTTTGCCTAATGCTGTCATAATGGGGCTATCGATCCGGAAAATCGGTCCGTGCTATTTTCCACTCAGGTCGTCACAATGAGAGATCTGCGGTGACGAGCTTGAAACCCACCATTACTCCGAGTAAAGGATTCGAAACAACACATGAATGAGATGCTCTCCAGCGAACAGACCGCCGTGCAAATAAGAAAAGCCATACAAAAAATCCGAGAAGAAATTCCACAATTATCTAATGTACTGGATGCCTTAGGAGAGCTGCTCGCGGAACAAGCTGCATTCAAAACTGAACTGCCTAATATTGAAACCCGACCCGAACAGATGGACGACGTTGCCTTTTCCCAAGGTGTTCCTTTTTTGTTGAAAAATGCTTTCACAATTCCGGTAGATACTCTAAAGAAATCGGCAGATCGGCTGATCCCCGTCCTGATGAGAGGATTACCAAAGATTAGTGAGCAGTTGACCGTCATCGCTTTGGCAATTAAGATTTCGGCACCGAAGTCCTTTGATACTGCCGATAGAGATTTGATCCTCACCCGTGAGGGTATTTCAGAATGGATTGTTGACCCCAAGGTCGATCCGGAAATAGGGCGATTTACGCTCACACAGCTCGTGAAACCTTATGCAGCGAAAAAAGCTGAAGCTCTCGCCGAATTACTTCATGAATACAAGTGGTTCAAAGGCTATTGTCCAATCTGCGGCTCATGGCCGGAGATTGGATTTTTGGAAGGGCAGGAGGGTCGAAGATGGCTGAGGTGCTCTTTTTGCAGCCATGAATGGAACTTTAGTCGCACGGAATGCCCATTTTGTGAATCCACTAATCCTGACAAATTGGAAATCTTGTACACGGCGAATCGGCCGTTCGAAAGGGCCGAGGTTTGTTACGAGTGCAAGAAGTACCTGACAAGTTTGGATTTGAGGAACCGTATAGGGGTAGTTCGTGAAGTCGCGGCTTTGGGAATGGTCTATCTTGATGTGTTAGCGCAGGAGAAAGGGTTCTCCCCGGGCGCCGCAAGCGCGTGGAATATTTTCGTCCAATCCTGAGCCGCGTTCACGTTGGGCATTACTTTAATGATCGTTTCGTGACAGCGAGCAAATTTTCATAGATGAATGCCTTACGTTAACGAGCCTGCTATACCGGCTCTCGTATGAAAATCACAACTTTCTTCACCATCCCTCTTTGAAAAAATTTCTCGATGGAATAGTCTTGGTTCCCTGTTTCGCTGGAACGTTTGCAGATAAAACAATTCGTGACTGGATGTAGCTGTGGACGAAGATTTTACCGGTATAGCGAGTGCTGCTCGCGGCAATTCGAAATCGGACCGAGTATTAGAGCAAAACCGTCTAATTCAGGCTCTGGCCGACATATTCCGCGAGGAATTGATCCAAGAAAAATGGCTCATTGCCCCGTCTCTTCGGGTGGGCCAACAATGGTTGGATCGAGTGGCTCTACATGGTCAGCCGATCTTGAACGCACGTATCAAGACGTTCAAAGTTCTGGCGATCGAATTGGCCGCTAGCGAAATGGCCGGCAAGGGCTCTTCCTTGGTTTCGAACACCGCAGCATTGATTGTCCTGGATCGTATCCTTAACGAACTTGGGAAAGAATCCACGGTTTATATCTCATCTCTTCCCAGAAGCCTCCGCCTATGCAGTACTGTTTTATCCGCGATCACATCACTCAGGCTAGCCGGAATAGGTTCGGAGCGGCTTGATACGAGCTGTTTTGAAGAACCAGCGAAGGCCGCAGACCTTATTTACATTCTCGACGAGTATGTAAACGCACTCCGCAGGAGAAATCTGGTGGATTACGCGGAAGCGCTCCGGATCGGCACCCGAAGACTATCCCAAGAATCATCGCATGGCTTTCCAGATTCAATCCTGCTGATTCCCGAGGATCTCGATTTGACCGCTCTGGAGCGAAACTTATTGGAAAAGTTTCCGCGCGATAAGATCAGATATCTTCCCGTAGATAAATCGGCGGGGAAGGGAGAAGATTTAAGCAATACCCGCACGGATGCGTCCCTGCTGCGCTGGCTGAATGCGCCAGAACCGGGTCCGAAACCTTTTTGTGACGGGTCTGTCCACATCTTCCACGCTTTAGGTGAAATTAATGAAGTGAGCGAAGCACTCAGGATCTGCATTGCAAAAGGGTATAACCTGGATCAGGTTGAGCTTATCTATACGGATCCTGACGCATATGTACCTTCCATCTATGAAACGTTCCTCCGCACTCAGTTCGATAATCAATCTGATGAATTCGATATTCCAGTCACTTTTGCGGACGGAATCCCCACTCGCTATTCAAGACCGGGCAGAGCACTCATGGCTTGGCTCGAATGGGTTCGAAACGGTTATCCTCAGACCGTTCTCGTGCAAATGATCCATGACGGCCTGCTCGAGTTACCAGTTGACGGTCCGGGGCCGATCGAGTTTTCAGATGCTGCGACTCAGCTGCTCAGCGTCCAGATCGGGTTCGGTCGAAATAGATACCTTGAAAAAATCAACGAACGCATCTCCGAGCTTGAGCAGAGAATATTTGTCTCCGCTAAACATGGCGATAGACACTCCGCAGTCAAGGATCTCGCAGCGCTTCAGGCTGTCAGGGGAGTGGTCGAAGATTTACTTTTCGGAACAAAGGACGTGGAGAAAGAGCATCGAGAAATAATCAATGCTGCGGCGAAATTCGTGTCACGAATCGCACGAGGTTCCGATCAATTTGACAACTATTCACGAAGGGCGCTCCTGGACCGGATAGAGGAAATGGCCGATTGTATTGCAGGTGACCAGGATCCACTTTCAATAGATTTATGGGAATGGCTTCTGAATCTGCCGAAAGAAATCAGAGTGGCCGGTAGCGGTCCTCGTCCCGGGAGACTTCACTGTGCAAATCTTCTGTCCGGCGGACATAGCGGCCGAAAGCACACATTCATAATCGGGCTCGATAATAACCGATTTCCCGGCGCGGGTTTGAATGATCCACTGCTACTGGACAGTGAACGGTTAAAACTGTCGCCCGATCTTCCTACAGCATCGGATCAGTTAGGTCGTAAATGGGAAAAATTTGTTCTGCTGCTCGCCAGGCTCCGCGGAACCGTTACCTTGGGGTTTTCCAGTTTCGACCTCCGGGAAAACCGGGCGATGTTTCCCAGCCCGGCGATACTGTCCGCGTACAGGATTGTTTCCGGCAACAAAGAAGCTGATCAAACCGATCTGATGCGATTCTTGTCTCTGCCCACTTCCTTTGCGCCTGCAAATGCCAATCTTTCTCTGGATCTGGCAGACTGGTGGTTATGGCGCACATGCGGAAAAGAAAAGGCCGGGAATTCCGAAGAGATTCTAAGCGAATTTTTCCCGCAACTCGTGCGTGGACTGGAGATGCAGAGGAATCGACTAAGCCATGAATTCACAATATATGATGGTTTCATCCCCGATGAATGCTCCGAATTGAATCCAGCAGCGCCTTCCGGACCGGTGGTTTCTGCTGCCATGCTGGAGACCATTGGCGAATGCCCTTTGAAATATTTTTTTAAATATGCGTTGAGAATAATGCCTCCGGATGAACTTCCGGTAGATCCCATTCAATGGCTGGATCCGGCCATGTTCGGGGAACTTTTGCATGAGGTATTGCACCGGTTCATGAGCGAACTGATGAGCCAAGGGCGATCACCATCATTTGAGCGCGACATTGCGCGATTAACCGCTATTCTCGAAGATTCCATCGCGAGATATAAGATGCGCTATCCGCCGGCGGGACCCAGTGCATTTCGAATGCAGGAGCTACAACTGCAGCGGGCCATTCTAATATTCCTTGCCGAAGAGGAATTGTTGTGTCGGGTGAGCACGCCCAGGTTTCTGGAGGTTTCTGTCGGCATGCCCCCACGTTTCGGAGCAACCGAATTGGATGTGAATGAGCCGGTGATATTAAAGCTTCCCAATGGACAAAGCATAAGAGCAAGGGGGCGTCTGGATCGTGTTGATGAAATTAGCGGCGGTCTGGCAGATGCTTTTACCGTTTATGATTATAAGAGCGGCTCCCCGTACAAATACGTGCAGCCGGACCCGTACTGGCAAGGAAGAGTGATTCAGCACGCTCTTTATCTTCGGATGGCTGCGGCCCTCTTGGCAGGCAAGGTACCTCGAAGCGCCAAGACTGTTCGTTTCGAATATTTTTTCCCCAATTTGCGAACTCGTGGCCGTCGAATCAGATGGCGAGCTGAACAGCTTGCCAACGCCTCGGAGATTATTCAAAAACTATGCGCCATTCCAGGCCAGGGCAGTTTTCTACCTACAACAGAGCATCTTGATTGCGCATTCTGCGATTATATTTCTATCTGCAAGGATGTTAATGCCGTGTCGGCAGGCGCGAAACTCAAGTTGAAAAACCCTGCCAATGCAAAGCTGGCGCCCATTAGGGAGTTGAGACAAATTGAGATCGACGAACCTTGAGCAGCCTCCGGATTATCGGGAGAGGCTTTCGATAGTATCCGACCTGGACACTACTATGCTCGTGGAAGCGGCCGCGGGAACGGGCAAAACTACGATCCTGATCGGTCGAATGGTGGCCCTTCTGGCCGAAGGAAAGAGCGCCGTAGAAACCATGGCGGCTGTTACCTTTACCCGAAAGGCAGCGACGGAATTGCGGGAACGTTTTCAAATTGACCTGGAGAGACTCTTCCGCGAATCCACCGGCCAAAAACGAGCACGATTGGCAGCCGCACTTTCAGGCATAGATAAATGTTTCATTGGGACAATACATTCATTTTGCGGGCGGCTTTTGCGTGAACGCCCCGTCGAGGCAAGAGTCGATGTCTCCTTCCAGGAAATCGATGAAACAGAGGATGGGCTTCTCAGGCAGGCTGCCTGGAATCAATATGTGGCTCGTCTGTATGCAGAGCATGATCCCATTCTCGAAGAATTGGAAAGAATCGGAATAGAAATCGGACAACTCCGGTCGACTTTTTTGAAATTCGCGGATTATCCGGACGTGGATGAGTGGCCTTCCGGAAAGGTAGGGCTTCCCGATCTCGCTCACATGAAGCAGGAATTGAAGTTATTGGTCGATCACATAGAGAGTTTAGTTGCGAGCCTTCCGGATTCCGGAGACGACAAGTTGGTCGAGAAATATAAATTGATAGTGCGGATGTTCCGCCAAAACCGGTTCGAGAATATTCCCGAATTAATGGAGATGTTAGCTGAGATCACCGATATCAAGACATCCAAGAAGACTTGGCCGGGCGGTAAAGCCCAGGCCCAAGAAGAAAAGGAAAGGTGGGATAAATTTCGCATCGACTATGCGGAGCCTATATTGAGACAGTGGCGGGAACATCGTTACGAGCCGTGCCTCAGAGCTATAAGACCGGCGCTGGAAGAGTACGATCGGCTGAAGCTGGCACGTGGAAAGTTGAATTATCAGGATTTATTAATGTTTTCCGCTCGGCTTTTGCGTGACAAGCCGAGGGTGCGGGCATATTTTAGGAAACGCTTTAGCCATTTGTTTGTCGATGAGTTTCAGGATACGGACCCTATTCAAGCTGAGGTAATGCTCTTACTCACCGCAAGCGATCCCAGTCAAACGGATTGGCGCGCGTGCCGGCCCGTGGATGGTTCGCTCTTTGTGGTCGGTGATCCCAAGCAGTCTATCTATCGGTTTCGCCGGGCCGATATCGTTACATACAATCAGGTGAAGTATATCATCCAAAACAGCGAGGGTGAAACTGTCAGCCTCTCGGCCAATTTTCGAAGTGTTTGCCCGCTGATCGAATGGATCAATTCAGTTTTCCACGACAAATTTCCGCCTGAAGCGTCGGATTACTCGCCGCGTTATGTGGCGCTCACTGCTGCAGCGGCTCACAAAGATGTGACAGACTTCGGCGGAGTGCGACCACTCATTGTTTCCGGATCCGGAAACTTTCGCGAATACGAGGCTGAACTGATAGCGCGAATTATTCGATATTCCTTAGACAATCGGCTGACAGTGCCGCGGTCGCCCAACGAACTGGCTAACGGCATCAGCCTGGAGGTCACTCCGGGGGACTTTTTAATAATTACCCCAAAAAAATCAAATCTTATAACTTATTCCAACAAGCTTAAGGAATTGAAAATCCCACATCAGGTTGCCGACAGCGGAACGATAGATCAAATAAATGAGTTGTCGTTGTTGCACACGTGTTTAGTTGCCGCGAATCAACCGTGGAATCCAGTTTCGCTTGTCGCAGCGCTCAGGAGCGAGCTGTTTGGATTGAGCGATGCCGCGCTGTACAGATACAAACGCTCAGGCGGGAGCTTTTCATTTTTCAGTAGTGTTCCGGATGGATTGGGAACCGAAGAAGCTATCGCGTTCAATAACGCTTTCAATAAATTACGGAAATATGCAGCCTGGTTATCCATAATGCCTGTGCTTCCCGCAATAGAAAAAATCCTGACCGACACCGGTCTCGTTGTTCGAGCAGCGCTGAGTTCAGATGGGAATATCCGGGCCGGCAGCCTCGTTTGTGCACTGGAACGCTTACGGTATAACCAACCCTCGGTCTGGAGTGTGTCACAAGCTATTGATTTGATGGAAGATCTGCTTACAAAAGGCGAAGATCAGGATGGTATACCGGCTAGACCCGATGAGTCATCTGTCGTGCGGGTGATGAATCTGCACAAAGTGAAGGGGTTGGAAGCTCCTGTGGTCTTTCTCGCAGATCCGACACCATTCTTTAAAGACAAAGCTTCTTCGATTGATTTGTATGTAGAGCGTTCAGGAAATCGGGTTCTCGGCTATTTGCAAATGCACGAGTCTTTTGGAGGAAGGCGCGGGAGCCGATCTGCAATTGCTCAGCCGCAGCAATGGGAACGCTATGCCAATATCGAACTAGAGTTTTTGAAACAGGAAAATCTGCGCCTTCTGTACGTCGCGGCAACCCGGGCCGGAACCGAGCTGATCATTTCGCAGAGACAAAAGGGTCAACACTTCAATCCATGGGCTTTCTTTCAGCCCAGCGTTGAAAACTTGCCGGCGGTTGTTGATCCCGGACCTCAACAACTTGCGCCTGAAGATACAATTATCGTCACCAAAGAAGATGTTTCCGGAGCCCAAAAATCTATTCATGAACGATGGAATGCAATTTCGACCCAAACCTATAAAGTATCCGCTGCTAAATTACTCGCGATCTCTGATAGATCGGATCACTTCGGCACGGAGTGGGGGACCGAATGGGGCGCGGCAATCCATATGGTTCTCCAGTTGGCAATGAGTGACAAAGACGCGGACCTGTTCGCTATAGCGCGAGACGCCTTGGCGGAACAAAATCTGGAAGCCTCTTTGATGGAAGAAGCCGTGAATACGGCGAAGTCCGTAATAAATTCGGACATATGGAAGAGGGCGTCGTCAGCGCTGCAAGTTCTCTGTTGAGGTTCCGTTCGAGATGCTTTGGTCGGAAGACTCGTCCAATAATGGTCCGGTTCTGGTGCGCGGTGTGATCGATCTGGCATTCCTGGAGCCCAGCGGCTGGGTAATTGTCGATTACAAGACCGACCGGCACGGCAAAAACCACTTACGGGACCTGGCCGAACATTATAAAGAACAAGTATTAACTTATGCAAAGATGTGGGAGAAGATTACCGGCCAAACTGTCCACGAAACCGGGCTCTATTTTACATATCCGGGAACGTATGTGGAAATTACGCATAAGAGAAACTCTTATCAATAAAGATTTATTGGTAACCCCTCTGTTAGGAGGGGCGTGGATTTGTTCATTGTCGCGGCGTTCTGCGAGGACAGCATTCCCCAAAGAGCGAGATTGCTTCCCCTGTTTCTCAACGGGGTCGCAATGACATTCTTGGGTCGCCTGTAAATAAAGGGTAGCCCCAATTCGTCGCTATCGTTTCAATTTTTTAATAGTGTCCATCAAATCCTGATGCTGCTTTGTTTCGGCATCCAGAGCCTTCTTGTAAATATCGGTGGGAAACTGCGCCTCCAAATTCTCGCGGGCCTTTTTCAGCTTAAACATAGTGGATATAGCGGCGTCCAAGCTCTTAAAAATTTCTTCTTTTCCCGTCTGAGCACGTGCCTCATTAATCGCTCCGGTAAAATTCTTGTATTCGTAATACATTGCCAGCACCTGTTTGTGCAATTGAACATGTCTGGCAGGCGGATTAGCTACATCCTGTATCAGATTCAGAGCCGTGCGGTTCAGTTTCACAACGTAATTCTTGAAAGTCTCCAAATTTCGTACGGCCATAAAATTGTCGAGTAGCAATTGCGATGTACCGTTCGAAAGAATCCGATTTGGATTCTTTTGAGTCAGCAGAAAGATTCTTGAAAAAAGATTCCGAAGAAATTGAAAAGAAGACGACCGCTTTTGCGCTTTTGGACAAATATTCATTATCAGCGGTCTGTTTGCCGGAGCAACCTGACAGCGCCAAGACGAAGCAGACAATCTGCGAAACACCCCAAAAAAGCTTGCTGGTCATGTAGTCAGCCCCCGGTCCTGGCTGTAAATCCAGAAGAGGAATTCACCGCAGAGAAAGCAGCACATTCGGAGAAAAATAGTTCTTTTCGAAAATCCGAATCTACGCGGACTGTCTGGCTGAAGAACGCAGGCGCCAAAGCGCGAGCGTAACGCTTCGCATTTACAAAAAAACTGACAAGATACCTCTCCGCTGTCCGCGGTACATCAGGCCCTACGTGCGAAGGTGCCATACCACAAGCGATTTGGTGAGTCAATTTTGAGGTGAGAACGCGGCTTACCCTGTCCAGTTTTGGGCGCCATGGCGAGTTATTTCAGCATGGAGCATCGAGAAAGCGCAGACAGACCAGTACTGTCCCTTCTTTTCTCACGCGTTCTTTGCAGGCAAGTGAATGTAATTCCGGGGCTGCTGGTTAGATAAAAAGCGCAACGCAAATCGCGACAGCGCACAACCCTGCCGTGATCGAAACACCCAAGCCATAAATTAGCACACTCTCACGCCATATCCGCTCGCGCAAAACCAATTCACGCACCGACACATCTTTGCCTGAAAAAGGCTGGTTTTCCAATTGATTGATTTGAGTCATCTCATACCTCAACCAGGTATTATATCATTTTGATCGAAACGTGCAAATAGGGTATATTAACTGGATGAAGTTATTGGTTATTTATTACTAAGAGGTGCCTCTCGGTCAGAGGAATTGTCACGGCGAAGATGTTGGCCCATCCGGCGGAATAAAATGGACGTATCCCTTTCCCCAGCAGCAATTATTAGTACGAAGGCCGTCATTATTCGTCAATCAAGGCCAGAAGCTTTTCCAGTTCCACCATTTTGTCGAGGAATTCTTGCGTGGCTTCGTGCAATTCTTCGGACAGGAGTTGCAAGCGCTGGTCAGATAGCAGCACCTGCCGGTTTTCGCTAATCGTTTGTGACATGTTACATTACTTTATATATTACTTTAAAAAAGTCATTCAATACTCAGCTATATCAAAGTATTTCATCTTATAATTTTTGTGTCAACAAAAATTGCGATGCAATGGATTTTAACCGAGTGTTTGTCTTGACTCAGCTATCTCTTGTGAAGTATCGCGAAATGATCGAAACTATTTGCGGCCATCAATTCTAATGGACCGGATTAAGAGTTTCAAACTGTTTGGGCCGACCAGGAGGAAACGTGAAGAATGTAAATTTCTCAGTATCGAACGACGTATTTACTCAATTTCCTGGATATGTTCGGGGGGTTGTGCTCGCTTACGGCGTGAAAAACGGAGACTCGTCAGAGGAGCTTGTTTCTCTATTACGAGATGCGGAGGCGCATGTCCGGACTCAACTTAATTTGGAAACAATTGCGGAATTTCCTCGGATCAATTCGTGGAGAGAGGCATATCGATCCTTTGGAGCCAAACCGAGCAAGTTCCGGCCGTCAATAGAGGCAATGGCGCGCCGTGTTTTACGGAACGATGAATTGCCTTCAATCAGTACGCTGGTGGACATCGGTAACATAGTATCTTTAAGGCACATCTTACCGGCCGGAGGCCACGCAATTGACTTTGTCAAAGGAGATATTACTCTGCGGCCTGCGCTCGGGGATGAGGAATTCATACCGCTCGATTCAGACCAGGTTGAAAAGCCTTTACCGGGAGAGATAATTTTCGTGGAGGGGAAAACCGTCCTGACCCGAAGATGGACCTGGCGCCAGGGCAAACACACATTGGTCGTTCCCGATACGACGGATCTTGAGGTTAATGTTGATGGACTCCCGCCTGTCCCACAAATAGAAGTGGAAGAGGCCTGCCGAGAAGTTATGGAGCTTATCGAGAAATTCTGCGGCGGTACAACTTCATACGAGGTCCTCACGCAGCAAAATCCACAAATCAAATTATAGCAGTTTACGCGAGACTCGTAGGATAATTACCCGTGGAGGCTCTCCTCGTGTGCAGCGAAATAATCACCACTTCTAAAGGATTCTGGTGAGACGGTCTTAGTAAGTAGACGGAACGGCTACCGTGCTATTTGCCGGCAAGTGACAAGTGATAGAATTTATGGTTTGTGCATTTAACTCAGAAACATCTTGAAAGGCTGACCCTTCCTTGACACTGTTGGGCGGCTTTGTTATGGTATTTCTACCATATTCTTCCTGCCAAGGGGCTTTCTCCCCCGGAGGTCCAAGTGATAGTTGCGCAGCGGAAGCCCTTCATTGAAATCAAAAATATGTTGGGTGATTATTCGAGAGTTCTTGTAGCAGGCTGCGGAACATGTGTTGCCGTATGTCTCGCAGGCGGCGAAAAGGAAGCCGGGATATTAGCATCACAGCTAATGCTCTCCGCAAGTCAAGACAAGAAAGAATTGACAGCCACCGCAGCCACAGTGGAAAGACAGTGCGATCGTGAATTCCTGGAACTTTTCAAAGAGCGTGTTTCTCAAGCCGATGCGGTAATTTCGCTTGCATGTGGGGCCGGTATTCAATTCATGTCGGAAACATATCCTGACGTGCCGGTTTTTCCAGGTGTGAATACCAACTTCATAGGTGTAGCTGAACAAGCCGGTGAGTGGACTGAACGTTGCCGAGCCTGCGATCAGTGCTACCTCGGAATGACGGGAGGCATCTGTCCTGTCACGATGTGCTCGAAAGGCCTGTTGAATGGCCCTTGCTCCGGGACGGTCCATGGAAAATGCGAAGTCGACACTGAGAGAAACTGCGCGTGGACAATGATCTACGAACGTCTGGACCGTCAATCCCGTACAACCCTGCAAGAATCGCCAACTCCGGCAATGAGACATAGCCTTTCCCGGCAGCCGGGTAGGGTGGTTCACACTGCTTACCAAAAGAGGTTCCACATTGGGTAGCCCGTTGCAAGAAAGACTCCAATCCGGAAAATTTCAGACTGTCGCACGAATCCTTTCCCCCAAGAGTGCTGATCTGTCCGGGTCAATCGCGTTGGCTTCTACATGGAAAGGGAAAGTGGACAGCATACTTGTGGCCGACAATCCGTCGGGAGTGATGGGGATCTCTCCACTGGTTCAGGCCGAATCGCTCAAGAGAGAAGGCCACGATGTCATAATGACACTTTCATGTCGTGACCGTAACAGAATGGCCCTTGGATCAACGGCCCTTGGAGCTGCGGCGCTGTCCATAGGTTCAATTCTGTGCGTTTCCGGCGACTATTTCAATTTTGGGGATCATCCTGATGCAAAGCCCGTCTATGACCTCGATTCCGTTCAGTTGATCGGAATGCTGCGGGAAATGCAAAATGGGAGTGACATCGGTGGTAATGCGATCGCCGGGCCATTGACTTTCTTCATGGGAGCTGCGGTTTGTGCGACCGCCGATCCGCTCTTGCCCCAAATGGCGAAAGCCAGGAAAAAGGTGCTGGCAGGGGCTGAATTTTTTGTGACTTTACCCATCTTCACCATTGAACAGCTAGACCCCTTTATCAGTGGTGTAAAAGATCTACCTGTAAAGATCCTTGCGGGAGTTCTCCTGCCCTCTTATCAGGAAATCCTCCAATATCGAGACGGATCCATTCCGGGAACCTTTATTCCCGAGGATTTGGTGAACCGTTGGCGAGACGAGGGCGAAGAGTCTTTTGCGTCTTCTTCTGCCGGACATGTGCGAAAACTGATCTCTGAATTAAAGGAGTCGGGCAAGGTCGCTGGCGTATGCGTCAGCGCTTCCGGAAGGGAATCGGAGATCCCGGGACTTCTCTGAGCAATGCTATGAAAACAGATGCAGTTATTATCGGAGCCGGCGTTGCCGGTCTTTGGTGCGCCAATGAGCTTGCCCGGATGGGGCTCGACTCGATTATCGTGGAGAAAGCGCCCTATTCAGGGGGCCATGTAGCACAATACTGCTGTAAAGCCACCGATCAGTGCCAAAGATGCGGAGCATGCCTTCTGGAAGATTTGTTGGAAAGCGTTGATTCGTCCAATAAGATAACTCAGTATGTTCGCACCACCACTACGAAGATCGCACGGGAAAACGGTCAGTTCAGCCTAACATTAACACGGCAACCTTTGCGGATTCTTCCGGAAAAGTGCAATCAATGCGGCAAATGCCTGGAAGCGTGCCCCAAAACCGGTGCATTGCTCCGTTCCCCGAGAACCAATCAGCCATACATTGATGAAGCCGAGTGTCTATTTTTCAAAAGCTCTAATTGCCAGGCATGTGTTGAAGCTTGCCCGGAAGGAGCAATCCATCTGCAAGGCGCGGCAGAAGAAATCCAAACAAAATCATCCGCAGTGGTTCTTGCATCCGGCTTTAAAGCCTTCGACCCAACGGAGAAACCTCGATTCGGCTACCGTCGAGTTCCAGGAGTCATTACCGGTCTCGAGCTGGAATCCATTCTACGGAATGATAATTTCGACTCAGGCGAGGGAGAGAAAAAAGTAGAGTCTGTCGCGTTCATCCAGTGTGTCGGCAGTCGAGATCCGAAAATAGGGCATAATTACTGTTCCCGCGTTTGCTGCGGATATGCCTTGAGACTAGCCAGACTCTTGCGCCGCCGTTTTCCGGAAATAAACCCTGCCATGTTCTACATGGATATCCAATCCTTTGATCGTGATTTTGAAAAGCGGCTTGCGACTGCTCGTAAAGAAGTCCGATTGATAAGAGCGATTCCATCGGATGTTCGTTTGGGCTCTGACGGTCGTCCTGAATTGGTTTACCGCGGTCCGGATGAAAACAAGGTTTTCGAATCGTTTGATCTCGTGGTGCTGAGCGTTGGAATTGCTCCGGATCCGGCGTCAGGTCCTCTGGCCGAAGTGCTTGGGATTAAACCCAATGCAGATGCCTTCCTGGGGCCGGACGGGGATGGCGTGCTCACTGATTCAAACGGAGTTTTCGTAGCCGGCGCGGTTCAGGGGCCCAAGTCCATTGAAGAGGCAATTTCTCACGCGATCAGAAACAGCGGGAGAGGTGGCCTCATACGTTAATAAAACCGATAAAGGAGAGGGCTCGTGACAGTGCCTGCTCTAGAATCCGTTTTTCTGAACCGGAGCCCGAGACCGGAGACCCGAGACCTGCGCCGAGTGCTGGTTTTGGGAGGTGACGATACCGGTCGTGATCTCGCATCACGACTCGTCAGCGAGAACTTCGAAGTCGTTCTGCTGGGAGACGAGAGTAATGCCCAGTTTTCAGCCGAAAGCTCGCTCGCTCCGGGTACTCGATTGGAAGAAGTTCACGGATTCATTGGAGGCTTTGATGTCACACTGGCTAGAAATGGCACCCAATCCGTCGAACGGGTCGGTTATGTGATTGCCGCTCCTCCAGCAGAGAATATTCCCAAATATTCTGACTACGGCCTGTCGAGGACTGAGACAGTAGTTTCCATATCGGAACTTGAAGTTATGCTGGAAAAGCGGGACGGTTTGGTCAACCCTGGAGTTGAATGGTTTCACGTGGTTTTTCTTTGCGGGCTGGAAGGCGCCTCAGATCCGAATACATTCGAGAGAGTCTTTGACGCCATAGAGAAGCTACGGACATTATTCCAGATCCAAACGTACATTTTTACCAGGCACGTCAAGGTGGCCGCCGACGGGCTGGAAAAACGTTATAGGCAAAGTCGGGACAAGGGGGCGCTGTTCTTCAAATTCGATGACAAAGGGCCAGTTTTTGAACAAGGCCCCGGCGAAGTGAATATTATGTTTACGGATCCGGTTCTTGGAGTGGAGATGGAACTGGTTCCGAATTTGCTTGTGGTTGACGAGGATCATAGACCGCCTTCTTCGTTAAAGCCTCTGCTCAAGGCGATTCCTTCCTCCGTAATTACCGCTCCTTTTTTGCAGCCGGAGTCTACCAGGTTCTCAGGTGTGAAGACCCCCAAAACAGGAATATTCGCGCTGGGACCTGCTCGCGGAAAATTCAGTCCGGAGAGCGTTCAAGAGGATATCCAAGCCGCTCTGGTCGAGTTGAAAACATCCGTCGATGAGAATCCCGCCGGGCTCCCCGGTCCGCCGATTGTCGATCAGGCAAAATGCACACTTTGTTTGACTTGCGTTCGTTTGTGCCCGCATGGCGCGATCGGGTTCAGGAAAAGAGCGGAAGTTGACCCGGCGAGCTGCATGAGGTGCGGCATTTGTGCCGTGGAATGCCCGATGGAGGCCATAAAGCTAGCGCCACCGGAAGGTGAGACCGAATTCGGGGACAAGATTGTCAGTGGCCTGAGCAGCGCAACTAACACCGGCAAGATAGTGGCGTTCTTATGTTCCCGTTCCGCGGCTCGTGCGATGGCCACGGCGGGCCCCAAAATCGGCAAGAATCTGATTCCTATAGTAGTCCCCTGCGCCGGGACCATTGACCCAGCCCACATTCTTACGGCTTTCCAACAAGGCGCTGATGGCGCACTTGTGGCAGGCTGCCACACCGGCAATTGCGCATCGATCTACGGGACGGTTCTCGCGGGCGAAAGGACCACGCGTGCGGGCCTGATCCTGGAAGAGTCCGGAATCGATCCATCCCGCCTGATGTTCACTACATTGGCGAGCAATACTCCGGGCGATTTCGCACGGGCAGTGCTGAAACTTCAGAAAAATATAAAAGTTGCCGCACAATGATTTAGGGTGTAAGCAGCACGCGTAGGATGCGGTAAACGAAGTGGGCACCGCATCGGTCGAGCTCATTCTCTTAATTCGATCCCCTGCATAGCTTCACCACCCCAGTCCCAGCATACAAACCCCGTCGCACATAATCCTGGAAAACTTGAATGCGGCCACTCAGCTACATGCCGAATCCGTCTTGCCCGATTACTTTTCCTCGAGCGATGCGGTTCGCTTCGCTCACCACATCCTACGGGCTAAATCTGTGCTTCTGAAAACCGCTGGGATAGTGTTCGCAACGCGGGGTTGAGGGTTCAAACCCCTTAATCTCCACCAGCATTTCTACATGGACAGGTCAATTCAAACGAATTGAGTATGGTGTCGCCAGAATTTACGACATCTTCCTCAACTGTCTGCGATATGCCTGTCCAATAGTAGGCTCAAAAATGCCCTCTTATGTGAGGTGAGCCTTCTGGTCTTTCTCCCCACGACAGCGAGATAATCCGGCTCAAAATAGCGATCCAAGGGAACGAATTGCAATTTTCTCTTCTTGAGAATTGGGAGGTCCCGGACAATCGTAGCGAAAGCTATTCCCAGTCCCTGCTCCACATAAAGGGAACTCAGATCCACGTTGGAAGATTCCATAATCACATGGTAAGAGAGGCCAAGCCTCCGAAGACTCTCTTCCACATTGGGGCGGCTGCTATCCAGCGGCTCTCTTGGATTTATTATAAGAGGATATTTGGCAATCTTCTCGAAGGTCACTTCCGTGTCCTCAGTCAGAGGATGCTCCAACGGAGTCATCAACACCGTTTCCACTTTCTTCCACCGCGACACAAGGAGATCCAAGGGTATCATAGACTCCAATGCGAACCCGAAATCAACGTCACCACTCTTTACGAGACTGATTGCAGTTTTCTGCGGACGGTCCAGAATCGTGAGGCGAATTCGTGGATATTGAGCAACATATTCTTTAAGAATTTCCGGGAACAAATGATAGAGTGTTGTGAAAGGAGCAGCGATTCTTAGGCTCCCTTTCTGAATCCCTTCAAGACCATGGAGTGATTCGGTGAGAATTTCATAGTTTTCGAGGACCTCTTCGGCAAATCTGAAAAACTGCTCCCCTGCTTCGGTCAGGCGCAGTTTTCGCCTTGCAATCCTCTCGACAAGCAGACAACCCAACTCTTCCTCAAGCCCTTTAACTTGCTGGCTCAGTGCGGATTGCGTCCTGAATGTGGCTTCCGCAGCCCTCGTGAAGTTTCCTAGTCGTGCTACATTGTAGAATCCGATAATTTGTTGCCATTCCATAAGGCGACCTAATGACGCTCATCAGAATTATGAATTGGATTTATAACTGTATCATCCTTTAATGTTCGAGAGGAAGGGAAAATCAGTGAAGTACCGAGGGAATCTATGAAAGACTCATTGATCGCAGGCTTGACATGGCAGTACAGGTTCAAGGTGCCTGAGAATAGGACCGTACCTTACCTGCTGCCTGAATCTCCAGAGTTCCAATTGATGCCAAAGGTTTTGGCTACAGGATTCATGGTTGGATTGATTGAATGGACTTGCATCCAAGCTGTTAATCCTCACCTCGATTGGCCGAGGGAACAAACGGTGGGCATCGGAGTGAACGTGACTCATTCCGCAGCCACACCCCCTGGACTTGTGGTTACAGTGAACGTAAGACTGGAACAAGTGGAAGGGAGAAAATTAACCTTTTCCGTCCTGGCCGCGGACGATGTTGACCCGATTTCCAGCGGGACCCACGAGAGGTTCGTAATAGACGCGGAGTCCTTCAACAGCAGAGTTTCAGGTAAAGCAGAACGTGTGTCTGCGCTGACCCATTGAGAAGTGTGAGATGAGGATACGGTAGATCGATAACATGTTTCAGGATTCCGCGGATCTTCGACCCTGTCAATTCCGGGGACACCACACTTAATTGATGCGGTCGGCCACAACAGAGGTATGTTGGCAATATCACAGTATGACCATGTCGTATGGGGCTAGTTTTGTCCGCGCAAGCGCGGGACGAGGGCTCAAATCCCTTAATCTCCACCAGAAGCGAATCAGGATGTTAAGCTTGGTCGGCGGCATTTTGATTTTCTTGTTCTGAGACCTTGGCCTCCAAGTAGTGACTGTCATGGGATGAGGGCTCTCAGCCACGCTCGCAACCTATCTTGCCCAATTCTTTTTCTCGAGCGATGCGGTTCGCTTCGCTCACCACATCCTACGGCAGCGGGTTGGCATTTGAAGGGGCGGGTTCACTCGCAACCTGACTCAGCGGCGATGGCCCGAGTTCCGCGAGCCGGTCGGTCATGGTCTGGACCGCTGCTACGAACTTCTGGGCCATAGATGCGGACATGTTGAACATCTCAAGACGGCGTGGGTCAATGCCGGTGTCCTCGAGGAGCTGTTTGGTATATTCCACCACCTGCCTGGCTCGTAGGTTCCCTTCAACAAAGTGGCATTCGCCTTCCATACACCCAGCGACGAATACAGCATCGGCTCCGTAGCGGAACGCTTCCAATAGGAGAATCGGTTCCACCTTCCCGGTACAGAGCAGCTTCACGATCCTGACATTGTGCGGATACTGCAACCGCATGGAACCAGCCAGGTCCGCGGCATTATACGCGCAATAAGTGCACGTGAACGCTATGATTTTCATATCTTGAGTGTCCATCGGCATTCTTCCTGATTACATTACCTGCACTTTGGCGAGCACCTGTTCGTCCGTATGGTGCTGTAGTCTAATCGCCTTGCGAGGGCAGACACTCGCGCATATGCCGCAACCCTGGCAAGACGCTGTCTCGATGTACGCCCTATTGGTCGCAGGATCTATCACCGGGACATTGTACGGGCACGCCCGCACACAGGTTAGGCATGATGCACAAAGCTCCGGATCAACCACCGACACCTCTCCGGAAACCTGCAGAAAGTCTTTACTCAGGACACCGGCGGCTCGAGCGGCAGCGCCCCTGGCCTGGGCCAAGGTTTCGTTAATGTACTTCGGTCCGTGTGCAAGGCCGCACAAATAGATGCCCTCGCTCGCGAAGTCCAGGGGCCGCATCTTCATATGGGCTTCCATAAAAAAGCCAACGTCATTACGCGGAATCTTCATCAGCACGCCAAGGGTTTCCGTCTCAGGGTGGGGTCTTATGGCCGCACTCAGCACGACTCGATCCGCGGGCAATAGCACTTCTCCCCTCAGGATTTCATCGTATACCGTTACTTTCAGGCCTGCGCCGTTTTTCTCGACGACAGGTTTTCGATCTCTGTCGTAACGAAGAAAGATTACGCCCGCTTCCCTGGCCTTGCGGTAAAAGAGTTCTTTGAAGCCATAAGTCCTTATATCGCGATATAGGATATATATGTTGATGGATGGATCCATCTGTTTGAGCGCAAGCGCGTTCTTGATCGCCTCGCCGCAGCAGACTCTGCTGCAATACAGATTATCAGGTTCCCTGGAACCGACACACTGTATCATAACGAGATTTTTGATACCCTTCATCCGACTCGGCTCGTCATGGAGGCATCTATCCAACTCCGTTTGGGTCCACACCGAATCCGATTGGCCTCGCAAGTACTCTGTAGGCTCGTACTCGCGTCCCCCGGTTGCTACGACGATCGCTCCGCTCTCGATATCGGACTCGATGCCGGTCTCACGATTTCGGACCTTCACAGCAAAGCGCCCCACATGCCCTGAATGATGTGTGAGTTCCGAATTCAACAGGATTCTGAGATTCGAATGGGACTGGACTTTACTTTGTAGCTCAGCCACAAACTCGCTCACATCGAGGCCGTTCATGGTCCGGCGAAGATTCAGGGCCGCTCCGCCCAGATATCCTTCACGTTCCACCAGCACAGCCTCAAAGCCTTGATCCGCTAATGACAGAGCTGCAGTCATGCCGGCAATTCCGCCGCCGATGACCAGTCCGGATGGAATGACCGGAAACGTGTGCTCCTGGACCGGTTCAAGGCGAGCTGCACGTGAGACCGCCATACGTATCAGATCTTTAGCTTTTATCGTAGCCGCTTCAGGTTCCTGCTGGTGAACCCAGGAGCATTGATCGCGGATATTGGCCATTTCAAAGAGATATTTATTGATTCCCGCCTCACGGCAAACATCTCTAAACAAAGGCTCATGAGTCCTTGGCGTGCAAGACGCGACCACCAATCTGTTTATGCCCTTTTCCCGGATCTTGTCTGCAATTGCGACAGTGGTGTCGGTGGAACATGTGAAAAGATTGGACTCGGCATGAACCACGTTCGGCAACGTTCGTGCATACTCCGCGACTTCCGGCACGTTGACGATCCGGGCGATATTGGAGCCGCAATGGCAGACGAATACCCCGACTCTGGGCTCTTCACCCCGGATATCACGTTCGTCGACGAATATCTTCTCTTTGACTAGAGTCCTGCGGACCTCGCTCAACAGTTCACCCGATAATGCAGCCGCTGATGCGGCACCCATTACAGACTCGGGTATATCCATAGGAGCTTCGAACGCTCCAGCCACAAAAATCCCGGGCCTACTCGTCTGATTTGGCGTGAAGTCCCCTGTTTCAGCGAACCCGAACCGGTTCAGATTGATGCCGCACCGGTTACCAAGCCTTTGAGCGGAAGCCGACGGCTCAAGACCCACGGAAAGAACGACCATGTCAAAGATCTCGGTTGTCATACCGCCGTCTTCGCCGCGGAATGTGAGCGCAAGGTTCTTGGTTTGCTGCTGCTCTTTAATTGTTGAAACGATACCTTTTATATATCGCAGCCCAACATTAGTGGCCGCATTCTCGTAATAGAATTCGAATCCTTTGCCGAATGCACGAATGTCATTATAAAAAATGGTCGGCTTAATGCGTGCGTCATGCTCTTTGGCTATGATGGCTTCCTTGGTTGCGTACATGCAACAGACGCTGGAACAGTAGTCTCGATTACATGTTACATCCCGAGAGCCCACACACTGTATCCATGCAATCTTCTCCGGATGCTCGTCATCCGACGGTCTGCGTACCTCACCAGAGGTAGGACCCGAAGCGGAGAGGAGCCGTTCGAACTCCATTGAAGTCAGCACGTTGGGCATCCGGCCGTAGCCGTATTCACCTTTGAGCTGGGCCTGGAAAGTATCGAAACCCGGTATTAGTATTACCGAACCGACATCCAAGGTCACTTCTTCGGGTAATTCGTTGTGACAAGGTGCCTTGGGTTGGCAAACACGAACACATTCGAGGCATTCGGAGCATACGCCGCAACTCAGACATCGTTCGGTTTCAGCCTTAATTGCTTCTTCATTAAGCCCCAGAACACTCTCGCGGAAATTTGTCTTGCGCTGTGCTGCTGGTACCTCTTCTTTGCGTTTGCGGGGAGCCGGTGAAACTCCCTCAATATTCGGATCGGCTATGGGGCGGTCTATCTCTCGGCCGGCTTTGAGGTCCTCGTCTTCCAGATACCGCCTGATGGACTCCGCAGCTTCCTTGCCCCCGGCTATTGCCTGAATCACGGTTTTGGGACCGGTTGCAATATCACCGGCCGCGAAAATTCCTTGCACAGATGTTGAATAAGTAATCGGATCGACAACAATGTAATTGCCCCGTACTTTTTCAATGTCTCCGAGGAATTCCGGAAGCCCTGCATCCACTCTTTGGCCGATTGCAAGGATGACCGTGTCCGCTTCGATTCCCATGGCGCACTGATCGTCAAAGCTGGGGTTGAATCTCCCTGGGGGATCGAAAACGCATGTGCATTTGTTGAAACAGACACCTCTGACCGCAACCCCATTTTCTTGTTTCACGAATTCGAAAGGACCCCAGCAGTTATGGATGAGGACCCCTTCCGCTTCGGCTTCGTGGACTTCTTCCACATGCGCGGGCATCTCGTCACGATCTTCGAGACAAATCATGTGGACTTCTTCACCGCCGAGCCGAACCGCGGTACGCGCCACGTCCACGGCAACATTCCCGCCGCCTATGACTAGAACTTTGGCCCCGAGACGGACTTTTTCCCCCTGAGCCGCGGCTTTCAGAAAATCCACACCCTGGAGAACTCCGGGGGTATCTTCCGCCTCGATTCCGAGCTTTGCCCCTGCGGTCAGACCTGCTGCTATGAAGACCGACTCATAGCCTTGGTCTCGAAGATTATCCAGTGTGACGTCCTTGCCCAAAGCAGTCGAGCAACGGATTTCCACGCCACAGCGTTTGATATATTCGATGTCTCTGTCCAAGACTGCTTTGGGGAGGCGATATTCGGGAATGCCGTAACGTAAAACTCCACCGGGCTTCTCATCCTTTTCAAAGACCGTAACCGAGTATCCCTGAAGAGCCAGCTGATAAGCGCAACTTAATCCTCCCGGTCCGGCCCCGATGACTGCTATTTTTCGATTCTTAGCTGCTGCGATTTCCGGAATATCATCGTCGATCGCCTGCTCGGACAAGAACCATTTCACGTCATTGATCGCGACCGCTTCGTCTACACGGGCTCGGGTGCATTTCTCTTCACAGAATCGTACGCAGACTCTCCCGCACACTGAGGGGAGGGCACAATCTTTACGAATAAGATTAAGGGCTTCCTTATATTTCCCTTTGCGAGCCAGGGCCAAGTACCCTTGCACATGTATATGAGCCGGGCAAGCAGCCTTGCACGGGCTCACTCCGGCCTTTTCAATTACTGCTTTATTCGGTATTGCTTGGGGATAGAGTTTGTGGATTGCCTTTCTCGGCCGGAGGCTCGCATCGAATTCATTTGGAACTTCCACAGGACAGACTTCGAAGCAGTCTCCACAGGCATTGCATTTCTGCATATCCACATATCGGGGATGTTTGAGTATCCGAGCCTGGAAATGACCCGCTTCGCCATCCACACCGAGAATTTCGGAATTGGTCAGGATCTCGATATTCGGGTGTTTGTCGACTTCCACCAGCCTTGGTGAAATCGTGCACATCGAGCAGTCATTGGTGGGGAAGGTTTTATCGAGTTGGGCCATTCGCCCGCCGATCGCACTCTTTTCTTCCACCAGGTAGACTTTATATCCTGCGTTTCCCAGATCGATCGCGGCCTGCATTCCGCCGATGCCCGCTCCCGCGACCAGCACCGCTCCGATTTTGTTATTATTTTCGATTTTTTCGTTCATTGAAACGATATAAGCCTCGATCAGGTTTAGACAAAACAGTTAGGAGTTTTTGAAGGAGGTTTGGAGCAAACGTCTTGTAAGAAGTTTTCTCCAGAGGACTTCTTCAACTCTTAAGCGGCCAGTCCTTTGCTTCGGAGCAGAGGAGCAGGATCTACAAGGTGTTTTCTCCACCAGGAGCCTGTTTCCGGTATGCCCATGGCAACAGCCAAAAGTTCGGTGATATAGACTACCGGTATTTGAAAGCTAGTATTCCTCTCGCTCTCGATCTCTTTTTCACGTGTGTCGAGATTCGCCTGACACATGGGACAATCTGTAACTATAATCTCTCCGCCAGCCTCCTGCGCGGCTTCGAACAAATTACCGGAAAGCTTCCGGACAACTTCCTGTCGGGTCATGGCCAGGTTTCCGCCACAACAATCGGTCTTGTAACTCCAATTGACAGCTTCGGCTCCGATAATCTTGAGAATTGCGTCCATTTCTCTCGGGTCTTCCGGATGCGGGTGCTTCATCGCGCGAGGCGGTCGAACCGTCAGGCAACCATAATACGGGACGGTCTTGAGGCCGACCAAGGGTTCCTTGATGCTAGCCCGAATCCTTGCCAGAATCTCTTCTTTGAGAAGCATCTCATTTATGTGAAGTACATCCACAGCGGTTATAGCTGAACTATTGGGGTGATCTTCGGGATGTTCTTTAAGATGAGCCTGACATATCTTCAGCCGGTGGAAACAGGCCACGCAGGGAGTTAGAAGCGGTCTGTCGAAATCAGATGCGATAAGCAAGTTCCTCGCGGGTAATTGAATGGAAGCCTCGGGATTTAAGATATGAGCGCTGCTGGCTCCACAACAGTTCCAATCCTGGATTTCCACAAGAGTTATGCCAAGGCCCTGGAAAACTGCCACAATAGCGGCATCATAATCATGGGCTGTGCCGTGCAGCGTGCAACCTGGAAAATAGTTCACATCCATGTGAAGACTCTTTTTGGGGAAGGGCTCTCTGGGGAACCCTTTTTTGTGTAAATACGGGGGTTCGCCAGACCCCTCCCAAAAAACTCTAACATTGCATCAGCCGGCCAGTCGATAAGTTCCGGCTTGGATCATCTCGCCAACCTTCCGTCATATTCCCGGGCCATTTATCCGGTCCTAAGGTTGCGCGGGCCGAAGGCTATTGGAAAAACTATTTGCTGGCACTCTGTTGTGCCGCCAGCCCTATAAGAGTTTTTGGGGTGGGGTTCGGGGAGGGTCTTTTTGCAAAAAGACCCTCCCCGGCATTCCTCCCAAGAATCTTATCCGGGCTGCTTGTCCACTATATTGCGTACTTCTTTGCGGCCGCGAATCCTCTCCGGGATTAGTCTGATTCGTCCTCGGGCGAACATTTCTCTTCCAATGCCCAGATCTTCGAGAAGTGCCATGGTCTTCAACTTATATCGTGCTATCAGTTCGATTTCGTGAACTCGTCCGTGAGTGCGGATTGCATTCATGAATGCTTCGTGGAAAGCTTTGACCCGCGGGAGGCTAACTGTTCCGCTCTTAATGGACATCCGACGCAGCGTGTCCATAGCATGTGCTAAATCAATATCATTGGGACACCTGGTGGAGCATGTAATGCAAGAGGCGCAAATCCAGATGGTCTCCGATCCCAGCACCTTTTCCCTTTGCCCGAGTTGAATATGCCGGATCAAGATATTGGGCGGAAGGTCCATAGCGTATGAGACAGGGCAACCGCTCGTGCATTTTTCACAGTGGAAGCATGCGGAAACCGGCACGCCGGAGAGACGCTCGACTTCCGCCAGGAATGAACCGTTATCCGGCTGGAGGGGGACAGCGTTCAGCAAGATGAAATTTCTCCATGGAAAATCGGCTTTAGTACCAGGCTCTACAATAATCCGCTCAAGCAATGGTGTCAAGTATGGATCAGTGTCTATACCAGCTATTCTCGGGCGCTGCTATTGCTCGGGAAAAAACGGCTGCAGATCTCTGCGTCAAGAAACACACAGATTCTCATGGAGTTCCTTTGTTCACGCAAGTGAAATGCTATAAATCTGTCTCATTCTGCCGCATCAATGCCGGCAATAACTCTGGCGAGCTTCTTCTTGTGATCCAGGTTTCCCTGACGAGCAATCATAATTCTCTGGGCCTGAGGAGATCCCGCTCCGTGCAATGATTCCGTACGATAGCCCACTGCAGCGCATCCCAGAGTAATGTTTTCAATCAGGCGCAGCATTCGCATCCGGTTCTCAGTAGGGACCGTGTCCACACCTTTCAAGTATTTTTCTACATAATGTCCGAATTCCGGGTGCCTCAGGTCCTTCTCTGAAGGCATGGTGACCATAAGACCGCCGGCAATATCCTCGGCCAATCGTGCCAATTCATAAGGGAAGCGTGTGACATTCAACTTACAGACGTTCGCCAGAAGCAAGTCGATGAGATAAGTGCCTGATGCTGTCCGGCGCCCCTGCGAGGAGCAGGCTATACCGCACGCATAAAGCGTTTCATTGAGATGAATCATTTCGACAATTTTGTCATTGATATGAGATGCCCTGGCTGTCCCGTTGTATTCGGCCATGGTAGCGGCAGCGCCAATTAGCACGTCACCAACGCCGACTTTACATCCTCCGTAACTCTGCCGGTGATATCCGGCGAACCGTTCCACCAGCAATCCTGAATACTGGTGTTCCCGGCACATGAACACCCGTTCCCACGGCACAAAAACATCTTCAAAGATGACCAGGGCTTCCTGGCCGCCGTAACGGGCGTTTCCCACATCAATTTCAGAACCTTCCAATTTTCGCGTATCGCACGATTGCCGGCCGTATATGTAAAGTATCCCATTAGCATCGCTGGGAACAGCGAAAGACACTGCGTAGTCCTTGTCTTCTTCTGTCATTGCTATCGTCGGCATTATAAGAATCTCGTGAGAATTAACGGCGCCGGTTTGGTGCGCTTTGGCCCCTCGAATGAAGATCCCTTCGGATGATTGTCTCGCTATGCGCAGGTACATGTCCGGATCGGTCTGCTGACTGGGACGTCGGGAACGGTCCCCTTTCGGGTCGGTCATAGCTCCGTCAACCACCAAGTCATTGTCTTGAATGAATTTCAAATATGTGCGAAACCGCTCGTGATACTTCGTTCCACTGTCCTGATCCATCTCAAACGTAACGCTATCAATAGCGTTTATCGCGTCCATACCTACACAACGCTGAAAACAAGCGGCTGTCTTTTGACCCAACAACCGCTGCATTTGGACCTTTTTGATCAGGTCGTCAGTACTTTGGTGAAGATGGCAGAACCGGTTCACATTTTCGCCCGTCAAATTCGACTTTGCGGTCATTAAATTGCTATGTTCTTCGTCCACAGCCAATTCATAGGTTTTGGCAACCGAGTTGACTGATGGACGAATGATGGGATGATCGACAGGATCCAGGACCTTTTCCCCCAGTAGGTATACTTTCAAGTCCAATTTTCGAAGGCTGTTTAAATAATCAGTTGCAGTTTTCAGGGCCACTGGCCACCTCCATTTATCGGGCCGTTATAATTTTCAAGATTTTCACTAATGAGTCGGTTAATCGAAAACGCGAGACCGGGCGAGCCCACAGCCCGTGACTCAGAAGGTTGTTGATCTCGACAATTATTATAACCTTATTTTAAGAATCTACCAGAGTTTGATCGAATTTGAGCCACCCGTTTTGTACCATAAACCATAATGTTTTTCCTTTGTATTTACAGCCGGAAAATTCTTCTGCAGTCGTCCCATGGGGTTTCTTGGCAATAGATCGATGAAAAATATCTCTTTCGGGCATCTATAGCAGGCTAGCTATCCTTGCAGAACCGAATGATCCCATTGGACGGATATTCGACGCATTTTGCCCACGGGCAACGATCATAAGAACCGTACGGCCGAATTCTCGGCGTGTTTTCGGCCTATTTGCAATAGTTCTTGGGCAAGATTCATCATTTGGCTCACAGGAAGGATTGGCAGAACAGCCAACCTTCGTCGAAAAAGAGCCATTCATTCCAGGGCCGCCTTGAGCCGAATAGACTCAGGGCAAAGCCCTCGACTTAATTTAGGATCTATAGTTCTGATATTTCAAATGAGCCCATTTGGCTCATTGTCCTCCTCACTATTGCGCTCTAATTTCACATTTTAGCTCATCAAGAAACAGAAGCAATTAAAAACAATGACTATTTTCCTCATCCCCTGATTTGACTTAGAGCTGGTATGGTAATTGCTTGTCTGGCACAGGGGTAATATTCCGTATCATCGAATACCATTGATGATCACGTTTATCGAGCACTGGACAATGATGTTACTCTGGGTCCGCAAAGGACCAAGAAGTCCGAAAGTTGACACTTGGAATCTAAGGTGGAGTGCCTCAGTGAGTTTGGTGGCTTTCCGTTTTTCCTCAGCACTATCAGAATTTTCGGCCCATGTTCGGTTGCTAACGCTTACCCTATTGATAGTAGCCTGCTTTTGCGTACCAACTCTCGCAGAAACTTCGATCCCTACCTTGAAATTGAAAGAAAATGTCGGCAAATTCGATTTGAGGGGTCATGTAGCACTTTATGAAGATAAGAGTGGCAATGAGACACTTGACACTGTTCGGCACAAGATATTCCACACTGTGCCGGAATCGATGCCGAGCCTGGGTTGCTCCAAATCAGCATATTGGGTCAAGCTGGTCATCGAGAGTGAGACCCTTGGACCTATAACCGTTCTATTACAGCTTGCGAACCAATATCTGGATTTTATAGAATTTTATGTTATCTCTAATCGAAATTCTCATGTTGAAAAATATCGTGGCGGCGCACGGGTTCCCTGGGAAGATAGGGTTTCTCAAGAGCGCTATCCTGTTTTGACCCTCGATTTTTCCCATAATGAAGAGAAAACGATTTTCATCCGGGTACAATCTCGGAGCCCTTTGAGAATACCACTGGATCTCTCTACCGAAGTGGCTCACGAGCGTACTGAACTCGCAGTGTACATGTTTAACGGACTGTTTTTCGGAGTTATGGGTTTTCTGATCATTTACAGCGTGTTTGCCTGGTCAATTCTGCGGCAGAATGCTTATTTTTACTACATCTTGGTTATTGTCGGAGTTGTTGCTTTCAAAGCGGCTAATAACGGCTTCTTTCCCCGGGTGACAATCTCTTCTCACCCGGAAGCCATCTTGCACATTCTTACTGCCGGCATAAGTTTTACATTCATATTCAACATAATTTTTGTATCATCATTTATGAATTGCAGGACGAAGTACCCGATTCTCTATAGGATTCTCCGTATCCTTCTGATATTTGCGATCATCAATCTAATCTTATATTTTTACGACTATTATCTGGGCAATGCTTTCGCTATGATTTACGGCCCTATTCTAGGGTGGATGTTGGTAATAACCATAGGCTTAATGTGGTATTGGGGAGAATCCCATGCCCGATATTTGTTCTTCGGCCATATCTTATTACCGATTTTCGGTATGGTGCATGTGGGTGTGATGTTCAGTCTTATTCCATTCAACTTTGTACTAACCCAGTTGCTGAAGATCGCCTATCTCTCCCAAGGAATGTTTTTTGCCTTGGCTCTGGCAGACAGATATTCCATGATGCAGAAAAATTTTCAGCGTATCCTGGAAGATGAAGTCGCGGAGCGGTCAGAAGAGCTGGTCATAGCTAACGAAAGTCTGCACCAGGAAATCAATGAGAGAAAACGCGTTGAAAAAGCAATCGAGAGAGCAAAGAATGAATGGGAACAGACTTTCGACACAGTTCCGGATCTAATTGCCATTATCGATCGAAATTACAACATACAACGGGCCAATAAAGCCATGGCAGACAAAATAAACGCTCATCCTCGCGAGCTAATCGGCAAAAAATGTTACCAGATATGTCATGGCATCGAAGAGTCGATCCCAATATGCCCCCTTCATCAGAGTCTGGCTGATGGTAAGGAACACTCCGGCGAAATATTGGTAACGAAACTTGGAGGCACATTTCTAATTTCTGTTACGCCTCTACCGACCGAAAATGGTGAGCCAGAAGGTTTTGTGCACGTAGCTCGAGACATTACTGAGCGCAAAATCCTGGAAGCACGACTTCGCAAACTTGCAATAACTGACGGGTTGACAAACATCTGGAACCGCCGGCACTTCATTCACCTCACCGGCCGAGAGCTGGAACGAACAAGACGTTATGGCGGGCAACTGGCAATTGCCATGACAGATCTGGATGACTTTAAATCAATAAACGACACTTACGGCCATGATGTTGGTGACGAGGTTCTGAAGAAAGTGGCAGAGATTGTCGGCATGACTCTGCGCAAAGCGGATATCTTTGCTCGATACGGTGGAGAGGAATTCGTCATTGCCCTTCCCGAAACCGGGCTGAGTCAAGCTGTTAAGGTAGCTGAGCGGCTCTGCCAAAATATTGCCGAAATTTCTCTTAACTCTAGTTGTTCACCTCAGCACCTAACCATGAGTATCGGGTTAACAGTAGCTGGGCCCGATTCACCTGACCTGATGAAACTCCTGAAACAAGCTGATGAAGCACTTTATCAGGCCAAGGGTAAGGGTAAGAATAGAGTCGAGGTCTTCGGCTTAGAACAATCACAGTATTCTTAAGAAGTAAGCCACGCTAATCTCTAATCCTACGCTCTCTCTCCTCCTCCAACTCTTATCCAAGATGATCATGAAGTATTCTTGACAAATTGGAAATTCCGGTAATAGTGGTAATAACGGAGATAATAGAAAATTCGTTCCATTGAGCGGTAGTGAGGTTCGGCAGATGGAAGTGTTGACCGTTTATCAGGCAAGCAAGTACTGCGGCGTTTCACCGAAAACCATAGCAAATTGGATCGATGAGGGACACATAATTGCTTTTCGAACGGTCGGAGGACACCGTCGGATCAAGAAGCAGGATTTAGACACTTTTTTGCGCGCAAGAGGGATGCCGATTCCGACGGAGTTCCGACAAGAGGATAGAAAGAAAATCCTGGTTGTGGATGACGATAAGTTGATTGTTGAGACTATCGTTACAGCGCTCGAGGAAGAACCTCATAATTATGAGATTATCTCCGCGTCAGATGGTTTTGAGGCGGGTCTCCAGGTCAGCCATTTTAAGCCCGATCTCTTAATACTCGATATCATGATGCCCGATATTGACGGGTTTGAAGTTTGCAAAAAAATTAAACAGGATGCTGCTACAAATCACGTAAAAATCATGGTTCTTTCCGCTTACATGGACGAGGACAACTTTGAAATAATGAAGGAAAAAGGCGCGGATGTTTGTTTTTCCAAGCCATTGCCGTTGGAAAAATTGAAAAAGGAAATCGCGCGCCTTCTTGGGGTTGCCTGAGTTGAAATTGCATCCTAGAGGAGACCTGGGTTATGAGCCTGAAAGAAGCCCTGGCTGGTAAACGATTTGCTGTGACGTCTGAAATTTACCTTCCCCACGATAAATCTCCTGAGAACTACCTCGACGAAATTTATAATTTGCGGACAAGGATAGATGGTCTTCGATTCCAGCCTTTTTCAGCGGACGCTGCGGTAAGTAGTTCACTCACGCTGTGCCGCATACTCCGTGAGAAGAAATTCGATCCAATTTTTCAGGTAACAACTCGGGATCGAAATAGACTGGAAATTCAGGATGCTCTTGTTCATGCTTCATCTCTTGGGATAGAGAATCTTTTGGTGTTCACGCAAGATTACAGGGTCACAGGAGATTCGCTCCAGGAGTTAATGTTTTTTCATGTCGATATGGGCAAGTTCTTTTCTGTGATCGAGGGCTTACAAAAAGGAACGGATATACATGGAAAAGATCTGGATGCCGAAAAAACTTTTTTTATAGGGACCGGGGTGGACGCTACCGCGGGTTCGAGAATCCCTGACATGGAGTTACGAGAGATGGAGCAATTGGCTAAAGGAGGCGCTCAATATTTCATTACCAGCCCAGTGTTCGATGTTGACCAATTTGCAGGCTTTGTGAAGAAAGTGGCTCCTTTAGGTATTCCGATCATAGCCGAAGTCATCATGCTTCACACTGCAATGGAAGCCCGCCTATTGTCACGCTATAGCGGGTTGAATGTTCCGGAACGCGTTATACAAGAGATGGAGAAGGCGCCGGTAAAATTCGACAGTTCGGCTAAGATTACTCTGGAACTGATAGAGTCTCTCAGAGACTTGTGCGCTGGGGTGCACATCGCTCCTTTCGGTTGGGAAGCGAAAATCGCCCCTCTAATTCAGAAGATCAGGCGATGATCTCCCGGATTAAGATATACCTGTAAAGGCTTCTTAGATCGATTGATCTCTCCAAACAGCCTGCTGATCCTCTCCCGGACGGGTCTGTACCGGGATTGTGTTTCTTGTTAGTGCCGGGATGGCAAAATTCATGAACAAGAACATGCCCGAAGTCTTTGTACCGAAACAACTAATGGAAGAATTAGAAGGAGCCTCAATAGGCAAGGCATTGGAAACCGGAAGTAGGATAGCGGCCGGAATCATCAAAAAATCAGGGACAAAGCCTTGGCCGATGGCGAGAACATCTGGCGACAGGTAAAGAAGAAACACGAATCTTAGACTGGGCTGGAATTAATAAATAGCTTGCGATTGGAGGAGACGACGATGCCTAAGCGCGAATTCCTTTCTGTCATTGATATGACTAGGGAAGAAATTCAGGACCGCCTGGATACTTTACAACGCAGCTATCAAGAATTCTTTATGGTCGCAAGAGAAGGTTTTTTCATATCAACCCGTGAAGGTCAGTTCATCGATTGTAATGACGCTCTCGTAAAAATGCTGGGCTACAACGTGACAGAGGAGCTTTTGACACGTGAACTCGAAAAGGACCTTTGGATGAGACCTGAAGACAGGCGCGCTTGGCAACGTTTGATGGAAAGCAAGGGAGAGATCTCTGATTACGAGGCCCTGTTTAAGAGGAAAGATGGTTCTCCTTTTTATATAGAGATTTCCGGTCAAGTTTGGCGTGACAAACACGGCAATATCGCAGGATACCGAGGTTTTATGGTGGACCGATCAGAGGAGAAAATTCTACAGGAAAAAATCAAAGCCTCGGAAGTCAAGTTTCGTGGCCTGTTCGAGAATATTCAGGACGGGGTATTCATCGCGGATGCTCATGGAAAGGTTCTCGACTGCAACAGCGCACTATGCGAGATAGTAGGATATACCAGAGATGAGTTTCTCCAGATGGACTATTATCGACAGCTATTCGCCAATCAAGAAGATATCGCGGAGTTTAGGCAACTTGTAACCCAGGAAGGATCAGTCAAGGATTGGGAGTTACAAATTCTTATGAAGGACGGTAGCAGACGAGACATATCCATGAGTGGTTATGCCAGCAGAAACAGTGCGGGTGAAATAGTTAATTTTCAGGGGCTAATGCGCGATGTGACGGAATCCAAGCGGCTACGTGCTCAGCTGATACAGACTGAGTCGGCTATAGGTAAAATGGCTTCACAATTAGCTCACGAACTAAACAATCCAATCTACGGCATTATGAATTGTCTCGATTTGCTCAAAGATGTCGTTCCTGAAAGTAATGAAAGGCGCAAATATCTGGATTTGGCCTATAATGAATGCAAACGGACATCCGGGCTACTTATTAAGATGCTGAAATTTTTTAAACCGGACAATGAAGAAAAGAGCCTCACAGATGTCAATAAGCTTTTAGAAGAGACGCTTCTTTTCTACGAACGTCAATTTAAAAACCAGAATATCCGCGTCGAAACTGATTTCGCTCCTGATCTACCCCATGTAAAGGCCATCGGCAGTCACCTGAAGCAAGTATTCATAAATATGGTGATAAATGCAAATACGGCAATGCCATCCGGTGGTGAACTGAAAATTTCCAGCCAATGCCGCCCCGAAGAGAGTGAAATAGCCATAATTATCAAGGACACCGGTGTGGGCATCCCCCCGCATAATGTGGACAGAATTTTCGAAGCTTTTTTTACGACCAAGAAAAAGGTGAAGGGCGTAGGATTGGGCCTGAGCATAAGCTATGGATTTATTCGGGAGCATGGCGGTAGAATAGAGGTGCAGAGTGAGATCGGAAAAGGAACAACATTCACGATTTGTCTGCCGCTCGACGGCAAAGCATGATCTATTTAGGGTTGAGTTCTAATAAACGACTTTTTGGATTGTCTCAGAATCTACCTCCTCTTACAGTTTTCATAATATCCATTCAGTGCTGAATCTAAGTTTCGTGATGCTGACAATCTCGGGATTTGCGGATCAGAGTTTGATACCGTTGGGGCTCACTTGGGCCGATCAATGTTAATCGTTGGGACCATTCTTACCGAGAGCGGCTGATCGTTTGACAGAATTTCTTTGCCTTGAGTAACAACCACGTCTCCCTCCTTCAATCCTGCGAGCACAGCTGCGTATCGGTGATTACTTTCGCCGACTTTGATCTGGGTAAGTTGAGCTTTGTTTTCGTCTCCCGCCAGATACACGGAATTGTCGCCGTTGCTTCTGTTCTGATCGAGAAGCGCCACGATAGGAACACGAAGCACATCCGGTATAGTTTTCACCGCAATTCGCCCGCGTCCCACCATACCTTGTAGTAATCTCATATCGGGATTGGTGACATAAATCCTGACTTCGAATAACCTGTTGTCATTAGCTACAGGTTCGACGTAAGTCAGCCGACCCGAAAAAGTCTCACCCGGGTAGCAATCGAGTGTGACCTCAGCCTGTTGGCCGCCTGATCGAATTTTCGCCAAGGACAGTTTTCCTACATCGAGATCCGTGATGAATGCTTCGAGATAAATTCTATCGTAATCACTGATTTGGAAAAGCCTTTTTCCCTCGGATACCCAATCGCCTCGTTCCACATATCGCTTTGAAAGCACCCCAGTAATGGGCGAGATCACTTGCGTCTTCTTGAGATCGTCCAAAGCACGTTCTAAGAAAGCCTTATCTGCATCCACTTGGGCTAGTGAGTTTTGATAAGCAGTAAGTTTTTGATCATATATAGTGTGGCTTACGGACCCGCTGTCATAGAGTCCTTTATTTTTTTCCAACTCGGATTTATTAAACGCCAGCGATGCTTCTTCTTTTTTCAAATTTGCGCTGGCTTGTGCAGCCGCCTCTTTGATTTTTTTCTCCTCCAATTTAAGAAGCAACTCGCCTTGTTTGACAAGCTGACCATCCCCAACTTCAATCGTGGCAACCTGAGCAGATACTTCGGCAGCTAATGTTGTATTCGCTACAAATTTCATGACTCCGGATAGCTGCAATGCAACATCGATTGACCCTTTGTCCGTACGCATAGCTCCCACTTTAACAGACGGCACAGGTGGAGTCTTGCTCCGTTTGTCAGAGCAACCCGGTGCGAAAATCAGAAGTATTAACAAAACGAGAACAGAAGCACGAATCAGTTCGTGTTTGCAAAAGCGCGAGCAGAGGGCTTGATTGTTGTGTCCCCGAACAGTTTTATTTGGATCCGGCATCTTGTTTTTCCAAATCTTCAAAACGAAGAGGTTTTACTTTCCATACGATTTGTTTGAGATCGTCCAGCAAGGTATAAATAACAGGTATGAAAATCAGAGTAAAAAGGGTGGCCAACGCTAGGCCCCCAACAACCGCCATTGCCAGGCCGTTATAAATTTCCGCGCCCGCGCCCCGCTTTTCAAGGCCAAAGGCAGCATGCCAAGGACCATAGCTATCGCTGTCATGAAGATGGGCCTCATCCGTCTCTTGCTCGCGAGTACAAGTGCTTTGTCTCGTTCCAGCCCATGATCCTCAATGAGTTGTACTGCATAAGTAATTAGAAGAATAGCATTTTTCACTACCAAGCCAACCATCATAATATATCCAAGTATTGTGAAAGAGTCGAATGGTGTTCCTGTGAGTCTTATAAGAAAATTTGCCCCGATTATGGACAGCGGTACACTGAGGAGGATCGAAAGAGGCCTGAGAAAGGATTGAAACTGCATTACCAATAGAAGATAAACCACGATCACAGACAGCGGGAACACAAAAACAACTGCTTCCCTGAGTGCTTGCAGTTCATTCACAGCGCCAAACGTAACCATCTCATATCCACCGGGAAACGGGACCGTGGATAGAATCCTCTCCTTTACTTCTCTAAAAACATCTGAAAGGGGTCGGTCCTGCACAGTAAGCTGGACCCGGGCGCTGCGTTTTGAATTGTAATGATTTATCTGGAGGGGTCCGAGTGTCGTCACCACCGACGCAACGCTTGTCAGAGGGACATGAGTTTCGGGAGAACCCGGAGATGTCAGGATTATGCCGGAAACATCATTGACAGTCTGGAAATTTGTTTCAGGACCCATAACTCTGACATAGTAATAACGACCTTCCACATCATATTGCGAGCTAGTTCGTTGCCCACCTATATGGGATTCCACAGCGTCTGCAATGTCTTTGACATCGAAACCAAAATGCGCAGCTCGTTCCGGATCGACTCTTACTTCCACTTCAGGTTTATTCAGATACAGGTCAGTGTAACGAAAAATCACTCCCTTGGTGTCTTTGCCTATTTCCATAATCTGTTTTACCAGGTCGTCTACAGTCGTGTAATTCTTGCCCACAATGCGTACATCAACTATATTCGATCTGGTCATAATGTTTCCAAAGAGCGGGAAGCGAATGGGGTTGATCGCTTTCACGGGAAGGTCCCTCGCTGCCTTATGAGCCTCTAACGCGATCTGCTGAATCGGGACTCCACTGTCCTCCTCACGGTCGCATGTAAGATATATTCTGTTTCGCTGCATAGTCCGATTAGGAGTTGCAACCACATGCCGGACTCCTTTGATGTTTTTCCATCTCTCCTCGAGGATGCTCATCAATCGACTATTCTCATCGAGACTCGTCCCTTCGAAGGTTTCAACTTGCACTCTGATCAGATTGGTTCCACCCGTGGGCAAATAGCCCATCCCCGGTAGAGCCAAATAGGACAACACAAACAGTCCCAAAACGGCCGCAATAAGGATCAGCTTCCGGGGCAGACCACTCAAAAAAAATTCCAAAGATCTCATAGTCATCTGAGCTGCTGATGCGCCAATCCTATCAGTGAATTTCAAAGGTACTGCTATCGGTTTGAGCCAGCCTACAAATTCCGTGTCGCGGCTCATCCAACGGGCTGCGAGCATAGGGACTACAGTGAAGGCATCAAAGAGAGACAGAAATATTGCACATGAAATGATAAATGCAACGGGACCGAACAGTGTGCCGACCTCTCCCTTGAGCATGAGTACCGGCAAAAACACTGCCGCTGTTGTCAGCGTGCACATGAATGCCGCCATGCCGACCTCACGGGTTCCGTCGACACATGCTTGCACTATGCTCTTGTGCTCTTCAAATCTGTGTCTATATATATTCTCGAGCACAACAATAGCGTCATCTACAATCATCCCGATGGAGAGAGCCAAACCCGCCAACGAAAGAACATTTATCGAATAGCCGAACAGATACATTCCGATGAATGTGCCAATGATTGATACCGGAATTGACGTCGCAACTATAAGAATGCTTCTCCAATTCTTCAGAAATATGAAGAGCACCAGCAACACTAAAAGTATGGCTTCAATTAAGGCCTTTCTGACAATGACCACCGCATCGCGGATATAATGGCTCTGGTCATATATTTTCTGAAACTGAGCCCCTTGAGGGCCGTATTCCTTTTGCAACAGCCCCAGCTCCCGGTCTACCGAATCTATTGTTTGAATGATATTTGCGCCTACTTGATTGAAGACATCAAAAATAATTCCGGGTGTGCCGTTTATGCGGCAATACGAATTCGGCCTTTCGTATCTGTCCTCGACTGTGGCAACATCCGAGAGGTAAACTATGGGGGCGCCTGGCTTTGAAATCCGTACCCGTCGAAAGGCATCAGCGTTTAGCAGTAATCCTACTGTACGAACAGTCCATTCTCTGGTATCTTCAACAAAATAACTCCCGCTCTGATTGAGATTAGTACGATCGATAAAACCTTTTATGTCCGAAATAGTAAGTCGACGTGCCTTCAGCCTTTCCGGGTCGAAGGTTATACGCATTTCGCGATTTTTGTTTCCATCGAACTGACAGTCTCCAACTCCCGAGATCCTTCGAATTCTGGGAGCTATGTCCCGATCGGCCCAACTGGACATAGTCACGATGTCAGCCGAACCTGTCATGGCAAATTGATAGACAGGCAAGCTGACTCGATCGCTTGCTTTGAAAATTTGAGGCTTGTCTACCTCCTTAGGGAGATCTTTGACTCGATCCAAATTTCGCTGAAGTTCCGACGCAGCCACATCGAGGTTTGTCCCGGATCTATAAAATACAAGTAATATAGACTCTCCCAGGCGAGAGTAACTTTGCGTATTAAGCATGTTGGATACGCCGCTTATGCTCTCCTCAAAACGAGTGGTGATTTCACCCTCAACGTCTTCAGGAGCGGCGCCCGGAAATGTGGTCACGACAACAAGGAGAGGCTGTTCTGTATCGGGTTTGAGTTCCACACTGATAAATTTCAGGCACACGTAGCCAAAGACAATCACTAATAGTACGCGAACTATCACGGTTATAGGATAACGGACTGAAGATTCTGCTACATGCATTGTCTATTTCAAACGCTACTGAATCAGCTTAATTTCTGACGGTTCGCAAATGATGGAGTAATCTCTCATAGGGGAATATAACAAAATTCGGATCAGTTGGTATCGGATCGTTCCAGGCAATGCGCCTAAAGGAAGACACTTGGGAAGCATGTACGATTGGTCTGGTCATGTCAAGGCACGTGATTTACGTGGTGAAGTTATCTAAGATGCTGAATTCGCTTTATTCATGCCTTAAAGCCTCTATCGGATGGAGTCGTGAAGCCTTGAACGCCGGGTAGAATCCGAAAAAAACACCAACCGCGCCGGAGAACAGAATGGCCACGCAGATCGTCAAGGGATCCACAAGGGCGGGCCAGCCACTCGTACGGGCGAAGATGAAAGCTCCTACTATTCCGAATATTGTTCCAATGAATCCACCGTTAACAGAAAGCACAACCCCTTCAATGAGAAATTGAGACAGGATATCTGCGGATCGGGCGCCTACGGCCATTCGTATGCCTATTTCCCGGGTACGCTCAGTGACGGATACCAACATGATATTCATGATTCCTATACCGCCGACGAGCAATGATATTGCCGCAATAGCACCCAAAAGCGTAGTCATTATATTTAAACTTTTTTGAGCTGTTTCGAGGACTTCGGTGAGATTGCGAATCGTAAAATCCTTTTCCTGATTACGACCGATTTTGTGACGTCGCGTGAGTAATTCATCTATCTGTTTTTCCGCATCAGGAATAAGAGTCAGATCCTTTGCCTGAACCATAATAGCCTGAATCTCATCGGGAAATGGAGTGCCGAAAAGTCTGTTCTGGGACGTTCTCAGCGGAACGAAAACCGCATCATCCTGATCATCGCCCCGTGGTGACTGTCCTTTACGATCCAGCACTCCAATGACCGTAAATGGGACGCTTTTAATTCTTACCATCTTTCCCAGCGGGTACGTGTCCCCGAAGAGATTTTCAACAACCGTCTGGCCTAGCACAGCTACTTTGGCTGCCTGCTTGTCCTCCTCATGTGTGAACAATCGGCCTGACAGGATTGGCCATTCTCGGATTTCAAAGCTGCTTTCCCATGTTCCGGTTACACGCGTTCTCCAATTCCGGTTAGCGTAGACGACCTGGGTGACTTCTCCCCAGTTCGGCGCCGCGAGTTTGACAGCGGGACATTCTCGAATTATAGCTTCGGCGTCAGTTGATTTCAGCGTGTGAACAGATCCTGAACCCATTCTTGCTCCACCTTGAACAGTAGCCCCTGGAATTACAAGAATAAGGTTGCTTCCTATTGAACGGATTTGGTCACCGATCATCTGGCGGGCGCCAGCTCCTACCGCCACCATTACGATCACAGCGCCCACTCCGATCACGATGCCGAGCATAGTGAGAAGTGCCCGCAGCACATTCACTCTTAATGCGCCCAAGGCAATTTTTACGCCGTCCAAAGGATTAATCATAGCGTAGCTGATTCTCGTTCGTGTGTTCGCGTGTATTTAGAAACGGAGTCGAAGGCCCGACGATTGAGCATTCTTCTTAGTAGAAACAGAATCAACGACCACAAGGTCGCCGGCACTTAAATCATGCGACATAATCTGTATTCGTTCACTTCCGATCATCCCGATTTTTACACTCACGGGATTAAGCTTATCCTTTTCAGCCAGTTTCCATACTCTGCGTTCGCCGGATTTCAAGGGTGGAAGATCAAATTTTTGACCTGTTGGCGTGAAACGAAAAGCCTGATCAGGAACCATAAGAGCGTCATTGACTTCGCTAAGATGAATCTGAACGGTAGTTGTCATACCCGGTCTTAACTTCAAGTCATCATTATTCACGTCGAGAATTACATTGTATGTGACCACATTCTGCTGAATCTGCGGATCGTTGCGAATCTGAGTGACCGCTGCGCTGAAGAACTCGTCAGGAAAGGCCGGAACCGTGAAAGTAGCCTTCTGGCCTACTCTGACCCTGCCTATATCAGCTTCATCCACACTGGTGTAAACCTGCATGACAGTGAGGTCCTCAGCTATTCTGAAAAGCACGGGAGTTTGGAAACTCGCGGCGACCGTCTGTCCGACATCCATGTTTCTCGCTGTGACGACTCCATTAACCGGGGCTACGATTTGGGTGTACTTCAGGTTCAGCTCAGCTTCCTCCAGATTTGCCTCCATCTGGGCTATGGCCGCTTTCGAAGCGTCGATCTGTGCGCGAGCGGCATCAACATTGGTTTGAGCAGTGTCCAAATCCTGTTGGCTGATGGAATTCGTTCTAATGAGTTCCTCTTTTCGACGAAGAGTGCGGATCTGGTCAACGAGACTAACCTCAGCTTTTTCCAGATTGGCCTTCGCTGAAAGTAGGTTGGCTTTAGCCTGTCCGACTTTTGCCTTATAGGTATCCGGGTCGATTAAGGCAATTAACTCGCCTTCTTTGACGACCGATTCGAAATCCGCGAACAACTTCTTAATTGTGCCGGAAACTTGGCTACCGACCTGAACTTCGACACAGCGGTTTTATTGTCCCGGTAGAATTAATCTCGGCCTTGAGGGTCCCCTTTTCGATCGGAACCGTTATGTATTTAATCTCCGGCTCGCTGCTTCGACCGGAGCCGAATACGTAATAGAGTCCGACTATTACCAGCGCTACAATCAACACAATGGTAATGGTTTTCTTCAATTGGTTTCTCCGCTACTGCGCACATCACCCTCGACATTACCGTCTCGGATAAGAATTTTTCTATTGGTCACCTGCCCCACTTCCGGATCATGAGTAACCAATATGAATGTGATCTTTCGGTCCCGATTTAGTTTTCTAAAGACCATCATAATTTCTGCGCTGGTGCGCGTATCCAAATTGCCGGTGGGCTCATCTGCAAGAATAATTTCCGGGTTGTTAACCAGAGCCCTTGCGATCGCAACTCGCTGCTGCTGGCCACCCGACAATTGACTAGGCAGATGATCCGCCCTGTCGGACAATCCCACAAGGTCGAGGGCTTCGATGGCTGCTTCATGGCGCAAACTGCTTGTCATGCGACCATAGATCAAAGGAAGTTCCACATTTTGTACTGCGTTGATCCGAGGAAGCAGGTTAAAGCCCTGAAATACAAAGCCGATCTTTTTGTTTCTTACGTCTGCTCTCTGGTCCCGATCCAAATTAGATACATCCTCTTCGTCCAAAAAGTATTTGCCGGATGTCGGAACATCCAGGCACCCCATAATATTCATAAGTGTGGATTTGCCGGAGCCTGAAGGTCCCATAATCGAAAGAAACTCTCCGGAATCTATGGTCAGATCGATTCCCTCTAATGCTGGAACTTTGACTGTTCCAGCCATATAAATCTTTGCCAAATTCTCCATTCGAATCAGTGCCAAATCTCTAGGCCCCCTATACTAAAACATGATGTCTAATTTGAACGGTGAAATGGTGATTATTTTAACGCAACAATGTGTAATTGAATATACGAGAAATTTGTGAATGCGGATGATGGTGCGGGGAATGCCATCAGACATTCCCCCTTATGATGTGACTTATTAACCTTCTACCCCGCCTCGACGGTTTCCGCCGTGCATCCTGCCCCAATGTCTCATATGCATTCGGGAGCGGAATCCTTTTTCAGCTTGCCAATCTGATATGCGGCCTATTTGCTCCGGGGTCAATAACGCCAACCGGTCTCTCCACATTTTCAAACTTTCGCGCATAATATCGCTTCGAAGTTTCACAATTTGATCGTCTATTTGTGTGAGTTTCTGCTGGTCGATTTTGCCCGATAGCATCATGGTTTTCTTTTCGTCCCTAAGAGAAGCCAAATCCGTGCGGGCTTTCCGTGTACGATCTTTAAAACCTACCTGAAGCGCTCTCAATTGTTTTTTCTGATCCTCCGTAACACCAAGTTTCTTTTGGATTGCTTCTAATGTGGGTCGGTGATGCCCGGGTTTCGAAAATTCACCTGGCCCGGTGGATGGATTGTCACTTGTCCCAACTCTCATTGCCGTTGACTCAGGCGGTGTAGCTGGATTGTCCTGGGCTGCATAACCTGGGGAGCCGACGCCTACCGCCAGGGCCACAACTAGAAACAATACTAGAAGTGCACTTTTGATCATGTGGAATGCCTCCTTATTCTGTCTTTAGCGTATTTGACGCAAAAGGTGGCCGGCCGTTAAATCGGAGTAATTTTTTGGATCGGAGATGGTTTGGTGGGGACTATGAAATGAATTTAGATTGCGTTATGACCAGACTGCTTGCCGATTCCAAAATGAGAGGGCTGAACCCGAGGAAGCCCATAAATGACTAGAGCGCCAAGTCGCAGAGTTTTATTCGGGTGATCTAAGTATTCCAAAAATTGAACGACTGTGCATTTTTCCAGTTAAAATTTGCTTTCAAGACCGCAGCAGATCCCGTTTTTACAAAGCTGAGCCTTCCATTCAATTTCATTTCTTGATCTTGGACAAATCCACCCCGGTGAAATTTGCTCCTTCCAAATTTGCTCCTGTCAAATTGGCATCTGTTAAATCCGCGCCGGTCAAATCGGCCCCGGATAAATTAGCGCCGGTCAAATCGGCCCCGGCCAATATGGCCCCGGTTAGATTTGCACTGGTGAGAATAGCCTTGGCCAAGTTGGCGACAGTCAAGGCCGCGCGACTTAAGTCGGCCATAGTGAGATTGGTACCGCCCAGATCTGCCCAGAACATCTCCGCGTCCGAGAAGTTGGCGATCGTGGCGTTGCTTCTGGAAAAACTGGCCTGAGACAAATCCGCACCGGAAAAATTAGCTCCCACCAGGTTAGACCAAAAAAAATCGGCATTTACCAGAAAGGCACCTCCCAGATCCGCCATAGTGAGATCCGCACCGGTGAGGTTGGCGTCATTCAAACGAGCTTTTGCGAGTACTGCACCAATTAAAATACATCTCGTCAAATTGCTTCCCGCAAAATCTGAGTCGGGCAAATTTGCTCTCGTCAGATTTGCGCCGGACAAATTTATTCGAGAAAAGTCAATTCCCTCGAGATCTAAACGCACCAGATTAGAACCGGGCAGGTCAATTCCGGATAGGTCAGCCCCGGACTTGGCGGCAGAAACAAGGAATTCCTTCAAAGTTGCTGCTTCTCCGTCAAGAATTATTTTATGTGTGAATCGATTTTGGATCCGGATTCTCAATTTTTTCCGTGGCCCTCGGGATACCGGCCGCCTCTGTGAATCGATGCTCCAGTAATCATGACCTGCTTGTCGGGATTAGATAGAGATCAAGAACGTAAATGCCCCTCCCTTGCAAGGAGGGGCATCGAATGATCTTCTTGATTTATCGAAGAGCAATTTAGCCGGACCAACAGGTGTAATAAGAATCCACCCAAGGGTAGGCCGACTAAGCAAAGAGCTTTCTTAGCTCTTTCTGGCCTTCTTCACTACTTTTGCGGGTGGTCCAGCGGGGCATTTCTCGATGGTCATCCACTGGCCCGACCATTTGATGACAGGCGCACAAGGACCGCAAAGTTTTTCCATTCCTTTGGCTTTACCTTTGCAAAGGACTTGGTCTTTACAGGGCGGCATCTTCACAGACGGCATACCGTAGCAGCCCCAATCCATGGCAAAAACCGTCCCTGCCAGCGCCAGAGAGCCCAACAGAACCACGAAAAGAACCAACAACTTCTTCATCCTAAACCCTCCTTAATCGAAGCATACTCCATTGAAAGAGCTATCAGACTTAAATTTGGGACAGCCTAACACGGCACTTACGGCCTTGTCAAGAAAAAATCCTCATCGCCAGTAGAGTCTACCTGCCTTTCGGCGACCCGCCAGGATTCACATCTTCACTAGCTGTCCATGAATTCTTTTTAGAACTAATTCGAAGCAATTTGCAAGAAAAATTTTCCTCGATCCAGACACAAATCTATGTCATGCACCATGAGGGACCAGCCAAGCCAATGGAAGCTGTGCATTTATTTTTTCAGTAGCCGGCTTATGATCCGTATCCACGGAATGACTCACTGACTTATTATGTATAAATTAGAATGGTTTGGACCAGGGGCTTACGACCCAAGATTCGGTTTATGTGCCTGCGGACCGTTAATCGAATTTCCTCTTTCGCGTCTTCCCATTTGTCGGTGGTCCTCGGCTGCACCTCTTCAAGTAGTTTTTTGAGCGCGATTGTCACTCCTTCCAGCAGCTCTGGTTCCACGTCCTGAAATGTAACGCCTAATGATTGAACTACCGGCCCGGAGATGAGTTGCGCGGTTTCTCCGTTTACGAACAGCACAACCGTGATCACCCCCACCTCTGAAAGAACACGGCGGTCTCGCAGAACATCTTGGCCGATTTCTCCCACGCCTTTCCCGTGCACAAAAATTTTCCCGACCTCGAGTTGCCGGAGCACTTTAGGTCCGTCAGCAGAGAGTTCAATTAAATCACCATCCTCCGCCACCAAAACTCTTTCGGGTGGAATGCCTTCTTCTATAGCGATTTCTGCATGACGCAAGAGATGTCTGTATTCCCCATGGACAGGAATAAATGAAATCGGATGCACTCGTCGGATGAGATAGCGTAATTCCTCTGAGCTGGCATGTCCCGACACATGAACATCCGATATCTTTTCGTACATCACCCGGGCGCCCCTACGACAAAATTCATTTATGATCTGATGAATCGCTCTTTCATTCCCTGGAATGAACCGAGATGAAAGGACTACAACATCACCGGTTTTAACTTTAAGATATTTGTGACGGCCGAATGCCATTAAAGAGAGCGCGGACATAGGCTCCCCCTGTGAACCCGTGGAGAGCACAGTCAATTTGCCGTCCGGCAAGGAATCCATGTCCTTCATATCAACGAGGATTCCCCGGGGTATTGTCAAATATCCTCTTTCGGAAGCTATTCTCGTGTTTGCAAGCATTGAGCGACCTACCGAGAACAACTTTCCGAGAAAACTCTTCCGAAAGATCCATTACTTGCTGTATGCGATGAATGTTGGAAGAAAAACTCGCAATCAGGACACGCCCCCTCGATTCCGTGAAAATTTTTTCGAAGGCCGGGCGAATCATACTCTCGGACAACGTTGTGCCCGGATTTGATACGTTGCGTACTGTCCGAAAACAAAGCAAGCACACCATTGCGAGAAAGAGAAGAGATCTTCTCCAAATCACATAGACGGCCATCTACAGGGGTGGGGTCCAACTTGAAATCCCCTGAATGCATGATGAGTCCGGCAGGAGTCGTAACAGCGACCCCCACGCCATCCGCCACGGAATGGCACATAGCGAAGAGGTCTATTCTAAACGGTCCCAGTAGGATGGGATCGTCGACCGATGCAATATTTCGCTGGGTACTGCCCAACAAATCAAATTCATCCAACTTGTTCTCTATGAAGCCCGTCGTAAGGTCGGTGGCATAAACAGGAACTGAAATTTTCTTCAAGACGTAGGGTAAGGCTCCAATATGATCCTCATGCCCGTGAGTCAGAATGATTCCCAAAATATTCCATCCCTGGCGAAGAATTACATCCAGATCGGGTATGACAATGTCTACACCCGGCATGGACTCATCCGGAAACATGAGCCCCGCATCAATAATAATTGCGTCGTTCTCGAAGACGACAGCCATCATATTGAGGCCTATTTCTCCAAGTCCGCCTAAAGGAAGGATTTTGAGTGTCGCATTCTCCATAATGTTTACCCGATCACGCCAAATACTTGGCCACAAGTTCCCCTATTTCGGATGTCGAGTGGCCCATGCGGCCTGCTTCGAGGCTTTTTAGATCATTAGAGATCACCTTAACTGCCGCATTCTCGACGGATTGAGCTGCCGTCGACTGTCCCAGGATCTCAAGCATTAATCCCCCCGCCAGAATGCATGCCAGAGGATTAATCACATTTTGGCCCGTGTACTTCGGTGCTGAACCGCCGATTGGTTCGAACATCGATACACCTTCCGGATTTATGTTCGCCCCCGCGGCTATTCCCATGCCGCCCTGAATCATCGCACCCAAATCAGTGATAATATCCCCGAACATATTATCTGTGACAATGACATCGAACCATTCAGGGTTTTTCACCATCCACATACATATCGCATCAACATGGGCATAATCCGTTGTTACGTCAAGATACTCTTTTGAGAGTTCATTGAATCTTCTTGTCCAGAGATCCCATGCATACGTGAGAACATTGTTTTTCCCGCAGAGAGTCAATTTTTTGGATTTTCCCCTGGCGCGTGTAGCTTCAAAGGCGTACGTAAGCAGACGATCGATGCCTTTGCGCGTGTTTATGGATTCCTGAATAGCAATCTCATCGGGCGTACCCTTTTTGAATAATCCACCTGAGCCAACATAAAATCCCTCAGTATTTTCCCTTACTACCAGAAAATCGATCTGCTCGGGAGTCTTATCTCGGAGAGGAGTTTCCACACCCGGATAGAGCTTCACCGGCCGAAGATTGACGTATTGATCCAGTTCAAAACGGAGCCTAAGAAGAATACCCTTTTCGAGAAGTCCTGGGGGAACATCCGGGTGACCGATGGCTCCGAGATAAATTGCATCTACGTGCTTCAATTCTTCGAGAACTGAATCGGGCAAAATCTCACCTGTCCTCAAGTAGTAATCACCACCGAGTTCGAAATCGACAAAATTCAAAACGAACCCGTGTAGGGATGCCACGGCCGACAGTACTTTCTTGCCCTCCCGTATAACTTCACCCCCGGTTCCGTCCCCCGGAATAACTGCAATTGCATAAGACATCGGCATAATGAAACCTCTTCCACTGATAGTTAGCTGCAAGGGCGATCTATGATCGCCCTTCTGTGCAACGGCCCCCATGTTATCATTTTGAAAGTAAAATGGTGTATAGGCATTCGCAGTCGCGACATTTTATGTTGTCACGATCTTATGACAGCAGCATCATGGATTAAGACCGAGGCCTCGGCTTATGATAAGTTTCATGATTTCGCTTGTGCCCGCAAAGATAGAAAGAGCGCGAACATCTCGATAAATCTTGCACACTCTATACTCTTCCATATATCCGTAGCCGCCGTGAAGTTGAAGAGCCTGATATGCTATTCTATTTACCATTTCGCCCAGCCAATATTTCGCCATTGATACTTTTTGAACGATATTCTTGCCTTCAATGTGATCTTTTATAAGGCTGTCCAAGAAAGTTCGGCCGATTTGAACCTCCGTAGCCATGTCAGCCAACCTGAACGCATTGTACTGAAAATTCCCGATAAGTTTACCGAAAGCCTCACGCACATTCACATAGCTGAGCGCCTCCTTGAGCGCTTCTTCCGCCAAGAGCTGGCACTTGATGGAGACTTCCAGACGCTCCTGCTGGAGTTTCGCCATCATGTACTTGAAACCCTTTCCTTCTTCTCCCAATAAATTAGCAGCAGGGACACGGCAATCCTCGAAGAAAAGCTCAGCCGTTTCCGCCAGGTGGGCTCCCATTTTTTCCAATTTCCGGCCCCGATGAAAGCCGGGCGCATCCTTGTCGACCAGGATGAGGCTGATGCCTCGATGGCCCGCGCCCGAATCGGTCTTGACCGCGAGGACTATCACGTCCGCAATGTAACCATTTGTAATAAATGTTTTCTGTCCATTTATTACATAGGAGTCCCCGTCTTTGACAGCTTTGGTTCGAATTGCCGCGAGGTCGGAGCCCGTATTGGGCTCGGTCAGCCCTATACATGTAATGACTTCACCCGTTGTACATCCCGGCAGCCAGCGTTTCTTCATCTCAGGCGACGCGTAGGAGTAAATATATGGGGTAGCGACATCGCTGTGCAACGGGACTTCAATACCGTATCCATTTCCCCGTAGCAGCTCCTCATTAATGATGACGGAGTAATCGAACCCCAATCCCAGACCTCCATATTCCTCCGGCAGCCACGGACACAAAAAGCCTTGTTCGCCCATCTTGAACCATAGGCTCCGTGGAACGGCCTGCTGTTTTTCCCATTCGGCAACATTGGGAGTGATCTCCTTGGCCACAAACTTCTTAAAGGAATCCCGAAAGATCAGGTGCTCCTCACTGTCAAATATGGTATCGGTCATTAAAATTCACCTCTTTGAATCAGCTATTTATTTATACGATTTGTTTAAAGTTGAAAATTTCGGATTTGGACCGGGTTTCATAATGCCATCCGATCGAAAAGGGGAGGAACAGCAACCTGGCAGAATTGCTGGTAACCAAATACGAGGGTGTCGTATTATTTGAAAGGGGCGATTCATAAATCGCCCCTGCAAATGTGGGTTACTTGGTCATTTCGGCAAGTCGTCCGGAGATTCCCAGTCCTTCATAAAGTGCATCCACGGTGCTCGTTCCACAAAGACATCGTGGGCCAATGGAACCGGTGGATGGCACTTCCACTTGGGATCGAACTCCTCTTTTACCTTGAGTAGAAACTCATGGTAGTTTGGGCCATATTTCGGTCCTGTTAAGTAGAGAGGCTGGTGAGGACCGAGAAGAGAAGTGTAGAAGCGATTCTTTATGTTCATCTTGGATGTATCCAAGTAGAACTGGTCAACCTTATCCGTATCGTCATCCTGATCCCAGTAGACCAGAAATTCGGAGTATCCCTGGTGACCCAGCTCGAAGCTCTGGAACCAGCCAGGATCTCCGTAATCAGGCATGAGCGGCGGAGTGTACTTCTTCTTCAATTCCGCGTATGATGGGCCATGGTCCGGCGATTGGGACAGAGTCTCAATAACATAATCCACAGATACGTAACCGCCGCACATTAGCCACATGCCGGCGGAGTCGGCATTCTTGATCCACGACTCGTCCGAAGGCTTGGTCCTCCGCGCCTGGCCACCCAGTTCGGTCATGATATCCATGAGCACGGCTTCATCGTACGCCATTTGTTCTTCCGATGTGAAGCCGATCAGAAGAACTCTCACAATAAAGAAATTAGCGACTGTCTCCTCATTTTCCTTGCCCCAAAGATCCCAAAATTCCTCTTTGCATTCCGCTTTGGCAATGGCGCGCCAGAATAGAGGCACTTTGGTAACCGCTCCACCTATCTCAGCATGCCCGATTTCCCTCATCGACTTCACCTGAGTGTCTTTGGACGGCATGATGAAGTTGACCCATTTGACCCGTTTCTCGGGGAGAGCGAGCGCGGTATTTGGTGAAATCCCCGTAGGCACCAGGCGTTCGGGTTGGAAAGGAAGCGTCTTAATGGCCATTCTGGTCACGATCCCGAGGCAGCCGCGCAGGCCCGTATATCCCCGCAACAGACCTCTGAGATCCGGTCCCGGACTCTCTCCCCAGAAAGGGTCGTCGCCTGTCGCCAGAGATCCCAATTTGAGTAATTCACCGTCCGGCATGACTACTTCAGTCCCGAGGATGCGTCTGTGGGGAAGCCCGATCCGGTGGCTCAAAGGAGACCAACCGTCACCAATTAGGTTCGCGATGGCCGACGCTTCCGCGCCCCCACCTCCAATCACCACATAGGCCCCGTGCTGCATACACTCCTCTTGGATGGGCGAGTAGACCATCCCGGGTCCTACTTCTACATAAAAATGTTTCTCATCGAGAACGAAATCGTTCATGCGTTTGAGATCTATCAACAGTGCATCTTCTACATGAGGATGAGAGCGTGGCCCATAAAATCCTGTGCTGTAAGGCACATAGGGGATGTCATTACGATAGCAGATTTTGACTATTCTCTGAACATCCTCTGTGGTCCTTGGCATGATCACGCATCCCGGGATGGTCGTCATGACCCGTTCATATCCCAAGCCATTCTCATACCCGCCGGGACCGCTTCTATAGCCCTCGCAGATCACCGGATCGTCGGAGATGTACTGAGTGCCGACTATTGCCTCCAAGGCCTTGTAGATTTCTTTTGATATCGCCATGATTACTCTCCTTGCCTAGCCTTTAATGGATGCGCAGATAACTTCCGAAATATCCAAGACCTGCACATCTCCGCCGCTGTCTTTGACCGCCTGGGCGAAATTGTTTTTGCACCAGGGACAGGATGATACCAGCTTTTCAGCGCCGATTTCCCTGACCTCTTCGAGTCGATGCGCTGCAGCCCATTTTGCAAAATCCGGATAGGCTTCTTGTGTCCCGCGACCTGCCCCGCAACAGAATGCGTTTTCTCTCGTCCGCGGCATTTCCACGAGGTTCACCCCGGGTATCGCGTGGAGAATATTTCTGGGCTGGGCGTATAGGCCATGTGTGCCGCGCCTTCTCTTGAGTCTTGGTTCCACACATCCCATCCACCCCCGTTTTCCTTCGTAGGGAGTCCAGGGGTCACTCAAACGGCTGATACTGCATGCGTCATGATATGTCAGGCGTGTTTCAAAAGGATTTTTCATCTTAAGGTCGCCGCTCTTGATCTTTTCATCCGCATACTCCACCAGATGGACGACCTTGAATCCCAGATCATCCGTGGCGATGTTCAGGAGCTTAGGATAGTCAACCTTCCACATACGGTAGCCTTCAGCGCAACTGAGGACAACCATCTTGGCCCCGGTTTTGCGAACCTCTTCCACATTCCGCTGGGCCAGGGCTTTGGCCTGATCAAGCAAGCCGACGGAGAAAGGCGTGTTGCCGCAGCACCATTCGTCCGGCATCAGCATGAATTGCGTTCCCGCTGCTGTGAGAATTTTTGCGGTAGATTGGGCGATCTCCTTGTTCACATAGGAAGCGGTACAGCCGACGAAATAGAGCACATCGGCTTTTTTAGCAAGAGAGACCCCTTCAGGTATCCAGGCCGTTCGTTTCTCATGAGGAGCGCCGTACATATTGTGAGTGTTCGCTATATTTTCAGCGATCTTCTTGTGGGCAGGCATGGGACCAACACCATCCTGGACTGCCTTGACCCTGAGCGATTCCAAAGTGAGTCCAATTTCCAGGTCCAGGTTTCGCTTGCATCCCACATCGCAGGCTCCGCACAACGTGCAGGCATACATGACTTCCAGGGCTTTTTCATTCCAGTCCAGCAACCCTTCGGCCATCGCATGTCCTATCCGCATCTTTCCGTATGCGCCATAGGCATCGAACTCATATTTGGCCGCGCTCGGGCACCGGGTCATGTACTTGGCGCCCGGCATATAGGTGTGCTCGACCCAACTGCAGCCTTTGCATTTGATACAACGGCTCATGTCGTACACGAAATTCTGTATATCAGTAATGTCGAATTTGAAGTCCGATCTTGGCTTGTAATATCTTATGGGCAATTGATCCGCCATTGCGTTTCCCTCCTTAGAAGCACAGGTTTGAAGGATTCATGATATTGTTTGGGTCAAACACCTTCTTCAGCCGTTTCAGATGATGAGCATAAGAAGCTGCCTTGTCATAGACGATCGGGGCAAGGTCACCGTAAGGCCTTGTAAATACGGCCCCTTCTTTTAGAAGCTCCATAGCGGCCACTTTGTAAAGTGAGCGAATGATTGCCTTCTCGGCTTCATCAGCGGGATCGTAAAAGAAGGTGAATTCGGGTCTGCACGCTCGATTGTGCTCAATCGGCTGGATGTACATGCCAATGTCGCTGCCGGCATAGCCGTACTCTGCAGCAATTTCTTTGATCACGGTCACAAAGTACTGCGCATTGGACGGCCGTGCGTGGAAAAATAGGCTTTGGCACGCCCCTCTGACACGGTTTTTCCAGTGTGGCACTTTGGCCGGCCACGGGTTGCGCAGTATCGGCAGGAGTTTGTTTCTTATGCCCGGGAAGCCGGGAAGAGTCTCACCCAACTTCAGATTCGAGAACTCGTCTTTCATTACCTGAGCAAGAAAGTTTTCTTCGTATGCGATTTTTTCTTCAGGACGTCTTAAAAGCCCGCTGATTACCAAAATCAGCGTCCAAGGTGGCAGACTGGCTTTCAGTTTATCAAAGTCGCTCGGCCAATCTTGGGCCAGGATCGCTGCCAGATCCACATTATTAAGGAGCAAGACCTCCTGACCGATCCTGCGCGGCAATATGCGGTGCAGAAAATCCATTGCATAATCCAGATCGTCAATTGGAGCGAACAGGATTTTATCGATTTTGGGGATCGATTCTATTTTCAAATTCGTCCAGGTGACCACTCCCATTGTGCCTTGTGCGCACTGAAAAAATCGGTAAAAATCAAGGCCCGGGCCTGAGGGATTCCCTCCCTTTGACGCGGAATCCGGGTATCCGTTAACGCTGGCCGATCCCATTCTGAAAATCTCCCCGGTAGGCCACACCACTTCCATGGCCTCCAGGGGTTCGCCGTAATCGTACACTTGATTAGTGGGCTCTTCCCGTTCCATGAAATCGGTGAGCACAGAACGTTCAGCGGGCGGAGTCAAGGGCATAATTACTCGAAAGCCTTTCTTTTTCAGTTCTCTGGTTAGCTTGTCCCAGGTAACTCCGGTTTCGAATCTTACCCGGCGGTTGTCCGGATCGATTTCCAGGATCTTATCCATTCTCGACAAATCGAGAATCAGGCCACCCTCCTTGGGAATTGTGGCGCCGAAGAAATGGACCTTGGAACTGCATGGCACGACGGGAAGTTTGTTTTGGTTACAGAATTTGATGATTTCAGCGATCTCCTCAGAAGTTGACGGTTTGACCACGTAACTGGGAGCCCCGGGCGGGTAATAGCTGAAATCGCTCGCATAGGCTTGAAGCTGAGCAGGGTCCTCGGAGAAGTTTTCAGCCCCAACAATTTTAGACAAGTTCGATTTGACGTCCACTGTTAACCTCCGTTTCTTCTAAAATTCCCGCTGAGTAAATGTTTTTAATTGAGACTGGCGCCATCTCTCGCTTACATGGATCGAAATTCGGAGATGGCTATTTTGTTTGAGTTATGAAATCAGACGTTTGCGCCTTCGTGCGTTAAGACCCTTTATTTTCATGGATAGCCCCCGAGTTGAAAAAAAGGACATTGCGCCCAGTCTGAAGCGGCCTATTGATGAAACTGTTAGCACCTTAGTTACTTACGCTTTGATAGTTAACACGTTAAGCAGTTTCGGTATCAAGATAGAGGACCCGCGAGATTATGTCAAGTTTTTTCCTAGCACTCTTAATCGTTCAGTTACGAGCGGCAATTTGCCGTTTCGTGTCATTGCGAGGAGTGAAACGACGAAGCAATCTCAGTTTTCAAAGGCAGAGATTGCTTCGCTACGCTCGCAATGACAATCTTTCGCCGCTAGTGACTGAACAGATACGCACTCTCTCACTGATTCCCCGAGAAACCATATTTTTTGAATCAATTTCGAAAGAACCGCATCTCTGTCTGTTGATAGCGGCTGCTTGACTGCGCACATTTCGTGAAGGGGGTCCATTAGAGTTGACCACTCCCAGAATTTAACAATTGTTGACAAATTACATCGGGAATATAAGAAAGTGGGATCCGAGGTGTCTTATGAAAATCGATAACAATAAAGTCTTTCCGAATATAGCGAAAGCCGTAGGCGAATCGCAGGTGAATAATTTACTGAAGTCGGCCGCTCCGGAACAGACGCTCGTTGCTTCACAGAAGTCATACCCAGGAAAGGGCGCACGTGAAAGTGTCTGCTCATGCCTGAATGAAGACACCACGAGGTGCACCATGAAAATATACAAACCGTCTTTCTGGTCGAGAGTTTCCGGAGCAATACTTGTTCTCGGAGTAATATTCATGTCTTCAACATGGCTTCCGAATCAAGCCCGCGCAGATGAAGATGACCAGCCCCAACCACTTGATATTCAGGGGAAGGCTGACGACTTAAGACAATACGGATGGCAGGTGAGGACCAGTAAAACTGGCAACAAAACGACCTTGATGGCAACGAAAACCGATCCTAAGACCAAAGAAACCACTCAGGCAAAGTACCTTATCTTTGATGACGGCTACTATACGAGAGACGTAGAACATACGTTCAAAGATGGAAGAAATCAACCGAGCAGAGTCAAGGGTTTTGGGGATTGTTTAAGAAGAGAGGCGATGAGATTCCGAATTAGTACTGCCACTAGGCTAATTTCCAGTTCGACAACAGATCCCTCCGGGATCAAGACTACAAAGGTGTATAGTGGCGTCGTCGACAACCGAGTAGTCCAAACTACAAAAACAGACCCGTCCGGAAACCAGACGATAAAGACATTTGATGACCAGACCGGCAAGCTGACCGGTAAGACGGACATCGACGGCCGTGGCACAGGATCCACATGGAATTACAATCCGCAAACCGGAGGCCTTACCTCGAAGGTAACATGGACTGCGAATGATGGCGGCGGCGAATCAATCATTAGCTATGATGGAAAGTCCTCCTCTTGCAAAGATGTCGGCGACACGGGTTGCGCGGGCCATGTGACCAAAACCGACATCACTGACGGAAAGACGGGTCAAGAGTATATCCGTACCTATGACCGGAACGGGAATACTACCTCCAACCAGGTCAGGGACAGGGCCGGAAATGTGACCGATATCAAGTCTGTCGGAGCCGGCACTTCTGCAACGAACGCGATTCAAAGGGCAACGTGACATCCGAGGTTATCGTGAGACCCAGCGGGAATACCCAACTATCAAATATGAGGGTTGCATTGGGCCAGCCGTAATCCTGGGTGCCATATGGCTTCCGCTGTGGATACAGACCCCAAGACGGGCAAGAGACCACAACCACCTATGACAAAGACGGCAAAGTCATCGGCACACAAGTTGCGGATATTCCGAAGGATATTAAGACGCAAGCGCCAATGCTCAAGGCCAACAACTTGGCGGGCAACAGAACCTGCAAGGAAATAACGCCTTGGCAAACAAAATCCAAGGCGGACAGCTAAATCCGGCAGGCAACCAGCCACCAGCCACCAGCCCCGCACCAAAACCCGGCGGCGCACAGCCCGGCGCTCCCCAAATCACCACGGGCACTTCCGAGGGGGCTGGGAATGGAAGAAAACCGATGACCCCATTACAGGTAAAACCGACTACACGGCGTCGAGAAAAGATCCTCAGACCGGGGTCTGGACCGTGAATAGTCGAAACCATTGGGACAAACCCGGCCAATCCGGGACCGGAACAGAAACCACGGTTTATCCGAATGGGGAGACTCACGTTGACGGATACCAATGGACGGACGGCAAACGAGCAAAGGTTTCTGAGACGAATAGGAGCGGCAGGGGTGAAATCGAGAAGACAACCACGTACGATCCAAAAACCGGCAACATGACCGCTCAGTCGACCACGGACCGGGACGGCAACGTCTCGATCACTCATTATGCAGGTAATTGCAGTCAATTCGGTGGCCCTGACTGTCACAAGACTTCCGAGACAATAGGATAGAACCAAGACCGGAAAAGTCACCATCTCCAAGTATGACCCGACCGGCAGTAAGGTCATCTCCACGAAGACTACTGACGCCGCCAGCATAGGCGCGGAACGCCAGAAAATCCTGGAAAAGCTTCAGGCCGGGGATAAGCCGAAAGAACTTGCAATCGGCAAACAAGACATTAAGTCCGACGTGGCGAACCAGATCGGCGACAAGACCGTAGTCGGCAAGGACAAGGAGGCCTTGAATAAGCAATCCAGGTGACCGAGGGGCGGTGGGAAAACCGGCCGACCAGAAGCAACGGGAAGCAGGACATTAAGTCGGACGTGGCGAACCAGATCGGAATCAAGCCCGGTGGCAATGTCACAGGAGGCCAGAAGGAGAGTCTGCCAGGTGAGAAGCACATAATGTCTAATATTAAAGAAACGTTACAGTCGGCAAAGACAAGCAAGGTATTTACAAAGGTGAGATTACTCCGGGGGAGCAAGATTCAGGCTCTGCCGCAGAGTCAATCTCCCGGTCAGGTTTTGCAGGGAAATAAGCATCTGCCCCAAAACTTGACGGAAAAATTCAAGGCAAAATCAAAGTCTCAAAATTGGAATTCCTCTGCAGGATCCCAGGGAGCAGTCAAACATCATCCGTATGAGAAGCCCCGATCCAATTGATAGGAGAAGAAAATGAATAAGATCATCACATTCCTCGCTGATAGCGCTTTTAACTGATTCCGACATACTCTGTTTGCGGCTCAAAGCCAAAACCTGGAGTCGGTACTTCTGGAAGCCGCATCGGCAGGACAATACGGATATGGTGCGGTCGTTTCTTGACAACGGCGCAAACATCGAAATCAAGAACGACGTTGGAGCGACCCCCTAATATTTGCCTCCGCCAAAGGGCAAAAAGAGGTTGTCGCTTTACTCCTGGACCGAGGAGCGAACGTCAACGCTAAAACAAGCACCGGGATAACTCCTCTGATGGCCGCAGCATCCGGAGGTTATGCTGGACATAGTAAAGCTCCTGCTTGCGAAGGGAGCGGATGTTTCCGCCAAGGACCAGCAGGGCCGCACCGCGTTTAGTATGGCTGAAGCCGCAGGCGAATCGCAAGTGGCCGATTTACTGAAGTCGGCCTGCTCCGGAACAAGCCGCGTGTCGCTTCACAGAGCAGAAGCTATAGCCCGCAAAGGTCCGCCGAGCCTTCCGATTCCAGTCCCGCGGATAGCGGACCAAGCAGCCCAACGCCTGACTTTAGCCAGGGAAGTGACGGATCCGCTGCGGGTCAACCTGGCGGGCTCCTGAACAATCCTCTGATCGGTCAAGTGCTAAGTCAAGTATCTCGGTGGTCAAACCTCGGCCCCGGCCCCAATGCCGGTGTTCAGAATCCTGATATGCAGGCCAACGTTCGAACCAGCCTCCCGGCCAAGCCGCTCAGAATCAACTACCCGCCCAAGGCACCAATGCTCAGGGCAACCCTCCGGCAGGTAATGCTCAAGGCAACCCTGCAGCTGGCAATGCTCAGAAACAGGGCCAGGCCAAAGCCAATGACCCTAACCTCGTGGTTACCCCTTTCACCGAAAAAGATGGATTTGTAGGGACGAAAACATTTAACCGGACCACGCAAGAGACAGAGATCCCGCGGGACACGAAAGGGATCCCCGCATAGGACGACTACGAAAATCGACCAAATTGTGGATAAGTCAGGCGCAATTAAGAGTGGAACATCCATCGATACCATTCCTACGGAGGATAAAGGGGTGCGGATTAACAAACTCAAGACCGTGAACGGCGTGACGAGAAAAGTGTAACGGACGTGAGCGCGAAAGGAGATTCTTTCAAAACGAGAAATTTCGATTGCAACGGGAACAAAACGTCCGAAAGAGACCTGAGACCGACCGGCAGTTCCACAATTATCAAATATGACGGAAATGCACAGCATGGATGGTGGACCCGGAGTGCCATATGGTTTCCGCGGTGGATAAGGATCCCAAGACAGGCAAGATGACGACCACCACCCATGACAAAAATGGTAAAGTCACTGGCACGAAAGTGACTGATATTCCAAAGGAGATCAACAAAATGCGGCAATGCTCAAGGCGGGGCAGAAGCAGGAAAACCTCGTAGGAAACCACCATAACCTTCAGGCGAAAAAGTTGCAGGGAAACGCACTGGCAAACAAACTCCAAGGCCAACAGCTAATCTTGCAGTCAGAAACAGCAGGGCCTTGCGGGCAACAAGCAGCAGGTCAAGGCCGACATCCTGAATCAGATACAGAACAAATCCGGCTCCAATCTCAAGACAGGAGCACTGGATGCCAAGAAGACCGGGCGAAGCTGTGCAATTGAATCCGCCGCCGACTGCCTCCGGGGCCGCAGCCGGACAAATTTACCGGGATCAAGCAGCACATGAATGACAAATTTCAGAGCGGCGTAACAAGAGTCTGAAACAGGATTTTAACAAACAGGCGATTACACACGGTAACGCTTTCAAAGAAAAATGATTCCACAAACGCAATTTTCTGAAGGAGCCAAGCATAAAACCCAGAATACGTGGAGCAATTCAAAGGGAAGACAAAGTCCCAAAACTTCAACCTGCCCGCGGGCGGACAACAACAGAAATGGAACAGGTGATGAGCTGGAGGTCCGAATCGACTTGCCTTCAAGCGGGCAGGCCGATTCCGACCCACCATCCGAAAGCGGGAGCAAAGTAACCCGAAACGAGGAGCGATATGAAAACCAAGGCGGTACAACAGAATCAGTTCAACTAATAAATATATAAGAATTGGGGTTCATCCCCGGTTTCATCGGAGGCTTTTAATGCGCACTCGATGATAAGGAGCCAAGACAATGGAAAAGAACAAGAATGCGATCATGGGATTGTTACTGGTAAGTCTCTGCCTGGGCTTATTATGGGGCGTCTCGCCTTCAATGGCAGGCTCCATCGGCCAGGCGGCTGAGAACCAATACAAGAAACCTCGGCTATTCAATTCGTCCGGACGCAGCCAAGACTAATATGCTGCGCTCTTTCAAGACTCCGGCAAAGCAACAGCGTCCCGTTACGGGCAACCTCCAGTCGAATACAAAATCTTACATGGTGACGCCGCAGGCGGCAAAATCATTGATGCTCAGAAACTTTAACTCCGCAGATTCCAAGGTGACAAAAAAAAAAAAAAAAAAAAAAAAAAAAAAAAAAAAAAAAAAAAAAAAAAAAAAAAAAAAAAAAAAAAAAAAAAAAAAAAAAAAAAAAAAAAAAAAAAAAAAAAAAAAAAAAAAAAAAAAAAAAAAAAAAAAAAAAAAAAAAAAAAAAAAAAAAAAAAAAAAAAAAAAAAAAAAAAAAAAAAAAAAAAAAAAAAAAAAAAAAAAAAAAAAAAAAAAAAAAAAAAAAAAAAAAAAAAAAAAAAAAAAAAAAAAAAAAAAAAAAAAAAAAAAAAAAAAAAAAAAAAAAAAAAAAAAAAAAAAAAAAAAAAAAAAAAAAAAAAAAAAAAAAAAAAAAAAAAAAAAAAAACCGCCGCAGGCTCAGTCAAATCAGGCGCCACAGACTAACAGCGGCCCTCTTGCGTGTAATCCTGCCGTTGACCTGTGTGTGCAAAAGATTGAGAGTTCGGAGCGAAAGAGGTGAGTCGAAGCGGGGTAATTTTCGGCTGTCGCTTGAGGAGGAAATTGGCATACGGAGTGTATGAAGATAATACAAGGGCGCGCCATGAAAAAACAAAAAACATCTTTTTGGTCAACAGTTTCGGGAGCAATACTTGTTCTCGGAGTAATATCTATGTCTTCAATATGGCTTCCGAATCAAGCCACGCACGAAGTAATGAGGATCAGCAGCCGGTGCTGAATGGGGGATCAGTATCTACACGAAGATTAACGAATTAAAATCATACGGATGGCAGGTGCAGTCCACTGAAGACGCTGCTGGCGTAGTAAACTTTACGGCATCGGAATTCCGACCTAAGAGCGGAGAATCCACTGTGGCAACCTACCGTTACTATGGGGACTCCTATAAGGCAACCACAAACATACGTTCAAAGATGGACATAAAACATCCGAGTCGGTCGAAGGGGGTGACGAATTTACCATAGTAGGGATGGCGGAGTCATTGGTTCTTTTAATGGTACAGAGACGAAAATTTCCAGTTCGACAACAGATCCGTCCGGGAACACTACGACAAAGACGTAGATCGCACTGGCAGTAAAGTAGTCCAAACTTCACAGTTCGACAAGCGATTCAATACAACTACAACAACCGACCAAAAGAGGAAATAAAATAATCAGTACCAAACCAGCACCGCTTGGGATCGGCTCAAATCAAGGGAAAACCGAACGCGAGACCGTAGCCACAGCGGGCGGGGGTAGTCAAGATTGGAGCTTCGATGCAAATGGAAACGCCACTGGCAGAGGTAACAAGAAAATCTGATGGCACTACTACTACGGGTCAAGAGCGCACCCGGTGGACAATTTACTTCATTACGACAGATTCTAACGGAACGGTCACTGACAAGCATTTTTGTGACAAGATAGCCAACTCCGCGACCCCCACAACCAATCAAAACCAGCAAAACGTCGCCGGAGCGAAGGAATCTCAAGGCGGCAGCAGAACCTGAAAGCAAACACCAAACGGTCAACCTCCGGTGCAACCTCAGACAAAAAACCCGGATGGTTCGACGACTACTGTTACAGAAGAAGAGTCGGACGGGGCAAGGAAACGAACGGAACTTGGCACAGACGGCAAGACACAAGGGATTCAGACATTCGATAATAAGGGAAAACAAAAAGCGCTACGGGATCTGGCCAGGACGGCAAGAAAACAATGACCAGGACATCTGGCGCAGATGGCGGCTGAATAAACGTCAAATTTGACTCCGCCGGTCGTCCGACCTCCGCCGATACCGTCGATGCTAATGGCAAGTTAACCAGCGTAACCTGCCACGTGCCGGCTGTATATCCGGGAGTCCGAACGAACAGCAGAAACAACTCAGCGGCGCAATACGCTTAAGGCAAACACGAAGCCACAGGGCCTCACAGCCACAAAGCAGAACGTTAAGGCCGATGTGCTGCAACAAATTCAGGGCAAGTCAATTGGAGACCTCAAGGGCGCCAAGGCAAAAGTTAAAAACGACGTGTTGGGACAGATCGGAGCGAAGCCGAATGAGGCAACCACAACCGGAAGAAAAAAGAGAACAATGACGCATTGGATCGGTTCAAGAATAAGGCAAAACTCCAAAATTTCACTGCCGGCAATAAGCAGACTAAAGAAGGATTTGCCAAAAGCCAGATTTCGCCCGGCAGCAAGATCAACGGAAAGGTTGTTCCGAAGACCCAATCTCCCAGCGAATTTTCGCAGGGTAATAAGCATCAGCCCCAAAACAACTTGACGAAAAATTATAACGCAAAATCAAAGTCTCAAAATTGGAATTCCTCAGCAGGATCGCAAGGAACAGTAAAACACGCATCCCTATAAGAAGCCCCGATCGAATTGATAGGAGAAGAAGATGAATAAAATTATAACATTCCTCGCGATAGCGCTTTTCGCGATTCCGGCATACTTGTTGGCGGCTCAAAGTCAAAACCTGGAATCGGTGCTCTTGGAAGCGGCGTCTAACGGACAAACTGATATGGTAAAGGCGTTTCTTGACAAAGGCGCAAATATCGAAGTCAAGAACGACGTTGGAGCGACGCCCTTAATTTTTGCTTCCGTGAAGGGTCATCCAGACGTGGTCAAATTGCTCCTGGACGGGGCGCCAACGTTAACGCCAGGACAAACACCGGAATCACTCCTCTTATAGCCGCGGCATCCGCCGGCAATGAGGCAATTGTGCAACTTCTGTTGGAGAAGGGCGCGGACGTTTCCGCCAAGGACCAGCAGGGCCGCACCGCTCTGGATATAGCTGAAGCCACAGGTGATACGCAGGTGTATGCTCTGCTCAAATTACGCGCGAAGGAACTTCCGGCATGGCTTCGGCACGAGGCTGCCGGTCGACTCAACCTCCGGTGGTTCAACGCCGGTAGCTCAATCTCCAATGGTCAACCTCCAGCGACGCAAGCTCCGGTGGCTCAAGTTCACAAGGAAACCATTCGTGAAGCGGATAATCCTTCGGGTCTGACGGTTCGGTCCGAACCTTCGGCGCAGGGACGAGTCATGGCATATCTGCCGGTTGGCTCCAAAGTGAGTTACTCGGGAGAGCCAAACAACGGCTGGGTCAAATTATCCGAACCCATTGCGGAAGGCTGGATCGCCGCGAAGATATGTGGGATCGGGCGACGGCGAGGCGTCGGTCATCAAGGTCGATAGCCCCGATCAATGTCTACGAGTAAGAAGCGGTCCCGGCGGCAATTATGACAAGATCGGGTGTCTGCCGATGGGCGCAAAGGTAAAAGTCGCGGGTCCGGCGCAAAACAGCTGGGCTAAAATAATCTCGCCGATGGAGGGATGGGTGAGCGCCAGACAAATTCAGGGGCCTGGCGTCTTTCCTGCGAAACCGGCTGCTCCGGATGTGCAAAAGGCTCGGCCGGGGACGTCACAGAGCGCAGGTTACAGAAGAGAGCGATCTGACAGCGACTCCGACTTCGAGAGGACCAGTAGACAGATTGATAAAGAAATGAGCGACCTGAGAGACCAAACTCAAAGCAGCCCGATAGGTCCGCAGGTCTTACCGGGTAGTAGCGGGTTTGGGATCGGACCTTTCGGGATCGGCCCAGGAGGCATAGGTTTCAGATAATGCTTCAGGACCCGAATCGAGGTGAGTTAGAAGATCACAATAAAGCAACTGTTTCAGAATCTGCAGTTAGCAATCGGCCTGGCGTCTCTGTCCAGTTACCCCTATTTTTGATTTTGAATTCGTTAAACTTGTTGTGTTGCACCAGGTTTCAGGAGCCCTTTGTCGCGTCGCGGGGATTGCAATCCTTGTAAAAGAGCTAACCCGTTAATTACTCAGGGATAACTCCGATTTTCAGTTGCTCTTACGCACCGCAGGACCCCTGGCCGACTCGCATGGGGAGGTAATTTCTTATTAAATTGAAGATGTATAAAAATTAAGGTATTGACAATTTAAACATTTATTTTTTAATTACTAAAGGAAATCATGTTAAGAAATCAAAACGACAACATTGTATCTGATACGGCTTACAAGAGCGACATGAGCGTCGACGAGAGAGTCATGATGGCGATCGTGCGCGTTGCCGAGCGCTTCAAGAAAAACTCTTCTGCCATATTCAAGAAATGGGGCCTTACGTTCTCTCAATATAATGTGCTCAGGGTCCTGGATGCCTCCGAAAACGGCCAGAATACAATGAAGAACGTGAACAGAATCATGTTGGTTTCCAGCGCCAACATGACAGGTATTGCCAAGCGGCTGGAAAAAAACGGGTTTATCATCAGGACTAGCGATCCTTACGATGATCGTGCCAAAAGACTGCAGATCACACCTGAAGGGACGAAGGTGCTAAAGGCTATCTCAGATCATAAAGAGCGAAATTTAAGAAAGTACTTGATGAAACTCTCCGACGAACAAAAGGCGTCTGTCCTGGAAACCCTGCAAAAGATCCTTATGAAGACTTAAGAAAAGCTAGTGTAATGTCATCATAATGTCTTGACAGTAGGTTTCGGTTTTATTACAACCGGGTCTATGAGAAACAAAGCCGAGCCGTTGTCGATGAGTAGCGAGCAACGAAGCCAGTTGGAGACGTGGGTGCGTGCCAGGAGGACTCCGCAACGTGTTGCGTTTCGGTCGCGGATTTGCTTGCTGGCGGCACAGGGGCTCTCCAACACTGCGATTGCTCGACAACTGCAAACCAGTCGTCCGACGGTCCTGGTTTGGCGCAAGCGTTTCCAGGATCAGGGACCTGTTGGGCTGACCAAGGACGCTCCGAAAGGTCCAAGTCCCAGGCGGCTTGACGGGGACAAGGTCAAGGCGATAGTGGAAGCCACACTGCACACTGTGCCTGCTGACGCCACACACTGGATATGCGCAGTATGGCCAAGACTCAGGGCGTCGGTCATAACGTGGTGGCCCAGATATGGAGAGCCCACGGTCTTAAGCCTCACCGAATAAGGACCTTTAAGCTCTCCAGAGACAAACTCTTCGTAGAAAAGCTTACCGACGTTGTCGGCGTCTATCTTGATCCGCCGGACAAGGCATTGGTATTGTGCGTGGACGAGAAATCCCAAATTCAAGCCCTCGATCGTACCCAGCCTGGGTTGCCGCTGAAAAAAGGTCGGTGCGGCACCATGACCCATGATTACAAGCGCAATGGCACCATCTGCCTCTTTGCGGCCCTCAACATTCTGGAAGGCACAGTTATCGGCTCATGCTATTCTCGGCACCGGAACATCGAATTCCTCAAATTCCTCCGAAAAGTCAATCGAGAAACACCAAAAGGGTTGGATCTCCACCTGATCCTTGACAACTATGGGACTCACAAGCACCCAGACGTCAAACAGTGGTTAGCAAAGCACCCCCGCTTTCATCCACACTTCATTCCAACCAGCTCCTCGTGGGTGAATCTTATTGAGCGCTGGTTTGCAGAGATCTCTCGAAAACGTATTCGCAGAGGCGTATTCCACAGGTACCTGACCTGGTTGACACCATTGAGAACTTTATCAAAACCTACAACGAAAACCCGAAACCCTTCGTGTGGACCAAGAACGTAGATGAAATACTCGAAAAGGTTAATCGCTGTAAAGCTATCATGGATACACTACACTAGTATGTAATTTGATAGGCGCATTGAAGTGCAATAATTCCATATAATTATTAGATTCCCGCCTGCCAGTCAATAGTCGGCAAAACACAATCACCATCAACGATACAGAGAAAGATCATCCCTGCGGGATTGGTGAACCATAAGGTTAAAGTTAGCGCAAATGGGGGTACCGGGGGATTTGAGCAGCAACGCTGCGTTCTGCGCGGGACGGTCCCACTAGCAATCTCCCAGAGCTTGAACGATTTCGCGGTCCGACGGCCTCACAAGGACAAATCTATGCTTGCCCGCTTGACAGAAAGATTTTCTGTATTGAAAAACTTTTTCTTGACAATGCATGGCTCTAAACAATATTCTGGATGTAGATAATCTTTCTATGGACAGAAAATAAGGAGAGCTTCTATGGCAACCTCAATAGATGGCACCAAACCTAAATCCACTTATTCCGCCATTGTGCCTGCCCTGGAAGAGGCGTCTCGAGTCCTGATAACTCTCGCCCGTAACAATGCGGGAAAGATGACCCTGACCCAAATCCGCAGGGAGGTCGGTATTCATAACAGCAAGGCATTCTCTATATTGAACACACTGCAGAAGTTTGGATTCGTTCAGAAAGATCCCTTAACAAAAACATATTCGCTGGGGATGGGGCTAATCTTCCTGTCACAAAAGGTCCTTGACACGCTGGATTTGCGTGAAGTCGCGTCTCCGTTTCTCGGCAGACTCTCATCAGGAACAAACAGCACGGCGTTCCTGGGATTGATCTCGGGCAACTACGTCTATGTAGTGGCCAAAGATGAGGGAAGCCAAACGGTGGCGGTTACGTTCAGGATTGGACAGCGATTTCCCCTGTTCTGGGGCACTCATGGTAAGGCCATACTTGCTTTTTTGCCGGAAGGAGAGCGCAAGCAAATTTTAGCGAGCGGTCGCCTCTCTTTTCGTAGTCAGGGAGAACCGATCGACTCACGTGATCTGGAGAAAGAACTTATTTTGTGCAGAAAGTCCGGTTACGCGGTCGATCTCGATGAAACAAAGATAGGAATTCGCTCGGTAGCCGCCCCGGTTTTCGGCCCCACGTCAAGAATGATCGGGGCATTTGTTGTGATTGGGACTTTTCCTGGTGAGCTGGCGGACGATTTCGGGAGGCGCGTGGCTAAAGAGGCACAGTTCTTCTCGCAGTCCCTGGAGGGTTATCCCAATCCAATGGCACATACTGAGCGTGGAAAACTGTTGGTTAATTAATAGATCATATCCTGGCGCTTTTGAGTAATGTCTCTCAAACGTCGGGACGGATAGGAGCAGGAAAATGAAGCATAATATTAAGTTCAAAGTGAATGGTGATGAGTGTTCGCTAGCAGTGGATCCGTGGCGGACCTTGAATGAGGTCCTTCGCGAAGACCTCAATCTGACCGGCACAAAATTTGGGTGCGGTGTGGGTGATTGCGGGGCTTGTGCGGTCGTTGTGAATGATGAAACCGTCAGCTCATGCCTGACCCTGGCTGTCTCGGTGGATGGAAAAGAAGTTAAGACAGTAGAGGGTCTTGCGCCTTCGGGGGAAGAGCTTCACCCGATACAGGATGCTTTTGTCAAACAAGGTGCAATTCAATGCGGCTTCTGTACCTCAGGTATGGAGATGGCTGCGGTACACCTCCTGGATCACAACCCGTCTCCCACGGAGAAGGAAATTAGAGCCGGCCTATCCGGCCATCTGTGCAGGTGCACCGGGTACAACCAGATTGTTGAAGCCGTTTCCGTTGCAGCAGAAACCATGAAGCAACGCTAATTGTGAAGAGGTTGAGCCATGAGATTGCCAAGATTCGAATACTTTGCCCCGAAGACCCTAGTCTCCGCATTGAGTATCCTCGCCGAGCAACAAGATGGGGCTCATCTGTTCGCGGGTGGAACCGATGTAATGGTAAAAATGTCTGCCGGTCGTTTGAAGCCAAAAGTTGTTATCCATTTGATGGATATTGAAGGTCTCGACGGGATACATTTTGACCCAACTGAAGGTCTGACTTTAGGTGCCACAGCCCGGCTCGCAGAAGTTGCTTCCCATCCCGACATCCTGGAGAATTACCCTGCGCTTGCTCACGCAGTTCAGGTAATGGCAAACGTTGAAGTCCGCCATATGGCCACTGTTGCAGGGAATCTCTGCAATGCCGCCCCCTCTGCCGACACAGCACCTCCTTTGATTGCCATGGGGGCCGAAGTCACACTTGCAAGCGTGAATGGAGAAAGGCGATTGCCCTTGGATCAATTTTTTAGGGGGCCCGGACTCACAACAATGCAGCATGGTGAGGTCATGACTTCCATACATGTGCCGCCTCCTCAGCCGAAATCAGGCGCTTCATACCTGCGGATATCTGCCCGTTGCGGCGTGGACATTGCTGCTGTGGGCGTGGGTGTCATGGCTGTCTTCAACGGTGAGGGGTGCAAAGAGGCTAGAATTGTCCTCGGCGCGGTGGCGCCCATTCCCATGCGTGCGCCAAAGACTGAAGACCTTCTGAAGGGCCGCAAATGGACGGAATACCTCATCGAAGAAGGAGGGAACATGGCCGCTGAAGAAGCTAAGCCCATCTCAGACGTAAGAGCTAGTGCAGAGTGGCGCAAAAAAATGGTTGCTGTATTGACCAGGCGGACCCTCGAGGAAGCCCGTGAGCGGGCAACGAGGCGTTAGTTCGTTAGAAAGGACGAATTATGAAAGAGTTCAACGTTATCGGCAAAGATATTCCAAGGAGCGACGCCACGCCAAAGGCACGGGGCTCAGCCATATACACGGACGATATGAAGCTCCCTCGAATGCTACACGGACGAATATTGATGAGCCCATTCCCACATGCGCTCATCAAACACATCGATACGAGCAAGGCCGCGTCACTCCCTGGCGTCAAGTGCGTCATCACTGCGGAAGATACGCCCAAGATCAAATACGGTAACTGGAGGCTTTTTCCCGAAACCCAGGACGAGTATCCCTTGGCCGTTGATAAAGTTCGATTCATAGGGGACGAGGTGGCAGCAGTGGCCGCCACAGACAAAGACACGGCAGAAGAAGCTCTGGAGCTGATCGAGGTGGAATACGAAGAACTCCCGGCAGTCTTTGATGTTGATGAGGCCATGCGGCCTGGGGCACCGATCATACACGAATACTGCCCCGACAATGTCAGTGTCAATCGGAAGATCGATTACGGCGATGTGGAGAAGGGTTTTGCCGAGTCTGACTATGTCAGGGAAGACACGTTCGACCTTCCTCCGGTGATCCATGCTTATCTTGAGCCCTGCTCGGCCCTGGCCCAAGTGGACTTGGACGGCCGCATCACTCTTTGGACTTCGACCCAGGTACCCTATATCGTCCAGTGCCTCTTGGCCTCAACGCTCGGCATGAGGGAAAACGATGTTCGAGTGATCAAGCCTTTTATAGGTGGCGGTTTCGGCGGCAAAATGGAATTGCGGACATGGGAATTCTGTGCCGCGCTCATGGCGAAGAAGACCGGGCGCCCTGTGAAGTTCACGCTCAGCAGGGAAGAGGAATTCTTGGTCGGCAGGAGAAGACATCCCATGCGGATTCACTCCAAAGTGGGATTCAAGAGTGACGGGACCCTGGTCGCCAACGACGTAAGAATTCAATTGGACGGCGGGGCGTACAATGCAATGGGACCCACAGCCACGTTTTTGTGCGGCAGCTTCGGCGCCATGCTCTACCGCTATCCCAGCTACCGATTTCATGGGCAACACGTGTATACCAACAAGCCTCCTGCCAGCGCAATGCGTGGTTTCGGCGCTCCTCAGGCTTTTTATGCCAAAGAGACTCAGATGAATATCGCGGCAGAGGAACTGGGGATCGATCCGATTGATCTCAGAATAAAGAACGCTCAAATGAGCGGAGACGAAATTCCTGGTGTGGCAAATGTTACCAGTTGCGGTTACATTGAAACGCTCAAGAAAGTCGCTGAGATGAGCGGGTGGAAGGAAAAACGCAAGAACTTGAAACCGGGCCAGGGGATTGGCATCGGCTGCTATAGTTTTATATCCGGAGGAGTGTTCAACTGGTTCAACACCGAATACCCCTTCTCTGCGGCAGAAATTAGAGCATTCTCAGATGGTACCGTGCATCTTCTTACCATGGCCGCGGATATCGGGCAGGGCTCGGATACTGTGCTCAAACAGATCCTGGCAGAAGACCTGGGGCTCCGAATGGAGGACATCCGAATCACCTCAGCGGATACGGCCATGACTCCCCCGGCAGATTTGGGCGCATGGGGAAGTCGGCTCACCTTGATGGCAGGAAACGCGGTGCTCGACGCGTCAAGCAAGATCAAGAAGCGACTATTTCGTGCGGTATCCGCTCGCTTTAATCTCAACGTCATACATCAGCTCGAATGCAAGAACGGAAGGGTGCAGTCCAAGGCCAAGCCCGAGTACGGTATGAGCTTCGCACAGGCAGTCGCCGGGGAGCAAAGGGCAAGCGGTGGGGAACCACTCGTCGCCCGCGGCTCATACACGCCAAGGGACAAGGGAATGGTGACGCCCGCGCTTGGTTTCGGCGCTCAGGTAGCTGAGGTGGAGGTCGATCGAGAGACTGGCCTTGTGCAAGCCAAGCATATGTGGACAGTCCATGACTGCGGAACCGTGATCAATCCGCGAGGCGTTGAGGGACAGGCCAATGGATCTATTCAAATGGGACTAGGGTACACGCTATCGGAACAATTGATCATGGATGGCGGCAAAACTCTCAATACCAACTTTTTGGACTACAAAATGCCAATGGCCACCGACATGCCGCTGAGCGAACAGGGCCACGTTGAGACCTATGAGCCGGAAGGGCCACTGGGGGCCAAAGAAGCCGGAGAAGGCCTTGCATCACCCACCGCTCCTGCCATTTCCGACGCCGTATGGCATGCGACAGGTTATCGGTGCAAAGACTTGCCCATAACTCCCGAGAAAATGCTCCGATACCTTGAGGAAACAGCAACTGCCAAGCAGGAAAGCGATGAACCATCACGTCGTTTGCGGGAAGTGGCAACGGTTGCGCAAAGCCTGGTCAAGCGGGCGTTATCGCTTATTATGTGATGATGTCCAGATATGGTCGAGGCGCAGAGAGCAGGTCCAATAAATCGCGGTCGGTGGAAAGATTTTTCATAGGGGCGGTGGAAACCCGCCCCTATCTTAACTTGCAAATCAGGCAAGGGCCTTTAATTTTTCTTGAAGGTTCTTGGTAAACTCTTTTTCAACGTCTTTGGCCTTGCTCTTCATAATCCGATCGCCGAACATAGCAAGTTTTCCCACTATATTGACATTCGACTGATACGAGACCTCCACCTCGCCGTTAGCATTTTCCTTGAGATCTACCACGGTTTTCTGTTTGAAATGACCAAGTTTTGTCATGTCCTCACCCTCGCCCTCGAGTTCCAGGTGATTCGGGGCCTCAACCTTGGTGAGCACATTGCGAAACTTCAGTGTCACCTTGATAATGCCAACTTTCTGTTTCACCACCGCATCGTACGTCTTATCGTCTATCTTAGCTACCTTCTCTGCCCCGGGCATACACGAGCCCAGGGTCTCGGGTTCCAGGATATGGTCCCACACCTTCTGGATTGGCGCTTTTATGGCAAATTTTCCTTCTATGAGCATAGGTTCCTCCTAATGGTTCCGTTTAAGTACTCTGCGGGGGTACATCCAAGTCCCGCGCAGAAATCATTTGCCCGGCATGGCGCATAAAACGCAAGGGCGCCCGGCGTTTCCGCAAGGCGCCCTTTACGCCGGTTGAAGTATCCTTGGACACTCGGTTATTTGTCGGCCTGGGCCTTCTCGAGCAGTTCCGCAACAGTAATGTAAGCCTTATTGCCAGGTTCCGAGGTTTGTGATAGCAGCAGGTCTATGTAAGAGAGACCCTGTGCTTCAAACCACGCCCTATGGGCCTTGTCACCAGTGCCGAACATATGTCTGGCGCAGTCAATTGCGCTCCCTGTCTTTGCCATTTTTCCACATACAGGACATTTATAGCTGCTCACGGTATATATACCCCCTTGTCTATTTGCTCTCTTTCTCTTTCAGTGCGCGAAGCACCTTCTCGGGAGTTATGGGCAGTTGTTTGACCGTAATCCCAAGCGCATCATGAAGAGCGGTCGACAATGCCGCGGCTGTGGGATTGGTAAGTCCTTCACCTGCCTCTTTGGCCCCGAAAGGACCTTCGGGTTCATAGGTCTCCACTTCCATGACTTCCGTCTCCGGCATTTCAGGCGCTCTGATGATCTTGTAGTCAACGAGGTTCGGATTGAGTATCTTCCCGTCCTCCATCGGCAGATCTTCCAGGAAACCGTACCCCGCTGCCATCGAAATCGCGCCTTCAAGCTGACCCTGAAGACCCAGCGGGTTGATCGGTTGACCGCAATCATGCGCGGTCACGCAGTTGAGCAGGCTTATCTTACCTGTCTCAGGGTCAACATCAATCTCCAGCGCTTGTACCCCGTAGCTGTACGCGGGGGAGATCATGCCCTTGCGATGGGGGGTGTAGAAGCCTCTGCCCATTAGGCGTTGTCCCTCTTTGCCGCGCAGAGCCGCCTTAACCACCTCGAAATAGTCAAGGCCCCTCTCCGGTCGGGCCACGTGAGTGAACCCATCTGTCCTTGATGTCCAGATCGTATACGATGTTCACTCCCATCTTTGCGGCTGCAAATTCAAGGAGCTGGCGCTTGACTTCCGCCGCCGCCATCTTGGTGGCATTGCCGGCCATCAGCGTCTGCCTTGAACCCCAGGCCCCCAGGTCAGGTGGACATTCAGCCGTATCCCCTGAGTGGACCCTGATGTCCTCTACTCTCACGCCCAATTCCTCTGCGCAAATCATCGCCAGGGTGGTGTTGGAACCCTGGCCGATGTCCTGGGCGCCCACATGAAGGTCTACCTTCCCATCGTAATTGATTGTCACCACTGCCGATGAGAACGAATAGGGGGTGTCGAACCAGTTGAAAATACCACCGGACATGAATCCGTAACATGAGATGCCGATCCCTCTGTTGGGAGGAAGCTTTCCACGAGATTTCACCCAATGCTTCGATCTTGTCTATGCATTGTTCCAGACCGCAAGAGGCTATGGTCGCCTGGCCCGGCACTTCATAGTTCGGCGTATGACCGTTCATTCGCCGGATCTCGAATCTGTCAATTCCCAGCTCCTTGGCAATTAGGTCGATTTGGGTCTCGGAACAGAACGTAGCCTGAGGCGCGCCGAATCCACGCATGGACGTCGGCCGGAATCGTATTCGTGTAAACCCTGTACCCGTCATATCGGTAACCCTTCCATTTGTAAGGAAACGAATGGAAGAAACCCGTGAGGTACAGAGCGGTCGCTCCCATACTGGTGTACGCTCCGCCCTCGGTGAAGACACGCGCCTCTCTTGCCATGAATTGCCGTCCTTTTTCACGCCCGTGCGCACATAATAATACATTGGCGTGCGGCACTTCGTGGCAATTAAGTCCTCCTCACGGGTGAACACGATCTTGACCGGTTTGTACAGCTTCATGGAGAGAACCGATGCGCAGAACTGGGCCCCATCCAGCTCGAACTTCCCGCCGAAGCCTCCGCCCACGTAATGCGCAATTACCCGGATGTCGCTCTCTCGTATTCCAAGAACTCCTGAAAGGAGCGCCTGCATATAGTAAGGTGCCTGGGTGGAAGTCCATACTGTGAGTTTGCCTTCAGGCGTGTATTCAGCCACAGCGCAACGTGTTTCCATACACATGTGCGCCTGACCTGAGCACTTGAACCAATCTTCCCTGATATAGTCCGAGTTCTCAAAGGCTTCTTCCACATCTCCCCATTCGATATGACGAGTCACGTTTATATTACGCTCAACACCCTCATGAATCTGAGGAGCCTCTTTCTTGATGGCCTCCATCGCATCGTACACACCGGTAAGAACCTCGTAATCCACTTCAATCAGGTCCAACGCCTGCTCTGCTATCTCTTCAGTAATCGCAGCTACTGCCGCCACAGGCTCACCGATGTACCGGACCTTTTCCAACGGAAGTATCTGCTCGTCACAGAGTTCGCTGTATCTACGCCAGATCCCCTGTTTCACGCCAAGCGTGTCCTTACCCGTCACCACTGCCTTGACTCCCGAAAGTTTCAGGGCCTTTGAAGCATCAATATTCTTGATTTTCGCATGAGGATGCGGACTTCGAAGAATCTTGCCATAAAGCATGCCGGGACGCGTGATATCAAAGGTATACTGCGCTCGTCCGGTCACCTTTGCGATCCCGTCTATATTATGAGTGTGTTGGTTTAAAATATTGTATTTCATGCTTGGTCCTCCCTATATTTCCCCTGGCACACCGCATCTACTGCCCGTACGATGCTGTTGTACCCTGTGCAGCGACACAAATTCCCATCAAGACCCTCTCTTATCTCTTTTGTCGTTGCTTTGGGACTTTCTTCCAGCAATGCCGTCGATGCCATCAACATACCGGAGGTGCAGAAACCGCACTGGAAAGAACCATGATCCAGAAAAGCCTTTTGGATCGGATGGAGCTTTCCGTGATCTTCAAGACCCTCCACCGTGGTCACATTCAGCCCATCCGCCTGAACGGCTAATATTGAACATGACTTTACTGCCATTTTTTCAACCATGACCGTGCATGCGCCACAGGAAACCGTTTCGCATCCCCTCTTGGTCCCAGTAAAACCGAGGTGATCGCGTAGCACTTCCACAAGAAGCGTCTTCGGATTTATATAAAGCTCATACTCTTGACCATTGACTATAATTCGCAATAATTGTCTTTCCATATCACCCCTCCTTTCAAGCCTTTTTCGCAGCCCGTTTGCAAGCCTCTTTCACCATCCTCGTCGTCAAAACACTCACCAAATGCCGACGGAAATCTTCGGATGCGTGAATATCCGCCACAGGCTCGCACTCCTCGGCTGCGGCCAGCCCCACTTGCTCCAGCAGATCATCTCCAAGTTTTTGACCCACAAGTTTGGCTTCGGCACCCTTGGCTCGTATCACCGTAGGTGCGGCGTTCCCAAGGCAAATCCTGGCCTCCTTACAGGTCGAATTACCATTCAAAGTCACACAAGCCGCTACGGAAACGATTCCCTGATCACTCTCCAGAAGGTTGAACTTCTTATAGGCTACTCCCGTCTTAGCGGAAGGAGCAGGGACCTGAACCTCCAGCACCATCTCGCCTTCTTGCATCGCGGTCTCAAAAAGATCGGTGTAAAAATCGTCCAGAGAAATCGTCCTCTCACCCTTGGCGCTGCCCACCTTGATGCTGGCAGACAATGCCATCAGCACCGGTGCAGGGTCTCCGGCCGGGTCTGCATGGGCCAGGTTGCCTCCAATCGTACCCCAGTTCCTTACCTGAATATGTGCTAGATGGCTCTCCATCTCCACAAGCGACACATATTTCTCTCTTACCAAGTCGGACTTCTCAATCGTACGGTGGGTGGTCGTAGCCCCTATCCTTAAACCCTCTTTCGCATCAAATTTGATGTAATTGAGTTCCTTCAACCACTTGATATCAAGCAAGTTATCCGGTGCAACCAACCCCTGACGCAAAAGGATCAGCAGAGACTGACCCCCGCAGATTATCTTACAGTCTTCCTTATGCTCCGCCAAAAGATCAAACGCCTCACGTGCGCTCCCTGGTCTTAAATAGTTGAAATCCTTTATCATGCTTACCTCCCTTCTATACAATCCTCCACGTCGCTCAACCACTTCGAACTGCGTACCAACGCCGGCGGCTCAGGAATCTCCTTTATCCGAGAACCGACATCAATCTTAAATCCGCTTGATTTCTGCCAAGCACAGATATCCTCCGGCACACGGGAGCTACCGGAGCAAAGATAGTAGTGACGTCCCCGAAATACAGCGCATTCCCGACATAATGACTTGGAAAATGGACATAACATCTTGGATTTTGTCATATAAAACCTCTTGTTGACCTACATTCCCCTCTTTGTGAGATTAAATTGGTTAGAACCGTCCGCTAAAGTAATTGCGCTCAGTACCAAAACGCGAGCGAGGGCAGGTTTCGAATCTGCCCATATCAAGATCGTCCGGCAAGGGGCGGGTTTAAATTCCGCCCCGACTGCATCATGCTGCGATTTTTGTTCATTTAACAAAATTAAACTAAATCGGATGATGTCCTGACCTACTTGTGAACAAATTCCGCTTTAGCCTTTGAGCCTTTTTCGACGAAAGTGTTCATTCCAATGCGGCGATCTTCTGTGTTCCAGCATTCGCCGAACAGCCTTGCTTCGTTCTTCAGACCATCGTCCAATTCCATCTTGGCCCCTTCTAATATAGCTTCGACCGCTAGCTTGTCGATAGCCTTGGAGTGATGGCCTATATCAATATCCGGCAACGTGGCGGGCACGTTCGATAGCGGTCCCGTTTCGATTTTCTTTGCCTTGGTCTTCCCTGAAAGGAGTTCGTGAGCCAGTTCGATTGCCCTCTCCAGGATGTCTCCCTGAACTTCTTCGTCAATATAACCATATTCCAGGGCCTCAGCCGAAGAAATAGGGTTCGCTGTGCGTATCATGTAACTTGCTTTTTCGAACCCAATGAGCCGTGGCAATCGCTGCGTTCCACCCATACCAGGTATAGCGCCAAGGTTCACTTCGGGTTGGCCCGCGAGGACTTTTAATCCTTTTGGAGCTATTCTTGTGGTACAGCACATGGCGAGCTCGCTACCACCTCCAAAAGCAAGGCCATTTAATGCGGCCACCGCAGGCTTACCCAAATCTGCCAGTTTATTGCACGCCAACTGAGCATTCCGAGCGAAGGCTTCAGCTTCCGAGGGCGTAGCAAAAGTTGACATTTCTTTGATATCCGCTCCTGCGACAAATGCTTTGTTGCCGTAACCCGTTACCACGAGAGCCTTTATGGACGGATCATTTTTGACAACATCGCTCCAGTAGCCGATCTCTTTATTAAGTTTACCGTTGAGAGCGTTTAGCGCTTTCGGACGGCGAACCGTAAGTATTCCTATATCGTCCTTTTTCTCCAGGATTATGTCGAAGACTTCCCATGGTTTGCCTGAAGCAGCCTGGGCCTTGAGAGTCTTGGCAACAGGCATGTCAGGATACTTTTTCGCAAATGCCTCAACCAAGGCCAATGCCTTGTCAATCCCAATTTCATTCATGAAAGTGAATGGGGGTTTCATATCCAGGGATACACCGACGAGGAGATCGAGGTCACTGGTGGTGACAATTTTCGAATCCAGCATGTCGCAGACCATCCCAAAATAAGCCCCCATAAACTCATCCGCAATCTGTTTCTCCTTGTCGGGCGGAACCTCAACTTTCTCACCCCGCGCCGGGACTTCCCACTGCTCTTTGGCCTCGACCAACTTTCTTAGCCGATCAGGTGTCCTGTACCATGGATTGAGCCGCTTGTTCATTTCAGCCAATCCATGAGCGCTTATCGGATTGCCGCCAACAAAATTTTGCGCTGTAAAAGGGCCGACTGTTAGACCAAGGCACCTCGCCGCTGCCGTATCAATCTGCTTGATATCCCCAAGTCCTGCCTCCATGCACTGTATCCCGGCCAGCATAAGACCCTCGAAGATAGGATCTACGGCATATCCATACCGGGAGCCAACTTTGACCGGGATTTTCCCTGCCATTTCATAGAAACGCATCATGAATTGGGTGAGTTCGGGATCCGTGTCCTTGCTGGGAATAATTTCCATCGCGGGATTACGCTCGGCTGGGAAGAAATAGTGGGTGCACAGGGATCTCTCTTTATGCTTCAGCTCTTCAAAGATACGTTCCGGCTCGATATGCGAAGAATTACTGCTCAGGATCGTCTGAGGACTCACCAGGTCTTCCACCTGTTTGAAGATCCTACGCTTGAGAGGAAGGTCTTCGGTTGCGGCCTCAACGACCCAATCTGCGCCTTTTAGCTGGCCGTAATCCGAAGTAAAAGTCAAATGGTCCTTCGTATTTTCCACGACCTGAGGTTTGAGCCTGCCAGCTTCGCCGGCTTTATCCAACTTTTTGAATACTTTTGCCTTTCCCTTTTCCAGGGCTGCATCTAGAATATCTACGACGACCACTTGGATGTCGTAAGGTAGCAAGACTTGCGCGAAGTGCAGAGCGATATCCGGACCGATCGCTCCGGATCCGACCACTCCGACTTTGCTGATGGTACGTCCACGAAAAGAAAACGCCATTTTCCATCCTCCTTGCGCTAAAGCACGGTGAGAAGACAAAGAGTAAGATAAGTATTACGAATATCATCCCTTCCACTGGATTGTAAAGAAAAAGAACAGGCTTGCGGGAGGCGGCGAAACAGCATTGGCACTGAGTTATGCGCCTGCGAATGCGGTTTTCGGGGACACGGATTCTTGCAAAAAATTCTCCAGAGTGAACTTTCTGTGTGCAGAAAAGGTGAGCAGCGGATTTTTTTTCTTGCTATTGACGTGCATATTAGATAGCAATGTCAATCGCATTCGAGTATCATATTATAATCAGAGAATATGGATTAAGCCGAAGAATTGGTCTGGGACACGCAAATCAACTATGTCAGCCACGGTACACTCGGTTTTTATGGGATTTTTTGTGAAGTCATAGAGGTTAAACCGATTGGCACCAGATTCTTGATAATGAACTGCTGACCCACAAACAATGAACGCGGAGACTGTTTTGGTTATTTCTAGTTTTCCAGAGTAAATGACCTTGACAGGGCTGTTCGCTATAGAAAACGAATGATTCCCCGAGTGAACGACCTCAGAAAATCTATTGTTACAAGGTGGACCTTGGCCCTTCTCTCGAACAAAGTCTCCCTCAAATTCAAGCTTTTGTCGTTATGCATCTATCTAATGGAGACTATTCGAGCGTCATTCATCGTATTTGCAAAGGAGCTGGGATTCTCGGGTCCAAACTTCATCTACGGTTGATCGGAGAATTTTCTCTTTGAACAGAATACCACCCCATGTTATGTTTATTTGGAGCATAAATCGTCATAATGTCAGGAAATTCCCCGCCGGCAGACCTCCGGATCTGATTGCGGTATGGCAGAACCCACTGGTAGAGACTTTACCGCTGGTATAAAAGGAGGAAAGTATGTCGTTAGAAGGAAAAGTTGCATTGGTAACAGGCGCGAGTATGCCGAAGGGCATCGGGAGGCACACGGCCCTCACGCTCGCTCAACGGGGAGCCGATGTGGTGGTAACAGGCTTTCGCCACATGGAAGGGGCTGCGGCGCTGGCCGAAGAAATTAAGGCTATGGGACGGAAAGCTATGGCCGTTCAAATGGACGGCACTGACGCTGCGGACGTGGCAAAAGGCTTCGCTGCCATTAAGGCGAAGCTAGGGGCCGTCGATATCTTGGTGAACAATGCTGCTCTCATGGGGCACAACATAAGCATAGCCAAGACAACGGTGGACGAATGGGATTATGAAGTGAAGCTTTGTCTCAATTCCGCGTTCTATTGCATTAAAGAGGCATGGGCAGACATGTGTGCCAGGAAGTGGGGCCGCATTGTAAACATGACGTCAGTGGCCGGAGTACTGGGTGGCGCGGGACAGACGAGCTATGGGGCGGCCAAGGCAGGTCTCATCGCGCTTGCAAAATCCACTGCCCTGGAGGGTGCGAGGTACAACATCACGGCAAACTGCGTAGCCATCGGCATATGTGCTACTGATGGTTATGACCTGCTCCCAGAGCCCGTCCGCCAGGCAGTTGAGAAAAAGACTGTCTTCCGGAGACCTGCAAATCCTCAGGAAATCGCCGACGCAGTAGCTTACTTATGCTCCGACAGCGCGGCATATATGACGGGAGCCGTCATGAACATGATGGGCGGTATTGACCTGTTTGTATTCTAAGCAGTGATGAACCCGCCGTAGGACGTAAACAAACATTAGAAACCAAATCACAGGAGACAAGTATTATGAACACTTTTTCAAAGCCTTACATACCGTATGGGGGCTACTATTCCAGTCCCTTCTGCCGTTGGCAAGGATCCATGCAGAATGAAAATGCCATTGAATTGGGAGCCAAAACCGCGAGGAGATGGTTTCTGGAAAAGAAGAAGATCGACCCCGCGGTAATCGACTACCTGTACTTTGGAATAACTATTCACCAGTTGCACATCTTTTATGGTCACAACTGGGCAGCCGCCATGCTGGTGGACAATAAGAAGGACCTTCCCGGCCTCATGATTCAGCAAGCCTGCACAACCTCTACCACGATTATGAACCTCGCTGCACTTGCCGTAGAGCAGGGTGCATTCGACGTAGGATTCTGTCTCATGACGGACCGCTGTTCCAACGGGGCCCACACCGTGTGGCCCAATCCCATGGGTCCCGGAGGCGAGGTGACCGCCGAGAACTGGCTAATGGACAATTTCAACTCCGACCCAAACGTCCGCCCACCGCTAAAAATGGTGCAGACCGCAGAAAATGTGGCCAAGGAAGCGGGAATCACCAAAGAGGAAGTCGATGCAGTAGTGCTCCGACGATACCAGCAGTATCTCATGTCTTTGGAAAATGATAGGGCATTTCAGAAGCGCTATATGTTCCCCGCAGAGGTGAGGGTGAGCAAGAAGCAAACCAAACTCATAGAGCTGGACGAGGGAGTTACCCCCACTACGGCAGAGGGTTTGGCAAAGCTGAGGCCCGCGGAGCAGGGAGGCGTTCACAGCTTCGGCGCGCAGACGTTTCCTGCCGATGGGAACTGCGGTTTCATCGTTACGACCCGCGATAGGGCAAAAGAGATGAGCGCAAATCCTGCTGTGGATATTCAGATCGTCTCGTACGGCTTCTCAAGAGTTAAGCCGGGTTTCATGGCGGCAGCGCCCGTACCTGCGGCACAGATGGCCCTTGCCAATGCAGGCCTCAAGATTTCAGATATGAAGGCCATTAAGAGTCATAATCCCTTCGCCACTAACGACATCAATTTCGCCAAAAAGCTTGGCAATGATGTGATGAAAATGAACAATTACGGATGTTCCCTCGTCTACGGCCATCCTCAAGCGCCTACAGCAGGCAGGATTATCGCGGAAATGCTTGAGGAGATGGTGGATTTGGGTGGCGGGTACTGTCTCTGGGCCGGTTGCGCTGCCGGTGATACTGGCGCAGCCATGGTCTTCAAAGTCGGCTAACGCGGTTAACGAAGGAATCGAATCCGGCCACAAAGAATATATGTTCATGGCTGGCAAAGGATCTCGATCCCGATAAGTTTCATGAAAGATTACGCTGAGCGTGCGAATGAGGTTGCGACACCATGGGGGATATCACCGAACGCCCACGGTGTCGCACCGAACATGATACAGAGTCGTCTCCTAAGACATAATAGCCCCAAACAGTGTCCGCTGCATTTCGCAAATACCTGCTATATTGAGGGCCGGCAATATACGTTTAGTCGCTCCGCGTAGGGCGTTGCGAAAAAAGGCTCTGGTAGATTCAAAAAATAAGGCCGAAGACGTTCAATTGTCATTTAGCGCGATCGAACAAAGCGTTGCATAAACCATAAATTTATATCTTGAACCCACGTGCCAGCTCATGGGGCAAGCTGACGCGCCCCTTGAGTTGATCGCATTTGAATCTGGATCCCGCGGAGCCGAGAGCATCAAATATCCGGCAGCATAAGGTTAAGTTGAGGTTAATTATGGAATTGAATGATGTCGTACTTGGTCGACGGAGCATTCGGGCTTTTCTTGCAGACCCCGTTCCCAGAGACAAGGTTACGCGGGCCGTGCAAATTGCCCGGTGGGCCCCATCATGGGGAAATACCCAGCCTTGGGAAGTTGTTGTAGCCGACGGATCAAAAGTACAGGAACTTGCCCGGCTTTTTGAGGAAGAGGCCAAGAAAGGGATGCCCCCGCGGCCCGACATTGAGATGCCGGTCCAATTTCCTGACGAGCCGCACATGAGGCGATATCGTGACCTAGGGAAATCTCTATTAACTGCAATGGGTATCGACCGGGGTGATGCCGTGGCGCGCGCTCAACATTATCTAAAGATGTATAGTTTCTTTGGCGCGCCAACGGTGGTTTACCTGCTCATAGACAACCGCCTGAACGAGCCGTATTCCTGTCTTGACCTGGGTTCATTTGGGACAACGTTTTGTCATGCAGCTCTGCAAGAAGGTCTAGGGACCATTTACTTAGCGGCTTCCATGCACTTTCCGGATATTGCACGAAAAGTGCTGGAAATTCCGGAAGATAAAAAAGTGGTGATAGGAATCGCTGTAGGTTTTCCGAATCCTGATGCTCCGGGAGGTCTTTTTAGAAGCGACCGCGATTCGACTGAGATTATTCTTAGGTTCGCCTGATCCGATAAAAAGAATTTGAGCCGTATTCGGCTCTTTGCGGGCGCGATAATCAGGTATTCAATCTCCGGCAAGAGACTTGATTTTGGAAGGTCATTGGACTATTGTGTATCTCGACCCCATCGCCCGATTACGAAATCCGACGACACACTCGGGCTATTATCGGAAACACAAACATCTGTGCGTACTGAAATACCTGAGCCGCCGTCTATAATTACAAGGCGCCATGGAACGGCGTGAGTTTATCAAATCCGTTGGCATAGCAGGGCTATTTTCTCTGCTAGGAACGGTTCCCTCACGAGGCTTATCGAACCTATCGACTGGACCTGAGAAATCTGGCCCTGAGCTTCTGAGTGGTCCGTTTGCCGTTGTTTTTGATCCATCCGGGAATCTTCTCGTCACAGATCCTTCCCAGTACCGTGTTGTATGCCTGGATTCTAATGATAAGCTACTGTTCTCTTTCGGCAGGCCCGGTTCCCAACCGGGTATGTTGAACTATCCATTGGGATTGGCAACGGGATCCGAGGGCATCATCTATGTGGCAGATTCCAATAATTGTCGGGTCCAGGCATTTGATTCCAACGGAAACGTTAAACGAGTAATAGGATCCATAGGTTCTACTGCAGGTTCATTCGCAAATCCTCAAAGTGTTACCGTAGACAAAGCCGGTCGATTACTGGTCGCGGATACCAGAAATCATCGTATACAGATCTTCCAACGCGAAAATTTGGTCGGAGTCATAGGCGAATTGGGAGATGATGACGATCAGTTCAGATTACCGACGGCAGTTGTTACCCGGGATAGCGGAGAAATAGTGGTCCTGGACAGCAAACATGGTTTGGTGAAAGTTTTCGGGGAGGATCTGAAGTTCAAACATCGTTTTGGCGGCGTGGGCAGCAACCCGGGTCTTTTCAACATGCCGCAGGCAATGGCATTGGATGAATCGGGCCACATTTGGGTAGCCGATACAGGCAATCACCGAATTCAGGAGTTCTCTCCGGACGGCAAGGTGATATCGGTTGTAGGTAAAGTCGGTGCGGGAGCGCATGAATTCAGGAGCCCCAGCGGAATCGCAATTCACGGCCAAAAAGTGTGTGTAGCAGATAATGGAAACGGAAGGCTACAGTACCTGGAGCGAAAGTAACGCTAGCCACAGGCTTATGTTGCATGGTTATGATTGAATACGCCACAGTAATTTTTTTGATTGTTTTCTTTGTAGCGGCGGAAATCTACCGCACGACTCGAGGTGTGCGCGGAGTGATAGCGTCGGTCAAGGATGTCGGTATTGATCCTATCCTTCTGCCAATTACTCCGATAAATGTCAGGTTGGAAAACGGCGAAGAGGTTACTGCTAACGTCAATTGTTGCACAGCGTGCCTCGGACGGCTCCAGATCGGCGATCAAGTCAGGGTTAGCAAGTCCAAAGAAGGGTACGTGGTGGATTTGCCCTGGATTCAAAACAAGACATGCAGCGGTCCTGAGGGACTGAAACGACATCTTTGCAGATAAAGATCTGTTTTAATCCCGTGTGGGAGAGTATTTGTTGGAAATTCTGGGATATATAACATTAGCAATTTTCCTTGGTCTGATGCTTTTGACCCTTTTCGGATATATTCGGACCCCGGTTCAGACAGGTACTGGTGTTCTCGACGGTGTTATGTCTGATTGTGGGAGGCCTGTTCCGTTATTTTTATTCGGGGTGGAACGCCGTTGTGTTGCTCCCGAATGAGTTTTTGGGCGGCATAATCCTGCACCCTATAACGGCTTTGCTCACCGGCCTGTTTTTGGCAGGGGGATTAAAAGCCTCGGGCGGATTCGACGCACTCAAAGTAATACTGAAATACCTGCGCAAAAGCCCAATTGGCCTGATAGGCACGCTAGTTATTCTGATCAATTTGCCGGTGATTTCATCCCTACCATGCGGAAGAATATTGGCTGCCGCATTACTGCCGTTGCTGTTCACGTTCGGTTTCGAAGGCGGCCTCGGGATTCTTACCAAATCGCAGTTGATTGTTCTCATAGGGGCATTTACCCGTAATGCCATGGGTTCTTGCGGGCCGTCCCCCATCGGCGGCGTGGGGCAGATCGGTGAAGGTTTTCTGGGCAGTTTTTTCGCCACAGCTTCTGAGGGGATGTTGAGGGCCCCGCAGGCATTCTCTCTTATGCTGGGCACTGCGATAGTTGCACTGTTCCTGAAGTTTATTAGTCAGCGTTTGTATCCCAATGATGTTGCCTTGCGAGAGGCGCCACAAACGGAAACAGGTGAACAATTCAAGGAACCTGAAATTACAGCGCCCCTGCAAGGTTACATAGCCCTTATAATTTTTGTCGTTGCAGTTTTGACGGCTATTTTCCAGCCGTTCGGCAAAATGCCGGTCCAGTCTGTGCTCGTTACCGGTGCGCTTATAATGATAATAGCCTGTCGCGTACGTTTAAACGATCTGATGGAAGGAATTATACTCCTTCCGGTAACAGCAATGGCGGCGGGATTTCTTGCGGCAGGCGCGTTAGCGGCTACCGGCGGATTCGATGCTCTGGGTGTGATGCTCAACAGCCTGGTGAAGGTGCCTTTCCTGGGAATTGCGGGCATGCTCGCTATTTTTGTTCAGTTTCAGACCATACTGCCCCTTTCTTGCGCCAGGATTCTTACGGCTGCTCTTGTGCCGGTTCTCTATCTGTTCGGCCCCGCGAAATTCGGTTTTCTCGACTGGTCACAATTAGCTATCGTAATGTCAGCTTATATCATCAATGCGACTACTTCCTGCGGTCCGTCGCCGTTGGGTGGAGGCGGAATGATGGGCGAAGGAACGATGAGGGCTGAAACAGGTTTCATCCGAGGAGCGTTCACATTTGCATCTATGGCGATTATGGCGCCTTTGGCGGCGATCTATATGAAATTTCTAAATTTGTCTATTTTTCAACCATCTAATCCGAATCTGACCAAAGACATTCTGACCATCGCTGAATTCGCGGTTGTGATAATTTTGGTAAATGTGACCTTGATATCCATAGGGAAACGAATGCTCACGTCAGATGCAACGAAGAATTTTATGCTGCAGCTCTCGGGGTTCCTCTTTAGCGGAGGGATAGCTGGTGGAGTCTTAGCATTTGCGCTTTTCGAAACAAACCCGACGATAATTCTTCAGGGGATATCCGGCGGTATAATCGCGGCAATGCTTATAGCGCTTATGGTGCCGCGTAATCTTTCCAGGCGCATGACCGCGGTTCTGGCGGGGCCGGAAATCTGAGGTGTAACGGTGCTGACCTGGTTGATTTTTCTTTTTATAGGAACCGTGTCCGGGCTGATCATAGCATTCGCCTTGGACATGAATTCTCGACGCGAGCTGATCCAAGGCGCCGTAGGCGGACTGATCGCGGGATTTCTAATGGCGGCGATGTTACCGCATTAGAGTGAGTGAGATGAGCGATTCGGATAAAGATAATAGACCTAAAATCGGACATAAACGGCAGGACACCGACCAGCCGATGGTGTTGCCGGGAATCCATCGGTATCAGTTCTTCACAAATCTGAAGGACAGAGGCTGGACTCTTAACCTGGACCGGGTGGCGCTATTCGGAATAGTGGCCGGGCTTTTGGCCACGATTATCAAGCCGCTGCTGCGCGGAAATCCTGCCACCATATACTGTTATGAATGCCGGGCCTGCTACGCCACCCAAGATAGATGCCCGGTTGGTATCACATATCAGGCGGAGCTCGCAGTGGCAGGCCGGGTGCTGGATTATGACAGATTCATTCGTAACGGCGGCCTGAAGTGCATCCGGTGCGGCAATTGTCAGAGTTATTGCGTGCAGTATCTTCCCTTGCCCCAGATGTTCGGTACGATGCAGGAAGATACTCGTATGGCTATCAAAAGTGGAATTCTGCCTCGCTATACTCTGGACAGGGCAATGAAAATGGGACTGATCGGAAAGGATTTCATCGATGACGTGGTCAAAGCTCTTGCATGACCCGGCCGGGTTTCTTTGGGACGCGATCAGGACCCGCGGTGTACGGCTAGCTTTCTATTTGATCCTTGCCGCGGTGCTCTTCCCGTCGAGCAGATTCATTCTTCTGATCGTGTTTTTGACGATTCTGGCGACGTTGTGGACAAGAGATTACAGAAGGAACGGCCGCCGACGCTTAGTGTGGTTAGCAGGGGCAATAGGGATTCTCGTCGTTGGCTATGGAATTGCACGCCTAAATGTGGACAGCGTGGATCGGCAACGCCTCATGAAAACTCCATGGGGTGCTGGGATCAATCTGGTTCAGGACGGTACTTACCGAGGTATCGGGAACGGTTTTCGAGGCCCCATCGAAGTTGAAGTAGGGGTAAATGACCATCGGATAAAGAGCCTGAAAACTCTTCAATACCCTGATGCGATTTCTGTTGAAGATAATGAAATCGCGGCATTCTCAAGAGAGATATTGGAGAAAGGCAGGCTGGAGAAGCCGGCTCAACCGGGGTTTTATCGTGGAGCTACCATCACGCTCACCGGTTATGCCACAGCGGTAGAATCCGCTCTTTCAAAGGGTATACCTGATTATCCTCGATATAATTTATTCTCAAAGTATGTTCTTTGACGCGTTCATAGGCAGCGCTCCCAGTCGAGTCACACTGAATACGCTGGCAATAATGTTCGCCGCTTTCCTGGTTTTTGAATATGCGCTTCAGTCGATGTTAACCCCCGGAACCGGTCGCTCTATAAACTGTTACAATTGCGCGACTTGCGTGGGGGCATGCCCCGTAAAAGAGGCTGAAGGCGTCCAGTTTCCCATGGGGCTAGTGCTTCTGACACGACTCGGCAATTATGAGCGGGTAACGGAACTTTCAAAATATTGTGTGGGTTGCGGAAAATGCTCTGCAAAGTGTCCTATAGGCAACTCCGGTCCACTGGTCATTGCCGCCGCATTTCAGGCCTGTCATGACCTCAGGAATGAACAGGCGCGGCAGCAAAAGGATACGGCCTGATGCGAGGAGCGGTCCCATATATAATTGGTTTTGCCGTAGTTGCCCTAGCTGTAGGAGTTGCGGCAGAGTTCTCGATCCGAAGTTCGGCATGCATGGCTTGCCACACGCGAGAAGCGAATTTTGCTACCTGGATGAGCGGGCGTCTAAAGGCAGAGAAAAAAGGATTTTCGCACGAACTCATAGCGTGCGCGGACTGCCATATGCTGGGTAGTCCTGAGAAAACGGCGATGTCCAGGCTTCGGAGTCTACTCCATGCTGTGACTTATCTGGTTCCGCAAATAGATCCGCGCAAAACGCAGGTCACTGATCTATTCAACAGAACACGCGTGCCAAACGAGAATTGCCAATATTGTCATCTTGCATCCGTAAACCGCAAAGAGATGTCTGTGAAAGACATTCCGCCGGGGCTGAAGGAAATCGGACTGATAATGGATCATCGCAAGCACCTGACAGCAGGGAAAGACACATGCGCTCGCTGCCACGAGAGGTACAAGGACAAAGCGTCACTGGAAGCGGATAAGAGTGTTAATTACGCTGAAGTGAATCACCTGGCGTGCGATTCCTGCCATACTATGGCATCGCATTCCTACAGGGCCGCCCAACTGCTTCCCATGACCGAGCAGGAGTATAATAAGGCGCGAGAAAGTGCATGGGAGAGACTCTCCACTAATCCGAGATGGATGGTCGCTATACCGATAGAACAGAGCTGCCGGCGATGCCATGAGGGCAAAATCCATTATAAGACCAAAATATTTCTCGCTGATTGCCGCGAAGATACTGATTTTGACAATTGCCTAAAATGTCATCCCACGATGACTCGGCAGTATTTTGAGGATCAAATTCGGAAACGACAAAAAACGACTTCAGCTTCAGCAGGGGAAAAGGGTCGGTTGTCGGTTCCAAAAGCGAATGCCTCATGAATTCACGCTCGATTCCGACCAGGGAGTAAGCATCCGAGCAGACCGACAGGCCAGGGCCCATTCGTTTATGAATCAGGAGCATTGATATGCCCACCACCAGGGACGAATCAAAAGATAAAGTCAACCGAGAAGTTGCGGACATTATCCTCAACGCGAAAGAACCGCCTGTGGCCAGATTCCGCCTTTTGTCCAAGGGCATGGAAGCTTACCATCGGCTTGATATAAAAGATCCAGGCTCGGACATCACCGGCGACAAGGCGTGCCTTGCCTGCGGTAACTGCATAGATTCCTGTCCGGTATTGCGGAAGGATCCGAGTCGTTTCGAAAAGACCGAACAGCGAACATCTTTTGCACTGGAATCCTGCGTGGGTGAAGACTGCGAACAGTGTTACTCCTGTTTGCTGGCCTGTCCACAAGTGGATACCGCATACAAGGATTATATTGTGGATGAAGTGGTACCGGAAACAATACAACCTGCCCCGCGTATCACCGCTCTGGACAACTATTTCATGGCGTTGATGGCATTGATTTTGGGTATTTTTATCGGAGTTTTTATAGCACGCTGATCGGGAGATTTCGGGGAGCTACAGGAGGCCCCTTTTACAAAATTTTTTCAACTATTCTGTATGATCGAGAAAGGACCGGAGAAAATGGCAACGGCGGAACCAGTTCAAACTGCCCCGGAAGAGCAAATTCAGGCACAAATGGCCGAGAGAACCGATCTCATACCCATTTTCATCATGGGCAAAAGATATGATGTTCCGAGCACTCTGACTATTCAGAAGGCATTTGAATTCGCAGGATATCAGCTAATTCGCGGGTGCGGGTGCCGCGGCGGAATCTGTGGGGCGTGCGCGACGGTTTACAGGATGCCCGGGAGCCCCAAAATCAATGTGGGCCTGGCATGTCAGACGGTAGTCCAGCCTAACATGTATTTGGCTATGGTGCCCTTCTTTCCCGCCAACAGATCGGCATATCAACTGGAAGAGATCAAGCCGGACATCAAGACGTTGCTGAAACATTACCCCGAACTGGCAAAGTGCATGGGCTGTAATACCTGCACAAAGTCATGTCCGATGGATCTACCGGTTATGGAATACATTTCCGCGGCGCTCCGAGGCGACATCGAGAAGGTGGCGGAACTCTCATTCCCGTGTGTGATGTGCGGAATATGTACCTCGCGATGCCCGGCGGAGTTGAGCCAGTACAATATTGCGATGCTTTGTAGGCGTTTGACCGGGAGGCATATTTGGCCAAAGGCGCGGCACCTTGAGGAGATGGTCAAGAAAATCGAGTCAGGGCGCTATCAAGAACCGCTGAAAAAACTAATGTCCGCAGATCTTCAGACGCTCAGGAAACTATACGTGGACCGTGAGATGGAGCCGCATACCGCTGAAGAGATGTGGACCCCACAAGAAAAGCAGTATTTATGAAAATCCGGAGGCGCTAAATGGGATATACGCCGGAACTGATCGAACTTATAAAGAACGTTGATAAGACCCGCCCCGAAAGGGTGGAACGAAAGAAAGCAAGTCTGGAATTCCCGGCCTTAACTTTAGATGAACGACAGACGAGGCTTGAAAAATATCACCCGGACTATCGAGCGGGCGGTGCTCAGGGAATTAAAGGTCGGTCCTAGCAAGGGTTACTCGCTCGCGTGGGAGTTCGCGGACATTCTGGAATCGCGTAGCCGCGTAGACCCTGATAAGATCGACCTGAATGAAGTTCATTATGAAACCGATGTTCTTGTGATCGGTGGTGGAGGAGCCGGTACAGCCGCGGCCCTGATCGCTCAAGAGCAAGGCGCGCGTGCGATCATATGCACCAAGCTGCGGCATGGTGACGCCAATACAATGATGGCGGAAGGTGGCATCCAGGCCGCAACCAAAGGCTGGAAGGATTCACCTTACTATCATTACCTCGATGTTATGGGCGGCGGACACTTCGAAAATGACCCCGAATTGGTCAATACGATGGTCACCGAAGCGCCCAAGGTTATAGCATGGCTGGAGCAACTGGGTTGTATGTTCGGCAAGACCGATGACGGCACACTGTTTACTCTGCACGGAGCCGGTACCTGCCGCAAACGGATGCACTATGCAGGCGATATGACCGGTGCTGAAATAATGAGGACGATTCGGGATGAGGCTCGAAACAGAGTGAAGGACATTGGAGTCCTCGAGTTTTCTCCCGCTGTCGAGCTGCTAACGGACGGGAATGGTCGCTGCTCCGGAGCAGTGTTATACAATCTTGAAACCGAGGAGTACTTCATCGTCAAAGCTAAGGCCGTTATTATGGCCACCGGAGGCTCAGGGCGGCTGCACGTCCAAGGTTTTATGACCACCAATCATTACGGAGCGACAGGCGACGGCATTGTAATGGGATATCGTCTCGGGGTTGGAGTGCGTTTCCTCCATGCCACCCAGTACCATCCTACGGGCGCTGTTTTTCCCGAACAGGCCGAAGGTCTCTTGATAACAGAGAAGGTTCGCGGCGCAGGCGCAAATCTGGTCAATATTGAGGGTGAGCAGTTCGTATTTGAAAGGGAGCCGCGTGATATTGAATCCGCGAGCATCATCCGCGAATGCACCAAGGTGGGCAAAGGGATTCCGGTTCCAGGTCAGGCGGGAAAGTTCGGCGTGTGGCTCGATTCCCCCATGATTGATCTGTTGGAAGGCGAAGGTACCGTTGAAAAAGAGTTCCCGGCCAAATTCATCCTCTATAAACGCTACGGGATTGATATTTCAAAGGTCCCGATGCTCGTCTATCCGACTCTCCATTATCAGAATGGAGGTCTGGCCTATAAGCCCGACGGCTCGACGCCGGTACCCGGCTTTTACGTCGCTGGGGAAGTAGGCGGAGGCGTACATGGGGCCAACCGATTAATGGGCAATTCGCTGCTGGACATAATGGTTTTTGGAAGACTCGCGGGAGAAGCAGCCGGGAACTTCGCAAAAGCGAGAGACAAGGTTAGCGAGCTTTCCGTCGATCATGTGAGGCGTTTTCACAAAGAATTGGAAGAGGCGGGGATAGAAAATCCGCCGGTATCGCCGATTATCTTACCGGATTACGGCAATCCGGACGTGAAGAGAAGGCAGTGGACCACTACCTACGTGGGCACTATTCGATAGATTTCTATTGGGCGAATGATCGAAATGAAAAGACAGGCCAAGACACAAGGGACACTTTCCGCCATATGGCGTTATGTAGTAAATCTGCGAGATTCGTCCCGGTACTGGCGACTTCAAGCCACAGCGTGGGGGATTGTCCTTGTCGTGCTTGTTGCAACAGGTCTTCTTTTTGCGGTTCTTGCCTTTTCATCGATTTCGGGAGGCGGAAACATATCTTACGCGGGTGTAGGGTCACCGGGGCCGGTCTCATTCCGGCATCAAACGCATATGTGGTTTCAGAGCGGCAAGTATAAGGATTGCAAGACTTGTCATGACGCCATCTTCGCCACTGCGAAATACGGCACTTTTGTTCTGAGGGCGCTGAAGAATTCTCCCGAAAAGAAGGTGCGAATAGGGCGGGATGCCTCGACTCTTTACGCGCCTGATAGTCCCGCACAAAGTGACCTGGATCTCATCACGTACGAGGTGCCTAGAGCTTGCGCTACCTGCGCCACCGGTAATTGTCACGACGGTAAGGAATCCTTCAGCCGGTTAGAGTGCCTCGGCTGCCATCGTACTCAGTAGGTGCCGATCAAGATGCGAGCGATTGTGAATGAGTGACAAAAAGACATTTAAAGAAATCGCGCTTCAGTCCGGCCCCGATACCGGGCCAAAGAAGATCGGTTCACGGGTCGATACTGAAGAAAAAAAGCCGAAGCGCTGGGCAATGCTCGTGGATCAGCGCCGATGTATTGGCTGCCATAGCTGCTCGATAGCCTGCAAAAGTGAAAATAATGTGCCGCTCGGATACTGGCGCTCATGGGTAAAAGGCATTCAGAAAGGGACCTACCCAAACGTGGGAAACCATTTCCTCCGGCGTCTTTGCAATCACTGCGATGTTCCGCCCTGTGTGCAAGTCTGCCCTGTACAAGCCACAGTGAAACGTGAAGAGGACGGCGCAGTGATTATGTACTACGGCAAATGCATAGGCTGCGGAATGTGTATCGGTGCGTGTCCCTACGACGCGAGGTTCTTTAACCCCATCCGTAATACCGCAGACAAGTGCGATTTCTGCACGGCTCGCATAGACAAAGGTCTTCAACCTGCCTGTGTGGAAGCATGTGTCTCCGGCGCTCTGTTATTCGGAGACATGGACGACCCGAAGTCGGAAATCAGCCAGAGATTGGCCACGCTCGACACAAGTGTCATTAAACCCGAACTCGGAACCAAACCCAAGGTGTTCTATGTGCAGGCGGACCACGATCTGAAAGGCAGAATCCATTACTCCGACGATTTCAAAGAGCAGATCCTCGATTACGGCCGGCATATACCGAGTCCGGGAGCTTCTTATTGGAAAAAAGGGGAAGATAAGTAGATGGATGCCTCGGTTTTGTTCAACGTGCCGCACGAGGTCCCGTGGAAGATCTATATTCCTCTTTATTTCTATTTTACGGGACTCTCCGCAGGCTCATTTATTTTGTCGACCCTTTCGACAGTGTTTGGAATCAAGCGATTCAAACCCATGGCGCTCCCGGCCGCGATCATTTCTTTTTTGCTGCTCCTGCTTGCGCCGGCCTGCCTTATTCTCGACCTGCATCAGCCCCTTCGATTCTGGCACACACTTGTTCCTGAATATTTCAACAACACGTCGGCATTATCATACGGTTCGTGGCTTCTGACCGCATATCCGATCGCAAACCTGATCTACATTTATTTCATTTTTGTGAAAAACGACCAGGTGACGCGAGTGCTCGGGATGATTACCGTGCCTTTGGCTATTTTTGTGCATGCGTACACCGGCTTTGCGTTTGCTCTGGTGCGGGCGCGAGCATGGTGGCACTCGGCGCTGATGCCCGGTTTCTTCTTGACTTCGGCACTGCTCTCCGGAATCGCGCTGCTTCTGGTGGTCGCACTGATCATCGACCAGTACCGAAAGGAAAAACTGGACCCCGAGCTTTTCAAGAGCCTGCGCCTGATGATGATCGGGATACTGTTAACCGACCTTTTCTGGAACGGCTGCTTTTGGCTTACGCTTCTTGTATCGACGGCTGACGGTTATGCCTCGGTGATGTTAGCTTTTCATGAAAAACTCTATCTCTGGGGCGAAATTATCTCAGGTATGCTCGTTCCTCTGGTGATACTGCTGCTACCATGGACCAGGACTCGCAGGGCCTGGTTGTGTGTCGCTTCGATCCTGATAATCGGCGGCGTATTTCTCATGAGATACTCTGTGGTTTTCATCGGTTTCGATGTGCCGTTAAGTTAAAGAATAGACGGACGATTACTGTAGTTTGCTGAACAGAAGAAATATCAATAAATGAAAAGTATTTCTCGACGAGAATTCCTTCGCATAGCCGGACTAATGGGAGGCGCGTCCCTGTTTGCGGGTTGCACTCTCCTCGGAGACAACGGCCCTGTGCCGGAATACATAAAGGGAGCGCCGGCAGTAGATCCTGCGGAAACTCTCCCAGGAATTAGCAATCTTTACACGATCTGCGGACTGTGTCCCGGAAACTGCGGCATATGTTGTCGAGTGGCGGAAGGCACGGTCGTGAAGATAGGCGGTAGCCCATTTCATCCTGCCTCCTGCGCAAATCCACTGCCGTTTCCTACAACTTTAGATGAGGCGCTCAGTAGAAGCGGGAGCGTATGTGCGATTGGTGGGAGCGGAATTCAAACGCTATATGATCCCTTCAGAGTGGCACGGCCCCTGAAGCGCGTGGGCCCAAGGGGATCGGGAAAATGGACCGCGCTCTCGTGGGAACAAGCGCTCACGGAGATCATTAACGGTGGCGATCTTTTCGGTGAAGGAAGTGTCTCCGGCCTGAACCGGATAGCACAAGCTCGAGAGGGTCTAGAATTTCTTATCGGCCGGGCCGACTGGGGAGCCTTGACGTTTATTAATCGTTTTGTGGCTGCTTTCCCTGGGGCGACTTTGGTGCGGGACCGGGAAACTGAAATAATAGATGCTGCTCGCACTGTCGCTGAATCGGTCTTCGGCCCAGGCATTGGTCCCATTGACGCTGACTATTCCAACGCTCGTTGCGTGATAAGCTTCGGTGATGCTCCGCTCGATTCAGGAATCCCGCTCGTCTCGGTAGCGCGCAAGATCGCCGACGCGAGAGTCGGCTCCCGAGGCTTCCAATGGGCCGTCATAGACCCCAGGCTGTCAACTTCTGCGTCCAAATCGGATCTATGGGTCCCGGTAATTCCCGGTCGGGATCTCTCTCTCGCTCTCGGAATCATGAGGCATCTGCTTGACCACAATCCGGGAATGGCCGCTTCGTTGGATGAAAATCTGAAGCAGAAGGTCATGGCCCGCTCCGTGCAAGAACATGCCAACGATTGTGGGGTAAGTGCTGATATTGTAGCCCGTGTTGCAGGCATTATTACGGATGGCGGAGAAAAATCCGCGGTCGTACCGGGACGTGGCATTCTTGCGGGTCCAAATGGATCGCAAACTGCCGCAGTGATCCTCAGTCTCAACTTAATGGTGGGTTCTTTTCCGGGTTCGGGGGGATTGGCTTACAGAAACAATGATTTCTTGGCCGATGCGTACAAAAAAGCAATGTCAGGGATCGAACGTGGGAAGGCACCGACCGCCTCGGGCGTCGCGTCCAAAGCTCTGCTGCTTTGGGAGGGGGACCCTGTTTACGACGAGTCCTCAAAGGCCACTGCCCTTCAGGATTTAAAGAAACATCCTTTGATTGTAGCAATAGATAAGCAGATCACCGAGACTACGGCACTCGCTGATTATATCCTGCCGGATACTACTTATCTTGAGAGGTGGGACATATGCGTCTCGCCACCTTCAGTTACCTCTAACGGATTCGGAGTGCGCCACCCGGTGGTAGGAGCTTTGGAGCCGCAAACAGGGAAATATGTCCCGATTCTTCCGGAAACACGCGTGATGGAGGAGATCCTCGCGGATCTCGCATTCCGGCTTAAGCTATCGACTTTCGAAAAACCCGGGACTGATCCGGCCAAGCCGAAATTTACCGCGTCGGAGTATTATCGAAATCTGGTCGGAACTGTTCTCGATTCGATGCAGAAGACCGGCATGCCCATTGGCGTTTCGGAAAAGGATGTCGCAAAAGTTTTTGATCGCGGCGGATTTTTCGCGTCAGATGCCAAACGTGAGATCAAGAAGGATATGAAACCGCGGGCAAAACAGCCGACCATTCCTACGATAGCTTCTGACACTGCATCAGCTCCAGGCCGTGACGCCGAATTTCTGTTGATAAGCTATTCGCAGCCTTTTCATAGGACCCCAAGATCGGGAATCAACAGTTGGCTCTTGGAAGTGCTACCCGAGAACCGACTCATCATGAATAACAAAGACGCCAAGAAATTGGAGATCCGCCAGCATGATAGGGTGCTCGTGCAGACCAATGACGGAAAATCGCAATCCGAATGCAAAGTACACCTGATGCCGGGGATCAGGCCGGGCGTGGTGGCCCTGGCGCAGGGATTCGGGTACCGGCAGGCCGGAGCGATGCACCAGATAATCAACGGAGCTTCCCGACCGGAGGACAAGACCCGAGGCGCAGGGGTGAACGTTTTCGCCCTGGTCAGTGGCACGGGACTAACCACGGTAAAGATCAAGAAAGTCTAATCGCCTGTCACGTGTTAGAAAGGACCGGCGAGACGCCGGTCCGTGCAAAATGTCCCTCCCCCCAAGCGATTCCCGGCAGTGACCACACGTCACTTCGGGCAGAATCTATTCCATCGCGGCTTTGTATACAAACACGTAGTCTTCGTTATTGATATCCACCTCTATGTCTGCTCCGCGTGATTCAGCGTAGGTCAGCCAAGTAGGTTTATTATCACCGCAGCAGATAACGTCAGGTGAAAATCTTCCACTGCTCCTGTCAAACCATGCAAGGAGCATGGGGTCGGACGACAACTCTCTGGCTTTCCTGTCGGCCAGATTCCTGGCGCTCGAGAAATCCAACGGATTATCATCCACGTTTACCATCAATGGATGAGTCAACATATCTCTGGTTATATGTGTACAGTCAATCATGGGAACCTCCGGACATCCAGTCACTGGATGCTCCAACAACATGAGGGAAAGCACAGTCACCCTGCAAACTTCTTTTAATCATGAATATTTCGAATTCAAGAGACTGCGGCCCGGATTCTGGAAATCTCTTGACTTGCCGGATACAATTCCTAATCCTGCGCGTAAACGGCCCGACAAAATATAAGGTGGGAGTGAATCCCATGAGTGACTGGAAAAAACAATATGCGTCGAAACTTGTCACTGCAAAAGACGCGGCATCATATGTCCAGAACGGTGACAGGATATTCCTGAGCAGCACGTGCTGCGAGCCGGTACCAATAATAGAGGCTCTGGGCGACTCCACCCTGGAAGATGTGGAAATGATTCAGTTCATACGGGGAAATGCGGCAGCGTCACTGGCTGCCAAGGGTCATAATCGTTTCAGATTGAAAACCTTCTTTTTAGGGGGGTTAAGCCCGGATGTTTATGGAACGTCTGAGGCCGACTACGTGCCACTTTTCCATTCGCAAATCCCGGATTTCTTCAGAGCCAGGCGAATTCCCATTGATATCGCAATTGTCCAGGTGTCTGAGCCGGATCGTTTCGGGCGATTCAGTCTTGGCATTTCTGTCGACATAGCGCTTTCCGCGGTTGAGTCCGCCCGCATTGTGATAGCACAGGTAAACCCTTTCATGCCTCGCACTCAGGGTGACACTCTGGTTCCCATAGATAAAATCCATTACCTAATAGACGGCCCACAGCAGTTGTGTGAATTACCGGAGGAGGTTCACGGCGAAACGGAGCGTTCCATCGGTCGGTACTCCAGTGAACTGATCGAAGACGGATCAATACTGGAATTCGGTTTTGCCGGGATATCCAAGGGACTGCATGAATTCTTGAAAGATAGACGCCACCTAGGAATACATACTGAGATCTTTTCCGACCCTCTGATTAATCTAATAGAAACCGGGGTAATCGATAATAGCACAAGGAAGATGTACCGGGGTAAGTCGCTGGCGACGTGCTGCATGGGAACTCAGAGGACTTATGATTTCATCAATGAAAATCCTTCCGTAGAATTTTATCCATCTGACATGCTTTTAGCTCCCACCTTTATAGCGAGCAACGACAAAATGGTGGCGGTAAATCTCGCCGTGCAGGTCGATTTACGAGGCCAGGTAAGACAGGGAAAACCTGCGTGGACTGCCTTTGAAGGCTCGGGAGGCGATCATGATTTCATGAGGGGAGCAGGTCTCTCGTCCGGAGGCCGGTCCATAATCTGTTTGAGATCCACCTCTTTGAGGAGCGGCCGTTCGACGATTGTTCCGTCGTTCGGACCGAACGCCACGGTGATAATGAATCGTGGAGAAGTCAATTATATAGTGACCGAGTACGGCATAGCATATCTTGGTGGTAAATCCTTGCGCGAACGGGCCATGGCGTTGATCGAAATAGCGCATCCTGACCACAGGGAAACTCTTACGAAAGAGGCACGCGAACTAGGTTACATTTACCCGGACCAGCATTATGTCCGTACGGCGCCTGCGGAGCTACAACAGAGGGTCCGAATCGAGCATGTCTTTAAAGGCGGACTGAAGGCGCATGTTCGCACAATACAGCCTACCGATGAGTCCATGATCCGAGATCTATTCTATACGCTTTCTAAGAATTCAATTTATTTCAGATACTTCACCCCTCGACGAAGCATGCCACAAGACAATCTGCAAGAGTATGTCAGTGTCTCGGAAGAGAAAGGCCTCTCTCTGGTAGTTACAATCAATCCGTATGAGACATCCCGTATCATTGCCGAAGGTCGTTACGTATTCGAACAATCCAAAGATGTCGCTGAAGTCGCATTCATGGTGGATGAGCAATTTCAAGGCCGTGGCATCGCGACTTTTCTGCTGAACTACCTGATCGAAGTCGGACGGGAACGAGGCGTACAAGGTTTTCAAGCAGATGTCCTTGTATCAAATGAGTCGATGCTGCATGTTTTCGACAAACTACCTTACGTTGTGCACAAGAGTGTCGCGCATGGTGTTGTCTCCATGAAATTCCGGTTCGATGACCTGAAAGAAAAGATGTGATTAGCGCGATCAACCCCCTTGCTCGTCTCTGAGCGAATCGCTATTAAAACCGGCTGGACCCTAAAGCTCATATATATTGGGAGGTATTTATGGATGACCAGAAGCAAAACTGGCTAAATTTTCTTGCTTTGACAACGGTCCTCTTGGCAGTAGGCGCCACTGTATCCACCTTGAACGTTGGAAAATTTTCTAATCGTTCAATCTTGAAGCAAACTCAGGCATCGGACCAGTGGGCTTATTATCAAGCCAAGAGCATCAAGGGATACCTGTACGAACTCCAGAAAGAAAAACTCGAAATAGAACTCAAATTGATTACAAACACTGCTCCTAAAGAGGTGCTGGAAGAATATGAAAAGAAAATCGCTACGTATGCTGCTCAAATCAAGAGATACGAAGGCGAAAAAGCCGAAATAATGAAAGAGGCAAAAGGTTTAGAGCAACAACGAGATGCAGTGGCGCTTCATTCCCAATCTTTCGGAATGGCGGTCATACTGCTTCAATTAGCCATCCTGCTAAGTTCCATGGCAACGCTGATGAAGAAAAAACTGTTGTGGATCACAGGATTGGTGCTCGGCATTGCCGGGGTCGTGTACTTTGCGAATGGTTTCTGGCTGTTCATGTGAGTTTGTGAGCACTTATTGGCGGCTGGAGAGTGAGAAATAACTTTCAGAAAGCGGATTACCAGGGGGAAAACCCTTTTGCAACCCCGCGTTTCGCGGGGTTCCCCCTGGACCCCCTTTCCGAAAACTCTCATATGTTTGCGGAGAAGCTACAAGCTAGCGAGAGACCGAATTAGCCGCACACGAGCCGTTCTAGCCCCGGCTTTGAGTGTGGATCATCCTGTGGATAAGAATCCACATATGGGTGAAGCGATGAAAACTATCCAAATAACTCTTGATGAATCTTTGCTTGCCGAAGTGGACCACGCAACCGAAGATCTTAATACCACACGCTCGGTCTTTATCCGGTCCGCCCTTCGTCTTGCACTCCGCCGGCACATTAAGGCTAAATTTGAAAAGCAACATGCCGAGGGCTACGCACGCCATCCTGTCATGCCTGGAGAGTTTGATGTGTGGGAAGACGAATTGATATCTACTTTAAATGATCAAGCAAAAGCTGAAGTTCCTTGACCAGCTCAGAAACTTGAGAGAATCCTGCAACCTCAACCGATTCAGCCGGCCTTTGTACGAGGACGACACGACAGGCTCCAAGACGTGCAGCCTCCAGTTTTTCTGGGACACCCCCCGCAATGCCGCTATCCTTGGTTACAATTACGCCGATTCCATAGCGTTTGATAACAGCTAGATTTTCTTCGACGGAAAAAGGCCCCCTACCGGAGACAATATTATCGTCAGAAATCCCGGCATTACGGCAGGTTTCTATAGAGCTCGGATGAGAAAGCACGCGTGCCACAAGGCGAATCCCTTTTGCGTTCGCTTCATTGACATATGGTTCGAGATTCCGGGACCCGGTGGTCAGAAGGACTGGCAAACCAAATGAAAACGCCAGCTTAGCCGCGGTAGCATGGTCGGATACGGAGGCTATTGAGCTGTCCTGTTCAGGTATTGGCGGCCTAATCCACGCAAGGTACGGAATCTTGAGCCGATCGGCTGCGGTGCGCGCATTCACCCGGAGAGATGCCGCATAAGGATGGGAAGCGTCGACGATCGCTATCACGCCTTGCTGATTAGCTAATTGAGCCATCTGATCAGGGTCCAACCTTCCGGATCGGCTTGAAATATTCGGATGATTCCCCACATTTAGCGGCACATCCGTCGCGGTCGATACGAGCACATTGAATCCGGCATCGGCCAGAGCGGAAGCAATTGCGGCCGTTTCACTTGTTCCGCCCAGGAGAAGAATCATACTTGATACCCGCGTGGGGTTATGAAAAAGCCCTCAATGATTTTGGAGGAAGTGTTTCCAATAATTACAATGCTTCTCATATTAATTTCATGCTCGAGAAATTGTTCGAGATTGGTGAGTATGATTTGCTCGTCTTCGGTTCCCACGGCTGTGCAGATGCCTACCGGGACATTTCCTTCACGGTATTTTCGAAATATGGCTGCCGCTTCGTCCAGTTGAGCCGTTCGTTTCCTACTTCTTGGGTTATACAGAGCCGTTACCAGATCCGCTGCTGCTACTGCCTCCACTCGTTCACGTATCACATCCCACGGTACGAGCAGGTCGCTGAGGCTGATGCACGCGAAATCGAGCATCAGAGGCGCTCCCAGTTTCGCAGCAGATGCGGTCGCAGATGTCACCCCTGGAACTATTTCAATAGGTATGGTCTTTCGCCCGGTGTTTGCCATTTCCAGAGCAAGTCCTGCCATTCCGTATATTCCTGCATCGCCGGAGGAGATCAACGCAACAGTCGCACCTTGCTCGGCTCTCTCAATCGCCGCCAGGCACCTCTCTTTCTCTTTAGTCATACCTGATGAGACCAGTTCCTTGCCGGCGGTCAGGTCATTGATAAGCTCCAGGTAACGCGTGTATCCTACGATGACGCTGCTTTGCTTTATGGCCTGTTCTGCCCGGCGGGTACGATCCAGAGGATCGCCAGGGCCTATCCCTATGACAAATAGTTTTCCCTGGCTACGGCTACGGTCACTCCGTTGAATGTCCTTTTTTTCGGTCCTAATTTCGTCCTCCTTCCCGCCATCAAAGCCGCGGGCTCGGCTACAGCGGGCAAGTTCACTTTTTGATGCACAAAATCCGAATGCTCGAAATTTCCGGCAAACCCTCGAATCTCGTCGGATGATATGAACCGCAGGGGCACTCCCAATTCTTGAGCGGCTTGCAATAAACCTTTTTCGTCGGATTTAATCTCTGCTGAACTGAGTAGCCTTACTTGAGAAATTTCCAAATCCGCATCGGTCAGCGCGGCTCTGATTGCTGCTACAATCTTTTCGGATTTTATACCGCGGCGGCATCCGACCCCTACAATGAGAGTCTTAAGCGCTTCAGTAGTGGTTGTGATTACCGGTTCCGCTGAAATTGCATTCGCCACTGTTACTGCCAAATTATTGGCCCCGCCCTCATGTCCGCTGAGCAGGCTGACTGCCCACCGTCCCCGTACATCCACGACCACCACAGCAGGGTCTTTGGTCTTGTGCTCAAGAAATGGGGCTATCGCTCGCACGACGACTCCGCACGGAGCAATGTATACAAGCCCCCTATATTCCCTGAAAATGCCTTTAGTCAGCTCGGTGATGCTTTCGAATCTTTCGGCAACTTGATCTCCTGCGACTTTCTCGTGCAAATAGAGACAAACATCCGGGATGCGCCGGATTAGGTGATCAGCCAAGAGCGCTCCCTCGGAGGACAGGGTGACGACCGCGAGACTCATTATTTTCCTATCCTGTATTCATGGGAAAATTCCGGGCTGTACCAATTTTTGAACAGGCAACGCCTTTTGTCAGAGCGTGCCCGACGATAACCATCGCTGTTTTCCTGATTCCGGCCATGGAGGCCTTCTCGCCGATGTCCGCCAGGGTACCGCTGATTATTTGCTGGTCCGGCCAAGATACTCTGTATATGACCGCGGCAGGACATTGTTCACCGTAGTGTTTAGCCAGAGTGTCTGATATCTCACCTATCTTGTCGCGGAAAGGAAAATGCAGAGAGTGGCCCGAGTTCTAGCCAGTATTTCCAGTTCCTGTGTCTCGGGCAGGGGGGTTCGGCCTGATGTCCTGGTGAGGATAATCGTCTGAGCGATTTCAGGAGCGGTCAATTCGGTACCGCAAAGCCGCAGCAGCGGCCTGAAATGAGCTTATTCCCGGTATCACTTCGTAATCGATACCGTGGCGGTCCAGCTCATCCATTTGCTCGCCTATCGCTCCGTAAATGGCAGGGTCGCCTGAGTGGAGTCGCACCACATCAATTCCCCTGTCTGAAGCATCAATGAATAGCCGGGATATTTCTTGCAGGTCCAGGGCAGAAGAATCATGGCGCTCAGCATTTCGGGGCAGTAGATCCAACACCTGTTCACTCACAGAGAAACCGGCATAAATACAGATTTTACAATTCTTGAGGAGTCCTTCGGCTTTAACTGTTAGAAGCTCCGGATCGCCTGGGCCTGCTCCCACAAAGTAGACTTTCATTGAGGCTCCTGTGATTTGGCACGGACAAGGAGGATTGAGAGGTAACCCTTCTCAGGTCCCTCGCCTCTGAGTTTTCTAAGGTCTGTTTCCACACGCTGATTTTCCATACCCGCGTGCGACACGAAAACTCCCTGTTCAAGCATTCCTTTTTCTTCCAGTATGTCGAGGATGCGATCCAGTCGCTTGCCGATTTTCATGAGGATGACCGTTCCGCCCACGGAAAGGGCATTCCTGACCGCATCCAGATCGTCCGCTGTGGGTACGATAGTAACCGGCTCTTTGGCTTTGCCGATGGGGAATTCTGCAAGAGCAGCGGCCGCGCTGAAAGCGGTAATTCCGGGAATTGTCACTACATCCAGTTTGGGAATGCGGTCACGCAGAGCCTGGAGCATATATATGTAGGTCGAGTAGAGAAATGTATCGCCGAGAGTGAGAAAGCATGCATCAGCGCCGGTCTCCAGAAACCTCCGCTACTGCGCTGGCCGATTCGGCCCATCGGGCCTGTAATTCAGACCTGTCCGTTGTCATTGGAAACAGGATTTGATGAATTTTAGCCTGGGGATTTACATGTTTTGCGGCAATGTTCATTGCCACACTCTCAGCGTCTTCACGGGATTTGGGTACGAACACGTGTCGGCATTCGCTTAAGATCTTGGCTCCTTTGACTGTGATCAAGTCGGAGTCACCGGGCCCGACGCCTATGCCAAACAGGGTTCCTGTTTTCATGACAATAAATCGCCTTTGATGACTAATACCACCGTGGAGGACGAAACACGTAGATCCCGCAATTCCTCCCGGCAGGCTTCACGCACCGATTCATTCTCCATAGTCAGGTTTTCGAAAATAAAGATCCTGCGATCCGCAGGGGCATTCCCGACTACGTGATCGGCGACCCATCGCAAAGAGCCTGCTCGCCCCAAGAGTACCGCAATTTTATACGATTCTAGAAGCGCTTCATCCGGATGGGGATCTTCTTTATCCGCGCTGACGATCTTGGCGTCGGCCCAGTCCAGCCCAATTCGAGCAAATGCCACTTGGACGGAGCTTATTCCGGGAATCACCTGGCATTGTTCTCTACCGAAGCGCTCGATAACCAGTCTGGCAAGGCTGAAAATGCCTGGATCGCCTGTAACCAACACCGCAATATTCTTACAGTCGGTCCTTTGTTCAATGACATCCAATGCCTGTTCTACAGTCGAATTAACAACCACGGATTGCGAAGGTCTCGCCGGGAAAAGCCTCAGAAGCTTCTCTGTGCCGATTAATAGATCCGCCTTTTCCACCGCCCCCATTGCCGCAGGAGTAAGATATTCCTGTGAACCCGGCCCGCAGCCGACTATGGTAATCTCGCCGGCTATTGCCATTTCGAGAGATCTCCGTCCAAACCTAAGATTTCTCCCTTCATATTGACGAGCACTATCGCGACGTGAAACCGTTCCTGCAGCCGACTGCTGATCGCGTCACGAATTCTCGCGCTCAGTTGGTCAGCCAAAGTCTTGCGGTTCTTTTCCTGAAACAATGCAAATATCCCTTCCACGGTCCTTGCTTCCTGGAAAATAACACTCTGCGCTTCCTTGGCTAAATCCAACACCCAGGGTACCGCACTCGTAGATCTCGATGAGTGTGTATCCCACTGCTCCATGGCAAGTTTGGCCAATTTGCCGGGATGTCCCATAACGAGCAGTCTGCTGAAGTCGTATTTGGCGGCTTCGTCCAGCACAAAACCCCATTCATTGCTCACTTCGATCAGTTGTTCGGGAGCCAGACGAAAGTGCTTCCGGGCCGCTTTTTCGCCTATGCGTCCAGGAACAAAAACCGGGGATTTGACATTGCAAGCCACGGCCACATCAAGTGCACATTTCAAGGCATCCCTCAAGGCCGCGGTGCTGAACGGACGCACAATGCCTGACGTTCCCAATATCGAAAGCCCACCTGTTATGCCCAGGCGTGGGTTAAAGGTCTTTTCCGCCAATTGCGCGCCGCCGGGAATTGAAATTGTTACCTGCACTCCACGGTCCGTGATTTCTCTGATTGCCTCACTTATCATTTGTCTCGGTGCAGGATTGATTGCGGGCTGGCCTGGAGGTACGGAAAGCCCGGGCCGAGTCACCATTCCTACTCCTTCGCCCGCTACGAGCGCTAAAGTGCCATTGTTTCGCCACTTGACGGATGCTATCACCAAGCAACCATCAGTGACGTCCGGATCGTCTCCTGCGTCCTTCCTAACCTCAGCACAAGCCGCATTTGTGTCACCTTCGGTCCGTTCCACCGGCAGCACAACACGAGCGCCGTCTGGAAGACCTATTTCCACTTGGGGAGAAGGAGCCATCCCGCAAAGTATCATCGTTGCCGCCTTTGCAGCGGCCGCGGCACAGGTTCCTGTGGTAAAACCGGTACGACCCGGGCTCATGAATCGGTCACCTCAGGCTGTTTAATTATGAGTTCTTCAGGGATTAGTTCCAGCAACCGTGTTCGCGCCTCTCCGATGGTCAACGGCAAGCCGTTTATGGGAACTCCGTCATAGTGTTTCATCTTATGCACAAGCGAAGCAATATACGGCAGCCTCAAACACGCTCGGTCTATCATTTCATGATCGCAGAAGATATCATCCACAGGGCCTTGCTTCAGCACCTTACCATTCCGCAAAACACAAATCCGATCGGCAAACAAGGGTAGCAAATCCACCGAATGTGTTGCCAGAATAATGGTAATTCCATGTTCGCGATTTAGCCGGCGCAACAGCCTCATCATGAGCGATTCACCGGCGGGGTCCAGCCCGGCGGTGGGCTCGTCCAGGATCAAAATTGACGGCCGCATGGCAAGAACTCCCGCCACTGAAACTCGCTTTTGCTCACCAAAGCTCAAGTGGTGAATCGCACGACCGCGGAGTTCTGCGGCATCCACCGATTCCAATGATTCTGTCACCCTATGCTGAATTTGGTCCTCGGAGAGTCCCAGATTGCGCGGCCCGTAGGATACGTCCTCCTCGACTGTGGCCGCGAAAAGTTGATCCACAGGGTTCTGGAGGACCAGCCCCACCGACTGGTACAATTCCCTCTGCGAAAAACTGCTTATGTCTCGGCCGTCGATCTCTACGCGGCCCTTCGCGGGTTTCAACAGACCGACGAGCACTTTTAATAAGGTTGTCTTCCCTCCGCCATTGGATGCCAGCATTGCAACGAATTCGCCGGAATCAGCCCAAAAATCGACATTATCGAGGGCGCGCGTCCCCTCCTGGTAACTAAACTGGATGCCCACTGCTTGAACAGCGATTTTGCGAATCACTTCCACCACCATTCCTGAGCAAAATAGAGAGTTACTATGGCCGGCAGAATAACCATCACCAATTGCCAGTTTTTGCGAGACATATCCGGCAGTGGGCTGAGGCACAGCCCGCCCTGGTAACCGCGTAAAACCATGGCTTCGTAGGTCCTAAGCCCCTGATCCAGGGAACGAGCCATAACAGCACCTGCCAGGGCGCCCATTGAAGCCAACGAGCGGTGAAAGGTCGAATATCCAAGGCGAACCTTTTGAGCGGCCGCTATGTCTGCGGCATGATCGAGTAAGGCAAAAGTGTAGCGATAAACAAGCAATGCCATTTCCACCCATGTGTCCGGAATCCGAAACCATCGCAGGGAGTGGAAGATCTTATACGCAGGGGTGACAAAGCTCAGCAACAGCACAATGCTCACGGCGCCAATAACTTTCGATCCCAGGAGCAGCCCTTTCCAAAGCCCCTGACTGGTGACAGCCATGCCATAACCAAAAAATCCGATTTGGAAAATGGGCTCTCCCCGGGTCAAAAATGATTGAAGGACAACTATTACGAGCACAATGCCCAAAGGCCCAGCCAGTCTGAAAATGATGAGTTTAATCGGGATAGATAACATCAACATCGCCATCAGGCTGATTGTCGCAACTGCAAGCGGAAGAAAGACTTTGGTGGAAAAGACTACTGATAGTATCAGTGCCAACGCTGCGAAAAGTTTTACGCGAGGATCGACACGCGTCAGCACATTATCTCGGCAGGCAAATATATCTGAAAACAGTTCAAACATTCGGTTGCCTGTTGTTGGCTCCAGGTTTTATCGGAAACAGTTGTCTGAAGTAGAGCCCTCCTACGAATCCGGCAACTGTGCCCGCGAGCAGAAACAGAAAAAGCATAAGGTCTCCGCTCTCGGTATTCACCAAAGGCTGGCTTGGCGATCTCCCCGCTTCTTTGGCGAACTTTTCCACAACGGATTTATCAACCCCGGACCATTCAGCATCCGCGCTAATCCAAAGAGTAAAGAAAAATGCGCATAGGGTTGTCGTAATCAAAACGGCTATCCAAGTTCTTCTCACACCACACCCCCTTTCGGGAGCAATTCCAAAAACTCAGGCCGTCGGTTCAGGACAAAGCGATACGCGCCGGCAGCCATGAATCCCTCCAGGATGCCTAAAGGGATCTGGGTCGGAACAAATGCTATGGCTATGCCGGCGAACATTCTTCCTAAGGTCTGCATCTCCGTGTAGGCCCAGAGCAAGAATCAAGGAAGTCGCGGAGTAAGTGGCCCAGTCGGACAATAGCCCAGCCAAAAACGCAGCCACAACCCAGGATGCGCCCAAACGTTTAGCGACAATAAATATTCCATAGCCTACAAACGACCCGACTACTCCCATCGAGAGAATGTTAGCTCCCAATGTGGTCAAACCGCCATGTGCCAGGAAAAGAGCATGCAAGCTCAATGCGATGCTCGCCAACACCACTGTAACGGAGGGTCCGATCAGTATTGCCGCAATCCCGGTACCGCACGGGTGCGAGCACGTTCCCGCGGTAAAGACCGGCACCGGCATCGCCGAGATTACGAAGATCCCCGCTCCCACAAGTCCCACAAGTGCTTTGTACTGGGGCTCTTGTGCACTCCGAATGCGTAAGGTCCTGAGTCCAAGCAGTACAAACGGCGCGGACAAAGCGAACCAGAAAAGCGCCCAGGGCGCGGGTAAAATTCCTTCCGCGATGTGCATCGCATGGGCGGGGCCGGGCCCGAGGGTCAGCAACCCGGTAACGAGCAGCACAAGCAGGCTTGGTTGGTACCTGGGCATCGCTAATTGCCTCCTATAATCATTCACCGCCGAGATCGCCGGGTGCAGAGAAATTTCTTTCCTTCAGAAATAATCGCGAAAACGCTTGCGGATTAGGTTCATGTGATACAGCCGCTTTCTTCATCAATGATCATCCTCGTTAAAATCAAGATATTTGGCGGCTTCTTCGGGCACCATGGGGACAAACTCACACTGTCCCTCCGGCACCGGGTATTTGCTTTTCGATGGGAGCACCATTTCCCGGACGTCGCAACTCGGTCTACAATCAATTATGCGTTTTTCGACCAGGTCCACCAGGACATCGTCAAAACCCAGGTTCTTCCCCAATAGGACTCGTACGTTCGGAAACCGGGCTGCAGTCTTTTGAATCATTGAAGGTATGTCGAGGACTATGTGCAGCCCTTCATGCAGAAAATATGGGATAACAACTACACAATCAGCGCTCTGTTTCACGCATTTTTCAAATATTTCAGGGAAATGAGGTCCGAGGCGAGATAAATAGCAAACTTCCACTATGGCGTACCCGTATTTCCTTTTCAGTCCCGCAGCCACCTTTTCCATGCTTTTCCCTGCTTCCGGTACGCGACTGCCGTGGCCCAGAAGGATCACTGCGTCTTTCATGCGAGGCTTGTTCTGATGGCGGTTCTTCTGCGTTTTACATTGATCGTGCATTCAGTTCTCCAATTTCCTTCAATTTCACACCACAAATTCACCATTGGAAATGAGCAAAGCGTTCATTCATCTACGTTGCCAGAGTGCAAAGAGCATGAAGAGTGCTGACAGCCAAAGGGCTGCCGCCTCGTCTGCCCGTGATAGCGATATATGGAACCCCCAGCGACATAAATTCGTTCTTACTCTCTGTCACGTGAACAAAACCCACAGGCATCGCGATGACAAAAGCCGGCCGTATTGCTTCTTCCATTATGAATCGATTAAGCTCCATCAGGGCTACCGGCGCATTTCCAAAAATCGCTATCCCGCCCGGGAGACTGGATTTAGCTTTACGCACCGCATATAGCGATCTGGGCAAACTGTTTTCGCGCGCGGAAGCCGCGACATCTTCATCGGCCACGTGGCATATTAGGCTTTCAAGATTGTATTTTCCACATGCTTGCCTGAGCCGAGCCATGGAAATTCCTGAGCGTATCATATTGGAATCCACGAAAATTGGGGCGCCCGCTCTCAAAGCAGAACGAGCGGCCTCAATAGCATCGGGCGAGAACCTGATTTGATCCACCAGTCCGAAATCCGCGGTCGTGTGCAGGATACGTCGAACGATATGCCACTGTTCCGGAGTAAACGCACCGGGTGATACTTCTCGGTCGATTATTTGAAAAGAACGGGCTTCTATGGCTTCACCGGTCATGGGCTCATCATAAAGATGGTATATGAGCGGCTTCTTCTGCTCATCGATTCTTTTGGGAATATCACTCATAGATCAGTAGAACTCCGTCATTTATCCTGGCATAAAGAGACAAAGTGGTTCACCAGTTCCGATTTCGATGCAAGATGCGCGTGCACATAGCTTGCCAGCACTTTCCCTAACTGAAAACCTTCCTTTGCAACAGCGTCAACACGGCGACGGCTGATGCGATAAGCTGAACGCCATCCGCCGCGTCCGGAAGGATTTTCCAACAGCTCGGAGTAGTGGAACTCGTGCCCTCTGAACCTGGTCCCACGTTTGCCGAAAAGAGAGTCCTCAGCCAGTGTCACCTCGACGTATCCGAGCGATTTCAGCCGGTCCAACATCTTGGTCCATACCGGCAAAATGCCTACCAATTCAAACCGTTTCCCGTCTATCCGTTCAATTCCTCGGCCCAAATACATCAAACCGCCGCATTCTGCGTAAACGGGTTTGCCGGAGGCTGCGAAGCTCCTGATCGAATCCAGCATCGTCGCGTTTGAAGCAAGTGTCTCCGCATATTCTTCAGGATAGCCGCCGCCCAAGTAAATGGCGTCCAGCGCTTCAGGCAGCGATCGATCATGAAGCGGAGAAAAGCGAGTCAGTTCGCACCCCGCCCTTTCCATAGCTTCGAGATTGTCCGGATAATAGAAATGAAAAGCCGAGTCAAAAGCCAAACCCAATCGCACCCGTTTTTCTTCATTGGCTATTTTTTGCTTTGGAGTTTCTATTTCGAGGTCCGGGGCTTTTCCAGCGATATTCCAAATTGCGTCCACATCAACATGCATTTCCATCGCATCCGCCAGCGCGGAAATGATGCTGTCAGGCAAATTCCGACTGTCCGCGGTTACCAAACCAAGGTGACGGCTCGGCAACTCGGGAAAGCATCCTCTGGGCAGTGCGCCAACCAAGCCGGGCAAACCGAATGCCGAAAGTGATTCACCTAGCCAGGAACCATGTTTCTCGGAACCGCAATGGTTCGCTATAACTCCTGCAATCTCAAGCTGCGGCTGGAATTCCGTGTAACCTTTGACTACAGCGGCGAAGCTCCGGGCCACACCGTAGGCGTCTACGACCAGTAATATTGGCGCATTCAGCCACTCTGCAATTTCTGCTGTGCTACCTTCCGGCCCAACCGGGTCGCTGCCATCGAATAGTCCCATTACTCCTTCAATAATCGCAATATCAGCAGTGGCGCCCCGATCGGCGAACAGCTCGCGAACGTAATCCTCACCGGTCATCCACCCATCCAAATTGTAACACGGACTTCCCGAAGCGATACTCAGGTACGTAGGATCCAGATAGTCCGGGCCGACTTTGAACGATTGCACACGCAGACCGCGCCTTTTGAACACAGCGATAAGGGCCAAAGTCACTGAAGTTTTTCCTACGCCGCTGCCGGTCCCGGCGATTATCACTCTGGGACAAGAAACCTTCAAAAGCTACTCCTGTTGATCCAATTAATAGCCAAACCCATGCGTGAGCCCAAACCTGATTCCTAGAAGCAGCACCAAAGCGAGACCGGAAGTCACTAATAGCAGCCGGTTGGCATCACGAATCTCCTCCGGTTTCGGTCTCGTCAGCAACTCACCAATCGTGGGTTTATTTGACGGTTCTCCATCATAATAACTCAGGCCGCCGAGTTGGATTCCTAATGCTCCCGCCATTGCAGCCTCCGCTTGGCCTGCGTTCGGGCTCGGGTGACGGAGTCGGTCACGCGCGAATATCCGATAAGACCTGACCGCATTTAAATTCAAGATTAATGCGGCAACCGGAATTAGAATTCCCGTGAGCCGCGCGGGGATGAAATTGGCCAAGTCATCCAATCTCGCGGAGATCCATCCGAATTCGAGATATTTCGGATTCTTGTACCCAAATGTCGAATCCAGCGTATTTACGGCTTTGTAAGCCATAATGGCTATCGGCCCGCCGATAACTGCGTAGAACAGGGGGGAGATGACACCGTCCGCTGCGTTTTCAGCCACGCTCTCAACCGTGGCACGCACGCATCCGGCGTCGTCCAGTTCCTTGGTATCGCGGCCGCAAATCATAGCGACCCCATGCCTTGCTTCCTCAAGTGATCCCTTTCTTAGGCTTTGATATATTTTGGAACTATGGTCTACCATGTCACGCGCCGCTATACCGGAATAAATTAAGAAAATTGACATCAAATCGCCGGCCAGCGGATAAATGGACGTGAACAAGAATACCAGACCGGCCGCACAAATCGCCGTCGTAACTATTACGACCGAGGCAGTGACAATCCCGGCCCAGAGCGGGCTCTCCATAATGGCCCGAAAACGCGGCTCCAGTCCCGTTGCCAACTTTCCCATGAACTTGACCGGATGTGGAAACCTCCGCGGATCTCCGATTACAAGATCCAGGATCACGGCTATCAGAATCTGGCACTCCAGGTTCATGCAATTCCCAAAATCCTGTAAATTCGATTCATGTCGAGACTTTGACGAACTGCATCTGCAAGTCGGTCAAGAGCCGGTTCCAAATCGTATTTTGAACGCACCTCCCTGATCGGAGACAATCCCCGACGCCTGCGGAGGCGGTCAATAAACCACCATCGGAATTCATCCGCGTCGAAAATGCCATGAAGGTAAGTGCCCCAGATCTTTCCCTCCGGAGATATTGCGCCGTCGAACGATCCGTCTTGTTTCTTTACCAATGGGCCCAATTCTGCGGACCCGGTTACCCCGTGATGTATTTCGTATCCGTTCACCGTCAGACCGGATTCCAAATGATAGGCGCTTACGCGGGTCAAAGTTTTCTCAGAGGCCAGCACGGTCGTAAGGTTTAGGAAGCCAAGCGCTGGAACCGCCTTGCGGTCGGATTCAAGCCCATGCGGGTCTGAGATGGTAGAACCGATCATCTGAAAGCCACCGCAAATTCCTACAACTTCAGCGCTTCCATTATGAGCCAGTGCATCTATTTTGGCGGCAATCCCATTGCTCCTGAGATATTCCAAGTCGCCTATCACGTTCTTGCTGCCGGGGAGAATAACTGCATCCGGTCGATTGAGATCGTCAGCTTGTCGAACTATTTTGAGTCGCACGTCTTGTTCGATGCGGAAAGCATCAAAATCAGTGAAATTGGAAATGTGAGGAAGGTCCACCACTGCGATTTCCAAACAATCCGCATCATCGCGATGTTCATCAAACACACCGGCCTTAAAGCTTACTGAATCCTCCTCAGGAAGCCCTAGATCGTGAAAATATGGAACTACGCCCAAAACAGGTCGGCCCGTGTGACGTGAGGTATATTCGACTGCATCGTGCAGCAGATCTTTGTTGCCGCGAAAACGGTTAATGACAAAGCCGGACACGAGTGCCCGTTCCCATTCGGTCAGCAGCTCCATTGTACCGACAAAAGAGGCAAAAACGCCTCCCCGGTCTATATCTCCTACCAGCAGTACAGGAGCCCCGGCGTATCGCGCCATTTGCATATTGACGATGTCATGGTGCTTGAGGTTTATCTCGGCAGGGCTGCCTGCACCTTCCAGCACCAACACTTCAAATTCGCGTGCGAGCGAATCGTAAGCCTCCTTCGCCGCGTCAAAAGCTTTAGGCTTGTAAAGAACATATTCGTTGACGTCCATATTAGCCACAGGCTTTCCCATGACGATGACCTGACTTCCCGTATCGGAATTGGGCTTAAGGAGTACGGGATTCATTCTAACGTCAGGCTCGAGCCGGCATGCCTGCGCTTGGACCACTTGGGCCCGGCCCATCTCATCGCCCGACCGGGTGACGAATGAATTCAACGACATGTTCTGAGCCTTGAACGGCGCAACAGAGTACCCGTCCTGAAGCAAAATACGACCCATAGCTGCGGTCAAAACGCTCTTGCCGGCATTCGAGGAGCAACCTTGAAACATCAGAACCGGTTTTTTGCTTTTTCTTCGCAAAGTTCCGGTAAGTTGCATTGCTGATTTCAGTGATTCACAGAATCGAATGTTTTCGTCCGCGGTTCTGATCGCAATTCGAAAAAACCGATGATCCAGTCCGACAAAGTTATCGCAAACGCGTATTGCGATGCCGTCCGCCAACATTCGCTTGGCCAGGGTTTTTGCATCCAAATCATTATTATCAATGCGCAAGAGCAGAAAATTTGCCTGGCCTGGAAACACGGTGATATTCGGAATAGATTCGAGCCCTGCTATGAGGATTCGGCGCTGCTCCGCCACGTATCGGCGGCTCTCGTTCACATATCCGGGGTCTTTCAATGCGGCTATGCCCACCGCCTGAGCAATAGTACTCACCGACCATGCCGGCTGGATTCGTCGAATCGAGTTTATAATCTCCGGATCGGCAACTGCGCAGCCGAGCCGCAAGCCCGGGATTGCATGGATCTTTGTCAATGAAAGGAGCACGATTACATTTGGAGGCCGATTTCGAGTCAGAGTGTCAAGCTCCTGAACGAACGGTCCAAACGCCTCATCTATTACAAAAATGGTGGCGGGATTGGCCGATGCTGTTCGTCGCAGCTCATCTGCATCAAACAAAAGACCGGTCGGATTATTGGGCTGACAAAGAAAGACGATTTCTCCACCTATCAGTTTTTTGGCAAGGGCTGATAAATCCAGGCGGAACCCATCATCTTCGCGGAGTAAGAAGGTCTCTGTTTTAAGGCCGGCCGCGGCTGAACTTGAAACGTAGTCCGCATACGAGGGTACGGGCACTAGGGCACATTCAGCTCCCAGGGCCCGCGGGATCAGGTGGAGGATTTCGGTAGATCCATTCCCCACGATAACCTGATCCTGACTAACTTCATATCTGGCTGCAATCGCTTCGATCAACTCGATGCAATCAGGGTCAGGATAGTGAGCGACTTTGGAAAGTGAAGCGCTAACCACGCACCTGAACCAATCGGGCAAACCCAAAGGATTAATATTTGCCGAGAAATCGAGAATCTCGTCTTCAGGAAGGCCGGAGACTCGAGACAGCCGTGTCAGATTACCGCCATGTTTGTGCGTTTCCATAATTCTATTCAGCCTGTGAAACAGATGCTTCCTCAAAAGTAGCCACCTCGGTCAAGATCCTGACCGCTGCCTCAACAATAGGCATGGCCAGGGCCGCTCCGGTTCCTTCACCGAGTCGGAGGTCCAGGTCCAGAAGAGGACGCTTGCCGAGATGATCGAGAGCCACCCTGTGACCTTGTTCCACGCTGCGATGTGAGGCTACCATATAGTCTGCGCAATCCGGCGCGATGCTGTGGGCGACCAGGGCCGCTGCCGTGGAAATGAATCCATCAATCAACACCGGTTTTTGCATGGCGGCCACACCCAGGATCAAACCGGCCAGGCCTCCGATCTCAAATCCACCAATCTTTGAGAGAACATCAATACCATCAGAGATATCAGGATTGTTTGTTGCGAGAATTTTCTCCACAATTGAAATCTTATGCGAAAAGGTTTGCTTATCTATTCCGGTTCCGTGGCCCGTCACGTCTGCCGGGCTGGCTCCTGTAAACGCAGCCACAATCGAGCTACTGGGGGTGGTATTTCCTATGCCCATATCTCCGGTGGCGAACAGGTCGAATGAAGGACCCAGTTGCATGGCTATATCAATACCGGTTTCCAGTGATTTCACTGCTTCGTCCCGGCTCATCGCCGGTCCCGCAGCAATGTTGTCGGTACAGGGTCTTATCGGTCGTGAGATCAAGCTGCCGGAGTTAACGGCTTCACTAAGCTCAGTCAAATCACTCATAATTCCCATATTAACGACTATCACCCGTGCGCCGCTGACTCGGGCTATGGCATTGATCCCGGCTCCGCCGTTAAGGAAGTTCAAGACCATCTGACGTGTCACTTCCTGAGGATACAGCGTCACGCCTTCGTTGACCACACCGTGATCTCCTGCCATGACCACCACAACACGCCTATCCACAGCAGGTCGAAGCGAGCGGGTGATTCCGGCAAGATCCATGGAGAGATCCATCAGTCTGCCCAGCGCCCAAAAAGGCATGGTGAGTTGATCCAGGCGCTCTTTGGATTTTTCGCGAAACGAGCGGTCCTGGGGCAGGATGCGTTTAATCGTGTTGTTAAGAAGGGTCAAATAATTCCTCCATTCTTAAGTTTTAGCGGCAACCCGCATGTCACCAACACCACTTCGTCAGCGGCACGGGCAACGAGCTGGTTGCATATTCCCATTAGATCTCGAAAAAGACGGGCATCCTGATGTTCAGGCACGATACCCGAGCCGACCTCATTCGTCACCAGGAAGGCTGAACCTGAAATTGAGGAGCATGCTTCAATCAAATTTTCAGCTATTACGGTCACTTGGTTTTCAGACAGGGTTTGTCCCTTTTCTCGAGCCCTGTAAAGATGATTGTTCAACCACAAAGTAAGGCAATCTATCAGAAAAACATTAAATTGCCGCCGATCTCGCAGGATGGCTGCCAATTCGAAGGGCTCCTCGATAGTTTCCCAAAAGGATTCGGACCGGGACTCTTGGTGTTTCCTAATACGCCGGCGCATTTCATCGTCAATTGCAAGGCACGTGGCGACAAAGGCTCGCGGGCCCGGAAGGGATTCAGCGGCGACTCTCGCGTATTCGCTTTTTCCGCTTCTCGTTCCGCCTGTTATTAGGACCAATCTCGCCATGTTCTTTATTTCTTTAATGAATATCGCCAATGGACGACGAACAACCAAAAAACTTATTATGATTCGAAATTTGCTTGCTCGGCGGGGAAACTTGACAATGTTGCGAGGGGAAAACGTTCAAGAAACAAAAAATCCCCGAGTGAATCACCCGGGGATACCGTTTTTCATCCCTATTGCCAAGCTCCCGATCCGCGAAGAGCGTGACTTTTTCTTAGTGCGAGCAGGTCTTCCGGCTCTCGGGTCGTCCTCCGGCCGCCCTTCCCATCATAACGACAGTGGCTTCGCGGCTTTCGTACCCGATCACGGCGGCGGGTCCGCAGCGGATTTTCACCGCTTTCCCTTACGTCCCATACAGGGGACTACCCGTCACTTTTCCCATTCCGAATTGTTGATACAGTATCGGCCGTGACGGGAAGTAAGTCAAGGCAAAATGAAACCGCGGATCTCATACGCTGAATCTCGCGTTGTAAAAAATTGCTCTATTGCCCGATTTCATTATATGCTCAATCCTAACCTTGAAACTATAGTCGCCCCGGCGGCGAACTCACATATTCGTCAGATGTTTCTTGATTCGGGCGCAGGAATTCTTTTCCTCCGATGTGCATCTGTATTATTAAGATCATGTACCTCTTTTCAAAGAGGAGGCATTCATGCCGATAATGAACTATAAGTGTAACAACTGTGCTAATACATTTCCTAAGCTAGTTTTCTCACCTGAAAACGCCCCGCGTCAGTGCCCTGCATGCGGGAGCCCCGACCCCGAATATGTGGGGGATGCGTTTAATGCCGATGAGAAAGATACGATCCGGCGAAGTTGTATGTCATGTGATGCATGTGGCGAAAGCATGTGCGGGATCGACGAATCGAGTTAATGGGCCGGCTCGATGAAGGTCTTTCGTTTCTTTTGTGTGAGTGAACAAATTAAGGTTGGAGTCGTTCAATTCAATTATGCGGATTCAGCTGAATTTCATCGGGATCTTACGAGTTTCGTGTTTCGTTACAGTATTGGTCATTGCGTTTGCCTATGGGCTGGCGCAAGTTAGCCACGCGAGCCAGACTCCCGGTGACTTCCAAAAGCAATTCAATCTGCCCCAAGATCCGGACGCTCTGCTCAAGGAAATCTTATCCCGCAATGAATTCACAGACGCAGCAAGAGTGTCTCTCCTGGATCGATTCATAGATTATTTGGACTACTTGTGGCGAAAAGCGCTTGCCTGGCTCTTTGATCGTTGGCCGGACCTGGAGCCGTTCAGTCTTGGTAATCAATCTGTCTGGGCGGCTGTCGGCATTCTTTTGTTAATAACTATTTTGGCACTAATAGTTTTCAAGATCGCACGTTTCTTGTCTGGAGTTTCGAAAAAAAGCCGGGTAAAACATTCTGAATTCAGTGATCTGCCAATAGAGCTTGGAGATCTGGAAGAGATGCATGAACAAGCGGTTCAATTGGCGCATCGCGGCGAATATAGGCAAGCGCTTATATTACTTTTCCGCTTCGTGTTATTCAGGTTGGATGAATTGGGCCGCATTAAATGGCATCCGTGTAAAACGAATAGAGAAATTCTCAGGAGCGCGGATAGAACGACACAGACTCATGACCCATTATCCGAAATGATTTCGATATTTAATGGAATCTATTATGGAGACAAAAACTGTGGTAGCCAGGAGTTTTCTCGCTTCCTGAATTTGGCCCAATCCGTAACAGGGGAGTCTCGGCCATAAATGTCCCGCAGAAATATAGTAATACTTCTTCTTCTATTTACGGGGACGGCAGCCGTATGGGTCATGCTGATAGGTACGGTTTCACACAGATGGGCTTTGTCAATCGCGTCCACCCATTTTAGCGGGCCGGCAGGTTGCAAGGCCCTTTATCTGGAGCTTCAGGAGCTTAAGCTGCCTGTGACACGTTTTCAAAAACCTTTTTCGCGATTAAACCGAGAAAAAGGTGTTCTAATAATCGCCAATCCTGAGCGTGTACCGTTTACGAAGCGTGAAATTTCACTTCTTAAAGAATGGGTTCAGGATGGAAATCGACTGATACTTTTCCAGGGTATGGCGAAAGAAGCTTATGATGCATCTCTGGAAGAACGGCCAACAAAAAATAAGGCCGAAGCTTTTGAAATCAACTCAATGCGGAAGCTGTTGGGAAGCTTTGATCTAAGCATAAAACGTTTCGAAACCAGCTCGCGTAAAAGGTTGGACACTCATTTGCGCGATCCGGATTTGTCTGTCGAAATAAGCGTATCCTCCCGTTTTCGATGGAATAAGCCTTCAGCACACTGGTTATGGAAGGAAATTGCCGGCGACGAGGCCGGACCGATAATCGTGTCCAGGAAGTTTGGTAAAGGCGAAATTGTTGCCATATCGGACGCAAGCCTTCCTATCCAATGCAGAACTTTCCCAGGCTCAAAATCTGAGGCTAATACTAGCGCTCTTAATTGCAAAGCCGCATGAGAAGATCATTTTTGACGAGTATCACCACGGCCACACAACCCAAGACACGTTCTGGAACTACTTCGGAGCATCCATATTTGCGCTGGTTCTGCTCCAATCAATTGTCGGGGCGGTTATATTCTTCTACTCAAAACGGGCAAGCTATGCCGGACGGTTCAAGTCCCTGGCAATTTCCAAAGGGAGATCGTCGCTGGAATACGTCGACTCAATGGCCAACATATTCCAATCTTGCTCCGCGGGGTCCGCAGCCTTGGAACCTATATTTAATCGTTTCCTTTCGCAATTTTCACGCAAAGCAGGTATTCCGTTAAAAATGATCGCTAATGATTTTCCAAATGCGGTTGCCGTCCACGAAACAACATCGAAACAAGAGGTCGCAAGACTGGTAAAAGAATGTCGAAACATGGTGAATTCCGAGACTGAACCAGCTAAGGCTCTGGGACTGGCGCGACGATTGGCAAGCATCAGAGCGGGAATGAATCGCATTAAGAAAAGAACGGTGGATTAAATTTAGTCTGGAGGATTTGATGCCCGACTTGGAAAACGTCCGTAATTCAATCACAAAGGTTCAGTCCGAAATGGGCCGGATTTTGATGGGACAAGATGCAGCTTTGGAGCAGCTTGCGACATGCTTGTTGGCCGGTGGACACGTGATTTTGGAGGGGGTCCCCGGGTTGGGAAAAACTCTTCTTGCCAAGAGCTTGGCCAAACTCGTAGACGCCCAGTTTCGGCGAATCCAGTTTACTCCCGACCTACTGCCCAGCGATATCATTGGCACTAATATTTTCAACGCCCAAACATCAAAATTTTTGCTCTACAAAGGGCCGGTTTTCACGGAGATACTCCTGGCGGACGAAATCAACCGCACGCCACCCAAAACCCAGGCTGCTTTACTCGAAGCAATGGAAGAGAAGCAGGTTACATTAGACGGTGTTAAGAACCTGCTGCCGGATTTATTCTTTGTTATTGCCACCCAAAACCCGGTGGAGTACCAAGGGACCTATCCTCTGCCGGAAACGCAACTCGACAGATTCATGATGAAGATTGTGCTGGGTTATCCATCGCAAGAAGCTGAACTTTCAGTGATACGGCATTACGCGGAAGGCGTGGACTTGCAGGACCTGGACCGGCTGATACCGTCCCGAGCGGTGGCAAAAGATGAGATCCTGGCCTTCCGCAGAGAGGTTCTGCAAGTAGTGGTCCGAGATGAGATCATGAGATATCTTCAGCAGATAATCGAAGCGACTCGTGACACAGGATACGTTCAGCTCGGAGCCTCGACCAGAGCCGCAGTCTGGATGCTGAAGGCTGCCAGAGCGTTAGCTGCAATCCGCGGCCTGGCCTTTGTTAGTCCCGAAGAAATCAAGGACATTACCCTGCCGGTGCTGCGCCATCGTGTAGTCCTGCGGCCGGAAGCGCTTATTGATGGGCTCACCGCCGATTATTTCATTGAGAACATTTTGCGGAGCATCCCTGTCCCCCGATAAGTTCCTGAAGTTACGGTACCAATTATGCGCCAGGAAATCATGCGGAGTATGCCTTTTTATTTTTCCACTCGCTTTTTTATTGCATTCATAGCCGCATCTGCACTGTTCTTCATTACTTACGCATTCTATCCGGGTCCCTGGTAATTGATATTAATCCTCGACGGGGTGCTTATCCTGGCCGCGGTTATGGATTTTTTTGTCGCTCCATCTACTAGGGATGTATCGATCCAAAGAATCGTGTTGTACCCATTAGCCGTGGATACCGCAAATGAGATCCGACTGGAAGCGGTCAACAGGACGGGGCGAAATATCTCCATAATAATTCAAGATGATATCCCGGATAAATGTAGTGGCACCGGTCTGCCTATCGCTGAGGTAATCGGGAGGGGAGCGCCAACCCGGCTTTCCTATAAACTCAGTCCTACCGAACGCGGGAATGGAGAATTCGGCAATATTCATTTTTGGTTATCCGGACCGGCGGGTCTCATCCGAAAACATGGAGAAGCAGAAGGAAAACAGAAAGTTAAGTTTTATCCTGGTCTCACATTGGTGGACAAAGGCAAGATACAGCCTCGGCATTTGTCGGCACAGGATATGGTGCGGTCAATCAGACAGAAAGGGGAGGGGACTGAGTTTGACAGTCTGAGGGACTATGTCATTGGCGATGATGTTCGACTAATGCATTGGGCCACGACTGCGAGAAAAGGTAAACCAATGGTGCGCCAGAACCGCATCGAACGGAGTCAGACGATCTTCCTGGTGCTCGATGCCGGCAGGATGATGACCGCGCGGGTCTTGCGCAAGACCAAGTTCGACCATGCCCTGAATTCGGCGCTGCTATTGACTCGCTCAGCCTTAGAATTGGGCGATAATGTGGGATTGACCGCCATTGCCCGGGAAATAGTCTGCTTTGTGCCTCCGTCCAAAGGTCCAAAGCATTTCGGCCGCATCCTCGATTCAACGTACGCGCTGGAGGCTCAGTTGGAAGAACCAAGGTTCTATCTTGCTCTGTCTGACCTTTCTGGGCAACTGAAAACAAGATCCTTGGTAGTCATTTTCACGGATCTTATAGATGAAAGAGCCTCAGCAGGACTGATACGGTACAACCTGGGCTTGGTACCGCGTCATCTCCCGCTGGTGGTGGTAATGTCCGACAACGAAATACTCAATGTGGCCGATGCGGTTCCCAGAGAGGAAAGAGATCTCTATCGACAAGGGGTCGCATCCGAGATCCTGAACAGGCGGGAACAGCTTCTGGCAAAGCTCCGCTCTTCAGGGGTCATGGTAATAGATACCGAGCCGGACAAAATATCTGCTGCCCTGCTGGACCAATACCTCGAAATCAAGACCAGAGGTTTACTGTAATCGTTATTGCGAAAAAAATACCCACGCCCCACAAAAATCCGAAAATACCGTGAAAAAATTTAGCTATTTTCGGCTTATCAGAATACCAATTTTTAACGATTAGTCTCCTTTTATTAGGCAGTAAAGCTGTTTGGTACGGCCATTGCTTATAATATGGGTTTGAGAGCACGCAAATTTAGCAAAAGGAGGCTAATTCCCTTTTAGCATGCATTCTAAGGGATAGGGATTCCAATGTAATTGGACCGTATGCATCGGTTCTGCCAGACTTCTCCCTTAGCCAAAGATGACTTAAACATTAATGGCGAGCGCCGATTGGAGGGGTTCTGATGTCATTGAAAAGATTAGATGATTTGATTGCAACTGCCAGGCATGCCGTTAACGGCGAGTTCGATATGAAAACGGTCTATCTGTGGAAAAAAGAGTCATTTGATTTTTTGACGGAACACCTGGGGCAAGATCACTTCTACACACAATATTTCAAATCTTTTATGGACGAACTGGAACAACAAAATCTCCTCACCGGCAGCGGAATTCTAACCGCAGCTAAAGAAGAAATGCGACAGAAGGCTGAAAGTTTCTAAAGAATTTTGGGGAGACCCGTTCTGCAAAAGGATTATTGCATTAGCTCCGTTTGGGGGGATGAGAAGTGACTTTCAGAAAGAGGACTGCCAGGGGAAAAACCCTTTTGCAAAAGGGTTTTCCCCCTGGACCCTCTTTCCGAAAACTCCCATTCTGTCGCGGCGCAAGGATGAGAAATGACTGATTGGGGAGCCCGCACACGACAAATGGGTACGTTTCCAGTTGACCTTGAAAATATTAGAGTTTTTGCCGGAGGGTTCGGGAACCGGCTTTTTACACTAAAAAGCGGGTTCCCGAAATTTTCCCTCTTCCATCTAGCCCCCGGGCAGCCTGCGGGGCAAAAGAAACAATCCATTTGCAAAAAGGGTTTCCCCAAGCCCCTCTCCAAAAACTCCTATGATTGTCCGTCCTTCCACCTTCGGCGGATGGACGGAAAGCCTATAGTCAATACGGACGATTTGAAAATAATATTGAGCTATTAGTGAGAGGTCGAGGGGAAAATCTCGTCCATCCCGCGGAAAGGTGGATTGCCCGGGGAGAGCACTCCAAAATATCAGTGATAATCAGATGGGTCGAAAGAGAATCTCGAGGCTTCACGGAACATGGATTTTGTCCATGAGTTAGGTTGGTGAAAAGTCACGCCGGTTTTTCCGTTCGGGAAAATCGATCCCTGAATTCGCTGATCATGACTTTGCCTGCTTATCACGAATGGTGAACGGTGGGTCTTGCGGAGCGCACTCAATCCGGATTGGGATATCGTCCCCCCTTCCTCCTTACCGATGTTTGGCAAGGAAGTAGGGCCAATGGCATTTGCTCTTTTTATCAAATACTCGGCTGCCGTTTTCCTAGGGCCTGTTCTGATGCCTGAAACAGCAGCTTTTGACCAAAGCTTGTCCAACCCTCTGCTCAGTACGGCAGGTTTTTCAAACTCGTTTATGGGGTGGATGTTGGCCACACTGAAACCGAGTTGATCAAAATTTATGCCCAATTCTATTCGATAATTGCCCGCAGATTTCATTCGATTAGCCACCTGGAGCACTATTACGCCATCCACCACTTCCACTGATTTAATAGTGAAACCTGACGAATCCAAACCCAATTTCACAGGAGGGTTCGTTTTGGGTTGAGCAATTTGTGGACGCTGAACCGGGGCAGGGACACGGCTCGGATTGGGCGCCGCTGTTTTCACTGGAGCAGCTTCCTTTGGAGTCCATTCATCCAGAAACACCATCACGTAATCGCCGACGCGGCGAATCTTGTGTTCGGGTGCCGCAGCGCCACCAAAATCCAGGACCAGGCGCACCCCGGAACTAATCTTAGAAACCCGAGCCTCAAGACCTGCCCCCTGGCCAGCTCGCGTAGATCGTTCGACATCTCCCAAGGCTGCTCCAACGAAATCTATGACTAAGAGCGAAGATCGGTACTATCGAAGCTGAAACGCGCTCATCAATCCGTCCTTCGCATTTGACTATGACACGTTTTAAATCCGGACTGATTTTGACATCGGCAATCTTTCCCGCGGCGAGAACAGGGCGTTCGCAGGTCACGATTCCGAACATGACCGCAATCAGAACCAGTAAAATTATCTTTTTCAGGCCGATCATAGCCACCTATTAAGACTTCCGAACACGTGGAACCGGTAGGCTGCACATTTTGTGCGGAAAGTTTGAGCTGCTGAGAGTTCCGCAAAAGGGATACTATCACATTGAGTGGATATTAGTCAATAATATTTAGTAATGTTGTAGTATTGAATGAAAAAGATGAAGTAAATTCTTCAGATTGGATGATTAGGTTCGGTGTGGGTTTTTCCATGGTGAAACTTGTAGAAGGATTGGTCTAAGCCCAACTTAAACGCAACTTTTACGCGGAAAAATTAATTAATCCGGGTAGCGAAGAGGCGCGAGAATTCTATTCCTCTTCACGCCAGGCCTTTCGGCTTTTTGCTATTTTCTTTTTCACGGCCTGCCAGGCATCGGCATTGAGAAACGATTCAGGCCACCGTGCAAGCATGAGTTTGTACATATCGAAGGGGACTGTGAAGGTTATCTCATCGGTCCGGAGGTATATGCGTTCAGAGGGGTCCCATCCGCCTAAAACAGCTTTGAACTTGCCTTTGCTAATATATTTTAACGGCCAGGTTACAATGTTTGCGCATCCGGAACCGAATGGGGACACTACAACTTCCAGGTCATCCGTTACAAACGTGGCCAGTTGATGAAGACCTGAAATAACTTCCGGCCTGGCAAAGAAAGTGACGAGCTCGGGATTCTCATCCTTAGCAAACATAGAAATCGGTTTGAAAACGCAAAAACGCTTGGGCGCGGGTCTCGGATCAATGGTTTCATAGAAGCTCCGCGTAACTTCAGGTGAGCTCAAGTAGCGCTCACCTTCTACGATATTCTTGATGCCACTCGAAACATAATGGACTACAAAATCCAGTTGCGGTTTCAAATAGCCGAGAAAAAAGGCTCCCCCGAGACAGCCATACCGCTCACGATCGAAGTAAGCTGCCGTTCTTTTGTGGCGGGCAATCCAGATTTTGCCAATAACACATGAAAAATCTTTGAACAGTTCCTTGAAATCAATCTCTCGTCGCGCTTCCTGTTCAATTGACGGCAATCGCCCAGGTTTGGGAGAAACACCGTCGTCCGGTTCCTTATCCGTGTAAAACATGGCCATAGGCTCCTCGGTTTTCCCGAGCGCCTCCAAGAAAGCAGCCAGATCGTTGGACACTTGCACACTCACGACGATCCCTCCGCTCGTTTGATAATTCGATATTCTCTCGGATTATAGTACAGGACAGAGTGAGTAAACAAAAGACTAGGTTGAACAATGACTCTTCAAACCTAATCCTCTTTGCTAGGAGTTTCAAGGACTTCGCAGGCTCGATCGGGTTCGGGCGAGTTCAGGTGTTCTTGGATCTGATCTTTGGGAATTGTCTTGAAGACCAGAAACGGTTCGAGTCTATTCTGTTCTCGGTTCCAGCTATACTGCTTAACTTCGAATACAGCTCCAGTATCCTCGTACAAAATGACCCACCATTCGTCTTTCTTAACCGCATAACACATCTTCATTTTTGAGCCGGCGGACGAACCCTTTGCCAGCTCTAAAGCCAGAGTTTTCACTTTTTCATCTTCCCAAGTCCTGCTTGAGGGTTTTTGTTCACTCTGTGTTGGGGCGGCCTCTGTCGGTGTTTCAACCGGCTTGCTCGGGGCCTGCGGTTGCTCGGACACGCTGCGATCTTTTGTCTGGACGCTCTGGGACTCCTCTTCTTTCGGGAGGTTCTCTCCACTTCCCTCTTCGGATTCGGGCGGAATAAAAGGTTTTATTAATGTTTGTTCGGGAGATTTTTCCCCGGATTCGGAGGTTCGCTGTTGCTGGACCGGCCACGAGGGTTTCTTCATGGCTTCCTGAGATGGAATCAGGCATCCGGCTAGGGTAGACGCAAAAAACAGTACCAGAAAATAATACACGCCCAAGCCAAACCGAGCTTCCGTGACTTTTCCGGGGCGCCCGATTTCCGGAATCTGATTTCCATTCAGTACCTTATCATTCCATGTTGTGATTGCCGGATCGACCTATATTACTCCTCCATCTGAGATTCTTCCATAGGTTCTCGGCCATGTTTTCTTACAAAACTCTCATAAGCAGTTCTGTAAGCAACTTCAGGCGCGGAGGTATTCCGGCTGGATGCGAGTTCGTCTTCCAGTGCTTTCTTCGCCTTGGACAAGCGCTCCGCGTCCCCATCCTTTGCCGCCTGGTCGATCCACTCCAAGGCACGCAAAATTTCGGATTTGTTCATAGCGCGACCTCCTAGATCAGACTGGCGATTTCGAATCACACACTAGATTAGTCATCTCATCAAATCAAGTGATCCTTTGCCAAAGAAAATGGAACATAACTCGAACGCATTGCGCCCAACTTCAGCGATTATGGAAGAGGAAACCGGTATTTTCACAGTTCCTCCATGAGGTAAGGTGCGGTGCCAATCATAAGCCGACTGGTAATAGCCGCCACTTTCCGGGCTATTCTTCTTCAAGTCCGGCAACAGACTGGCCTAGCATCAATTTGTATGTAGGATATAATGCGGCAACCAGGCACGCGATACTCGTCAGAAGCAAGTTCTTTCCTAAAACCCACGGATCCAAAAATATGTCTATGGACCAGCCGAAAGACCGAAAATTGATCGCATAAGTGATGATATAGGTTAGGATAAGGCCACACGCAACTGAAATAAGATACGATATAAAGCCCATTATTGAAGCTTGATAAATATTAATTTTTCCCAGCTCGTGAGGGGTAAGCCCTAAATATCCCAGTACCCTCATCTCTCGGGATCTTTCCATCAGTATTGCCATTAGAGCTGTGGCAATTCCCAGCAAAGCCACAATCAGGGAAATCCCTTTCAACGTCGAGGTAGGCGCGAACGTCTTGTCAAAAATTTTGAGGGCATCGTTTTTCATTTGGCTACTGGAAACTATGGTTCTGTCCAAACCGGGAAATCGCTCTACAATTGATTTTCTGACCTCCGCCTCAGAAGAGTCGGTACGCAAAAATAACGCCACTGACTGCACGCGGTCATCTTTCCAAATGCCTTCATATATGCCGCGGTCGATCTGTATGGCTCCTTGATCGGAAGAATAATCCCGAACTATTGCAACTATCGGAAAAGCCAGCTTACCTTCCGGCGATGACAATATCACATTATTGCCTGTGCCCAAGCCGAAGCGATATCCTAACGACTCCGAGACAAAAACTCCTCCTTTTTGGAGCTTGTCCCAAGCGCCTTCCCCTCCGGAGATAAAATGATAACGGGAGTGTCTCCGGAGCACTGGAGCGTCCACTACTCTCAGTCTGACTGGTTTGTCTTCAAGGTAAATCTCATAGGTGGAATATCGCTCCACATCCTGGATTCTAGGATCGTTCTTTAATGTTTCAATCAAGAATGACGGCAGCGGGTGATCCCATTTGGTAGTAGCGGGAGATACGTAGAGATTGCCTTGCACTGACCGGTCAAGCCAAGTAGACACTGATTCGCGAAAGCTATGGATCATTGTGTCCACCCCGATTGTCATTGAAAGAGCCACAGCAAGAGCGGCCACCGCTATGCTGGTTCGACTCAATGACGCTCGAATTGTGTATGCGGCAAGAAATGCCTCCCAGGAGTGGAGTGTCCGTTTCAAGAAAATGCCTAAATAGTATGCGACAGCCGATAGAATTGAAGGCGTGAAAAAAGCAAAAGCCAGCGTCATTCCAAATGCCGATGCGAATCCCCAAAATATTGAAAATTTAGAGGCCCAGGCGCTGATAAGTGCAGCTAGAAAGCAGATTAATCCAAAAATTAATAACAGACCTTTTATGCCACGAGCCCTGTCCTCAATACTTTGACGTTTCATCCCGATTATGGGGGGTGTAAACGCGGTTTCCAGAGCCGGAATCGCAATGCCTATCAAAGTGGCGGTGAACCCTACGCCCATGCCGGTCAATAATATGGGCACAGTCAACCGGACGGATTGCACATTTACATAAAAATAAAGGTCAGTTATTGTTGAAGAAACTTTATCAATGCTGAACAGTGCCATTAAATAGCCAAAAATAATTCCTGTTAAGCTCCCGACAATTCCCAGTACAAGGGATTCCGCTATGAAAGCTCCGACAAGTTCTACACGATCCGAACCTAACGTTAACAGCAGAGACATGTCTTGCCGCCGGGATAAAACGGAAAACATGGAGAAATTGTAAATAAGAAAGATGCCGACAAACAATGCCAGCAGACTCATTGCCGCAAGATTTAATTGAAAAGAGTAAAGCATCGCCTGAAGCGTTGACTTTCTGGACGAGGCATCAGTCAATTTGAGGTCCACAGGAAGGTCTTTACGGACCAGTTCGGAATCGCCATGCATTATTATTTCTATTCGGTCCAAGCGTCCTGCTCGTCCAAAGACTTCCTGAGCAGCCGCAATGTCAATCAACGCCAGGTTATCCTCCTGGCCGATTGATGCCGGTAATATCCCAAGTATTTGAATCTTTTTTTCAATTCCCGCTGTCAGCACGGTCAGCATGTCTCCGGGTTGAAGCCCGTGAGCGTTCATGAATTTTTTTGTCAAAAAGACCGCCGGCGGTTTCGCGGACAAAAACTTTATCAGATCTGCTTCATCTCGATCATTCGGGGCCCAATTTCTGATCGCGCTATCCAGAAAAGGATCTATTCCGATAAAACGAAGCGGCTCCGAAGCCTCGACTACGTTAGCCAGGACTTCGACTACGGGTGAGGCCGATTTGATTTGAGGATGATTCCAGACGCGAGCGAATAAGTTTTCGTCAATATGAGAATGCGCGGAGATTATCGAGTGAGTTGCCCGGCCTGAAAGTAGATCAACGTAAGATGAAAACGAGCCGAGAGCCGAATTATTTATCAGTTCTACAGCGACAACAATGCCGACGCCCAGGGCAATTCCCATAATGCACAAGAGCGAAAGGACACTGTGACGTCGATAATAACGAATATTGAATTTGACTAGTGTGGAAAGGGTCATAGGGAATCTGACGTCTTATAAACACTAGGTCCGGCTTTAGCTGGTTCTTCCGAAAGCTCCCCCGATTTTAACGTAAAAATTCGATCAGCCAGCCAAAGGGCTTCCGAACTATGAGTGACCATTATCAGAGTGGCTTTTCTGCCCTTACAAATTTCGTAAATCAATTCCAATATGCTGTTGCCGGTTTCCAAATCAAGATTCCCTGTCGGTTCATCGGCTAAAATAACTCGCGGGTCCTTTACCAATGCCCGGGCAATAGCCAACCTTTGCTGTTCACCACCGGAAAGCTGCTCGGGAAATTTGTTCCATTGTCCTTCAAGACCCACAGAATGGAGAATATCTCTTGCGCGATTCTCGTCGGAAATGCCAAGAAATTCCAGCGGCAACATAAGATTTTCACCGACGCTTAAAGTTGAAAAAAGATTAAACGCCTGAAAAATGAATCCTACTTCCTTTCTTCTGTACTGCGCCAACTCGCGGTGGGACATATTAGAAATGTTTTGGCCGTCAAAAAAAATATCTCCGCTGGTAGGGACGTCAACACCCCCCACAAGATTCAAGAAAGTGGTCTTACCTGAACCGCTTTTGCCGAGCAGAATAATTCTTTCCCCGTGATCTATCTTGAGATTAATGGAATTCAAAGGGCAGATTTCAGATGAGAGACCGCTGTGAAACCTTTTACTCACATGATCCAGACGTATCAGCGAATCCACATGCGCACCTGTTCATTTACCGCTGCTCTTTGAGGAAGCCGGTGTAGCGCTGGTGGCCTCACCGTATATTCTCTTGAGACGTTTTTGAAAGTACTCGCTACGTTTCTTTCTGAAAACCATATAATCGTCCTCTTTAGGAAGCCAATTATCATTGAATACAAGCCACAAACGAGTAATCGTAACTTCCTCTAGCGTCCACCCCAGGCGCATACAGATCAACTCACCTTCAGAGAGCTTGCCCATTGCTTCATCCAATGCTGGCGCTGTAGGTTCGCAGAGCCGAAATACCGCATCTCTGAAACCCGGATCTCGGATCAGCTCCATTGGATGTTTATTCTTTTTCTCGGCAAGTTGTTTGGCGGCCTCAACAACTCGAAAAAAATCACGTTTCATGAGAGGAATGCCATAAGAGGAAATTCTGTCTGCCACCTGTCGAAGTCCCAGAATTTTTTTCTTTTCCGCTGAACTGAAAGCTATGGCGTATGGCAGAGAATCAATATTCTTTTGGGCGTCGCGAAGCTTGTGAACCTGCGTTTCCAAAAAGAAAAGATTGTTAACCGGCCCTCTTTCAGCTTGTTTAATGAAGAAGTCGAGAGACCGATGATTATTCAGTAACGGCTTTGTTACGTGTTCATTAACATCCCGTAACTCGTATTTAAGGAATTCTTCAATAATTATTTTATTGTTCTCTTTTGAAAGCTCTTTTGCAATTACGGCATCAGAGAGCTGTTTCTCAGCGGCAGTAACAGCGGTTCCTGTGACTAAGATGGCTGTTAACAACCAGGCGAAAAAAAATAATCGGAGCACATTATATTTGCCGAAAAATATCAATTCTCTAGCCTTTCATGGACAAAGAGTTAATCAAACCGATCATGTGATCCCAAGCCGCGATAAAAAGATCAATAATCAGGTTTTCATTTAGCAGCGATTTTTCCTTCAAGCCAGGCGGTGAATGCTTCGGCACCTTCTCCGGTTTTTGCGGATATAGGAAAAATCTCGATGGCCGGGTTCATGGCTAATACTGTTTTGCGCAATTCATTCATATCGAAATCCGTGTGAGGTAACAAATCAACTTTATTTAAGATTAATGCATTGGATTCCGTAAACATTAAAGGGTACTTGAGAGGCTTATCGTGACCTTCGGGTATGGACAGGATCATGACTTTTATATCCTCGCCCAATTGGAATTCAGCCGGGCAGACCAAATTTCCTACATTTTCGATTATCAGAAATTGTTTTCCATCAAGTCCGAGGGAATTGCTCGCAGAAAGGATCATATTCGCATCCAAATGGCAGGCGCCTTTGGTATTGACTTGGAGAACTTCGACGCCGGTTTTTGCTATTTTTTGAGAATCCACGTCCGATGCAATATCGCCTTCGATGACCCCGATCTTGAATTTCTTCGCCAAGGCTTCGATAATCTTAAGAATGACTGACGTTTTACCTGCGCCGGGTGACGACATAAGATTCATTACGAATATATGTGATTGGCTGAATCTGTTTTTCAGATTTTCCGCAAGCACGTCATTAGCGTTTAAAATGTCTTCATTGACGTTCAGGGTTTTTATGGCCATTCCTTTTTCTCCTCCGCGGATTACCAGAGCGGCTTTTTGTCTTATCCGCATTACGGACGGCAGAAAGCGTATCTTGGTGTCTCACATAGTTAAGATAAGCGCAATCTTCCGGCAGCCAATGGATATACCGCACAATGTCGGCGTTAAGACTTATGCAATCCGGCTCCACTTGGTGTCGTTTGTCATAAACCTTACACAACTTTGTTTCAATGTCCAGATGGACGCATGGTTCATCGGTATAGTGGATAAGTCCCGCTCCCAGATCCACTTTTTCATAGCAGCACTTGCCGCATTTATTGCAAATGGCTTCCCAACTATCCCGTTCCATCGTTTTCGTTCCACCAAGTAGACCACTTCGTGACTTCTGGTAACCGGTTTGAATGACCGGTGACAGAAAGAGGTCTTTGAATCCGGGTGTCTGGCGCACAACTAAGCACTTCGAATACTCGATCACTCACTAGACAAGAGTCACGATCAAATATCGTAGGCTTTAGAGCAGGTTGTCCCAAAAAAAAGTTGCATCGAGAAACCATTATATGTCAGACTTACAGCATAAACAAATCCGCGGACACACGAAAAGAAAATCTGTTTCCTGTAATATGATAAGGGTGGGAACAAAAAATTTACAAAATAGAAATTTGGAGAAGGGACTGTTTTGTCATTTGTGGCGACCGAATAATCGTATCAAAAAAGAATTCTTTGGCAGGATCGAATTAGATTAGTAACGATTTGTATAATTTGATTTTTGACTGAACGATTTTGATAATGATCTGGGACATCTTTGATTTACACGTGTCATTTGGGGGCAATATCACCCGATCTGTTTAGGCGAATCCGGTATTTCTTAAAGTACTATTTCCGATATAGGGAGTTTTAGCCATGAGAAGAATTCTCATCCTGGTCCTGCTGGTGCCAATCTATTCCTATTCGGCATTCAGTGCGTCGAAGGTGGACCCAAAACTGTACGGTGCTCCTGAAGGACAGGTCTGTATTAAATGCCACGAACTGAAAACTCCCGGCCTGTTAAAGCTCTGGCGATCTGGAAAAATGGGCCAGGCCGGGGTTAACTGTTTCGACTGTCATAAGGCTGAGAAGAAAACCGACAAAACACCGGGAGACCCTGATGGATATGATCATCGAGGCTTCTGGATTGCGACACTGGTCAGTCCTAAAGACTGTTCTCGCTGCCACAAGGAACAGTTCGATCAACAGCAGGTATCTCATCATGCTAAGGCCGCGGATATTCTGAATTCGTCCGATAACTACCTGGGCACGGTAGTGGGCGGCCAGGCCGCGGTCAATTCCGGGTGTCGTCAGTGTCATGGTTCTAATATTAAGGTGCTCCAGGATGGAAAACTGGATCCCAGTACGTGGCCCAATACCGGAATAGGCCGCATCAATCCGGACGGAAGCAAAGGTAGCTGTTCCGCATGTCATACCAGGCATCGTTTTTCCAAGGAACAAGCACGACGTCCGGACGCGTGCGGAAAATGCCATCTCGGACCCGATCATCCCCAAATGGAGGTTTTCAACGAGAGCAAACACGGCATTCTGTACCAGGCTTTCAGAGACAAGATGAACATGGATAAGGGAGAATGGATAGTCGGGGTCGACTACCAGGATAGTGCAACATGCTCTACGTGCCATATCAGTGCTACCCCTAATCAATCGCCCACACACGATGTCGGCGAGCGTATTTCATGGACGCTTCGGCCCGTAATTTCCAAAAAGCTGGAGCATTGGAAAGATCGTCGAGAAAAGATGAAAGATGTGTGCCGGCAGTGCCACGGGGACTTCATGGTCGACGATTTCTACAATCAATTCGACAACTTCGTGGATTTATACAACAACAAGTTCGCCACACCGGCGAGCAATGTTCGGCAAAAATTAATGGATATGGGGAAACTTACCAAGGCAGATTTCGATGATAAGCTGGACTGGATCTATTACGAACTGTGGCATCACGAGGGGCGCCGCGGCCGACACGGTGCGGCCATGATGGGTCCGGACTATGCATGGTGGCACGGGATGTATGAGGTGGCAAAGAACTTCTATACACATTTTCTTCCTGAGGTTGAGAAGATCATGGGTGGAAAGGAAGCGGCTATGCCCATCCTCAACGAATATGTTTTCAAGGACCCGCTTCATCGCTGGTATAAGGATGGGATGAGCAAGGAAGAGTTGCAGAAAATCGAGCAATTTTATCAGCAAAGGTACGGCGGGAAGGAAGTCAAATAGCCGCGTGTTTGTCGAAGAAGGATACCATGTCAGGAAGGCTTAGCATCGCAAAGTTTTTTCTTCTCTCGTTGGTTATTGTGTATTTGATGCTGTGTGCCGATTTCGGAAGCGAACGCGTGGTCGCCCAGCCTGTAGATGATTCCGATGCATCCGCGCAAGCTCGTCCACCCGGGACCGAACAGGACTTCCCGGTTCCACTCAAGGAGTTGCCCAAGACCATAACTCCATGCAGAGCGTGCCATGGGCCGGAGAAAGATTTCCCGATCAATTTCCAGAGACGAGAAGATCTTCTGGTCCACAAGAATATAAAACTGAATCACGGCGGAAAGATGGTTTGGTGCCTTGACTGTCATCATCCTGATAATCGCGATTACCTAGTTCCCCTAAGCGATGGGAAGTTGATTCCTTTCAATAAGACGTATCTCCTCTGTGGCAAATGCCACGGCACTAAGTTGAGAGATTGGAGGAACGGCATTCACGGCAGGCGGACCGGTTACTGGAATGGCGCCAAAACCTTTTATCTTTGCATCAATTGCCACGATCCACATTCACCAAAATTCAAATCGATCGAGCCTATGCCGCCTCCCCATAAGCCCTGGACACCCAAGGAGAAGCGAGCTGCGCATTAAGGTTTTATGGCCATGAATGACGAGAAATTCACTGAACAAAATGTTGGTAATGAACAACAAGACAATTCTGCACAATCACATTGTGCTGACTCGGAAAAAGACGCGTTACCCGACCGTCGGGCATTTCTCGCAGGCGCAGCTAGTCATATTGGGTATGGTGGCGGTGAATTCATGCACGTGGCAGGAGTTCTTTCAGGACAATTTTCGGAGGATGAGCAAGAAGGAAATCGAGCAGACCGTTCATCGACTCCAGGAAGAATATAAGAAAAAATATGGAAAGGAATTCGTTGTCGGCACAGAAGCCCCGCTGGACGCAACACTTTTCGGGTACGGGCTGGATATCCAACGGTGCATCGGCTGTCGCAGGTGCGTTTACGGTTGCGTTGAAGAAAATAATCAGTCCAGGGATCCCCAGATCCACTACATCAGAGTGCTGAGATTTAAAGACGGAAACATGGACCTGGAGCAGTCCGATATCTACTATGACCCGGAAGAGGTGCCGCAAAAAGGCTATTATTACATGCCGGTTCAGTGCCAGCATTGTGCGAATCCTCCATGCACTAAAGTATGCCCTGTGCAAGCCACTTGGACTGAGCCGGATGGCATTGTGGTTGTCGATTATAATTGGTGCATAGGTTGCCGGTATTGCATGGCCGCGTGTCCTTACATGGGGCGATGGTTCAATTTTACCGATCCAGCGATCCCAAAAGATCAGGTGAACCCGAGTACACACTATTTGGGGAACCGCCCGCGAATGCGAAATGTGGTGGAAAAATGCACTTTTTGTATTCAAAGAGTGCGGCAAGGAATGTACCCGAAATGTGTGGAGGTTTGCCCGGTGGGTGCTCGAAAATTCGGAAACTTACTGGATCCGGATAGCGAGATCAGCAAGATCATTAAGACCAAAAGAGTGTTCCGTTTGAAAGAAGAACTGAACACACAACCGAAATTCTACTACTTCTTCGCTACCTGATAATTGAGGAGCACTATGGCGACGTCCGGATTTATCATCGAAACAGGCCGGAGACTAGTGACAGGTGGCCTCATTTATTATTTGTGGATGACTCTCCTGACTGTCCTGGCTGCGATTGGAATCGCATCGTACGTGAAGCAGCTTCAAGTAGGTCTCATAGCAACCGGCATGCAGAATTACGTTTCCTGGGGACTTTATATCGGAAATTTTACTTTTCTTGTCGGCGTAGCCGCAGCAGCCGTGCTCCTGATCATTCCTGCGTATTTATACGATTTCGGACCGATCAAGGAAATAGTTATCGTGGCCGAGGTCCTTGCAGTTTGCGCTCTGTTGATGTGCCTGATGTTCGTGACCGCAGATCTGGGAAGACCCGACAGATTCTGGCATCTCATTCCGGGCCTGGGGATCCTGAGCCTACCCAGGTCACTGTTGGCCTGGGATATTGTCGTCCTGAACGGTTATCTTTTCCTGAACATAATCATTCCGGGTTATCTGCTTTGGAACGCTTACCACAACCGTCCGGTGAACATGAGATTTATTCTTCCGTTCATTCTCTTGTCGATCCCATGGGCGGTGAGCATCCACACAGTCACTGCATTTATCTACAACGGACTGGCCGCACGCCCTTTCTGGAACGCGTCTATACTTGCACCCCGTTTCCTTGCTTCTGCCTTTTGTTCCGGGCCTGCACTGGTGATATTGCTCTTCCAATTAGTTAGGAAGTACTCGAAATTCCATGTTAGAGATGAAGCCTTGTTCAAAATCGCAGAAATGATAGCTATTGCCATGGCTATTAACCTGTTCTTGTTGGGTGCTGAGTTTTTCAAAGAGCTTTATTCTGACACTCATCATCTGACGCCCCTCCAATATCTGTACCAAGGAGTTCACGGAAAAGGTATGCTGGTGCCATGGATCCGCACTGCCTTGGTCTTCAATGTCATCGCATTTGTCATCTTTCTCATTCCCGCGACTCGCAAGAACTATCTGACGCTGAACTTGGGCTGCGTTCTGATCATCGTTGGGATCTGGATCGAAAAAGGAATGGGATTGATTATACCCGGATTCATTCCTGCTCCCTTGGGAGAAATATGGGAATACGCTCCGACTACAATAGAGATTCTGGTATCCATAGGAATTTGGTCGATAGGATTGCTCCTATTAACGGCGGCTCTTAAAATTGTGCTCCCCATTGAGACAGGAGAATTCAAGAAAGAGGGCTTGAACCATGTTCCGATCCACGTTGGGGGACAACTATGAGACTTTTTTCAAGGTTTAGTACTACCCTGACTATAAGCATTCTAGGCATGGGCCTACTCATTCTGGGTCTGCCGGCACGGTCAAGCATGGCCCAATCGCCTTCGGCTTTTCAGGATGTGAACTCGCTGCTGCAAGCGCTACAGAGCCAGGACCCGGCAGTTGCCATGAAAGCTGCTCAGGAGCTGAAAAAAGCGGATTTCCCGGCGAAAGACCTTATTCCCGCCCTGGCCGGGGCCATAAAAAATCCGAACGAGGTCGTGCGCCTGACCGTGATCGAGGCGCTTTCGGATAGAGGTCCGGAAGCAGCACCCGCGGTGCCTGTAATTGCCGAGGCGCTTAAAGATAAAGACCCCCTCGTTCGCGAGGCAGCAACTCTTGCCCTTCTCAGCATCGGAAAACAAGCTGCTGGTACTATCCCCGATCTCCTGGTCCTCCTGGGAGACAACTATAAACCCGTGAGGGAAATGGCGGTGCTGGCGCTGGTCGGCATGGACAAGGACGCGGTTCCAGGTCTTTTAAAGGCGCTACAGAGCAAAGATCCCTTGGTGAAGGCGGCCGCTTCGGAGGCTCTAGGTCGCATGGGGGGAATAGCCGTACCGGAATTGATAGCGTTGATAAACCAAGGAAGCTCTGATGTGGTCCGACCTGCCGCCAAGGCGCTGATCAACATAGGTCCCCCTGCGGTGGAGCCCCTGATAGCATTGTTGCGCTCACCTGATATGAAGAACGCGGAGCTGATAACAGAAATCCTGGAAAAAATTGGGGCGCCTGCGGTCCCAGGATTGGTAAAGGCATTGAGGTCAAAGCCGTAGCAGTTTTCCGATCTGCCTGAGGTTTTCACTCGCCGCGGCTCAACATACCGTCGACCAGAGTTGCCGATTGTCGGTGACCGGAACGGCTAAGCGCGTCATTGAGCCCTCAGGGCATCCACAATTTTCAAATTCGCCGCTCGCCAGGCCGGAAGCGATCCGCCAACGAACCCCATAATAAGCGCAAAGCCCCAGGCATAAGCTGCTATAGTCGGAGTTAAGTCAAATCCGAATGCGAGCTCGGAAAATGACTGCCAATTGATAGTTGATATAGTCAGCAGTTGGAGGAAAGCGCTGGCGCAGATACCTAGAGCGCCTCCGATGAAGCCCAATGTCAATGATTCAGCCAGAAATGAAGCGAGAATGTTCAACTTCGTGAATCCGAGCGCCCGCAACGTTCCTATTTCCCGGGTGCGATTGGCCACAGCGGTGTACATGGTTACCATCGCGCCCAGAATTGCTCCGGCGCTGAAAAAAATAGTCATGGCAAGTCCTAAAATCCGAATGAATTTGGACATAACTTCAGATTGTTCTCTATAAAAGTCCATTTCACGCTTGACCTGAACCGTCAGCCGCGGCTCGCTCTCCAGTTTTCGTTTAATAGCTTCAAACGAAGTCTGACCTGGCACTCTAAGAAGCACGGAAGAGTAATGTGACCTCCGAAAAGCAGACATGAGTTGCTCACTATCAGCCCATAATTCGGAATCGAAGGCAGTCCCGTTTGCATCGAAAATTCCCACAACGTTCCAATCCGTGAGCGCGAAATTCAGTGTATCCCCGAGGGATGCACCGGTAATTCGTTCTGCTATGCTTTTTCCCGCGACAATTTCTCTCGAACCGGGACGAAAATAGCGGCCGGCAATCAAGTGGACCTGCGGCCTCAGAGTTGTTGAATTTGGCCCGGTCCCGCGGACAGTTACATTGGTGGGTTTCCCTGTTGTTTTTTTTGGAAGAGTTACAAGAACAAGTGCCTCTTTGGCAACAACGGCATCTCCTTGAGGGTTGTAGTCCACTTCGGACTGAGCCTCAATAATATCTGCTGAAGCGCGCTCAATGATGCTGGATACCTCAGTTTCCGCGGAGCCTCTCAGGACAATGGCATTGTCAGGGGAACCCGTAGAAATGAGAGTTCGCTGCAGACCTTCCGCCAACATGAGCACTGCCGCAAAAACAAAAGTAACCAGCGCCATCCCTCCCGCAGTCAAGATACTAGTAAATCTGCGTGTGGTCAGGTTTTGGAAACTATAGCTAATCGGAATTGCCATTTATCAACTGTTTACTTCCAGGACTTGTTCCAGCGAAGCTCGTTCAAGACGCACTTCAAAAACTTCTGCAAAAGAACTCGCCAATATCGGTCTTACTGATGCCATGGTTACTGAGTCGGGTAATAATTCATTGAGGCTGACCATGCGAACTTCGGGGTTGCCGCAACATACCAAAAATGAGGTTGGGTTAACTCTAAGATCAATATTCAAGCTAAATCCGTGGGAAGTAATGCGACGATGAATCCTCACCCCGATCGAGGCGATTTTATCCGTGGCGCCTGTCCAAACTCCGGGTTTGCCGCGCAGCCGGAATGCTTCCAATCCAAACTGCCTCAGTGCAATTAAAACAGTTTCTTCGAGCCTGAACACAAAATCCCTTACTGAAATCTTCAGTTTCTTCAAATCCATCAAGGGATACCCCAGTAATTGACCCGGACCGTGATATGTTGCCTCACCTCCTCTATCAACGAAGTGAACTTGAATCCCTAATTTTGCCAGCTCTTCCGGCCTTAGTGTCAGGCTTGATAATCTGCCTCTGGTGCCGAGGGTTACCGTAGGTGGGTGCTCCAGTAATAGCAGCACGTCATGGTAGCTTCCGGCAATCTTCCTGTCGATAATTGTGCTCTGGATTTCAATGAATCGAAGATACTCGGTTGCGTCGAGTTCTAACAGCAGCATGCTCTAGCAGAGTCCGTTTACGGCATATAAAATTGGCTCATACTCCTCTGAGGTAAGCTTAGAGCATGCAGGGGAACACGTCAGTGCACCCCTGCAAACCACGGAGCATATGCCGTCTATTATTCTCAAATCTTCTCAACTATCATTGCAGCACCCATTCCGCCGCCGACACACAAAGTGGCAAGTCCTTTTTTTGCATTCTCCCTTTTACGCATTTCGTGCAACAAAGTTGTCAAAATACGAGCACCGGAGGCTCCGACCGGGTGTCCAAGGGCAACAGCACCGCCATTGACGTTTACCTTTTCCAGATCGAATCCGAATTCAGCCCCGACAGCGCAGAACTGAGCAGCAAATGCCTCGTTTGCTTCTATTAAGTCCAGGTCCGAGACTTTGAGACCTGCCTTTGCAAGCGCTTTTTTTGTCGCGGGAATGGGACCGAGTCCCATCACCTTCGGATCAACCCCTGCCGCTGCATAAGAAAGAATTTTGAATGAGGGTTTCATCCCTAGTTCTTTGGCTTTATCAGCGGACATCACGAGAATCGCTGCCGCTCCGTCATTTATGCCCGAAGCGTTCCCCGCTGTAACGGTTCCATCTTTTTTGAACGCCGGCTTAAGAGCTGACATGGCTTCTTTGGTTGTACTTCGGGGATGCTCATCCGTATCGAAAACTTTAGGTTCCCCTTTGCGCTGCGGAATCGACACAGGGACGATCTCATCTTTGAACCGCCCGTCCTTGATCGCTTTGCTCGCACGCTGTTGACTAGTGAAGCTCCAGTCATCCTGCTGCTCTCGTGAAATCCCGCACTGTTCGGACACGTTTTCTGCCGTGACACCCATATGATACTTATTAAAAATATCCAGTAGTCCATCGTGGATCATCAGGTCCACCAAGGTGTCGTCATTCATTCGGTTTCCCCATCTAGCGTTGGTTAAAGCATAGGGGGAACGAGACATGTTTTCCGTGCCGCCTGCAATTACCGTATCCGCATCACCGGCTTTGATTATTTGTGCGGCCAAAGAAACAGCCCGGAGTCCTGATGCACATACTTTGTTTATTGTAAGCGCGGGGACTTCTTTAGGGATTCCGGAATGAATCAAAACTTGGCGCGCTACGTTTTGGCCTAGTCCTGCTTGCAATACACAACCGAAGATAAGTTCTTCCACTTGAGCCGGATCTATTCCGGTTCGTCGTATCAGTTCCTTAACTACAATCGTTCCAAGTTCCACAGCAGGAACTCCCGTTAGTGCCCCACCGAAAGATCCTACGGGTGTGCGTACAGCGTCGATAATGACCACTTCCTTCATGAAAAAACCTCCTCCAGGTTTTGTCTGATTTAGCATGAACAGAAAGAAATATCCGCCGAAGCAACTCTCCGGAAGAGATCTCTACATTAGCACATTATGCGGGTTTATTTTATCAAATGAGCGGGGATATCTAAACCTCGTTCTCTGAAATAACGAATCGCTCCCCTATGCAGAGGTACAGTCAATCCAGTTATTGCCTTATCCAAAGTTATACTCCGACACGCCGGATGGACACGTGCCAAGTAATCGAGGTTTTCGTACAATGTTTTGGTCAACGCATACACCACCTCACTGTTGAGGGTCGAGGTAACGGCGAGGATATCCATCTGCGCGATCGTATTTATCGGTTGTTCCTGCCCGGGATAAATCCCTGATGGAATTACATAGCGAAACATGTGTTCCCACCCGGTGGCCCGAAAGGCTTCCAATTGGCTGTTAGAAATGTCCAAGAAACGGAGAGCGGATGATCCTTCCGAGCAAAGGGTGGCGATCAATGGGACCGGCGGTCCTCCCGTTAGATCTAATGCCTGGACTGTTCCTTTTCTGAAGGCTTCGGCTGCCGCCATATTACTCATTGAGCGAAGGTTTACCGGAGACCGTAAGTTCTTCAAAGACTTCAGCAACATTTGGGTCGTATATTTGTTCCCACTGTCGGAGGGGCCTGTCGCCAGAATGACTCCTTGAAGATCCTGAATTGTGCCCGTTTCGAACTGGTCAGCTTGTATCAGAAAATGTATAGCATCCGGCCAGAGATTCGTGATGCTCCGGAGTTCAGTAAGAGATTGGTTTTTATAAATTCCCGACCCCCGAAACGCCATTGAACAGAAAAATTCTTCTGCAAGAATAAGATCCGCGTCCGCAATTCGAATTGCTTCAATATTCTCGCGTGACCCCTCAGAGTGCGCGGCAGACACCCTTATCCCCGGATGTCTTAGTTTGGTAGTCCATAAAGATGCCATCCCCAAACCGACGTGATAACAAGTTCCACCCGGCATTCCGGTCGCAATCAAAAGAGAGATTTTGGCTCGGTCCTTGTCCTGAGCCGAGATCCTGTCAACAACGAAAATAAAACCCGATGTAATCAGCAGGATCACGATTATCAGACCTGGACATTTGGTCAATGAGCTGAAAACGTGGGAACCAGAACGATTCATTAGTGGTGGTGCATATTCCTCTATCTACTTTAAAGCGTTTCAAGTATAAAACTTGAACGAGCAGCATGGCAAATGGAATGTTTTCAAACCACCATGCGGTTGCAGCGATCTGTGGTTTTCCAATTTGTGCACCGTAATATGTGCGAAACAAATCTTGGCTCCGGCTCTCCAGGATGGGAAATGCCTAGCATTACAGCCCGATATAGGGGCCCGGGTTTGTTCCGGGCGATGTCGATACGGATTGGGTTCGCGTTCCTGATTTATCTAATTTTCAGTGAAACTCCGCCGATTGCGGCCGAACAACGAATTCGTCGCACGGACAGATCCTCGGAGAAGAGCCAATTCTTAAGAGAAAGACACATTGAATTAATGGAGGAAAATATTATTCGGCTCACGAACGAGCAGAGACAAAAAGCAAAATTAGAGCCTCTGAAGATCAGTCCGGCTCTGACCTTTCTTGCCAGAAAGCAGAGCGAGAACATGTGCATTTACACCTACGGCTCACTGGATCACGAATCGAAGCGGTTTCCTGAAGGTTGGAGGAAGTTTTCGGACCGAATGAAAGCTGTGAGAATTAGCTCGGCTGGAGAAAATATAGCTTATAGTACTAGCGCCAGAAATCCTGAAAAATGGGGCGATTTCATAGTGAATGGATGGATGAATAGCCCAAATCACAGAAAGAATATACTCAACAGAAAATTCAATTATCTGGGAGTAGCCGTTTGGGAATGCTCCGGAAACTTAACATATGCCATTCAGGTTTTTTCTTCCGATATGGGTAGGATTCCTTCGCAACAAAAATCGAGCAGCAATAGGTAAGAGCGATTGTCGAGTCGTGGATCGTAATACCAAATCCGCACAGACAGAGCGCCTGTTGAGAATCGAATCTTGTCACTGGTTGACGAAGAAAGCCTTGCTTGGATAAGATGATGGACGCAAGAGGCATTCGCATGAGTCGGAATTTAACTCAAATTGGAATTCTGATGATTTTTTGCTGCGTACTTTATGGATGCTCCAGCACGGTACCTCAAAGAAGAGAAGTTTTGAAAGAGCAAAAGATCCATGAACAAGACTTGCCGGATGATACAGTCAGACGGCCGGGAGACGACGAAGACGTTCCCGCTATCACCGGACCCCCTGCTCCCGCGGTGGAAAGTCCCACGAATGTAGAACACGGGAGCAGATCCCCGAGACGATTTATCTGGAGAGACAGGAAAGGATCGGAAAAAGCCTGGGATACCGGTCCTCAAGGTGGTCGAGATTAGTGAGCGACGAGTTCGTGCGAACTCGTAGAAAGTTTGTAGTTCCGAATGAACGGGGAACCTAATGGGTGAACGGGATACAATGAATAGATGTGCCAAAAGGCTCACAGGTGGTGCGTCTGGAATACGGCAAGTACTGAAAAGGAGGGTCCTGGAGGGCAGGAAACACGTCGAGGTAGCGATCCTCAGGTCGAGGATAGTTTAAACTGGATAGAACAGCATGGATGGCTATAACATGTCATGCCGGAGCACCCACAATTTAATGAGACTGTATTGTAATGCCGTCAATTCTATTTAATGTGCAATTTTTATTAATCGCGGTCACAAACCTTTTCCTCTTTCTTGTTGTTGCCACCTGGTGTTTTCTGCCAATAGTCATTGTAGATCTGGGAGGCGACAGTGTGGATGTGGGTTTGGTCATGGGATCCATTGGGATCACCTCACTGGCCTCACTCCCTATACTTGCACCATTGATCGATAAACATGGACGTAAGATCTTCATTATTGGCGGGATATTGGTAATTGGGCTCACAAATGCCGGATTTTTATTCTTTAAATCGTATTCTGTCCTTATGATTCTGGTAAGGCTCGTGCAAGGAGTTGCCTTTTCAGCATGCTTCAATGGCTGCGCCACAGCCATAGTGGACCTGCTCCGACCGGAGGAGAGAGCCCAAGGCATAGGATTATTCGGCGTTTCCGGATCGATAGCGGTAGCCATTGGACCATTTCTCGGAGAAAAAGTGCTATTGTCCTGGGGGACTGAAGCGTATTTTCTGCTGCTTGTAGGCTTCGGTTTGATCGGCTTTCTTGCCGCCCTGACAATGAGGGATACCGACCGAACCACCAGTCGCGGTCGAATCAAGGGCTTTTTCCCTACCGCTTTTCAGGATGGCCATCTTTCAATGATGATTATGGCAGGAATTTTTGGTTCTGGTTTCGCTGCTATGAATACCTTTTTTCCTTTATATGCCAAGAATCTCGGGCTCCGCGCCGGAGTATTTTTTGTGTGCTATGGAGCGAGTCTTCTAGCGGTGCGGATCACATTGGGCAGTCTTGCAGACCGTATTGACCGTGGCAAACTAATATTCGCCTGCTTAATAGGATTCAGTATCTTACTGATCTCCACTTCACAAATGGACTCGATGGCTCAATCAATTTTTTTGGGAGCGCTGTTCGGCATCATACAAGGGCTTTCTTACCCGGCAATGATGGCTAGAATGGTTGACAGGTCGAATGCTGAAAATCGAGCAGTGGTCGTGGCGCTGTTTACCGGCTCATTCGGTGTGGGAATTAACGCGTCGGTGGTCATCTGGGGATTTATTGCAAAAATTCAGGGTTTATCATTCATGTTTATGTTAGGCGGTTTGCTGATGCTCGCCACAGCTGTTATCTGTACCTGGTTATTTTTTAATGGCACTCAAGAGGTTCCCTCTCAAATCGTAGTAACCTGGAGAATCCGCGAGACCCCTGATCAATTGGGTGAGTCAATGTGCTGCCCATTCCACATCATCGAACCTAAGTCCATTCAGCTTGCCTTGGTTTACACAAAAGGCCGGACCCGCCTCAGCTCTTCAAGTCTGAGATACTAAGATACTTAAAAAGCAAATCAATACCATTATCAGTAGGTCCTGACCTCTGTTCATTGCCAGCGGGCCCCAATCCGGCAGGGATATGGCCTTTCCCCCTCGTTTTGAAATGGCTACTCGTCGAGATGTTGAATGACTTCTGCGTCGGGAGGTCTGTTAATAGTGAATATACTCGGCTCGGTCCTCGAGACTCTTGAGTTCGGTCTCGGTTGCCCGCAGCTGACTCGCCTCAAATGCATTTTGAAAATGAGAACCTACATTGACGTGAGCTTCTGATTACCTTCGCATGTTGTCAAAATGACGCGGCCTCGGTGTCTAGGTGAGTCTCTCAAGAAAGTGTGGATTGAAAACGATCTCACAACCATGTGAGAAGTCTTTTTCAGCGCTGCTGGTACTCGTATCGCATCTTCTGCCGGCCTGACAGGGGGCGCGCTTGAATCGGCGCGTTATGAACGAGCCTGTCTAGCGCCATGCATTTACCTTACTGAACGACTGGATTTCGTGGGAGAAGAACGAATTAATCTGGTGTGCTGATTCTGAACTGAATCGATATTTTTGCCTAGAACCTACAGAGACCAACGCCGTTGGACATTGGTCTATAGGAATCCTCTTAGGATCTCTAGGCTGAGGCAAAAAAGGCCGGATAATTTACCCGGCCTTTTTCATGATATTTTGGTACCAGTTACCAACCCCTGGGGGGCACATATGCATTGACTGGGGTGCATGGCACAGCAGCGGTAACATATGCAGGTGCACCAAGATCCACACTGCAGCATCCTTCGCTAGGGCAGAACTGACCTGCAAAGAGAGGCGATGCCACGAGAGCAATAGCTCGGAAAGGAATGCTAACACCGGCATGAATTGCACCAGGAATTAACGGGCACTCACATGACGGAGCCACAGGACCTTTAAGCATGCAGTCTTCCGGCGTCACCAAGCACGGGGGGCCCGGGCAGAAAACGGTGTTCGGTATACCGGGCACCGGCCACTGGGTAACCGTGTAACCCCAACACGTGCAAGCGCCAAATGCCAGCATGGCAACAATTGTAAAAATTACGGTGGATTTCTTGACCATACCCTCATCCTCCTTTCATTAAAGACCTTCCAGATTAAACCGGAAATATCGAATATACTCTTTTAAACAGGGACGTTGCTTTCGTATTTAGCTGAAATACAGCTACTTGTCAAGCATTTTTTAGTTCGCGTCATCCCTTCGGAGATGCCTAGCATCTAATGTGATCACGGCATTGAAGCAATAAGGACCGGACTGACTGCCCGGTCCTTATGTAGTTACTGTGTCATGATTCGTCTCTGGGCATGCCAGTCTGGATTGCTTATTACCACCAGGTGCCGAAGAGGCCACCGGCGAATCCTGCTGGCGTACCAAGGACTACCGGGAGACCGGCCAACGCGCAGCCCAGGGGACCATAGCAGGGTCCACAAGGACCATCACCGCCGCCGCCGCCGCATCCGCCCTCGCCACAGCAGCCATAGACACCGTCACATCCACCAAAGAGCCAATCGAACGGGCTTGCTATAGCATTAACGAAACAGCAGAGATCGAATCCTCTCCTCTCTTTGCACATGGCCGGGCCGCAGCCTACGCCAGGCGCGGGGCAGGGACCTTCGATCTTAATCGCCCAGGTCTTCACTATTGTTTTCATTGGCGGTGTGGGGCAATCAACAGGTAAGTACATCGGTTTGCAATCCGCTGGACCACCGCAAGAATCCCATGCGCCCCAAAACGCAAAAGACGTTCCCGCGGTCAACGCTATCGCCAAAATTCCGAGAACGGCAACTGTCCTCTTAACCATACCCTCATCCTCCTTTCATCAATCCTTATTCAAGGAAGCTTAAATGCCAGATTTGGATTATCTCCAAAAAAAAATACTCTGGATGCGTTTATGCTTTATTACAAAAAAAATACCCGTTGTCAACCCTTTTTTAGTGCGAATTTGACAACCGTTGGGCCTAGCCCTGAATGGGAATGCAACGACAATAGCTATGAGCCGAGTTGGTTGTCAAGGGAAAAATATATCTAAGGGCATTGAGTGTATATAAAACAGTCACTTAGCAACGGGAATGAGAATAGCTGAACCAAAATTGCGCATACATGTATCGCCCTCAAGATGTTGAAAGAACTTTCAAGAGAAAGAGAAGATGTCATCTCTGTTGCGGGACGTCATGCGCAAGACGTCCCCCTGGAGAATAATTGATGCAGCTAATTTCAGTGTAAGGGATTGACTCCGCTGGTCAGGCCAGCTAAAAAATATAGCTAAAGAGTCTGGCTTAAGAAGTCACCGGATGAAAGTGTTTCGAGCGACAAGGGTTCGATATGAAAATTTTACGAAATTTCATAAATAAAAAGCAATTAGGGGAAAAAAGAGGAGCGAACTTTATGACCGATGTAGACACTAGTCCAGTTTTTCAAGGCGCGGCAAAATATGTGCTTGACGAAGAGCTTGCCAAGATCGTCAATGTTTCTATTAAATTAGAAATGCCGCTGCTGCTGAAGGGGGAGCCCGGGACCGGCAAAACGATGCTGGCGCATGCCATTGCCGAAAGTTTGCAGATGCCGCTTCTGGTTCTCAATGTGAAATCCAGCATGAAACTTATAGAGAGTTTGTACCAATATGACACTCTTACTCGGCTCAATGACAGCCGATTTGGAGATTCCAAAAGAGATGTTAGCAATATCGAAGAGTATATAAGAATGGGCAAGATCGGCCAGGCATTTACGACCGAAGTCAAGACAGTTTTGCTCATCGACGAGATCGACAAGGCGGATACCGATTTTCAGGATGATATGCTGGACGTTTTGGATCAGATGCAGTTTGATATCATTGAAATAGATAAGACTGTGTCGGCTAAGAACCGCCCGGTGATCATAATCACTTCTAATGCAAAAAAGGATCTTTCCGATCCGTTTTTGGGAAGGTGTAATTTTCACCATATTGCGTTTCCGGAGCCGGACATGATGAGACAAATCTTGCGCGTCCACTATCCGGATCTGGATATGGAACTTATGGATCTGTGCGTAAAGACGTTTTATAAGCTCAGGGAATTTCAGGGAATCGAGAAAAAGCCGGCTACAAGAGAACTGATTAATTGGACAAGGGCCCTTATGCGAGATCCGGATTTTCGACCCAAAAACATGGTTGCGGGTCAGATTCCGTACCTCGGCGTATTATTTAAAAAGAGTTCAGATTACCAGCAAGCGACATTACAGAGCCGTCGCTTGCGCGCTTAATTTCCATGGGAATTCAGAATGTTTGTTAGCTTCTTCTACACATTAAAGGAAGCGGGTATTCCAATATCCCCCACTTCATTCCTGCGTTTGCACAAAGCTCTAAAACTAGGACTTGTTACAGGCTTAGACGATTTTTATACGGCCGCTCGGTGTATCCTGGTCAAGAGCGAGCGGTATTTCGATCTTTATGACCGAGTATTTGCTCATTTATTTCATGGTGCAGAATTACCTGATTTTACGGGTATTGATCTGGAAGCCGCGGCGCAAGATCTGCTCAACGAATGGTTGAACGATCCTGAGGCCTTGGCTCAGGCCCTAGGAATCAGTGAAGAACAGTTGCAGAAGCTGTCACCGGAAGAGCTGCTCAAATATTTCCTGGACCGGCTCAAGGAACAGACAGAGGCACACCAAGGGGGGAGTCGCTGGATTGGCACAAGAGGTACTTCCCCGGTAGGACATTCGGGCTTCCATCCGGGAGGAATGAGGATTGGCGGACGTTCTATGGGAAAATCCGCGATAAAAGTTGCCATGGAGCGTCGGTACAAAGATTATGCCGTGGATGGTCCACTGACAGAGTCTCAAATCGGTGAAGCTCTGAAGCGTCTGCGCAGAATGGTCCCTGTTGGGCCGAAAGATGAAGTGAATATTGAGGACACTATAACAGCCACTACCAAGAATGCCGGCGAAATAGAAATCGTTTTCGATAGGGGTCTTCGGGACAGGCTAAAAGTAATTCTCGCGATTGATAATGGCGGCTGGTCAATGGATCCTTACGTAGAGCTTGTCCAGACCCTCTTCAATTATGCGCGCTCACAATTCAAGGACGTGAAAACGTTCTATTTTCATAACACGATATATGATTTCGTATGGGAGGATCCGCCGAGGCGATATAAGCCGCAGAGAATATCGGATCTTGCGACTTGGGATCCGGAAACTAGACTCGTCATTGTAGGCGACGCAAGTATGGCTCCCTATGAATTAATGGCGACAGATGGATCGATTTACATCAACGAACGCAGCGGCCGGCCCAGCATGGACCAGCTGAATTTCTTACAACAATCTTTCAAACACGCGGTCTGGCTGAATCCGACTCCTTCACGTCTGTGGCCGATGACCAGGACGATAGGAATAATCAGGCAGATTTTCCCAATGTTTGAGCTTACTCTAGATGGTCTGGATCGAGCAGTAGTCTCCTTGATGAGCCGCAATTAAGTGGGGAAATGCTCCAAAATTTCACTGGGAGAATGCAGGTTCAACGGATAACCGGAGGTAAGAAACGACAAACCCAAGGTCTACTCTCCGGGCAAAATCGTATAACTCAGTTGACTCAGGCTACTCGGCTAGCTACTGCATTGCTCAATTTCATTTATATCAACTTGGATTCTATAAATCTTCAGGTGAATACCGTCTTTTGAGGAATTTCTTCCGCAGGCGTGAAATTAAAAAAATAACGGTATAATTCTCAATTCCTGCTTTCCATGAAGACGATATGATTTCGGTCATACTCGCGTGTCTGCTCCGCAGATCGCCTGAAGTTTAGGCAAACATGATAGCCAGCGGCCCAAAGCTGATTCTTGATCTTGGATCATGTTTGATATACTTACCTGAAACCACCGAAAAGCGGCTGCTTGCGGAATTACTTGTCTAACAGAAAACGAATATAGAGTAGATAATTGTCAGCTAAACTAAAGAAAATTATATCAGTTTTAAAAAAGCTCTTCCAAGTGCTGCTGATTTTTATCTGCGGTTATTTAGTAATTCTGGTCTTGGCAATACTCTGGACTTTTGAGGTGAAGCTTCACCGTTGGCCCGTTTTCATCTATTCTGCCCCATTTTCTTTTCAAGTAGGAGATGAAGTTAATCGCATCCGATTATTTGAAAGACTTGGCCGGCAGGGTTACCTAGAAAGCGTCGTGCCGGTTCCTGAACCGGGAGAATGGAGCCGATCGGGTTCGGGAATTACGATATTTCTCAAAAGCTCACCCTTTGCAGGAGAAGGAATTGCCAGTGGTCCTGTAAGCCTCACTTTGGATTGGGATCGCATCACCTCAATACGGCTCATGCGATCTCTTCAAGAAGTGAATCGAATTACTCTGGAACCCGAGCTAATATACGTAATCTCAGCTTCCGGTTTCAGCCAGGAATTGTGTCGTCCGGTTTCGTTGGAAGAGATCCCCCCCATGTTGGTCGACGCTATACTTCTTACTGAGGACTCACGGTTTTTTTCACACAACGGCATCGACATTGATTCCATACGACAGGCATTCATGACCAATATCAAGGCGTGGCGATACGTACAGGGGGGAAGCACTATACCGCAGCAGCTGATCAGAATGGTGATGCTTAGCCCTGAGAAAACGCTGGGCCGCAAAATAAATGAAGTCTTTCTTGCGCTCACTGCGGATGCGCTATACAGCAAACAAACGATTTTGCAGGCATATTTGAATCGCCTTTATTACGGTCAATGGGGGCCATATCCGATCAAGGGGATATCCGAGGCCGCCAGGCACTTTTTTGGGAAAGCCTTGGGAGAACTCGATCCGGCCGAATGCGCGTTATTGGCTGCTATGATAAGAGCCCCCAGTGTTATTAATCCGTATCGACACCCGGAACGAGCTTTAGCAAGACGGAATATGGTCCTCGCACTTTTATTCAAGGCAGGTAAAATCACTAGAGAAACCTACGACGAAGCAATAGTTAGACCTGTTATCATGAGAAAACCAGGCCAAACGCAGGTGAAAGCATCCATGTTCGTGGAATTAGTTAGGGACGGTCTGCCTGCGCAAATACCTGGAGCAGGACCGAAAAACTTACGGCAAGATATTCTGACTTCTCTCGATGCCCTTATTCAGAGCGATTCAGAGCGACTTCTGAGACCTCTCGGAGAAGCAACTTACCAGACACATTTTCTGCTTACAGACCCGCGCTCGGGAGAAATCAAAGCTTTTATAGCCCCCTCTGCTGAAAATAAATGGTCGGGAGGCGCTACCAATGTCGAGACAGTGCTTCCATTTATAATTGCTCAGTCCCTTGTTCCTGAAGATCCCGCGCACCCGAAATATACACTCACATCCACTTTTTTTGTTTCCTCAAGACCTGGTGGTTTGGTCACATTCAGGGAAGCCTATCGAAATGACAGATCGATTCTGCTTCGGAATCTGATAGATTCAGCTGGGGCGGATAAGCTGGTTCAGACATTGCGAGAATTCGGCGCGCCGGTGCGAAAGGCCCCGGACAACGGCATTATCATGGACACGGTTTATCCACTTGATTTGGCGCAGAGTTACGCTCTAATGGCAACGCTAGGGAATGCAGGAAAAATCAATCCGGGTGTCCGGATACTTAATTTGACGCAACCGGTTGACGTGTCAGGTAAAAAAAGCATTTCGATCAAGCTGGCGGCAATTTACATGACGAATCATCTGATGAAACTTTCAGACGGCGGATCGGTCGAGAGAAGTCCCTCAGATAATATCAAGCAGCGACCTTCCTTCTTTATCACCCGAGATGACCAGGGAAGTTGGGGGATCGCTTACCGGAACGACGCACTATTGATAATGAGGCTGCCAGGAAATCCACTAAATGACACGAGATTCACGAAATTAATGTCACGTCTCTTACCTGCTCCGGGACAGTCGCAAGATTCCGGTGGATCTATCCCGGAAGGGCTGGTCTTTAGAAATATTTGTATTGAATCGGGCCTGCTCTCGACATCGATATGTCCAAATACGGTAAAGGAGCCCTTTTTTAAAGGTACGCAGCCGGTCGAGTGGTGTCCTTATAGGCACGCCCCCACGCCCGCTAGGCCTGTGAATTCTCAATCAAAAAAACCTTGATGATCACGAGGGTCGCCTGTAACAGCTCCAACCAAGGTTTATTTCACAACTCTGAGACGATAAAAGGAGGATTCTTGTGGACGAATTCGTGAAAGCGCATAACAAAATAATTTTTGAGACTACAATCCAGTCTCTCAAAAAGAACGGCTTTGGCGCGGAATTTTTCGCGACGCGAGAAGAAGCGGTCAACTTCATTATGAATCAGGCCGCAGATTGCAACTCGGTGGGAATTGCGGGGACACATACTATCAGAGCCCTCGGCGTAGTGCCGATGTTGGAGAAAGCCGGCAAGACCTTGTTTGATCATTGGAAGCACAAATTCGGCACACCAGAAGAGCTTCAATGCCGCAAAGACCAGATGCACGCAGATTTGTTCCTGGCGTCTGTCAACGCGCTCACCACGACCGGTGAGATCGTGAACAGAGAAGGATGCGGTAACAGGACAAATTCTATGACTTTTGGCCCGGGAAAAGTGATTCTGGTGGCCGGTAGAAATAAAGTAGTGCCCGACTTGGACTCGGCTATAGCACGCATCGAAGAAACCGCAGCCCCCATAAGAGCGATGAGTTTGAACAGAAAGACTCCGTGTGTAAAGGCCGGACACTGTATGGACTGTGATTCACCGGAAAGGATATGCCGGATCACGAGTATCATACATCGCCAACCGCTATTTACAAAAATAACTGTTGTCATTCTCGATGAGGAATTAGGCTATTAGGATGGAAATTACAGCTGCCGCCCCGAACCGAGTTGATTTGGCTGGAGGCACTACGGATATCCATCCCCTGTACCTGATTATGGAAGGCGGGTGTACCGTCAACGTTAGCGTGAGCGTCCGCAGCCGAGCCCGTCTCAGAACACTCGATGAACAAATAATCCGTATCATTTCTGAAGATATGGAGTGTTCTATCGAAACGTGGCCACCCTCCGATTTGCCCCTGGACGGTCCAATCGGATTGATTGGCAGGGCGGTTAGAGCGGTGCCGCCCGAATGCGGAATAGAAGTCGTCACACACAACGAAGCTCCTGCTGGATCAGGTCTCGGCGCTTCAAGCGCGCTTCTCGTGACGGTATTGGCAGTTTTGTTGGAGTTGCAGACTGCGGATTATGATGCCCGGGAGATCATCCATCTTGCTACAAATATCGAGACAGCGGCCATAGGAGTCCCCACGGGAAAGCAGGATCATATTGCCTCCGTATATGGTGGAATTTCATTAATTGAATTCGGCTATCGCGATTTTCAGCGAACGACAGCTCGCGATCGATCGAAAGTTCTCGAATATTTATCGGATAGTCTCATCCTGACCTACACGGGACAGGGACACTTTTCCGGTATGAATAATTGGGAGATAACAAGGCGGTTCATCGATAATGACAGAGGAGTCAGGGCCAAGCTTCTCCGTATACGGGATACAGCTCGAGCGGTTTACCGGGCATTGGATGAAAGTCGTTACGACGAGGTGCCCGGATTGGTGCAACAAGAATGGGAAGTTCGACGGACCTTGGCCCCGGGTGTAAGCACACCGCTCATCGAGAATTTAATTTCTGCGGCTTCCAGGGCTGGAGGTTTGGCGAGCAAAATCTGTGGAGCAGGGGGGGGCGGCTGTATGATAACACTAGCGCCAAAGGGGAGACGAACCGCGGTTTGCGAAGCTCTTGAAGCAGCCGGGGGCAAGGTCATGCCATTCGAGATAGATCTCCAGGGCCTGGTAATTAGCCAAGGTTAAGAAGCTAATATAGATAGGAATGTCGGTTAACGGTCTTTCGAGGCCCTCTTTACTGTAGCAATTCATTCGGATCGTGATGGAGTCTGAAGAATCCCATGGAACTATCATTGCCAGATCGATAGCTCCGCGCTGATTTGTTTGGTCGATTTGAGCAAGGCTCCGGGAGCATCACCATCTTTTCTCGCCACGGCGCCAGGTTTCTTAGCCAGGTTTGAATATTGTTCAAACATGGTGTCTGTCGAAAGCTGAGCGTTGGATCCTTCGTCCCATTCAATTGCGAGCGCATCCCGCCACTTTTTCGCGGACCAGAAGTCGGCCGCAACAGCAGCAATTCCTGAAGGAACCTGTGCTACTCCGTGAACTCCGGGCACAGCCTTAGTCTTATCCGCGTTAAAATTCTTTATCTTGCCGCCGAATATCGGCGGGCGGGCTACAAGCGCCAGCAGCATGCCCGGAACTTCAACATCAATGCCGAAGACACGCTTGCCGTCTGTCTTCTCCGGGGTATCAAGCCGTTTCACTGGTTTCCCAATTATTTTAAATTTCGAAGGTCCTTTAATTGAACCTGTTGACGAACGGGCATTTTAGCTGCCATTTCCGCCAGTTGTCCATATGATGCTTTTTGCCGGTGGCGTCAATCACGGCTCCGTTCTCTGCTCGACACGTTGCTTTATCGATTTTCCACATATCAGCCGCGGCAGCGATAAGCATTTCCCGCGCAGTGGCGCCAACCATGCGCAACCTTTCCCATTCACTCGAGACGCTGGTCACTGCCGCCAGTCACCTGACTACCAAAAGCCGTATGATTATATGCCGGATCCACCGGCGCGGCCTCGACTCGCACTTTTGACAAATCAATTTCGAGTTTCTCGGCTATTAGCATCGGTAGAGAAGTGTAAACTCCTTGTCACATTTCTGAGTGGTTGGCGATAATGGCTATGAAATCGTCGGTACCAATACGGACAAAAGCATTAATCGTCATGGGACCTCCTCCGGCTATTCCCTGTGCGGCGGCTTTGCGCATAGGGACAGAAAAACCCAATATCAATGCGCCACTAATTACTCCGCCAGTCTTAATAAAATTCCGCCGGCTAATATTAATGATTCGGTTCTTGGTTCTTCCTGCGTCGGTATTTCTCTTTAACTCCACTGCAACAAGATCCTGCTCATCACTTTGTTTTGTCATGGATTTCCCCCCGGATTTAGAGAATTTAAGTTTTTAAATTTCGAGTTACCCGAGATAGTCTACTAATATTGCAGATTTACACGATCTTCAGCTTGAACAAATTATTAGTGACGCGATGTTCCCGGTTTGGTGGGAACTTGCCGAATTTTGGGTGTGGAATTGTTCATTAGACCCCGCCCTCAATTTTGAGTGAATTAAGTTAAAGAAAGAATTCTGTCCCGCGCCGGTCAGTCCGAAAATGCGCACACATCTCAAAAGGATTTTGTCTTCATATAATAACAATACATACTGCTGATGAGCAATCTTCTCACAATTTGACGATTCACCGATCAGATCTTAGTGTTAGCGAAGAAATTAGGTCTTAAGATCGTCTTTCGCAATCTCGGCTTGCACACGGCTTGGTTTCATGCTAAGGCGTCGGTAAATATTTCCATCGAGGGAGGTTGGGTCATGAGAGGCAGTGTACTGACGAAAATCGCTGTCCTGACAGTTGTAATCATTTTTGCTTTGGGCTCTGGTCTCGCTCTGGCTGCCGAAAAATCTTGGTTCGTGCAAAAAGACAAGAACGGGGTTTGCAGCGTACACCAACTCAAGGCTAAAACGGACAAAACCATCGCAGGGCCTTTTCCCACCAAGGACGCAGCTATGAAAGCGAAAGAAGAAAAGTGCCCAAAGAAGTCTGAAAAAACACCCGAAAAGAAGTCAACTCCGCCGCGCTAGCGATCTGAAGGGAAGCAAGGCGCTGTCATGAATTTGGAGACGGATCCCCGGGGTTCATTCCGCAGATTACCCCGGGGAGCTTCCACGTGCATTTAACTGAGATATTCCCACCTTAACAAATTCTTGCTCTTTTCAAATGAATCCCTGAATTGAGGTGGCCAGAGGGAGGGTAAGCCGCGTGAAGCGGCCGGGCTTCCGGTTAAGCTTTCACAGTCTGAGTTCACAAGATTCTCATTGTTTATCTGAACTGAACGCCCAAACTATTCTGAGCATTTGCGGTCCTTTACCACTAAAAAAGAGCATTAAAAGCCAAAAGGAAAGAGCTTCACTGATGATTAAGACTGGCCAAGCTTAAATATAGCCCAGATCCCTTAGTCGCTCCTTGATGATCTCTTCCTCTTCTTGAGTATAGCCTTGCCCAGCGGAAGGTCGGAGGTCGTCCGCAGAGCTGCCGGTCTTCGGTACAATGCTGGAGAATTCCGGGTTGATAACACCCTCTCTTGGATCTAGATTTATTACTTTTCCATTCATTTCTGCGGGCGCTGCCAATCCCAGCTCGTGAAGTATTGTTGGGGTGATATCGAGACAGGAAGCGTCTCCGATATATTTGGCAATTCTTCTCCCCTTACGAAGATCAGCCATTCTGGCCGCTATAAAAATACCTTCAGGGTCATGGTTAGCATCGTCAGGTCCGGTGTCGTTTCCGGACCGATGAAGTGTGCCGCTACCTACAGACCCAATGGAACGTCGAGAGAGCCCATCGAAATAGACCAAAAGATCCGGCGGACAATTCCTGCAGCACTGGTATATTTGTTCCGGTTTGTAAATCCGGTTTTCCATGGGCTTCCCGTTTTCATCGGGAATCGCTGCGATACAATCGATCAATTCGTTGCGAAGAGATTCATAATCAGAATTAGAGACAATTCCCTGCGGTTCTCGTCCTTGAACATTGATAAAAATTCGTGCGTAATAGCCGCCATCGCTCCAGGCTCGGGAACGCGACCAGTCGATCATCTCAGGACTCAACCGGCATTCCGAGTCCAGTCCATTTCGAAGCACCAAATATCCGTGCTTGATCAACCATTCGTTAATACAGATACCGCCGTGAGAAGTTCGGGCGCCATGGTCCGATAGCACGAGCACTGTGGTATTGTCGTCAAGCAGAGCCAGGAGAGATCCCAAATAAGAATCAAGATAAATATAGAAATTGGACATAACATTTTCGTATTCATTCCCCGCCTGATAAAGACGATGATCCGAGGCAAAGTATTTCCAGAATCCGTGATGGATTCGATCCGGGGCTATTTCAACCATCATAAAAAAATCCCATGGTTTGTGGATGAGAAAATCGGAAGCTACGCGAAATCGCCGCTGAACCATTGTGTATATGTTGTCGAGCAATCCCCGCTTGTCGTCTGTCCTGAATCCGGCTACATCCGGTAAATAGTCGCCTCCGGCAATTTCCGTCAGTTCCTTTTGAACTTCGGCCGGGTGGGTGAAAACTGAACCGTCAGGCGCCGGAAATCCGCAAACAGTGATCCCATTGTGGGGGCTCGGTGGATATGTCTGAGGAATACCCAACAAGATCGAGGACCGGCCGGTCTGTTCTATGTAATCCCATACACGTGAAACCTGGACATCCGAAGAGGTGGCTATAGACATCCCCTCGTAATCAAAGTTCTTTCGGTTCCGAAAACCATAAATACCCAGCTCGCCCGGGTCTTTGCCTGTCGTAATAGTGGCCCATGCCGGGACGGTGATCGGCGGATCCGTCGAGCGTAATGGTCCCCAGATACCATGCTCGGTTAAGGCGCGCAGATTAGGTAAATTCCTGGAAGCTTCTCCAAAGACCAAAGAAGGCGGAACTCCATCCAATCCTATGACCGCGACCTTCTGTTTCTCCGTTTTACGGAGAACCTTGTTTTTGACGGGTTCAACAGATAAATCGGTAAAATGGCTTCCCAAAAAAGACAAGACGATTTTCAAAGACTCTTCCGGAGTCTGTTCCCCTGTTGGGACCACAAGATCAGCCCCTTCAGGCGGCTCAAAGGGAGATGATATGCCGGTAAATTCCGGTATTTCACCCATTCGAGCGCGACGATAAAGACCCTTCGGATCGCGGCGTTCACAAATTTCAAGAGAACAATCAAGGTAGATTTCCACAAACTGTCCCGGTTCAAATATTTCGCGCAAGGATTTCCGAATCTCTTCCAACGGAGTAATAAATGCTGAAAGGACCGTATGGCCAGCGCTGCAAAGGATTTTTGCCACTTCGCCGGCTCGGCGGATATTTTCAACCCTGTCGTTGGTCGAAAACCCCAAATTGTTGTTCAACCCTTTCCGCAGGATATCGCCGTCAAGAACCACTACGGGGATGCCCCGAGATTCCAAAATAATTTTCAGCATTCCGGTCAGGGCGGATTTTCCGGAAGCGGAAAGGCCGGTGAACCAGATCGTTTTACCACTAGGCACGTTAATAACCTCTTTCAGATGGATGTGTGTTGAAAATTATAGCATAAGTATCAGATGTAATATCGCCGCTATTAAAATCCTCATGACCCCCCGTTTAGGAAGGGGAGCTTAACTCTCCCTTGATTGTTTTGTTCTACATAACTCGTGGAATGATGTCTGCGAGATACGCGGGGTATTGCGCTTTCCCTCGCCCCGAACTATAACAAAGTACTTGCGGGGTGTAGCGCAGCCTGGTTAGCGCGCGTGCCTTGGGAGCACGAGGTCGCCGGTTCGAATCCGGCCACCCCGACCATTTTGAGACAATCAGTGACGCATAGGAGCGATTACACGGGCCAAACTTCCAATCCGACATGGCAATGCGAGCGAAGCAATCTCCTTGCTCGGAGATTGCTTCTTCTTTTTACTGCTCGGATAATAGGCCAAACTGCCGTTTATCCATTGACTCGGGGATCCAATGCCTCACAAATATTCAGATAAGGGCGAGGCTTATGAAGATTAGCAACCGGTGTGCAATTGGTTTTCTTTCCGTTTTATTTCTCCTGTGCGTACTTGGCATCACTGCCCCATTCGCAAGTGCCGGGGAGCCTCTCAAGCTCACGATTTTATATATGAACGATCCGCACGCGCATTATGAACCGTATCAAGATACAGACACCAAGGAAATGATTGGGGGATTCGCGAAAGCTCAGACGCTCATCAAAGAGGTGTTGGCATCCAACCAGGCTGAAGGCCGAGAGACGCTTATTTTCCTGGCCGGCGATCTTTTGATGGGCACACCATTCTCCACCGCATTTAAGGGACAACTCGGCGTCAAGCTTATGAACAAAATGAAATTCACCGCTATGACAGTCGGGAATCATGAATTCGACTATGGGCAAGATAATCTATTAAAAATCCTCAGACCGCAGATGGAATTCCCACTGCTGAGCGCCAACACAACATCGGATTCAGGCGAATACCTCTTCGATCGGGCTGTGCAAAAGAAATTTCCGGGATCAAACACCAATGCACAGATCTTGGGATTAACAACAGCGCAGACATCCGTGACAACCCATCCTAAAAATGTGAAAGGGCTGGTTTTCAACGATCCGGTAAAAACTGCTTGCGAGTTTTTGAAAGAAGTGCGGAAAGATGATCTGGTCATCGCTCTGACACATATAGGGGTGGATGAGGACAAACGGTTGGCACAGACCTGCCCTAGAATAAATGTAATCATCGGTGGACATAGTCATACCGCGCTTTTTGAGCCGCTTCGTGTTGGGGACACTGTAATCTGCCAAGCCGGTGCATATGCCAAATATCTGGGGCGGCTTGACCTGGAAGTTAGCGAAGGCAAGGTAACCAATTACAGCGGCCGGCTGATTTTGCTTGGCCCCGAGGTGAAAGAGGATGAGGAGATCAAATCCATTATAGATGCCCACAAGAAACTCATGGACGATCGACTCAACGAAGTTATCGGACGCACCGAGATATTTCTCGATGGAACCAGAAGCAGTATCAGATCAGGGGAAGATACTAACCTGGGTAGACTGATCGCATACAATATGGCTTCCAGTTCCGGATCTGACGTCGCCATGATCAACGGAGGCTCCATAAGGGAGAGCTTAAAGGAAGGGGATATTACTTTGAACGATGTTTATACGGTGCTGCCGTTCCCGAACACTATTGTAACTATGGCTCTGAGAGGAAAGGACCTGACAGCAGCTCTCGAAAAAAGCGCCGAGCTGGAGCAAGGCAGCGGTGGAAAGCTCCAGACCTTCGGAATCCAATATAGGATGGAAAATGGGCAGGTGAAAATCGAAGATATTCGGGGCAAAGGCTTCGCTCCGGAAGCAACTTACACTGTGGCGATTAACGATTTTCTGGCGAGTGGCGGCGATGGTTACACGGTTTTTAAAGAAAGAGGAAAGAATTGTTACGATTCTGCGCTGCTGGTAAGCGATCTCTTAATTGACTATATCAAATCGAAGAAAGTAATAAACGCGGAGGCGCTTGAGAGCATGCGCTGAGTTCTAAATTTAGGGTTTTTCGTAGTCTGATTCCAACTTGATCTTTTTTCCGAACTCGTTGATAAAAAATGGCGGAGGACGAACAAGACGCCTGTTATGAGCGGCTTGAGCTATTGCGAGACTATGGATATGAAATCTGGTTCCCTGCCGCCGAACATCTTGAAGATGGAATTTGGGAACTTCGAGCGCGTGTCAGGAAAGTCCGGCTGCGTATGTTGTATTTCTTTCATGAAAGGGAGACCGCGGTGGTAACTCATGGATTTCATAAGGACAGTCAAAAGGTTCCTCCTATTGAGATCAGGAGAGCCAAGGAGAAACGGCTGAGATTCCAGGAAAATCCGGAATCTCACAGCTTTCATTGGGAGCCGGAAAATGAGTGAGAAAAGACTTAGTACCGATGCAGTTGAGTGGGCGTACCGCAGGTATATCAAGAATGATCCCAAACGAGTTGCGCACGTCGAACTCCTCCGCGAACAATCCGCTGTCTCTCAACAAATTTACGACATACGTAAGAAACTCCGCATGACCAGAGAAGACCTCGCTGAATTTTCCGGTCTGACAGCGGAGACCATCGAAGATCTAGAGGAAACCGATTACGACGGTGATTGGGATGAAGCAATAGAAAAAATTAACAGCGCATTCCATCATTGGTTTACAGGAGTGATCCTTCCCGCGGCTCAGATGAAGCCGGATGATTATTCAATCAAGGCCGTGAGCGCCTGACGTCAAAGTAACTTCCTAATAGTTTTCTTCTTGGCTTACCAGACAATGAGAGTCGAGGATGAATATTCATGAGAGGGCGGTTATGATAAACGTCGCTTCCTAGATTTGAAGCACATTTGCCCTCCCCCTCACTTACAGCATGGCAGTATCTCGTGTCTTTCCCCTTAGAATATCACACTGTTTCTTTGATAGTCTGCCGTTTTTTTCGGCTCACTTTGAAGACAACCGCACGTGCAGCTTTTTGGCCAAAAGGCGTAGTCTTAACGTAAGTCAATGAATGCAGGGACCCAAGATCACTTTTTTGGTCAAACGATTGTCAGACGGTCGCGCCGAACAATTCATTCCTTATCTCTTTCAAATTCATCCATCCGCTCTTTTATTGTCTTTTCGAAGCCTCTATTTGTCGGATGATAAAAGCGTTTTCCTCTTATTTCTTTCGGAAGGTGTTCCTGTTCTACTTTCGCGTCAGGAAAGTCGTGAGCGTACTTGTAACCTTTGCCGTATCCGAGTTTCTTCATCAGACCCGTTGGAGCATTGCGGATATTTAATGGAACGGGTAAGTGGCCCGAGCGGGCGATCTCTTCTTTGACAGCTATATATGAAATTTCGAGAGAATTGGACTTAGGTGATGTCGCTAGAAAAACAACGGCCTGGGCCAGAGCAAGTGCACATTCCGGCAGCCCGATGAACCGGCACGCCTGATAAGCCGCTGTCGTTTGTTCCAACGCACGTGGAGATGCTAATCCCACATCTTCGCTTGCAAATCGAATGAGCCGTCTGGCGATATAAAGAGGGTCTTCTCCTGCTTCTATCATTCGGCCCATCCAGTAAAGCCCCCCGTCAGGGTCGCTATCACGTAGAGATTTGTGCAAAGCGCTGATCAGATTGTAGTGCTCCTCACCGGTCTTGTCGTAGAGCAGACTTCGTTTTTGAACTGAGTTTCTAATGATATCGCCGCTGATTTTTCCGTGATGGTGCTCATGTGCTTCAATAGCGGCCACCTCGAGTATGTTCAAAGCTGTTCTGGCGTCACCGACAGCAAGCGAAACAACTAAGCTTTCCGCCTCCTCATCCATCTCGACGTGCAGTTTTCCCAACCCATGTTCGGGATCTTGCAATGCTCGATGAATAATCGTTTGCATTGCATTGGAGTCCAGAGCCTTAAGGACGAACACCCGTAACCTGGACAGCAGGGCGGAATTTATTTCAAAGCTTGGGTTTTCCGTAGTGGCGCCGATGAGTACGATCGTGCCGTTTTCCACATGAGGAAGTAGATAATCTTGCTGTGATTTGTTGAATCTATGAATTTCGTCAAGAAACAGAATGGTCCGCAATCCGGAAGCCTCGAGATCTTCCCGTGCCCTTGCAGCCACTTCCTTGATTTCTTTGACACCTGCTGTTACCGCCGAATAAGGCACGAATTTGGAATGAGATCTCTCCGCGATAATTCTGGCCAGGGTTGTTTTTCCCGTACCGGGCGGGCCCCAAAAGAGCATCGAGAAGCAGCGATCCTCCTCAATAGCCCGACGTAGGATCTTCCCAGGGCCGATCAGCTCCTCCTGGCCCAAAAATTGGTCCAGATCGCTGGGACGCATTCTGTCCGCCAGAGGCCTCTGCGACTCAAAACCGGATATTGTTCTTGAATCTTTCATGAGACAGCCATTTTTTCAAATTTCACAGTAACTTAATCTCGAACCACAGGCAAGCTGTGTCTTTCGCGAGGGAACAAATCTTGCTCCGCAAAATCCTATAATTGGTGATTGCATCCCCGCAATTTTCCATCGACCTATCCACCTTAAGACCAACTGTAATGCTGTTCGAAAACATTCCTTTTTTCGCGATCTCGGCGTTTTTTGCGGTGAAACCTCACCTGCTTTTTGCCGCATTTATCAATATCTTTGGCCATTCCCCTGGATTTTGGCGGCTATTCGTGGTACTTAATGCAACGACTTCAAGATAATCGAATAATTTGAGGAATTGTATGCAACGTATCGGACTGGTCTTAAAACGTAACGAACAGGCCGTCATTCTGGGTGAGAGAATCTATAGATTTCTTAGGCAAGCTGGTAAAGACGTTCTACTGGAGAACTCATGCAAAGAATTGGCTGACCAATGGGACGTGGGCTCCTCCGAAAAACTCACAGACGAGGTTGATTTTCTGGTGGTTTTAGGTGGAGACGGCACAATCCTCAGGGCAGCTTCCCTACTGAATTCAAAATCCATCCCAGTACTCGGGATCAATTTGGGTCGCGTGGGATTCATGGCCGAAGTCTCGCCCGATGAGGCGATTTCAGAGCTGCAATCGGTACTGGACGGCACCGCCCTATTTGTAAGGAGAATGCTGCTGGAAGTGACCTTGCCTGACGGCAAGACTGCTCGAGTACTTAATGACGTAGTAGTTCACTGGGCGGGAATCGCACGTCTTATTGATTTGGGTATTCGGTTCGGCAATACAAAAGAGCTGGAGCTGAGGGCTGATGGGCTGATAGTGGCCACGCCCACAGGTTCGAGTGCCTATTCGTTTGCAGCCAGCGGTCCACTTATTCACCCGGATTTTGAAGGTATTCTCTTAACTCCGATTTGTCCGTATGCAGGTCTTAAGAGGCCTTTGATAATACCGCCGGATACGGAAACTCAACTGATATTGAAAAGAGGAGAAACATTCTATGTTACCCTGGATGGCCACAAGACCATCAGTCTGAATCAGGGAGAGTCAGTTCTGATCAAAAGGTCGGCTTTGCCTTTTATTATCGTTCAATCGCGTGCCAGGAACTACTTTGATGTATTAAAACAAAAGCTCGGATTACTATAATAACCTAATCACTTGAAAATTCAGGATAGAGGCCATATGCTCTTCTACGGGCAATCGGTTGCCCGAATTCGATCCGGACCCGGCTCTGTTTAGCCTACATGTTAAAATATTTGAACATTTCCAACTTGGCCATAATTGATAAAATCGAGGTAGAATTCCGCGATGGGCTCAATGCCCTCACCGGAGAAACAGGCGCGGGCAAATCCATTCTTATCGGAGCACTGGATCTGCTTTTAGGAGCTAAGGGATCAGCGGACATTATCCGAACCGGAGAAGAAGAAGCACATGTGGAAGGGCTCTTCGAGTTCGATAAGGATTTTAGTTTTCCTCCGGAGTTAGCGGCTGCCGCGACGCGTGGAAACGAGATAATTTTGTCCAGAAAGATCTCGGGGTCCGGTCGGTCCAAGTGCTTTATAAACGGGAATATAGCTACGATGGCCATGCTTCAAGCTGTAGGCGAATCACTGGTAAGTATTTTTGGCCAGCACGAGCACCGTGTTCTACTTGACCCTGAAGAGCACATCGACATCCTAGATAAATTCGGTGCAGCAGGCGACCTCCGAGCGAGCACGGCGGAAGCGTTCGGGACCTGGAAGAAAAACACTAAAGAGCTTGCCTCTGCTGAGGCAAAGCTTGGAGAAATACAACAGCTTGCTCTTCAGAATGCCAAGGATATCGAAGAGCTTACCAATGCCTGTTTAAAACCCGATGAAGAAGAAGAGCTGATGCAAGAAAGAGAGATTCTCAAGAAGGCCTCTCAAATTCGTGAGCGGGCTTACCAGGCTCATCAGGCCCTTTATTCCCGATCCGGTAGTCTCATCCAGGAATTGGGGGATGTTGGAAAAGCAGTTGAATATTTGGCATCAGTAAACTCAAAAATGTCGAAGCTCCGCGAAAATTTTGAGGATGCAGTTTATAGGCTGGAAGATGTAGCCCTTGAACTTAGGGGAATTTCGGAGACTTTTCACAGCGATCCTGCCAGGCTCGAATGGATTGAAGATCGGCTGGCAGTCATCAGACGATTAAAAAAGAAATATGGCAAAGACTTGTCGGGTCTGATTGCTCACCTGGAAACCTTAACCAACGAAGCGGGTGACGTCCTGGAAGGCCGATCTGCGGTGACCAACTTAAAGCAATTAACCGACCAAAGCCGCGCGTATTATCTGGAAGTGGCAAGTCAACTCTCCGAAAAAAGGAGAGAAGCGGCAGCAAAATTAGAATCCGCAATGAAGGTAGAATTGAAAGAGTTGGCTATGTCCCAAGCGAAGTTAGTGGTCAAGTTTCATGATTTGGGCGCGGAAAAAGCAACGCCGAATGGACTGGAAAAGGCGGAATTTTTTCTGGAATCAAATCCGGGGGAAGCCCCGAGACCGTTGGCGCGCATAGCATCCGGTGGCGAGCTTTCCAGGATCATGCTGGCCCTCAAAGCCCTTCAGGTGGACATGCACGGTGCGAGTACGGTTATATTTGACGAGGTGGATGCTGGTATAGGCGGTCATACTGCTGTGGCGGTAGGGACTAGACTGGCTCGAGTCGCAGCGAAGCAGCAAGTTCTCTGTGTGACACACCTGCACCAGATTGCTGCGCTGGCGGATCATCATCTTTCAGTCCGCAAATTTGTACAAGACGGCCGCACTCACATCGAAGTTAGCGCTCTTGATCCTGAAAAAAGGGTAGATGAGCTTACAAGAATGCTCGGGGCTTCTCCCAACGCCGAATCAGTAAAAGAACATGTGAGAGTATTAATGGATCGACAGGCGATCGAGGTGCCCTGATGATTCGAAAGGCGACGCTTAAAGATATCAAACTTGTGCACAAGCTGATAAGCGAACAGGCAAAGGCAGGTAATCTTATATCTCGTGCGATAAGTGAACTTTATTCTCAGGTCCGTGATTTTATTGTGCGTACGGAAAACGGGTCGAAGACTATAATTGCCTGCGGCGCTCTGCATATCGTGTGGGAAGATCTAGCGGAAATTCGGTCGCTGGCGGTTCAAACCGAGCATCAGAGACAAGGGATTGGCACCGAACTCGTTCGAGCTTTGTTAGAAGAATCGCGTGGAATGGAAATTAACCGAGTTTTTGTGCTAACAGACAGAACAACTCTTTTTGAGAGACTCGGATTCTCTCAGATTGATAAAAACATGTTGCCGCACAAGATCTGGGCTGATTGCATTCATTGTAACAAATTCCCTGAATGTGACGAAGTGGCAATGGCAATCACTCCCTGAAGATGAATCGGATGTTTGACAATTAAAAAGATGAAAAATCCTATGGTGCTAAAAATATCACGCATTCTTGGCGATTGCCTTGTGAACGTAAATTTTCCTTGCATGGTGGCCATCATTATTCTCATGTTCACCGGAGGCTGCGGAGCCATCAGTGTCGGTAAATGGCGAGGAATTGAGCGAGCAGGCCCGGACGAAGCCTATTATTTAGTAAACGATATTTTTCTAACGGCTTCCTCAGCTTCCAGCCCAAGGGAAATTTTTGACCACAATCTGAACGAATCGGTCCACCTGTTTTTTCTCCCCAAAGATGAGAAGCCCACTTATGTCGCCGAAAGCGTCTGGCAAGATCCCGAAGGGCAAGAATTTCGTACCATTAGGACAACTTATGACAAAGCCAGAGAGGAAAAACAAGGGATTGACAGGAAGCCGCGGGGCAGTAATCCTCGTATACATACCGTATCTACGAAAGAACTTTATGAGCACAAGCCGGGAATGTGGAAAGTCGCGCTTTACATCGAGAAACAATTGGTAAGACGATTAAATTTTCTTGTGAAGTGAGAATTCGGCAATTTCATCGGGGCAGATTCGGAAGGTAGAAAACGGCACAGCTTGCGTGTAGTCGGTATAATTGGTAACATATCCAAATATAAGGTAACAGTTTGGAGGATTGGTGAAACTTCTCAAAATTACAGTTCATCTGCTCATTGCCACGTTCATTTTTAGTGAATTATTTATTGGACCGGCTATAGGGGACAATATTTTTGCCCCTGAATACCTTTGGGCGAGAAAAATTGCCGATAAGAAGGACCCGATTGATATCGCTAACACCCATTTGGGCATTCCTTATCGTGAAGACGGCGCTCTGGACGATAAGGGACATTTCACCACCTTTGCGCATCCTGAAGAGATCCTGGATTCCCCGGGTCTTAACTGTAGCGGACTTGTAGTTTCTGTTTGCCGATACCTCTTTAACAAAAATTGGACTATCGCTCAGGTCATGAGCGATCCTCAAGGAAACAGCGGACCGAATTCCGCACTGGGGAAAGATTGGGACTTTCGGCTGGGATTTGATCCTTAATCTCACGGAAGGCAGAGCTCGCAGACTATTAGGACCTGATAAGAGCGGCTACTCACTTGAAAAAGTTGATGCTTTGAGTTTCAGAGGCTTTGACCTGAATGATATAGCTGCGTGGCAGGCGGTATTAGCACAAATGCAGCCAGGCCGGGTGTACTTGGGGAGTATAAGCAAGCCGGCCAAGAAACCCGGGTACAAGATTTTGCATTACCACGTGGTCCTGATCTTGCCCGACTCGAAGCACGGGATTTGGCTCTATCATGCTACACATAGAAGTAATGTTCACAGAATGGATATCAACACGCCCCAAGGATTGAACCGATTTTTTTCACAGTTCGGGGGACAAAGGGGCGAAACAAAGAAGATTCTTCTTTTAGAAGCGTCAACTCAAATTGATCCGCCTGCTCAGACCGTTGCAGAAACGAGGGAAGGCTCTCAATCAGATCGAATGGCCTTTTCTGAAGATCTGATGCAACTCACTAAAGGAAACTTGGCCACAAGAAACCCTTCGCATGAGGGGATGGGGACCGGACCCGCCAAGGAACCCGAAAACATCCAAATTGCGGAATCGAGCGAAAAACTCATACCTCCCGAAATTCCAGCACAGTCAGCGTTAGCCTCCGAAGCCTAATTCACCTGATCTAGTCATAAATCATCTGGCGGGCAAGGTCTTCAAAATATTTCCCGATTTGGTTACTCACATACCTCGATTCTCGGGAGACACAAAGGATGGGATAAAATTTGGGTTTAGGAACCTTGGTGACACTCCCCGCGATGTCGAGATTCAGCTCAGCGGTCCCAGTTTGGTATCTCGGTCCAAAGGCCGGATCAGCCCCGATGGACGCACTATTGAACTCGTTTATCCAAGAGATTTCGGCAAAACTGAAGCCGGTCCATTGAGGACAGGGCAATACCGCGAGGAAATTAAAATAGACGGAACACCGTGGGCTGTGAACATTTTCGAGGTGGCCAAACCCAAAGAAGCGACACCGAAGATTGTCAGGGTGAACGCGCCCTCGACCGTCAAATCCGGAACCACGTTCACAGTTCGAATTGATGCGGAGAACAAAGGAGCGGAGTCGGACTATGGAGGTATCACAGTTTCGGCTCCGGATACATCGGGACTCAAGATTGTTTCAGCCAAGCCTGGTAAATTATTCGGCCCGGGAAGCACCGTGTTGGCCGTAACTACTGACAAAATCCGTACGAAAGTTCCTATGGCTGAGCGTTGGATTGAACTATGGGGTGAAAACAAATCGTATGATATGACTCTTCAGATTCAGGCAGGACGTCCGGGAACTTATCCGCTGTACGTGAGATGCGCGCTCCGGGGAGTTAATGTGAAAAGCAGTGTCGTATTAATGGACCCCAGTTCGTCGGAAAACGTGGATCAGCAGGGATTTCCAGTCTATGTTTATAAAATCAGAGTGGATTAATTATTGATGCGGAGAATCGAAATGATTAGAAAATCAATAGAATTACTCCTGCTTGCGATGGCCTTGATTGTTTGGACGTCGTCTGTTTGGGGCAAAGGCGTCGAGGAACCCTGGTCAGATATCGAAGCTCGCACGAAGTTCCTACGCACCAAGCACTATATCGAAGTCATCCGCGTCCATTCCGACGCATATCGCAGTGCGAGTGCAAAAGGGGGCAAAGAGGTGCCCGGCCCTTTTCCGGTTCATGTGATCTTACCGGATGATTACGAGCAGAATATCTCTAAAAGATATGGCGTGTTATATCTGCTTGGCGGCAAATCGGGCTGGGATAACGGGCCTGAATTGGGAGGGGCCACGTACTGGTCGGTATGGTGCAAGGTCCCGCTTGCAATGGATAATTTGAAATCGGGCAATCTTACTCAGGAGAGTTTCCAGCAAAATATAAATAATGAAGAACTGCAAATGTTCAATCAATGGCTCAGGGAAGATCCCTATGAGGACATGATTGTCGTTTCTCTTTGGAACCCCGGGGGAGGCGCAACGACTCGTTACGAACAGTATCTTATCGATGAAGTTATCCCGTTCATCGACACCCACTATAGAACCGTCCCGGATCGACGGTTCCGAGCCATTGACGGGGCATGTGCAGGGGCAGCTCAGGCAATTATGATTTCCGCCCGTCGACCCGAGATTTTTGGCTATGCGGGAGGTCAGCAAACGGATCTAGGCAGCTACCCAATGACTGGCGACGTGTGGAGATCCAACCTGGCGCGAATACGCAAGGCTGGTGGCATAGCCTATAACATTAACACCAACGTGCGCGACGGCTGTAATTCTTACAGTAACGGTGGAAAACTCTATCAACTGGTTTCTGAAATGAAAACAGCGGGTTTCCCAGTTGATGTGCATATATTTCAGAGCTGCGGTCACGGGTACTGCGCGTACAGATATCCCAACGGTCATCAGGCGCTTTACTGGTTTTCCAAACAGTTCAAGAGGAATTTGCGCGCTTTGGGAATTAATCGGGAGCTGACGCACGAACGAGTAGCAGCCACGCCCTCTGATAAGGGTAAGGATGATTCGCTCGATAGTCCTCGCTCTGCTGAAGCTCGTCCGACCTTAAGCCCTTTCCCGGGTTTTTGGTAGATCCGCCTCCGCGCAAATTGCGGGAATAGCGGTTGTTACTACGATACATCTGCCGAATCGCTACTATCACCTTGTTACCGATTCGATGTATGCGTTGTAGATTGCTCAAGAATTGCAAGGACGAAACCTAATTGAGGTCATCGTTTAAAGTGCTTAAGGAAGTATCCAAGAGAACGATCTTGCTGCTGATCCTGGGAAGTTTGAGCCTGCAGGGTTGTTTTGAATCGGAGGATTTACCCAAGAAACCAGTAGCTTCGCCGCAACAAGCCGCTTCCAGATCGAGAAACCCTAGTGCAGAACAAAAAACAATGTCAACAGCCGCTAGGGAAGGGCAAGAGCCCAGCAAGAGAAGGCAGCCGATCGTTCAACAGGATAAAAAATCGCGAGAAACCACGACCGGAATGATTAATTCTCAGCTGCCGGAATTGGCCGACATGGATTCGGCACTGGTTTCCATGGAAGACATTTCGGGATTCAAAACTCCCGCTGAATATTTAAGAATTAGTTCGAAGAGATTTCCGGAAAATGTGGTGGCTGTTACGCTCCCCCTTGACTACAATCGGGACTCAGCCGTTAATTATCCTTTGGTCATCGCGTTCGGTGGTTTTGGAGAATGCACCCGACCGCCCAGGGAGGGTGCCCTGGCGTGGTTGCAATATTATAAAACGGATGAAGCAATAATCGCCCTGGCCAATAATAAACTTGCAGCCGGCGATTTCCGAGGTCTGGTAACCAATGAGCATCTGAATAATTTCAACACTCGCTTAAAGCGCGATCATTATGGCGGAGTGATCCTGGCCTGCCCGGCTTCGCCCCCTCTCTCTCCGCAAACTCATTTGGAATTGCCATATTATGAAGCATTTATTGTGGAAGAATTGATACCGGCGCTCAAGAGTCATTATAAAGTCGCCCCGGGCAAAATCGGTGTGGACGGTGTTTCTATGGGCGGTTCCAGATCCATGTATTATGGATTTAAATATCCGGAAATTTTTTACAGCATCGGCTCTGTGCAAGGGGCGTTTGGACCATATTTTGACACCTACCGTGATTTGCTCGCCAAAAACAAGGACATGTTAAGGAAACGAGTTATTCAACTTGTCACCAGTGACCGAGATACTATGGTCAAGTCCGTCGAAAGACTGCACGCATTGCTATTGGCCGAAGATATTCCCCACGATTACCTCAAGCTTACCGGACCCCATGACTACATTTTTAACCAAGGTCCCGGCGCTCTTGCACTACTCATATTTCATGACCACACGCTGAGAATGGCCTCACGAGGACCTGTTAAGAAATAGAACCGAACAACGAATCGGCTAATGAAGGACGCCGTTTGAATGAATTTGGAACAGACTCATCAGTTCATGATTCAAGGGCTTGAGGAGCAAATCTTCACGGGGGCTGTATTACTTGTATCTCACGAAAAACAGGAGGTTTTCTCAAAGGCTTATGGAAAACTGGGCGATAATGAAACGCCATCGGTGACGGAAAGGACTTTGTTTGATCTGGCCTCCCTGACAAAGATATTGGCTACGACGCCTGTTTGGATCATGCTGGCGTCATGCCGTCCGGAGATTTTGGACCAGCCGATATCAGAGTGGTTTCCCGCGGCTCCATCTGACAAAGGTAAAATCACGCCGAGAGATTTGCTTGCCCATATTTCGGGATTACCTGCCTGGCGGCCTTACTATTTATCTCGTGATCACAAGTCTATGATGCAGTTGGCAAAGAACGAAGTTCTTTCGGAACCTCTGGACTATCAAACGGGCACGGCTTCAGTCTACTCTGATTTGGGATTCATATTATTGGCTGCGATTGCGGAGCTGGAAAACGGACAAACTTTCAATTCTTTTTGCCGCAAACAAATTTATGAGCCGTTAGGGATCTCGAACGATTTGATGTTTAATCCGGTCGGGCAGGAACACAGAACTGCATGGACACGACAGGGCGAACCGCCAGGTATGGTCAACGATTTAAACGCGAGGGCCTTGGGGGGAGTATCGGGCCATGCAGGGTTGTTTGGCACTGCGCACGCAGCACTCCTTGTGGCTAATGAAATTGTTGCTGGTATAGAAGGGAAGTCAGTGCTTTTTAATCAAGAGATTACACGCATTTTTTGTCAAAAAGTTGACCACGTGCAGGGTTGCTCACGCGCACTGGGATTTGACACACCTTCTCCGGAAGGTTCATCAAGCGGTCGTTTCTTCTCACGTTCAAGTCTCGGCCATACAGGTTATACCGGAACCTCCCTGTGGATCGATCTCGCACGAGAACTCATAGTAGTGCTCTTGACCAACCGCGTGTTCATGGGTGAATCGAATTTGCTTATTAAGGCATTCCGTCCGAAGGTCCACGATTCAATAATGGAAGAAATTTTACGTCCGGATGGAGCAGGGAAACCCTTCTCAAATTAGAGGGTTTCCCCATAAATCCGAATTCCGAATGACGACAGCAGTATGCAAACTGCTCGACTTGATTTTTTGCCGATCAGTCCCAGGACTAAGCTGTTTTGAAGAAATTACCCAATCTTTGGGCCAGCATCAGATCACCGGAAACCCTGAGTTTTCCGGAAAAGAACGCGGCCTGTCCGGAAAGCTTCCCTGTCATCATATCTATAAAATCAGGGCTGGCCATATTGAAGGTCACGCTCGGACTGGCATGAGTACCCTCCGCTATCTCACATTTCTGATCCTTAACGACCAGATAATACTGAGCGGCCTCATCGCCTGAAATATCAAATTGGAAGACGGCATCCACTCCAGCGGCCGCATCCGGATTAAAATTTGCCGGCATTGCATCGACTATTGACTTAACTGTTGTTGACATACAAAAACTCCTTTCTTTCATTCAAAGATTATGCAGACTGGCAGGTACCTGTTTCCGCTGCAAGTTGTTAACTGATATCGGCCTTAGAGTTGATTCCTGAATCAATTCTACATGAAATCGCTATCGTATCAAAGGCTTTTCTGTTAGCCTATTAACGTCGTAATAACAGGCGCTAACAGATGCATTCCGAATTTTTATATTCGTGGTCCAAACAGCGCGGTCCCTATTCGTACCAACGTGGCCCCCTCCTCCACAGCCGCTTCAAAATCACCGGTCATCCCCATGGAAAGTTCTTTCATTTCCGGGGCTGCTACACCTGACGCAATTAGTTGTTCTTTCAGCTTTCTTAATCGAGCAAAAAAAGGACGTGCTCTGTCCGGGTCATCAAAAAAAGGAGGCATGGTCATCATCCCAATCAACTTGAGGGATGAAAGCTGTCGAATCGCATACACGAGCTCTTCTACATTTTCTTCAGCCTCACCGGATTTTTGCGGCTCCCGAGCCAGATTAACTTGAATCATGACTCCTATAGTCCGGTTCAGCGCGGAGGCTCGACGTTCCAGGGCAGAAGCGAGTGCCAGGTTATCCACTGTCTCAATTACATCGAACAACTCCACCGCTTTGGTTACTTTATTTTTTTGTAAGTGCCCGATCATATGTATTTTTAGAGCAGTGTCATTGAGTGGAGCCTCACGAACGGCCTCCTGCATATAATTGTGTCCTATGATCCCGATTCCGGCTTGTATCGCCTCCTGGATTTTTTGAAGTCCTTGTCCTTTGGCGGCTGCTACAACGCGGATATCTTCCGGATTCCGCCCGGCGCGTGTCGCTGCCAAATTGATTCGTTCAAGTATGCGTGCGAGATTATGTGCAATCATGGGAGTAATCCAAATTTCAAAAAATCAAAGATCTCCAGCTCTTTCAAATCTCGAGCGACTTGACAAAGCGGGAGTCCTACTACATTCGTGTAAGACCCCGAAACTCGCTCGACAATAGCCGAACCTATGCCCTGGATTGCGTACGCGCCGGCCTTGTCCATAGGTTCGCCGGTTCTGACATAGGAAGCGATTTCCTGTGGAGTAAGGCGGCGGATATGCACACTCGATCTGACGCATCGTATCCTTGTTTTTTCAGGATGGCGAGCATGAACTAATGCATAACCGGTATAAACTATGTGAGTGGATTGAGAAAGCATTGAGAGCATTTGCTCTGCCTCTTGCACATTTCGAGGCTTGCCTAGAATTTGCCGGTCCTTGACGACAATGGTGTCTGCACCTAAGACCCATGCGTTTGGTAAAGTTTTGGAAATTTCTCGCGCCTTTGCAACAGCCAGTCGTTTGACGTGAGCCGCAGGCGATTCGTTATCTATCGCAATTTCTTCAATATTCGCAGGCTTCACTTGAAAATGAAGACCGATACTCGTCAGAAGCTCTCTTCTTCTCGGTGAAGCTGAGGCCAGCACAAGATGGATTTTTTCCATTAAATCTCACATTTCATTGCTTTATTGCTAAAAAGGCAGGCGCTAGCTTGCTTTCACATTATTAGCCGGTTTACATAGTGCAGCCTTTCTGTGCTCCGTTGACCTCGCTGCAAATGCGAGTTATAAGGCTCCGCACAGGTTGCCTATCAAGAGCAAATCAGCACGACGATCTCGCTGCTTACCCGGCATCCTCGAGTCGTTATTCTGAGTATATCAAATTATGTTTTAAAAGGATGAATTTATGCAAGATCTAGGGCTAGCTGCAATTCTAGGATTGGTTGAAGGTATTACGGAATATCTGCCGGTTTCGTCAACAGGCCACCTCATAGTGGCCGGTAATCTGTTGAATTTTTCCGGCGAAAAGGCTTCATGCTTCGAGGTATTTATCCAATTAGGAGCCATTCTGGCGGTCTTAGTGCTGTACTGGCAGCGTTTTGTGGGGTTAATCCCCGTCCGGGGCATTAAATGGCGTAACGAAGACGGCTTTTCCGGGGTACGAGGGATAGTAATCTTAGCGCTTACCACAATTCCCGCGGTCATAGGCGGGCTTTTGGCTCATCGCTTTATCAAGGAACATCTCTTCAGCCCGATTACCGTAGTGTGGGCTTTAATAGTGGGCGCTATTGGAATTTTGATAGCGGAGAAGTATCGGCCCGAAGCAAAAATCACGGAATTAGATCAGCTAGGTATGGGGCAGGCTCTTATGATTGGGTGTTTTCAATGTTTGGCGCTTTGGCCGGGAATGTCTCGTTCAGCATGCACCATAGTCGGTGGTCTGTTTTCAGGGCTGGACAGAAAGGTCGCCGCTGAGTACTCGTTTTTGGCAGCGGTTCCGTTAATGATTGCGGCCACTTTGTACGACCTTTACAAGGAATGGCATTTGCTGGAGATGTCGGATTTTGCATTCTTTGCCATAGGGTTGGTTGTCTCTTTCATTTCCGCCGCCGCAGCTGTCAAGACCTTCATAGCGATCGTCCAGAAATGGTCGCTTGTCCCGTTTGCATGCTACAGGTTGATAATCGCGCCTATAATCTATTTTGTTATGAAATGAATTTCAAAGCGTGGGAATTCTGAAGCGCCGGACGGCACTGATTGTGAATTTCTTCTACCGGCGGACAAAATAGATTTCTTCACGTCTTTGAGATCGAACTCAATTGAACATTGGATTTTGGTTCCGGTTGTGGACCGCAACCCGGGCTTTCCGAGAAATCATCGCTAAACAGGTCCGCGTATTTTAAGATCCAATCTATAACCGCGTCCATGCCCAAATCCTTCCCGGCCTTCTCTGATTCAATCCATTTATGTCGTTCAATTTCGAGGGTCTGAAGTTTAAGGTACTCTTTAACGTCCATTTCCACACCCAAGAAGCCGTGTTGTAGATGAGTTAACCTTCGTGTAATATGATTCGAACAATAGTAACCCGCTTGCCTTCTGTCAAGTGCAATGTGAAAGTAAGAGGACTCAGTTCAGTCATGTGACTGATTAGGATTCAGATTAACAGCAAGGACGGTTTCATGACGAATCCTTTAAAAGCCATAAGCGAGTTAGGGCAATCAGTCTGGATTGACCATCTCAGCCGAGAGTTTATCACCTCGGGTACACTCGATCGAATGATACGGGAAGATGGCATCAAGGGTGTGACATCCAATCCAACGATTTTCGAAAAAGCTATTAACGGTGGGCGTGCATATGACCATGATATTCATCGTTTTGTGGATAGTGGACTCAATGTCGAGGCAATTTACGAGAATCTAGCGGTCGCGGATATCAGAGCTGCCGCAGATCTGTTGCGTCCGACGTACGATGCCACCAAAGCGTCCGACGGGTACGTAAGCCTAGAAGTGCCACCGGCATTAGCCTATGATACCGCGGGAACCGCAGCGAAAGTACGGCATCTTTTCAATCTTGTTGATCGAAAAAACGTTATGATCAAGGTCCCGGCTACTCCGGAAGGATTGGAGGCAGTGCCTGAACTCATCGGTTCAGGAATAAACATTAATATCACCCTAATATTTTCATTGGATCAATATAGCGATACTACCGAAGCTTACATGAAAGGAATTGAGCAACTGATTTCATCAGGCGGCGATCCAGGTACGGTGGCTTCTGTCGCATCTTTTTTCGTCAGCAGAGTTGATACGATGGTCGACGAAATACTTGAGGAAATGTCGGATCCCGAGGCCAAGTCCGCGTCGAAGGGACTCTTGGGGATGACGGCCATCAGCAACGCGAGAATTGCCTATTCGCTCTACAGGAAAATATTTTACGGTGAGCGCTTCTTACGTCTAAGAGAGAATGGGGCCAAGCCGCAACGCGTACTTTGGGCCAGCACCAGCACAAAAAATCCCAATTATTCCGATACCTACTATGTGGATGCTTTGATCGGACCAGAAACTATCAACACTATGCCGCAAACGACTCTTGAGGCTTACAGGGATCATGGGCAACCGGTCGCCAGACTCGAAGAAGGTCTGGAACAGTCTCAGGAGCATTTCAACGAATTAGCGAAACTGGGAATCGATGTTCATCTCGTCATGGAAAGGCTCTTGGAAAACGGCATCAAATCATTTGCCGATTCATTTGACAAACTCCTGTTGGGAATTGAGCAAAAGAGGACGCGTCTGTTACGCGGTTGGGGGCACAGATCAGCATCTTTGGGGAAACTCCAGAAAATTATTGATTCGAGGCTGGCTTGGTTCGATCAAGAAAAGATTGCCGACAGGCTCTGGGCTGGCGATGTTTCCCTTTGGGGCGACGATCCACAAACCAAGAGCACTGTAGGTCAAAGACTAGGCTGGCTGCAAGTAGTGGAGATAATGGAGGGGGAAAAGGAACGTCTACGAGAATTTGCTGACGAAATCAGGTCCTCAGGTTTTAAAAACTGTGTTCTCTTGGGCATGGGCGGTAGCAGCCTAGCGCCGGAGGTTTTCAGTTCATCTTTTGGCGCCGCCAAAGGATACCTGAACCTGAAGGTGCTCGATAGCACGATTCCTGCCTCGATTCTCGATTTGGAAAAGAATGTGGACCTGGAACACACTCTTTTTGTCGTGGCGAGTAAGTCCGGTGGAACTATCGAGGTCCTCTCCCTGTATCAATATTTCCGGGCCAAAATGGAAAAGCTGTTCGGAGAGATGGCCGGCAGCAGATTTATAGCGATAACCGATCCTGGAACGAATCTTGGCAAATTGGCGTCGGAGCACGGTTTCAGAAGGGTATTCTTGAATCCGGCAGACATAGGAGGTCGGTTTAGTTCTCTCTCATATTTCGGATTGGTTCCGGCCGCTCTAATAGGAATGGATCTCGATCGAATTTTAATGAGAGCCTCTCAGGCCGTGGAAGCATCCGGATCAAAAGTACCATCGCTGGAAAACCCGAGCATTTGGCTTGGAACAATCATGTCCGAAGCGGCGAGAGGAGGCTGTGATAAATTAACCATCATCATCTCACCGCGGCTGGCTAGCTTTGGATATTGGCTCGAACAGCTTGTGGCGGAGAGCACGGGCAAAGAAGGTAAGGGGATTATTCCAATAGAGGGCGAACCGGTTGCAACAGTGGATGTTTACGGAAAAGATCGCATATTTGTTTATCTGAGACTCGATGATGATGGAGTTTATGATGAACACGTGTCCGCATTGGAGAAAGCAGGATATCCTGTGGTGACTTCGCGACTCCACGGTCCTTATGATTTTGGACGAGAGATGTTTCGGTGGGAATTCGCGACAGCTTGCGCTGGAATTATACTCGGAATAAACCCTTTTGATGAGCCAAACGTGCAGGAAGCCAAAGACAACACCAAACGGATACTGGACAAATATGCACGAGAAAAGAAAATGCCTATCGGTGAACGCTGGGTACGCTCTCACCCTGAATTGCCCTCTATCCTCATGGATTTCTTGGATTCCTTGAAGCCTGGCGACTATTTGGGATTAAATGCCTTTTTGTCGCCATCGGCTGAAAACCGTCATGCCCTTCAAAGAATAAGGAGTTTATTGGTTAATCGTTTTCATGTGGCGACCACATTAGGATTCGGCCCTCGTTATCTTCATTCTACCGGCCAGATTCACAAGGGCGGTCCTGCTCATTGTTCGTTTGTTCAGATCACCAGCGATGATGCGGAAGAGCTGCCGATTCCTGGAAAATCCTATTCTTTCGGCGTGCTAAAATCAGCCCAAGCACTTGGAGACTACCAGGCCCTTAAAGATAAAGGAAGGCGAGTCATCCGAATACATTTGGCCTCAGAATCTGACCTCACCAAATTAGTTGCTGTGTTTGAGGCTATATGAAATTTCGTGAAGAGTTCGCAACAGAGGAGTTTTTACTTAAATGAGTTTCAATGAGAACAAGATATTATCCGATACTGAATTAAGTGAATATCAGAAGAAAATTGAATCCATAGACAATGTTATACTCTGCGTGGCAGAAGCGGAACGCATGCTGGTTAAAATTGGGAAGTCTTTAGTTCCGGAGCCTCGCCGGCTTGACGATGACAATAAAAAGCTGAAATACGGAAAATTGCAGTGGATAGACCAGACCGGCCAGCATTCATCGAAATAATCAATTCATACATAAAGATGAGGCGTAAGGCCGGACAACCAAGATGGCTGTTTCCGAATGTTTGATTAAATGGGGGATAACCGGATTTATCTGGTCTGTTTGGTGCGTACTCCACTCGATGCTCAACTCTGAGGGCCCGATACGCAAAAGTGGTCTGTTGGATTCGTCGATAGGACCGTATTATCGACTCATATACACAGTATTTGCCGCAATAACTCTTTTGCTAGCGTGCTGGATCACTCCAAAATGGGAAGATTTTCAATTGTGGCAAATTGAAGGACCTGCATTCGTATTACAACTTATGGCTTGGTCACTCGCTGTGGTCATGTTTTATCTTACATTTAAGATTTTTAATATTTGGTATTTCTTAGGATTGACAGCCTTGGGCATTGGCCCCAAAACGAAGAATTCTCAGGAGAGACTAATAACGTGGGGTATTTACGGCCTAATCAGACATCCGCAATCTGCAGCCGGACTCATAATCTTGTGGATGAGAGACCTTACCGATACGGGTTTAATTATCAATATCGTGCTTTCGGTTTACCTCATAGTGGGTGCGAGAATTGAAGAGACTAGATTATTGGCAATGTACAGCAACCAATACACTGAGTACATGAAGAAGGTCCCCCGGTTTATTCCCAACAGAATACCTTCCATACAATCGGTATTTCGAGGACGATCGGCCAGTTAGGACTAGGATAGATGCTGCCCACATTTCCAGCCCTTTGGATTTTTATTCGACTCTTATAGCAGCACCGACGATTCCGAATCGAGATTTTGTGCAAACCCCATTCGCTAGCCGAAATCTATTGTGTTCGAGAGCTTCGAGGAACTGAGCTCCGTAGAATCGATTCTCTGTCGGATGCCGAACAATGCGTTTAAGGAGGAAATTCGCATAAAGCGGCGGATAAATCTCTTCAAAATAAAACGCACCTCCCGGCTTCGTGACTCGGCTCAGTTCAGCGATGCACCGCCTCCAATCCAAAATATGGTGGATTATTCCGAAGTTCACTACCGCATCGAAGCAAGCATTCGGGAACGGGAGGTCCTGTGCGTCTCCCACAAAAAAGGAAATAACTTTATCAAGAGCCTTTGGCCTGCCATGCACAGCCCTTGTAATCAATTTCTCTTCCAGATCGAATGCGTAGACCTGTTTAAAACTCATTTTTTCTATTAGCAGTCTCGCTCCCTTACCCAGACCGCAGCCGATTTCCAGTGCATTCTCTCGGCTGACCGGTTTCGCTAATTCGAGCCATTTGGCTATTTCTCGCCGTTGAAACAAAGGTCGTATCGGGCTGTATATCCAGACCCGTTCCGGCCAATTCATCAGCATTGTTTCTTTTTCTTTTTGCTGCATTTTCAAGCTCATACCGGTTGCCAAAAGTTTGTCCGATTGCACGTCGCCAGATTCCGACATTCCGGCGGAAGCCGGAATCCAGGAAGGACTGGTTCCAGGCTTTGCTTAGGGCAATGTGTGGACCCCGGCTTTCGCCGGGGTGACGAGTGGCAACCCGGCACTTTTGCAAACACTATGAAGATACACTATACCGGAAATAGAATAGAGACCGCGGTCAGCAGAAGGAAACCGAGTGGCATATAACTCGCCCGGTTGAACAACAACGCCGCAGTACCAGGGCTGGCGTCATAATATAAATTGCGGGCCGGCCCCATCAAAAGCAACCATCCTAGTAATGCCGCGCCAAAGGGATACAGCATCCCCACGCCTTTACCCGCGAGAAAGTATATCGAAATGCCGGCAAAGGCCGCTATCGATACGGCCGAGACAATCCTGAAGATCGATTCCGGAACACCTTTTACAGTGGAGGTCGTACGTGCCGCCACCTTTGCATCATCATTCATATCCATGATGTCGTTGGCTATGTTTTGGCCTCCTACTTCCCAAGCTGCCAGCCAGAGTAACAGCACGGTTACAAACCCGACAGAAGGCAGCGGGTCCACCGCATAAACGCCGGCCAATCCCCCTGATGCCTTAACAAGCGCGGAGGGAATAATCTTTAAATGGGTAATTTTGAGCAACTTGCAATAGACTGTTTCCAAGAAAGCTGAAAGCAAAAAAATGAGAGCACAAATAGGATTCAACCACCACGCGCCGGCAAGCGCTATGATCGCCCAAAAGACCAACCAGCCAAGTGCCCATGAAAAAGGTAAAAAGCCCTGCGCCAGCGGATGGGGGACGGTAAGATTGTCCAAATCGAAAAGATCATCAGATTTCTCACGAAAAGCCAATCTCTCCCGATCCACTTTGTAGTCTACAACATCGTTTAAGGCATAAACAGCCGTATACCCCGCAAACGCGGTAACCAATCCTACGACGAGAACAGATGCGGAAGGAAATCGTCCCAACCATAACAACGCTGCCATAGCAGGGGTTGCCATGTCCAGCAAAGCGTGTGGAGTGCGGGAAAGACCGAGGAAAAGACTCCACTTGAAACAAACCGAGGAATTTCCGAACCGGACTGGTGTGTCAGCAGAAATGGGCATAATTTTAGTTCTTTCTTGCACTTTAGTTCTGTCATAAGTGGATAGCATTTATTTTTTTTCATACGGAAAAGTCAAAGTCCCGCCGAGGAAACCTATCCAAGCCACGATCAATCCAAGTGCAAAAGTGGTTCCGCAGTAGATCATGACATTTGGATCTGTCCACATGACCGGATCCTTAACGAGCAAAAACCGCCAAATTACTGCAAATAAAGCCAAAACAATCGCCGTCCATGCTAACCGGCGCTTGCGGTAGATAGTGGGCGAATCTTTCCAATCGTAATTTATCCACCAAGTGAAATACCCTGTTGCAATGGCTCCGGGCAATGTGACGAGACCCAGAATCAGGCATAAATATGCAGCCCACTCTGTAGCCGTTGACCTAGTCGCCAGGGCGGCAATTTCAAATATTGGGAGCGCCATCATCAAACCTATCGGAACGTGCACTACCGCCGGGTGCGGATGTCGCCTGAAGAATGGATGGTTCTGCAGCCAAGCATCAAGTTTTCCTTTAATCCCGATGGTCGGCTCCGGCCGAGTTTGCTCGTAACTCCCGACAATTTCAAATCGTTCCAGAACTTCGGCATCGTGAGGGGCTGCAAGAATTTCCGCGCTCAGATCTTTTCCAGCGCTATGGCGGTTCATATGCTTGCCGCCAATCCACTTCCTGCTCGCTGAAATATCGTAAACTTTGCCATTGACAGCTACGAGTGTAACCGAATCATGTGTGCCGTCGGCTTGAGCCAGTTCGTCCGGTGAAAAACGTTTCATGATGATCCTTCCCCTGGATCAGGTGCAAGCAAATTCCAAACAGGGCCGCGATCAACCCACGTGGAAGATTATTAGAATGCAATAATAAGGTGATTGATGTCTATAGTGATCGGTCGGGAAAAGATTAGGTTTCGAGAGAACCGGGTGGAGATCTTTAATCGACCTCCAGCCAGTCTCCCATAAATTTGAAATTTTAAGATCTTAAATCAAGGCTCGAATCTTCCAAGATTCTGTGCCCACAGACTGGGACACTTGAAAAGCCTTGTCGGTAGAAAATCGGTTGGAAGAGTCTTTCAAAATACGCAGAGGTTTCAAGGTGAAGCTATCACAATTTTCGTCACAATCGTCTGAAATTACTGTGACAATCATCTGAATTTGATCATCGGAATATATGGCCTGCTTGCCCACAAAAATATGAGGATAACGCGGATTGCCGGACAGTTCCAGCGCATCCAATTTCTCCGCTTTCCCCATGGGCCTTGTGCCCGATTGAGGAGAGCATTCCGAACAAGTTTTACATCCGGACATCATTATCTCCTGTAAAATGTTGTACCTGTGATCAGAGTACGAGTTTGCGCCCAGCGTGTCAAGTCTGAAAAGCCAAGCTGTATGGCACCGTCTGGAATGGATCAGATCTACGACGTCTTTGGAGAAATTACTTTTACTTCTTCGATAGAGCTGCCTTCAAATTCATCAAGAACGGCCCTGGTAATAGGATTTTCCTGAGCTTCATTCCTGAGAGCTCGATCGAAGGCCGTCTGACCGTTTGCCGGTTCCGAGTAAGGTTTCTCAGAGACCAGGGAGGTCTCCCGAGCCAATGTCAAAATCTTGAATCGGGAATTGCCGAAGTATTCTTCGAAAATGCTTTTCGCGTCCGGTTTCTTAAATCGGGATTCGAACTCTTCTTTGTAAATTGCTTTCGTGAATCCGATTTCGACCTCCGTCGGGCCAAAAGCTATCAGATTGCCATGATCCATAATCTCAGTCAGCACCTGATCGCCCCCCCACGAACGAACGCGCTCCTTAATGATAGACCAGAGTTCATCAGGCGCTTCAGTACGTGTTGGTTCAATTTTTTTTACGACAAGATCTTCGGGCGATTCGTTATCTTTTTCCTTTGGGGCTGTTTTCCCTCGATTGACCTTTCCAGTCGATGGGGCTTCTTTTCTTCGTCCGGAATCTTTGGTTCCTTTTTCCGGGGTAGCCCCGATTCCGCCTGATTCGTCGGTTTTCGGAACGGCTTGCGTTCGAGAGTCCATGAGCTGGATGATTTTGGACAAGTCCAAAATATTCGGAGCAGAAGCCATCCTCAAGACTGTCATCTCCAACCCGACCCAGGGATTACTGGATCGTCTTATGTCTCCTTCAGCACGAATAAGCATATTCAGTAAATTATGAAGCTCTTCGGAACTTGCTTGGTCTGCCAGGATTCCCATTTGTTTTAACTCGGATGCAGGAGCATCAATCATGCCTGCAACCCGATCCCTCGCTGGAACCGTTCTGATGACCAGCAAATTCCGAACGTACCGGATCAAATCCAGAATAAACTGCTCGGGATCATATCCTTGTTGAAAAAGCTCCTGGACCAACGATAAGGAGCTCGCGGAATCATGTGCCAGAACTGCCGTCATGATGCGAACCAGACTGTCAACTCCTGTAAGTCCAAGAATGCTTACCACTTCATCGGTCGCAACCGCATGTGGATTGAAAGCGATAACCTGGTCCAGCAAACTGAGTGCGTCTCTAAAAGATCCCTTAGCTTCCCTGGCGATAAGTGCCAGTGCTTCTTCGTCGGTTTCAATTGATTCCTGCTTTAGTATCCGTGCCATTCCGGCGATTATATCCTGCATGGAGATCGTCTTAAAATTGAACTTCTGGCAACGTGATGTGATTGTAGCCGGAACCTTTTGTGATTCAGTGGTAGCAAAAATGAATTTGGCGTGAGGGGGCGGTTCTTCCAGTGTTTTAAGCAACGCATTGAAAGCGTTGATCGAGATCATGTGGACTTCGTCAATAATTATGATCTTATAATTGGATGAAACAGGTGGGTATTTAACGTTCTCATTGATCTCCCGGATGTTATCTACGGATGTATTAGAAGCGCCATCGATCTCTTGCACATCCACACTAATTCCCGAGGTTACCTCTTTACACGAAGCACATGCATTGCAAGCCTCAGCTTGTCCCGGGCTTCTGTCGAAGCAATTAAGCGATTTAGCCAAAATCCGTGCGACCGTTGTTTTTCCTACTCCTCGTACACCGCAGAACAGGAAAGCATGAGCTACACGTCCGGAAATAATAGAGTTTGTCAAGGTGCGGACCACATGGTCCTGTCCGACTACTTCGCTGAACGTGCTGGGTCTATATTTTCTAGCGAGAACGAGATAAGAGGGCATGCGTACTAAATATCCTGATAATGAGGCGAACGGCCATAGCCGGTGACCGGGATTAAAAGCCGACTCCCGAGATTACTTCCGCTGCTTCCTTCCGGACCTGACGGGTTGAGTAACTCCAAGTCGCTCTGTCCCGATCACCTGCTATGGCCGCTTCCTCGGAACTGAGATTACACAAACCTGATGTATAGATTACTATTAACAGATGATTTCCGGAGGCGTCAAGCTACGCCCAGCTCCTTTGAAGGTGTTGTTTTCACATAAAAAAACATTTTACACCAGATCTTTATAACATCTCAGACCCTGTCTCGTCTAAAATTATCAAAAATTTTCTTGGAGGACCAAGCGCCATGAAATGGAAAGTGAGTCTAATCGCATCAGCCGCCGCTCTACTGTTCATTATGGGTTCCGTGTCTATTCGAGCGCTTGATGAAAGGCCCGGACCTCCCGATATGCGACCGGGCAAGCCTCCGCGAGGCGATTTCCAAGGTCGGACTGGCCCTTCAGGTGAACGCGGCCGGCCGGGCCCTCGGTTTGACGTAGACCGAGACCCCCCCCATTGTCACCGAAGGCGTTGCAAGATAAGCTCGGTTTAAGTGAACGGCAGGTTGAAGACCTGCGCACAAAAATGGATAGTCACAGGGAACATATGGAAAAATTCCGCATAAATATCATGCCCTTGATGGAAGAGAAGCGAAACATGATGATGAGCGGAAAAATCAATCAGGAAAGATTAATTAAAATAGATGAAGAAATAGTAAGAGTGCGTTCGGATATGTTGCGAGAGCGGTTGACAATGGAACGTGATCGTTTGCTTATACTAAGTCCGGACCAGGTTAAACGCCTTGGTGAGTTAATGCCGAAACCGGAAGAACTGCGGATGCCTGTTGAATCCAGACCGAGACCAGCTAAAGAATGATGCTGATTGCTGAGAGCTTAAAGCCAAGCCGAGCATCTCTATGGTCAAGGTCTGTAGTTGTCTCAAGAAAATATGATGTGGAATTTCTATGCCATTGCGAGGAACGCAGTCCAGCGTTCCCTTGAAAACCGACCTCTGCGCTCAAGGTGAATATTATAACAATTCTCGCATGATGCAGAGCGTGGGAGAGTCGGTTACACGACCAGCCAGCGCGGATCTCAGTAGGACCGGCATCTTGCCGGTCCGGTTGGGGTCTCCTTATCGACCAGGGACCGGCAAGATGCCGGTCCTACTGACTACTGGCACTCGCCACAGAGGGGTACTGGTAGGCACCAGAGCCTGCTCAGGACACAGATCCGGGGTTCCTGCCGTGGCAAAACATGATCGACCGGCACGGAGACGCTTTCTCGGAATTCAAAAATCCAAGCCGGCTAGTATGGCACATCAAGTGACTTCCCCAGCAGCTTCAATAGATTTCCCGATAACACCGAAGCAAGATCCTCGCCCGAAAAACATTGCATGACCTTTCGCTTCTCACTTGACGGAATCCCGAATGGATAGTCCGAACCGAACATCATGCGTCGAACACCATAAACCTCGGCAAAATCTTCGATTTCTTGGCGGGAAGCCAAAGCGGTGTCCACCCACACCATCTCGTTTTCAAAGATCCCGGTCTTTTTCAATTTGTAATAACCGCCGTTAAGTCCACCCATATGTGGGATTATCACTACTGTTCTTCCTGAGATCATTCTTACAAAATTGATGGTATTGGCAAATTCCTCCTCCAGAGTAATCGGGAGCCGCTTATCGCAAATTTCATCAATTTTAGTTCGACATTGTGGTGATTCATACAAGTACACAGGCTCGCCAGGGTGACGATGCCACTTTATGCCTAAAAAACGATCCGGAATTGGCGCAAAATCGTTCCATATGAAGAAAAAGGGGAAAATATTCTTTGCCGACCCCAATTGCAGCAGATAGTCATGAACTCGGCGTCTACTGCGGCGATAACCATCCGAGTCCGTAAAGTAGGGATTATATCGATCATAGATCTCTTCCACTGGAGAGAACGCTACCCCGCCCTGGATCGCGCCATGCGCCCATTCCTGAGACAGGTCCTCGAACGGAACTGTTAGTCCGCAATGCGTATGAGCATCGAGTGCCAGGTTGTCCATGATTGGCTCCTCTTTTGATGCAAAAAATTATTTCATTTGCTCAAAAAGCGAATCCGGGGCCCTTTTTCATGCAAGAAGACCGCCTTCCGGCGATCGTTTCTCTTCTTATGAGCAAGCGAGCCGTGGTTGAATGGGCGAAAAATCAAGCGATCTACGAGGTTCTTGGCCTTGGCTCCTTTGACGAGATAGATTTTGACGAAGATGATCTGTATGCGCTTTTGGATGATCTTGCTGAGAGAAGGGTTCGCATTGAACTGGATCTGTTCAAGAGGCGGGGCAAACGTTGCTCGCAGCTTTTTCTCTATGATGTGACCTCCTCGTATCTTGAGGGACGATTCAATGAATTGGCGCAGTGGGGATACAATCGAGACGGGAAGAAGGGGAAGAAACAGATTGTCATTGGGCTTTTGACAGATTCGTCTGGAGATCTCGTCGCTGTTGATGTGTTTCAGGGGAACACGTCTGATCCCAAGACAGTGATGGATCAGATCAGGCTGCTTTCAGAGCGATTCAAGGTAAGGGACGTTGTTTTTGTGGGTGATCGAGGCATGCTCAAGAGGCTACCTTTGGAATCCATTGCCGAGGCTGATTTTCATTATATTACCGCCATTACCAAACCGCAGATAGAAAAGTTGATCAAAGAGGGTGTTCTCCAAACAGGGCTTTTTGATGAATTCTTGGGAGAGATCGAGCATGGGGGTGTTCGTTATGTCTTCAGACGCAACCCTGTACGAGTCGATGAAATTCAGAAGTCTCGGCAAGATCGTGTCAAGAAGGCCCGGGAACTGGCTGAGAAGCTCTCAGGGCAATTGCTCGCATCTCATCGCAGGCGTGTTGACGTGGCATTAAAGACCATCCGCCGGAGGGTTGAGACGCTCAAAATAGACGGATTGGTCAAGATTGAAGGTGAAGGTCGCACCATCCGAGTCGAGTTCGACGAGCAAGCTTGGGAAATCAGATCCAGATTGGACGGGGTTTACGTCCTTAAGACCGACGTGAGCGCCGATAGGCTTGACACGGAAGCAATTCACTCGGCGTATAAGAGCCTGGCCCAAGTGGAAAGTGACTTCCGGACCATGAAGTCGGATCTCGATATCCGTCCCGTTTCGTGCGTAAACAGAGTTAACCGCCAATTTTTCCTATAGAAAACTACAAGAACTTCGGAGGAAGACCCTTGTGAGGAAAACCGATGTCCGGCAGAATCATGACAGTAGATGTTCCGTGAGCCAGGATCCTGCCTTCCTCGTCAGTGACTTGGGCTTCGCCAAGGCCAAGTGTCTTACCGAGTTTGATTCGGCGGCCTCGAGCGATCAGTTTCCCAGAGACTGCGGGGGCGAGATAGTTCACATTCAAATCCACAGTTGTCATTCCGGCGTTCTCATCGATTTCCCCGTATATGCACCAGAAAACTGCAGCATCTATGATGGTGGAAAAAACCCCGCCGTGAACGACGCCGAATGGCTGGAGATGCTTCTTTTCCAGGTCAATCTCAATGTGAGATGTGTCTAGATCAAAATCGAGGATCTTCATGGATTGCAGACGAAAATATGGACAGTCGTTCGTAACTGATTTTAAGATTTCCGCATACTGAGGATTAATTCTGCGCATAACACTTCCTTTCACACACAAACGACCGAACGGCTACTAAATGCAACTATCTTCAGCAGGTTATAAGGATGCCAATCTAAAAGGAATTCTGTCATCGAGTCTCTCGATCCCTTCCGCTCGAGCTTCATCAATTGCTCGGATATACTCGGCACGAGTCACGGATCTGTCCAGCTTGGGATATTCATGCGCGCGGCCGCACGGTCGATACTGATTCATTATATTCACATAAGTATTGGTCGAAACCTCCTCCGCCAGGAACCGCATAGCCTTTCTGGTTTCGGCCAAATCGTCCGGCATCACCAGGTGCCTCACCAGCAGCCCACGCGTGGCAATACCCTTGCCATCAATTTGTAAGTCACCGACCTGTCGGTGCATTTCGATGATCGCAGCACGAGCGACCTCGGGATAATCCGGAGCGTTCATCAGTTCTTTGCTCACGCGTGCGTCCATGAATTTCAGATCAGGCATGTAAATGTCGATCACGCCGTCCAGCAATCTAAGAGTCTCCACAGAATCGTACCCGCCGCTGTTATACACCAACGGCACGCGCAACCCTTCTTCGGCTGCCCATTTTACAGCCTCCAATATGTGTGGAACCACATGGGACGGAGTAACAAAATTTATGTTATGGCAACCAAGCCTCTGCAGCCCCAACATGAGTCTGCCAAAAGTGGGGGTATCCACCTCCTGTCCTTCCATGAGATGGCTAATCTCGTAGTTTTGGCAGAAACACGCATCTCAAATTGCATGAAGTCATGAAGATGGTCCCCGACCCACCTGACCCCACAAGAGGCGCTTCTTCACCGAAGTGAGGATTCGCAGAGGATACAACAGCCCGAATTCCTATTTTGCAGAAACCGGTCTCTCCCTGGAGCCTGTTAACTTTGCAGTTTCGAGGGCAGATATTGCATTCTAAGAGCTTTTCTCGAGCCCGATCCATTTTTTCTTGCAGGCTCCCCTCTTTCAGGGCGCTTAGATACGCCGGTTCAAACATTTATTTCTCCTCACTAATTTCCAAAGCATTGTTGGCTCGGCTCAGACTGGATAATCATAATCGACGGAAACCAAGCACAATCCATGCGGCGGAGCTGTAGGTCCTGACAATGAACGATCACAGGATTTAAGAATTTCGCCGAATTCCTCAGGCATTATTTTGCGCTTTCCGACCATGACAAGAGTGCCTACTACGCTGCGGACCATGTACCTTAAGAAACCTGTGCCCCGTATCAAGAAACGGATCGCGCCACCGGATGCCATTATTTCCCATCGGGCTTCCAACATCTCCCGGATTGTCGAAGGAGTGCCCTCAGTGGGTGATCCGAAGGCGGCAAAGTCGTGGCTCCCGACCAGGTACGAAGCGGCCCTATTCAACAATTCCACATCTAGTTGATGCGGCACATGCCACGCGTACAAACGTTTTAATGGGGACCTAATAGGCTGATTGATGATCTGATACATGTACGTCTTGGATCGCGCGGAATGCCTGGCATGAAAATCAGGACTCGCGGATTCCAGGCTCCTTAAAACAATATCAGCAGGCAGCAACGCACTGCAGCCTTTCCGGAGCTCCTCGACTGAATGCGACCAATCTGCAAGAAAATGAGCTACCTGGCCCAATGCGTGGACACCGGCATCGGTGCGGCCTGCCCCGTAAACACGCGTCGGAATTCCGAGGATGTGACTTAGGGCGGACTCGATGCTCCCTTGAATCGTTGGAAGATTTTTCTGAAGTTGCCAGCCGTGGTAATCGGTTCCATCATATTCCACGACCGCCATGAATTTTTTCATGATGGGTAGGATGGGAAGAGAAGAATTCCGGGGAGACCTTTTTTGCAGAAAAGGGCTCCCCGGACCCCTCCCAAAAAACTCCTATAATTGATTCTTCCGGTCCTTTGTGGGTGCATAGATCATGCTTGTTTCAAGGAGATCCACTTTCCGATTAAGAAGAAACAAAATGCTGGAACTCGGACAAACTACGACGATTTCGCTGCCATTTGCAGGAAATACCGATGCAAGCGGTAGTCTTTCGTCAGCTCAGGGTGAAAAGCCGTTACCAGCATACGGCCTTGGCGAGCAGCTACAATTCTCCCGTTATTTAGACGGCTGATCACTTCCACATCCGGTCCGACATCTTTTATTTCCGGCGCCCTTATAAAAACCGCGTGAAAAAGTCCGTCAGAGAGGCCCTTGATTTCGAGATCTTCCTCAAAACTATCGACTTGTCGTCCGAAAGCATTTCGTTCAACTACTATATCCACAATGCCCAGAACTGGCTGTTCACGACCCACGTCCCGAGCCATGAAGACCAGTCCGGCACAAGTTCCCCAGAACGGTATGGATTTGGAAAGAATTTTCAATGGATCGAAGAGGCCGAAAGTAGTCGCTAATTTACCTATGGTGGTGCTTTCCCCGCCGGGCAGGATCAGGCCATCTAAGTCATTCAAATCTGAGGGTAATCGGACCTCACGGCAGTCCGCCCCAATTTGTTTAAGGACTTCGCAGTGCTCCCGAAAATCTCCTTGAAGCGCCAGCACTCCTATTTTCATTCCAATTTCACCAACCCCGGCCGGCTAGTCGAGCTTGCGGCGGAAGTTCGCTAACTCCAATACCGACCATTGCGTCACCCAGCCCCTTACTAACTTCAGCTAATATTTTCGGATCATTATAATGGGTAACAGCTTCGACTATGGCTTTTGCCCTAGCCGCAGGATTGCCGCTCTTGAAGATTCCCGATCCCACAAACACGCCATCTACTCCCAATTGCATCATCATCGCGGCATCCGCCGGCGTAGCTAGTCCACCCGCGGCAAAGTTCACCACCGGCATTCGTCCCGTCTTAGCCGTTTCTTCAACCAACTCGAACGGAGCGCCGATTTCTTTGCTGTACGCCATCAGTTCGTCACTTCTCATAGTGGTAAGTCTCTGGATTTCACCGAGCACTGCTCGAGCGTGTCGCACTGCCTCGACCACATCTCCTGTGCCGGCTTCGCCTTTCGTGCGGATCATGGCAGCTCCTTCGCCGACTCTTCTCAGCGCCTCACCCAAATTTCGGCATCCGCAAACGAAAGGAACCGTAAAATTGCGTTTGTCTATATGGTGCGCTTCATCCGCAGGGGTCAGCACCTCGCTTTCATCTATATAGTCAACCCCGATAGCTTCCAGAATCTGGGCCTCTACAAAGTGTCCTATCCGACATTTCGCCATAACGGGAATCGTTACCGCATCCATGATCTGGAGTATTAACCCCGGATCGCTCATGCGGGCTACGCCGCCGTCCGCCCGGATATCCGCGGGCACTCGCTCCAGAGCCATGACTGCGCATGCCCCGGCTTCTTCCGCTATGCGCGCGTGATCAGGAGTTACGACATCCATTATTACTCCGCCCTTGAGCATCTGGGCGTGACCACGTTTTACCGTTTCAGTCCCTTTTTCCATATGCGGTCTCCCGGTTATCTGGAATGCATCGGTTGCCCCCAAAGGACAGCCAATCTTGAAGTATATCACTTTTGATCGGATTTTGAAGAGCCGAGTGTCCTAAAGCCGGAGATTGCAACGTTTGACGGGAAGTTTTCCGGCCGATCCGGAACTCATGCCGGAACACTGTCCCACCAGGTCGTTCCGTTCTCTCCCCTTGCGTGCTCTGCGGTGCAGGGAGGGCGACTGGCGAGTCGCCCTCGTAAACGTACTCAACCCTGCTCCATTATGATTCCAATATATTGCAGGCTAAGGAGAAACACTATGGCGGCGTTCTTTGTCCCCAGAGTATCAGGTTCAACTGGCGCGGCAATCTTCTGTCGTCAGCGAAGAAAGAATTCGTGTTTAGTCCGATCGGGACGACTGAATGTGTTCGACTAAGAAGCCTTCTCTCCAGCCTATCCGAAGGAACGCCAAGTTGATGACGCGCATCAATACCGCCATTTAATTCGGCCAATTGTCGGAGCGTCCATCTCGGACGCAAGCCACCCAAAAATTGGGTCACGGATTAGGATACGAAAAGAGTTTTCGAACACGCCTGATAACTATTCAAACTGTCCATTGGACAAAAAAAGAGTTCCCACGCCATCATTGCTCGGCTGTTACTTCTTCTGTTCCTCAGCTTTTTGTATCTCCTCACGAACAAAGTCTTTGAAAGCATCATTGGCGGACATGAGCCCGCCCATATCGGCGTCAAGATTCGACGGTTTAATTTTGCATATCCAGCCGTCACCATAGGGATCGGCATTGACCTTTTCCGGCTCGTCTTCCAGCTCTCGATTAACTTCCGTGATTTCACCGGAAACAACCGCATAGATCCGTCCGACCCACTTTCCGGATTCAATAGAGCCGAAAGGTTTCCCTTGGCTTAACTCGTCTCCTTCTTCGGGAAGATCCACAAACGTGATCTCTCCGGCCTGTTTGGAGATGAATTCGGTCGCGCCGGTGACCACTAGGTCTCCAACTATCCGCGCCCAAAAATGATTTTTCTCATATTTCAGCTCGTCCGGGAACACATAACCCTCGAATTCCATAACAGCCTCCTATGATTCAATAATCTTCAACAACTCAGTGGGTTTTATTCTATTCAGCTTGAATCCCAGCTCTTCAGACGATATTCCGAGCGCCAGACCCAGAATTTGCGGATAGTAAACCACTGGAATTTTTATATCCGCGCCAGCGGCCTTGGCTATCTTTTTCTGTTGGCCTTCATACATGACGTTGCAGAACGGGCAGACGAGAACCAAAGCGTGGGCATTGCTCCTTGATACTTCTTCTAATTTTACTCTCGCCAGAGCGTTTGCCACATCTTCCGAGATGCCAAGAACGCCGCCCCCACAACAGTCCTTCATGGTACATGTAATCAACGACCTGTGCACCGGTGGCGGTGATCAATTGCGATAATGTTTTAGGAACATCAGGTGAATCAAAGCCTACGGTCAGTTCCGATGGTTTCAGATAATGGCATCCATAATGAGGGGCCAGAAAAATGTCGGAAAGCGGACGAGTAACAGCAGCTTTAATTGCGTCCCATCCCACTTCTTCCCACAGCAGTCTCATATAATGACGGACTTTCACCGGTCCTTCGTATTTAAGACCTACCGAGTCAAGGCGCTTATTAATTTCTGCTTTTAATTCATGGTTGTGATCGAGCACATGGGCCGCTTCCGCAAGCGTACCCGTGCACGCGTTGCAAAGACAGCAGATTTCAAGACCTTCTTTATCAGCCAGAGCTAAATTCCGAGCTGCGATGACAAGGGTATCTCTCGCGTTCAGCGATTTGACCGGGAACCCGCAGCAGCCAAAGGCCTCATGATCCCGGAAAGTGATCCCTAGTTTTTGAGCAGTAAGACGTGATGCAACCTCGTAATTGAGGTTTCTGACAGGAACAGTGCATCCAAGATACAAAAGCGCTTCCATGAGGTTTCTTTCAGTCTGGAAAGGCCCGGCCCAACATTTCGTAACAGCAGGGGGACCTTGTTTTTAATAGCGCGTTGAAAAAAGATCTATACACGATCGCGCGTTGATTGTCAGGGGAAACTTTCTGCAATGATTGTAGATGAATCTTTACAGCAAAGCGTCATAATCTTCAGGATGTTCTTTAATCTTGGGCAATCCCATTTTTTCACGTTTTTCGTTTTCGAATTCACCTATTTCGTAGAGGCGTCCTCGTTCTTTGAGCAGGTTCCTTTGTACAGTCAAACCAGCGGGCATGCACGCCTCTTGCACCGCGAGATTCTTAATGGCGAACATCACCTCTGTAAACTTCACATTTTGTGGACAGACTTCTTGGCAGCCATAACATGAAGAACAGAGCCAAATGAAATCACTTTCGAGCACTTCCTTTTCCATCCCAAGCAAGGCCATTCTGATGATTTTCCTGGGATCATATCGTTTTTCCACTGGCTCGATCGGACATGCCGCGGTGCAGGCCTTGCAACCGTAGCAAGCCAAAATTCCCTCTCCGCCGGGTTGTTGGGCGACTCGGTTCTTGAAAGAAGGGTTAAGCTCGTTCAATTTTATTCGACTCATTAGAATGCTCCTGAAATGTACAGAATCTGCCGAAAGATGAGAGCACGGACTAGTAAAATTACCGTGAAGAGCCTAGAGGCCAAAACAGCGGTGAGGCTTGCATTACCCACAATTAAACCATAGCGAAGGGGCATAATGCTGTCAAGAGCGCAATCCGATCATGTATTTGCATAAGGTCTTCCAACGAGCATGAATTCATCGATGAGGGCAAAGTTCGTATTTTCATCATCCCGATTTGCTGCCGTGATGGGGTTTCTGACTGAGTTGAAGAGTCAGCCCGTAAACCATTTCGTAGTTACACGAGCAGAAGATACTATACCTCTAAGTTCACACATGGTACATACTGCATTAGGTCATTCAATGTCGCTGCGAAGGTTCTTTACAGATTGATACGAAAACCTATTTCCGTTTCATTTACGAAAACCGTGGCCAAATACGTATCCAAAACCGCAATCACAGTATTGATCCTCCTTTTGCTCCAGCCTGTCATGTCTTTGGGCGCTGAATTTGTGTTGAAGAAAGCTTCATTCTGTCCTCAATGGATTCCCCAGGCCCAGTTCGCCGGGTACATGGTTGCACTGGAAAAAGGTTTCTATCGTGACGTGGGGATAGATCTGAACCTGATGGTGGGCGGACCTGAAAAACCCGCGTTTGTGACTCTTGAATCCGGCGAAGCGATGTTTTGCACCGATTGGCTTTCCAGCGGTATTCAAAAAAGAGCCTCAGGACTGCCGATTATCAACTTAGCGCAAATCAGCCAACGTTCAGCCCTGATACTGGTTGCCAAGAAAAAGAGTGGAATAGAGAAGGCGCAAGACCTGAACGGCAAACAAATTGGCCTCTGGCCGGGTCAGTTCCAAATTCAGCCCGAAGTATTCTTTGAGAAGTACGGACTCAAAGTTAATATCATTCCCAATTATTCCTCGGTGAGCCTCTTTCTCAAGGGAGGTGTCGATGCCATGTCCGCCATGTGGTACAACGAATACCACTCCATTCTTAATAGCGGGTTGAATCCCGAGGATTTGACCCTATTTTTCTTTAGCCGGCTCGGTCTCAATTTCCCGGAAGATGGCATATATTGCCTGGAGAAAACTCTTCGGGAAGATCCTCAATTGTGTGAGGCCTTCGTGCAGGCTTCCATAAAGGGTTGGTTGTATGCTTTTGAAAACCAAGACGATGCCTTGAATATTGTAATGAAACACGCAAAAGCAGCGCATACAGGCACCAACAAGGCGCATCAAAGATGGATGTTAGCACGGATGAAGGAACTGATTGTCCCGGATGGTACCAGCGTTATCGGAAAACTCGATATGGCGGATTATTCGCTCGTCTCTGACATTTTACAAAGTTCGCGGCTCATTCACAGAGTGCCACAATACGAGGAGTTTTACCGGGGACCAAAATGATGATTCCGCGTAGCAGCATCGGTCTGAAGATAACTGTGCTTGTACTGTGTGGCGCCTCAATAGTTTTCGCACTGGCACTTGCCTACAGTTACTCCTATTCCCGCCGGATTATCCTGGAGGAGGCTGAGAAACGTGCCCGGAAACTTGCTGAGTCTGTTTCAAACAAAATAGAACAGGAATTCCGGGCTGCGGCCAAAGTTCCCAAAGTCTTGGCTGCTGTTCTGGAAACGAGCAACCCGGACAAGGAGACTTTGGAACGACTCGTTAGCCGGGTGGTAGAGGAGAGCAGGGAAATATACGGGTCTGCAGTGGCCTTTGAGCCGTATGCCTTTGACGAGAACCTGCGTTGGTTCATGCCCTATTGTTGCAAAAGCAAATCCGGGATTACATATCAACAGCTTGGATCAGATGCTTACGATTATTATACTAAAGACTGGTATCACCTTCCAAAAGTGCTCAAGGCGCCGGTCTGGACAGATCCGTATTTCGACGAAGGTGGTGGCCACATCATGATGACCACCTATTCGCGTCCTTTTTTCGAACGCGGAGCATACCCGCGTTGCACCCAAGGTCAGAGGGATTGTTACAGCGGACGTTTCCCTTGAATGGCTCACCAGCCTGGTCTCCTCCGTGCACGTGGGGCGCACAGGATATTGCTTCATAACATCCGATACCGGCCGCTTTGTCACTCATCCCAACCCTGAATTCATCATGTCCGAATCTATGTTCAGCCTTGCCGAAGAGTTACACGATCCTGCACTACGCACCATTGGCTTAGCCATGTTACAGTTACAGGAGGAATCAGGTTTCACAGAGATCGGGCCCACCTTGAGTGGCGGCGATGCTTTCTTGGCCTATGCCCGGATTCCTTCGCCCGGCTGGTCGCTGGGAGCGGTATTTCCTAAGAAAGAGTTGTTAGCCGAGCTGAACAGCCTGCATCGAGAGACTGCTCTGCTGGCAGCAGGAGGCCTGATTCTCCTGCTGATGGTAAGCTGGCTCGTGGCTCGATCCATAGCTCAACCATTGCGCCGGATGGCCGCGGCCACGGCCAAAGTTGCCCATGGCGACCTGGATGTAGATCTTTCGGACATTCAAAGGCAGGATGAAGTCGGCCAGCTTGCTCGATCCTTCTCGGCAATGGCACAGGATCTGAAGAAATATATCAAGGACCTTACAGAAACCACAGCAGCTAAACAGCGGATCGAGAGCGAATTATCCATAGCGGCCGATATTCAGAGGAGCATGCTACCGTCCGTGTTCCCTGCATTTCCGGACCGAGACGAGTTTGATATTTATGCAGTAATGCACCCGGCCAAAGAGGTTGGGGGCGATTTTTACGATTTTTTCTTTTTGGATAAAGACCACTTATGCGTAGTTATCGGGGACGTTTCAGGAAAGGGAGTGCCGGCAGCCCTTTTTATGACGGTGACCAAGTATCTGATCGAGGCAACGGCAATTTTAGACGAGCCCCTGGACCTGATCCTTACTCGGATCAACCGTCACCTGGCCCGTAATAACGAATCCTGCATGTTTGTCACTATATTCATGGGTATATTGAATGTGAAAACAGGTGAATTTGTTTATGGAAATGCAGGCCACAATTCTCCTTTGCTGTGGGATAGAGATAATCCGCCCGGTTTCCTCAAGGCCCCGGGAGGTCCGGTGGTAGGAATTATGGACGATGCAGAATTCACTATGGACCGACTGACCTTCAAGCCGGGAACAGTGCTCCTGACTTATACAGATGGAGTGACCGAGGCCTTTAGCGCCGACGGCATAGTGTTTTCCGACGAAAGATTGCTCAAAGTCGTAATACCCGTTCGGGAAAAATCTGTTAAGGAGATTACTGAGGACCTACTGTCCGAGATTTCTTCCTTTTGCGTGGGAGCCCCTCAGGCCGATGATATAACTATACTGGCTTTGGGCTTTGGCCCCCGCACGCCATCAATTGAGCCGCCCGAGGCAACACAATGACATGGAAGTGTCCGATATCAAATCGGTCCATTCGGAAGTCCCTACCTGTCTCAATATAGCCTCCGATCTTTCGTACGGCTTTGAGCCCAGAACGGAACGATACCCCGCGCCAAATCTAGTGATAATTTAATACTAACTCTCGCCCGTAAGGCCTCGAAGATAATCATTGAACCGATGAATTGACTTTCAAAAATCCGTGATATTTGGTTGAATCAGCAGCAGCGCTATTGAAAGAGTTTGAGTCGAGAGAGATACTACGAGAGAAGGGGTCTTCGTTGTGGTCTTGTTGCTGAGTATCTCCCCTGAGATTGCGTTAAATTTAGATTATAACCGGAACAGCCACTCTGAATTATATCTTATGGAAAGAGGTACCAAATGGATCCAATTGCAACAAAACCAGCCGCAACAGTCAGGGTTGAAAAGGCAGTCGCCGGTAGATCATTAATCGTGCGGTGGTTGATCGGTTTCTTTCATTGGCTTTTTCCTGTTGTGCTCTTGATTATAGGTTATATATTCGGTGATGTTTATTCCTGCATTCAACAGCTCCGTTTTTCGCAGTGTAACAATAGACCCGTCTGTCTGGCCGCCACTGTTTGTGCTCATAATTTTGGCAATCGTCTGGCTCCTGTTCGATCTTTTTTGGGTATTCAGTCGGGAGACTACGTCTCGGAGCCTCCAAATATACAATACCGTAAGCGTCTTCCTGGCCATCGTTTTCAGTGTCGGATTGGGTTATTTGATCAAGAGTGAGACCGGTATCACATGGTGGTTTATTGTACCCTTTTGCACAGCGGCTATAGATGCATTTACTACAGGCTGGGCAGCGATCAATAATGCCACGCAGAAGCCATTCATGACTGAACGGGGCAGAGAATAGCGAAAGGCCTTGTTACCGGAACTGATAATAGGTACCGGCTCGATTTGTCCGAAGCAACATTAGATTGAATCTTTAATTACGTCCCGCCCGGCGAACATTCTGCAACGGCTCTGGAGGGCTGCTCCAACCGACGCGCCGAGCAAGCATTCCCCAAATTTCGTCAATCATACTAGAAAATCTATTCTGTTTTTAATGCGACCCCTTGTAATCGGTCAGGTTTTATTAATTGTCTTAGCCATAATAAAAAAGAGCCCAAATTATTAGTGGCTTACAACATCCAACCTCAGCTACGGCCCTGTATGGATAAATCGGATTGATTAATCCTTATAGCCATTCAAGATGACGCACACTTTTTATTCAGTAGCAATATGTCCCTGTTGTGACAGGTGGATGACTCTTTTTTATAAAAAAAGACTTGACAAGGAAATAGTAACCTACTAGACAAGGCCTACCTGCATCAGTCCTACCAATATAACCTTCCTAACATCCCAGCCGATTCGTTTCCTTTCCCGTAGCCCCGAGGGGGGTCCCGCCTTTTTTTGAGGTAATTAATCAATAATTAAGCATGCATCTCCGTAACTATAAAAGCGAAAGTTATTCTCAACGGCATTCTGATATGCTGCAAGAATTCTGTCGGTCCCCCCGAACGCGCACTCCAACATCAACAATGTAGAACCGGGCAGATGGAAATTAGTTATCAATCCCTGAATAATCCGGAAGTTATGGCCCGGCATTATGTACAGATTTGTAGATCTGTGCCCCGCTTGGACAAGACCGGTCACCGTTGCTGAGGACTCCAGAGCGCGAACAGTAGTTGTTCCTGCTGCAATTATTCGTCGTGAGTCCTTTATTGCGCGATTGATCTTTTCCGCAGCCCCCTCGGAGATTTCATAATTTTCCGATTCCATCGCGTGAAGCCGAATATCCGCGTTTCTCACCGGTGTAAAAGTTCCAGGCCCCACGTGCAAGACAATGCGTGCTATTTCAATTCCCGAGGCTATCAAATCCTCCAGCAGCCTTTCCGAAAAATGCAGACCGGCGGTCGGCGCGGCCACGGAACCCGGGACAGCCGCGTACACAGTTTGATACCTGGATCTGTCGCGCTCCATATCTCTGTGGGACATTTTGATATAAGCCGGCAGTGGAGGACGACCGTATTCATCGAGAAAGCCTAAAAACTGATCGTTCGTGACTGGAAACCGGATGGCCACTCTGCCTGGAGCAATGGTTTCTTCAATTTCGAGTTCAGGTCCGTTTTCGAGGATTAGGCTGGCTCCGGGACGGAGAGGTTTGCTTGATCGGACCATGCAAATGCGCACAGATGTCTGCGCAGCATTTTGCTCATGCGAATACGCGGCGGGATCTATAACCAATATCTCGACACGACCGCCGGAGGATTTATGTGCTACAAGCGAAGCGGGAATGACCCTGGTTTCATTCAGAACAAGCAGATCGGAAGGGAAAAGGAACGAGACTAAGTCACGGAATGATTTGTGCTCAATCTCACCGGTGCTTCTTCTCAAAACCAACAAACGCGACTGATCTCTTGAAGGGTTCGGTTGCTGAGCAATGAGTTCATCGGGCAAATCATATTGATAGGTTGCCAGTCGAAATGACTCGGGAATTGCCTCCGGCATTTTCGAGTCCGAAACAGCATCGGCGGACTGCGGGTAAGTACGAATCACTAGCCCAAAGCCCTCCTGGCGATGAAGAGAATCACCAGTCCAAGGAGCATCAGGACACCTCCCATTGTTCGGAGGACGGTGTCATCCTGTTCCTGCAAAAAGCGCATCATTTCACGCATTTTTTCCGGAAAGCCGAAATAAGGCAAACCTTCCACAACAAGGACCATGCCCAGCACACATAGAAAAAACTCCATAATCTTTACACCTGAGCCCACTACGGCTGAATTTCGAACGAAGGCTCCATGGAGGCTCGCAAGCTTTTCACGAGATCGATTGCGGCCAGAACCATTAAAACCGCATAAAAAACAAAATAGATGTAGAACCAGGACGGGATTGTCGTTCCGGTAAAATAACAGAAGACCTCGAGTAAAACCGGCGGTACCATCCCGAATATACTAATTTTTAGCGCCTGACCGTAAGTGATCGGCGTCTTGGCGGAACTGGCCCACAAAAAGGGGATCAGCGCCAGAATCAACATTTGAATAGGCTTCACAATTATGAAATAAATTGTCGCGGATATCGATATCACGGGTTTTACATAGGGCAGATACTTGTCCGCGAGATCCCTTAGGGTAGCGGAATTTAATACAATATCAGGCATGGCTTTCAAAGGAATCACCCTAATTTGTCCGTTATTTTTCGTCACCACTGCATCTTGAGTGAGAACCAGTCCTGCTTCGACATTGTTGAGATAATTCAACGCCTCACCCTGTTTACCGTCCCGAGTATCTATGATTACCGTGAAATACTTTTCGTCTATTTTGTCTACCAAAAAGGGCTGCTGCTTTGAGACAGACGCTTTTCCATTTTGGATTTTAATCTCCGGAAGCATGTCGTCATACATTCTTATTCCGTATCCCACGAGCATATCAACGGTAGGCATTATGATAGAAGTGGTTGCAAAAGCGCTCAAACCAATGCATGCGATTAATATAAATATTACCAATATGACCGGGGCCCTTAATATGGATATTGCGATGCCCATTTCAGATGTCCTCCCCATGATTATTCTGCCCTGGCGGATTAAATCGGATCCATCATTCCTGATGTCACATGAATGACTTGTTCATCAGTCTTCAGGATCAAAGAACCATCCGAACTGATTCCCTGTCCTACACCCATCGCTCCGTTGTAAGCGAAGCTCCTTCCCAGATGGGCCCATCGATCCGACCAGAGCGTCGTGATAAATCCTGGTCCTTCACAGTGCACTCGTTTATAGAGGTCTTCCATATGCTTTAAAAGTTCCGTGGCAATATCTACCAAATCCCATTGCCTTGACGTGCACATGAAAAGTGATGTCACCGAATGATGCAACTCCGGTGGGAAATCATTTGTTTCCGAATTCACGTTCAGGCCGATCCCGATTATTACATATTTAACCGAATCGCCCATCATGCCCGCTTCGGGCAGAATCCCGGCCAATTTTTTTCCGGAAACAAGAACATCGTTGGGCCATTTCAGCTCTGCTCGCGAAATTCCTCGCGTCTCAACAGTTTCGGCAACGGCAATAGCAGCCATCAGGCCCAGGAGAGGTATTGCTTTCGATCGCATGCTAGGCCTTAACAGGATGGACAACGCCAGGTTCTTGCCCGCGGGCGTTATCCAGGTATGGCCGGATCTGCCTCTGCCGCCGGTCTGCTTAAAAGCCATTATCGCCAAGCCTTCAGGTTCGCCGAGAAGGGCCATTTCCTTTGCGAGATCCTGTGTGGATTCCGCCTCCTGATGAATGTTTAATCTAGTCTGCATAGCTCACTTTCGCGTTGCCGCTACTGATTCGCAAACCAATCGAGGGTTCCCCGATCCGTGTTCGTTATTTAGGAGCTGCGGATAAGCATCCGTTGTCCTGCGGAAACAGGATGATCGATTCACGGCTGTTTTCGCCGGCACCCATATACCGAACGTTTTTCAACAGGATAACGGGCATTAGACCGCTGTTTCCGCTGGGATAATTATAATTCCGGATGATAACGTAAGGTGAAAGCGCCTCTCTGGCGTGATGGTAGTCAATAGACTACGGTTCAATTCTTAAGTGCCCTCATTTTGGTAAGACCCTCGCCGAGGCCGCTGAGCTTAGCAAATAATTCCGCCTGCTTGTCTCTTTGCTTTTGGACCGCATCCGGATTGGCCTTGGCGAGGAAGTTCTCATTGCCGAGCTTCTTCTGTACGGTCTCGAATTCTTTCCGAATTCTTGCCAATTCTTTCTCGAGCCTTTCGATTTCAGCATCGGGATCGACAATGCCTTCCAATGGAACGAATATTCGCATCTCTCCCACCACCGCTGTTGCACAGTTACGCGGCGGCTCCTGCCCAGCGTCTGGAATGCTCAAATCCATTCTGCTGACCCTCGCCAGGGACGTTATTGTCCTCTGGTTAGCCTCCATTAGGTTGCGTTCGTTAACGTTAGAAGCAAAAACAATTACCGGCAGCAGCTTGGATGGGGCTATGTTCATCTCCGCTCGAATATTACGAACCGAGCTGATCAAGCCCATCAGGATTTCCATGTTCTGTTCGGCTTCCGAATCGATTCTCAGATGCATCGAAAATTGGGAATGGTCCGCGCATAAGGGTGCTATCGTTCATCGGGATCTTGGAAGCTATCTCTTCCGAAATAAAAGGAATAAAAGGATGCAGCAATCGCATAATCGCATCCAAGACGTGGCGTAGAACCAGGCTGGTTTTCCTGGCATCATCCTGATTACTGCCGGTCAACGGGATTTTTGCCTGCTCGATGTACCAATCGCAGAATTCATGCCAGGTAAAATGGTACAGGGCTTGAGCCGCGTCGTTGAACCGGTACGTTTCAATGGCCTCCCGTACTTCCGTTATGACCCGGTTCAATCTGGACAATATCCAGCGATCAGCTAGATTAGGTAGTTCCGATTGATCGGGAACCGTGATTTCGTCCAGTTGCCCAAGATAAGGCAGTGAAAATCGAGCAGCGTTCCAGATTTTATTCATGAAATTCCGATAGCCCTCAATCCGGCTCTCGGAAAGTCGAATATCCCGACCCTGTGCTGCAAGGGCTGCTAATGTGAAACGAAACGCATCGGTCCCGAAATTTTCCATTACCACCAGCGGATCAATCACATTGCCCAGGGACTTGCTCATCTTCTTTCCTTGCTCGTCCCTTACCAGAGCATGAATGTAAACCTCCCGGAAAGGAACATCCTTCATGAAACGGAGGCCCATCATCATCATGCGAGCCACCCAGAAAAAGAGGATGTCAAAACCTGTAACAAGACATGATGTGGGATAAAAAGTCTTTAGAAGGGGGGTCTTATCCGGCCACCCCATTGTGGAAAACGGCCACAGAGCGGATGAAAACCAAGTATCAAGCACATCGGTCTCCTGCGAAAGTTTTGATCCCTTACAGGATGAACACTGAGATGGCTCTTCCCTGGCCACGATTACTTCACCGCAGTCTTCGCAGGTCCAGGCCGGTATACGGTGTCCCCACCAGATTTGGCGAGAGATGCACCAATCACGAATATTGTTCATCCATTCGTAATAGGTTTTTGTCCAGTGGTCCGGGATTATCTTCGTGTTTCCATTTTCGACCGCTTTGATGGCTTCTGCCGCAAGGGGAGCCACTTTGACGAACCACTGCTTTGAAATCAGCGGCTCCACGACCTCCTTGCATCGGTAACACCGCCCCAATCCCAATGGATACGGTGCTATCTCGACCAGATACCCCTTTTCATCCAATTCCTTAACAATTGCGTCGCGGCATTCGTATCTATCCATACCGGAAAAGTGAATACCATTTTCATTAATCCTGCCGTGATAATCCATTATGGTGACACGTTCCAGGTTATGACGCAGAGAAAGTTCAAAGTCGGTGAGGTCGTGAGAAGGTGTGACCTTGAGCGCTCCGGTTCCAAAATTCACGTCTACTATGGGGTCCGCGATGATTATGAGTTTGCGACCCACAAGCGGAAGGATTGCAAATTTCCCAACCAGGTGACTGTACCGTTCATCATTGGGATTAACGGCAACAGCCGTGTCGCCCAGCATGGTTTCCGGGCGGGTGGTGGCTACGATCAATGCTTCATCGGAATCTTCAACAGGATAGCGGATGTGCCACAAATTCCCTGCTGCGTCTTCGTGCTCTACTTCAAGATCGGAAAGAGCTGTGTGGCAACGGGGGCACCAGTTTACTATGTAGTCCCCCCTGTAGATTAAACCGTCTTCATGAAGCTGAACAAATACTTCTCGCACAGCACGAGACAGCCCGGGGTCCATAGTAAAACGCTCACGATCCCAATCACACGAGCAGCCCAGTCTTTTGAGCTGATTTATAATGACTCCTCCGGAGAGGGCTTTCCAGTTCCATACGCGTTCTACAAATTTGTCTCGACCAAGGTCCTCCCGTTTTAGGCCTTCCAGCGCGAGTTGCTTTTCCACAACGTTCTGAGTGGCAATACCGGCGTGATCTGTTCCCGGCATCCAGAGCGTGTTGTAATCGTTCATGCGATAATAACGGATCAAGATGTCCTGCAGCGTATTATTAAGGGCATGACCCATGTGGAGCGAGCCTGTGACGTTGGGCGGAGGAATAACCATTGAATATTCTTTGCCCGTCTTGTTGTCATTGGCGTGGAATAATTTTTCCTTTTCCCAAAACGAGTACCAGTGTTTTTCTATGCCGGCCGGATCATAAGCCTTGGGCAACAGATCCTGATCCATAGGAAGCTCCTAACTAGCGTCTAGATTGGTTTTGACAAAAACAATCTGAAAATATATCATTGTAGCCGCCGGAAAACAACAGCGGCAAATGGTTATAATAGATGACTTCGACCGTCGTTTCCGCCAAAGCCGAAATCCGGAAAAAGATCCTGGACTCCGATTTCATTGGGAGACGAAACTGCGTGCCTGTGCCAGAGAGTCGGAAATCTAATCCGATCCATTACGAAATTGCTTTTCGGGCTACCAGAGCCATAGGCTGCTTTATGACGGCTCGAAGAGGTTTTTAGTGACCAGGAGCGGATTACCTTATCTCATCATCGCAGCGCTGATACTGCTCGTACCGACGATTACTGCGGCCCAGAGCTATAATCCAACTATGGGGCGATCTTCATTTTTCCACGATCATTCTTTCAAAAAATCCTATTTAGAGCTTGGATTCGGGTATTCCTTCGGTTTTAACTGGATCCTATTCCGTGATGGAGACAACGCCAACTTTCTCCCCACAAAGAAGGAGATCCCCCTGGACAGCCTTGCTTTTGGCCTTCAAGGACACACTTTTCTGACTTCCGACCTGGCTGTAAGAGCTCAAGGCTGGATCAACATACCGCAAAAGATCAGGAGCGATTTCGTCCTATATCCCGCGACACCAACCGTCGAAGCTGGTTTAACGACTGCGACCACCTCCTGGGACACCTCGGCTCGATACATTGAAGCTGATCTTGCAGCCAGCTACTTCTTCGGATTGCATGGAATGCCTTATGCTGCCGGCCTGACCGCAGGTTATCGTTTTACTGATTTGAGTTACGATTCGGTCCAGGTAAGCGCTCCCTCAGGAACTTTTTACGACCATTTTCAGGTGCATATTCCTTACCTGGGCGTTTATTATGGCCACACCGAGCTTATAGGCTCTACGTTTAGGTTGGATCTCCTCATGTCACCGATCACACTGGCCCGTCTCGATTCAAATCGGCGCCAGGTTCCATTACCGGTACAAATTGACGGCCATGCGGTGACAGGATTTTGGTTCGAATCGCTCTTTGAATTCTCCGTGCCCTTTTCAGGCGAAGTTTTTGTAGGGGCTTTCGCGAAGTACAATTACTTGGAGCTTAACGGCGGCGCTACTATGATGAATGCCGTGCAATCCACCCGATTCTCCATGGATTCCCGCAAACACCTCTTTATAACCGGCCTGAATTTATCTTACCGGTTTTGATTGCCACATTCTTTGATCTCTTTTGTAGACGTAACAATCAGTCTGGACGGGGGAGAAGTCATAGTGCCCCCTGAGGAACGAGTGCTGATCTCAATTTACGGGTTACTTTACGTCAATCTTTTTAGGACATGAACTATGTCCACAGGATCTATTTCACCGGAGCCAGATCAGACTATGCCGCTCGTGGCACAGGAGGTATGCGGGCTGCATGCTCTGGTTGGGCAGTGCACTCAATTACCAGACCTCAACCGTCAGGCCATCAACTTCGTTAAAGTGCTTGTCGCGCGTAATCAACTTTAGGCCGTGTTGAAAGGCTGCGGCAGCGATCCATATGTCGTTTTCCGGTATGGGAGTACCTTTGAGGCGCAGCGCATTTTTCACTTCGCCATACCGCCGCGCCGTGTCAGTATCACAGCCGAGCACAACGTTATCGCTGGCAAACTGATCGACGCGAGCCAGATTGGTCTGAGGACGTCCCGATTTTCCTGCGCCAAAATACAGTTCACCAAGCGCAACGTTGGAGACGAAGACCTCATCGGCACGTGCTAACTGATCCTGGACAGCGGCTTCACCTTCAAGCAAGGCAATGACGATGTTCGTATCAAGTAGGAATCTACCACTCATTGGCATCGACCCGCTCGCAACCCTGCTCGATTGCTTCACGCATCTGATGCGCGTCATCTGGCGAGATTGTGCCTGCGAATCGCAGCAATTGCTTACCAGGCACACCGCGCGGCGTGGACAGAGTCAGCGCCCGCGTGAACTCCAGCACCCGCCGTTGCAGTTCATGGGGGAGAGATTTCAAGTGCTCGATTACTTCGTCAATAATAGGAGTGTCCATGGTGCCCTCTGCACATAATGTTACACTAATTCCGTTCGTCGGATTTGTATTTAATGATCGCAGCTTCCGAGTAATCCATCTATGGAAACATCTTCATTCACTAGAGGCCAATGTGTTACGTAGCCCGATGGTGAGATTTCGAGAACATTTCCCTGTTGAGATGATGCCTTTTGAAGCAGAGGGGATATTTCGTCCAAGAGAAATCTTCTTTCTTTACCGTCAATGGTCAAGACCAGTGAGTCACCTTCGAATCTAACATCGGCTATATCAAGATGTTTTGGCATTAGCGTGACCTCCTCTGAGGCTCAGCGCAAATTTCCAGCATTTTGCTTACTCTATTCTCGGTCATCAAAATCCGACCATTTCTTATTATACATGCTTCCAATCGGCATCAGCAGCGGTAGCAACAATAGCAGACTCCACCAGCTAAAACCGATTGAATGAGGTCCTCCATATGCCCATATTGCCCATGCCACTGAAATGAAAAACATCCCGTATGGCATCAGCATAAGCTTCCAATACGGAGTTGATGGGAATCGCCAGGGAGAGAAATACAGAATACTGAAACCTGCAACAGCAGTGATGACGAAACCTAGGAGGGCATGATCCCGGCTCCCTTGGAGCAGAAGGACTATCGACAGGATGAGAACCCAGAGAAATCCCCCGAGAAATCCTCCTGTCCAACCTATCTTCTCGCCTCTTCTGTCAGCCATGCCCGAACCCCGCTCTATAGTGGTTCTCAGAAGTTTTGTGCCCATGACCAATAAGGATCGGAGTGTGTTGTAGCGTGGTAGGACAGGCTGTAGGGGCGACTGGCGAGTCGCCCAAGGATGACCGGCAGGATGCCGGTCCCACCCAAGATGCCCGTCACTACCAAATCGTTCTCTTTTCGCGATTATTTTTAGAACCCATATTTATCATACGCAACGGTGTATCACCAACTGCTGCAAGCCGTCCAGCATATGCTTGTATCAGCAATTGTGAAATTGTGCCTATCTGACGACCCGCACACACTTGTCTAAGTATACACCAGCCATTCAACAGAGTAATACATGAACCAGGCTAATTTTTTCGGGAATAAGGAGGTAGCGATCAACGACTCCACCTCATTGGGCTTGGGATGTGGAAGGGTTTTCCTCGGCAGAGGCGGAGGGTAGGCTGGGTAGATGCCGGATTCCGCCGGAGGTAAATACTTGCCGGACAGCTTTTCTACCTTCTTCCAGGAGATGTGCCACGACAATCCGTCCCTCAACCTCGCCCCGTTCATGTACCGCGCGTAAACAGTGCATAGCGTATAAGCCGATTATTGCCGTAAGAATGAAAAGTGAGTGAAGCCCCAATAAATGGGAGAATGCGAGATCAAAGAAAGCGCCGATGTTTGTGGTCAGCCAGTGCTGGATGGAAGATAAGTGATCTCCGGTCAATCTGTCCGCGATAATGCCTCCAAGAATCGGGGCCGCGGCCGCGGTAACGCCATGCACGAGAGTGTTCACACCCAAGAAGGCTGTAGCTTTGCCCCGCGGAGCTGATTTTAGAGCAATATTGGCTGTACAGAGATTGACTCCGGCCGCGGAGATACCGGTGAGCATATGAACGACTACGAGTAATGGGATCCTATAAAAGTAATTATCAGAGACCAACAGAAACGGCCACAGTAGCACGCTGATAATGTAAATGTAGCCCGAAACAATGAGCACCGACTTATTAGTAAAATTATCCGCGGCTTTTCCCCAGACGCGAAAGGATATTACGCTCATGGTTTGGCTCAGAACCGCGAGGCCGATAACTAAGGCCATTGACATGTCGAGCCGCTTAATCATGTACACTGCGTAGAATGGGCCGGACAAGTTGATCGCAATGAATAAGATGCCAAGAAATATGAGAAGTCTGCGGAAGTTGAGATCACGAAATGGCTGTCCCAATGATTTAAGGATTCCTTCCGGTTTGTGCTTCGTCACCCTTGGTTCGGGAACCTGCGACAGGAAGTACACTCCTGAGAGACCGACAATCCCACCGAGCAGGAATAATGCACTGTAAGGGACAAAGTGACTCGGCACATATCGGTTCCCCAATTCGATGCCCACACCGGCCATCAACGCTAACACTGAGCCTGCGGCAGTACCGATAGCCATACGCTTCCCGAAGTACCTCCCCATGATCTTTTCCGGGACAAAGTCACGGATCCAGGGATTAAACCCACAGGCGGAAATAGTTCCCAGCCCGAAATAAAGGAAAAGACAGATGAGCAGGACGTCCACCTGCTGATGGCTCGGTACGAGCCAGGGAATTATGGCGACGATTAACCATGAAACCCGACTCAAAAGGGAAGTGAGTACGACGAGTGTCTTGCGAGTCGAAGTCCGGTCAACAAGGTAAATCGCTGGAAGTTGAAGTAGCTGCGTGAGCGGCGAGACTGCTGCCAGCAGTCCGATCACCGTGTTCGAAGCGCCCATCAAAAGGGCAAAGGCAACCAGAAACGCCCCGCTGGTGAGGGTATCCATCAGCTGCGAGCAAACGCCTTCGTAAAGCAGTGCTAGCAGCCCACGTTGAACATCGCTATCTTTAGACCTGATCCGTCAATTTTATCCGGAAAAACTTTCCAATCAACTCTCGTATTCCTATAACTCGCGTGCAGGAACATCTCTCGGGACTCGCAGTGGTTACTCATCAGTTTGTGTAGCAGGATTGGCGGCCATTTCATCCTGTTCGGTTTCACTCTCGCAAGTGCTACTCGACCCATTCCCCACCTCGATCGACCAGCTAAAGGCCCTGCCTATTAGATTCGCTGAAATGTGTGACGAGTTTTAATTTCGAGCCACTTCAGTCCCGCGTCTCATCCACAAACATACGGCATTCCGACACTCGAATTCTTAATCGCGTTCCATCTACTCCTAAGATGCATCTTTTACTTCTTGATTACAAGCCGCTGAGATCCTTTCATGTCTCGGCAACGCCTGCTGGCTGCAACTGGATCATGCCATCCAGGTGAATCGTGAATGCACATGAGATGGTCACCATGTCAAGAAACAATTCTATTTTTCGGCAGTTTTTTTGAGGAGGCTGATTTTGTTCAAAATGTAAGAAGAAAAGTAATTGTTATATCTTTGCTGGATTTCGGGATTTTTCCAATCTTGTCCGGTAATTCTTCCTCGACATAGGTTTGAACCACACCGGCAATTCAATGAATAGTTGTCGGTTCGCTCCATAGCATAGTCATGGCACAATTCCTCTCCGGGTTCGATGTCACGCATCGCTACATAGGTAACTTGACCATCAAAACCAACATTCGGATCACAAGAATGATTTATGAAGATCGTCATTCTTTCGATTTCTTCGTGGGAAATAGGACTTAAATAGAAACGGTCATGAATCTGCAAGGCGTAGTCTCCAACGTTCGCAGTAATCTCGGAAGCCGATCCGCAGTGATTATATGGCCCGCCTTAACAGCTACCACTTCGCCTTGCTCGATCTTCTCCGTAGCGAAAAGCCCGCGACCCTGTAAGCTACTCGGAACGTACTTCAATCTTTGGAGACCGATAGCACCTGATTTCAGGCATGACATTTTCCCCCAGAATTGGCCTGTTTAATTAATATGCTTTGAATACGCAGATGTGGCGGCCAATGTCCCTGGCCCATTCAACCGCTGGTCGGCCGTTAGCCTCTTATTGCAACTGCCTTGAAAAACGTGTAGCAAAAAACGCCATCTGCTTCCGCTGTTCTGTACAGTGCCTTAATCCCATCATCAAACGTTTTTTCGTCAATTAGCCCTGCCTGTAGTGAAGAATTACGAACCCCCTCTATCATTGCGGTGAAAGTATTCTTTGTGAAGCCCTCCACAAGCAGAGGTTTACTCGAGTCAACATAGACCATGCGTGGCGACACATTGATAGAGCTGAAATCTGCCTTGTTTAGGAGGGGATATAATTCTCTGCCTATATTCGCGTTGCCGCCTGCTCTTTTTTGAAGTTCGACTTGGCATTGGATTGCCTTGTACGCCGCTTGGCTGTCGGGGTAAAAGTAAGTCGATCCGTGATCTCCCTCAATCACAGTGATCGTACCGCCGATTTTGAGCAGATTTTTTAGACAGTTTAGCGCTTCAACGGGCCGCGATAAATGTTCAAGAACAAAGCAGACGAATATGTGGTCAAACGATTCGCAACCAAAGGGCAGGTCGTAGATGTCGCCCTGTTTAAAGCTAACATTTTTGAATCCCGCAGCTTCGATTTTCTTCTTTGCTTCAGCAAGTGAATTCTCGGAAATATCAACCGAGATTATGTGAGCATGCGGACTATTGGTTGCCAGTGTTATTGTTTGTGCGCCTACACCGCATCCGGCCTCAAGGACTTGACTCCCTGCCGGATACGACGTGTCGGAGTGCAGTAATTCGACAAGCGTCGAAGCCTGATCCTGCAATCGTATGTTTTCTCTTTGATTGTACCCGTGGACGTATTTCATGACCAATTTACCCGTCAATCGATTTTATTCTGCCGAATTCGTTTCAATTGCGCTACTTGTCAGCATGCTGCGAGCTTCAGATATATGTCACCTCCGTGTTCCCGGTCAAGGATCGGAATCTGAGCTAGCAAGAAAAGGCATATCTCTCACATTCGGACGCTGTTACTCCGCATGACCCCACCTCCGCGCTTGGCGCGTGTCAAGTTTGAGTAACGCTTTCTTCCATCGGCCTTATGCCCTATAAGGCGCTCTGGAAGTCAAATAGGAAAGAAGTTCTTGATTTATTACGCGATTTTGCTATAATATAATAAAGCTGTTTTATATCTGGAGAATGGAAATGCGATACTTTATCGTTTTGGCAGTTGTTTTTGCGGTGTCTACTCTTTCCTTGGGCAATGCTGGGGCTGCCGGGCTTGTAGCCATGGGTAGTGAACCATGCGACTGCCCGTCACTGATTGCCCGCGGGATAATTCCTGATCCTCTAAACAGGCTTGCAGACATGCTCTATTTCCCCCAAGTAGCCTCAGCACTGGATTCAGTAGCTGTTGAAGTGAGATCCATGTTGACCCCGGTGGAAACTGAAAGCACGGTTGAACCGGAAGAAGAGGCGAAGGAAGGTAAGGAAAAGTCCACGTTGGAGGAGAAGCCGGAGGCGCCTGCTAAAGAGGCTGTTCGACCTTCAGAAAAGAAGAAGACTATCGCGCACGCCAAGAAACCGAGTCAGAAAAAGAAAAAGCGCGTCAAAATTCCCGGCCGAGCAATGTGATATTGTTGCCCGGAAAATAGTCCGGGAGGCTCTTTCTTGTGACGCGGTCATAGGGCCTCCCCCGCAAATTACTTCGATATAAATTGCTCTCGATTCTTGTGTGGGTAATTGCAGCCAGTCGGGCGCCCCTGGGGTTAGCATTGACCCGAATGCCTGCCGGAATCACGTTTGAAGAAATATGAGGGGGACACCAACAGGTTCGTACTATCTGTGTAGTCTCTTTTTTGCTTCCCTTACTGTTTCGACAAGAGTACGGGTGGCATTCTCCGGGTCTTGAGCAGCTACAATCGCTGTGACTACGGCAACGCAATCGGCGCCTGCCATTACAACTTCCCGGGCATTATCACTTTTGATTGAGCCTATGGCGATTAGCGGCATATCCGTTTTTTCCCGCGCTCTTTTGAGACCATCCAATCCCCACGCTGCGCTTGTGTCCGGTTTGGTGGCAGTGTTAAACACAGGGCTAACGGCCAAATAATCCGCAAATGTGAATGCTTCGTCGTTGATATGGTCTAATCGATTCAGGGACAGGCCGATCATTCGGTCCGGTCCGAGGATTTTTCTAGCGATTTTGACGGACATATCGTCTTGGCCCAGATGGACTCCGTCAGCGTCGACCGCCAGGGCAATATCTATTCTGTCGTTTATTATCAGCGGGATATCTGCTGATCGTAGCAATTCCCGGATTTGTGCAGCTTCGGTGTAGAAATCGCGTGTCGACAAATCCTTTTCTCTAAGCTGCACAACGGATATTCCGCCACTGATAGCGGCTTTGATTATGTCGAGAGTAGAGCGTCCGAGGGAAAAATACCTGTCTGTCACTAGGTACACATCCCATAAGGATGGATGAATCATGCTTCGGTGATCCTTGCTGCTGTTTCCAGCTCTTCCGGTGTTATGGCATAGAGTTCGTCAACTACACTGATCCAAAAACTACCCGGGGTTGGGGCTTGCGATGCTGCCCGTTCCCCAGCGAGCCCAAAAAAAGCCAATGCCGCCGCGGTCGAGATCATCGGGTCTTTTTTTTCGGCCAAGAACGCGGCGATAATTACTGTCGCAGCACAGCCCGTTCCGGTCACATACCCAAGAAGCGGATGGCCGCCAGTTATTATCAAAGACCGTTTGCCGTCAGTAACAAGGTCTCGCTCGCCCGTGACTGCGATGATCGTGCCCAACGAAGCCGCGATCGCTCGCGCTGCTTCGATAGCGTCTTCCATCGAATTGATCGAATCAACACCCCTGGTTTTTGCGCCCTGAGCGGAAAGGGACAAAATCTCCGACGCATTGCCGCGAATCACTGTGGGCAGAGCGGTTTCAATCAAATTCCGTGCGGTACTGGTGCGTAGCTTGGTGGCACCTGACCCGACCGGGTCAAGCACGAATGGCTTTCCAAGATCGGCGGCAACGCGGCAGGCCGATCTCATAGATTCGATCCAACTTTTCGACAGTGTCCCTATGTTGACGACCACAGCGTTGGCGATGGAGACAACTTCTTCAATTTCTTCCAGGGCGTGCGCCATTATGGGGGATGCCCCCATAGCGAGCAAAACGTTCGCTGTGGAGTTCATAACCACATAATTGGTAATGCTGTGTACAACCGGTTTATGAGCTCGGATGCGAGCAAGGATCTCTCCGGCGGATTTCCCATAATCAGGCATTTGCCCGTTTCCTTTCAAAAAAAGACTATCAGGTAAGCCTTGTTTAGCGATGTCTGTGCGTTTCTCAGTGATGTTTTTTATCCCAAGCGTCGAAGCGTCGTAAGGCCTACGTAGAATTCCTTTATGCCTTAATTTCTTTCTGAGTTTTCGATATTTTCGTCCCACATGATCGGCCGCTCTTTGTTAGGTACCGATAATAAGCCCAAGTGTAATGAAAACAGCTTTGCAATTTCAATACGATTCTTTTTTCGGCGTTCCATGAGAACGCCAATGCGGGCATATTGTCAAATAGATTTGGCTACAATTATTCTTGCTCTTTTGGAGTTCTGATAATATGGTAAACAGAGAAATGATTGGTGAATTCCTGCCATAGTCCCTATTTTTCAATGCAAAAAGCTTTGCTGCACGCCTTATGATCGCGGTAGGAGGCGTAGTTCGTGCCAGATATGAGTTGCGGCAAAGTAAGGAGGCTATTCTAAAATGAAAGAGAAACAGATATTTTTCAACCCGTTCCGGATCATCAGCCCAAAACTTGACGCGGAAGCGTCGAGGCTCGCGGAAATTTTCGAGTCACCTCCTCAGGATATCACCTGCCTGGAAGAGGGTTTGCTCGTGATGATCAGCAAGCTTATTGAAATGAACAGGCTTCTTCGCAAGTGCTTGATCATATTCGATCCGGTTAAGGCCGAAAAGTGCGAAAGCCTGGCCCAAGAAATTCATGATGAGGAAAAGAAACTTACGGGGGATATTGTATGTTCTCCAACCACTACTGGGGCCATTCTCAAGGCGCTGGTCCTGTTCCCGGGTCGGCTCGAAAGGGTAGGGGATTTTCTGGAAAGCATACTGAATGTTGCTCGAATCAAGAGTCGCGATGCAATCCCTTTTAGCGATAAAGCCAATGCTGAACTGAATGAATTGTTCGATTTGATGAATGATATGCTAAAGAATTTTCGTGACCTTATTGCCACTCGCAACAGAGACCTTCTGGATCATGTTCGAGCTGAGCAAAAGAAAATTGGGCAGTTAACCGTTGATTTTGGTCTGGCTCATGAGGATCGACTTGTTGGGGGGCTATGTACGCCCAAGGCGTCATCACTGTATCTCGATGTTTTGGATTCGATAAAATCGGCTAATCAAAACGTGAGCGCTCTAACCGAAAGCTTAGCGCAACTGGCCGAGTCCGGGCAGGCAGCGGCAGCGAACAACTAACCTCGGCTGAATCGAAAAAATTGATCTGGCGTTTCAACGTAGCGGCGGGTTTTTGACCCGCCCTACAATCATCCGGAAATTGTATAAGTAGATATTACCGGTGGGACAAGGAAACCTTACGCTTACGGAGGCTCGACTATGAAAGAAGCAGTTTTTACTCCGGAAGCCCCGATTCCGATTGGTCCTTATTCTCAGGGAATTAAATCGGGTAATCTGATTTTTGTCTCAGGTCAAGTGGCGCTCAATCAGCAAACCAAGCAGATCGAGGGCGACATTAAACAGCAGACACACATGGTTTTGACAAATTTGAGTAAGATTCTTGAAGCTGCCGGCAGCGGAATGGACCATGTCGTCAAAACGACGATTTTTCTTTTTGATATGGGGGATTTTCTTCGGGTTAACGAGGTATACGCCTCATTTTTCGGCGAAAATCCACCAGCTAGGTCAACCATCCAAGTTGCGAAATTGCCTCTTGGCGCACTGGTCGAAATTGAAGCGATCGCGTTGGTGCCATAAGTCACGGTTTTGTTTTGGCTATCGACATGGCCAAGATGGCAACGAAAATCACGAGTCGCAAGCAAGGCATTCCATCTGCCGGTTGGGAAATCATGATTTCGTAAGCTGGAATCCGGCGCCACCAACGATATGATCCAGCAGAAACTGGAAAGATGCCGCTTTACTCCAGCACCACCAGGGCATCCACAGCGATCGGTTCACCCTTGCGGATTATTAATGGATTAACATCAATTTCTTTAATGCGCTCGTTCTCTACTCCGACAGCTCCTAACGCGATCAGAATTCCGGCCACAGTCCTTCTGTTCACCTGTTCCATACCCCGTATAGCGTCGAGAATTCTGTGACCCTTTATTTCTTCCATCATATCCAGGGCATCTTTTTCTTCCAGCGGTGCAAGTCGAAATGAAACATCTTTAAGGATTTCGGTGAAGATACCGCCAAGACCGAACATCACACACGGGCCGAATTGAGGATCCCGCGTTAATCCTGCCATCAGCTCCCGTTGCCCCTTTACCATTTCCTGGACCAGGACACCCGCTCCATTGTTGCCGATTGATGAACTGATTTCATCATAAGCAATCAATGCTTCTTCTTCGCTTCTGACGTCAAGGCGAACAACGCCTTGTTCGGTTTTATGACTGATCTGGGGTGAGCACCCTTTCAAGACCATCGGGTAACCGATCTGTTTCAAGGCCGGGATCAGCGTTGCGCGATTTAGGACGAGGACTTCCCGTGACACGGGTATTCCGTATGTCGCAAGGAGCTTCTTCGATTCATATTCTGACAAGGTGGTTCTGTTTTCGCTCAAAGCTTGCTCGATTATTCCCATACCTGCCTCCTGATCAATATGTCTTTATACCCTTGAATAAGCATTACGTGCAACTTGAATAGAGTCCCCGGGAGTCTTAAAACCGGACCCCGTGAATGATCATATTAGAGGAGTTCACATTCAACTTCATTAGGCGAGCTACGGTTGGCGGACACGTACGATTTCTCTTGATTCCTTAGCATGAAACGTTTAGAGGTTATGATAGCTTGACGCGCATTTCAGGGGCGGTGAATTGTGATTGCCGATTCTGAAGGTGTGCCGCTTAGAAATCGACCTGACGAATGCCCGACTAAATAATAAACCGATTCAAGTGGACAGGGACCCCGCGACGCGCGAGTTCGTTGCATTACCACTCACTCCCGGTATAATTGTAAATGGGGAGTCGCAATAAACCCCTATTCAATTGTCCGGTTCTTCGGTAATCCGAAAGCAGATATCCAATCCGCAAGTGGGTGGTCATAATGATTCGAGTGTGAACGGGACAAACGCGCATCAGGTCAAGGAGATACTAATGCCCAAAAAGCCTCCCAAAAGGGATCCGATTATTGTTTATAAAAGAGAAGAGAAAGGATTGAAACCATTTCTCCGGCAAAGTCGGGGATTTAGATTTGGTCCGCTACAGGCGCCCTCGCCTCCAAAGCAACGAAAGCCTAAAGAAGTCAAAACAGTAGTTCCTGAAAAGGTTCGCGAGCATGAAGAGATGCTGGCGGAAATAGATCGAATGCCATCGCCTGACAAGGAAATCGCAAGGGCCTGCTATTTTCTGTGCTTCTTAGTTCATGAGACTAAGACAGCCACAGAGCTGTTCCCGCTCAAGCACAAAGCTTTGGAAAAAATTTTCGTCAGCGGGAATAACTGCCTGATTGTGAATTATGTGCGGCGGGGGGATAGAGAAGTTTATCATTTAACTCCGGAAGCGGAAAAGAAATGGGAAACAGAGACCGACTCAAACAAGCACCACTTGAGGATGTACCTCACGCCGAAATGCAAAGTGGAATTTGAGGAAGGCTATTTCGATCTTTATCATTTTCATATTGTATTGGAACCGTTCAGATTTTCTTTTTATTTGCCGATTCACCAGGCGCAGTGGATAAACAAAAAAAGGCTTTCGAAACGCAAATTTCATTATCCACAAACAGTAGAATATGGATTGCTACGGGGCAAAGTGATTACCACATCCCGGAAAGCCACTATGGTACCTATTGAACAAATCAAAGAGGCTTTACAGAAATTCCTGGATGCTGATATGAGTGCGAAAGGATAATTGTGCAGTGTCCCAGTTTGATTAGCCGGAGCTCAAAAGACGCCGCACTCTCTCGAAATTATGGTCTGGAGAATTTCCGAGGTGCCCCCGCCGAAAAGTAGAAAGCGGCAGTCTCTGTAAAAACGCTGTACATCATACTCCATGGAATAGCTATAAGCACCGAAAATGCGAGTGGCCTCGTCAGCGGCCCTGCAAGCCACCTCGGAAACAAAATATTTGGCCATAGAAGCTTCTTTCAAAGCCCGTTCTCCCTCGTCAATCATTGCAGCGGACTTGTAGACCATAAGATTTGACGCCCATATGTCCGTCGCCATATTCGCGATTTTCTGCTGGACCAATTGAAAGCCGCCAATTTGTTTGCCAAATTGAGTACGCTCCATCGCATAACGTTTGGAATGTTCGAACGCGGCGCGCGCCAGCCCTAGAGATAGCGCGGCTGTCATCACTCGGATCACGGCCAAAATTCGCATCAGATTCCCCACTCCTTGACCCTCTTTGCCAAGTCGGTTCTCGAAGGGGACACGTACATCGGTGAATGCAAGTTCGGAAATCTCTGTGGCACGGGTGCCAAGCTTGTCGAATTTCTTGGATACGTAAAGTCCAGGGGTCCCTTTCTCGATGAGAAAAAAATTCATCCCTTTCAGACCCTGGCTTTTATCAGTTTGGCATAGCACCGTAAAAAAATCGGCCACGGGGGCATTGGTAATCCATGTTTTCGAGCCGTTGATCACCCAATGGTCGCCGTCAGATCGGGCGACAGTTTTTACGCCGCCAAGATCAGTGGCCGCATCGGCCTCAGTAAGTGCAAATGAGGCCACTTTTTCTCCTCTCAGGGCAGGCTTGAGCAGTCTCTCATGCTGATCGGGCGTTCCGTACTCGTAAAGGAAATTGGTTCCCATAAGACACTGCATTGCGGTAAACGCCGCTACACTCATGGAACCACGAGCCAATTCCTCTACCATAACGCAAAATTGCTTGGTATTGCCACCCGCTCCCCCCACTTTCGGAGAATATCGAATTCCGAACGCCCCCGTTTTTGCCAGCTTTTCGAACATCCACCTGGGGAACTTTTCGGCTTCGTCCATTTCTCGGGCTTTGGGAATGATTTCCTCGTCCGTGAATCGGGCAAATGCTTTTCTGATCATCTCCTCGGGCTTGGGTTTTGGAATAGAGTTCACGGTCTTCCTCTGAATTTGTGAGCTTGAGGAGCCCTTAGTTGCCGATCATTTCGGAATGAAAAGCAATATTGTGTTTCTTCGTGACCAGCCTGAAGGCTTTCAGCTCATTGCTTTGAATGTTGCTCTTTTACTGCACGGGTCAAGGCCGGCAGGACTTCAAACATGTCTCCCACTAGCGCAAAATCGGCGATTTCGAAGATCGGGGCATCCGGATCCTTGTTGATGGCAACAATGTAACGTGATCCCTCCATTCCGGCCTTGTGTTGAATGGCTCCCGAAATCCCGCATGCAAAGTAGAGCTCCGGTCTCACGGTTCGTCCTGTCTGGCCGACCTGATGCTGTACGGGCAAGAAACCTTCCTCGACAACCACCCTGGTGCACCCGATTTGCCCGCCCACAGTATCAGCAAATTCCCGTAAAACGGCTATGCCTTGTTCAGAGCACATGGGGCGACCGCCGGCTACAATGATTCTGGCCGTACCCAGGTCCACTCCACCGGCTTCATTCATCACGCACTCGAGAACCTTCGTGAATTCTTTGCATTCCGTCATGCTGATGTTTTCTTTAATTATTTCGCCTGATCGAGTGGTATCCGGGGTCATGGCGGTCATGATTCCCGGCCGAACTGTCGCTGTTTGTGGCCTGGAGTAGCGGGTTACAATAGTCGCCATAATATTTCCCCCGAAAGCAGGCCGGGTCTGGAGCAAAATTTTCTCTTCCGGATCAATGGATAGACGAGTGCAATCGGCCGTTAGGCCCAATTCGAGTCTTCTGGCAAGTCGGGGCGCCAGATCACGGCCGATATGCGTTGCGCTAATCAGCAGTATCGAAGGTTTGTGTCGTCGAACCAGTTCCGCAAGGACGTGAGCATACGTGCAGGTTTGATAATAGCTCAAATCTTGATGCTCCACTAGGAAGCAGCGGTCCGCTCCGTGATGAATCAGACTTTCAATGTTATTTAGCGGGTCTGATCCCAACACCGCCACAGCGGTCCTTTGACCGAGTTCATCGGCTAGCGATCGTGCGCATCCGAGCAGTTCGTACGTGGATGGATGAAATTTTCCATCGTGTGTCTCCGCGAGAACCCACACATCTTGATAGTTGCTCAAGTTCGGGGTTTCCCTGGTCGGGATTTCACCGGTCAGGGCTTCAAATTTACAGGACTCGATACATGCACCGCATAAAGTGCAGCGATCCTCGATCCATTTAGGAACCTTCTCTTCAAGCATAATTGCCTGATATGGGCAGGACCTGGAGCATTTTCCACACGAATTACATTTGTCTAAATCAATACGAATGGCCATACTATTCTCCGAGTCGTACGTCTTTTCCCCTCAAAGCTAGAATCAGTTGTTCGGCCATAGTTACCGGAGAGCCTTCCAGATGACGTGTATCGCGGGCTTGCTTCGGCGTGAAAGTTTTAACTACTTGAGTCAAAGAACCCATGAATCCGACATCCAGGGCTTTGGCCCCTATATCCGCTGCGTTCCATATTTCGATGGGCGCACGATCTGAGGCAGCGAGCAGAATTCCCGCTACTGTCGGGTGACGTGGTTCGTTGAGGGAGGACAGAACGGTTACAAGCACAGGCATCGGTGCTTCTACGCGTTCGCAAGCTTCTTCCAGTGTTCTCTCGACAATAACCTTGCCTTGCTGCACTTCCAGTCGACTCACATAAGTCAATTGAGGAATGCCCAAGAATTCCGCGACCTGAGGCCCGATTTGAGCGGTATCACCATCTATCGCCTGCCTGCCTGCTAAAATCAGATCGACTTGTCCAAGTCGGCGCAGGGCCAGCCCGAGCGCTGTTGATGTTGCCCACGTGTCGGCGCCGGCAAAGGCCCTGTCTGTGAGCAGTATGCCTCGATCCGCTCCAGTAGCAATGGACTCACAAACAGCCTCGATAGCTTGGGGGGGCCCCATGCTGAGTGCGATCACCGTGGCCTCTTCATGTTCCTTGACTTTGAGAGCCGCTTCGAGGGCGTGGCGATCCTCAGGATTAATTACGCTCTCTATACCTTCTCTAATCAGGTTACCTGTCTTGGGGTCAATGCGTACGTCGGACGTGTTTGGTACCTGCTTTACCAGGACTACAATGTTCATAAATGTCTCCCCGGAGCTTGCGGTTGGACCTAAAAAATATCCCCGGACAAAGTTCTTTGTCAAGTCGATCCTTTAACCAACTTGCCGGTACACAAGTCTATCAGTATTATGACGAAATAAGGTATTTAGTCGCTGCGCTGACTCGTCAGGATCGCCATTTTACAGATCCTTGTTGGGTCTTCCGGTTCCCAGGCTATAACCGGTATGTGTTATCGCGCATGTGATTTCAGGAAGTTATCACCCTCCACCTTCCCCCCGCGTCAAGGGAGAGGGGATGGAGAGGGGGAGTATGAAAGCGAAATTTCGCATTTAAAGTTAGCGCCTATGAGGCTATAACTGGTAACCCATACTTCGGGGCTCTGCCTCAAAAAGATAGTTTCGTTTGTCTGTGGTTGTGGAGATAGATCCGTCAGGTTAAGCATTCCCGGGCAGAGCTCGGGAACCATAAAAATGGAAGAACATTGAAAACTAGGGAGCGATGGACAATAGGGGACATTCTGAATTGGACTGCCACATACCTTGCCGGTAAAGGAGTCAAGACTCCAAGACTTGATGCGGAAATTTTGCTTGCTCATTGTCTCGATGTGGACAGGCTCTATTTATATCTCAATCTCGACAGACCACTGTTGCCTGATGAAAGATCACGGTTCAGAGAAGTGGTAAAAAGAAGGGGTTTGCGGGAACCTGTGGCCTTGATTACCGGCAAAAAGGAATTTTGGTCCATATGTCTTCAAATCAAGCCCGGTATACTCATTCCCCGGCCGGAAACAGAAATTCTCGTTGAAGTTGTTCTCCAGGAAATAAAAGAAAATCCTGCTCCGAAAGTATTGGAAATTGGGACCGGCTCGGGCGCTGTGGCCATTGCATTGGCTAAGGCCAATCCGCGAGCGGAAGTGGTGGCCACGGATACAGATTTTGCCGTGCTTCCGGTGGCCCAAGCGAATGCACAGGAAGCCGAGCCGGGAAATGCCGTGCTGTTCATTGCCACCGATCTTTTTGATAGTATCCGACGTGGGGTATATTTCGATGTCATATGTTCGAACCCGCCGTACGTTCCTACGAATATAATCCCTACGCTCGATCCGGATGTTCGCAATTTCGAGCCCATGAAAGCTCTCGATGGAGGTCCGGACGGGCTCGATATCATTAGGCGACTTGCTGCCAATGCCGAAAATTTTCTGAATCGCCCCGGCGCACTAGTGCTGGAATTTGGAGATCGACAGGAAGAAGCTGTCGGAAGGATTTTGGTATCCGCTGGATTTGAGGTAGTCAGAATATTTCGAGATCTCTCGGGAAAACCCAGAGTAATCAAAGGAAGGATTAAATGAAATTTGTCATTGCCGGCTATGGTCATTTTGGACGAATTGCCTTGGCACGATTGAGCGAGTCCTTCCCCGATACTCAAGTCTATATAATTGAGAATGACAAAGAAAAATTACGTCAAGAGTTTCCTTTGGGAACCATTCCGATCCGTACGGATGCTGTTGAATTCTTGTCTAATTCGGATGTGTTGGAGATGGATGATTTCGTGATTCCCATGGTCCCGTTTCATCTTGTTGCACATTACATAGCGGCAAGGTTGCCGAATATTTCCGAAACACCATTGCCCGAGGAAATCGCTTCGGTGGCGCTTAATCAGATTCGGATGAATTTCTCTAATCTCCTTGTAAGCAGAGCGGATTTTTTGTGCCCTGACGACTGTTCGGAACCCGAAGCCTGCACAGTTACAGGAAGAATAGATCAGCCACTTTATGATACTCTGAGGTCAATTAGGGTGCCGGGATTCTCTGTAACTTGTACAGCGGAGCTATCAAATCCTGCCCGGAGTCGGCGGGTATCGTGTTCGGGACCTAATCAAGCTGTTGGAAAGAATAACACTCGGCCGTCATCTGGTGGCCACCAGTTGTAAATGCCATGGGATAATCACTGCACTTGAAAAATTTGTAAACTGAAAACCCCGCGGGATCAACGCGGGGTTGGACAGTAGGTAAGTTCCTTTCAGGAGGCTTATTTTGAATCAGTGATAACCCAAGGAGCAGAATGGACTCGCCTTCATGGCCGGTAGATTACAAATCAAATTCTTTCTGCCGGTTTCATGGGACGCAACCCAATCGCTCCACTCATCAGGCCAAATCTCCACTTTGGGCCTTAATGTTTCTTCGTTTAGTCGTACATCATTTGTTTCAACCAACGCCTTCATTTCATTCGATGGTGTAAACAGCTCATAATCAGAGTCCATCTCATAATCTGGATCAATGGAATTCATTACTAACCTCTGTTTATGCTGGCTTAGTTCGTCTTTCTCTTAATTAATCATTAATGGGGGCGAGTCAAGAAACATCAGTCGGTATGTGGCAGTTACGGCACTTGCTTTAACAAATATGGCAGCGCAAAACTGAAAATCAGCCATAGAACAACTATACCCAGGAGCGGCAGCATTGCTTTCTGAACTGCGCCCTGGGGTAGCGGTTCTTCTTCCACTTGAATTGTGTCTCCCACAAGGTCAAGTAAGCCTCGACGGTCTTTTCTGGAAAACTCATAAGCCCAACATGATATCCATGCAATCATACCTGTGACAATCATGACCCGATTTGCTCCGCTGGGGACTGCAAGCAATTTCAACCAGTCGCCGACCCGTACAGCGATTAGACCGGGTACGAGACTGATGATTAGTATGGATGCAGCACGCAATGCCAATGCGAGTTGCAGTCCTCCCATCCGCGCCTCACCTGCATAAAGGACTGTAATATTAGTCATTTGCTGTCCCCAAGAACGTCCTCTGGTAATCAAAGGCAAAACAAAGGAAACAAGAAACACTGTCAAGGAAATCATAGCCATGGGGAACGCGGCGAAAACCGTCTGGAAGAACTCCGTTACGAGTGTTCGAAGAATAAAATCAGGTGGAACGACAAGAAAAATGAATATGAAAATAAAGAGCAGATACGCAGCTAAGAAAAAAGTCAGAGTATGCATCGATGCCAAAATTCTTCTTTTCCAGGATGCAGGTATCCGCTCACCATAGATATTTGTGGCATCCGTCGTCTGGGCAGATTCAGTTTCATCTGATGCCAAGCTGAAGATTTCAGGATCTTTTCTTACTAGTAACCCGCAACGCGGACAGTCTCCGCGAATCGCGAGAACATCTTCGTCAGATTTAGGGGTGTATCCGCATCGGGGGCATACCAGCTCGTGGCTCGTAGCTGACTCGGGTTCATGTCGAGACGATGGGCTTGGTTCGGGGATTTGCGACGATTGTTCAATCTCCAATTCAAAACGCGATTCGGCTCCTGCTTTTGTCAGTATTTGCTGATATTTTTCTGCCGCGGCAAGATCCAGACCTTTCTTGATGACCCTGGGATTTCCGGAAAGGAGCTTTTCGATTAATTCCGGACTTTTATTAAAAATTTGAGCCAGATTTTTCAATACTACTGTGCGATCGAAGCCGTTCCTTATCGTGCCCCCCAGTACTACTTTGTAGAATTTATTTGGCATTATCGCTTCTTGACCCCATCTATGTTAACAGATACTTGTACTATTAACCGTACCCCTCAGGAGCAAACACAATGGAAACCACATCCAATCAAGAGACAACAGTCCGTATCACTGAGGACGATATCAAGAAATTCGAAAATATGGTAGCCTCCATGCCCGATTCCGCCAATGCCCATTATAACTTAGGACTAGCACTCGCACAAAGGGGGGAATGGGACAGAAGCCTGAGCGAATTCCGCACTGCATTGCAATTTAAGCCAGGCCTTTTGGAAGCTCGCGTGAATATAGCCGGTGTTTTACTCCAAAAAGGAGACTATGACGCGTGCATTGATGAAAGCTTGCGAGCGCTTGAATTCCGACCTGATCTTATCGAAGCCTGTATAAATATAGGTATTGCCTTCATGCATAGGGGCATGCTCGAGCAAGCTGTGCAAAGCTTTGAGAAAGCCCTCGCGATCGATCCGGATTCGATTGTATCTCACCTGAACCTTGGGAATATCTTTTTGGCTCAAGGTGAACTCGATAAAAGCATCAAACACAACACCAGAGCCGTCGAGCTTGATCCCGCCTCAGGGATGTCTCATAACAATCTTTCGGTAGCTTTTTATCATAATGGAGATTTGGAAAAAGCTCGCCGACACGCCGAAGAAGCAGTGAAACTAGGCTATAAAGTGCATCCGGATTTCCTGAGACAACTTGATAACTAGTCAGTCGAATGCGGGCTCGCTCTCAAAATGAGCTGAAGAATTTGATGGCGGCAGTTTTTTTGATTGATGGAAGGGCCCTGAAGAGGTTGTTAACCTCTTTCAGTCGGAATTCAAGATCAGGAGTTTTCTTTTTGAGGCCTTTGATTAATCTCGGTTTTCGCCCTGCGGCTGCTAACAGGAACGGCCCTATTTCCGAGTTTGATAGGGATTTAACCAGCTTTTTAACGAAATTGGAATCAGTGGCCCAGGCCTCCTGAAATAAATCAGGGAAGAAATCTCCATTAATAGATGAATAAAAGATCACCTGACGAACGATTTCGGATCCCTCTCTGAATCTGTTGAATATCTGCGAGCCATCGTAATCCGAAGCCGGTTGCGCCATTCTTAAGAGAAGTGAAGCTTCGGATTTGGGCAATGTGCCGAACAGTTCGAGGTCTTCTAATGTGAATTGTCTGTTGCCAATGGCATCTCTCAATGCAGGCACCAATTTCTCAAAAATATCCCCGGTCACCTCTTCAACAAGATCAATCAATTCATGTGCGCTGAAATTAACCAATAGCGCTTTGGACGCGAATATTTCGTGGTATGAATCGAATTCTTGAAATAAGCGAATTGTCTGATCCGGCAAAAGTCGGCTCCATGGCAACCGTTGGGCCAATTCTACTGCCTCGTCCTCTGATCTTCTCGTAAATTCGTCCACTAACAGCTCAAAGTCGAATTCGTCCAATGGGCCTTCAGAGGACAGTAGTCTATCTATTGGATCGGGCACATCAGATATAACGGCCAACCTTATCCACTTTTTGAAAAATATGCCTTCAGATTTCGAACTGATCGTTTCCCAGTCTCCAATGATTGTTTCCATTAATTTTCGAGCTGATCTGAGTATTTCTTTTGTTAACAGGGCGGCGTCATGGTCATTGAGTTTCTCGCCAAGTTCCTGGATGAGTTCGACCAACACATCTTCCAGCTCTTCCGGAAAGATATCTGTATCTTGGGTAAGTTCCAACGATCCGAGAAATTGTCTAACATTCGCTATCGTGAGGGAAACAGGATCACTCGAATCCACATACATAGATATGATCAGTGTATTTATGAGAGCTTCCCTTAGTGAATCAACTTCCGATAGGTTTTCTGCGCGCACGGAACGAGAACGGTTAAGCATCGTAAAAGGTAAAATTTTCCTTAATTTCAAAAGGTACTGATATCGTTCCAGTTCGGATTCATAGTACTCAAGCAGCGAGAGAGTGGAAAAAAGATCATCCTCCAGAGTCAACGATTCGATCGTATGGATCTCTGATTCCGTAAAGATACTCATCTCGGAGAGACGCTGATGGGCTATGTCGCTAAGGGACTCATATTCAACAGGGCTGACCAGAATTTCGATACGATGGTTCTGAAGAAGCTGTTTCCATCTATGCCGAAGTTTTTCTACACGCGTATGGGCAACACGAAATAAGTCGACAGGCGACACTTCCATCAAAAAACTGATTCCGTCTTCCATATCGCCGGCGCTCTTAATCTCCAAACCTACACCGATCAATTTGAGGATCGTTTCCTGCACTTTGCCCAATTCTTCGGTGGAGCGGAAATCAACTTCTTTATGGAGCACGTACTTATTGGCCATGGCCACTGAAATCCTTATGATCTCGTCAGCCCTGTCTCGGGTAAAAATACCCTGCTCCAGTCCAAATTGGACTGTTTTAGCCAGAAAATTTTGCTCGTCACGGACAACTAGTCCAAAAGAATCCATTTCTTAATCCTTTGAAAGCGACTCAACAACTGTGAAGGGGTAGCGTGCGTAGAAGATAATCTACAAAAAATTCCCTTTTTAACATGTGGTAGCCCCCAATTCCCCTCGTTGTCGGAGGTGTGGGCTGCCAAATTTGAGGAGTTTTGGAGAGGGTCTCCGGCATGACCTTTTGCAGAAAGTTCCCGCCGTCGCTCAAAGACGCTATCTCACCCTTTCGACGTACTTCCCTGTGCGAGTATCGATTTTCAGAATATCTTCTTCATTAACAAAAAGTGGGACCTGCACAGTCATGCCCGTTTCAAGCTTGGCCGGTTTCGTTCCTCCCGCGGCTGTATCGCCTCTGAAACCTGGATCGGTGGAAGCTACTTTCAATTCCACAAAAATCGGCACATCGACGCCGATAGGCTTGCCGTTATGAAACAGCACCGTCACAGTAATGTTTTCCTGAAGATAATTTCGAGCGTCACCCAATTGACCTTCCGTCAAGAAGGATTGCTCGTAAGTCTCGTTATCCATGAAGTGAAATTCACCATCACTCTCATAGAGATATTGCATTTCTTTTTCTTCCAGATCCGGTTTGTCAACTTTTTCACCTGCTCGAAAAGTCTTATCAATCACATTACCGGTCACCAGGCTCTTAAGCGTCGTGCGCACGAATGCGCCGCCTTTTCCTGGTTTGACATGTTGAAACTCAACGATAATAAAAGGTTCTCCATTCATCTCTATCTTGAGACCTTTTTTGAAGTCAGGAGTTGAATACATAAAGTCCTCCAAATTTAGAATCTTCTTATTTGAATAAGGCAGCTCGTTTAAGAGCAAGAATCAGACGGCTGATATCAGGTCTTTTGGCATTTCCGAGAGTACTTCCGGTCCTTGACTGTGCAGATAAACAAGGCTCTCCAGCCTGACTCCTCCCAGATTCTCGAGGTACACACCCGGTTCTATCGTGAAAACCATACCTTCTTCCAGAGTTCCCCTTCCGCGCGGTGACAAGAAGGGCGACTCGTGGATTTCGAGTCCTACTCCATGCCCCAAACCGTGCAAGAAATAATTTCCAAACCCCGCAGCTTCAATGCTCCGCCTCGCCACGGCGTCTATTTCACGTGCGCCAATACCGGTTTTGACGGCATCAAGCGCTCGCATATAGGCCTCATACACGGCTTTATAAATCATTTTCTGTTCCGCTGAAGGCTTGCCGGTTATGCACGTGACTGTCTCATCACTGTGGTAACCGTCGACGCGACAGCCATAATCTACAATTACCAATTCTCCCTTGCCGATTACGCGATCCGACGGCTGTCCATGAGGCAAAGCGCTGCGTTCCGCTGAAGCTACAATGCTTTCAAAGGCCACCGCTTCAGCTCCATTCTTCCTCATCTCCATTTCCAATTCCGCGGCCACTTCGATTTCCGTCTTCCCGGAAATCCCACGACTTATAATTTCTCGGCAAGCAGTCGATGCAATGTGAGCGGCATGTTTGATCTTTGCTTTTTCGTCCGGCGTCTTGCGAACTCGCAGATGCTCCAGATATTTTTTGTCAATCGGAATAACCTTTAATTTGGGTAATCTTCGAATTAGTAAACTGACAAAATCGTAGCTGACTCGGTCGGCTTCTATTCCGAGCTTACCAATCTTCAGTGCCGCAATCGATCTCACCAATGCACTTACTTTGTTACGAACAACGTGAAGTTGAAATCCTGGAGCCTGTTGGCGGGCTTGGGTTTTGTACCGCCCGTCCGTGAAGAGGTGGCGTTCGGTGCGTGTGAAGAGAATGGCCGCTTCGGAGCCGGAGAACCCGGTCAGATATCTTACGTTAAATGACAGTAGAGTTTCGGAACTATTGAAAAGGAGAGCATCAACTCCAAATCTTCGAAAATGATCATGAATACGAGACGCTGAAAAGCTCATTCTGCAACGGACCGGCTCGCCTTTATATCTTTAATATTATTTAGCCATCCTCCAAGCGTCCTCAGAATTGGATTCTCCGTGCCCTTTTTTGTGGCCTCATCAAGGATTTCCTTTAATGATCCGTCTTCCGGATTTTGCTGAAGGAGGATGTTCAAAATCTGTGCTGCTTTATCAAAATGGCCCTGACGCATAAGTTCATGGGCCATTGCCTCTGTAACGGGAGCATACGACATGTCAGGAAAATCCTTTTCCAACCCGGATGAACCAGGGCTTAACTCTACACTAGGTGCAACTGCAGCTTCCCTCTTTTTCGGGACCGCGCCACGCGCAATTTGCAATGTCCTGTTCAGTACCTGATGGAGCTGTTTATAATGAAGTCCCTGCTCCACATCGCCCTTCCGCAGTAGGACTTCTCCTAATAAATCAAACAAACTGCTCGCGGATATGTACTTTGCTTCCAAATTCTGTAGCAGCCTGAATGCCCCCTCTAAATCGGAATTTGCAAAAAGGTCGCGAGCCTGATCCAGCCCTTGTTCAAAATCCAGTTCAGCCGGTAGAATCTGTCCGTCTATGGGCATAACCTCCGCAGAACTACCAGGACAGGGCTGAGAATCATGGCCCTCATCTGAGGTTCCGTAATTTTTCGGGTATTCGCTCATATATGCCCCTACATCTAAGACATCAACCTCACGAGGTTGTTCAATAATTCGACGCGATGTTTGCCACCTTTTTGCCCGACTCCAGGCGATCGGCCGATTCGCTAGACATAGAGTTCAAATTTGGTTTGAGCAATAACCTGCTAAATGAAAGCCCCGGCCGCGGACATGTCCCGAAACGGCCGGGGCCATTTGTTCAGATTTGGATTGTCACAGTCACGGCTGGATATCAGCTCGCTCCGGCTAAAGCAATTTTATATTTGATTAGTTGCAGCTTATCATGCAAATTTTGATAGCCTTCCGGATCTGTCACGGCATCCGATTCTAAAAGCTGCTTTTGAACTGCTTCTAGCTCCTGGGCAGCCTCGGCCGGATCGATTTCGTCTCGGCTAAAGGCCTCGTCGACCAAAACGGTGACAGCGTCCTTTAGCACTTCGCAGAATCCCGAGCCTACAACAAATCTAGTGAATTGATCATTTTCCAGATATGACAATATTCCAGGTTTAATGAACGTTAACATCGGCGTATGGCCAATCAAAACTCCGAACTCTCCCATTATCCCTGGAGCTATGATTTCCTCAACTTCCTTGTCGAGCACAATTCCCTTGGGCGTCACAAGCTCGATTTTGAACTTTTCCGACATGCGCTTCTCCGGTTCAGGCGGCTGCCTTTGCCAACTTCTCCGCCTTTTCCAAGACCTCGTTCAGGTCGCCCACCATATAAAATGCCTGCTCGGGGATGTGATCGAGCTTCCCTTCGACTATTTCTTTGAAACCTGCAACCGTATCCTGGATCTTGACATACTTGCCAGGTGTACCTGTAAATTCTTGCGCCACGAAGAAAGGCTGTGACAGGAAGCGTTGAATCTTCCGTGCACGTGACACGACCAGCTTATCTTCCTCCGAAAGCTCGTCCATACCAAGAATCGCAATGATGTCCTGAAGGTCCTTGTATCTCTGGAGCACGAGCTGTATTTGACGAGCAATATTATAATGCGCCTCGCCGAGAACTCGGGGATCCAAAATTCTCGAAGTCGAATCCAATGGGTCGACCGCAGGATAGATACCCAACTCAGCAACTTGCCGTGAAAGAACCACGGTTCCGTCAAGATGCGCAAAAGTTGTGGCCGGAGCGGGGTCGGTCAAGTCGTCCGCCGGGACGTAGATACATTCCACAGCGGTAATGGAACCGTTCTTAGTCGAACAGATTCGCTCTTGGAGTTCGCCCATATCGGTTCCCAATGTAGGCTGATAGCCGACCGCCGAAGGCATACGTCCCAGAAGAGCCGAAACTTCCGAACCTGCCTGGGTAAAACGGAAGATGTTATCAATGAAAAGCATAACGTCCATATTCATTTCGTCACGGAAATATTCCGCCACTGTCAGTGCTGTCAATCCTACTCGTGCACGCGCTCCGGGAGGCTCATTCATTTGCCCATAGATAAGGGCTGCACGATCCAGAACCCGCTCGCCCTCCGGTTTTTTCTTTCCGGGAAGGACTCCGCCCATTTCAAGATAGAGGTCATTCCCTTCACGAGAACGCTCGCCGACGCCCGCGAAAACCGAGGTGCCTCCGAACTGCTTGGCAATGTTGTTAATAATTTCCATCATAAAAACAGTTTTCCCAACGCCCGCGCCCCCGAAGAAGCCAATCTTTCCGCCCCTCATAAATGGAGCAATAAGATCGACAACTTTGATACCGGTCTCCTGAATTGAGATTTCTGTCACCTGTTCGTCAAAGGCTGGTGCGGAACGATGTATGGGTCGTGTTTCTTCGGTGACTATCGGACCGCCTTCGTCGGTAGGTCGACCAACCACATTCATGATACGGCCCAAGACGCCTTTGCCAACCGGCACTCGTATAGACCCACCGGTGTCTTTGGCAAGCATGCCTCGAACCAGACCGTCGGTCGTATCCATTGCTATGGTACGCACAGTGTTGTCGCCCAGGTGCTGGGCAACCTCGACGACGAGATTGTCAGGCTCGTCATTTATGGAAGGATTTGAAATCAATAATCCATTATAAAGTTCCGGGAGCTGTCCTTCCGGGAAAGCCACGTCCACAACGGGGCCGATTACCTGAACTATTTTTCCGTCTGCCATCTTGGGATATCCTCCTGCAACCGTCTTCGAACCGGTTTAGTTCTTTTGCTCAGCTAAAATTTGTCTCAACCCTTTAGCGCTTCAGCCCCGCCGACTATTTCCATAAGCTCAGTCGTAATAGACTCCTGACGCAAACGGTTGTGTTTCAAGGTCAATCTATATATCATATCGTCCGCATTGGAAGTTGCCGCTTCCATAGCGGTCATTCGGGCACCGTGCTCAGCAGCGACTGAATCCAGCATACCTGTAAAGACCTGCACCTGCACGTAACGAGGTATAATGGAATCCAGCAGCGCTTCCTCCGATGGTTCGTACAAATATTCCCTTTTCCGCTCCCAACCCTCCTCCTCCGGAGTCACCGGCAGAAGCTTGCGCAAAGTTTGCACCTGCCTGACAGCGGAACGAAAACTGTTGAATAGAATGTAAACTTCCTCGTATTCACCTGTAGTGAACTTTTCCACAGCAACTGAAACTACTCTGCCGGAAAGCTCGTACGTGACGTTATTCATCACGTTTGTGAAAGCCTCAACCACGTTTATTTGTCGTCGGCGGAAATAATCATTACCCTTGCGACCGACGTTAATCATATCGACCTGAATGCCCTTTTCAGACATTTCTCTGGCGAACGCTTCAGCACGGCGGTTCAAGTTGGCATTAAAGGCGCCGCAGAGGCCTCGATCCGCCGTAATCAAAATTAACAGCGCTTTCTTTGCAGGCTTCAATTCCAGCAAAGGGTGAGCCCCGGGATTAATCCGGGACGCCAAGGACATTAATACGTCGCGCATTTTCTCCGCAAAAGGACGCGCCGACTTGATAGCCTCCTCAGCTCGTCTCAGCTTCGCGGCGGACACCATTTTCATGGCGTTTGTGATCTTTTGCGTATTCTTGACGCTGGCGATCCGTTTTCGCAATTCTCGGAGGTTTGCCATATCTACCCCTATATATGGACCCTTGCGGGTTGGCTTCTCTCGTCGTCACCTTTGATCGCTATACTAGCGATAGCTGGGGAGGAGTGAAGATCGCCTTAAATTGATTGAGGATCTCTTTCATTTTCGCTTCGAGTTCCGCTGAGATAACCTTTTTTTCTTTTAACTCCTGCAATACTTCCGGGTGAGTTGCTTCCAGATGGCTGAGATACTGCTTCTCATATTCAGCCAACATGCGGAGGTCGTATTCGTCTACATATCCATTAGTTGCCGCAAAAATGATAGCCACCTGTTTTTCCATCGGCATCGGAACGTACTGAGGCTGTTTTAGAACCTCAACCAGCCGTGTGCCACGAGCTAATTGTGCTTGAGTCACTTTGTCTAAATCCGATCCAAACTGAGCGAAAGCTTCGAGTTCCCTGAACTGCGCCAAGTCCAGACGAAGCGATCCCGCGACCTGCTTCATGGCTTTCACCTGCGCATTTCCACCTACTCGGGAGACGCTCAGACCGACATTCACCGCCGGTCGCACGCCGGAATAGAATAGATCGGTCGACAAAAAAATCTGGCCATCCGTGATGGAAATGACATTAGTAGGAATATAGGCCGACACGTCACCAGCTTGGGTTTCGATAATCGGTAGAGCCGTCAGACTGCCGCTGCCTTGGGAGTCATTAAGCTTTGCGGCTCGTTCGAGCAAGCGGGAATGCAAGTAGAACACGTCACCCGGGAATGCTTCTCGACCTGGCGGTCTGCGCAAGAGCAGAGAAAGTTGCCTATATGCTTGGGCTTGTTTGCTCAGGTCATCATAAATGATCAAAGAATGCTGGCCGTTATCCCGGTAGTACTCGGCCATGGTGACACCTGAATATGGGGCGACATACTGCATAGGTGCAGGATCGGAAGCTGTGGCCGATATGATCGTTGTGTAATCCATAGCTCCGAAACGCTCCAGGGTCGCAACGACCTGCGCCACGGTGGAACGTTTTTGACCAATGGCCACGTAGATGCATTTAACGTCAGTATCTTTCTGATTGATGATGGTGTCTATAGCAATTGCGGTTTTACCAGTCTGGCGATCGCCGATGATCAATTCCCGTTGTCCGCGACCGATGGGGATCATGGAATCAATGGCTTTGATCCCGGTTTGCAGCGGTTCTTTCACCGGTTTCTCTTTTGATTATTCCGGGGGCGACAATCTCGACAACCCGGAATTCCGATGAATCAATCGGACCTTTGCCATCAACCGGCTGGCCTATGGCGTCCACTACGCGGCCCAGCATGGCTTTCCCGACTGGAACCTGCACAATGCGTCCGGTCCTTTTGACGGTGTTTCCTTCCTTGATGTGGACATCTTCTCCGAGAATCGCAGCGCCGACATTATCCGCTTCAAGATTGAGGACCATTCCCATGATTCCGCCCGGGAATTCAAGAAGCTCGCCTGCCATCGCCTTTTCCAGCCCATGCAATCTTGCTATGCCGTCTCCAACGCTGATTACGGTCCCTGTTTCGCTAACTTCGACTTTCTTGTCATAGTCCCGGATCTGCTGCTTTATAATGTCACTAATTTCTTCGGCTCTGATCTGCATTTTCTTATCCCTTCAAGCTTTCCTTGAGCTGATTAAGCTGGGTACGGATTGTTCCGTCAAACACCATGTCTCCCACTCTGGCGACCACCCCCCCGATTAGGGAAGGGTCCACCTTGGCGGTAACCATTACCTGCTTTCCCGTCACCTTCGCCAATATATCGGTAACTCGGCCCAGTTCCGCCGCCCCAAGAGGCACAGCGCTAATGACTTGTCCCCGAGTGATACCGCGAATCTCATCAACTTTGGCACGGAAAGCTTTTTCTATACCTGTTAATTGATCGATACGTTTTCGATCAATCAGCAAGTACACAAAATTGATCACCATCGGATCCGCGCCCATTTTTTTCAACACAGGCCCTGCAATCTTCTTCTTGTCGTCCCTAGTGAAAACAGGATTCGTCAATATTTCGCGGAAATCTCTGGATTCTTCTACCAACTTACTCAGAGAATCGAGATCACCTGCATACTTATCCAATGCGTTTTGTTCCTGCGCTATTTCTACGAGGGCTGTGGCATAACGTTTTGATAGAGTGGTATCAATCACTTCATACCCCCGACTTTTACTAGATAATCCTCAATGATCTTTTTTCGGTCCGTATCGTTAATCTTTTCAGTAATAAGCGATTCAGCCATTTGAACGGCCAGCCCAACAGCCTCATTCTTCAGGATGACTCTGGCCTTTCTGACTTCTTGCTCCGCGGCGAGTTTGGCGGCTTCCACCATGCTCACAGACAATTTCTCGGCATTGGCCTCTATTTTTGCGCTTTCCGCATCGGCAGATTTCTGGAGTTCGGCACGGAGCTTTTCCACTTCTTTTTCCATCCCAGCAAGCCTCTGTTTATAATCGCTCAAAAGTGCTTCTGCTTTTTCGCGCTGTCCTTGGGCCTCCTCCAGATCCTTGCGGATTTGAGTTTTCCTTTCAGAAAAGAAACTGCTCAGGGGTTTTCTAACGAAGTAGATTAATAGACCGATAAGAACTACCGTATTGACGACTCTTGCAAAATAGCCTCAAAGCGGTCCACGGGCTCTCGGATTCAGTCGAAGCTAAGACAACTTGAGGCGATAGAACCAAATATAAACAGTATAAAATTAGAAGAATTTTGATTCCCTTCATGAAACACGCCTCCCCAGAATTTTTTCGAAGATCGACTGCGCCAGCGGTGCCATTTCCGCATCGAGCGCTTTGCGAACTTGTTCCGCTTCAACCCTTATGGAGGCTTTCATGTCTTCGACAATTCGAGCAGCTTCAAGTCTTGCTTTGTCCAAAATGGCGGCTTCTTTCTTCTTCGCCTCAGCCGTTAAGGCATTTTTTTCCAGGGCGCCTTGCTGCCTTGCAACCGCTAGCTCTTCTTGATGACGCTTTTCCTGCTCTTGCACTTGCTGATCTAGCTCCGCTGCCTTCTCACGATCTTTGCGAATCCGGTTCTCTCTTTCGCGGATCTTTGCGACAACAGGCTTGTACAGTAAGGCATTAAGAAGTAACATAAATACCAGGAAATTTATTATTTGAATGATCAGAGTGATATTTATTTGAATCACTGGCTTAGTCTCCCGGAATCGCGGAGTTTGGCGCCTGTCGGGCCTTCCTTGTGAGATTAGGAATGCACGGCTTACTACTCCCAAATTCCCGATTTATTTTAAGAGGATAGTCCTAGACTAAAAACAAAAAATGAAACAAGATCGTAACATTACGTCCGGGGACTGTCAAGATCTTTTTCTGCTCAAATTGAGTCTGTAGTTATTTAATTACTGACCCTGCTTGTGGAGATGTGGCTTGTCTACGTCAGATTCTTCAAGACCTTCGGCCTGCTCGTATTCCGGCGGCCATGCTTCCGCGGAAATCCCCTCGATAGCTTCCGTCTCACCTGAGGATTCAATCACATGCCGTCCTATTTCAGGCACTTGTGCTTCGAGAGTCGACATACGACACGTGCCTTCGAAGATTACCCCTTCCTCGACGATTAAACTTGGCGTTCGAATATTTCCGTAGACCTTGGCCGGAGGATAGAGCTCAATTTTTTCGGATGCCGTCAGGTCGCCATGTACTTCTCCGGCTATTTTCAAAATATTAGAATATATATCAGCAGTTACGACTGATTCACTACCCACCACAAGCGTGCCTCGGCTTATAATTTCCCCCTGAAATGTTCCATCCAGGTGAACAACTCCTGAAAAACAAAGCTTGCCTGTAAACTCGGTTTGCGAGCCGAGAAATCCGCTTACAGCATCTGTTTTAGACTTTCTGAATCCGAACATGTTTCCTCCCGCTTGTGGGGCGGTTTAAAATACCATAGCCCGTGAAGGTGAACTCTCCTTAGCACACAGCTCCACCCCATTCAAGCTATTATTCCGAAATATTGTTCAGCGTATGGCAAAAAAAATTATGAGGGTTATTTCCCGACTGAGCATACTTCTACAAAGATATCGTGGCGCCGGAAAACCCTATTATCATGGATAAAAATTAAATCAATAGGCGGAACGCCTCATAGCCACATTGCAAAGAATTGACACAGCAAAAAATGATGAAAGTATTGCTGACCCTCCGTAACTTAAGAAGCTGAGCGGAACTCCTGCCACAGGTAACAACCCCATTACCATTCCTACATTGATAACTACATGCCAAAAGATTGAAACGGTACAGCCGAAGGCCAATAATGTCCCAAAATTGTCACGTGCTTTTCCGGCAATCGTCATACCTCTTAAGAAAAGCCCTAGAAAGAGGATCAACACAACGGAACAGCCGACGAATCCCCATTCCTCCGCCAGAATGGAAAAAATAAAATCTGTATGTTTGACCGGAAGGAACATAAGCTGATTCTGGGTCCCCTGCAGAAAACCTTTCCCTAATAAGCCGCCGGAGCCAATCGCAATTTGTGATTGCAGCAGGTGATAACCAGACCCCAATGGATCGTAACTCGGATTCAAAAAACTGAAAAGCCGACGTTTTTGATAGCCCATCAGCACATGATCGCCTAAGAGTAATGCCACTGGTAATAGAATTACCAATCCGATCCCGGTCCATAAAAGCAAACGTCGCCCGATCCCTGCGAAAAGAACCATGGAGGCGGCCGCAAGTGTAATTACGCACGCCGTTCCTAGATCAGGTTGCACGAGGACCAGAATGGTCGGAATTATGGCAAGTATTAATGGTCGCACCACATCCATTAATTGTGTCGAAGTATTTCCCGGGATTATCTTCAGATATTTGGCGAGTATTATGATTACTGCCAATTTTGCGAATTCGGAGGGCTGGAAACGCATAAGCCCAAAGTGCATCCATCTTTTCGAGCCGGCTGTGACTTTGCCCATCATCCAAACTGCTATTAAGGCCACAATAATAATGATGTAAATACGCACTGCCCAATGGTCGAGCAATTCATAATCAAAAATAAGCAGAACCGCGGCCGTTACCAGGCCAAGACTGCACCACGTGATCTGCCGTAATACATATAGGCGCCCTGCTTCACCGAGTGGGGCTGTCGCACTGTAAATAAGACAAACTCCGATACCCGACAGGACCATGCTGATCATGACTAGCGGCCATTCAAATTTTGCTGTATTCGGTAGGCTCGATTTCAGTGAGATGAAATTCATTTTTTGGCGAAGATGCGTGTTGATTTTGGGCCCAAGCCGCCCCGTATTACCTTGATGTAAACGCGGTCATTATGGATCGGCCCGTTCCGGCAAACCATAATACTTGGCCACCAGCTTTCTAGCAATAGGCGCAGCGCTCAATCCGCCTGCACCTCCGTGTTCGACTATAACAACCAAAGCTATTTTTTTTGGTTTATCATTAACGTATGCTACAAAAATCGCATGAGTGCGCTCGTGATATGGAATCTGTTCGGTTTCTTTTGATAATTGTTTATCTCGAATGACCTGTGACGTGCCTGTTTTCGCGGCCATTTTGATGCCAGGTATCTGCGCCCTTCTTCCCGTGCCCTTGCTTTCAGAAACCACTGCCGTCATATCCGAGCGAACCGTGTCCAAGACTTTGGAATCTATCGGAATAGTCCAGCGCAACACCGGTTCGTGATCGGATATAATGCCTTCATCATGTGACCGTATTCGCCGCACGATTGTGGGTTTGAGCAGCTTGCCACCGTTAGCAACGGCCGCAGTCATCATGGCGAGTTGAATAGGAGTCGCAACGAGGTATCCTTGGCCTATGGCAAAATTCATTGTTTCTCCGTCTTTCCAAGAATCTCCATAAGTGCGAGTTTTCCATGCGGGCGACGGAATCAGTCCAGGTAATTCATGCGGGAGACCCAGTCCGGTCGGTTTTCCCAGGCCGAAAAGGGCCGCATAATGTGCAATTCGATCCGGTCCCAATAGTCTGCCCAATTCATAGAAGTAGCAATCGCACGACTCTACTATGGCTCTCTTAAGAGCAACCGGTCCATGTCCCATATGATTCCAGCACCGGAATGTCTGGCCGCTAACTTCTATTTTGCCCGAACAATTGAATTTCTGCTCCGGCTTTATCAATTTTTCTTGAAGGGCCGCCACTGCTGTGATGATTTTGAACGCGCTGGCCGGTGAATACAAACCTCTGACTGACCTGTTCTCCAGCGGGTGCAAAGATTCATTTTTCAATCTTTTCCACTGACGATCCGAAATTGACGGAGAAAACAAGTTAAGGTCATATCCCGGCTTGCTGACCATAGCAAGTATACGTCCCGAATCCGGATCGACTGCGATGACAGAGCCTGCCCTATGAATAAATATTTCTTCAACGTATTTTTGAAATTCCGCATCGGGTGTAAGCTCGATATCCGCTCCGGCTTTCGGTATTTTTCTTGAATAGTGACCAAGCTGGCGTCCTTTGGCGTCGATTTCAATCTCTTCCCATCCGTCTTCACCTCTAAGATAGGTTTCATACTCTTTTTCAATTCCCGACTTGCCCAAGACATCCCCGGTGCGATATCCCAGCCTTGCTATTTTCGGTAGCTCCTCGGCAGAAATTTCGCCCATATTACCGATAATCTGACAAAGAGTCTCACTTAATGGATAGAGTCTGTGGGGCCTGACGTCCAAGAAGACACCTTTGAAATCAATGGAGCGTGACTTGAGAAGAGATACCTCTTCCAAAGTCACGTTTTTCTTGATCGGATAATTCATAAATCGCGGGATATTTTTGCTACGCTCGATTGAAGCTCGCATTTTTTCCTGAGGGATTCCAAGAATTGATGAACAAGGCTCGAGCAGTTCCTGAGGGTTTTCCAATTCTCCGGGAATAATTGAAAAAGTAAAGCTCGGGCTATCTTCTGCCAGGACCCGCGCGTTGCAATCAAGAATTCGGCCTCGACTGGCAGGCAGGCGAACCATACGCGTTCGGTTATTTTTGGCCATCTCAACGTACGATTCACCTTGTGTAAGCTGCAAATGCCAAAGTTTGGCCAAAAAAATAGCAGTGCACACGATGAAGATGATAACGGCAATTCCGATCCTGGTCCGGAAGTATTCGGAAGAGTGTTCTTTTTTCAAAAAGTCGAACACGACTTGTCACCTCAATTATTAACGCGCTGGGACAAGCTTCGAGTAGCTATTCCAGAGCCAGTCCAGTGCGGGGACCACCATAACTGCAAACAATGCAGTGCTAAGAGATTTCAGAAGCGGCCATTGAAATAGATGCCATCCAAACTCGATTGGAACCTTTAGCCACGTGACTGCAATAATCACCTGCCCCGCGACAAAAGTTGCACAAAACACGGTCACTGCGTTAACAGTATGGCTATCCAGTTCAAACACGGAATGCAAGTACGTGGAGGGCAAAAAAATCAGCAAATAAAGAATTGCAAAAAGTCCGGGGGGAGCCCCGGAGAAAATACCCGTCAGCAGGCCTGTGGCGAAAGCGAATACGGCTGCTGGAACAAACGTAATTCTGATTGCAGCCCAGAAGACTAAAATTAAAAACAGATCCGGCTTATATTGAGAGTCTACAAAAAGGGGAATAATTGTCGTTTGCAGCAATAATGTTGGTAAAAGAAATATAGCTAGGAATATTAATTCCTTCAACGTTTCTCCTCCAAGCCCGGTTGAATATCGAAACCTCCGGGGTTGCCCAAAATAATAATGACCTCTTCAATATCCGAGAAATCCACAGCGGGCTTGACCAGTGCCTCCAAAAAAAGACCTTGAGGTCCTTTGCGAACCGAATCAACTTTCCCTATCAGCAATCCTTTTGGGAAACTGCGATCAAGACCGGAGGTGACAACTTGATCGCCAGGCTTGACATCGGATCTCAGATCCAAATATCTCAAAACGCAACCACCATCCAACGATCCGTTGAGTATACCTCTATCCCGGGTCCGAATTAATCTGCAGTCAACAGACAGATTCGGATCGGAGATCAATCGCACCTGTGACATGCTTGCTGAACATTTGATAATTCTTCCCACTACTCCCTCGGCCACGGTGACTGCCATATCCGTGGTCACGCCGTCATGGGAACCACGATCGAGGAAAAAGGTTCGATACCAGCCGACAGAGTCTTCGCCTATAATTGCCGCAATTAATGAGGAAAACTCATGCTGGGCCTGGAGGTTTAGTAATTTTTTGAGACGACGGTTTTCATTTTCCGCATTTAGAAGACTGGAATGTTCAGCCGTCAAGCGTTTGATTTCTTTTTGAAGTGCTTTATTTTCTTGTTTTATACCGACCAAATTGATGTAGTCTTGCCATATGGCTGACACACGGCCCTGAAACCCCGCGCCAATCTGTTGAAATGGGCGGGCGAGAGTGTATAGAATCCGGGTTCCTGTGCCGCTCTCTCCATCTCTCTTGCCGGAAAACAAGACAAGAAGCGCCGCGCCTAGCAGAATCAATACAATTATTATGTCTCGAATAGATCTGGGCATCCTCAAAAAATCTGCATCATATTAACATCTAACCAAAACGTCTCTCAAACGGTCGAACTGCTCAAAAATTATCCCCGATCCAATTACAACTGTAGATAGTGGATCTGCGGCCATATTTACCGGAACTCCTGTCTCTTTACGAATGACCGTATCAAGGTTTCCAAGCAATGAACCACCTCCAGTGATTGTAATGCCCTTATCCAAAATGTCTCCCGCCAATTCCGGGGGGGTTTGTTCCAGAGCCGTTTTTATCGTTTCAACGATAGCCTTTACAGGCTCCGAAATTGCTTCAGCTACTTCGCCCGAGCGCAGCGCCACCACTCGAGGAATTCCCCCGATCAAGTCCCTGCCTTTTACTTCTATCGTAGTCTCCTCATCAGTGACACAAGCGCTACCGATTACCATCTTGATCATCTCTGCCGTCCTTTCACCAATAAGTAGACTGTGTTTCTGCTTCACGTAGCGAATTATAGCGTTGTCTATTTTGTCTCCGGCGACTCTGAGGGATTTCGAATACACGATATCGGACATGGATATGACGGCAACTTCAGTCGTACCGCCTCCAATATCGACTATCATGCTGCTGGTCGGTTCCGTTACAGGGAGGTGAGCCCCTATGGCTGCGGCCATTGGTTCCTCCACAAGATAGACTTCTCTCGCACCCGCGCTTTTGGCAGCATCCCTAACAGCACGCATTTCGACCTGTGTTATACCTGAAGGAATACAAATTACTATCCGGGGTTTGACCAGATATCGGCGCTGATGAATTTTGAAAATGAAATGTTTGAGCATCACCTCGGTCACTTCAAAATCTGCTATGACGCCATCTTTCATCGGACGAATAGCTTTGATATTATCCGGGGTGCGGCCGAGCATCTTCTTTGCGTCAGTACCTACGGCAACAACTCTTGGTCCTCTTTTCAGGTCGGTTTTAACCGCGACCACGGACGGCTCAGACAGAATAATTCCTCTACCACGCACGTACACCAGCGTGTTGGCCGTTCCGAGATCTATGGCCATATCATTGGAAAAGAATCCGGAAATCCAGTCAAAAAACATGTGGGGCTTTTCCGATTGCAACGTTGGGTCGAGAAAGTCGCGCAATACCTAGCAGAAACCTACACCTTTATCAAGCTTGAGAATTGACTCGGTCGAAGTTGACAATGGTGGTGGAAATCCTTACGATCCAGCTATCTAACAAACGGCGGATTGAAAGGAGAAGACCTTGCTAGACCTGATGAGAAGACATGCCCAATCCTGGATTATCAAAGCTGCATTGGGTGGGATCATTATTGTTTTCATCTTCTGGTACGGTTGGTCTGGTCCACGGGATAAATCCGGGGATTATGCCGCAAAAATTAATGACACAATAATAACGCCTGACAGCTTCCGCAATGTCTATGAGAGTCAAATGGCGCAGCTAAAGCTCAAATTCAAAGGGCCTATACCTCCCGAACTTCTGGATAAGAGATCGGAAAAAAGAGATAATTCAGCAGATGGTCAATCAGATACTGCTTGTCCAAGAAGCAGAGCGCCTGGGATTTATGGTGACCACGGAAGATCTGGTTCAGGATATCCGGTCCAATCCTATGTTTCAACGCAATGGTGTTTTTGATGAATCTGCCTATAGATATTTTCTCAATGAAATAAAAATGACCCCCTCGATGTATGAGCAGACTCGGCGACAGGAATTGTTGAGCGGTCAGGTATCAAGTCTTTTCACCGAGGGAGTGAAAACCGATCCCGAAGAAATTAAGAGGTTTTGGCATTTTCAGAACGACAAGCTCGTTCTTTCCATGCTCTTTATTAAATCCGAAGGACCTTCACAAGGATCCCCGATCGATCCCAAGCTTCTGGAGAGTTTTTTCAAAGAGAACCAGAACAAATATACAATTCCTGCATCCGTAAGTATCCAATATGTAACTTTTTCATGGCGCGATATTCAGAAGAAACTAAATGTTACATCGGAAGAGGTCCAGGACTATTACCAATCAAATCTTCGAGACTTTCACGGAACCGGAAAGCATACGTGCCAAACACATACTAGTTAAGATACCGCCGGAAGCAACCGAACAACAGATTCAGGAAGCACGCAAAAAGGCTGAGGATATTTTGGCAAAGCTCAAAAACGGGGCCGATTTCGACAAGATAGCCCGTGAGGAGTCTCAGGACGATGCCACGCGAGAAAAAGGAGGAGATCTCGGCTTCTTCTCTAAAGGCACAATGAATCCTGAACTTGAGAGAGTTGCGGCAAAATTGGATATCGGAAAACTCTCGGAACCGGTTCGGACGGATCAGGGCTATGACATTCTGATGGTTACGGAAAAAAAACCCGAAAAACAGTTAGAATTCGATGCAGTCAAAGACAAAATAGTTGAAAAGCTCTTGCGCGAGAAGGCCCTAAAAAAGATCAATACGGACGCGGAAAATTTTTATGAAATTGTCTACAGGACCGAAGCACTCGAAAACGCGGCAAAACAATTCGGTTTTGAGGTGCGCAAAGCGGATAACATCACTAAATCTGCCGGTATTCCCGAAATTGGCAGTGACGCTAAAGATCATGGACGAAGCATTCAGCCTAAAAACAGACGAAATTTCAAGGCTGATGAAATCCGGCGATAATTTCATCGTTCTAAAGCTACTGGAGAAAACCAAAGAACGCATACCGGAACTGGATGAAGTTCGCAGCTCGGTTGAAAAGGATTTTCGCAAACAAGAGGCACTGGAAAGCGCGACTAAGAAGGCGGAAGAGATCATTCAGGCTCTGAAGGACAAGTCTGAAAACCCGGAGGAGATTGCAACCAAATATAGCTCGAAATGGGAAAATCTGGACCCGATCTCCAGAACCGCGGGAAGCTGTTCCACGGTTGGGAAACGTCGCCGGAAATTACAGAGATGCTCACGACAATTACGCCGGAGACCCCGCTATTCGGAAGACCGATTACGGTTTCGGGTGGAGCAGCTGTGATCCGACTAATAGATCTGCAGCGGGCCAGTGATGAGCAATATATGAAAGAGTCTGGAAGCTTTGAGAGTTGGATCCGTGAAGTGCGAAAAACGGAATTTCTCAAAGGTTGGCTCCGAGTCCTCGAAGATAAAGCAAAAATAGATATTAATGAAAAGAGGCTGTGAATTGGCTAAAGGAAATCTATCGAGGACTAGGTTAAGACACTGTCCTAATCGCATTGAAAAAATTCTGGTTCAACACAGTCGGAAGATTGCCATGAGTGAAAAAAATAATTGAAAACAAAAAGATAAATCCTTGACAGGAAAGGTTCTTGTTGTTAATTTGGTGATGATGCGGGCATAGCTCAGTTGGTAGAGTGCAAGCTTCCCAAGCTTGATGTCGCGGGTTCGAACCCCGTTGCCCGCTCCAGAGAGTGGTCGAGACCACCCGGGTTGCATAATCCGGGTTTTTTATTGTGACGCCGATAAAGGAATCACATTAAAGCTGGTCGATGACCAGGAGGCGCGAATGGACCGGGATTTAATCCCCTCACTGTGGAGCATGATAGAACCCGTTCTGGACCCCGAAGGCATTGAACTCGTGGATATTGAATACAAACTCGAGGGAGGCAGATGGGTCCTTAGACTTTTCATCGATACTCCGAACGGAGTAACGTTGGGTGATTGTGAATTAGTGAGTCGTCAGGTTGGAGCGCTATTGGATATAAAAGACCCCATCGAGAACCGTTATGTGCTGGAGGTTTCGTCCCCCGGGATTAACAGAGTTCTGAGAAAAGAAAAAGATTTTCAGCAGTTCGCCGGGTCTCCGGTGCGGATCAGAACTCGCCGCAAACTTACAGGGAGAAGAAATTTCCGTGGAATTTTAAAAGGAATTGAGAATTCTGCCATTGTTTTGGACATGGACGGCTCAATGGTGGAAATAGAACCTCAAAATGTTGAAAAAGCCAATTTGGATCTTGCTGAAGATGATTTATTTCGAAAGGACTTGCGTAAAAGAGCTGCAAGAGCAGGGGATTAGTCATGGGAATTAATTTGAACAGGATGATAGACCAGGTAGCAAAGGAAAAAGGTATCGCCCGCGATACATTACTAGAGGCCCTAGAGGCCGCTTTGGTATCAGCTGCTCGGAAAAAATACGGCAACCGCGTGGATCTCGAAGCGCAGTATAGCGACGATACAGGAGAGATGGAAATTTTTCTCTTCAAAGATGTCGTGGAAGAAGTTGAAGACACAACCACGCAGATCGACATTAAGACAGCTCGTCGAGAGTTGGACCCCGAGGCCGAAATCGGAGACCAGCTCGGAGTTAAGATGGAGGCGGAAACATTCGGCCGAATCGCAGCGCAAACTGCCAAGCAGGTCATTATACAGAAGGTCAAAGATGCTGAACGGGAAAACATCTACACGGAATACAAGGATCGTAAGAACGATGTAGTTACCGGTGTAGTTCAGCGTTTTGAAAAGCGAAACATTATAATTAACCTTGGCAGGGCCGAAGCAATATTACCTTTTGGAGAGCAAATTCCGCGCGAAAATCATAGACAAGGTGATCGAATCCGGGCACTCATCCTTGATGTTCGGAGAACCCAAAAAGACCCTCAAATAATTCTGTCTCGCGCAAATCCAGCTTTTTTGGTGAGCTTATTCGAACAGGAAGTTCCGGAAATTGCAGAAGCTATAGTTAGAATCATGTGCGCGGCCCGAGAACCCGGTCAGCGGGCCAAGATTGGGGTGCGATCTTCAGACTCGGATGTTGATCCTGTCGGCGCCTGCGTAGGTATGAAAGGCTCCAGAGTGCAAGCGGTTGTCCAGGAATTGAGAGGTGAGAAGATTGACATCATTCCATGGCACGACGATCCGGCCCACTTTGTATGCAATGCTCTGGCTCCTGCAGAGATTTCCAAAGTCATTATAGATCAACACAGTCACACTATGGAGGTGGTAGTTGCTGACGATCAGCTCTCTTTGGCCATAGGCAAAAAAGGCCAGAACGTCAGGTTGGCGGCGAAACTTACGGGATGGAAAATTGATGTGAGGAGCGAGTCAAAAGAAGAAAAGATCAGCGGAGAATCATTTGAACGACTTCTGGGCATCGATGATATGGACGAAGAAACCGCGACGATGCTTTTCGAAAACGGCTATCGCACACCTGAAGACATTGCTAAGGCCACCCTGGCAGAATTAACGAGCTTTATGGGTATCACTGAAGAAAAAGGTGTGAAACTCATGCATGGAGCACTGCGCTACTTGGCTAACCCACCGGAAGAAGAGGCCGCCGAAGCGATTGAGGAGGTGGTTCCTAATACACCCGAAGAGAGTCAGGTAGCCGTCGCCGAGGGAGCAGCAGGATCATAAAGATCATCAGCGCCGAAATGATCAAGACGCGAAGATATGAAAAAAGGCCATATTCCTATTAGGCAATGCATAGGGTGCCGCCGGAGACGGCCTGCAAGAGAAATGATTCTTTTGAAATCAATCGGAGATACTGTTGTTGTGTCTCATTCGAAAGACAAAATCCCCGGTCGCGGCTGTTATACGTGCCCGACCTTGGAATGCGCTAAGTCAGCCCTGCGAAAGGAACGATTGTCCAGGGCATTAAGAAATAATATTCTTAGATTACCCTCGCCGGAGGAACTCCTGACGGGACTCGACGAGAAGAGGTGGCTGGATGACCAATTTGACCGTTGATGACCTGGCCCGAGATTTGAAGGTCAGAAACGAAGATCTAGTAAGAGAACTTGTGATGATGGGTTTCGCAGTTGAAGGCCCCGAGAGCCCTCTGGAGACCGATGATCCCGTGGCTTTACGCGCTCAGCTTGTGACGGTTCTTCCGCAGAGAGAGGTAGTGGAAAAAAGGATTAAACCCACTGTCATTCGACGCAGAATGAAGCAGCAACCGGCGGAAGAACCGGTAGAAAAAGCGGCCGAACCGGAGCAGACAGAGATTATAGAAGAAGAAGAACCTGTAAAAGAAAAGCTGGTGGTTGCCGAAAAAGCAATGCCGCCTAAACCGGCAGCGAAAAAAGCTGTGAAAAAGAAACCTGAGGCTGCTCGAATTATAGAAATGGCTCCAAAGCCGGCGCCGAAAGTTGAAAAAGTTCCAACGGCCCGAAAACCGGAAGTTGTTCGGAAACCCGTACCCGGAGACGAAGCGCCCATTGAACCCGCGGAGACCAAGGCCGGCGCGGAGGAACTGCGGGTATCTGAACGGCCGATTGAGATGCCGTCCAAAATCGCAGAAGCTCAACCCGAAGGAGCCCTCCAAGGGGAAGAAAAGGCCTCTCAAATCACTGCCGACGTTAAGGCGGAAGCCACTGAGAAGGAAATCCCATTGAAAGCGGTTGAACGAGCAGAGGCTCCAAGCTCTACCGATGAAGCAAGACTCGAAGAGGAACGGACTTCAAAAAAGAAGAAAAAGAAAGAGAAGAGGATTCAGCCTGCTCAAATCATTGGCAGAGTTGAATTAAAGAAGGAGCCTGCTCCGGAGCCTGAAAGACCCGAGCCACCGAGAAGACCTGCTGTAGTTCGCGCTCCAATGCCGGAGACAAAGGAACCGCCTGCACAGGTAGTAGCTTTGGGAACACCGGAAGAGGAAGAACTCAAGAGAAAGAAGAAAAAAGAAAAGAAAGCGCGAGAGCCATTCGAGGAAAGAGTTGAAGAAGGGAAACCTGATATCCGCCGTCGCAAAGAAGTGCTTTTGCGTGACGAGCTTTATGACGATAGGCCACGAGGCCGAACGAGAGGCAAAGGGAAAAAACCAAAGCTCCGCAAAACTGAAATCACAACTCCCAAAGCTATTAAACGCCGAATTAAAGTACCAGAGATGGTTACAGTGGCTACACTGGCGCATAAGATGAGTGTAAAAGCTTCTGAGGTGATTCAGTACCTGTTAACATTGGGCTCAACAGCTAACGTTAATGAAACAATCGATTATGACACTGCTACAATTGTCGCATCTGAATTTGGTTTCGAAACAGAAACAAGCGAACGCTCCGAGGGCGACATTCTTCATATGAATATAAATGCAAGTCTTGAAAACCTGCGACCCAGACCACCTGTGGTTACTGTCATGGGTCACGTGGATCATGGGAAAACCTCTCTGCTGGACGCCATCCGATCAACACATGTGACAGAACAGGAAGCTGGTGGGATTACGCAGCACATAGGAGCCTCTAAGGTCAAAACCGATCGGGGAGAATTGGTATTCTTGGATACCCCCGGCCATGAAGCCTTTACAGCTATGAGGGCCAGAGGCGCCCAGGTGACGGATTTCGTAATCCTAGTGGTGGCTGCTGATGATGGAGTGATGGAGCAAACCAAAGAAGCCATTAATCATGCCAGAGCTGCAAATGTGCCAATTATAGTCGCTGTAAATAAAATCGATAAGCCTGACGCCGATAAGGATCGGGTGATCAGAGAGCTGACTGAATATAATCTGATCTCTGAGGCCTGGGGCGGAGATACATTGTTCTCTTATGTCAGCGCAAAGACACGTGAAGGAATTGATGAACTACTGGACCTTATATTGCTTCAAGCTGAAATGATGGAACTTAAAGCCAATCCCGGGAAGAGTGCCCTAGGGACAATAATTGAAGGCAGACTGGATAAGGGTAAAGGACCGGTAGGGACTATTTTGGTCCGGGAAGGCACTCTCAGACTTGGGGACGCTTTTATTGCGGGAATTCATTATGGCAAGGTCCGTTCCATGCTGGACCACGAAGGTCGTAGTGTTAATGAGGCCACACCCGCCACTCCCGTGGAAGTTCAAGGTTTTTCCGGCATTCCTGAAGCCGGTGAGTCCTTCATGGTAGTTGAAGAAGAGAAGTTGGCCAGACAGGTAAGCCTTCAACGTGTGGAAAAACAAAGAATTCAGGAAGTGGCGTCTCTCGGCCCGGTTTCTTTAGAAGACCTGATGGCCCGCATGCAAGAACGGGAAGTAAAAGAACTCAATTTGATCTTGAAGGCAGATGTCCAAGGGTCTGTCGAAGCGCTTAAAGAATCCTTAATTGGTATTTCGGCTCAAGAAATCAAAGTCAAAGTAATTCATACCGGTGTTGGTGGTATTACCGAATCAGATGTTATGCTTGCAAGCGCGTCCGGGGCCATTGTTATCGGCTTCAACGTTCGGCCTAGCCCTAAAGCATCTCAGATTGCCGAACTGGAGAAGATAGATGTTCGTTTATACACAGTTATTTATGAAGTAATAGACGATGTGCGAAAAGCTATGGAAGGAATGCTCGCTCCAATAGAAAGAGAAGTCGTGTTGGGCCGTGCGGAGGTGAGGCAAGTTTTTCACGTTCCGAAAGTGGGAACTGTTGCCGGCTGCTATGTTGTTTCGGGAAAAATTGAGAGATCGAACCAGGTTCGATTAATTCGGGACGACGTAGTAATTTACCAAGGCAAAATCATTTCGATGAGGCGCTTCAAGGATGATATCAAAGAAGCGGTCGAGGGCTATGAGTGCGGTATTGGCCTGGAAAACTATAAGGACATCAAAACTGCGGATATTGTTGAAGCATTCACCATAGAAAAGGAATCCGCCAAGCTTACCTGATACTTACAACTGGGTGATCAAGACGTGGACTACTCGTTCCAATTATCCGGGTTGTAAATCGAGCCCGATAGATTATGGGAAAGCTAGAAGATGGTTGTAGGGATCGGCGCAATTGAGCTTCTTATTCATAACTCCGGCTCGCTAAAAACAAAACGTCAAGTGGTCAAAAGTATTCTTGGCAAAGTTCGGAGTAAATTTGATCTCTCAATAGCCGAGGTGGACCAGCATGAGAAATGGCAGCGTTGTACGATAGGTTTTGCAGTAGTGACCAACGAAAGAGGACATGCCCACACATTAGTCCAAAATATCACCGCGTATGTAGAAGGTCTTCACTTGGCCGAAATAGTAGATTCAAAGATGGAAATAGTTAATTATTGATACAAGTCAATTGTCATGACCTAAATGATACCAATAACATGACCCGATTCAGAAAAAACCGTGTAGCAGAACTTATTCATCAGGTAATCGCCGATTTAATTGTCTCGAAAATCAAAGATCCTAGGGTTCAGGGTGTCACGATAACCGAAGTCCTCTTAACCTCTGATCTAAAATCGGCAAGGGTATATTATTGCGGGTTGCTGGAAGAAAAAAACGAGGCTCACCAGAAGGGACTAGAAGCTGCAGAAGGGTTTATCCGGAGACAGTTGCGCATGGAATTGGATCTCAAACACATTCCTCAGCTGTCATTTTTTTACGATACCGCGTTTGACAACTCCGCACGAATCACAAAAATACTTAAGGATCTCTCAATCAAAGAAGATGCTTGAAAAAATTGCATCGATTCTGAAATCAGAAAACGATTTCTCGGTAGTCACTCACATCAGTCCGGACGGAGATGCCCTGGGATCCTTGTTGGGAATGCATCTTGCGTTAACCGAAATGGGTAAACATTCCATAGCGTTATGTGCAGATAGATTACCCGCAATTTATAATTTCCTGCCGGGCCATGATCAAGTGGTGCCTGATTTGAAAGGCATAGCCCACCAACCTCGGTTCATAATTGCCGTAGATGCGGCTGAAGAGAATCGGATTTCAGGTGACCTTTCCAATATTCGCAATCGAGCGAAGTTGATCAATATAGATCACCATGTAACCAACCCCGGATTTGGGGATATCAATTGTGTAAAGCCGGACGCCACCTCCACGGCGGAAATTGTTCATGAAATAATAAAAAGAGCCGGTCATAAACTATCAGTTGATGTCGGGAAGTGCCTGTACACAGGCTTGGTTACCGATACCGGCGGGTTCCGTTTCGCAGGGGTTAACAGTCGAACTCTCAAAATGGGAGCGGAAATGCTCGCCGCAGGTTTTGAGTCCTATGATGTAATTAGGCCTCTCTATGAAGAATACCCGATCCGCCGGATTTATTTGGAAAGGCTCCTTTTGGAAAGGTTAGAATTCTTTCTGGACGAAAAACTAATTATCAGCACTCTTTATTCCGAAGATTTTCAGAAACTTGGGGCAGATATGTCAGAGGCGGAGAGCCTGGTCAACAGATTGCGAGAAAGCAAAGGAGTTTTGGCCGGCATTCTGTTTACGACCATGCCCGACAATATTATACGTGTCAGCTTTCGTTCAAAAGACTCATTGGACGTGTCAGCTATTGCTAAGTCGCTGGGCGGTGGCGGTCATAGTCACGCCGCGGGTCTGAGGTCAACTCTGCCTCTCCAGGAGTTAAAAGAAAGGATAGTGCAGGCCGTCGCCGAAGCGCTCGACTAGTAACCACTCTAAAATCGGATAATTATAAACAAGTCCTTACATTCACACTACTTTATTGCGGGGTGCAGGTCACCATTACGGTGGGGCTGGAGCTTATACGCTACGTTAAGTTGATTTGATAATTCATAATCTTGACTTGTGAGATATTTATCCGTTATAATTACTAAAGTAATTGTGTTTCATTGAGGAGGCCCGATGTCCGCCAAGACGCTGCTCGCTATACTATCTATTCTCGTGCTATTCGCAGGATTCTTCCATTGCAATCTGTCATACGCCGATCCTGTCATGCCCCAAGCGCCTGCCTTCGTTTCCTGGTTGCCGCACGGATATGGGGCAACAATGCAGGTAAATAATGCACCGGGAGCGCGCGATGGAAGGTCTTCACGGATTTAGAGGCGTTCCACAATATATCGGAAGTTGGTCTTATCCATTGTGGGGATGGGATGTAAACGGATATTTCCGCGGTCCCCAAGTGCCGCAGCCTGATCCTGTCATGTGTCAACTGCCCATCGGCTTGATATACCCGGCGAATGGTCCGATGCCTCCGCCCCCAGGCGGCGGTTCAACAAAAGGGCCGGTTCCAATAAAGTAAAAAGTTGTCCCCGGGGCTCTTCCAAACAGATGTAATTATTTCGCTGAATTAGACCACACAGCTCTATTTGCCTGCAAATCCCCGCTAAGAAGAATGGTCATTGCTTGATGACAAAGGCCCCTAGTAATTAGGCACCAAAAGAAACAGTCTAGTTTTCAAGCGATGCATTATATTAATCATAGCGATTTGATTCGCGAATATCTCGTCGACGGATTCTTCATGAGCATGCCTTGTTACCGGCACCCGGAAAAATCTGGGGACTTTTATTGCCAGAAAGACGGAAATTACATGTGTCGAGAATGTGCCTGCTGCCACACGCCTCGAGTGTACTGCCAATTCCGCACGCAATGCGTGATAAACCTCTTGACGAAAGAGGGTGAATTAGGCAGATGCAATGAGAACGCAATTGAGAGTTAAAAGAGTCGAGAAAGCAGGCGAGGTAATTAATATTAATCGAGGTGGCGCGCCCGGATGAATCCCGTTCGGAACTCTGGACAAAAAGTCCTTCTCGGAAAGTATTCCAAAAATCCTCCCCAATGGGATGACAAAGTAGCGATCAGTGGTTATATTACCACGGTGACGGAGTAGTTTCCTCAACAACTAAGCTATTCGGATCTTCCCAATGACAAAACGTGATTATTATGAAATCCTCGGCGTGTCCAAGGCAGCCGGAAACGAAGAGATTAAGAAAGCTTATAGAAAACTGGCCTTACAATTCCACCCGGATCGAAATCCCGGTGATAAACAGGCGGAAGAGAACTTTAAAGAAGCGGCTGAGGCCTACGAAGTATTGAGCGACCTGGAGAAACGGCGCTTATACGATCAATTCGGGCATGCGGGATTGCAACAAACCGGGTTTACCGGTTTTCGGGATTTCGGAGACATATTCTCCAGTTTCGGAGACATATTCGAAGAATTTTTCGGTTTCGGCACTCGGAGAGGTCAGCAGACGAGGGCCCGGAGAGGATCCGATCTTCACTATGAGCTTACGGTAAACTTTATGGATTCCATCTTCGGGACGGAAACCGAAATACAGGTGCCTAGGCATGAAATTTGCGAATCGTGCCACGGTCTGGGTACAAAAGACGGAGCTTCACCTTCAGTCTGTTCGATGTGTGGAGGCCGAGGCCAGGTCACACGCTCTCAAGGCTTTTTCTCCATAAGCACCACATGCCCTACCTGTCAGGGCAGAGGGACGGTAATCACCGATCCGTGTGATACATGCCGCGGTTCGGGGCGAGTGCGCTCTACCAAGAAGCTGTCGCTCAAAATTCCTCACGGGGTCGAGACAGGATCACGCCTTCGGTTGCAAGGCGAGGGGGAACCCGGGGACACTGGGGCTCTTCGCGGGGATCTTTACGTTTATATCAAGACCGAGCAGCACGACAAATTTCAGCGAGAAGGCGATAATATCTTAGTGGCGATGCCCATCACGTATAGTGTAGCGGTTCTCGGGGGTGAGATCGAAATTCCGACTCTCGAAGGACCCGACCACCTGGATATACCCGCGGGCACCCAGTCAGGCCAGGATTTCCACATACCCGGAAAAGGAGTGCCGCATCTTCGCGGCCGAGGTCGCGGAGATCTCATCGTAGTGACATATATCGAAACGCCCAAAAAAATTAGCAAAGAACAAGAAGAAATCCTGAGACGCCTTGCCGAGCTTGAGGGCTCGAAAGTGGGCATCAAGAAAAAGGGTCTTTTCTCACGAAGGAATTAGAATTAAGCTGTTGTCGGGGCGCCTTTTTTTAAAAAGAGACTTTCCAAAAGCTTTCCACAAAGTTTGTTGCTATCTCAGAATGCTGTTTTTTCGTGCACTTCTTGCGTTCCTGGTTTTACCTGTTTTCTTTTGTATTATTTTGCCGCCAATCTTGTCCTATTTCGATCCAGGGAGCGGGGACGGATGGTTAGTCGGATTGGTATTTATGGCTTTCGGCTTGGCGGTAATAGTCTGGTGTGCGCGTGATTTCTACGTAGCAGGGAAGGGCACTGTCGCACCCTGGGATCCACCGAAACGTCTGGTCGCAGTAGGACTATACCGCTTTACTCGTAACCCCATATACATCGGAGATCTGCTTCTGGTAGCCGGTTGGGCGGTCGTTACCGGCTCGCATTATGTTGCCTGGTATCTGGTAATTCTAGCCATCGGCTTTCATTTAAGAGTGATTTCTTACGAGGAGCCTTGGTTAGAAAAAAATTTCCCTTCCGAGTGGGCCTCCTATTCAGCAAATGTACCCCGATGGCTACCGCGATTGAGGTCCTGGGCTGATCCCCATATTTGATCCAGAAATGGTATAAATGTCTTGATTGGCAACGGAAATTTCGGGATGTTAGTTCAGGTGAGAGGTGACAGCCATGTTAACGGAGTATGTTCAGGCAGCTCTTCGACACGCAAGATATGAAATTTTGCCGGGTGACGGCAGCTACTATGGGGAAATACCCGAATGTAATGGTGTTTACGCAAATGCGACCACGTTGGAAGATTGCCGCGAAATCTTGAGGGAGGTCCTAGAGGAATGGATTCTATTTCGAGTGTACAGAAGGCTTCCAACACCTGTCATAGATGGGATTGGATTGACGGTTAAGGAAGTGGCCTGATGCCCTCTGCGGGACCTGTCAAGCGCAAGGACCTTATCCGATATCTGAGGAAGAGTGGATTTGAAGGGCCTTACTCAGGTGGCAAACATCAGTTCATGGTCAAAGGTGATATCACTGTTCGAGTGCCGAACACTCATCAAGCAGACATAAGTAGGGACCTTCTAACCAGAATTCTTCGCCAAGCCAACATCAGCAGAGAGGAATGGGAGGAACTTTAGGTCGACCGGAATGTCTGCCCTATAAACTTTTCAGCTTCCGAAACAGAGGGGTATCACGGCATGGCTAATAGGACTATACACTACATCATCTGGGGACCATTAATCATACTATTGCTCATAGGCTTGATTGCACCTCCATTCCCAAATTTCACACCACCGGGCTCATCCGCATGGGGTTGGTTATCTGCCGGCCTGTTTAGTTCCGGGATATTATCTGCCGGCCTGTTTTCAGCCGGAGTGTTTTCTGCGGGCCTCTTTTCGGTTGGTATTTTTTCCGTCGGAGTTTTCTCGCTGGGTATTTTTTCGTTTGGGACGTTTGTGCTGGGCATCTGGGCGTCAGGTCAGTTTGTTAAATCTTGGTATAGATTGAATGAACAGTGCCAGATAAGTACGGGGCCTTGTAATGAAACGAGGTCCTTTGACTCCTAAGGACCGGATGATTAAACAACTAGGTACATTCGGCTAAAGGAGGGAACTCTGATGGATGAGCACCTAGTTAACCCCGTGGGTGGATGCGCATGTGACCCGTTCCCAGCTTCGGCAGACCAAGGTTGCCAGGGCTGTTCGCCTAATATGATTCTTACTTGCGAGGAAGAAGCAATCTTAAGAAAGATGCGCGAAATCAAAGAACAAGTTGCGCCTATCACTAACAAGCTTAGCAACATACAGAAAGAAATGGGCGAGTCAATCGGCGAATTTGGTCCGGTCGATCTGGAATCGGATTGGCACGTGCTTAACGGTCAACTACAGGACTTGAGGAATGAGTGGCAGAAATGGGAGGCTCGTTTGGAGAATGCTGTTGAGAAGAAGCTGATTTTGCTCGGCCACCGTGAAGCATTGTGACCGATGCCGATCATTACATACGACCGGACAATCTAAGTCTCAATTTGAGCGGACCGGCCAAATTTATCCGGCCAACTTGAAACGTATCGTGCGTCGAAGCTCGGCTGCCGGGTTATCCGGCCACTTTTACAAACTGAACAAAATGGGGCATAGACAACAAAGCGCTTGCCGTCCTATAATAATCCTTCCATAAATTGAAGTTCTCAGTAAGATACGGTCAATGCCTACGGAGGTCACTCCTAATATAACGGGAGTCCTGACTCAAGAGGAATGGGCGGCTTTAAGACCGCGCTGAGGCAAGCCAATCATCAATATTCAGATTCCGGACGGAGCATCTGATTTGAATAATTCAATCCGAGAAATAGCCCTGCAAGAGGGCGTAGATGAACAAAGTCTTCGTACAAGCTTTGATAAAGGCAGAACAGCGATTTTCAAGGCTTCGGGTTCCGGTAAAATAGTCGCGATAGGTGAAATTCTTCGCGTAAAAGTGAACGCCAATATCGGGACTTCTCCCGATCTTCATGATGAGGACCTCGAGCTACGAAAATTGGAAGCAGCCGTCAAGGCGGGCGCGGATACAGTCATGGACCTGTCCACCGGGGGCGATCTGCGATCCATTCGCCGAAAAATTATCCAAGATGCTCCTGTTCCGGTGGGATCCGTTCCTATTTATGAAGCTATAGTCGGGGCTATGAGGAAACGCGGGGGCGCCGAGAACATGCTGCCGGATCAAATGCTGGACGCCATCAGGCTCCATGGCGAAGACGGCATCAGCTTTGTGACCGTCCATTCAGGCGTGACACTTGGGGTATTGGAACACCTGGCAAAAAGCCCGCGCGTTTGCGGGATTGTGAGTCGCGGCGGGAGTTTTCTCGCCCGGTGGATGCGGACCCATAAACAGGAAAACCCGCTTTATGATAGATATGACGAAGTGCTGGAAATTTGTAAACATTATGGAATGGTTATAAGTCTGGGTGACGGGCTTCGTCCTGGCGCCATTGCGGACGCTATGGATCCGGCGCAAGTTGAAGAATTAACGATTCTCGGGCATCTCTACCGCAGAGCAAAGGCCAAAGGTGTGCAGGCCATAATTGAAGGGCCCGGTCACGTGCCCATTGATCAGATCCCCGCCCAAATGCTCTTACAGAAACGGTTATGCAATGATGCGCCATTTTACGTGCTTGGACCGCTGGTCACGGATGTAGCCCCCGGCCTGGACCACATCACCTCAGCCATCGGCGGCGCTATAGCTGCCATATCGGGGGCGGATTTCCTGTGCTATGTGACACCCACGGAGCATCTTGGCCTGCCCGACGTGGAAGACGTTCGCATGGGAGTCTTAGCGGCTAGAGTGGCAGGGCACGCTGCGGATCTCGTCCGCGGTCGGCCCGGGGCTTGGGAATGGGACCGCATGATGAGTTGCGCTCGCAAAGATAGAAACTGGGCCGAACAGATCCGCTTGGCACTGGATCCGGATCTTGCGCGAGACATAAGGGCGCGCACCTGTCCCAGTGCCGATCACGAAACCTGCACCATGTGCGGCGATCTTTGCGCCTACAAGGCAGACTCAGCGGTATGAACTTTGGTGAGCTGAGTTCGAATCCTTTGCCTCGTTCTCACATCTAATTTAATGGGTACAATTGATACTTCACGAGTTAGTATAACAACCGTGTGAAGTCTGAAAATAATACTAACCGAACAGGCGGCCCGTAATAATTTTATCCGTGTCGTTCGAACGACAAGGGGCGGTAGTCCCACATGATGACGGAGAATAAAACGGGTCGCCTTGCTCCCGCTTTTTGCATCGAATCAAAAGTCCCAGCACCGCACGAGATCTAATACCAATGCGCTTTCTAAGATGACACGAATTCGACTTCCAATGGTAAGATCGCAGCGACTATAGGGGCCGACCTGTGGAAACTGTCTCAGAATTATCTTAATCTGCCAAAATCGTAGCACGATGCCGCTGTAGGGGCAGGGCTTGCCCTGCCCAGAAAGGGCGCTGCAAGCGGCTCCCGTAGTGGCTGTTTGCTATCTACCGCCAATTGCTACAGCATACGACATCCGGTGGGTTCCGTCTCTGCATTGATGTCGTGGCACGACTTAGGTTTACAAGAATTCTGAAACAGTTTCTGCGTGTCTGTCCGTTCTCCCTGGGCGCACACGCAGGTGCGCGTCGTACCAAAGGCATGTCACTTCTTTGAACGCGACGTGGTAATATGGCTAATAGTCAAATTACCACGAGAATACGTTATGCCTGAGATTTCATATTGGCGGCACGACGGTTATGATATGCTCGCAATCTACGTTGATACATAGACCAAAGCGACCGGTACGCGCCCGGAATTATCCCCCGCGACTGAAAACCCGCCATGATACTGGTTGACCGCTCTGACTTCTCGGCGGATGACAATTGGTCCTTTACCGTCTGAAATTCTCGTACCTCATTAAACATAACCATAGGGATGCAGCCCGTGGCCGGCTGGGGGAAGGCCTTACATGCACGTTTATAAATATCGAGAAAATCCTCTTCCTGAATATTTCCGAAAGAGATTTCTGCGGCTTCGCAAGGTTGAACCTCGCCCGTCGAAGTGACGAACAAATATTCAAATCTACACTGGCAACCGAGCGCCGGGTCCTTCTCCAACCAGGTGGATAGTCCGCTCAAAGGTGGATGGTGCCTATAAGCGCGATCTTTGTATAGCTCCTTTTGCAGGTTTTCCAGAATTGGGCTGTGGGCGATTACTCCCTGGCATGCTTCTCTTCCGGAGGGCTTCACTTCCATGACTCGGATTTCGGCTGCGCCTAAATCTCTGGCTAAATCATAATATTTCTTGAAATTTTCGGGTTCCAGCAGGTCGGGTGGCGGCACTAAAGATAAACAGGTGTAAACCCCGGCGGCTTTGAAGTACTCGACCGCTTTACAAGCATTCTCGAAAGCCTGGGGATTGCCTCTCTGACGATTGTGGACCTCGGGTTTGAAGTGATCCAGACTTACCCACACGCCGAACAGGCCATTGTCCTTCAGTTCCTGCGCTTTCTCTCGGGTAGCTCCATATCCTGTGGTAAACATCCACAAACATGTTTCGTCGCTCACATGTTTGACCAGGCGCAGAAAACGATCATACCTGTATAGAGGTTCACCCCCATGCAATATAATGGAAGGCACACCTAAAGCTTCCACCTTGGAGATAGTTTGTTTCAGCAACTCTTCATCCAAATCCGTATCAGTTTCCCGCCGCGCGTTAGTGGAACAAAACGCGCACGCATAGGGGCACGCGTTGGTAGTTGACATGGACACAATCCCTGTCGGGAGTTCGGTTAAATCCAGATTGTTAACATAATTCCGCATTCGCTTATCGAAGGCTCGCGACGGGTAAGGAGGAAAGGTTGAGTCCATCAGGACCTGGTCGCCGAATCTAACCATGCGTCGGTATTTCAACACGGTTGATTGCAGGAACGATAGCTTTATGAAATTGAAAAAAGTATCTGCCGGACTGATGCCTTTGGCCCTTCGAGCAGCCCGATTTTCAGCCTTCAGCATGACGACGAGGGCCCGCCAAGAAATTTTCAAATCTGCTACAAATGAATCAATCCCGGATAGATTAACAGGTTTAATTGGATTCGACGTCATTATAACCCTCCATTAATTTCCTAAAGAGTTGAAGAACTTAATTAATACGAAGCCATCTTTTCTAAGAGGACCGCTATATTAAATGCTGCTTGGGGGCCGCGCCGGCTCAATGACAATCGGTGCACGTATCCCCTCGCAGAGTTTCAATTCCTTCGTTAGCGATTATGGGAACCATGATCAGTCCGGCGATAGGATCGGCCCACCACCAACCGAAGAGTGCGTTCAGAGCAAGACCGCCTAGCAGGATGGCAGACAGGTACGCGCATAGGTCGGTCTGCCTGGAGTCTGCTTCCATCGAGCGGCTCTCCAGGGAAGCGGCCACCCTACGTTTCGCGCGAGCGAGAAGCGGCATGACGATCAACGAGGCGCAGGCAAGAACGATGCCGAGGGTGCTCACATGGGGCTCTTCGCTCATGTACAGAGTTTTCGCAGCGTCAATGGCAACATATGCTGCCAGAACAAAAAAACTGACGCCAACGAGTTTAGCCGCAATTCGTTCCCGTTGCTCATCAGCCTCATGCAGTTGCAGGCGCCAGAGCAGTATTCCGCCGGAGAAGCATTCGATAAGGGAATCTATGCCAAAGCCAATAAGAGCGATACTGCCCGCAACCATGCCTGCGGCTACAGCCACTCCTGCCTCCAGGAGGTTCCACCCGAGGGTGAAATACTCCAGGCGCCGGCCTCTTTGAGTATGGTATAAACGGGTCGCTCCGCATTCGGCAGAACTACACCCGTCAATCTGGTTCAAGAAGACAACTCCCTTCGCTCCGCGGTCCATCAATTCTGAACTGAAATATTTGAAATATCATCCGGATAAGTCTCGCGATATCAGGTTCGGGCCTGGGCTTTATCGGAATGCGCTTGTTCACGCTGGCCCGTCATGTCCAAAACATCCTTCAAAACCGAGACAGCCTTCTCCAAATCCTCTTCGAGATGATCGCTCATCAGTGTGAATCGGAGTCGAGCGGTCCCTTCAGGCACTGAGGGGAACCGAATGCCCTGCGCGAATATCCCTCGCTCGAGACATTTATTGCTCACCATCATGGCTTTTGCGGAATCACCTATGAGAATCGGCACAATATGGCTGCCACCATACGATCCGCTTAATTTTGAGTTTAACAGATTTTGAAATTTGTTGACATTATTTCTCAAGAATGTCCGCCGCGTTGACCCTTCTTCAGAAGTGATGATTCTGAGCGCCGCCAGAGAGCCTCCCATAATTGCCGGGGATGGCGCGGTAGAATACAAGAGCGAGCGCGCTTTGTTTATCAAAAGATCTATCAATGTTTTGGTACCGGCCACGTATGCGCCGGATGTACCTATTGCCTTACTCAGGGTTCCCATCTGGATTTCTGGAATAACCCCGTTTTCAGCGGCCAAACCCTGACCTTGGGGACCAAAAAGGCCTGAAGCGTGAGCTTCATCCACCATCAGAAGCGCTCCCCAACGTGCGCAAAGGCCGGTAATTTCTTTGAGGGGGGCTTGGTCACCGTCCATCGAGAATACGGATTCCGTTACAACGAGCTTTCGTCCGAAACCGCGAAGACGGAGAAGGTCCTCAAGATGATTCATGTCCAGATGATGGAAGATCCGGACGTGGGCCTTAGAAAGGCGACATCCATCGATAATGCTTGCGTGATTCAGTTCGTCCGAAATAACCAAATCCGCGCTTTCCATGAGCGATGACAATATGCCTACATTGGCCTGGTACCCGCTGCCGAAGAGCACAGCAGCTTCAGTTCCTTTCCAAATAGCGATGGCGGATTCCAGCTCCCGATGACTCTCTGTATTTCCGGCAATCAAGCGCGACGCGGTGGAGCCCGCGCCATGAATTTGAGCGTAGCGAATCGTCCCCTGGATTACTTCAGGATGCCCCGCGAGCCCAAGATAGTTGTTACTGGAAAAGTTTAAAACTTCACGATCATTGACAGATATTTTTCTGCCCGGCATGCCGTCGACACAAGGCATTACTCTAAAAAGATCGTTAGTTTTTAAGCGATTCAGTTCCTTCGACCAGGGGCTTATTTGGGTTCGATTTCTGTTATCCATATGTCCCGAATTTATCTTCGCTCCAAAATAAATTGATTCCGCGTGAAAATAATCTTTTTAGTTGAGCAGTCAAACAATGCTAAGAGAATACCATGAAAATTAAATTTGGTGCACAAGGCCTTACGCAGTGCTCCGAGTTTTCACCGGCTCATCGCGAGCCCAATCGTCAACACATGTTCAGGCGGCAGTAGAAGTATCTTAAGAAGTTCTCCAGGCCGCCGTTCCAAGATCAACGACGTTTCAATCAGGAGGTTTAGAATGGATTTCGATCTGTCGGAAGAGCAACGTATGATGCGAGACATGGCCTATAAATTCGCTGTGAACGAAATGGCGCCGGTCGCGGAGGAATATGACCGGGAGGAAAAATTTGGCCGGGAGATTTGGCAAAAAGCCTGTGAGGCGGGTTTAGTAGGCCCAATCATACCGGAAGCGTATGGGGGACCGGGATATGGCTTTCTCGAACAGGCCATTATAACGGAACAATTGGCGCGCATCGACCTGGGACTGTGCCTCTGCGTTATTTCCGCAATGTTCGGCTCAGAGCACATAGTCTTGTTTGGTTCGGAAGAACAAAAGAAGGAGTACCTGCCACGCCTGGTTAGAGGCGAAGCCATTTCGGCAGGCGCATTTACGGAACCCGATGCAGGTACGGACGTGGCGGCAATCCGGACGAAAGCGGTCAAAGACGGTGGGGACTATGTTATTAACGGAACCAAAATGTTTATCACAAATGGTACGGTTTGCAATTTCATGTTGGTTTATTGCGTTACGGACCCGGACGCGGACAAGCACAAACGCCAGAGCATTATCCTTGTCGAGTCTGATCGACCCGGTGTTGTGAGCACAAAGATCAAAGGAAAATTGGGCATTCGTGCCAGTGATACTGCTGAAATATCTTTCGATAATGTTCGAGTTCCGCAAAAGAATCTTATCGGTACGGAGGGCCGAGGTTTCTATCAATTGATGGAATTTTTCGACGCCACTCGGACGATGGTAGCAGCTCAGGGCGTGGGCATTGCTCAGGGCGCGCTGGACAAGGCCGTCAAATACACCCAGGAAAGAATGACTTTTGGTCGTCCATTAGCTTCCAATCAGGGAATCCAGTTCCAACTGGCGGAAATGGCAACGAAGATAGAATTGGCCCGTACTCTAACCTACAAGACAGCCTGGCTCGTAGATCAAGGAAGAACCGATCCGTCTTTGAACGCTATGGCCAAGTATTTTGCGGGGGAAACCGCAGTGTGGGTCTGCGACAAAGCGCTTCAAATGCACGGCGGGTACGGATACATTGATGAATACGATGTGCAGCGCTTTTATCGAGACGCCAAAATCCTTGAGATCTATGAGGGCGCAAAAGAGGCGGAAAAGATGACCATAGCCCGGCGGCTATTCTGAGCGGAGGATTCGCTAATTCAGTTACTGCCAACTGGAGGGCTCAGCCAATTTCTGTTGGATGGTCCACTCTTGCCCATAACCAATAAGGATCGGAGCGTGATGCAGCGTGGTAGGATGGGCTTCCAGCCCGTCTATTAAATGGGACGGGCAAGAGAAACTGTCCCAGAATTATCGCATCTGCCAAAATCGTAGCACGATGCCGCAGTACGGGCAGGGCTTGCCCTGCCCAGAAAGGGCGCAGCAAGCGGCGCGCCGTACAATGGCTGTTTGCTAGCGACCACCAGTTTCACGCCATGCGCTTTCAGGTGGGTTCAGTCTCTGCATTGGCATCGTGACACGGTTCTTTCTCTATTCTGAGTTTTGAGACAGTTTCGTGAAGGCCAGGCCTTTTCAGCGTGTCGGCAGGGCTCCGATTTGTGAGGCGTCGAGTTGAATTCTCAGAAATCAGGACTGAGAGTTCTTCTCGCGAAAAACTCCTTTTCCATTTTAATGATATTTTTTCCAAATTCTATCGTATGCCTTCTCATGGCCGCGTATGCGGCCTCTTCGTTTCCGGCCAATACTGCTTCAATTATGGGATGATGCATGCCGGCAGGGTGTACCACACCAGGATCAGGCTGCACGTCGAGCACGACAGCGCCTTGTTAGTCCCATCAAAGACCTTATCAGGGCCTCAAAGAACCCATTGCCGGACATCTCTGCCAAAATAAAATGAACCGCGGTCTTGGCCTCCAAGTCTTCCAGTATAGAGCCTATAGGCAATTCTTCTGCAGCGAGAGCTTCTTTCAATTGTTTGGCATAGGCCCGGGTGACTTTCGTGGCGGCCAATCGAGCCATTTCGGGTTCGATGAGTATCCTCACCTCCGTTAGTTCAGGAATGGAAACTTTCCCGGCCAACAGCAGATCCAGAAAGGCCTCCGACAGATGGGCAAAAGATAGATCGGTGACAAAAGCCCCACCAGCAGCGCCTTGCCTTGTCATTATGAATCCCGATTTCTCAGCGTCCTCAGGGCTTCTCGGACGGCTACGCGACTGACCTGAAATTCACCCGCGAGTATCCGTTCCGGAGGAAGCTTATCCCCGGCTTTAAAATCGCCAAACAGAATCGATTGTTTGAGCTGTTCGGTGACTTCTTCGGAGATCCTCGATTGACGAATAGGCCTGAACCTTGGCATCTTCACCCCTTTTCAGGAGTTTAATCAACGAGCAGTGATTCCGCAATTCATTTCCCGGGAACGGCATAAATACTTCTTGGAATAAAATGATGTTAATAATCAATCAGTAGTCCAATTACGGTAATGGTTCCTGAACCGAATTCTCACCTTCCTTCCTTTTAAGGTGCCAAGGAATGGATAATTGTGGACGAAATGCCCAAATATGCTGCCGGCACGATCCCCCAAACGCGAGCTTAGGAAGTGATCGTAATAGTAATGCTGTGAAAAGCGGCTTCTTTTTGCTATGCTGCGCCGGCTGCAATAAATTGATAATTTTCCTTTATCGCTAAGGGACAAAAGAGGCAGAGAAAGTGACTACCGCGCGGCGGCTATTCTGGGTCGTCGTTCGCTCACGGGTATTGCCGGGGCTGTAAGCTCGTGAAAGACGTCCTGTTAAGACATGGCTGGACAACGGGAATATAACCCTGATCGTAACAGGAATCTGCCGTGAAAAAAGACTTGAAGAACAAAGGGAATCCGACTCCTCAACCCACAAGGGTTAAGCTCAGTACCAGCGCAATTGAGACAATTGGAATCTGAGCGCAGAAGAATAGTCGAAGCTCTGCACCAGTCCGAAACGATGTTGAGAAAAATTACAGAAAAATCAGTTGTGGGGGTTTATCTTATTCAGGATGATACATTCCGTTACGTCAATCCTAAAATGGCTGAGATCTTCGGTTACACAGAAGACGAACTGATTGATAATAAAGGCCCGGAAGATGTTGTTATGGAGGAGGACTGGCCGCTCGTTGACGGGAATTTAAGGAAACGTATTTCCGGAGAAATGGAATCCGTCAATTACCGTTTCAGAGGCATCAAGGCTCCAGGACAAATCATACAAATAGAGGTTTACGGCTCCAGGACGGAATACGGCGGCAGGCCGGCGGTTATAGGCACGCTCATCGATATCACTCAGAAAATGGAGGTTGAGCGAGATCTGCAGATGCAGCTCCACAGGTTCCAGGCGCTGTACCACATAGCGATGGCAATGGCTGCCGAACATAGCCTGGAAGAGAATCTGGCTCTGCTGGTTGATAAATGTCGCGAACTGCTCAAGACGGATGCTTCATTCATTGCATTCTCCGATGGAAGCTCCGATGGAATGGTTGTGTGCGCCCAATCCGGATTGATCCGGAACAAATTGAAAAAATTGCCGGCGAATTTTCTTGCAATGAATGAGGTAGCAAGCGCCTCACTCAGAAGTGGCGAGGGGGCTGAAACATGTTTTCGCCTGCTTCAGGCGCTAGCCAAAAAAGAATTCCTGGCTGAACACCTATTGTCCGGTATCGCTGTTCCATTGCGGGCAAGAAACACACCCATCGGGGTATTATGTGTCGGTAGCCACTCGAATAAAACTTTCTCCGAATCCAAAAAAGATGTTCTCTGTCTAATGGGCAACATTGCGTCTCTCGAAATAGCTCGGAAGCTAGCTGAAGAGCGTCTCGCTCAGTCCGAGAATGAACTTCGCCATCTGTCGGCACAACTTCTCAGGGCACAAGAGGATGAAAGAAAACGATTGGCGCAGGAACTTCATGATGGGATTGGCCAATCAATTTCAGCTATTAAGTTCAGGGTTGAAACCTGCATGAAACAAATCCAAAAGAATCCCGGTTTGGAAACCATCCGGCAATTGCAAACGCTGTTGCCGATGGTGCAAAGTACTGTCGAAGAAGTTCAGCGGATAGCAGTGGATCTCCGTCCCTTAATAATTGACGACCTGGGTGTGGTTGCCACCCTAAGGTGGTTCTTGAGGCAATTTCAGAATACCTATTCTGACATTCGGCTAGAGAACCGGATCAGTCTGGAGGAACATGAGATCCCCGAATCTCTCAAGATTGTGATTTTCCGAATAGTGCAGGAGGCCTTGAACAACGTGTCGAGACATAGCTTGGCAAAACGGGTTCAAGTTGCCCTCAGAAAGCGAAAAGGCAGAATTGAATTACTGATTAAGGATAATGGGAGCGGGATCGACGGTCACTCTGCCGGATCTCCCTCGAGCCACGGCAGAGGATTCGGGCTTTCCAGCATGAAAGAGCGCACCGAACTTTCCGGCGGCATGTTCCGTCTCGACACCGGTCCGAGCTTGGGAACTTGTATAGCAGCATCGTGGCCGCTCAAGACCTCTACTCAGTACAGATAAGACCTTTTTGCATAGCAAAGGTGGTCAACGCCGGACCGCTGTGTAGGTCCAGCTTCTTCATCAGATTGGCGCGATGCTTTTCCGCGGTTTTTACGCTGATTCCCAAAAAGTCTGCAATCTGCTTGTTTTTGTAACCTTCGGCAATTAGTTTCAGCACATCAGTTTCTCGATCGGTAAGCCCCCGACAAAATGGCTGGCCATCCGATCCTTGTTGACCGCTCAAATATGCCTCCAATACCACGGCGGAAACTGCCGGAGTCAGATATGGTTGCCCATTCAGAACGGTTCTGATAGCTAAGACAAGCTCTTCATGACTGGCATACTTGAGAACATAGCCATTTGTGCCGGCCTGAAAACTCGCAAGGATATACTCTTCGTTCGTGTGGACGGTAAGAACTACAATCTTAGTTTCAGGCGCGATCCGTTTGATCTCTTTGATGGCACCAACCCCGCTCATTCTTGGCATCGACAGATCCATTATCACGAGGTCCGGTTTTAGACGCGTCGCGCATTTGATCGCCTCGATACCGTCCTCAGCCTCTCCCACTATTTCGAACTCCGGGTCCGAAGCAAGCAGAACTCTTAAACCTTCTCTGATTATTGTGTGGTCCTCTGCTATAACAATGCGGCGCTTTCTGCTCATGATGTGCCATCTCATTCGGTGGTGGGCGGTATGCTTTTGCGTGTTTGATCTTTCAGAAATTAACGCAAATACCTATATGATGTTATCACAAGCGGATTCCCCTTCTCAAGAATATGTGCACACGTATGTAACCATTCACTTATAGGCGGCCAAAGAATGTCATTGCGAGCGGAGCGAAGCAATCTCCTCCACCGCCAAAGCTGAGATTGCTTCGTCGTTTCACTCCTCGCAATGACAAGGGACCCACGTACCCGCTTGTAACTGAATGAATACACACGTATTGCCGAGCCTGCACGTGACCCCACTAGAGAATGCAGCTTTTTACCATACCAAAATAATGTCTTTGCAGTATTGACTCGACACTAGCTTGTATTCATACTCGGCTTATTACCCAAGAGTTCGTGTTTGCAAATGCGCTTCGCACTTGATCAGATCTAAAGTTTCTTTTTTTCGAAAACATTAATGAAATTGGGAGATGACAGGAATCTCAGCTAGGATTCCGTGTGGCTTCAATCCTGCACAATGGGGTCGATCCTAGGGCCGGTGTTCGTATTGCCTCCTACGGTTTTATGGTATACTCGGCGGAACGTCCGAAGACCGGAACCTTCACGTCTCAATGTTTGCTTGCCGACTGGAGCGCGTTTACTCAGGGAACCATGGATCGTTACCCGGTTCTAATATAGAGTAAGTTCTGAAGGAGGCACAGGATGAAGAGGCTTGTGTTTGTGGCATCTTTAGTGATGTGTTACGCGGCTTGTTCAACAACATTGGTCTTTGCACAGGAACCGATTCTCGTTGGGGTGCCCACTTCCACGACGGTTCTGGAGGGCAGGGAATCTCTTAAGGCCGTCGAAATGGCCGTTGAGGAGATAAACGCCAAAGGCGGGGTGAAAATTGGTGCTGCGACGCGGCCTATAAAGATTGAGAGCATAGACATACGGGACGCATCTCCAGGGGTTCCGGTGTCCGAGGCGCTCTTGGGGATAGAAAAGATAATCACGGAGAAAAAGGTCCAGGTGATACTCGTGGGGCCATTTCGCTCAGAGGCACTCCTAGCAGGGATGGATCTCCTGGCCAAGTATAAGGTCCCTATGCTCGGTAGCATCGCAATGACTCCCCTATCCGAGGCAAAGATAAAAGCCGAACCGGAGAAATACAAATACTGCTTCAGGCTAGCCATCAATACCAAGTACCTGGTTGAATACCTTGCCCAGACGGTTGGCTTTCTCAACCAGCAATTCGGGTTCAAAAAATTTTTCGTAATGCACCAGGACGTACTGTGGGCACGCGGGACTGGGGACGGCACAAGCAAAGTTGCCACAGAGAAGTTCGGTTGTGAAAATGTTGGGACGGAAGCTTATCCCACCGGCGCGTCGGACTTTGCGGCTGGACTTATGAAAGCCAAAACTCAAGGGGCCCAGGTCATTTTGTCTGTATTTGACATGCCTCAGAGTGGCATTTTGCTAAAACAATGGCGAAGCATGAAAATTCCTACTCTGATTGCGGGGTTCATCTCACCTATGGCCGGGCCTGGCGCTTGGAAAACCTTCGATGGTAAGATTGGAGGTTTGATAAATTGCACCTTTGAAATAGGAGGCGGGATCGGTCCTGCGAAATATCCACCCGCAAAGAAATTCTTTGATAATTATAAAAAGAAATTCGGTGTGCCCATAGAGTCCGGACATGGTCCCGGCCCTGCTTATGATTCGGTTTATGTCTGGGCCGAGGCAGTTGAGCGCGCGGGGAGCTTGGATCCTGACAAAGTTGTTGCGGAATTGAAGAAAACCGACCGTCAGGGAGTCATCGGAAGAATTAAATTCGATGACGGCAATCAGGTCATTTACGGTAACGATCCGACTAAAACCGCCTGTGGCTGTGTGTCCCAATGGACCGATGACGGCAAGCGCGTGATAGTGTTGCCCGAATCTATTGCCGACGGCAAAATCGTTCTTCCTTCTTGGATGAAGGCTGCGAAATAATGTGCTATTTTCGTTAAAAGAGCGGTGAAGGGGAGACCGATCGTAAACTCCGTACGGTTTCCCCCCGTCTCAAATTTTGCATACGGTTCATGTTCCACCGTGCTAGCCTGGTTGTAAGACCGGGTTCCGAACCATACGCAAGGAAACTTTATGCTTGAAGTCACCCTCATATATGGATTCATCAACAGCGTCATTCTGGCGCTGCTTGCCCTGGGTTTCAATCTGACCTTCGGCATCAGCGGAATCTCGAATTTTGCTTACGGCGCATTCTATGTTCTCGCAGGTTACTCCGTTTGGATATTAATGAATAAGCTGGCGATACCCTTTTGGCCGGCAGCATTGATCTCGGTGTTATTTACAGCCGCGCTGGGGCTGGCTCTTTATAGGTTTGTGCTCCTGCGAGTTCGGGGCCAGGTAATTTCCGAAGTGATCGCCACGTTCGGTGTGGGCTTGGCTATCCTCGAATTTTTTCGTTGGCTCGGCTACACGGGTTACGAATACACGCTGCCCGTCTTTACGGATGGCAGCGTGATGATAGGCAGTGTCTACGTAGACCATCAGCGGTTGTGGATAGTCGGAGTAGGTGTGCTGCTTGCGGTGGGACTTTACCTATTCACTCGTTACACCAAACTGGGTCTGGCATTCCGAGGGATAGCTCAGGACGAAAGGACCGCTTTGTCGCTCGGCATAAATTCGGACAGGATTGCCGGAATAAGCGTAGCGTTCGGTTCCGCGTTGATAGCATTGGCCGCAATATTGGTTCTGCCGAGAGGGACCATTTCGGTCAACGAAGGGTACGATGTCCTTATCAACGCTATGGCAGTTTGCATTATTGGAGGGCTGGGCAGCAGTGTGGGAGTTGTCGTTGCCTCGTTCCTGATCGGGTATGCTCAGATGATTACCGACACTCTTTCCGGACCGCACTGGAAGATGATCGTTTCACTTATAGCGATTCTGGTAATACTCTTGATTAAGCCTTCCGGTCTTTTCGGAAAACAAAAAGAATTGGAAGAACGTATTTAACGGCCACATATTTTTTACGGCCTGAAGAGTTAAGTATTGCTCTGTTGCCAGAACTTAATGAGATCATCGGAGAACAGCAAGACCGGCATCCAGCTTGTCCCGGTCTAATACCGGAGTCTATAAAACGGTGAGTCAGAAGCGAAAAGAGAGAGTCGATCGAGGAATTAAGGCGAGATCCGATGATATTTTCGCCCTAAATTCATACCGTGAAATGCTCTATGTCGCAGCGCCTCCATTGCTGCCAATTCTTGCCCTAATTATTCTTCCTCTAATTTTGCCCCTATATTGGAAACAGGTACTGATCTACACGGCAATTTTTGCCCTGCTTGCAATGAGCTGGGAATTTCTGGTTTCAGTTGGGATGGTCTCCCTTGGGCAGGCGCTGTTCTTTGGAGTAGGCAGTTACGCTGCGGGCGCGCTTGACCACTATTGTGATTTGCCCATATGGCTAACAATACCTCTGGGCACTGTGATCGGGGGTGTCCTTTGCACCATTTTGCTGCTGCCCGTATTAAGATTACGTGGTGTTTACTTCGCGATGGTAACGCTCGTGCTGCCGCTGATGCTCGAGCGGATCGTTGAAGCGACAAAGATCTTCGGCGGCACCGAAGGTCTTCACGGGTTGAAACCATTCCCGAATGATTGGGTCAAGGTGTATCTGCTGCTGTTTGTTATGGGCGTGGCCCTCTTCGCATTCCGGCGATTGATGACAACGGATTACGGACTGGTGTTAAAGGCAATCCGCGACAATGATAGAGCGGTCATGAGCGGCGGGATAAATATATATTGGCTTAAAGCCCAGGCTTTGTTCATTGCAGGGTCCGTAGGCGCATTCTGCGGGGCGTACATGACTCACGCTTATTCATTCGTCGGTATGCCGGCCTTTGCTCTGGATAATTCGATAATCCCCATAGCATCTGCCGTGGTTGGCGGCGCGGGGACGTTTGCCGGCTCCACCTTGGGCGCGTTTATATTGGTCCCGCTCGCGGAAGCACTCCGTGAACTGGGAGGGCTTCGAACAGTAATCTATGCTTTAGCGCTTGTTGTGTGTACCGTGGGCCTCCCTGAAGGGATATTTCATTACATTCAACGCAAATACCAGCAGTTCGAAAGATGGGTTGAGGTGGAAAGCCCATCAGAAAAACCTGCTCCATCAGAGGCTACTACCTCCGGTGGCCAATAAATCAATCGTTCTTGTCTGAGCTGAAAATGTCAGAAACCGACACTCAACAACCGTTGCTCCGGGTAAAGCAAGTCAGTAAAAGCTTCGGCGGCGTCCATGCGGTCGTGGACATTGATTTCGAATTGCGCGAAGGCGAACTCTTAGGATTGATTGGTCCTAATGGATCGGGCAAGACCACGCTAGTGAATCTGATTACCGGCTTTATTAGACCTGACGCGGGAAAGATTGAATACCGAGGCCGAGATATCACTGGGTGGATGCCCTACCGAATCGCGCGACTCGGGATCGCACGCACATTTCAAATGGTCCGTCCTTTCGCTGAACTGCCTGCATTTAAGAATCTCATTATTCCACTTTTCTCGCCAAGAGTGAAGGCGCTCTCGGGTGGACAATACGGAGACCGTGATTCGATATCCAAAGATCTGCTCGAAGAGGTCGGATTCGAGAGGGAATCCTCGGTCACGTACAAGCCGGCAGGGAGCCTGCCGCATGGTTATCTCAAGCGTCTGGAACTGGCCAAGTGCTTAGCATTGAGAGCGGACCTGATAATCCTCGATGAATTGTTCTCGGGTTTGAGCATAGCCGAACTGGCCAGCATTGTCCCGGTAATCGAAAAGCTCATGGTCGAAGGCAAGACGATCATAATGATCGAACATCGTCTGCGGGAGCTTTTTCGCATTGCAGACCGGGCGATAGTTCTGAATTTCGGAGCTGTAGTTGCTGACGGAAAACCGGCTGATATCATGGAAACGGAAGAGGTCAAGCAGGCTTATTTGGGCACGGAATAATAACAGCAGTTATTCGAGACTCCATCTTCGACAACGCAACAATCAGGACAGCACAGCACATGTTGAATGTCTCTAATGTGATGGTCTTTTATGAAAATGCTCTGGCGCTGAACGATTTCAGCATGTCGGTTGAGCCTGGAAGCATAGTCGCTGTTATCGGATCCAATAGCGCCGGTAAAACCACGCTCATGAACACCATATCAGGGCTCATTCTTGATACAAAAATTAAAGAGCAACGCAAAGGAGGGGAAAGGATCACCCTTTACGGGACTCTGAAATTGGACGGAGAGGACATCACCAATCTTGAACCAAATGAACGCGTAAGAATGGGTATGGTCCTTTGCCGCGAACGTCATCCTATCTTCCCTGAATCGGATGTCGTAGAAAATCTTAAAATTGCAGGTTATTTGCGAACAAGATCTGAGGTTTGGGAAAACATCAACTACGTGTTCGATCTTTTTCCAACTCTTGTTCGCCTGAAAAGCCGTAAAGCAGGATTCCTCAGCGGAGGCGAACAGCAGATGTTGACCATCGGTATGGCCCTGGTTGTCAAACCTCGGTTGCTGTTACTGGATGAACCGCTTTTAGGCTTAAGCCCGATGATGCAAAAGATACTTGTTGACGCGATAAAGAAAATCCGCTCAGAAACAGGCCTCACGATTGTTATTACAGAGCAGTTTGCACGTCCCATACTACCTATGATTGACTTCGGATATATTATTGAAAACGGAATGCTAATTATGCAAGGCACCGGAAAAGAACTCATGGAGAACCCTGAGGTCAAGGGAGCATATTTCGGAGTCTGAGGTCGATCGTCACTAGGCTCGCATGAGGATTTGGATCATGTCGTCGTTGAAATACCCGACAATTTTTAAAGCATTTGCTGCCACGGTAGAAAAATATCCCCAAAAGGTCGCCATCTCATTTCTCGGTACCTCGTTTACTTATTCCGATTTGCTGAAGCTCGTTGAAGGATTTGCATCGGGCTTGGCTGCTGTGGGATTTGAAAAAGGTGATCGGATAGTCATGTACATCCCGAATTCCTTGCAATTCGCGGTTTGCTGGCTAGCCATACAAAGGATTGGCGCAATTGCAGTTCCGATAACTCCGATTTACACCTTCCGCGACCTCATATACATAGCGAATGATACTGAGGCAAAAGGCATTGTATGTGCGGATCGAAACTTCGGGTACGTAAAACAGGCGATGGTGGATACATCTGTCAAGCGAGTAATTGTTACGAATATTGCAGATCTCCTGCCCTGGTGGAAGAGAGTTTTCGGTCTGCTTGCGGACAAGGTCCCCACAGGAAAGGTCGAAAAAGCGCCTTTCATGAGCTCTATGAGCAAAATGATATCGTCCTCGCTTCCACCGGCACCCGATCCGGGCACGGATGAAGACGATATAGCGGAAATCCTTTTTACCGGAGGAACTACCAAACACCCCAAAGGTGTGCCGTTAAGCCACGGATTATATCTAATTTCTTCCGACGAACAGTTGGGCGTCCGGGATCCCCTGTTTCCAAAAGATCAGGATGTAATTCTCGGCGGCGCACCGCTCTTCCATGTTCTGGGTCAGACATGCACTTTGGCCACAATAATTGTAGGTGGTGGTACCCTGGTCCTGCAGCCAAGGGTGAATCTGGACGCGGTCTTCGATTCGATTCAGCGACACAAAGCCACGAGCATAATAGGGGTGCCTGCCCTTTATCGTATGATCCTGGAACACCTTAGGGTCGACCAATACGATCTCTCTTCCCTGAAGTATTGCTTTTCCGGCGGGGATGTCCTTCCGGTGGAAGTCGGGAAACGTTGGAAAGGCCGCTTCGGACTCGATATTTACCAGGGGTACGGCGCTACGGAAACCTGCGGCGGCATTACAATGAGTCCCACAGGCATAAAAAGCCCGCCACTGAGTATGGGATTGAAGATGCCGAGCAAGGAAACAATGGTAGTGGACGCGAACACGTTGGAACCGGTCAAAATTGGAGACCCTGGTGAGCTTTTGGTTTCTTCAGATAAGATGGTCCGCTCGTATTGGAATAAACCTGAGGAAACAGAAGCAGCGTTCGTGACCATAAACGGAAAGCTCTGGTACAGAACCGCAGATATAGTCCGGCAGGATGAAGATGGTTTTTTCTACTTTGTCGACCGCACCGTGGACACCATCAAACACAAGGGATACCGCATATCTTCGTCTGAAATAGAGGCCGTATTACAGGAGCACCCGGCAGTTATAGAATCGTGCGTAGTTGGCGTCGCTGATGAAAAAGTGGGTGAAAGAATCAAAGCTTTTGTAGTGCTGAAAAAGGACATAAAAGGCATTACCGGATATGAATTAATCAAATGGTGCCGCGGGAGATTGATTGACTACAAAATCCCTCAATATATTGAATTCCGAGACATGCTTCCAAAATCAAAGGTCGGCAAATTATTACGTCGAGAAATCAGGACAGAAGAGAAGAAACGACTGGAAACCTAAAACCGTCGTCACCTCAATGAAATATTGTAATTCCTCAGTTATGCGGGGCGCCGGTTTGTCATTGCGAGGCCGTCAGTCCCACGGAACGCGGGATCGCAATGACACTCTTTGGCCGCTTGTAAATGAGGAATTGCCGTTTTGGGGTGACACGGTACCTGCCCACGCATGTCCGTTCCGTGACTCTTCGTTCCTATGTTCCACGTTAGATCGCAAACTGGTATAAATTACGATTTTCGCAGATGATGTCGTAAACTGTTGTCTGAATCTGACTTCAACTTGGAGGATAAATGCCCCATACACGTGTCGGATCACACAATATCTACTACGATGAGCACGGCTCAGGCCAGCCGCTGTTGCTAATTCCCGGGCTAAGCAATTCCAGGCTCATTTGGTGGAAACAAACCGGCGTATTTTCAAAGAAATACCATTTGATACAAATGGATAACCGCGACGCTGGTGACAGTTCCCTCGGCACAGGGCCTTACACTATCGGAGACATGGCTGACGACGCTGCGGGCCTGATCCGCAATCTTGATCTTGGCGCTATGAACGTGATTGGTTGGTCTATGGGGGGGTTCATCTCCTTGGAATTGGTCTGGCGAAATCCTGAATTGGTGAAAAGGCTAATCCTGATTTGCACGTCTGCAGGTGGCCGTGATTACGTGCAGCCTTCGTCCGAGATACAAGCGATTCTCATGCCCACCCGGAACGAGGATAATGAAACACGCGTGCGGCGCATCTACCCATTGCTCGCGGCACCGGGATATATGGAATCGCACCCTGAAGACATGGACCAAATACTGGAGTATGAAAAGGCCAAACGGATGACGCTCAAGTCCTACCAGCGGCAGCTTCAAGCAGTAATGCATTGGGCCGGCATCGGCAACCGGCTCGGCGATATCAGTGTGCCGACACTTGTGGTACACGGAAATGCAGACCGTCTTATGCCGTACGACAACGGTCAATTCTTGGGCACCCATATCCCAAGGGCTCAACTGCTTAGTTATGGTCAAGTTGGACACCTGCCTCCCATAGAAACTCCCGAGCAGTTCAATCGAGATGCTTTGGAGTTCTTGGCCTGAAATCGGCCCTAAAGGCGGGGTTCAAAATAGCGGAGAAGTCCGTAAAGAAACGCCTCATGTGTGAGTTGCAAAATGACCCGGTACCATGTTGATTTTTCATGTCTTGAATGGGAATCCCCCATGGAGGGGGTACGACAAAAGGTGTTGATGGATAGTGGCAAACGTCTTCGCATGGTGGAGTATTCTCCCAAAATGCCTCAGCACTGGTGCGAGAAAGGTCACTTCGGATACATACTTGAAGGTCGTTTTGAGATCGAGTTTGAGAGCGGCACACACATCTTCAACGAAGGTGACGGCATTTTTATTCCGGACGGCGCGGTACATAAGCACAGAGCCAAAGTGCTGTCAGACGTGGTCAGAGTGATCTTTGTGGAGGATATCTGATTACCGTAATCTTTCGCGTAGGAATTATTGAGGCTGGTCGGGAATATAGGGATTCTCAAAAATAATCGCGAAAAAGATAAGGATTTGGTGGCGACGGGCATCTTGGTGGGACCGGCCTCGGTGCGGGTCGATTATGTTTCGCACCGGCAGGGACGCCGGCGCCTACCAGAACCGCCGGGGCAGCGCTAGTCCTCCCCTACAACCTGTCCCACCAGTTTGCATCAGCTCCGAACCGTATCGGTCATGGGCGCAAAACTTTTGAGAATCGGTATAATAGCGATTCGCGCTGAAAGAAGTAACATGCCTTTGGTACGGCGCGCACCTGCGTGAGCGCCCAGGAACGGGCAGACACGCGGAAACCGTCTCAAAACTCAGAATAGAGAAAGAACCGTGCCACGATGCCAATGCAAAGACGGAACCCACCTGAAAGCGCATGCCGTGAAACTGGTGGTCGGTAGCAAACAGCCACTGTAGGGGCGCTGCTTGCTGCGCCCTTTCTGGGCAGGGCAAGCCCTGCCCCTACTGCGGCATCGTGCTACGATTTTGGCAGACACGACAATTTTGAGACAGTTTCCGCGGGTCTGCCCGTACAGACGCTGGCATCTTACAATTGGAAATCGAATTCGTGTCATCTGTTAGAAAGCGCATTCGTATAAATACCATTACCGGCCCAGCCAGGTGGGCTTTTTCTTTTCCAGGAACGCTTTAATGCCGTTTTGTGCGTCTTCGGCCATCAAATTAAGGGTAATTACATTATTCGCGTATTCGTAAGCGCGGGGCTCCTCAAGCTCGATCTGGCTGTAAAAGGCTTTTTTCCCTATTCGCAAAACTAGCGGGCTCGCTTCCGCTATGGTTAGTGCAAGTTCCATTGTAGCTTTTTCCAAATCAGATTCGGGAACTATTTTGTTTATTAATCCGCCCGTCAAAGCCTCTTCCGCGGAAATCAACCGGCCGGTCATGAGCATCTCCATAGCGAGTTTCCGTGGGACTGCTCGCGAAAGGGCCACCATAGGGGTCGTGCAAAAGAGGCCGATTCTTACTCCCGGCGTTCCAAATCGAGCGGTTTCGTCGGCTACCGCCAGATCGCAGGTGGCGGCCAGTTGACAGCCGGCTGCGGTAGCCACTCCATGTACTTGCGCAATTACAATTGGTGGGATTTCATGCACCAGCGTCATCATCCGTGAGCATTGCTCGAAAATGAACTTGTACTCGCCGCGATTTCCGTCGACCATTTCAGACAGATTGTGGCCTGAACAAAAATGTTTTCCGCTGGTTCGGAGTATGATGACCTTTACTCCTTGATCGTTCCCGAGTTGGTTTAATGCCGAAATGATCTCAGAAATCATGTTCTTGGACAATGCATTGAACGTTTTCGGAGAATTCATTGTGATCAGGCCTATTTCGCCCTGAGTCTCGACTAAAATATCATTGTATTCCATCGCAACACCTCTCCCTGGATTTATGAACACGACTGAGTTGTTCCGTGTCGGATGACAAAATGTGAATTCAGATGAATATAGTATCCCTGACCGACCTCCCGTGATTTTACAGCAAGAGAGGGTGAAACAACATTAATTCATGCAATAATCTGAAGATGTGGTTCAACCAGTTGACAACGGGCCTGGATTAAGGCAGGCTAATGCTTTGGATTAACTCATTCTTTTACATGGGATGGCGATGCTGACAAAAATTTCCGCGGCAATTCATAATTGTAATTTTCGTTTGCCCTAACCGCTGTTCACGTTTCCCCTTATTCTTCTTCGGCGCAATCCAGGAACAGTGCTCCTCCTGTTGCTTCAACCGATTCAGTCAAGGTTCTTATCGAACGAGGAAAAAGCGAATTGGAAAGAAAGCGCTACGCTCCGGCGCTGCGCTGGTTCTCGAACGCGTTGAGAAGGGATCCGCGATCGGCAGAAGCATATAAACTGAGAGGAACTGCGCAAGACAAGCTGGGGCTTTCTCAAAAAGCTATTCAGGATTTTACAAAGTATATTGAATTAAAACCTCGGGATCCGGCAGGTTATATCGCTCGAGCTGATGCCCGGAATTTTAACCAGGATCACGCAGCTGCTTTGGAAGACTACAACATTGCTGTGAAATTAGCGCCATCATCTCCCGGTGGATATTTAGGGCGTGGTCTGGCGTATGCAGGTCTGCAAAAATACGACGAAGCCATAAAAGAATATCAATGGGTGCTAAAATTAGATCCAAACAATACGGAAGCACTCGGAAACATGGGAATAGCTTGTATGCTTGCCGGGAGAAACATGGAAGCTATGTCTTATTTTGAACGCGCTCAGGCCGCGGAACTGGATCCGCAATGGAGGGCTCGTATCGAGAAATGGACAGCCCAACTGCTTGAACAGGCCGATGCGGCCAGTCGTGGGAAAAAGGGACCTATCCGAGGACCCACTTCCGGATCAAAGCCGTTGTGGTAATGGTGGAGAGCCTTGGCTTTGTTTGATTATGGTTAATCGGCGAAACTGACCCGATGCAAACATTGACATGAGGCAAGGAACAGAGTACATTCTAATCCATCAGGAGAAAGTTATGACCGTCACTCGACGCAGCTACTTTTATTTTTATTTTAACGGGAGTGTGCCTCTGCTGCGCGGAAGGTGACGATTAGATATATGTCGAACCAGAGCGGAGCAGAGACTCCGCTCTTTTTTTTGTCTGAACGTTTAGGCGGAAATGGGGAATAAACGGTTATGACGAAATTATCGCAAAACATCGCCTCGCAAGAGAGCGGCAGGGAAACAAAACGACTGACGCTTAATGAAAGATTGGCTTTAATCAATCTCATGGAAGGCGGTATGCGTAGGGTCGCTTCCGATGCTCCAATGACAGCGGATCTTTTCGAGAATTTATCCGGCCTCCTTAACGAGACGGTTTCCGGAGCAAAAATAGATCGTCTTGGAGCGGATCAATCCAACAACGGATTCAAGATTCTTGAAATTAATTCTGACAAGGGCGAAAACCTTGGGCGACTCAACATGCTTTACCTGAAGAAACCCATTCCCTGCTACTACTTGGTTTATGTGGAAGTGGCTGCTCCTTTTCGCAATAAGGGGTTAGGTAACCTGGTCCTGGACGTCTTCAGAGATTTTCTGGCCGAGAAAACCGCAGTCGGCATATTGGATAACATAATCCCAAACGATGACCCAACCTACGACATTTATTTGAAATTGGATTGGAAACCGATTGAGCAAATTACTCAAACGCCGAGTTCAGTTGCGGACGGTCAATACATGATTTATGTGCCTGCCGGGCTTGCCGAACGCGACCTTAAAGATCCGGTACTCAAATTGATCCATCATTTGAAACGTAAACGACCTGCGATCGACATGCGGGATAATGAGCTGATGGTGGAACGAACGATCGAAGAGTTCAAAGATTTGTATTCGGCACTTTTGGCCTATTTCGAGAACGAAATACGTACCGGCCAAGATACTTCGTTGATGAGATTCATGTTTACCAGGTTTGTGACCAAACTGCTCGGGTTCAAGCGTCGGATAGGCCGACTCCTTGGATATACCGGCGGTGAATCCTTGGAACAAATCCTTGTATCTCCGCAGATCAGGTGTTTGCCGGTCCAATCTTATGCGCCGCGCGAACTCACCGGGAAGCCGTTTTTTGAATGCGGCGACAAAAAATTGTGGCTAAACCTTTCCGAAGTGTTGAAGAAACATCCTGCGCGGATTATTGAGGCACTTCCAAACTACAGAAGGCCCAGCCTTGTCTCGTGGATGGAATCGGGAGGGATCTCATCGGCTGATACATTAACAATAGGGGACTTGCTGGATCTCGGATTCGATCCCACAAGACTCAAAGAAATTAATATTCATGGTGAGGAGTTCATTTTCGAGAGATTACAACCACGATTGTTGATTCATATTCGCAATATGAACAGTATGCTGGAACGACATGCCCCGGAGATAAGCGGGACCGCAATTCGGAACTCTCGATTACGATACAACCCTCCCGTGCTCATCATTCGCGATAGCGGGAATGCGTATGTATTGCGACGGAAATTGCAAGGTATACATTGGGAGGAGGCGATTGAACAGCTCCAGGGTGCGCCTCGTTTACAAGCGCTTAACCGATCGATGTCCCTGGACAGGATAGTTCTAGCGACAGTCCGGGAAACTCAGAATTGGTTATTATCTAAAGTCGCCCCGGAAGAGGAGATGTTAATGGACCATTTTGCCTATTTCGTTTCCTGGGATTTGGAATCGAATCAGCCGAAAATAATGGTCGATGGTTCGGGATCTTACGTGGAGACAATCTGGCTGGCTTGATAGATCGAGGAGTGAATGTGTGCAAAAAGCCCGACCGGAGAATTGGAATTCATCACGGTCGGGCATTAATCGGGGGAGGAAGGGGCAAGCCGGTCAGGTCGTCCTAGAAGAGGAACCCAACCTCGAGGAAAGCCCCATCCATGTCACTGGTGAACATCTGATTGCCTTTATCCTTCTTCAAGTGAGCGTAACGATATCCACCTTTGATGAACCCGAAACGGCCGGTCTTAATCGGGATCATGTAATTCAGGGCAGCTTCCGCCTCGTACCCGAGCACATCATTGAAGAAGGCGATCCCACCTTTGCCGCTAAAGGTAAGTGTGTTGCCCCGGTAATTCTTCAGGCATTTATCAAATTCAAGCCCCACAACAGCCATGCTCTTGTTGTCGTCCCATGTGACTGATGCCGCTGTGGTAGCAACCCCGCCGATAGTTAGCTTATCCTGCACATAAAGCCACTCGGCAAAGAAATTGGTCAGGCTGTTATTGGTCCGGCTTATGTTGAAGACCAAACCTGCCCGATGCTCAAAGTGATCCCATTTGGAACGAACCTCTGTTCCGGCGGCAAAGGTCTGCCCCATGAAGTTGAAAGCAGTTCTTGGAATCGCATGCGCACCCGTGGTCATGGGCATGAATGAGTACCGTATCCCCCAACTGGGACGGAACTGGTAGAGCGCTTCGACACTCCAAATGATCTTGCCGGTTTTCTTGAGCCCCAGATGGTCCTCGAAATCAACAGTCGAAGTCTGAGCGCCAGCTATGTCGACGCCTCGGCGAGCCTCTCCATCTACCCTGGCAAACCAAATCTTCGGTCCCAGGAGGAACTGGCCTTTGGCCGGCGAGGGGAGGAAACAATCCGGGCCCCAACTAATTGGATTGTACCCGGGAAATGCCCTCGAACCGGGAGGTCCAGCCATACGGCTTAACTTTGGTGACATCGGTCGACGGCGCGGGCGCGGGCTTTACTTTAGCGATGTTCTTGTAGCCCTGGTCTGCCTGGGCCATCATGTCATAGCCGCCGACCTGTGCGGATTCTGCCCAAGCCGTGCCTGACATTACTATGACAAGAAGCATTAATAGATACGAGCTGATTAGCAGTTTTCTGAGCATAACACCCTCCCTCAAGGGTCTGATCTGTTGAAGGCGAGGGTAAACCAAAAAAAATTAATGTCAAGAAAAAAATGCATATTAGCGGAGAGTTATTTTAAAAAGCTAGAAATTAGTTTAAATAATCCTTTAGATTGATGGGCTGAATCCAAAATACGGAGCAAAATGTCATCGGATTGTGCGCTGCACAAAAATCTTCTGTGTAGAAAGATGTAGTATAATCAATATATAATCTTCCACCTCTTCTCCAGCGCGCTGGGCTAATCGGAGAAAAGGAGACTGTCAGATTTCAGTCTATTGCTTGAAGTTATATGTATAACATACTAATTTATAAAGTTAACCAACACAGATCTCATTATTGAGGCGAAACGGCTGTCTTCAAGCGATCGCCTGATTCCGGATTCCGCTACAAATGATCCCGGACGACTCGTTACCCAGAAAAGTCCAGGTTGAGACGGGACCGGCGTGAGGAACGCGGTTCAGGCTAAAAAATGGCAAAAGATTGGCAATGAAGGGAAAAAAGGTGGGGACACGCGGTTTGAGAAGCGCGCACGCTTTATAAAGCGGGTTGTTTGCCGTTTACACGACGGACGTGAGTGACTACGAACCAAATAACGCAAATTACCAAGCCCAAAGCAACCGCAATGTCCAATTCATGCGTGTATTGCTCTACTAATTTCCAATTCTGTCGGAGCATAAACCCGCACCAAAGGAGGAAGGAATTCCATATGGTCGCGCCTATCAAGGTATAAATGCAGAAGGGAGCAATCCGCATGCGCCCCATTCCTGCTGGTAAAGAAATCAGATGCCGGACAACGGGAATGAATCGGCTCACGAAAATAGTCCAGGACCCATGCCGGGCGAACCATCGCTCCGTCCATTCCAAATGCTCTCGGTTCAACAGCAGATAACGACCAACCTTTAGTACGAGCGGCCTGCCACCATAATACCCGATATAGTAGGACACCAATGAACCAATAATCGAGGCGAGGGATGTCACCAGAATTGCAGGGACGAGATCAAACTTCCCTTCAACTACCAAAAACCCGACAAAAGGCATGACGAGTTCGCTGGGAACAGGAGCCACCATGCTTTCGAGCATCATGAGCAAGGCCGCACCCCAATACCCTCCCTGTTCGATCGCGTAGGTGAAATATACTGCTAATTGGCCGACCATATTCAGTACCCCCGATAAAATAACTTGAGCATTATATCCGAAAGGAATCGAAACTCAAGCAACCCATTTAGACCGGGGGCATCCGCGTTCACGCGGTGAATTGTGTGCTACCTCACCGCCGCAGCGTATCCTTTCAGTTACGCGGAGGCCCGCTCTGTCATTGCCACGGCATGAGAATAGAGATTGCTTCGCTGCGCTCGCAATTGCAAATGACCGTAACCGTATATCTTTCGGTCTTTCCCACCCGTGCCGGAATGATTACGCCACAGATCATTTCTCGGTTCTCAGGTCATTATGAACAATGCTATAGTTAAGGTTTGATCCACGGCAACCTGGTGCGTTTAAGTGAGTCAAAAATCTAATCAAAATGGAACCACCAAGTGCCCGAGTAAAGGGGGGGCGCTGAAGAAAGGAGAGCATAGTTTGAGAGTTTTATCGGGGATCCAACCTAGTGGATCATTACATATCGGAAATTATTTAGGAATGATGAAGCCCATGCTGTCTTACATGGATCGCTCTGAACTGTTCATATTTGTTGTGAACCTTCATGCCTTGACCAGTGTTCAGGACTCGGAAAAACTAGCTCGCGGGACTCTGGAAGCCGCAGCGGATTTCCTGGCCCTCGGACTCGATCCCGATCGGTGTATATTTTGGGTTCAATCAGATGTGCCGGAGGTCGTGGAACTGACATGGATTTTGAGTTGTGTGACTCCCATGGGTTTATTGGAGCGCTGCCATTCATATAAAGATAAGGTCGCAAAAGGTTTGGCGTTCAATCATGGACTCTTTGCATATCCGGTTCTTATGGCTGCGGACATACTGCTTTATCAATCCAACCTGATCCCGGTCGGCAGAGACCAGAAGCAGCATGTGGAAGTGACTCGTGATATAGCGATCAAGTTCAATCACACCTTCGGGGAAACTTTTGTAATTCCTGAGGCTGAAATTAATGACGATGTAGCCACCGTTCCCGGAACGGATGGACAAAAGATGTCAAAATCATACAACAACGCTATTGAAATATTTCTCGATGAGAAAACGCTGCGGCAAAGGGTGATGAGCATAGTTACCGATTCAACGCCGGTGGATCAGCCCAAGGATCCGGAAACCTGCAATCTTTTTGGTATATACCGGCATTTTGCTCCACCGGAACGAGTTGCCGAGGTGCGCAAATTGTACATTGAAGGTGGAGCCGCGTATGGAACCATCAAAAAAGAATTAGTCGGAATCCTGTGGGAATTCTTCAAGGAGGCAAGAGAGGAGCGCGCAAGGTTGGCCGAAGATCCGCAGCACATAAGGAATATACTCACAATGGGGGCTGAGAAGGCGCGTGTAATTGCTTTAGATACTATAAAGACCGTTCGGGAACGCGTGGGGATCAGGTACTAATGCAAGTTCCCGCTGAGAAACAGCCCGATATCCACAAAATTATTAAGATACTAAGAAAAGAAATCCGGCATTTTGGGGTTCCGATAGTCACGGAAGTTTCGCAGAGAAGGCGTGATCCGTTCGAAGTCCTTGTTACGACAATCTTGTCATTGCGCACAAAAGATGAGGTAACCAGAGAAGCCGCCCGCAGGCTACTCGGGAAAGTCCATAGTCCCCAAGACATTATTGATATCAAAGAAGAGGAGTTAGCTCGGCTCATTTTCCCTGTTGGTTTTTATAAGACCAAGGCAAAAAACCTGAAAAACATCAGCAAAGATCTCATAGAAAAATTTGAAGGCAGAGTTCCGGATGATTTGGACGAGTTGTTGAAGCTCAAGGGGGTAGGACGAAAAACCGCGAATTTGGTTGTTACTCTCGCATTCGGCAAACCGGGCATCTGTGTGGACACTCACGTTCACAGGGTAAGCAACAGGCTGGGGTATGTTGCCACTAAAACCCCGGAGGCCACAGAGATGGCCTTGCGGGAGAAGCTTCCTCGTCAGTATTGGATTGAATACAATGATTTATTGGTGACTTGGGGTCAGAATATTTGTCGACCGATTTCCCCATTCTGTTCGAAATGCGCCATCCGCCTTTATTGCAGGCAGGTGGGAGTTGTTACACACAGGTAGTGGAAATAATAAAATTTAATTAATCGTAGGAGATCCGTATGGCTGAATTGCATTGGCCACGAGTCAAAGAGATCCTCGATAAAAGTTTGGAGCAATGGAAAGAAGCCAATAATCGGCCTCCCGCTATGAAAGCGGCGCACGACGGCCATGTTGGATGGGAAACGAAAGAAGAACTGGCAGAGAGCAAGCCTTATGGGAAACAATTGATCGAGGCCGACAAAGTCGGGAACGGCAAGGCCGAGGAAACTTATTTGATTCGAATTCTCAGAGGACCGATTGGTGGTTTTCGAAGAATGCCCTCACGTGGCCCATACCTATCGCCGGCTGAAATTTCTGAAATAGCTGATTGGATAAATGCAGGCATGCCCGACTAATCCGAATTAAAGTCAAATGTATTTCCGCTATATTTCCTTCTCAAGCTGCTGGACCAATTTCCGATAGGTGATTCCAAGCTTTTCTGCCTTGCGTCTGCAGCGCGTTTTTTGAACTCGGTAGCTGATAAAATAACCGACCATGGCAGCAGGTATAGCGATTGATAGTGCGGCCAAAAACCATCTTACTAATAAATCCCCGCCCAAAATCATGAATGCATGTACTGAATTAAAAAAATACTGAGCATTGAGAACGGGTTTCATGAGTTCGTGAAAATCTGCGAGGGTCATGACCGCAGGTTTGCCCAGAATGACAGACCCCAGGACATAATAGCCATAGTACATTGGTATTACAGATATGGGGTTGTTCACCCACGTGAAAGCAAATGCTATAACAACGTTGAACCTTAATATTAATCGCAAGAGGCCGAGACAAACCATTTGCGCGCCAAGAGGAATCCCCAATCCTATTAGTAACCCGAACGCTACTCCCCGGGCGTCAAACCATGGTGGACTATTTGATGATATAAAAGGCTCAATAAAGTACTTCCTAATTGGGCTGCCGGCAAATTTTCGGCTCTGTTTCTGTGTTTCGTTGGCTGTCATCAAAGTTTGATCTGAACGGTTTCGGACAATTTTGGAAGTATTTTAACCTGTGCGTCATATCCGGTCTCGTAAATAGACCGCTGAGTCTTTTTTTATACCGCAGAGTACCCTTATTAGGGAAGGGAGGTGCCCGATTTTGACGGATTTCATGTGAAATCCGCGTACGAGAGTTGAAAAAATTATTCCCAAGAACATGAATTTTGATTTAGAGTGCGCATCCGACTTAATACGAAGAACCCTTTGATGAAGATGAAGTCGGCCGTGCTTGAACGGAGGATTAATATGAAACCAATATTCATAAACGCTACCACCATTCCTGACGCGTGGTTCCAATGCTTGTACACGCTCATTGAAGAATCACGTAAACCCGATGGAGCTGCGCGGCGATATACAGTCGAAACCGGCTCGAACCCGGGAGCGGACCGGATTGAATTCGATATGGCTATAATCCATATAAAACAGCCCGCGGTGCGCCCACTTTTGCCTCAAATTCCCGAGCACTTGAATTTGCCTCCTGTCGCGGACGAGAAGTATCTCGCAGATTACATGCCGTATCTTTTGTCGCCAGAAAGAGCCCCGAACGAGCATTATACCTACGGTGAGCGGTTACAGATCTCGTGGCAATATGTGATCGACTATTATAAAAAACACGGTCATCGGACCAATCGCATGTGCATGGAAGTCGGCCGCCCCGAGGACATCTTTTTTTATAATGGAGAGGATGGCTCTACGCCTTGTCTACGCCTGGTAGACACCCGCGTCATGGATGGAAAGCTCCACTGGATAGTTTATTTTCGATCGTGGAATCTTTGGTCCGGTTTTCCCGTTAACTTGGCCGGACTGCAACAGGCGAAGGAAATTATGGCAATGGAAATGGGCGTAGAGGATGGAGAAATAGTAGCTATGTCCAAAGGATTGAACATAAGGGATTATAATATCGAAGTGGCGCTCATGAGGCTACAAAAGGACAAAAATATGAAACTGGGCGCCAGGACAGATTAGTATTTTGTAATAATGGCTTAGATGGCAGGGGAAACGTGGGGGAAAATTCTTATATGACTATAAGATTCTCCCCCTCAGCTCAACACACAAAATCTATTTTGGTTGACCCCACTGGAACTTGCCTTTGTCTTTTTCCTCCGAAGTTTTAGTTTCGGTTTGGCCCCATTGAAGTTTTTTGCTTTCCGGTTTTTCCACTGCTTGTGTCCCTGATACGTCACGCTGGGCACGCTTGGTTTGGGGCTTTTTCTTCTGAGCCGCTGTCGAAGGCTCCGGTGGCGGAAGAACAATCGATTGGGTGCTCCCCGGGCTGGTTTCAGCAGGACGAGGCGCAACCGTTGGGGCTCGGCGTTCGGTTTCCGGGACCGCTGGCGCTGTCACTCTGGGTCGAGGGGTATCCATAGTCCGCGGCTGGGCTGGAGCGGCCGGGGGCTGGTCTGATTCATAAAGATCGGTAGCCCAATCAGGAGGGGGATCGCCCGGGTTGAGGTACACGTCACGTTCCCGTAAGGATTTCGCCGGCTTCAAACCCTGATATTCATACTTAAAATCTTTATCTGTGATTTCAGCATCGCCGGGAGGAGTATCCCAAAAAATTTCCGCCGCATAGACCGGGGCCAAGGCTACTAAGCTCAGGCATGCCACGAATACCATTAATCGTTTCATAGTTTGCTCCTGTTATAGTCTACCGTCCGATTAGAGACTATTAACCATCATCCTTTAAATTCATAGGCTTACGCGCTGAATCTTACCACAAAAAATGATAATTGGTCAATATTCTTGTTAAAGAAAGTACTTATACCCTTCCCCAAATTTACCGATTACGCGGCACGGGCCACTAGCCGAACCCATGCCTTTGTACATAACGCTCTAGAACCACGAATGTTTCTTGATCGTTGGCCGCGTGGAATGTAGTCAACTGAAGTGACGGTAGGTGCTATATTCTGTGATCTACGTCAAACCAGATAAACAATTTTTGCCGGAAGGGGTGCGAGGGCATGTGCGCTAACTTTAAATGCGGAATTGCGCTTTCATACTCGCCCCTCTCCCTCCCCTCTCCCGCCAGGGGAGAGGATTTCCAAATCCCCCTCCCTTGACATGGAGGGGGACGGGGGAGGGTGATAACTTACTGAAATCACATGCGCGATGACACAAAGTTAGCGCATATGGAGTGCGGGGGAATCCGGCTTTTTTTAAAAAGCGGGTTCTCCCGCATCTTCTCTTCCTCGGTTCGGTTCCCGGTCTTTTTCCCTCTCCCGCGGGTTCCCCCGCATTTTTTCCTCTTCTAGCCTTTCACTACTCCCATAGGATGAATTCTGGCCACCTTACGAGCCAAGGCCTGCTCTTTGGACTACATCCACGACCATGCTTACGTCTTTATAGGCTTCCGGTACTTCCTCACGGAGGGTCTTCCGTCCAACCCATCTTGGATAAACTTGTTGGTCCTGCAATTCTCTCTCAATAGCTCTCCCTTTGGTCCTTCGAAGCGCCTCATGACGGGAAAGCAGACGACCTGCCCCATGACACGCGGAACCGAACGCTTGTTCCATGGAACCGGGCTCACCGGCCAAGACATAAGAAGCTCTTCCCATATCACCGGGAATCAATACCGGCTGACCTGTGTGGCGAAACTCCACCGGAAGCGCGGGATGGTGCGGGGGAAAAGCTCGTGTTGCTCCTTTGCGATGAACACACACTTTTCTTTGGCTGCCGTTGATGGAATGCGTCTCTGTTTTGGCAATATTGTGGCAGACATCGTAAAGGAGTCGGAATTTCAGATCCCGAGGCGAAATTGCAAGCGCCTGTTCCAATGTCTCACGCGCGAGATGCATCAGTATCTGGCGGTTGGCAAATGCGAAATTTGCCGCTGCCGCCATGGCCGCGAGGTACTCCCGGGCCAGAGACGTGTTCAGTCGGGTGCATGCGAGTTGCTTGTCGGGAAGCTCGATGGCTTCCACTCTGATGCTCTTGACCATTTTGGCAAGGAATTCATCACATACTTGATACCCGAAGCCCCGGGAGCCGGTGTGAATCATGACCGTGACTTGCCCCGGAAACAAACCCCAACTCTGGGCGGTTTCCTTATCGAAAATCTCCTCGATAAAACCGATCTCCATGAAATGATTGCCTGAGCCTAAAGTCCCCAGTTGGTCTTTTCCTCTCTCAAAGGCTCGATCGCTTATCACATCCGGATCGGCTCCCGCGAGGTTTCCATACTCTTCGATGTGCTGCAGATCTTGGGGGTTCCCCATTCCTTTCTGGATCGGCCATTCGGCCCCCAGTTTCAGAACTTGAGACAATTCTTTTTTGTTGAGCCGGATTCCGCCTCTCGAACCTAGACCGCTCGGGATATTGATGAACAGAGCATCGATTAAGTCTCTGATTCTCGGAAGGAGATCCTCCCGAGCCAAGCCTGTCAGAGCCAAACGTACTCCGCAATTTATGTCATAACCGACGCCACCCGGGGATACTACCCCCTCGTCCGGATCAAAGGCGGCTACGCCACCAATAGGGAAGCCGTACCCCCAGTGCACGTCGGGCATTGCCAAAGAATGGCCTACAATACCGGGCAAGTGCGCCACGTTATAAACCTGGTCTGCGCTCTGGTCGGTTTCGATATCAGGGAGAAGGGACGAGTCAGTAAAGATCAGGCCTGGCACTCGCATTCGACCGGTTTTCGGGATTTCCCACCGGACCTCATCAATCTGAATTAGTTTGTATGGTCGCTCACGAGACATACCATTCCCTTCCATTCCTGTCGTAATCGTGTATTCCGAACCTTAACCGGACAGGCGGATCTCAGTATCAATCTTTCATTAGAATAAAGCACGTAATGGTTCTTGAAAAGGAATTCGCGCCTGCCAGGCAGTGGGAAGCCGCGGGAAGGAAGAATGGAAACGGATGCGGGGGAACCCGCTTTTTAGACAATGGATTGTGTATTTTGCTCCGCAGAGAATCCGGAGACCAGGAGAATGTGATCCATCCCACTCCAGCAGTTTACTTTTCTCATTGCAGGCATTCAGCCCAGAAAGGGCGCAGCAAGCGGCGCCCCTACAGTGGCTGTTTGATACCGAGCACCAGTTTCACGGCATGCGCTTTCAGGTGGGTTCCATCTCTGCATTGGCATCGTGGCACGGTTCTTTCCCTATTCTGAGTTTTGAGACGGTTTCGGTTACCCTGCCCCTCTTTCTGAAAGTCGTTTCTCACCCCACAAACGGAGCTAATAAATAATCCATTACACAAAAAGCCGGATTCCCGATGGCCTTCTCTGGGCCCCTTTTCTTCCCGGTCTCATTATTTCGCGGGACTAATTGGCTGGGTGAATTAATGACTCATTAAGAATCGTGAAACTGGAGTCTACCAGGGACTCGCAGTTTCAAGATGCATGTTGGTGCCGCGGCGAGCGGACTTATATCTTACTGCGATCCAAATGAGCACCACCGCAGCCACAATGATCGGTACCGCGGGTAATTCAGAGTAGTACGGACCATAGATGAACATCGTGAAGAGTGCGGCAATGATTTCCAGCCAGAATGCGGCCCAAAATGTTTTGCCGCGGAACGAAGGGCGATCGGGAATCCGGTTTTCGATAAACGGTACCAACAGCGCCCTTACAATCAAAAATAGGACAAAAGCACAGACCATACCCGCCAGCACGTCCTTAGGGAAATGCGCGCCGACGAAGATTCGTGAAATACCGATGAAAAAAGCCACAAATATAGCCAATAGTCCCGTCGGCTTAAAGGAACCATAGAATGCGATCGACAATCCCGCGGCTATGGCAGCGGCCGCGTGCCCTGACGGGAACGATCCGGATCTTAGCAGGGGTCCCACTACATGAACTGCATCCAACATCTCTACGGGTCTTAACGATGGGAAAACAGCTTTGATAATATTCACGGTCAGACTCGTAAGCAGAAGTAGAGGAATTCCCATTGCCACCACTCTGGGATTCTTCACAATAAAAGCACCCACAATAATTCCAAGCACCAGGCCGTCCCCCATGGCGGTGAGTATCAGCCATATCCGATCGCCTAATGAAGAATGCCAGCTATTGGCCATTGTAAATATAAATTTATCAAACAGCAGGACAGGTACAAATGCGCCCGCGGCTATTGCGAGCACGGCAACAGCAAAGTAACGTGTCGGATGTGTACGGTTCATGTTTTCTAATATCAGATGTCGAATACGATCCTTGCGGAATATCCTTCACTATTTTTTATTATGGACAGGCCGTGATAGGTTACGCCTTTGATTTCAAATGAGGATTCGACTTCAGGCGGAATAATTGTGAAGGAGACCTTCGCAAGCAGATCGATTTCCGTAAATAAAATTACCTGTGCATGGGTCATAATCAGCTTACGTGTCTGATTCAGAAAAAGCAGCTCACGGAGCCAATTCACCAGGAGTTCTTCAGCAGAATCGGCTTCAACCTTTATTTCAAGTTCGGTTTCCGATATCAATTCGGCTTCCGGCAGGATAATATTACTAAATCCCAAGGCGGCATTGATGAAGAGATCCTCTAACGTGGCGCCGTAGACTTCCAGACGAATATCCGCGGTATGCTCCAGGAGTTTCCATTTCTTTTCAGACTTCAGGTAGTTCTCCTCCGTCATCCGAGAAAATCCGTGTCTCGAGAGTAGACTCGTCTTCGATGGAATCATCTTCCTTTTCATCTTCATCAGACGATTCCGCCCTGGCCACATCTACCACATTTTCACCGGGATCCATCCGGACAAGTGTTCGGCCCATAGTATTTCGACCGATTACGGAAATTTCATCCATGCGTAGCCTTATGATCCTGCCGCCCGAAGTCAGTATCAAAAGATGATCGCTATTCTCGACGATTTGAATGGCAACCACGTCTCCCAGTTTGACCGTGTGCTTAATAGTTATTACGCCCTGTCCTCCACGGTTTTTCAGCGGATACTCGGATAATGCCGTTCGCTTGCCGAAACCGCTGGTCGTGATCGTGAGCAACGATCCGGTCCCATCCGAGATCACCTCCATCCCGATAACAGCATCGCCGGGTTTCATTCTGATCCCGGTCAGGCCTCGGGCTTGACGGCCCATCGGTCTCACCTGACTTTCATGAAACCTGATGGCTTTACCTTTGCGAGTTGCCAAAAGAATATGATTGTCACCACTGGTGAAGTTTACGCCAATCAGCTCATCGTCGGGATCTATGGTGAGGGCTATGAGTCCCGAGGTCCTGGGACGGGAAAACTCTTCTATGGAGGTCTTCTTTATTTTTCCTTTGGCTGAGACCATCACCACGTAGCCTTCGGCGCTCAGCTCTTGGATGGGTAAAATCTTTCTTATTTTCTCTGCCGGATCCAGTTTAAGCAGGTTAACTATGGCCTTTCCTCGGCCATAAGGTCCTTCTTCCGGAAGCTGGAATACTCGCATCCAGTAGACCTTCCCGCGATTTGAAAAGCAAAGCAGCACATCATGCGACGATGCGTACAGGAGCTGGTTCACTACGTCTTCGCTAGCCGCCTTAGTTCCTATTCGCCCTTTGCCTCCGGGCCGTTGACTTTTGTAGAGATTTGCCTGAACTCTTTTCACATACCCTTTGCTGGAAAAGGTAACCACCATATCCCCTCGCGGGATGAGGTCTTCGTCCAATGTGTCGGATTCTACGTCGAGGATCTGCGTGCGCCGCTCATCTCCGAATTGCTGTTTCACCTCGGTCAGTTCCGCGATTATGATGTCCCGGATTTTTTCCTCGGATTCCAGAATTCCCTCAAGTTCAGCTATCTTTTTGAGGATTTCATCTAATTCTTGGAGGATCTTGTCTCTTTCCAACGCGGTGAGCCTTTGCAGGCGCATATCCAATATTGCCTGAGCCTGCACCTGGCTCAGCTCGAACCGTTCCATCAGGGATTCTCTGGCGGCTGTGGGGTTTACCGCCTTTTTTATCACCGCGATCACTTCATCGAGATTATCCAGTGCGATTTTCAGGCCGGCAAGAAGATGAGCCCGCTCCCGCGCCCGGGCCACTTCAAATCTGGTCCGCCTTATAACGACTTCTTTTCGGAATTCGATGAACCGATCCAAGATTTCTTTGAGATTCATTTGCTTGGGGCGGCCCCGATCCACGCACAGCAACTGAATCCCAAAAGAAGTTTGGAGCTGAGTGAATCTGAGTAATTGATTCAATATCACATCGGCGTTCTCGTCTCTTTTCAGTTCAAAAACGACCCGCATTCCGTGGCGGTCGGATTCATCCCTTATATCTCGGATTCCCGTAATTCTCTTGTCCTTTACGAGTTCCGCCGCTGCTTCCACCATCCTGGCCTTGTTCACCATATACGGGATTTCGGTGACGACAATACGTTGATATCCCTTCCCCGCGTCTTCTATTTCTGTATGAGCCTTCATGCGAATCGATCCCCGGCCGGTAGTGTACGCGTCGATAATCCCTTGCCTGCCTAGTATGTATCCAGCCGTAGGGAAATCCGGCCCGGGAAGAAAATTCATGAGCTCTATCACTGACGCGTTTGGGTTTTGGATCAGATGTATCGTGGCATCCACCGTTTCTCTCAGATTGTGCGGCGGGATGTTCGTGGCCATTCCGACCGCTATCCCCTGAGAACCGATGACCAGAAGGACCGGAAACCTAGCGGGTAAGACCATCGGCTCTTCGAGAGAGTTGTCGTAGTTAGGCACAAAATCGACAGTGTCTTTATCGAGGTCGTCGAGCAATGCCTGGCAAATGCGGTGCATACGCACCTCCGTGTACCGCATTGCCGCGGGGGAATCGCCGTCAACGCTTCCGAAATTTCCCTGCCCGTCGATAAACATGTACCGCATTGAAAATGGTTGGGCCATTCGAACAATGGTATCGTAAACCGCGGTATCGCCGTGAGGATGATACTGACCTATGACGTCACCCACAGCCCGAGCGGCCTTTCGGTAAGCGCGGTTCCATAGATTGCCGCCTCTGAACATGGCATAGAGGATTCTGCGGTGCACCGGTTTTAGCCCGTCCCTTAATTCGGGAAGGGCGCGTCCGACGATCACGCTCATCGCGTAATCAAGATAAGATTTTTGGACCTCTTCCTCGATGCCTACGGTTGTCTTTTCATGCAGTACAGCCAAGCGTGTATTCCTCCCGATGCAGACATTGCATTTCAATAAACTGAGGATCTGATCGCCTAAGGGAGCATCTCCTCCCAGTGTCTGCTAAGTGGCTGAAATTTAGAACTGAATTAAAACAAGAGCTAGGCTGAGTTTAGCACTTTCCAGCATATGATTTCAAGCAAGCTCTCCCTCCATTCTCAGGCCCGGCCACATGGTGAATAGCTTATCGGACACACACCATGGTAACGGTTTTCTCTTTACAAATCGCCTCAGAAGTATGCAAGGAAAAATGATTTAGGTGTGGCGGTGTCTCCCCATCCGAATCCTGCAACCATCCGGATACGAAGAATGGTTTTGTGAAGAATAATCTCGGTGGCTCATGGCATATCAGGCTAGTCCTTATGAGGTTTCTTTGCTTGCACCATTGAACGGTGGTGACGCGAAAACAAGGGGTGCTGAATCACTCCGGTAACATCTATCTTGACTAGACTGAAAAATTCATTATTCTCCGGACTGGCAATACTGGTATATTTGCATAAACATGATATTGAAAAAAAAATGAGCCGCACAAACTCTTGGACAGAAAAGACCAAGTGGAAAATAAATTACAAAGAGGCTTAGCCCATGAATAACAAATTCGGCGCGGTCCTAATCGGCGCTTTTTTCTTTATTCTCATGGGTCAAATAGGTTTGTTTGCGCAGGAGTCGACGACGCAATCTCCTGAGAGTGCCTCACCTGTTTTGCTCCCGAAAGACGCTGTGAGATTTCAGCCGGCAAATCCTGAAACGGGGGATAAAATTGCTCTAATAATTAAAATGACTGAACAAATATCTTCCGCGGAAGTACGCTGGTCTATCAATGGGGATGATTTTGATACGATGAATTATGACGGCAGTGGCGAATCCGTGGAACTTAACAAGCCGATAAAGAGCGGGGACGTGATTGAAGTCGAAGTGATCCCGTACGATATATCCGGAACTCCCGGCAGAACCATTCAGAAAAAGGTTGTCTGCCGGAAAGCGCCACCGACGCTAAAACTCCTGCGGCAAAAAATAGATAAGGATACTTACAGCGCAGCGATTGAGGCAAAAGACCCGGAAGATCAGCCGATTTCATTGTCCATCGAAGGCCCGCCTGGGATGACTATCGACAATAATGGTGCGATAACCTGGAAAATCAACGGAAAGACCACCGGAAAATTCGAAGTGAAAGTCACGGCCACAGATAATGCCGGAGACAAGGCGATACTTAGTTATTGCTTTCAGGATAAGCAGAAAGTGACCTGTCCCTCGAATTTTGTATCTTCGATCAAGCCGGGGTAATGTGCTTGCCGGTCAATGGCGCTCGGACAAATTGCCGGCCGAATCAATAACGCACTAGACGGCTACTCTGAACTCCATCATGTCAAGCTTTGCCTGGAGGGCCCGGAGTTCTCGATATTCCGCGCGAATTTGCTTTGCTGACTTCCCTTTCCAACAGAACTGCGTTCTCAAGATCTCTGGATTCCTGGATTTCCGTACGCCGGGCATACAATGATCGTTAGGCTGGATTGAAGCTGTTCGATGCGCGCTCGGATTATTTCAGGGGATTCTAATTCCGCACTATCGTCTTCCGAGTCTTCCGAGACCCCCGGCTGATCGGATTGGATGGTAACCGGTTTCTTGGTCCCAATACTGTCGCGGATCGATCCCATGTAACTTAGCAAACCCACAAGGATGAAGAGTCCCAGAAATGCGGTGAGTCCCAGCATGATTCCAAGCCATAACCTGGGGTGTCCCTGGTTGGAGACGTCTTCCCCCAGCAAATCCTCAGCGATAATCTGCCGTATAGGTTTTTCCGGCATCTCGTCGGCGGAGAATTCTCCGTCCGGCGCTTCTACAATGCACCAAGCGTCAATAGATTGAAGAAGCCTATGCAATACCAGTGCATCTGTTTTCCGCATTCCCTGCTTTAGCACTACCGGGACCTGATTCAACAGCTCCTCTGCTTCATCGGCGGGTATGCTCAGAATCCGTGCCAGGCCATAGCAAAACTGTTTAGGGTCACCGGACCCCTGTCCGTAAAGCTTGATGGCATAACCCTTCTCGTCCATACTGCCAGGATCTCTTGAATGTTCTTTCATTCTAAGACGCGATCCTTTTTTGCGATCACGAGATTCTCCTGAGTTTTCTTGTGCCGAGTCGTCAATAGATTTTGCGCTGTGACTTAAATTCATCTAACGATACCATCTTCGGCAGTCTAAGCAAACCGTATATGGGAAGTCACTTAAGTTCGGATTTCTGCTC
>CAVUHP010000023.1:0-43391 GCA_963741425.1 uncultured delta proteobacterium
CTAGAGGTTACGACTTTTACCGAAGATATGTCCTGGGAAGGCCTATCTCTCAAGGAAATAGTTCGCCGGAGCACGAGTGATGTTGGAGCGCCAAGTTTTGATCCAGGTCCTCCGTAAGACGGGAGGAACAAAGCTGAAGCGGCCCGGATATTGCAAATCGATTACAAGACGATTCATAATAAAATAAAACAATACGGGATAAACCTGTATCCGGAGGAGGACAATGGCCAAGAAGAGTAAGGACACTTCTAAGGTTGATACCTTTGGGGGTGGACTGGTGGGTTTCTTGGGCGGGTGGCGGAATTGGTCGAGAAGCTGAGTGAAATATCTGAGACGGGAAAGCAACTGTCCGGAACAGGAGAGATTCGGGACCGAAGCATCGGCAAGCAGCTCAAGGGGGTATACGGGTTCAACGTAAGGTCGGGTTGGGCGATGACAAAGTAAACATTGAGCCTTTCGGCAACATCAAGCGAGACAAACGGTCGGGTCAGACAGTGGTTAAGGAGGTTCGAGAGCCCCTGGTGGACATCTTTGAGGAGAAGGCTCACACCCTCATTGCGGCGAAACACCCGGCATCAGCGAGAAGGACATAAAGGTAGGCCTGCAGGAAGACGTCCTGACCATATCGGCCAGGAGAGGAGACAAAAAATATCGAAAGAAGCTTCTGTGCCGAGGGCCTATACCAGGGACGAGCTTGATCGTTTCTTGCAACAACGGAATGCTTGAAATCAGGTGCATTAACTAATAAGGGAGCAACTAATGGAAACCGCGGACGAGTCAAGAATCAAGCTCAAGGTTACTGAAGCCCTCAGCAAGGATGTGGGACGTGTGTAAACTCGCATGGGGCCGGAAGACCTCGAAAAGCTGGGAGCGGCCATAGGCGACGTTGTTGAGGTCACTGGAAAACGGACCACGGTCTGCAGAGCCATGCCGGCATACAAAGAAATAAGGGGTCAATCCCGAATTCAGTTGGACGGCCTTCCAGGCAAAATGCAAAAGCAGGCATGGACAACATGTAACGGTGCGAAAGATCTCGAGTCGTCCCGCGAAGCGGCGGTGCTCATTCCGACTAATGTCACCCCGACAGAAAGAGATCTGAAATATATAGGGAGCCTGCTGGATGGACTGCCCGTCATGAAAGAAGATCATGTCAGAGCCACGCTCTTCGGGAGCCGTTTCGAAGATTTCAAGGTAGAGAGCACCGTCCCAAAGATCCGGTAATCATAAATCCTACCACACAACTCGTAATAGGTAAGACGGAAGAGGCGGAAAGATCCGCGACCCTGTCATACGAGGACATCGGTGGTCTCGAGCCGCAACTTCACCGCATACGAGAGATGATCGAACTGCCGCTACGGTATCCGGAGGTGTTCGAGCGCTTGGGGATCGACGCTCCCAAAGGGGTTCTTCTTCATGGTCCTCCTGGCTGCGGCAAGACCCTTATTGCTCGCTCGATTGCGAATGAGACCGAGGCAAATTTCTTTTCGGTGAGCGGACCTGAAGTGATTCACAAGTTCTACGGGGAGAGCGAGGCGCATCTTCGCCAGATTTTCGCTGAGGCGGCGAAAAAGGGGCCCAGCATAGTTTTCCTAGATGAGATCGATGCGATTGCTCCGAAGCGCGAAAAAGTCGTCGGTGACGTCGAGAAGAGAGTGGTGGCTCAGCTCCTGGCATTGATGGATGGACTGACCAGGCGTCAAAGCCTGATCGTAATAGCGGCGACGAATATTCCCAATGCTCTTGACCCTGCTCTGCGGAGGCCGGGACGTTTTGACCGAGAAATCGCTATTCCCATTCCGGATCGAAACGGCCGGCTGGAAATCCTGGAGATCCACAGTCGAGGCATGCCATTGGCCAAGGATGTGGACATGAATCATTTCGCTGAGATCACGCACGGATTTGTGGGAGCGGATCTTGAGGCTTTGTGCCGTGAAGCGGCTATGATCTCCCTGCGACGTATCATGCCCGACATTGATTTTGCCATGGCGGGCATACCCTATGAACAGCTCGCCAAACTCGAAGTCCATATGGAGGACTTCCTAGGCGCGCTGAAAGAAGTAGAGCCCTCGGCCATAAGGGAAGTCTTTGTTGAAGTCCCTGACGTGCGGTGGGAAAACGTAGGAGGCCACAAGACTGTTAAGGGCCGCCTTGTCGAATCGGTGGAATGGCCCCTCCAATATCCCCATCTTTTCGAGCAAGCAGGAACCAAACCGCCCAGAGGGATTCTGCTTTCCGGGCCTCCCGGATGCGGCAAGACCCTGTTGGCGAAAGCGATAGCAAACGAGAGTAAAGTCAACTTCATCTCGGTCAAGGGTCCGGCTCTTCTCTCCAAATACGTTGGAGAATCGGAGGAGGCTGTTCGAGATGTGTTCCGCAAAGCCAGACAGGCTACTCCGTGTATCATTTTTTTCGACGAAATCGACTCTTTAATTCCAGCGCGAAGCGGCGGATCGACGGACTCTCATGTATCAGAAAGGGTGCTCAGTCAGTTCCTGGCTGAACTTGACGGTATAGAAGAACTTAAGGGAGTCCTGGTGCTAGGGGCTACAAATAGAGCCGACATCCTGGATCCCGCGGTACTGAGGCCGGGACGTTTTGACTATACCATAGAGATCTCCATGCCCGATGAGGGTGACAGGGAAGAAATATTCAGGTACACCTTCGAAACAAGCCATTAGAAAAGGGAATTAATCCGGCGGAACTTGCATCGCAAACGGATGGTTTTAGCGGAGCGGAAATAGCCTCAGTTTGCAACAGGGCCGCTCTGAGCGCCGTCAGGCGTGCCGTGGAAAAGCTAAAACAGAAGCCTGACAGGCAAGTAAAGATTGTCCTCACACGTCCCGACATTGAGGCGGCGCTGGAGGAAGTGGGCAGCTCCTAAATATGAAAAAGGCCATTTACCTTTTCTGTCTTGCTTGCTCGGGCGAAGTGCCTCCTCTTGAGGGAGCCGGTATTAGTGGTAGCGAGCGTCTTTTTCAAGAAGACTTTCGTGATGTGACCGCGGTGGTTTGCACTGTCCCGCTAGATGAATTCATCGGTTCATCCGCGGATCAAAGGTTGCAGGAGTTGGCCTGGGTGGGACCTAGGGCACTTCGACACGAGCAAGTCATCGAGGAGGTAATGCAGTATTCTCCTGTGCTCCCGGCACGGTTCGGGACTCTTTTTTCATCCAGGGAAAGCCTTCAGGGACTTCTGGAAAACAATCATTCCCAAATCGGCCAATTTCTGGTCCACATGCGCGATAAAGAAGAATGGGCTGTCAAATGTATCCTTTCCAGGGCCACGGCTAAGCAACGCCTTTTGTCCGAAAAGCTTTCCAAGCTACAGAAGGATCTAACTCGACCCCTCCGGGCATGCGCTACTTTAAGGAGCGGCAAGTGATGGCCGAAGTGGACAAGGCGTTGAATCGTTGGTTGACAGAGGTCTGCAAGGCAGTTGCAGAAAAGTTGAAGGTCCTTTCAGCGGATTCTAAGAAACGTGGCCTGGTTAAGGCCCTGAAGACGACTCCATGGAGATGGTCGCAAACTGGGCTTTCTCGTGGGCCGAAACGTTGTTCAAAATTTCAAAGCGATGGTTGAAAGGCCAACAGAGGCCACAACGATCAAGGCATTTTTTTAAGATGTTCCGGTCCATGGCCTCCGTATACGTTTTCACCGCCTCTGGAAATGGAGCCGGGGTCATGAAGCCTTATCTATTGCATCTATCAAAAAGGGGCAGGCGGAACCGAGGGCACCACTCGGGGTAGACGGACGTCTGGTTCGTGTGGTCGGGAAAGACGATATTGTGGCAGCGGTCTCTTCTGTGCCTTTCCCGGAGATTCTGCCGACATCGCTGCAATGACCAGTTATCACAGAGTGATCGATCATTTCCATCGCCACTGCACGGTGATCCCGTCCGTTTTGGCACACTGCTTGATAATGAGCATGAAGTCGAAAGGCTTCTTCAAAAACGGGAAGCCGTTACAAGAAACTGCTTGAGGAACTCCAGGGGCGGTTCGAAATGGGAATCAGTGTGATCTTGCCGGACCAGAGACAACAGTCACCGGGAACACTCCCGCGCTCTGAGCAATTCGTTCCTCGGAACCGCTGAGTCCTGGCTATCGTATTTGGCCGGTCGAAAGGCTCATTATGCCATGGATTCTCAGCTGGCGGAAAAGAATGAAAAAGAGATAAGAGCGTATAGCGACTCTTTTAAGGGCATGTACTCAAAAGCCAAGTCTGAGATCTCCGGAACCGGAGAAAATGACAATGAATTGGTACAGTCATTTCTCTTGTCGCTGTATTTCCTGATTCCAAGAGATTCACTGGGTGATTTTCGGCGAGCCTTTGCAGACCTGAAAGCGCGCGAACTGCAATGCTCCTCTAAGCGGCCCTTGGCCGCCATACAACTTTGTGCTGCCTTCAGATTCTCCCACTCAGGGTTCGGGCGGCACGGCGCCCTGAAAATGTAGACTCATCTCCCTGACCGGATACATCATGGATAAGGACAACAATTGGGCTTCCGACGCACACCGCAAGCAGGCGGTACGAGAAACTTTTTGAGATGCTTCTCGAGGCCATACCTTGCTCGGTGCTGTTGATAGATCGCTGACATGCGTATCATGGAGGCGAACAAAAACTTTCGCGAAAAGAACCGAAAGAAAGGGGTCCAGACGATAGGGCATAGATTGGAGGAACTGTTACCGGAAATTATTCTGGAGAACATGGATATTGTCAGCCGGGTTCGTCAGGTCTTCGAGAACAAACAGGCAACCCGCGGAGAGCGAATGATTTATCGCGCTCCCGGAGTTCCTATGAGGATTTACTACTATAGCATCCTTCCTTTTTCCTGGCGGGGATACGTTGAGAACGCGTTGCTGTTGATGGAAGATGTCACGGAACAAGTCAGACTGAATGATGAAGTGCGCAGGGCGGAACGACACCTGGCAAGTGTTGTTGAAAGCGCTACGGATATAGTTGTCTCGACGGATTCGGAAGGACTCATTGTAACATGGAACCTTGCCGCGGAACGCCTGTCCGGTTATTCCTTGGAAGAGGTGGGCAGAACTCCATTGCTCGATCGATTCGCTTCGAGAGCACCAAAACGAATTGAGTAATATTTTCAACATATTGAAAATTAAGGCCACACCTCAAACCGGCGAATGGCACATAGTGACCAAAGCCGGCCCACGAATACCCGTAAGCTGGGTATTGTCGTCCATGACGATCGAAAACAAACGATTGTCAGGAATAGTTGCAGTGGGAAGGGACTTGAGTGAACGCCGAAAGTTGGAGGCTCAGCTCCTCCGATCGCAGAAACTTGCTGCTTTGGGGGTAATGGCCGGTGGAATCGCCCATGAAATCAGGAACCCGCTTGCAATATGTCTTGCTGCCGCACAATTTCTGGATGACGATGACATCGGCCGAGAACTTCGTAAGGAATGTGTTGACAAGATACAGACGAACATACACAGAGCATCGGTCATTATCGAGAATTTGCTCAAATTTGCCCGGCCGGCGCCTACCACGGCCATGACTGAAGTCGATTTGTCCGGTATCTTGAAGGATACTGTTACACTGGTTGCGAACCAAGCGAAACTGCAAAAGGTTGCAGTCGTGCTCGAAAGCCCTGACCGGCAGGTGACCATTCATGGTAATGCCGATTTGCTTCAGCAGGTCTTTCTGAACCTATTTCTCAATGCAATAAACGCAATGCCGGATGGAGGAATTTTGTGCGCTCTGTAGTCAAACGCCTGGGAAGTGGCTGTCCGAATCACAGATTCGGGACTGGGCATCCCACGGAACACCTTGAAAATATTTTCGATCCCTTCTACACATTATCCCCCGTGGGTAAGGGACCGGATTGGGCCTTTCCATCTGCTATTCAGTGGTAAAACAACACCTAGGAAATATAGAGGTCTTAAGTTCGGAAGGTGGAGGAACAGTCTTCACCGTCACTTTACCGCTGTTCTTGAGTAATGAGGAAACAATCCATGGAAAACCAGGAACTGTTGTTCATGATCGTCGATGACGAGCCTGACATGTGCTGGGCGCTCAAAAATATCCTTAAGAAAAACGGCTATCATTGCGAAAAGGCTTTGAGCGGTCGAGAAGCAATGAGGCTGTTGAAGTCGCAGAAATTCCATCTGGCGTTTCTTGACGTCAAATTGCCGGATATTGAAGGGCTGGAACTTGCGCGTCGCATCAAGTCCTTAGATTCCGATATTCGCATCATTATGATTTCAGGGTTTTGTTATATGGACGACCCGGCAATTCAAAAAGCAATTCAGGAGGGATTGATCTGCAGTTTCGTGGCAAAGCCGTTTCTTCACAAGGAAATTATCAAGTCCATCAAGCTGCATCCTCATCTGCACGGATCGCATCAACCGCTGATGATTCGATTCCCTAACATATAGAATCGATTCCATAGAAGCATTCCCTATTCTTCACAATTTCTCACCAGCCGCATTACCCCGAAAGCGATCTGGATCCTGCAGCTGATGTGTGTCAGGGCAACAAATCCTTAGTACCGGGTCCCAGTTGAGGCATGATGGCCTTAATGAACAGGGGCTCTGAAACAGGGGATTCTGTGTTTGTTAGGCTCACATCGAGTCCGCCGAAATTCAGCTGGCACGAGCCGACGCCTCTGCCGGAGAGCCCGAACCTTGCCGGCGAACTCGAGAAACATGAAACTAGCAGACTCATGTAAGTCATCTTGTCTCGGTACAGCGTCCTGGCTTTTTCAATATGCTGCAATGATAGGCTATATCTGAGCGCAGTGGGACGATTCCCCTGCAGTGCGGGGACGAAATCAGCTGTAAGAAGCTGGCATCGCGATTTGGCACGAATCTAGCATGACCCATTAACGGCATGCCAAAAAAATAAAGGCCGATAAAGGCCAAAATTCAAAACTCGCGATGGGAGGATCAAGATGGCCAAGATAGCGAAGTCAACGGACTCTTCGAGTCTTGCAGAAGTTGTCGACAGGATTTTGGACAAAGGTATCGTGATCGATGCCTGGGTCAAAGTGTCGCTGGTCGGAATCGAACTGCTTTCCGTAGAGGCGAGAGTGGTCATCGCTTCTGTGGAAACCTATCTGAAGTATGCCGAGGCGATTGGCCTCACAGCCACGGCTGCTGCGCCTGCATGATGATCGGACGCCTCTGGATTCGTTTGGTGCAGGGGAGACCGCACCTGGGCTCTCCTGCACCGAGGCCGTCCATCAGGGCGGTCTCAAATTCGGAGAAGCTAGCGGGGCCTCTTAGCAGAACGATTGAGGTCATCGCGTAGACAAAGGAGGAGTGATGGGCAGCCTGACTCAAGATATGACGCGGTTGCGCGGAGAAATAACAGGGTTGAGGGACTCTCGCCAGGATCTCATGGGGCACATGGCCCGACAGACTCGACAGATGAAGGGCGCAGTCGCCGGCATGAGAGCGGGATTTCGCAAAGCTCACGGAAAAATGGCGAACCGCACAAGAGCTGAGCAGGCGAAGTTTGTGTCAGACATGAGGGCCGACGTGTCCGGATTGCTTAGCGGCTTTGACAAAGTTCATAAAGAAAAAGCCGCTGAAACAAAAAGGGCTCTTGGGAGGTTTGTATCTAACATGGAGACAGAAGTGAGCGGAATGTTAGGTGATTTCCACAAGGCCCAAAGCGAAATGGCGATAAAGACCAAGAAGTTGAACGCCAGGTTCGTGTCGGATATGGCTGGCGATGTTGGCCGAATGTTGAACGGATTTCGCAGTGCAAGATCAGCAATGGGCAAGAGTACGAAAGCAGAGAGGAAGCGATTCACCTCAAACCTCAAGACCGAGGTTGCAGGAATAAGACAAGTAGTCGCGGATGATATTGCCGGTGCTAGGATTGCCTGGCGCGGCCTTTCTCCGGAAGCCCGCAAGGCCAAGGAAGAGACCGAGCGAAGGGCCAAACAGCAGGCCGAACTTCGGGCAAGGGCTGAAGCTGAACTTAAAACGCGAGCGGAAGCCGAACGAAGAGCTACGACCCAATCCGAACTCAGTGCAAAGGAAGAGGCTGCAAGGGAAAAGCAAGAGCCAGCCTCAGCTCTAGGCAAGAAGAAAGACAAAAAGTGATTTATCAATGGATTGAGAAACTTGTAGAGGTTCGAGATGCCTGAGCGGACAAAGAATCAAAAGGAAGTAGCGGAAGAGACCTGCTCTTTCTGTAGCGGCACGGGGAAAGATCCTTTCGGGATTATGTCTTGGCTTTCCACGTGCTGCGTATGCGGGGGCAAGGGCGTCGTGCTGATGCGGACGCCCTATACCCGATGCGCCCACTGTAATGGGACGGGCGCGGTGAAGACTTTTACGTGCACAGTTTGTATGGGAAGAGGCTTTGTTCATGCACCTCACGGGCAGACAGCCATATGCGACGAGTGCAAAGGATCCGGCGATGATCCTTCCGCGCCCGCTATGGCTTGCTTGAAATGTCGAGGCCACGGATTTGTGGCCATAATTTGAGAAAAAGCCCGGCGTCGAGCAAGCGGTTTTGTTGCCTCTAAGCGCCGGAGAAAATTCATGCCCGCTGCCGGATGGAGCGAGCGACACAATCACCAAACGGGGAGCGCAAAGGCCATGAGGGGCTCAAATATGACAGTTATAAAGATGGCAACAGAGTTGATTCCGGCAGATGGGGAAAATGTCCTGCCCGAGCCGAGCGACCAGTTTATCTGCACGCCGCATGTGAAAGAATTGACCGAACGTGCGATGGCCTACCTGTCGGTAGGGTATTCCGTGCACTTTGCCGGAACCGCTGGAACAGGCAAGACAACTCTTGCTTTTCATGCTGCCGCCAAACTTGGTCGACCGGTAATTCTGGTCCATGGCGATGACGAATTCGGGAGTTCCGACCTGGTTGGTCGGGACGCCGGTTATCGTAAATCCAAACTGATCGACAACTATATTCATTCCGTGGTCAGGACTGAAGAAGAGATGAAAAGTCTCTGGGTGGACAACCGTTTAACGACTGCGTGCCGTGACGGTTTTACCCTGATCTATGATGAGTTCACCCGTTCGAGACCGGAAGCGAACAACGTGCTGCTGAGCATCCTGGAGGAAAAAGTCCTCAACCTGCCGAGCTTGCGCAGGACAGGAGAAGGTTATCTCAATGTGCACCCCTCGTTTCGAGCCATATTTACTTCCAATCCGGAAGAATATGCGGGCGTGCACAAGACGCAGGACGCGCTGATGGACAGGCTCATAACTATCAATGTGAACCATTACGACCGGGAAACAGAAATTCAAATTACGATGGCGAAATCGGGCCTCTCCAGGACTGATGCCGAGGTGATTGTGGATGTCATAAGAGAGTTGCGACTTGTCGGCGTGAACAACCATAGACCATCCATAAGGGCTTGCATTGCCATCGCTAGAGTGCTGGGCCACTTGGGAGGTCATGCCAAAGCCAACGACAAAAAGTTCCGATGGGTTTGTCATGATGTCTTGAGCGTGGACACGGCAAAAGTCACCCGAGCCGGCGAATCGCTAATGACGCAAAAGGTTGACGAACTAATTCAGACCGTGTGCAGGCAAAGACAGATATCCAAAGCGCAGAAGCAACCGTCCAACTGAACGGGGGAGATTAGGATCATGGACATCCGCAAAAAGGAGAATATACGTGGCTTGAGAGATATCCGAACCCGCTCCGGCAGGGTCGACCGAGATGACGTTCCCTACATGGCCTACATGAAAATCGGTTCCTTGGAGATGGAGAAAGCCAGAAGGGAAAAGGAGAAGAGCAGCGCTGAGTTCAGGATCAAAAACATAAGTATGCGCCTGGCGGAAATCGAAGCTGAAAAAGACGCAACCCTGAAGAGTCTCGGAGAGAGGAAGCAGGAAGTTCTTCAAGCTCTCCGTAAACGGGGGGCAAAAAGCCAGGACGTATCAACACAAAGGTCCTGCAGCAAGGATTCGCATTTCAAAATCAGGTACTGAAGGCGCGGGCAAAATCCGCAGGGTTGAACCGAAGACTGTCCGGTTTCGCCCAAACATGGAAACTTGGAGGTGAAAGCCTATGACGGATCTCAAGAACTCTAATCAAATTAGGACGAGCCGCAACATAAAAAGTTTCCGTTCTTGTCTCCACTCAACCGCAGTTCCGCTGGCCCGCTTGGATAAGGGTCGAATCTGTTTAGGAGAAGAGAAGCGATTGTGGAGCGATCAGCGGCAGCTTTGGTTGCGGAGTGGTCTGAAAATTGTCTGCGGCGCCGGAACCACGTTCAGGATTAGTGGAACTAGGCGACAAGCCTCCCATTCTCTCTATTAGATAGAGCGTCGTTAAAAACGACGGTGCAAGGAAGCGGCCATGAAAATCAATTGTGTTTCTTGCGGGCACAGTATCGAGTTGGACGAGGCATACGACGACTTCGAAGGCTTGGTCAAGTGCTACGTCTGCAGTGGTTTACTTGCGTTAACGATTTCCGATGGGAAGATTAGGTCGGTGAAAGTCGCCGAGTTGCCCTATGAGCGCGTTGTGAAGCGGCAATCGGTGAAGGGGCATGAGAGGGTCCTTTAGACGCCGGCTGCATTAAAGTAAAGGTGTCTGTGCGCCCCCAGCTTTTAGGGCGCTACCGGGCATCCATATTGTCCGACGGAACAGCATCAGTTTCACATTCATGTATGCCGGCGGATTACATCGTTGGCGGAGCTTTCACGGCGAAACAACCAAATATTCAACCCATCAACCGTGTGCAAAGGAACGGGCTGGAAGATGCAAACGCTACCAAAAACTGCGAATGGCTTGAAGGGACGCTACCTGTATGCGCTAGTGCCTGGTGTCCATAGGCGGTCCTACTGGGGACTGGGCATTAACGGAGGCAGCGTGTACACAATCTGCGAGAAAGATGTGGCCGCAGTGGTAAGTGACGTGCCCAATCAGAAGATTCGTCCTGAACGCCGCCACTTTGCGGCACACCAAGCAGTGCTCAAAGCGCTTATGCAGGATGGGCCACTCTTGCCTATGTCCTTCGGAATAATTTCCGGAGGTCCCAAGGGGGTCCGGGCAATCCTTTCGCGAAATCGTGAAGAGGTGATCAAGCAGCTTCGACAAGTTTCCGGTAAGGTAGAGATGGGCCTTAAAGTTACCTGGGAAGTACCGAATATCTTTGAGTACCTTGTGAACACCCATCTCGAACTGAAATCAGCCCGAGATCGATTGCTCAGAACGGACCGGATTCCTACGCAGGACGAGAAGATCGAAATAGGTCGGCTGTTTGAGAGCATCCTCGATACGGACAGGGAGAGACATGCTGAGAAAGTGGAGGAGGTTCTAGCCCCTCTATGCTCTGCGATTAAGCATAACAAATGCCGAGGTGAACGCGAGGTGATGAACCTAGCTTGTCTCGTCGGTGGTGATTCCTTGAAGCGATTTGAGGCCGGCGTCTTTGAGGCCGCGAGGTTTTTCGACGATAACTTCGCGTTTGACTACAACGGGCCATGGGCTCCTCACAACTTCGTTGAGATCGCTATCGACCTCTAGTGCGAAGTGGCTTGGAGGACACGATGCTTTTAGTAGACGATATCCTGTTCTTTCCGGTCAAGGGCTTATTTTGGGTTTTCGACGAAATCCAGAACGCGGCCGAAGAGGAACTCAAGGGTGATGCTAGCGCCATAACGGGGCAACTGCAACAGCTCTATGTCAAGCTCGAATCGGGCAGTATTACAGAGGCAGAATTCGAAGCCAGCGAGGCAGAACTCTTGGATCGCCTTGATGCTCTGCAGCAGTGAGGCGTCGTCTTGGCAAGGAGAAGTGCGATTTGAAAACAAAAGGCTGAGGCAGAGACACTAGAGCCAAGGTCGGTGACCGAAGACTCCTTCGGTGGATCACTGGAGAATCTCATGAATGATCTCGGGTTGGAGGACGACGAACACGTTTCTCTTTGCGAAGCGCTTGACCGTGTCCTGAACAAGGGAGCAGTGGTTGCCGGCGAAATAACCATTTCGGTCGCCAATGTGGACTTGATCTATTTGGGACTCCAGTTGGTGTTGACTTCGATCAATAAGGGAACGGAGCTCGAAGACTATCCTGTTAAAGAGCTGGCACAGCCCTGGCGTCTTTAATACTCCCAAATTTTGGGAGATTCAGACTTGCCGATGCGGAGAAGATATGAAAGCCCAGGTCGCATCAAACGCTATGAGCGATTTTGTCCGTGTGATGGATAATGCTCGGAGCAGAAGCTGCATCGATGACAAGGAATCCGGTCGACTTAATCTGGACCAGGACAAAGTCAAGAACGGCTTAGGTCAACTGGTCCTCACTGTCGTGAAGCTCCTCCATGAATTACTCGAACGCCAAGCGATCAGGAGAATGGACTCGGGAACATTAACTGACTCGGAGATCGAAAATATTGGGGTCACGCTGATGATGCAAGCCGAAGAAATCGATCGGTTGCGGCAAGAATTCAATCTGGAAGAAGAAGACCTAAATCTCGATCTAGGTCCATTGGGCAAGCTTCTGTAAGGAGAACCAACATGAAAACCCGGCGCTCCGCCCGACATTCAATAGAAAGCACCAATCTCGCAGACCTCCTAGAGCGAGTCTTGGACAAAGGCATCGTAATAGCCGGCGATATAAGAATTAAACTGGTGGACGTGGAGCTGCTCACCATTCAGATCCGGCTGGTAGTCTGCTCTGTTGACAAGGCCAAGGAGATTGGCATGGACTGGTGGGTCGGGAATCCAGCGTTTCAGAGAGCTCAGCTCGAACCAACGCCAATCAAGTGAGTGAGCGGAAATGACGGGTGTAGTTGCCGGGAGGTCGAGCGGGGGAACTGCACAGAGAAGCTTTCCAACTCCATCAAATACCGAAGCGTGGAAGTCTTACAGAGAAAGTGCTCCCCTCTTGATATTTGCTTTGCACTTCAATGTTTCCTGAATGTTCCTTCAGAATCGAGTAAGCTATTGAGAGTCCGAGACCCACTCCCTTGCCCTTAGGCCCTGCCGAATAGAATGGATCGAATATTCGCCCAAGGTCTTTTTCCTCTATGCCGTAGCCCGTATCCGAAATTCTAACCACGAATTCGTCCCCGCTCCTCTCAACTGAAATTGTCAACCGTCCTCCGCTGGGCATTGCACCGAATGCATTTACGAAGAGATTCCTAAAAACCTGCTGCAAGAGGCCCACGCTACCCATAACGATAATTTCTTCATCAGCACAATCCGACAAGGACAACTCGATTTCGTACTCCGGGCAATTATTGAGCGCAATCCTAAGTGCTTCCCGGATAGTGGGGACTAGTCTCACAGGGGCCCGGTCCGATTCAGCGTGCGGCCTGGCGAAGCATAGGAGATCCTCGATTATTTCAGAAGCCCGACGGACGGATGAATGAATCTTTTCGGCGTATTCTTTTCTGAGTTCCGAAGTTATGTCGTCTTCCATAAGGAATTGAGCCGCAGATGAACAAATTCCAAGGGGATTTCTTATTTCATGCGCAATACCGCCGGCAAGGGAGACCAGTGCCTCGATTTTTTCGGAGCGCCTCACACGATCCTCTAGGCGGCGTTGGTTGGTGATGTCGCGCCGGACCGCCCAGATCCCGAGCACGCGGTCATCTTCGACATTGCTGATCAACACATTTTCAAAATATCCAACTTCCTGTGATCTGTCGATTTCTCGAGTTTCAACGGAACTGACCGGCAGACCTTGGCCTATCCATGCTCGATAATAATCTTCCCCCTTGACGTGGAAAGGAAAAAGCGTCTTCAAGGCAGCACCCTGCAGTTTCTCGATAGTTTTGTATCCCTGCATAACTGCAAACGAGCGATTGCCATCGATTAGCTTGGCATCCATAATCAAATCCAGGGCTTCAGCAGTATCCAAATCTCGAGAAAATGGCTGTTTCAGATCAAATTCGGCAATACCGACCGGGACGAGATGCACCAGTTTCCGATATTTCTGGCTTACCACAAGCTCCTTTTCCGCTGTCAAATCCTCTATGAGCACCAGGGCCAACCTGCGTGGCCCTATCCTTACGGATCGAACATGCATTCGACCCCAAATGGGTGGAGTACCGATCCTGAGACGACCCTCAATTATCAAAGACTTTCTTTGTTGAAATGTGTATTTGATCGCGGATAAAACCTTCTGTCTAACGTTCGCGGATTGAAAGTGCGATGGCAGCGATGATCCAATTAGGCCGGAAACCTCCCCCAGAATTGTTTGAGCGGCACGGTTCAACAACTTTATCCGTAAGGAGTCGTCCACGAGAAACACGGGTAAAGGTACGGCCTGCAGGAGCTTGCCAAGAGCCTCATACCTGATATCGCCGATGTCGTAGCTACCGGATTCGGTCAAATCGGGATGAAACAAGCAATCCAAATCGATTGTTTCGGTGCCGGCTGTTCCCAGGTTCTTTTTTGACACCTCATTGAACTGATCTTCCTCAAATGTAGGTAGCTGTCGTTCATTCATTTAAAGCCGCACCTTTCATTCCGTCATGACTGATACACGGCTAGCTGAGCCGGGACACGGTTTTAGCATTATTATCTTGCCGCAACATTTCGTGCGTCCTTGAAAAATAACTCACCCAGCGACCTGCAGCTCCACTGCCGGGTTGTTGAGCAATTCGTCAAAAGATCTACGCTCACTGAACTCTACGTATAAAATCATAAGCAAATTCCATGCCGTATCCATCTCAATAATTGCATTGCACATTCAAAGAGCTGAACTTTCCGCGTAAAAAGCCTTTTTCTTTTGGATTATTGCATTAGCTCCATTTGGTGGGATGAGAAATGACTTTCAGAAAGAGGACTGCCAGGGGGAAAACCCTTCTCGAAGTCCGGCACGGAAGAATGCAAGATGGAAATATATTTTTCGTGATTATAAGAGGGGATTACGACGGACACTATCAAGGCATCTCACGTGCCCTTGCTAGTAACAAACAAAAAAGGGCTTTTTTTGATAGCGACATTGTGTCCCCGGGTTCCACTGTCACGAGGAGAGATTGGTATCCGACAACGCTTGCTCGATCTCTGGTAATCCGTTATTCCGTATAATAGCATTTAGCCTAATGCACGTCACATCGTGAAATCCACCGCTCTTCGGGTTCCCTCTGGATCACCATACCGTTTACTGAAAGATCATTTTACGCTAAGCTGGCTTTGAGAGATAACATCGATTTTCCGGGGTCGCAGAGGTAGGCCCGCAACCCAGAAGCTCTCGTTCGCGGAACAGGTCCTTACATTACCCAAGCTCTGCCGAGCACGTGTTGGCGTACAATAAATGCGAGCGGACGAACAGCGAATAATTCCATTGTGCTTTTCCGGTGCTTTCCTTGTAGGATTTAGCAAGAGCGCCTGGTCAGGGACTCTCCGACGAAAAGGGAGACATGGAGCCTCTTCTATATAGGCTCGCCGGAATTGAACCGAGGCAAAGGTGAACCGAAAAAGCCCAACTGTCTCAATCATAACGGCAAGCCTAAATGCCGGTACGACGATACGGGATTGCGTACAGAGCGTTAGAAAACAGACTGACCCGGTGGAACACATCATCGTGGATGGGGTTTCCGCCGACCAAACTGTAGACCTAGCGAAAAAATTTGCTCGATCTGATGCACTTATTGTTTCCGAACCGGATAATGGTTTGTACGATGCAATAAATAAGGGCATACGAATTGCTTCAGGGGATATCATAGGGATTCTAAATGCCGACGATTTCTATCCGCATAATCGGATAATTTCAATCATTCAATCAGTTTTTGAAAACTCAGACATCGACGCGTGCTACGGAGATTTGGTCTACGTTGACAGAAAGGACACATCAAAGATAGTGCGGTACTGGCGATCTTCGCCGTACCATGACAAACTAACGAGTAGAGGCTGGATGCCTCCTCACCCGACCTTTTTCGTCAGACGGTCTGTGTACGAGAATCACGGGACGTACCGATTGGACATGGGGACTGCGGCTGATTATGAATTATTACTGCGGTCTCTGGTAGTAAATCGGATTCGTGCTCTATACATTCCAACCTTGATTACGGTCATGAGATCGGGAGGTGTGAGCAGTTCGAGCCTGCGAGCCCGCTTGCTTGCAAATCGCATGGACAGGAAGGCTTGGACTGTAAACGGCCTTCATCCCAGGCCATGGACACGATTGGCAAAACCGATTAGAAAATCGAGCCAGGTACTTTTTCAGGAAAACATACGGTAAGCCGTGGCTGGACCACGAATTCCTCGGAAAAACCGATGCGGAAGACAAAGCAGAACCCGAAAACCCCAGAACATTGAGTTTGAGGGAGAATAATTGTGACGATCCGGTCGCGGCAGGTAAGCGGGAGATGCCACCATTTTATGTCGTGACAGTCAATTACAACCATGAGAATCAAATAATCAGAATGATAAGATCATTGCGCTCGGTTAACCTTGTGAAAAAATTAATCATAGTCGACCATTCCGAATCGGACCTTCTGAATTCCATCAATTGTGATTTACCCATATCGGTCATTCGACAGCCAAACAGAGGATATGGTGCGGGCCTGAACCGGGGTCTCAGACAAATTCCCGATCAAGATGCCTTAGTAATGCTTTGTAATCCGGACATAGAAATCTTGGATCGGGGCCAAGTGGTCGACGCATTGAATTATATGATCCATAATCCCAAGGTTGGGTGTGTGATCCCAAAATTGGTGACCCGGCAAGGAAGACCTGACGTTTCGTCGCGAAGATTTTACACGCTGAGTTCGCTGTTATGGGTGAGAAACCCGTGGATTGCGAAAAGGAGGCCCGAGTTTCTTCAAGAGCATTATTACGCCGAAGAACAAGGTGTTGGTCCGCACGAAATAGACTGGGGAAGCGGGAGCGCAATGTTTGTGAGAAGCTCATCCTTCCCCTATCCCATTTCGTTTGACGAAAGGTTTTTCCTCTATTTCGAGGATGTAGATCTGTGTGCCCAAATGTGGCGGCATGGCTTCTCAGTTGTTTACCGTCCGCAGCTTGTTGTCTGTCATCACGCGGCTAGACTGAGCAGAAACAGTTTCTACTACTTTGCCGTTCATATCACGAGTTTACTAAAATTTATTTACAAATACAGAGGCTTATTTAATCGACGCCGCTTCACTGCGAGTGAATAGGAATCAAGTGGCCCCTTGCGAAAAAGGGTCTCACAGATAACAGAATACGCCTTGTAGCATCGTGAGTGCTAGTTCGACTCATACACGATTCTGCCGCCCACAATGGTCTTTGTGGCCTTCACATTCTTGAGGTTCTCTTTCGGGATTGTAAAGATATCGTCAGATAGTACGGTCAGGTCCGCGTATTTCCCAGGCTCGATCGTGCCCTTCATATCTGCTTGGCCCATGGACTTTGCTCCCCAAATTGTCCACATCTTAAGCGCCTCTGTGACGGAGATTGCTTGCCCGGGCACGAATAATCCCTTGTCAGATTCACGCGAAACCATAGCGTAAATAGCTTCGAATGGGTTTATGTTGCCGAGGTAAATGCCGGTCATATCAGTGCTTGCAGCCGGCTCTAACCCTGCGTCTATCATCGAGCGGAACTGGAAACCGGTACTTGCTCGCTGAGCACCCATGTTTTCATAGTCTGCTTTCACCAATTCCAGCAGCCAGATAGGTTGGACCGAAACCCGAAGCCCTTTCCTTTTCAACTCTTTGGCGCGTTCCAACTGTGCTTGAGTCAATTGAAACATCCCGAAGTGCTCAATACGCATATTCGTCCCTGGTAGTCCGGCCTTGATCGCCTGTTCGTAGGCGTTAAGACCGATGGTAGTGGCTTTGTCGCCTGAACAATGGAGCATACACATCGCACTTGCCTTATTGGCAATGGCGGTGAAACGGTTAGCTGCCGGTTGATCGGTAACGAGGGTTCCGTGGCCGCCAGGGGGATCAGTATCGAAATGGCCAATATACGGCTCACACATGTATCCTGTGCGAGCATCATTTTCCCCGTCTATCCAAGCCTTTATCCCTCCGAATCGATACCATGCCGGGTCGGTGCCTTTTGGCATATGGAATTTGCTTAGATCTTCAGGCATATCCTTGCCATTGGATGATGTCCATACGGATACGGTATAACGAATAGTTGGCGCGAATTTTGACTGAGCGACATTTTGAAGAACCGGTAATGCGGCGGCAGGCGTAATCGCCAGTAGTGAAGTGAAGCCGTATCGGTTCCAAAAATCCTGAATGCCTTTCGTATAGCAGCCTTCCAGCTCGGCAAGAGTTGGATTGGTCGGTATATCGGACTGAACGTCTGCCAGAGCGCCGGTAGGCTCACCGTTCTTATCAAGTATTACCGAACCGCCATGCGGCAGCTTAGACATTCCCTTCTTAATGCCCACCCGTTCTAAAGCAGCCGAGTTTGCCACACACTGATGGGCGCCATTAGCAAGCAACACAGGATTGTTGGGGGCCACGGCATCCAGCTCCGCTTTGGTGGGAAGGCGCTTCTCGACAAATTTGTTCTCACTGGCCGAAACGCAGGCAACATAGATCCAGTCCCCTTTCTTAGTCTTCTTTGCCCACGTAGCTATATTATCCAGCACCTGCTTGACTGTTTTGGTCTGTGGGTAACGGCAGTCAACCCAATCCTCTTTCAAATAAATTGTTTCCATTGGATGGCAGTGGGCGTCGATTAGTCCTGGAACAACCGTTTTGCCATCAAGGTCAATCAGGCGAGTCGAACTCCCGACGAGCTTCTTCATTTCGTCCGAGCTGCCAACCTTCAAGATCTTCCCGTCCTTCACAGCAACTGCTCCGACGGTGGAACTCGCAGAATCAAGCGTCACGATTTTTCCATTAAAGTAGACCACGTCGGCAGCAAGATCATTATTGAGTGTCGTGGCTAGCACGTCAGATCCCAGTAGAAGGCCCCCGGCGACGCCTATCGAGGAGGCTTTCAGAAAGCCGCGGCGACTAATTTTTATGTCTTCATCTCTCATATTTTGTTTATCCTTTCCTTGAATACTTTTTAAGCCCTAAATGGCTGACGGCAGTACAAGTCAAAATGGTGACAGAGCAAAATTCATCAATAGCCTGCTTGTGTGTTCCCTTCTTCTACGGTACATGAAGTTCGTGAGCTGGGCCTGCTCAGATCGTCAGAAAGTCATCTCCAGAGCTACATAAGTCCCAAAGATTGGAGCAATGGTCCGATTCGGATTTATGCCAAAATTGTTCGCTGCAACCGGTACGTCCCAAGCCGGCACGGTTCTATCGACACATGCATATTTGAACCAGGCTCCGGGCTTCCAATATGCCAGTTGTGCTTTCAGCATGTATCCTTCCACTAATTTCCAATCGAATCCTCCTCCGAATTCGTACCCGAGATCCCGTTCCAATATATTCGGAGCGCCTGCATCAAACCCGATGTCCTTGAATCCCTGGCGAGTGAAGCGTATCCCGTACTGTAGAGCCGGAGACGTCGGGGCGGTTGAAGGATCCGGCCTGATCCAGCCCCAGGCGTATCCTTGTGAGATCCTATTTGCATAGAAAAAGGTTCCGTACGTATTCAGATTGGCAGCAAGTGCGTAATCCAATCGAATACCGTAAGAACTTGCGTCTGTCATGAAACCATGGCTGGAACTGTAGGTTATAGAGTTATTCCCTGAGCCGTAATCATAGGCCAGCAAAAGACTGTATGGTTTATAAGTGCTTACGCCACCATCCAGAAATTGCGGCGGGACAGTGGGCTGTCTGTCGATGAGTTGGCCGGCACGTCGATCAAAGCCCGGGTAATAGGCCCAAAGAAAACTGAGCTTAGCCGGACCTGCCAGGGCGCCAAACTCCATCATACCACCCCAGAACTCCCAATACGTGGTTTGAGGCAACAATATGTTTGATTCGCCGCGGTTATTCCTGGTTATCTGCTGCCAAAATCCCACTTCACTATTGAAAAAGAACCGCCCATTGAAATACTTAAAATTTGCCGCTCCAAATAAGACCGTGACATCTGTAGCTCGGAAATTTCTCCTGCCGGGGCTAAAAGGGTTGAATGGAGCGCTGTCCTGGAGAAGCTGTGATTCTGCTCCCCAATGCATGTTCCAATATTCGCATAAGACTGCGCTGCTGATATTGCCCGCACTGCACAAGATGAAACCGCCAACGTCAGGTTGCATGGCATTGTTCCGGTCCGTTATGAGCGGATAGTTCACAAACTGCCCTCGCCGCCAGGGATAGTAATATAAACCGATAGCATAGGGACCAAAGGGAGCTATGAGGGTCAGTGCCTCCGCTGTTGTTTCATCCGCTCCATCAAGAAAGAAGCCGGCTCCAAAAGGAAGGACCATTTTTCCGATATTCAAAACTCCCCATGGAAGCTGAGCCGTGACGAACAAAGTGTTCCAATATCCCGGTGAAAATGACCGATCTCTTCCGTAGGCTTGTGTATTCAGGTACCTGGAAAAGTTTAACTGGCCGAGCGATGTGTCGGGAAATGGGTTTGCCCAACTTCCGATTCTGTAGCTCCCCTCAAGGGAGATGGCCTCATTGAGTTTCACCTTAGGGTAAATGGTCGCATAAATATAGTTGGCAGCAGCATCCGAACCTGAAGCGAGATTATCCCCCGTGATCTCATGTCCGAGCCACCCGTTGCGAGCAGCAAGGTTCACAGTGCCACCGACGGTGCTGCTATCTTGATCGAATGGTCCGAAAAAGCCGTTGGCCCCTAATTGGGCAAATTGATAAAATTCCCATTTGAATGTCCCGGCCATCGAAAATTCCCAGGCACTCACAGGTGAGACTAAGAGACAAACCAGGGCCGAAAAAGCCGCTCTCATAAATATCTTCTGCCACGAGTCGGCCATCTTGACCTCCATCCAAATAAGTTCCTCATCCCCTATCTTTTTTTTCAAAGACCCCTTCGACGATAAGGTGCCACGAGTTTCTTAGTGCCAGACCGAACAAAATTGCGATCAGTAGAGCAGTGGGCTGATCGAGCTGACCCTGGCCTCCTAAAAGAATCCTTAAGCTGTCGAACCCGAGGAGGACATATATGATCAGTGGAGCCGCCAGATTCCAGAAGGTTTCCCATATTCGCTCTCCCCTTCGACGGAACATGCCGTGCCAAATCAGAAATGATGATCCGGTAATGCGGAAAATGTAAATGACGACTAGAACAAGAGTCGTGAGGGCTCGACCGTGAGATTTTAGAACCGGGCTCAGTTGTGAAAGCGAGACGAAAAAAACCGTTAGAAACAGGTAAAAAGTCGAAAAAGCTATCGCCCACCAGCGATCCTTCTGATTTCCTTCGACTCTATCCGCCACAAGCTGCACAGCGACAAACAGAAGAGCCAAAACCGTTGCCGCTGCTCCAGCGAGTGTTGTAAAGAATGGATCCCATTCCACGACCGACTCCTCCCGAACGTCGTAGCTTCTGTGTCTACAAATCTCATTCGAGACCTGATTGAAGCCAAGACTGAATCACTTTGCAGTGTCGGTTACATCCTTCACTGACTGGGAATCGCCATACATGTCGATAAATTTCACCTTAACGCCGGCGAAGTCCAGCTTCTTCAGCTCCACCTTACGTAGATCCGGATTTTCATATGTTTCAAAATAAAAAATTTTATTAGTAAGGTCCCTGAATGAGGCCCACTGAGTTGTTTCTTTCCCCACGACTTTGCCTTGTGGATCTCTGTCCACGACCATGCCGCTGACTATACGAAATGAATTGACTATGTGCTGACAGACATTAAGTGCATTATCTATAGTTTCCGGTTGGTCCGCGAAATATGTTGTTACTCCCAAACGTACGAAGCGGCTGGGCGGTGTCAGATCACCCGGTAGTCCGATCATGCCTGCACCGTGCCCGGTTGGAACCAATTTCACTCCAGCCATGTTCCTGGGCTTCGGATTCTCGTTGTTCATGCCGATGAATTGACGCAAGTGTTTGATGTGCCACGGAAAATCAGGAGCGTTAGTCAAGACGCCCATAGGATTGTCGTAAAGATTCATCTTGCCGTCCCCAAATTCCATAACAACGGACTTTCCGCTGGCATCGTAAACAATACCGTGACCCGGAGGCGCTATACCCAAAGCGGGCACCACGTAACCGAACACTTTAATTCCAGCCACTGCCTGTTTCAACTCATCCACCGTAGAGAAGTTGCCCAGTATCCATGCGCCTGACATGATTTGAGCAAGCGCTCGCTGTTCTTCTCCCGGGCCGACATCCTGGTACTTTGTGTCAGGTTCATACCATAGACCACCGAACGAGAGTCCTGCTTCATTTATTCCGTCCGATACCATTTCATCCATTCCCCAACCCACTACTGCCACATATCCGTATTTGTTCTTCCAGGTCAGCCCCTTTTTCTCGCCTGGAGCCGGACTCGTGAACTGTATGTTTCGAGGAACAACAGCTATTTTCCAATGACTGTCGATTCCCAACTCCATGGTACGCCCAATCATGACGTTCCCGTCTTTTGCGGTAACCCGGAAAGACATGCATGCACACGTATTGGTGGCGGAGGAGGCCAGCAGTACGACCAGACCCAAAAACAGTGACTTAGCTAGGAAATTTCTCATGACGAAAACCTCTTTCGTTGAAAAGTTGAACGGCAGCGTGGGCTATTCCTTCTTCGCAAAAGGCGATGAAACGACCGGAGTGATTGTGAGCCGGACAATTGATTCCTGATGTTGAATGTCCACCGGGTGTTTGACCACCCACTGGTAACTGGCGCCAATTTGGATGGGCAATTTCCCTACATTTACCAAATAAAGGGCCCCGATAGCCAAAGGAACGGTCCACCGATGCAAGCTCTTTCCCACGCAAAATGGCCCAGCGAACTCTCATGCCACACCTCCACCCAAAAAATTGAATGCATCACCGTGGCAGGATGCTCCTGGTTGAGATCTGCTTAAACAATCCTCCACGTACGAACGACCGACAGGCTTTCATGAGCACACACCCAGTCCTGTGGAACCGCCATAAGAGGTCAGCTTAACCCGCGAATTCTAAACGGGGTTTATACTGAGATCGTTATACGCTTTCCCTAATTAACTCTGTTACCTTGCAAAAAGAGGGCCATGAAATTATCCAAGAAGGAGCTGTTCTGTCAATAAAATTCTTCAGTGATGAGTAATGGTTCCGTTGCGGGCTGTCAAGGAATGTCATTGCGAGCGCTTTTTGGTAGGATACGCGTCTGCAAATCCCACCTTAATCCCCCTTTAGTAAAGGGGGGTATGGGGGGATTTGACCGGCAATCCCGCGTTCTGCGCGGGACGGTCCCACTAGCAATCTCCCAAAGTTTCGGGGATTGCCACGGCCTTACGGCCTCGCAATGACCAACTTACAACTTGCCGCATAGTATTAGATTCTAGACTAGAGGAAAGCACTCGGATATACCGTTGATGATTGGGGCCGTTGTATTTTTCTCGTCGTGGCAGCATCTCGGCTGGCAGGCACACGGACAGTTTGCATCACTTGGAGGCCTAATGAAGAAACTTATAAACGCATCTATTTGGGTGATAAGTTGTACGACCATATTGAGCCTTGTGTTTGCAGCCGATCGGGCCATTGCCGATGGGTCATTGAACTCGGCTCTAACAAATCGTTTGGCCAAGGGCCAGGATACTACAGCGGAATCACCAATGGTGACGGTTTACACCGCCAAGAAGATTTTGACCATGGAGCGCAATAATCCGGTGGCCACTGCGGCGGCAGTAGCGGGAAAGCGCATTCTGGCCGTTGGAAATCTGGATGAAGTCAAAGCATCTCTGGGTGATTTGAAATTCACCGTGGACGAGACATTTGCATCTAAGGTCGTGCTTCCTGGACTGATCGATCAGCATCTGCATCCAATCCTCGGCGCACTCACTTTGGCCACGGAAGTGATAGCCACCGAAGACTGGGTTTTGCCCGGGCGGACTTTCAAGGCGGCAAACAGCGCGGAGGAATTCATTGCCAGATTAAAAGCTGCTGACAGTGCGATGACGGACAAAAACGAATGGTTGTTTTCGTGGGGCTACCACTGGCTCTGGCATGGTAAACTTGATCGAAAGACGCTTGACGTGGTGAGCGCAGCGCGTCCCATCGCAGTATGGCAGCGCTCATGTCATGAATTTTTCCTCAACACCGCGGCTATCAAAGCGCTTGGCCTCACACAAGAAGCGATGAAAGGCAAAGGCGATGCAAGCAAGATGTTTAACTGGGAGGAGGGCCACTGGTGGGAGACAGGGATGAATCTCATATTGGAGCCGCTTCTCAAAGTGTTTGCTACGCCTGAGCGCATGATATTCGGACTTAAGCAGATGGTCGCATATCTGCATCAGAACGGCGTGACTGCTTACATGGAACCGGGCGCTCTCTTTACGCCGGAGATCTGGAAGCTCTATGAACAAATTCTAGGTTCCGGCGACACGCCTTTCTACAGCTATTTTATCGTAGACGGCCGTACTCAAGTCGATTCCGGTCTCGGATTGGCCGAATCGCTTGCAGCGACCGAGAAGCAGGTTGCCACGGCGCCCACAGGAAAGGTGTCATTTTTTCCGAGACAGATAAAGCTCTTCGCAGATGGCGCTATCATATCGCAGCTAATGCAAATGAAAGAAGGCTACACGGACGGTCATCATGGTGAGTGGATGATGACTCCAAAGAATCTCGATCAGCGTGCCAAACTCTACTGGGACGCGGGCTATCAAATTCACACTCATGTGAATGGAGATCTCGGTTTGGAAACCGTATTGGACGTACTCGATCGTCGAATGACCGAGAATCCGCGAGCAAACCACCGCTCGGTTATCGTCCACTTTGCTACTTCCTCCGAGGACCAGATCGCTCGCATCGCCAGGTTAGGAGGTATCGTCAGTGCGAACCCTTACTACACAGTGGGTTTTGCTGACAAGTACGGCAAGGTCGGGCTTGGTCCCGAACGTGCGGACGCCATGGTCCGCTCTGCCTCGGTGCTAAAGCACCACATTCCACTCTCTTTTCACTCAGACCTGCCTATGGGGCCGAGTGATCCACTGAATTTCGTGTGGTGCGCCGTCAATCGTGTTACGCCGTCGGGACGCATTGCTTGTCCCGAGGAACGTATCGGCGTCGAAGATGCTCTTCGCGCCATCACCATCGAAGCGGCGTATTCCTGGCAGAAGGAGAATGAACTCGGAAGCATCGCGCCAGGCAAGATGGCGAACTTTACCGTGCTCGATCAGGATCCCATGGCTGTGGAGCCGATGAAGCTAAAGGATATTCCGGTCTGGGGCACAGTCTTCGAAGGCAAGATTTTCCCGATTCCGGCCACGGACAAGGCTCACAAATCTGCGGCCAACGTGAGCAGGCCTTCGCTTGTTCATGGAACCCCGGTAGCTCGGCACGAGATCGCCGGTGATCACCATCTCCGTGATTTGCCGGGAATGTCATACGAGACGGAGAAATCAAAATGCTGCGGAATCCACTCGGTTGGGGGTTGTCCGTGCGCGGCGGCCCAGCAGGTATCAACTGCATTAGCAGCCAACCTGAAGTCCTTACAGAAGAGGTGATAAGGCTCGGAAGGTAAACATTGGCGAAGCCCAAGGCTTAAATACTAGTCTATCAAGAGTCACCCTTGGTGGGGCTCATGTGTGGTTGGGGAACCGAACTCAGCGTTGAAGATCCCATGCCCAATTGTGTAATGCAATCGACGGCTTTGCGCATCGAGACATCAAGTTTTTCCAGTTGTACTGCTTTTACTATATGAACTGTTCCGAACGAAACGGCCGGGGCCGCGGGTACAAATACCGTGGCCTCGCCGGAAGAGTGCTCTTCCACCAGAAAACCAATCTGTCGGCTCTCTCCAATTTTGATCAAAACCGGCGACCAATGAACCGCCTCGCTGCCCCCGGCAAACTGCCGTGAGACTTTTTTAATTAACTGATAACCCGGCAATAAATTTAGTATTTTGTCTTCAACCCAGCTGCCGAACGACTGCCCGACAGCGGTCCTCACCAGGAGGCCGAAAAAGAAACAAGCGGCTATTACAACAAGGACGGCAGCTACTTCGACCAGCGCAATTCCTCCGACGCTCGTGACGTGCAGCGGCTTTGCGACAGCAGCCAATGTGCTCACGACTTTCTTGATTACGGCTGAAATTACGTACAAGCACACTGCCACTGGTCACTAGCACCAGTAGGCCCCCTAAAACTGTCGTCTTGAGAAACTGATACAACGACTGCATTATCCGGCTTCCTTTCTTCTTTGGAGACCCAGGCCAATTCTCATGCTGTGACGCCCATGCTTCTCAAGAGGTTTGCCGCCAGCTTCAAAAGATTGAGTCCTATCTGGGGATAGATCCTCATAATCTCGTGAAACTGGCTCTGTGGGAGCACCAGAAACATTGGTCGTTTCGGCCGCGACCGAAGTGTTAAGAGCCGGCTGGTGGAGGAACGCGGGGATGAAATTCAAGTACCCCTCGGCCTCATATATTCGGAGTTCTTTCTGATCAGGCGTCCCGTAGTCATGGAATGTCGTAATTCGGCCGGACAAGATCAAATAGACCGAATTATTCTCCTCGCCAGCCCTGATGACGATATCCTGAGGCTTAAACTCTTGCTCTCGTGTTATGCTGGCAAGCGCATGAAGTTCTCTGGTCCCCAAGCCCTCGAATAAAGCAAAGGTCTTCAAGCTGTTGATCATTTCTATGATTTCAGGCATCTTGGCCTCCTTGTTCGTTTCTCTGGTGTATGCAAATTCGGCAACTTGACGCACGAACTCATCCTCGTCCTGCAAGAGTGATTCGATAACCGGTATAAACGCCACGTTCGGCATCAGGTCAGCTATCACGTAAAGAGATAGCATCCTGGTCACGGGATCTCCCGATTGAGATAGGAACGTAAGAAGGCGTTCGGGTTCGTCTCTTGATACAAGATTGAAAAGCTTCCTTCCCTTCTCGATTTTTTCATCCAGCGGTAAGTCGTCGATGAGGGGTAACAGATATGGAAGGTTTTGTCCTCGGATCGAGGTTTCCACCATTTCTATGGCTACGGAGGCGTTTTCAGATCTAAGGGACTGATACATGAGTCGCATGTCAGCGTGATACACCCACAAAGCATAAAACAATAGGCTCAGGATTTCCTCATTTCGTGCCAACAGGTATTCCTTCAGCATTTGGACGCTTGCATGATTTTCGAACCCCTGAAGTCGACGGATCACCATGAGGTTTTCGTACGCCTCTTCGACAGTTCTGCCTAACAGGTGGGCCATCTCGAAATCGCTGATAATCGGTGACAACCGTATCACCTCAAGAATGCCTTGCTTTCCCCGCAGGCTGGACGCCAGAAGGCAAGCCTCAAGAGATGGCAGGATCTCCCTGGGATAAGCGATAAGGGCTTCCATCGCGGCGGTCCGCACATTATCGTCCAAGTCTTCCAGGCATCGAATAAGTTTTCTCGCTGCCCTCATGTCCGGGTTCACGGCCAAAGCAAGGGCAGCTTCGGTGCGAATATCGGGACTAGGGTCGTCCAACATCTTCAACGCCAAATCCGACGCCATGACAGCAGGTTTGGCTTCCTCCTCAGCCCTTTCTTCCGGACGCATGTCTACAGTGGCAGACTCCAGTCCCATGGGAGCCCCACCCGCATCAAAGGTGCGAACCGCCTCGATTTGGTCATAATCGATTTTCCCGGCAACGATAACTTGCTTAAGGATGCGTTTGTATTCCTTTCTAAACACCAGGGTCTCAAACACCCAGTAGGCGGCAAGGACCACTGCAATGTACGCAAAATCCTGTGGTGTCATGACCGGTTTCAGAAAAATCATAAGGAGGGAACCTGCAAGCATGCCGATTTTGAGCACCGTGCCCCTGATGAAGGTTCGGCTCCAGGCAGCCAGGGCTTTTGGTATGACGCTGAACAGGATCTTGTTCACCGGTCCTGCGATGGCCCGCTGGATAAGAATAGCTGTAAACTGGCCGTAAGCAGCCACGTAAATGTTGAAAAAGGCAGTGAGAGCCGCGAACGTAACCGTGAAGTTAATGGGGTGAACCAGTGACGCATTGGGCAAGCCCATGCTTGAATACAGGCGTCCCACGAAGAAGAGGATCACGAAAGTTACAAGCGTGGTTGATCCTCGGAACACACTGAGAAAAGTGATTAGGCTCTGTTCGGAAGCAAAGCTGTGGTTGGCGATCACGCTGAACTGATAGGAGAATATGGGCAACAGTATGTTGGGAATTAATCCGCAAATGATTAGGAAGCGAATTATTGGGAATTGCTTCATAATGCCCGGGACTTCAGCCAAACGTTTCTTCTCTATGCTAGTCTCGGCAGCGGATTTCTTCGGCTTCGGTTCCCCCACTATGTTCCGGCTGGTCTTGAACATGAAAAGCGCGGTGAGCAGGAATACCACTCCGAATACCAGCAGTGCGGCGTCTTCACCGATCCAAAGGGTAATGGGCCTGGTCAGAAAACTGCCAACCGTGGTGCCCAGCACCTGGGCTGCAGTCACCAGTGGAAAAACGCGCTTCCCTTGCCTAGCGTCAAACAAGTCACCGGCAATGTTCCATAGGTAAACGAGCAATATGGAATCTAACAGCCCCATGAACTGGTAAAGGATCGGGTAAACGATAGTGAATTTTGACTTGACCATGAGCCAGCATAAAGTCACTCCTGCCGCGTATCCCACCAAAATAAGGATCATTAAATACGTGTCCGAAAAGCGTCTCGCCACACGATCGGCAAAAGAAAGCACAACCATGGTCAACAGCGCACTGATGACCAGCATCCAAGGTATGTAGTCGGGCCCGTACCGCTTTAGAAAGGCGGTATCCACATAGTTGCGGAAAATGGCTGTGACAAAGAAGATTGCAAAGAAAATCACCGCTAGCCACGCAAATCGACCAGCTTCGTGTTCGTAGATTTTCAGATGTTTTTCCAGCAGACGTTTCATGCCCATGAGACCTCCAAAGAAGACAAACCTTTTTAGCATACCATCTGTGGTTAATTAATCTAAAGTTTGAACCACGATTGAAGTGCCGCGGCGGTCGATCTGTGTGTGGGAAATTTGTGATTGCAAAAAGAGCAATCCCTTCCTATTGTTGTGGTTGCAGTAAATAACATCGGCCTTTTATTGCTCTCGTTCAAATAACTAATCTACAAAGACGATTCCATGTGGGTTCATGCACTCCGGTTCCCCACGTCATCCCATTAGTCACTCTTAAATTTTTCAGAGATGCATCACTTTGGCAATGACGACAGCACGTCCCTAGCCATGCAATATCATCTTCAGGAAGGTCAAGATTATCGCTTGTTGTATTTTCCGCTTGACAATCCGCGGTTCTTGGTATCTGGTATACCACATCCTCATCTCTGAAGACGCCAATGAACATCTCTATTTCGCCTATAGAGCCGCCTGCCAGCCTGGCTAATCTTGTCTACGATTCCCTTAAGGAATTAATCCTGACCTCTCAATTCGATCCTAGCCAGAGACTGGATGAGCGCACATTGGCCACACAGCTAGGTATAAGCCGCACTCCTTTGAGAGAAGCCATTCATAGACTTGTCGCTGAGGGTTTTCTGCGAGTTGAGCCTCGACGAGGGGTTTTCATAAATGAGAAATCAAAAAAAGAGATCGTGGAAATCCTTTATGTTCGCGCTGCGCTTGAGAGCATGGGGGCTCGGCTTGCGACCAGGCATGTAAGCGACGGGGATGTAGCCGGACTAAGAAGCATTTTTGATTCGTTTTCACAAAATAACGTTGAGCGGCAGGCGGACAAATTCGCGGTTGCCAATGTAAATTTCCACGAGCAAGTACTCGATCTGAGCGGTTGTTCCAAACTAATGGAGTTGGCTTCTCATATTCGAGATCACATACGTATGGTCCGTATCCTCACAATGCGTGCAGGAGGTCGAGCCCAGAATGCTCTAACGGAACATCTCCAGATTATAGAGGCGCTGGAAAGTCGCGACCCGGACCTTTCGGCAAGCCGAATGCGTGAACATATCCTCGGATTGGCTCTTCATGTAGAAAAAACAGTGGGTCAATTCCCCTGGGATAAATAGATGTGAGCGATCAGATTTGAAGCAAACAGATTATCCACCATTATACTAAACGGAGAACCAACCAATGACCACGAACCGAGTTCCCAGAAAAGATTTCATTGTAGCTCGGTGCATGAGATCCTGCCCGGCAGGAGTGGATGTGCCGCGTTATATTCGTGCCGTGCGGATGGGGATGTTCGATGAGGCTGTTGGCATTATCAGGGAAAAGATCCCGTTTCCCTTTGTTTGTGCTGACGCATGTTTTGCCCCCTGTGAAGACGCTTGCGCTTACAAGCAGTTTGGAGACCCTATCGCTATCAGGACGCTAAAACGTTTTGCGGTGGACCGGGCTGGGGATGGTTGGAAGAAATTTAAGAAAAAGTCTCCTGCAACAAATAGAAAGGTGGCCGTGATAGGCGCCGGCCCCACGGGTCTGACAGCATCTTACTATCTTGCTACCCTTGGCCATCAAGTGACCTTAATGGATGAATTTCCAAAACCTGGCGGCATGATGCGCTACGCGATACCCAAGTACCGTCTTCCGGAGGAGAGGCTGGATCGCGATATCAAAGAAATTCTTGATCTGGGGATCGTATTTCGGGGCGGCGTCTCGGTCGGTAAAGACGTTGAATTGGGGCAGCTTATCCAAGATTTCGATGCAGTTATTATCGCTTCCGGTGCGCAGACAAGCGCTCGGGTGCCTTTGGACGGCGTTGATAAGAAAGGATTCTGGTGGGGACTGGAATTCTTGAGAGAAGCGGCTATTGGAAATCCTGTTGATATAGGAAAACGCGTCGTCGTAATTGGCGGAGGCAACGTAGCACTCGATGTGGCGCTGACCGCCGGGAGACTGGGCGCTGAAGAAGTGAATCTGTTCTGCCTCGAAACTCGTGACGAGATGCCCGCGCATCCATGGGAAATTTCGTTGGCGGAAGAAGAGGGTGTGTTTATCCACACTGCTTGGGCGCCCAAAAAGGTCTTAGGTGAGACCAAAGTCACCGGCCTTGGCCTGAAGCGATGCGTATCCGTATTTGACGCTGCCTGTAATTTTAACCCTGTTTACGACGAGGAGATCACTCATCGAATTCCCGCCGACGCCATTATCGCTGCTATCGGACAAGCTCCCGCGCTTGAATTTCTTAACTCCCAAGACGGGATCAAGATTCAGGGCAATAGGCTTGCTGTTTCCGATGGTGATTTGTCCATCGGTTTGCCAGGCGTTTTTGCCGCGGGAGAGGTTGTTACCGGACCCGCTTCGATCATCGAGGCCATAGCTGGCGGGCGTAGGCTGGCGGAAAATGTAGACAAGTACCTGGGAGGCGCAGGCGATATCTCTGAGGTGCTGGCTTCACCAGAAGAAGAAGTTTCGATCAATGATCGTGCTCCGGTTAGATCGCGGCAGCAAACGCCTCGTCTGGAAGTTTGGGAGCGGAAGGGCAATTTCGATCAGGTGGAAAAGGGCTTTAGGGACCAACAAGCTGCGCTGGAATCATCCCGTTGCCTTGACTGCGATGCTCGGCAGTTCGAGGTAGTTGTCAATACAGCTCACTGCAAGGAATGCGGCTATTGTAAGCAGGTCTGCAGCATGGATGTTTTTGGTCCTGCTAAAGATTTCAATGCAAAGGGATACAAACCGATGGAATGCAAATCGTCGGAATGGTGCGTGGGCTGCTTAAAATGCTTCTTCGCTTGCCCGGATTTCGCCATAGATATTCGGGCAACGACGGCCTGACCGAGCGGAGGATTAAAAAATGAAACGCTTTTTGGAAACTGGAAACTTTGCGATCACTGAAGGCGCCATACTGGCGGGCTGTCGTTTCTTTTGCGGGTATCCGATAACCCCTGCGACTGAACTGGCTGAAGCAATGAGTCTGCGACTCCCCCAAGTCGGCGGGGTTTATCTCCAGGGCGAGGATGAGTGCGCAGCCATGCACCTGTGCATCGGAGCTTCCCTGGGAGGCATGAAAGCTATGACAGCAACGTCAGGCCCAGGGTTCATCCTTTACGCAGATCCTTACGGTTGGGCGCTTGGCTGTGAAACACCGTTGGTCGTCCTGAATTCGGGTCGAGTGGGGCCGGTTTCCGGAATTACAGGAGCCCCGGGTCAGGGTGAGTTTTATCTTACGAGATATCCTACTCAAGGGGGGAATTTTGAGGTCGTCACTCTAGCTCCAAACTCAGCTCAGGAGGCCATGTCTATGGTAATAGAGGCCTTCTATCTTTCAGAACGGCTGAGGATGCCCATTACAGTCTTGGCGGATCAGCTTATTACCGACGGCTTCGAGGATATAACCTTGCCCGAAAATGAAGAAGAAATGAATGAAATGGGCTATCGGGTGTGGCCCAGGAAATTTCACAGCGGACCCGACTTCTATCCTGCTACCGACGCCCTGGACATTCCTCCTGTCCAGATGGGAAACAATTGCGGGGGCTTGTGTTCCGACTGGACCCCCAGTGAAGAGGGCTATGATATTGAAGATGTTCAGGCGCATCACAAGCACTCATACAGGTTGATTTATAAGGTCCGCAACAATAGACCACTCTTCAACGGTCTTTATGAAAAGAAGTACATGGATGACGATCCTGACCTGGTGGTAGTTTCCTACGGCACGCCATCGCGCGTGGTCAACACTGCTGTGGCCAGGGCTCGTTCTGCCGGATTGAAAGTAGGCGCACTGAGACTCATTAATCTCTGGCCGTTCCCGGACGAACATTTTTCATTGAAAACGAAATACTTGGTCGTGGAACTCAACTGGGACGGTCAGTTGGTTCGCGAGGTTCAGCGTGCCGCTGCAAAAGACTCTAACGTGCATTTCCTGGGAACATGCGGTGACTTGCCCACGATCCCGGATCTTATGGATAGTTTTGAAAAGCTCCTCAAAAACGAACCCCTACAACGTAAAGGGTGGGAATTGGAGGCCTGGTGATGGAATACTCGTCTGCTTCGCTTATAGACAAGTACCTGCGCACCCGCAAGATTCCGAGTACAGCGTGTTCCGGTTGCGGGCTCGGGATGAATCACAAGATAGTGATTCAGGCCATAGAAGAATTGGGCCTTGATGTAGGTGATATTGTTTGGGGAACGTCCATCGGATGTGCCGGGCGTCAAACATTCGCCACCTGGAAAGGCGACGGGTTTGCCGGAACCCACGGCAGGGTGTATGCCATCGCCAGAGGTCTTCGCATAGCCTTGCCCCCGGAGAAGAAGATCATTCTCACGGTAGGTGATGGTGATGCTTTCGGGATCGGGCTTATGCACCTCATCCATGCGGCCCGATGCAACGCGGATATAACCGTGATTGTCAATGACAATCTGGGCTATCAGTCAACGGGAGGGCAGTTCGGGTTCACCACGCCGCAAGGAGCGAAGACCGACTCAAGCCCGTACGGCATGTTCGAACCGAACCTTATGAGCGAAGGCATGGATGTCATGTACATCCTAAAAGGAGCGGGTGCGACCTTCCTTGCTCGTCATGTGGCCATGGATGGCATGAGGGCTGTGGAGACCGTCAAGAAGGCTATTCTCAATAAAGGCTTATCACTTGTGCATATGCCCTACCCATGCCCGACCAACTTCGCCGCTCGCCATCTCGGTTCGCGAAATCAGGCTGATATCTACAACTGGATCAGCGATCACGCGTCCCCGATAGGACAGGAGAAAGCCGACACCCTCTGGGCCACAGGAGTGTGGCATGACGCCACAAATTCGAGACCCGAATTCTCCGAGCACATCTGGGGCTGTGTCGAGAAAATCAGGAGGACAGGCGCTCTATGACAGAAAGAACAGAAATAGTGGCCAGTGGGTTCGGGGGACAAGGAGTTGTCCGACTGGGGCAGATCCTCGGAGAGGCAGCCGTCAAGCAAGGCCTCCATGTTACCATGCTCAAGAGCCATGGCACTGAAATGCGGGGCGGGTACGTACGGAGCCAAGTGGTCCTGTCGCAGGACTTGATTGACAGCCCCATGTGCGAAACACCCGATTATTTTGTTGCTTTGTCTCTGGCAGCGTACAATCGTTTCAAGAACACGGTTCCCGAACATGGGGTTATCATCTATGATCCGGCTTTCGTAGAACAAATCGACGACACTCTCCTATGTAAACAGAAAGCCTTGCCGGCCAAGCAACTGGCTGTTGAAAATTTTGGCAAACCAATTTTCAGCAACAGCATCGCTCTCGGAGCAATGGCCAAATTGCTGGAAAAAGAACTGAACAGAGATCTGGTTCTCGAAAGTATCCTGGCAATAATTCCCAAATCTCAAGAGGAGAATAAAAGGGCCTTCGAGCTGGGATTCGATTACCTCACTACAGATGTTTGAGTTTTCATCAAGATCAAGAATCGCAAATATCTAAAGGCGAGAACGAGAACACCGTTATAGCTACAGCTTGAATTGAACGCTTGTTTTCCCGAGCGCAGGCTGGACGCGCTCAAAGGACGGACCGGTGAAGCGTACAATCAGGTATCATGTGGACACCTGGGCAGGCAAGCGGCCGGACAAGATTTTTATGGTAGCGCCTGAACCGGATCTGACCCTTACTTTTGGCGAGCTTCAAGCCAGTTGCATCAAATACGGACAGTACCTACTCCAGCACGGGCTTAAGAAGGGGGATAAGATCTCGTTCATGATGGGAAATGGCTTCCAGACGACAAAAATCTTTCTGGCGGCTATGTATTCGGGCTTCGTGATTTCCCCCTTGAATCTGAATGCTCAACCTTCTCAACTGACGTACGTTCTTGATCATTCCGATACAAAGCTGGTCTTCGTCACAGACTTACAACACGACAGGCTCCTCGAATCCCTCGGACCTGTAAAACGGAATATTGAGATCGTCGTCATCGATAAAAACCGGCAGGAAATCCTTCCTCATGAGGACCTGTCCGATCAGGTCTTGCCGGATATAGCGGAAGAAGATCCTGCACTGCTCCTCTACACATCCGGCACTACAGGTCGTCCCAAAGGGGCGATTCTCACCCACAAGAGCATGATTTCAGGCGGATACAATGTGGTAGAGGCTCACGAGCTATGCGCAGACGACATAGGATTGGTCTCATTGCCCATTTATCATATCAATGCGGAAGTGGTTTCTGTTATGGCCCCTCTGGTGGGCGGGTCTTCAATTGTGATGCCCGAACGCTTCTCCGCTACTCAGTTTTGGCCTTTGCTATCTCAGTATCGTTGTACATGGTTTTCCGTTGTTCCCACCATTATCTCTTACCTAGTCAGCGGGACAGATATTCTAGGCAAAGGTTACCATCTCGACCAAATCCGTTTCGGGAGGTCTGCCTCATCTGCTCTGCCTCCTTCACTGCACCACGCATTCGAAAAGAAGTTCAATGTTTCGATTGTGGAAACCATGGGACTGACCGAGTGCGCCGCTCCTGTTTTTTCGAATCCGCTGGATGCGGCTAAACGCAAATATGGGTCTCCGGGCCAACCTGTGGGGAATGAGGCGAGGATAATTGACAAGCAGGGTAGAGAGTGCTCCAGGGGTGTTGTCGGTGAGATCATGATTCGGGGCGACAATGTGCTGAAAGAGTATTACAAGGAGCCGGAAATCACGGCTCAGGCATTGGAACCGGACGGATGGTTTCATACCGGCGATCTCGGGTATATGGACGAGGATGGGTTCGTCTTCGTTACCGGACGGCTGAAGGAACTCATCATCAAAGGGGGAGAGAACATCTCCCCACGAGAGATCGATGAGTGCTTCTACGGGCACCCGGACTGTACTCGACGCGGCCGCCGTCGGAATACCGGATGAACATTATGGCGAAGAGATCATGGTTTGCTGCACTCTTAAGCAGGGAACGGCCTGCACGGTAGATCAATTACGTGAGTACTGTCTCAAGAATTTAGGTAAGTACAAAACTCCCAAGGTTATCAAACTGTTGGACTACCTTCCCAAAGGTCCATCCGGAAAGATACAGAGGCTGCGACTTCCAGCCCTGGTGAATGAATTGATTGTAAAGAATAGTTCCAATATAGTGCCGGAGCAAATCGATGAAGTGGTATGCGAGCATCCTGAGGTGATCGATGCAGCTTCGACTGGTATCCCGGATGAACGCTGCGGCCAAGACATCTTGCTCTGCTGCACGCTTAAACCTGGAAGCTCCTGTACGGAACGGGATCTGCGAGACTTTTGTGCCGATCGACTTGGAGAAATCAAAACTCCCAAAATTGTCAAAGTGGTGCAAATGCTGCCGAGAAACGCTTCAGGCATGATCGAGAGAGCTCGATTATCGGAGTTGCTTAATGACTAGCGTACTGGATTCGAGCTGAAAAGAGGATCGAAATCATTGCTTAACCCCGGAACAACGCACAGGAGGTCAGGACAATGTTTCGTAAGATGATTATGGTTGCAGGGCTTACGGTTTTGGTCATGAGCCTGGTGACAGTGGCTTCGGCCCAGGAGAAATTTCCGTCTCGTCCGGTCGATTTCATTTGTACGTGGGGGGTTGGTGGAGGGGCCGATCAGATGGCTCGGACTCTAGGCAAATGCGCAGAAGCGATTCTCGGAGTTCCCTTGCCGGTTTCGAACAAGCCCGGCGCCTCGGGAAATTTAGGCATAAATGACCTATTGGCAGGGAAGAAAGACGGCTACACCATAGCGGTTTTAATCGCAGATACTCTTTGCACCATTCCGGCGGGTCAGGCTCGGTATAAGACGGATGATATTGAATGGATTGTTCGTGTCCAGGTGGCCGACTCGTTCCTTTTCGTGAATTCCGATAGCCCCTTCAAGACCATTCAAGACCTACTCAAGCATGCTCAGGCCAACCCTGGCGAAAGTGCGAGTGGCGACACTCGGTTTTGGGACAGTCGATGATCTTACAGTTAAATACTTCGACAAAATGGGCTATAAGATGACCAATTAACCGTACCCGAAGCCGGGCGAGCGTTACGCCGCCACTCTTGGCGGACACACAGAAGTGCTGTACGAGCAGGCTGGGGATGTGAAGCAATACGTAGATGCAGGTCAGCTCAAACCTCTGATTATATTCGCGGAGAAACGTTACCCCGCCTTTCCGGACGTGCCGTGTTCAGCGGAACTTGGCTTTGACATCCGGCTGCCGCAATTCCGGGGGATTGTAGCGAAGAAGGGGGTACCGGCGGACCGCATTCAGATCATAGCAGAGGCTTTACGGCAGGGGATGGAGACCCCGCAATGGAAGAAATTCGCTGAGGAGTTTTATTGTCGTCCGGACAGCTACCTGGGACCACAGGAGTTCACAAAATGGGTGAAAAGCGAGGCGGCCACCATGGATAAACTGGTAAGAGAGTTTGGTCTCCGAAAGTGAAGAAGGATGAAACTTGTCAAGATTGCAGTGGGGCCCGCAGTAGGTATCTTAATATCCATAGCCCTTTTTTTTCACGGACGAGGTCTGGATGAGATTGCACAACCCGGCCAGCTTGGTCCAAGCTTCTGGCCGCGAATGATCCTCGTTGGGCTCGTTCTCGCTTGCGCAGCGAAGCTGATCACTGACGTGCGTTCCGCCTACACAGGAGCGGGTACCGGCTTAACGGCTCGGCCGCCTATTTCTCAGTCGAAGCTGGTTGGCAGCATCGGGCTGATTGTCATGTATATGGTGCTGGCTCCGTTTATCGGGTTTGCTCTGGCGACCGCCTTATTCATCGCAAGCTTCATGTGGATCTCGGGATCGAGGTCCATTCCTTTAATTGTCGGCAATGTGGTTGTCGGGACAGTGCTGCTGCTCTACGTTTTTGTCAAATTTGTGTACCTGCCGTTACCTAAGGGCGATTGGGTCTTTGAAAGTTTCACTGTTGCGCTCTATAGGGCGCTTCACCTCTATTAAGGAGCGGAAGCGGTGGATATCATCGCGAATCTTGGAATCGGTTTCGCCAATGCCCTTCAGCCGATGAATTTGCTCATGATGGTGATCGGCCTGGTGATAGGGATCGTCGCTGGGGCTCTCCCTGGTATCACCATGATAAACTCAATTGTTCTCGTGCTGCCGTTCACGTATGTGATGGGCATTGTACCCGCAGTGCTTCTTATGATCGGCGTTTACTGTGGTGGTGTTTTCGGAGGTTCCATTACGGGAATCCTGTTCAATATCCCGGGTGACCCGATGAACGTCCCGACCACCTGGGAAGGTTACCGGTTGAACCGCCAAGGCAAGACGCAATATGCACTAGGGCTGGCCATCATGAGTTCCGCATTTGGTGGTCTTGTCAGCGCACTCTGCCTTGCTTTTTTCGCGCCGCCATTCGCCAAGTTCGCACTAGGCTTCTCTACTGTCGAGTTTTTCTCAGTGGTGGTCTTCGGGCTCGCAAGCGTTTCGGTGCTCGGCAGTTCCTCCATGACCGCGGCCCTTATTTCGCTTTTCGTCGGGATGTTTCTCGGGACAATAGGCACAGAGGGCCAGTACGGAGTAGAGCGATACACCTTCGGTTTATCGTTTCTCACTACCGGCGTGGATTTCGTGGCTGTTCTCATCGGTCTTTTTGCGATTGGCGAGGTGATTGAACAGCTTGTGGCTGTTGACGCACCTCCGGTTCCTGATGCCTCCATTAGAGGGGCCATACCTCGGCTTCCGCTCCTCGACCTTTGGCCCCTGCGCTGGTCGCTCATTCGCGGAACTGCCGTCGGGCTGGCGGTTGGCGGTCTCGCCGGTGCGGGGGCCACAGTCTCGTCGTTTGTATCCTATGGTCTTGAGAAACAGGTCTCCAAGACTCCGGAATTATTCGGCAAGGGTCATGCAGGAGCTCTGGTCGCATCTGAAAGCTCGGTCAACGGCTCGACAGGCGGCGCGATGGTGCATCTGCTTTGTCTTGGGATTCCCGGTAGCGCGGCGACAGCGGTCATGATGGGAGCCTTCCTGCTCCACGGAATACAGCCCGGGCCGCTGCTCTTTACAAAACAGCCAGTCGAAGTCTTCACAATAATCGCCGGGATGATCACCGTCAATTTTGTGATGATTCTGTTGGGCTTTATTGCTGCATTCTCGTTTGCTACTCTCATGAGAGTTCCGGCCGCTATCCTCAACACGTTTATCGTCGTGTTTCTGCTTTCTAGGTGGGTTCGCGCTTCGGAACGACATGTCGGATGTCTGGATGACGATGCTGTTTGGCTTCTTGGGCTATGCTATGCGGCGTTACGACCTGCCAATCCCTCCGTTGGTCATGGGCATAATCCTTGGGCCAATGGCTGAGCAGTACTTCCTTACGAGCATGGTGGCTCATCATAATGACCTAAGCGTCTTCATAACTCGACCGGTCAGTGCAGTGATCCTTGGTGTCACAGCTCTCCTGATGGTATGGGCAGTAGCAAAGACGGTGTTGGCCAGTCGACGAGCTGCACTGGAGGCGCCAAAATAGTATTGGCAAACACCTACTTTTTGTATTGCTCGGCCCTCAACCGATGGAGAACGCAGTATTCGCGAATGTTATTCCTCCCCATTTGCGCCGATCGGCATTTGGTCTTGAGCACATCGTTTTGCACGTCGTCAGATTCGGTCATTGCGGCGTACGCCGGAATCCAGGAAGGACTGGTCCCAGGCTTTACTTAGGACAATGTATGGACCCCGGCTTTCGCCTGGGTGACGAGTGGCAACACTCCATCATTTTAGGCAAACACTATAAACGAGCATACGTCGTGCCGCCATTCGGGAAGATCCATGCCCTCGCGTTGCGAGGAACTTTGGCCAGTGTCCATGACAGCATCTCTCCAATATCGGTGAAGCTCTGGGCAAGCCCCATCTTGCGACCCAAGTTCTGAGGCAACTTCTCGCTGTCGCTATAAATGGCCAGATGATTGCGTCTGAGCATCTGGAGACCGAAATGGCCTATAAACACTTCTTCAACAGGCTCCCCCTTTCTAGCCTTCTCCACTAACGGAAGGATCCGTTTCTTTCCAAGTACCTTTAACAGCATCCGCGTCACCGGATACGGCAGGGTCTTCTTTGCCAAAGGCATTTCGCCTAGTCCCTGTTCACACCGGAGAAAGCCCATCATGGTTCCGCCCGGCTTACATGCATAGAGCGTATTTCCCAGACATTTGGCCGATTGACGCAAATCAAGATCCATGGGGAATGAGTTGGTTACGACAACGTCAGCTTGCTCGGGAATATCCAGACGAAGCAGGTTCTCGACGAACGATTCACCTGACCGGTGGGCCTGAACCGGGTCGCCGCAGAAAAAACGTGTAGGCCTCCCCTGTTCGTTCATTGCTGCATTGACGACGAAAATCTCCTTGCCCAGGAGCCGTACTCCCTCCTCCAAATCCAGTCTCATGGGTGAATGATCACCGCGAGTCCCTACATAGTTGAAGTGCTCGGGGTCAATGCCTTGAAGGTGATTCCTTCCAACTGTTTCGGCGGCTGCGCATCCGGGAATAATCATCTTGAGCCCACCCCCGAAGCCGAGCAGCAAATGAGGCTCCAGAGATCCCACGCATATAATGAGGTCCGCTTCGGTCAGCAATTTATTAAGTAGTACCCTCGTACCGCGTGACGTGGTTCCCATGTAAGTCAGTGCTTCGGGATCGTACGCATCATGACAGCGGCAGCGGAACCGCGATAAGATTTCCCGGCCCAGTTTCCACTCGATTTCTTCGGGCCGGCTGGACCTGTGCACTCCTGTTGCTATCAAAAACTCCACTTGTTCGTCCCGGACACCTGCCGATCCAAGCCCTTCCATTACGGGACGAATAAATTCACTCACCGGCGTTGGCCGTGAATGGTCATCCACCACAATAACTATTCTTTTGCCCGTCAGTTGTCCGGCGCCGAGTGGTTTTGCACCAATTGGTTCTTGCAGAGCCTCCGCACAGGCTTGGGCTATATCCACCGGGGCCGGAACACTCCGCGGCTTAAGTTCACCGAGTACCGTCCATTGTTCGGGCAAACGAAGCTCCAGAGAGCCTCCACCCCACGGAAGCGCAACGGTTCTGTTCATCGTGAGCTCCTTGAGTAAAATCCAAGTCATTGTATAATACCAGGTACACACAAGGAAGCAGGAACAATACTAAATGCTGAGGCTGAGCACCCAGGGCCGCTGGCTAAGCTTTTTGCGAAAATGCGCAGAAGCACAAGAAAATTCTAATTTGGAAAGAGAAACCCATGATTTCAAAAAAGATTGGACGGCGAAAATTCATCAAAGGAGCTTCATCGGCGATTCTAGGATTAGCCGCGGTTCCATTTTGGGATGTCAATCTTTGGAGGAAAGACGCTGTGACCAGGAGTGCAGCTCTAATTGTTATCCCAATGCTGGTGATGTTATTCGTTTCTCAAAACGTCTATTCGGAAACTACGACGATGGAATCACTCTTTCCGAAAAATTGTTCCAATGAATGGACTCTGCGAGAGGCTCCTGAAACTGTACACGAAGGACACTTTGTTTGAGCATATTGACGGTCAAGCCGATCTTTTTCTCCAGTACGGGTTTGAAAAGTCAGTATCTGCAATTTATCGTAAGGTGAATTCCTCGGACGACAAAATTGACGTGGACATTTATGACATGGGGAATGCACTCCAAGCTTTTGGTGTTTTCTCGAGGTTCCGCCAAGAAGAAAAACCCGCAGGGATCGGGCTGGATTCCTATCTGGACGATAGGTACGCTATTTTTTATAAGGGCAAGTATTTTGTGGTGCTTCAGGCAACAGACTCAATTCCTTCAACCTTGAAGCAGTTGGCGCAGGAGCATCGCATCTGGAATAATCGATAATTCGGCACCACCCAAGGAGATCGGGTATTTCCCCAAAACCGGACTTAAACCAGGTTCGATAGAATACTATCCGAATGGGCTTCTAGGTCATGAATATTTGAAAAGAGGCTTCAAAGCATCCTACGTGAAGAAGGACCAAACCAAGACTGATGGAAAAACCGCTTCTGAGGATCGAGAATTTAATCTCTTTTTATCCATTTTTGAAAATTCTGAGGACGCCCTAAAAGCCATACGACTTTATAGTGAGCATTTGTCCAAGAAAGGAAAACTGAGGGAAAAAGTGCCGACGCAATTCGGACCTGATGCTCTGGTTGGAATGGATCCGTACCAGGGTAAAACCATAGTTGCCCATAAGGGACACTATTTACTGGGGGCGGTCGGTTTTGAACAAGACAGTGATGGCGAGCAACGGTTGGCTGAATTGATGAAACAAGTGAAGTAAAACCCTGGTGGGCGTGGATTCGGATGCGATGAATCTCTGTCTCGACTTCCAGGGCTTCCTCACAGGCAAGTAAAATTGAGATTGCGGTAATATCCATCGCGTTGATGCTGATGAATGTAACCTAAGGAGTTTTCAGTGACCACAGACATGCGAACCTGGTTGAACGACGTTATAACGGAGTTTGTGACAAACTCGCCGAAAAATTCCCTGAAGATGGAACCTGATGAAAAAGCATGGGATGAGGTTCTCGTTGGTTTTTCATCCGGGGCCGATCCCATTTATGATACGTACAAGGACGTAGTGGCGGAATCGCACTGGACGCCGCTCGAGGCATTTTCGATTCAGTTTCCGGATGTCGCAGTAAGGTCTGAGGATCTGACAGTTATCAGTTGGATTCTTCCGCAACGCGAAGCCACCAAAGCAGATAACCGCAAAGAGACTTTTTATCCTTCTCGGCGTTGGGTGCAAGCTCGATTCCCTGGGGAAGAATTCAACAACAGTTTGCGACTGCACGTCGTGCAAGAACTCAATAGAAAAGACATAAAGTCTCTTGCGCCGGTTCTTCTTCCTCAGTGGAGTTGGGGAAAATCCGAAAAATACGTTTTGGTTTCAAATTGGTCGGAGCGTCATGCCGCTTATGCAGCCGGTCTTGGAACTTTTGGACTAAGCGATGGCCTGATCACCCCCAAGGGAAAGGCACATCGCGTCGGTTCAGTGGTCGCGAATCTTTCGGTACCCGCTACAAAAAGGCCATATGAAGACCACCACGCATACTGCCTTTTTTTCTATGACGGTTCATGTTCCGGATGCCAAGAGCGCTGTCCCGTAGGGGCGATCACCGAGAGTGGCCACGATAAGAAAAAATGCTGGAACCATGCCGGAGTTACTTGTGCGGAATTTGTGAAGAAGAATTATGGTTTCGACGGTTATGGTTGTGGGCTTTGTCAGACGAAGGTGCCTTGCGAATCGGGGATTCCTGCGAAGATTCTCAAATCGATGAACAAGACGTAGTTATGTGCCAGGATTTCACTTATGGCGTCTCCTCGGTTCGAATAAAGGTGGGGCACACCGATCCAGTTTTATGAAAAGGTTGGAAAAGGGGACATTCTACTTTTTGCCTCGGTTCGTGGGCGTCCGCGGGGTCGCAGCGTGAATTCCAGGCCCATGCGGTCCGTGGTCGTCATCCTCGTGAAACACATCCTGCCGCGCGTTGCCGCGGTTCAAAACGTGGTAGCAAATCCCTCCGATGGAAGCTCGTGCGGTTCTTGGCATAGCGCCATGTTACCATAAAAGCCGGTCGGGAAGCCAGCAAACAGTAACAAAAAAGAAGAAGGTCCCCGTTACCCTTCGCTGCCTAAGGACTGAT
>CAVUHP010000024.1:0-158585 GCA_963741425.1 uncultured delta proteobacterium
CATTATTGTTATCAAAGGCTTCGAAAGAATTTTCAACTTGCCTCTCGGGCTGATAACAGCATTAGTTCCTGCGCCGCCACCACATCCGAGCCCTAGCGACCAGAAGCACACCGACCCCGAAAATGAATAACAGAGACCCCAAACCTGACGTTAGCATGAGCAAAAAACCCAGCCCCACGGACAGCACACCAACCAGCATGTGGATCGTTAAATCGCGGCCGTGCGCCGGTTCCTTATAGCGGTAACATCTGAAGCCACGAGTGCTTGGTTCGCGCGGATCATGGGACCAAAGCCTTGCTCGTCCCGCCCGCAATGAAGACACACTTTGGCCGCCGCAGGTTTCTCACCAAAGCAGTGGGGACATTTCACTGTATCAGTTGTCATGAATTCCTCCTGTGAAACGAACCACCATAAACGTGTGATAAAGGAACCGGAGACAGTGGCCCCCTTTGCAGGTAATCTTACCCGCATGACCTTCTCATTGAAACAGTTTATCAAAACGCTGCCTCTGGCCGCAACTAAAACAGGGCGCCAGGATTTTTCTCCAGAAGATCAGCAGGGGCGCTGAGAAGGCCACCGGGAACCCGCCTTTTATGTAAAAAGCCGGTTCCCAGCCCCACTGACAAAAACTCTAATCTATTAGAAGCGTATCAAGGCTGTATAGATGCGAGAGGATTTCAAATCCCCCACAGCAAGAGATACAAACCAAAGCCTGTCTCTTTAACATTATGGTTCGAATTGGTTAGCACCCGTCGCTACAGTTGGGAAGTCCCGGCGGGACTCCCGAAGCACCTCTTCCGCTCCCGACATCGGTCAGTGGATCGACCGGAGTACCTGTCGGTGACTCCCCGAGGCTCCGGTTGCGATACTGCTGTTGCCTTGTAGCTGAAGCTTGCGCAACAGGTCCTGATGCTTCAAGATTCATCAGCCCCGCTTTACTTTTTTTCGATCTTTTTTGCCGCTGTTTTCACCAAAGGCTTTGGTTTTTGGATCGAAGCCCCTTTCTCAGTAGTACCTACTTTCTTTTGAACAGGCTTTTTTGCCGGAGTGACGGCCGCTTGTTCGGCACCGGCATATTCAGCAACGGCCCTGTAGGCCCCCTGTCCGGTTTCGTAAAGCATGAATCCGCCCTTGAGAAACGGTTTTCAACAAGGGCCTTACCGCAGACCATGCGAACGGCAGAACTATAGGCGCGGCAGCAACGGCGGCCCCCACAGCGACAGTGGTAAACAAGTCTCCACTCGGTTTGAAATCCCAAATTTTCATACTATTGCCTCCTGTATTGTCTCAATGGCATAAAAAACCCAGTTATAATAACGGTGTGGTCAATGACCGGCAGTGTCAAGTGAAACTTAAACGCAATGAAATCACACTTAATAAAAAAAAACTTAATGCCGATCAAGAATTTCACATTGCTTCCAAGGGCGGAGTCGCGTGAAAATGTTCGAAAATTCATCTACATAAACATCTAATCTCTCGCTCATACTAATCTAACATTCCGAGGGTTATCTTCTAATTAGATGATTCCTCGGACGATTTGTGATAGCAAATCGCCAACTCGAATGAAGAGGAAAAAAAATTATGGAATATTATCTTCACGAGAGCCCCGGACGTTTGAGAGTAAAGATTCCGGACCTGAAGAGAAACCCCCAAAGCGCTTGGGACCTGCAGGTCTTATTGAAGAATTTGTCCGGCATCAAGTCCAGCTCCATAAATACTGTCACCGGCAGCATTATAATGCGCTATGATCCTGAACAGATTAATGCCGGCGCTATAATAAACGTTCTTGCCGGGGAGGGGTATATCGACATGGCAAAGGTGCTCACCAACAAAAAACGCAAAGAGAACACCATGGAAGCCGTAACCCTAGCCGCGTCCAAAGCCCTTCTCGGGTTTGCATTGGATCGAGCCTTGCAGGGCTCCCCCTTAGCGATTGTCACAGCCTTTATTTGAGCGTTCTGTTATATCCCCTCGATTAAAGTCGTATTTATTCCAAATTGACAAAACAAATGAATCTCACAACTCGGACTTAAGGATGTCCACCTTGTCAGTCATTTCCCACGGCAGTTCCATGTCGGTTCTTCCGAAATGACCGTACGCGGCCAATTTTCGATAAAAACCCCCTTTTGTCCTCGACGGCAGTCTCCTCAAATCGAAATGATTAATAATTCCTCCCAGCGTGAAATCGAAATGCTTTTCCACAAGTTTGCTGATTTCATCGTCCGAAGTTTTTCCCGTCCCCCCTGTCTCCACCTGCACGCTCGCCGGGCCGGTCATCCCGATGGAATAGCTGAGCTGAACTTCGCACTGGTCCGCGATACCGGCTGCAACGACATTTTTGGCTGCATAACGCGCTGCATAGGCCCCTACCCTGTCGATCCTGAACGGATCCTTCCCGCTAAGTGCAGAGCCGCTGTTTCGGGAGTATCCACCGTAAGTGTCGATGGCATCTTTTCTCCCGGTCAGGCCCGAGTGCACGGAAGGTCCACCCAATTTCAGCGGTCCTCCCGGATTTATGAATATCATGGTGCGTTCATCGGGTCTTATAGGCTCATCTTGAAACACCGTCTCTATCACTGTTTGCCTTATATCATCCTGAAGACGCTCAGGTTTCGGATATGTCCTATCCTTCTGGCTTGAATTGAGCGTGATGCTGTGAATCCTCCGAGGGACTCGGTCCTGATATTCCACACCAACTTGGGTCGTGCCGTCAGGGGCTAAATAGGGAAGCACGTTCTGCAATCTCACCTCGGAAAGTTTTCGCGAAAGCTTGTGTGCAAGCCAGATCGGGAGAGGCAGAAGCGCAGGGGAATGATTGCATGCAAACCCAAACAGAGTCACCTGATCGTCTACGATAAGCCGGCCGACCTCCTTGTCCCCTGCCTCGTTGTCGTCCAGCCGCGGATGATCAGATACCATCTCTTTCAAGCTGGTCAGAATACTGCAAGTCTTAAAGCTGAATTCATCGTCTACATAGCCGATTCGCCGGATGACTTTTCTCGCCACGTTGGGAAAATCCACCTTAATTTTCGACGCAAACCGCGCGGCTATAAAGACCACGGACAAGGAAACAGCACACTCGGCAATAATCCTGGCGCCAATATCCTGTTCGAAAAATCGGTCGATTATAGCATCGCTTATTTGGTCGCAGAGCTTGTCAGGATGCCCCTCGGTGACTGATTCGGACGTGTGAATGAACTCTCTTTTCATTGCTTGACAACCCCTGATTTTGTGGCTTCGCTTATGAATAATGGCACAACCGAGGCGGCCCCTACAACGAGAATGTCAGTCGCTGTAAGAGGTACCAGGCCAAGCAGGCTTCTCACCCCTGGAATGAGCTGGGTCGCAACTTGTAATCCGAGCGAACCAAGGATCGCTGCCGTCAGGTATTTATTGGGCGGCGGCTTTTCCGCGTCGAAGATGCTCCGCGTTTCCGAACGGCAACTTATGGCATGAAGAATCTGCGAAATGGTGAGGCTCTGAAAGGCCATTGTCCTCGCCCCAGCCCCCGCTCCGTATTTCATTACACCATACCCGTACGCGGCGAGAGAAGTCGCGGTCATAGTTGCCGCTTCGAAGGTTATTCTTTTGAAATCCTCAGTCTTGATTATCGGTTTCGCCGGATCGCGCGGAGGCTGCTCCATGACATCCGGTTCCGCAGGTTCCAAGGCCAAGGCCAGACCGGGGAATATATCAGAGATGAGATTGATCCAAAGCAGTTGCATGGCATTAAGGGGATACCCCAGCCCCAGTACCCCGGCTGCCACCATCACCTGGATTTCGCTGAAGTTCGTGGAGATCAGATAACGAAGTGTCTTTCGGATATTGCGATAAATAGTTCGTCCGTCCGTGATAGCGATGATCAACGTTTCTAGGTCATCTTCTTCGAGTACCACGTCCGCGACGTCGCGGGCTACGTCTGTACCTGACCGCCCCATCGCAATTCCTATGTCGGCCGCTTTGAGGGCAGGCCCATCATTAATGCCGTCACCTGTCATGGCCACGACTCTACCCGTGCTCTGCAAAGCCTGCACGATCTGAAGCTTATTCGACGGGCTGACTCTCGAGAATACGTGGACCTGTTTGCTGAGGGCCTGAATGACAGAAGAGTCGGTTGTGGTTAGATGCGTTGAATCCAGGATTTCCAAAGGCCGACCGCTGCTGAGATCCAATTCCTTACCCACGGCATAAGCAGTCGGGCTTTGGTCACCTGTGATCATTACCGTCTCCATGCCTGCACGATGAAAAACAGCGATCGACTCTTTTACCCGGTCCCTGATCGGGTCAGCCATTCCAACAAGACCCAACCATGTGAGACCGTTTTCCTTTTCCCGGATTTCTTCCGACGACCCATCCGTGTACGCCATCCCGAGCACTCTCAAGGCGTCGCCGGCCATGTTATCGTTTTGAGCTTCGATGAGGTCTCTGTCTTCTTCAACAAGCGGCATTCTTACTCCGTCTTTGACATGGAAACTGCACTTGTTCAGTACATCGACAGGGCTCCCCTTTAAAGCAACGAATGTACCCGGATTGGCTGAGGAATGTGTCGTGCTCATAAATTGGCGATCATCCGATCGATAATCGGTGTGCTGCAATGGGTATTGCTCTCTCAATGCGGCAATATCCACACCAGCCTTTATGGCCATTTCAATCAATGCATTCTCTGTAGGAGAGCCGCTCAACACATACCCCCGGCGCCGTGCATCCATCTGGCTCTCGTTGCACAACACCCCTACCTGGATAAGCCTCAAAACTTCGTCATGCTGGAGGTAATCGAAAGGCCTCTCCTCAAGATAAAAACCGCCGTTCTTCACCCCTATCTGGCGCATCCCGGAGTAGATCCGCAGGACCGACATCTTATTGTACGTAATTGTACCGGTCTTATCGAAACAGATCGTCTGCACAGAACCAAGAGTGCAGACAGCGTCGAGATTCCTTATCAGCACCTTGTGACGCTTCATACTTTTTATTCCAAGCGCCAAGGTGGTTGCTGCAACAGCCGGGAGACCTTCCGGTACCGCCGCAACCGCCAGAGAAATAGACGTTTTAAGCACCTGAATGAACCCTTGACCGCGCATAAGGCCCAACACGAAAACCAATCCGCACACGGCACTGGAGAGCCAAACGAGTTGATTGCCTATTGTGGTGAGCTGCTTCTCGATAGGAGTTTCGGGGGCTTCAGCCTCGGCAACCAGGCTCTGAATTTTACCCATCTCCGACGATCTGCCTGTGGCCACGACAACAGCCAATCCCTGGCCCCCGGTGATCAGGGTGCCCGAATAAATCATATTGACTCGATCCCCGAGAGGAACCTTGGCAGCCTGCAGCGGTGTAGAGATTTTCGATACAGGCATGCTTTCGCCGGTGAGAACCGACTCGTCAACGGTTAAATGATTGGATTCTATGATCCTCGCATCCGCGGCCACATAAGTTCCAGGCTTAAGAAGTAGGATATCCCCCACCAGGACCTGGTCGGCTGAGATCTCAGCCAACCGTCCCTCCCGTCGCACCTGGGCATACGGACGGATCAGCTTCTTGAGCGAACTTATAGTTTTTTCAGAATCGTTCTCCGTGACAAACCCGATTACCGCGTTAATGCCTACCACAGCCAAGATCACCACGGCATCCAGAACGCCCCCGGTAACGACGGAGAGGCCGGCAGCGGCGCCCAATAGTGCGACAGGGAAAGAGTTAAATTGATCGACTAAGATATCCAACTGCGATCGAGAAGCCGGCTCAGGGACCAGATTTAGGCCGTACTTCTCACGATTATTTCGTGCCGCTTCGGCAGACAGCCCTTTCTTTACTGAAGAATTGAACTTCGCCAGGATCGATTTAACGTCCAACATATGCCAGCGTTCGGTTTTTTTGATTCCCGCGGCATCAAGCGGCAGATCTGTTTTACTACGAGCCAACTTTAGCTCGGCTGCGGACCTGGGAAGTTCCTGCTGAACAGCCTCAGAGCCGTTCCTCAGCTCGCGTATGCAAGCGATTGTGATTTGTTTTACGTCTGTCGAAATCTTGCGAACATTGCATTCGGGATCGAAGATAATGAGGACGTTTCCTGTGAGAATATTGGCCGAAACGTGACTAATTTCAGGAGACGTGGATAGCAGCATTTCGAGACGGTACTTAAGCGCCGTCGACCGATAAAGGCCTTCAATCTTGTATCTGACCCTACCGCGCACAGAGTCGTGTATTACCTTTATCAACTGGCTTAGTCCCTATGCGAAAGATCAGACCTCGGCGTTGAGACAAACATCTCCACCCCGACTCTAACCGACCGTCGCGTGTATTGATTTCAACTGAACCGATTTAACCGACCCTGGAGTTGCGGAATGGCTCAATCCCCATCTGCGTCGCCGAACTCCTCCAACAATTCTCCGCCTTCATCCAACTCGTCAACCTGAGCACGGGTGAATACTCCAAGCGCGTAGTAGAAAGCTGTGTACCAAGCAGGCATGGCTACGCTTCCCCGGGCGATCTGCCAAATTCCGGAAATAAGTAAGCTCAGAAATACCAATGTCGGAATATCCACTTCGCCGTCGGTAATCTGCTTAAGGTTACTGTTATAGGTTCCAAAAATCTCGGCAACTCTTTCAAATAATGTTGTGCGGCCGCGGCCAACCTGCTTTAACTGAAAAAGTCCATTATTCTTGGCTAACTTGACAATGTTTTGCGTTTTGCCAGTGTAAACAATCAGCACGCTCCCGATCTGGGAATTTACCGTGACTCCATCTACGTCCGGCCATTTTGACACCTGTTCACGTAAATTGGAGAAATATGAGATATCCCCCTTTTTGGAGGGAATCCTTATCCTAAGCCTTCGGGTCATGCGATGGGACACATGAGCTTCTGGAATCATTTGCCCCCTCTTCGTGGCGCTGATAATTTAGACTTATCCTTTTGTCAGTTCGGATTCCACTTCCGCCTTTGCTTCTGCAGCTAGATCTTCAACAGCCTCTGCTGCTTCGGCGATCATTTCTCTGCTTTTTTCATAAGCCATATAGCTGTATTTCAAAGCAGTCTTGGCCAACGGCCGAGCCGCGGTCATGATCACAGGAATTACCACGGGCGCTAAAAGCAGTCCAAAGCCGATAGCTACCCCAGTCCAGATGTCCCCCTTGGGTCTGAAATCTAAAAGAGCCATTTTGCCCCTCCTTCCCTAGCGTTTGTTTTCATTCATGTAGACATTATAATATTTTTGTTAAGGTTAAGTTAGTGTTTTGTTAAAATCATAAGGTACCTGATTTTTTTCCAATTTCTTTTTAGACAACTCATCGCGTATCCCGTTTCAGCTCCCCTGACTTTTTCCCCAAGCGGTTAGGGTGTGGGAATAATTAGATCCCCTATCCATCTGCCGGGCTATATTAAAGCCGTCCCTTTGCTCAGCCGATATCTTGATATGGCAGGTCTCCTGAAAGGACCTGTGTCGCTTTTCATCACGGCACGGCCGGCATCGAACATGTCTAATGTTCCAGTGGAATGGTTCAGACTGCAGGACCATAACGAGGAAGATGCTTGGCAAATTCTAGCGGCATCAATGGCGATCCCGTTTCTTTTCTCGCAAATCGAGATAAAGGGGCGCCGATATTACGATGGCGCAATCGGCCAATGGATTCCAATCGTCGGTAAACATGAATGCCGTTGGCGAACTTGTAACCATTTTTTCACGTTGCGCTAACATTAGACCAATAGTCCTTAACAATAATCGTTTGGAATCTGACAAAAGCGACATAGCGGTGAATGTAGGCTAAGTACCGCAGGATTAATTGTGTCTTGACATTCCCGGTCAAGTACATTGGCCGGGGGCTAACTACAACAGTTTTCTCAGCAAGGCCCGTGCATTCTAATGCTTTGCAGCATCGAAACAATATGGCCAAAGAACGAATTCTGGTAGTGGATGACGAGGAAGACATTCTCGAACTCATTAGATTCAATCTTCTGAAGGAAGGTTATCAAGTAATAACAGCCGCTTCCGGGGAAGTGGCTCTTGTTAAGGCTCGGGAAGAACAACCCGATCTAATTTTGCTCGATCTGATGCTACCGGGCCTCGATGGATTAGATATTTACAGGGAATTAAGGAAAAGGGCGGATACAAACCAGATTCCCATAGTGATGGTCACAGCCAAAACCGAAGACACCGATATAATCACTGGGCTTGAACTCGGGTCCGATGACTATATTACGAAACCCTTTAGCCCAAGGGTTTTAGTCGCGCGCGTTAGAGCAGTTCTTCGCAGAACAAAATATGACGAGGCTGACGACACGCGAATTTTGAAAATACATGACCTGGTTATAGATTCCGCTCGTCATGAGGTTTTGGTCAATGGCGAATCCAAAGTGCTTAGCGCGAGTGAGTTCAAGATTACGGCGGGTCTTCTTTCTCTTTTGGGATCCCGAAGTAATCTTGTTCATCCAGGCGGTCGGGGTGGCTACATTCCTCTTCTACGGTCGCAGCACTGTCACAGGCTCAAATATGTCATTCCACGTTTCCCAGCAAAGGATTTGATACAGGCTAGAAAGCTAAACCCATCACCGGCATAGGCGTTAACTTAAGCACAGGTGTGGTTCCGTAGGAAGCTCTCAGCAGTAGCCCGGCGATTCATCGCCGGGTAAAGAATGGGGCTCAAGTATAGGTGGTTCAGTCCTGTAGGGACGGCTGAAGGAGCTATTACCTGCGTTAAATAGATCAGTCGTCCCTCACGGGACTAGAAATCTCCAGGGATAACCTGCTTTCCCGGCGATGAATCGCCGGGCTACTATCATCTCGTCCCAATGGGACGAGCGGACCAGAACGCTCATGTTAATGCCCATCACCGGTCCTTGGATATCCACGTGCACTACATCGAAGCTTCCCGCTTGGATCTCACTTCGGGGGACATGAAACAGTTAGCGGTTATTGAGCGCTTTGCTGCGAGGATTGTATCGACGACCTCAGACAGTCCACGGCGGTCCTTGATACAGGTCAATAGTGTCTTGCCTTCTCCCCGCATTATGGCCGCGTCTCTCGCCATGACATCCAAATCCGCGCCGACCATCCCTGCAAGGTCGATCTTGTTGATAACGAGCAGATCGGACTGGGTGATTCCCGGCCCACCTTTTCGCGGGATCTTATCTCCCCCCGCGACGTCGATAACATAAATGGAGTAATCCACCAGCTCCCTGCTGAAATGTGCGGCAAGATTATCTCCTCCGCTTTCCAGGAACAACACGTCGATATTGCCGTTATAACGAATCATAAGATCCTCGAGAGCCGCCAAATTCATACTGATATCATCTCTGATGGCTGCATGCGGACATCCTCCGGTTTCAACTGCCAGGATTCGTTCAGGTTCCAGCGCCTTGTGTCTGGTGAGGAATTCCGCGTCTTCTCGAGTGAAGATGTCGTTTGTGACAACCCCCAAACTGTACTCGTCCCGAAGGTCCGAGCATAGTGCATGCAGTAGTGCGGTCTTTCCACTCCCGACCGGACCGCCTATCCCGACGGTAAATGCTCTTTCGGAGAAGCGTCGCGAAACTGAGACCAGTTCCCTGATCGCGAATTCTCCCGGACCCTTCATTCGTGGATGAACATGGGGTATCCCGTCATGATAATGGAGGTGTTGCCCGTCTTCACAATCGTGTCGATGGAGCCCATTGCCGCCTGTATTGTATTTCATGGATCTCCTTTACATGAACTATGCGCCTAGCTTCGGAACAGCCTGGAATAAAGACTGGAATGGTGTGCCTGAGCAATGTCCAGGCTGACGCATGTCCTGACCGCATGATAATACTGAAGGTCCGCTGTGGATGAGAGGATTTCCGGCACGTCCTCGAGCAGTTTCCACAGGAACCGTTGTCCTTCGTGAGGTCCCAGCAGGCCAAGGCGCACTGCCGCGTTGATCTGGTCTCTCAATGCCATGTAGCAATAACCGGACAGAGCATCATCGATCGAAAGACGTGCGAGTCTCGTGCATACTCCGAAAGTAGGAACAAAGTGTGGCGCTATTTTCCTTTCTTCCAGCCAGACCGAGAAATCAGTGGTCGAGACATCAGGATATCCGGTCCGAAAAGCCATAAGAAGGCTTCGTCCCTGCGTAATGCTCCCCTGCCGCATGGTGGGGATTGTGACAAATGCGTTGAACCTCCTGTACAAGGGTTCGAGGTCCTGATATCCCGCGCACATCAGCTCGAAAGCACTTCTGACAAACGGTATTTCGCTGCAAGCAGTCTGGTGCAAATAATTCTTCAAGTACTTCCGGAAGGTGACAAGATCTGCGATCAATCCGAGTTTCGCAGCGCTTTCCAGTCCCGACGAGAATGCAAATCCTCCGAGTGGAAACGCCGAGTCGGTCAATTGGAGCAAGCGCAAATCAATCATTTTTGTCGTAATCCGGTTGTTAGAATAGAAAATACCGTTGAGCCAGCGCCAGCTTCGTTGCCGGTTCGCAACTCAGATGCACACCGTCAGCGAACACTCTGTAGGTTTCCGGGTCAACTTCTATCACTGGATTGGAATCGTTAAGCGCCATATCTTTCTTGGCCAGGCTCCGACAATTCGTCACGCCCACCACTCGCCTCATGAGACCATACTGCGCCTGGACCCGTTCCATTGAGGCTGCGGAGACAAAGGCAAATGAGTGGTTAGCGGGAGACGAACCGAATGCCCCGAACATCGGCCTGGAAAAAAAAGGTTGGGGAGTCGGTATCGATGCATTCGGGTCACCCATCTGCGCCTGCACGATGACCCCGCCTTTCAGTGTCATCTCAGGCTTTACTCCGAAAAAGACCGGCTTCCACAAAACAAGATCCGCGAGCTTTCCTTTTTCCACCGAACCGATATGAGACGAAATGCCTGCTGCCACAGCCGGATTGATCGTGTACTTGGCGATATATCTCTTCACCCTGAAATTGTCATTGCCCGAAGGGTCCTGCGACAAAGGCCCTCGTTGAGTTTTCATTTTATGCCCTGTTTGCCAAGTCCGGGTAATCACTTCCCCTACCCTGCCCATTGCCTGCGAATCCGAAGACATCATCGAGATAGCCCCCATATCGTGGAGAATATCCTCAGCCGCTATGGTCTCTCCCCGGATTCGGCTTTCCGCGAATGCCACATCCTCGGGAATGTTCTTGTCCAGATGATGGCACACCATCAGCATGTCCAGATGCTCATCAAGGGTGTTTACGGTCAATGGGCGAGTGGGATTCGTCGAGCTGGGCAAACAGTAAGGTACGCCACAGAGCCGAATGATATCCGGTGCGTGCCCTCCTCCCGCTCCCTCGGTGTGGAACGTATGAATCGTTCTCCCCTTGAAGGCTTTTATCGTCTCTTCCACGAAACCCGACTTCATTCAGCGTATCCGTGTGTATGGAGACCTGAATATCATAGTCGTCGGCCACGGAAAGGCAGGTGTCGATAGCCGCGGGGGTCGTTCCCCAGTCTTCATGGAGCTTCAAACCCATCGCGCCCGCAAGGATCTGCTCTACAAGCCCTTCTCTCGCCGATGAATTACCCTTCCCGAGGAACCCGAAATTCATGGGAAATGCGTCCGTAGCTCTCAGCATCATCTCTATATTGAACCCGCCCGGGGTACACGTGGTCGCGTTGGTTCCTGTGGCCGGACCGGTGCCGCCCCCTATCATAGTGGTCACGCCCGAAGCGAGCGCCTCATGGATCTGCTGAGGACAGATGAAGTGAATGTGAGAATCGATACCTCCTGCGGTTAGAATGAGCCCTTCTCCAGCGATGACTTCCGTGGTCGCTCCCACAATCATGGTGGGATCGACTCCGTCCATGACATGAGGATTGCCTGCCTTGCCGATGCCTGCGATCAGGCCGTCTTTCAAGCCCACATCCGCCTTGTATATGCCGGTGTAGTCGATGATAAGAGCATTGGTTATGACCGTATCGAGCGCCTCTGCCTCCGGTACTCCGACAGCTTGCCCCATTCCGTCTCGAAGGACTTTACCGCCTCCAAATTTGCATTCGTCGCCATACACGGTGTAATCTTTTTCGACTTCCACTATGAGGGCCGTGTCTGCCAGCCGAACACGATCCCCGGTTGTGGGGCCGTAAATCTCGGCGTACGCAGTTCGCGTCAATTTTCTACTCATGATCCGCTCCTGAAAAGCCCCTTTCTCTGGCGCGAGCGAGGGCCGTCATCTTGTTTGAGGCCGAGACATCTCCCGAGATCAAGTTGTGTGCGCCGAACACTTTCTTCTGACCCCCAATTTCGACGAGTTCGACAACCTTCGATTCCCCCGGTTCGAAGCGCACAGCCGCGCCGGACGGGACGTTCAGCCTGAAGCCGAAGGTTTTAGCACGATCGAAATCGAGAGCCGGATTGGCCTCGAAAAACGGGTAATGGGACCCGACCTGAATGGGCCGGTCTCCCCGGTTGACAACCTCAAGCGTCAGCGTCTTGCGCCCCTCGTTCAGAAGAATCTCACCAGTCAGCGCAGATGATTTCTCCCGGCTTGTACTCCGTGGAATTGTCCGGAGCCCGGGACGAGACGATCCGCATTAATCCGCTCCCATACAGCGCCAGAGACTCTTCCCCAGACTCCCGGCAAATCGGATCGTGGACAGTGACCAGTTTGGTTCCATCCGGAAAGGTCCCTTCGACTTGCACCTCGTGAACCATTTCCGGAACGTCGGGCATCACATCCGAGATGCCCAAGATTTGTTTACCCAGGTTCATCAGAGCGGATACTGTGTAACCTTCACGAATGAATTCCTGGAGTTGCGACGCAATGAGTGAGACGGCTTCAACATAATTGAGCTTGATCCCACGTGCATAGCGCTTTTGGGCCAGGAACCCGGCATTGTGCAGAATGAGTTTTTCTATTTCCCTTGGGGACAGTCGCATAGTGCGTGCGCTCCAATTAATATTTTCTTTTCCGAGGATTAAATCCGAGAAATTCCGGGTCTTCGACGAAATCGCACGTGCAGTCAAGGAACTCGGCCAGGTCTCTCGGTCTGTCGGCCACCGCACGGAGGATATAGCCATTTCTTTCCAGTGGATGTATGGCTGCCAGAACCGATGCACTCATCGACGATCTCGAGGATTCCAGGACGTTCTGCAAGCCGGTCCGCGAGAGGTGCCCATTTTGTGCCTATCATGTACGTGCAAAGGAAGCAGGACCGCCCTGCAAAAAATGCAGGATCCGTGTAATTGAAAGTCGAAGGTCGAAAGGCAAAGCTGTCGAAAAGCACGAGTTCCTCGGCCACATATATGGAGGCTTCCGCGGCGTATTCTTTGAAAGTGAAACGTTCACCGGTTTCCAGGCGGCCTCCCACCATGAGTTCCGCGATGAGCAGATCCGCGTCCGGGGCCAGGTGCCATTCCTGCTTCTGTTTGTATGCGGCTTCGGAATGCAGCACCACCGGATCTGGAATGACCACTGCCAGGGCCTTGGATTCCAGGATCCCATGAACTCTCTGAAGCGCTCCTTGCACCGGGCTGCTGTAGACCTGCAGACTGCCCACGGAGCTTAAGATCAGTCGGGCCCCTTCCCTACAAAGGATTTCCAGCGAAACAGCGTCCCCATCCACCAGCCCGCCGCCATAGTTCGCGAGGAGAGCATGGCAGCTCGACCCCGGGACCCTCGGATTGTGAATACACAATGGACCCAAGCTTTGATTGACTATCATTCGCGAGACACCACCGGCCTGGGCTACCTCGATACGGCTCCAACCCGGTTCCTCGCAAGAAACGTCCTGTTCCGTGGATTCTAATGCGATCATACGTTGAGATATCTGGCGACAAGGTTGTCATCGAGTGCATCTGTCGGGCCCTCGGCGACTACCGCACCGCGATTCATAATGTAAAAAGAATGACCGAATTCCCTCACGAAATCCAGAGTACTGTTCCACAATAACCACGGCCATGTCTTTCTCCTGCACCAGCGTTTTAAGTACTTGCCCAATTTTCTCGATGATGTTGGGCTGAATACCTTCAGTGGGCTCGTCCAGGAGCAAGACCTTCGGCTCCCCGACCAGGGCGCGAGCTATGGCCAACTGCTGTTGCTGCCCTCCGGAGAGGTCCCCCCCCTTGCGTTTGCCCATGCTCTTGATGACAGGGAACAGCTCGTAGACCTCCTCGGGGATACTTTTTCGGCCATCAGTCCGGGCTTCAAGAGCGACCCGCAAGTTCTCCTCCACGGTCAGCTTGGGGAAAATGTGTCTACCCTGGGGAACCAGAGCGACTCCCGCCTTGGCCCTGAGGTTCGCAGGAAGCTGACTCGCGTCTTGACCGTTCAAGAAACATTCTGCCTGAATGGAAACGCAGTATCCCCATGATGTTCTTCATGAGGGTTGTCTTTCCCACTCCGTTGCGGCCCATGATACATGTTACCCTCTTCGGTTCAGCGGTCATGCTGACATCATTGAGGGTTCTTACCTCACCGTATGAAAAAGATATTCGGTCAAGTTTAAGCATGGCTCCTCATCTTCCCAGGTAGGCTTTTACTACTCCCTCGTTCTCCCTCAATTCCGCCAATCTTCCGTGAGCGAGGATTTTTCCTTCATTCATCACGGTGACCGGCGAATCGAGCATACCGACGAATTCCATGTCGTGTTCGATCACGATGATCGTCCGTTCGCCTTTCAATCTAAGCAGAAGCTCGGCCGTTAGTTCCGTCTCTTTGTCCGTGAGTCCCGCGGCCGGCTCATCCACGAGCAGCAGCTTCGGTTCCGCAGCGATGAGCATGCTCAAAGCCACCCATTGGCGCTCTCCGTGGCTGAGGAACTTTGCGGGAGTATCGACGTGCTCCTTAAGGTTCACGTCTTCAAGAATACTGAGAATTTTGTCTTTCTCTTCAGAGGTCTGTCGATGCCACAGGTTGCCGAGCGCGGATTTGGTCCGGGGTAATGCCAGGTCCATGTTTTCGAACACGGTGAGACTGTCGAACACGGTGGGCGTCTGGAATTTTCTCCCCACACGCATGGTCGCGATGTCCACGTCGCTGGCTTGTCTGATATCCGTGTGGTCGATGTATACCCGGCCGGCGGTTAGAGATGTGCGACCGCTGATGACGTCGCACAAGGTGGTTTTGCCCGCACCGTTGGGTCCTATGATCGCCCGAAGCTCATTGTAGTAAACCCCGAATTCGTCTACATCGAGGGCCTTAAACCCGTCGAACTCCACGGTGACTCCATCCAGGAACACGTGATATGACCCCACCTTGTCCGTAGGGACAATCCGATCCACGTCAAGCTTCACGCCCATTGAATCCTCCGAACGTAGGCCGGCACGAGCCGTAAGCGAGCCACCAGAGCCGCACCTCCAAGTACGGCGAACAGGAGACAGTACTTGGCCGACAACCCGAACCACAGGGTTTGGAGAGACTCCGGAACCAGGCCAAGGGCCTCGGAGACGAAGAAAAGCGCAATGGATGAAACAGCCGCTATCACAAGACTCCGGGAGGCAAGCATGAGAGCCGTCGCCAACCCGCCTAACGCCCACCACCCATAGTCTGGAAGCCACCACATCCAGCCGCACCGATACGCAATTAGCCCGAGCAACCCCAGCGCCGGTCCGGCTAGGACCAATGGAAGGCGCGCGCCACCCAGAATGTCACGCTCGAATTGTTGCCACAACCCAACCAGCCCCGCAGGAAAGAGCATCACTACAGCGAGAAACATGCCGCCTTCAAAGAAAGGCCAGGCACGAGGCATATCAGACGTCATCACCGAATAGCCGTAGTTCACGACCAGTGCACCCACTGCCGCTCCCCAGAGGTAGCCGCGACCGCCTAGCGCCACCCAGATGATCATCCAGATCGAGTCCTCCACTCGCATAATATTGGGAGTGATGATCCCGTTCTGCGGCACATAGAGCATTCCGCCCACGGCAGCGAAAAGGGCGGCCGCCACAAAGGCAAACAGCTTTATCGATTCCGGCCTGTACGCCAGAAAATTCAAGAGCATCTCCTTGTCACGGACAGCTACAAGTAAGCGTCCAAGCCTGCTTTTCGTTATCCACCGGGCTACCAGAAATAGGCCGGTCAATACCGCCACGGTAAGAATATAAAGGCAGAGCACCCATCCCTGGTTTCTATTCAGGGCCGGGTTGAAGTTCGTAAGCCCGTTGGTGCCGCCCAGGAGCATCTCATTCCTGCAAAACAAAAGAAACGCTCCCCAGGCTACGGCCTGAGTTATGATCGCAAAATAGACTCCTCTCACCCGGCTGCGAAAAACAGTGAAGCCCAGCACCAGAGACAAGAATGCGGGAATTGCCAGCGCTGCAATCAACGTGAACGGCAGCGATGCAAAAGGCGCCCACCAGTTGGGCAAGCTATCCACGTTGTTAAAGAAAAAGAACTGTGGAATGTTGTGATACTCGGGGCGGACGTTTCCCCCTCCGTCGGGAAGGCTCAGATGCATTGCCATGGCATACCCACCGAGGCAAAAGAAAAAGGCCTGGCATAGACCAAGCAACCCTGTGTAACCCCAGAGCAAATCGATGCCAAGCGCCACAATGGCGAAGCATAGATATCGGCCAAGCTTGTTAACGTGGGTGCTGTCCACCACGCCCAGCAGGTTGAGCACCGGAACAGCCACGAATAGAAAGCACAAGACGGCAAGAATCATACGTTTTCGAAATCGATCCAAGGACTCGTCATCTATGTGTCCATTAATCTGCATGTCCGCATACTCCCCTAGTCGTCCAATCTCGCCTTCGAGGGAAACAGGCCCGCGGGTCGCCATTGAAGGAATAGTATGATCATGGCTAGGACCACGGCCTTGCCATAGATCGCTTGCAGAAAGGGCTCGACGAACTTGGTCAGAAATCCCAAGCTTACCCCTCCTATAATTACTCCGACCAGTTCGCCCAGCCCCCCGAGCACCACCACCATAAAGCTGTCAACCACGTATCCTTGTCCCATGCCGGGATTGATCTTGTCGTACAGCGGGATTACGCAACCAGCCAGCCCTGCCAGGCCGGTGCCAAGTGCAAAGGTCAAACCGTCCACTCGACGTGTCGGCACACCAAAGCTGGACGCGGTATCACGGTCTTGCACGGTCGCTCGCAGCAGCAGGCCGAGCTTGGTTCCACGAATCACAAGATAGAACAGGAGCGTGCAACACGCACTGAACACAATGATGAAGACCCGATTCAACGGTAAAACCAGATCCTCGGCCAATTCCCAGCTCCCCTTGAACCAATCGGGAGGCGTCAATGCGAGAGTGTCTCCAAATAGCACACGTACTAATTGTATCAACACCAGGCTGAGTCCCCACGTTGCCAGGAGTGTCTCCAGGGGCCGACCGTAAAGGTGCCTTATGATGGCCCATTCGCACGCCAATCCGGCCAAAGCCGTGACCGTGAATGCCGCAGGAACAGCACATACGAAGTAATAGTTGAACGCTGCGGCCGGTAAGAACCTCTTGAACAGCTCGCACACCACGTACGCGGTGAAGGCTCCCAGCATCATGAATTCGCCGTGAGCCATGTTTATGACCCCCATCAGGCCAAAGATCACCGCCAGGCCCAGCGCCATCAAAATGAGAATGGATCCCAAGGACAGCCCGGAGAATAAGTTCTGCGCAAACTTGACGAGCCGCTGACTCTGTTCCACCTGCTGCAAGGCGCCCTCCACTGCGGCCTTGAGTTCCGCGTCATTCCCTGCGTTCTCTCGCGCTTTACTTAGAGCCGCAGCGGCTCGGGAGGAACCACTCTGGGCGAGCATCCCTGCAGCACGGATTTTTTGTTCTTTGTCCCCCTGAGCAATTTCGATGCGGGCGATAGACTCCTGAAGGGCCTTGACGAACTTGTGGTTCGGGCCTTCTGTAAGCTGCTGTTTCATGGCAGAGAGCACTGCAGCGTCGCCCTTCTCGCCTGCCGTCACAATCGCTGCTATTCTCTTTTCCGGATCCGAATGTCGGAGCGAAAGCGCTTTGATGAGCAAGGCGATGATTTTGCGATCCTGACGGTCCGCGTGCATCATGCTACCGAGATCCTCAGAGAACAACTGGTTTCCCTTTTCATCCAGCAGTGGCTGCCCATTGAGAGCATCAACAAGAGGGTATAGCCTCTGTTGATCCTTGCCCTGCACCCGTGCCCCGTAAATGACCAGCGTCCCGTCGCGGTTCTCGAGCAATCCGGCCTGATATGCCTCGAGTATGGGAACGAGTCGCTCATCTCCTCCCTTTTGCATGCGCTCATAGATCTGTTCTCGTTGGGCCTTATCCGCCTTCGGAAGCTCCAGCACAGTCTGCACGAGAGAAATTCCGTCCGCGGACGATCCGGTCGGGAGGACTGCGCACAAAAGCAAGAGAATGAAAGGAATCGAAAAAAGTCTTACCGTTTTCATGATATGCCATGGTTGCAAAGAGTGACCCGAGCATGCTGTTTGAATTTGATATTAAACTCGGGTCACTCTTAACTTGCAGGAGCGGTTATTTCTTTAGATAGCTGCTGAATGCTTCCGGTTTGACAAGTCCCTTTGACTTGGAAATCACGTCGAATTGGCCGTCAGCCCGGATTTCTCCTATGAACACAGGCTTGAACGTGTGATGGTTCACCTCGTCCATCTGCTTGGAACCGCCCGGGGCATCGAATTTCAGACCCAGTACGGCTTTGGTGACCTTGTCACCGTCAAACGACTTGCACTTCTCAACAGCCGCTTTCCACACATATACTCCGAAGTAAGCCGCCTCGATCGGGTCGTCTGTGACCCTTTTTTCACCACCGGGCAGATTGTTCTTCTTGCAATACTCTTTGAAATTCTTAACGAACACCTTATTTTCCGGCAAATCGAGGCTCTGGTAGTAGTTCCAGGCTGCCAGGTGCCCGACGAGGAACTCGGTATCCATAGACCGCAATTCATCTTCAGCCACCGAGAAGGCCATGATAGGGCATTTATCCGAGGTCAGTTTCTGGTTGGCGAATTCCTTATAGAAGGGAACATTGGAATCGCCATTGATCGTCGAGAGCACACATGCATCACCGTCTTCCGAGAATTTCTTGATCTTGCCGACTATAGTCTGATAATCCGCATGGCCAAACGGCGTATATTCCTCGATTATGTTCTTCTCGGGAACACCTTTGGCGAGCAGAAACGCCTTGAGGATCTTGTTTGCAGTCCGCGGAAAGACGTAATCTGTTCCAAGGAGATAGAACTTCTTCTTCGATCCTCCTTCCGAACTCATCATATACTCGGCTGCCGGAATCAATTGCTGATTGGGGGTTGCTCCAGTGTAGAAGATATTAGGACTTTGCTCCTCTCCCTCGTATTGCACAGGATAAAAGAGCAAACCTTTGTTGGCTTCGAAGACAGGTAGGACGGACTTGCGGCTCACGGAAGTCCAACAGCCGAACACCACGGTTACTTTGTCTTTGAGTATCAGTTCCTTTGCCTTCTCGGCGAAAAGGTCCCAGTTGGATGCCGGATCGACAACGACCGTCTTGATCTTCTTGCCTAAGACGCCGCCCTTGGCGTTGATCTCGTCAACTGCCATCAAGACCGCGTCCTTGAGTGATGTTTCGGATATTGCCATGGTTCCCGTCAGGGAATGTAGAACACCAACCTTGACCTCTTCTTGAGCCCAAGCGTTGCCCTTTGCCAGTAGCAGACCACAACCGAGCGCCGCTATCAAACACGCCACCAAAAGCGGCCTGCCTATGCCACAGATTCGATGCATGCGTTACCTCCAGTTCGAGACTTGACTGTTCAGACTCACCAGGGAAATCGGTCTCGACGGGAAAACGCCCGGGGAACTTATAAGCGAGTGCACCTTATGCCGGAAATTCTGTACGATTGGCGCACAATCACTGCTCCGTTGTTCCGATATGGAACGCTCCCCCTTGGGAACCTTGTTCACCGAGGAGTCTGTGGAGGTTTGGAGCAAGGACCGTACCACACGGTTTTGCAGACCGGCTATCCCGCATTGGAAGCCATTTGGCATGAGGAGGGTAACCGACACGGGGGTAGACCTATCGTCGTATTTCATACATTTATGTATGTCGATTTGCAGTAAGATACCATTTTGTCGAAACACACCGCAATGGCATTAACCACCATCGCCTTATGGCTTGTCTGTCGGACAGACTCACACACCGACGCAGCGAATCTTGTCTGCGCCCTGTTTAACCTTGTCGTAGCCAGGTTAGGACTTACGAAGCGGACCCACCTCTGACGAATCGAAGTGCCGAGCGCATGCGGGCGATCCTGACTTCGAACGAATCAGGTCTTGGCGCTGTCCGGACTCCGTGTTACAGTCATAATCGAGCTGAGTTAACCGATCCATAAACGTTTTCGCAACATGATTTCTATTCATGAGTAGATTCATCAACCAAATCAATTGAGGACATAACCAGAGGCAAGCTTTGTAGAGTCAAAACAGGTATAATCGGAAGTATCAATTGATAGCACCGTTGGATAAAATATGTTTCGCTCCGAACGCGAACTCGTAAAGGAAGGCAGGTCCTGCCATGGCAATAATGAGAACTCCGAGAAGTGTGGATGTGCTCATAACCGGCAAATGCAATCTGCGCTGTAAGTATTGCAGTCATTTCAGCAGTGGCGGGGATGTGGAGGAGGACTTACAGACTGGAGAGTGGCTCGAATTTTTCGATGAACTTGGACGCTGCGCAGTTATGGAAGTATGTCTTCAGGGCGGCGAACCGTTTATGAGACCGGATTTCAGGGAACTCGTCCACGGGATTATCCGAAATGGCATGCGGTTTTCCATCCTATCGAATGGGACCCTGATCACTGAGGAAATGGCAGCATTCATCTCATCGACGCGGCGGTGCAACAATGTCCAAGTGTCGATAGATGGCTCAACCGCTGAAACCCATGATATCTGTCGCGGGGAAGGCAACTTCGCCCGGGCGGTTAATGGCTTGAAAATGCTTCAAAAGCATGGAGTCAACGTTACGGCGAGGGTAACCATTCATCGAGGGAACGTGCGGGACTTGGAAAATGTTGCACGCCTGCTGATCGAAGATTTCGGACTGGATGGATTTGGGACCAATTCCGCTTGCCATCTCGGATTGTGCAGAAAAAATGCGGAGCAGGTGCAACTAACTGCTCAGGAACGTTCCCTTGCCATGCGAGAGCTTCTGAAGCTCACCAAATACTACAACGGCGCAATAAGCGCCTCGGCTGGTCCGCTTGCTGAAGCAAGGGACTGGCACGAGATGGAGCAGGCCCGGAAGGAAGGCCAGGACAGGATGCCGGGACGAGGATTCCTTACAGGCTGTGGAGGAGCGAATTCAAAAATAGGCATCAGAGCTGACGGCGTCATGGTCCCTTGCACTCAGATGCCGGATACGACGCTTGGCCGTATTAACCGGGACGATCTGACTGAGATATGGCAGACCCATCTTGAGCTGAACAGGTTCAGGAAGAGGAACGAAATCCCTCTATCATCGTTCGAGTTCTGCAAGGGCTGCGATTACATGAATTATTGCACCGGCAACTGCCCGGCAACTTCATACACGATCGTTCATGATGCGTATCATCCCAGTCCTGATGCCTGTCTAAGGCTGTTCCTTGAATCCGGTGGTGAGTTGCCGCCCCGGGAAATGCTTTGAAACAAATGTGAGGAGTGCAAGGTGGCCGTGCAATCAGAGATCAAAGATAACGTGGAGACAGAAGACATAGAGGTCCTCTCTTACCCTCTGAACACGATATATTTTTACCTTACCCGCGGGTGTAACCTGCGGTGCCGGCACTGCTGGATCACTCCGAAATTTCAAACCGAAGAGAATCAGTACCCATCCCTGGACCTCGATCTGTTCCGTTCTATTCTGGATCAGGCGAAGCCGCTAGGCCTGTCTTCGGTGAAATTTACCGGCGGCGAGCCGCTTATTCATCCTCGCATAAACGAGTTACTTACTGAGGTGCAGTCACGGGACCTCTCTTTCAGCATGGAAACGAACGGAGTCGCGTGCACGTGGGATCTGGCCCGTCGGCTGAAGGCATGCCGCGACGCACATGTTTCGGTGAGCCTTGATGGGGCGGACGCGGAAACCCATGAATGGGTCCGCGGCGTAGCGGGATGTTTCGAGAAGGCATTGCAGGGAATAAAGAATCTGGTATCTGTCGGCTTCAGACCTCAGATCATAATGAGCGTAATGCGCCGTAACAGAGATCAGATGGAACCCTTGGTCCGACTTGCCGAGTCATGCAGCGCAGGCTCGGTAAAATTCAATATCGTGCAGCCCGCAGCCCGTGGCGAACAGATGCACAATAATAACGAAACCCTGGCAATCGGAGAACTTGTCGAACTGGGCCGCTGGGTGGAAAACGATCTTGCGCCACGATCTCAAATCCAACTGTATCACAGTCATCCGCCTGCTTTCCGTCCTCTGGGAAAGATCTTCGGTTCCGACGGTGATGGATGCGGGGTGTGCGGAATCAAGGGAATTCTGGGGGTCCTGGGCGACGGGACATATGCTTTGTGCGGCATCGGCGAAACGGTCCCGGAACTCGTGTTCGGTCATGCTGCAAGAGATGATCTCAAAGACATCTGGGATGATACGCCTCTTCTCCAGGAAATCCGTGAAGGACTCCCCAAAAAATTTAAGGGCCTCTGCGGAGATTGCCTCATGAAAGCCCGTTGCCTGGGGAGCTGCCTCGCGCAGAATTATTACTCAACCAGGGATCTGTGGTCTCCATACTGGTACTGCCACGAGGCGCACGAGCAGGGTTTGTTCCCTCTGAGCCGCCTGGCCAAAGACATCGGCGGACACGTCAACGGACAGCGCAAGTCGGTGGCGGCAAGTGTATCTCACATCTCCTGAATCATGCATAGTTGAGCGTCGATTGCACCGCGCCCTGTGACTGATGATTCACTGCGACTCAGTTTCCGTTTGACGTCCATCGCCATTATTATAGAGCCCTAATTGGGTACAGAGTGAATCAAGCCTCGCTGGGGAGGCGAATGGGAATATTAGGACAATAATGAACGGGTAGAAAACAAGGTCATGAGACGGCGGAATCTGGCGATGATTGGACTGGATGGCTCAATTACTTGCTTACCATCTGTTGTTTGGCTGCAGTAAGGACACCCCCTGCTGCAAGAACGTTCGTTCTGTCGCCCTGCCGAACGAAGTGTTCAAAATATTTGGTATAAGCATGCTCTGAACCAAACATGGCATTAAGACATTCGAACGCTTTCAGCCTCCAATGCTGAAATGCAACCGGGTCAAAATCGGATTCGACCACCCCCCACCCCGCCTTGATCAACTCATCGATTTGGTCTTCGATTTTCATGTCTCTCCCCTCCTTGTGCTGAGCGATAATGTTTGCTCACATGTCAGCCTGATAAGGCCTCATCCACAATATCCGGGGATTCTTTCGACTCTTCAGGTTGGGAATTGCGGCTCCGCTGCTTTATTGACCCTTCCACTTCTTAATGGCTTAAGCCGCCGTCAGTGTTACAATTCATACATATTCGCTTTTATATCGAATCGAGTCGCGTGAAGGGTTCACCATAATGAATAATTAGACTATACTTCGTCTTAGAGATTCCTGTCAATGAATTGTTTGTTGTGCTCCGCAGAAGCAGCCGGGGGGCTCATTTTAGAGCTTTCCGGGAAACCTTTTTTTGTGTAATAGATTATTGCATTAGGTCGCGCGAGGCTGTGATCTGGGTTCCAAACAGTCATCCAAATCAGGTTTAGGCTTGATCTGAAGCAGGGACGATAAAATCTTTTGGGAGGTCGATTGACATGTATGTATTGGTCCTTTACTACTCGAAGACCGGGAACACTCGGAAGTTCGCGGAAATGGTTTCAGAGGGCGTCAAATCGGTATCCGGAGTGGATGTTGTCGTGAAGTCCACTCAGGAAGTTACCAAGGAGGATTTTGTCAATTCAGCGGGAATCATAGCCGGCTCGCCGGTCTATTTCGGAGTGATGGCCGCTGATTTGAAACGAGTCTTTGACGAGTTCGTCGGCGTCCGCAAGCAGATGGAGAATAAGGTGGGGGCAGTCTTTGCAACCTCGGGTTTCTGGGCCGGCGGTAATGAAACCACGATGATATCCATAATTCAGTGCCTGCTCATTTATGGAATGATCGTCGTAGGTGACCCGATGTCCGCAACAGGCCATTACGGTGCAGCTTCTGTAGCAGCACCCGACGACAAGGCTTCAGACACTGCTCGGAAACTTGGGGCCAGGGTTGCCGAACTCTGCAAAAAGCTCAGCGGATGATCCTCTTTTTGCCGGAACAAATCCGAGCTTCCTGAGGAGATTCGGCCGAGAATCGATTTCGCAGGGTTGGACACAGGGAAAGATCAAGGCCCTATGTCTATTTTCGTTTCAACCAGAAATCGAATGACCTGCCCGGCACAAAAATATCGACTCCAATGGAAAGCTCGGTCAGTGCATTCTTTATACCGTGCGGCTCGTTCGGGGGTAAGTACGCTGCATCCCCCTCGCTAAGCTCTTCCGACCCATCATCGGTAGTAATGATCATCTTGCCCTTCAGCACAATCGTTACCTGGGCGCTGGGGTGCTGGTGTCGAGGGGACGCGTGCTCCGGAGGCTTGACAAAGTACTCGATGGACACGTCCTTTTCGCTGCACAGACTTACACGTTTCCAGTCTTTCTCAGGCTCGTAAGTCTCCGCCTTGTCAAAATGAATTACTTTCATCCGATCTCCTTCTTGACTGCGAGTCTTCGCTAAGCATGGCCGCTCGTCCGGCCGGTTCCGTAAGTTAGCCAAGGAACAGGCGCTGAGGATCGACATCTTCTCGCAGAATTCTAAGTTCATTATCGTCAGGGGGCGACATCTCCGTGGACCGCGATACGTCGATTTCAAAGCCCGTATTTTCAGCTACTTGCGCAGGAGTCACCCCTGGGTAGGTTTCCGAAAGATACATAGCTTTGGTGGTGTCATCGAACCTCATTACCCCCAGGTTAGTCACCACCGCAATGGGACCGCCTCGAGCAAACCCCGCTTTGTACCGTGAATTGCCTCCCGTGAGCCAACCCGGGCTGGTAAAATAGTCCAGCTTTTGTACGAAACGGCGCTTCTCGTGCTGCATGAATATGATCACAGCAGACGCGAGCGATGCAGCGTCGCAGGCTCCTCCACTGCCGGGGAACCTTACCTTGGGGCGCTTGTAGTCTCCTAAGACCGTGGAATTGAGGTTTCCGTAACGGTCAATCTGAGCAGCCCCCAAGAAAGCGATTGTGTGAAGCCGTCGATGGCCCACAATGGAAAATGCTTCTATCAGCCCTGTATTTAGACAAGTACCGGACATGACTCTGGGATCCGCGACGGCCATAGGGAGTTCGTCAAGAGAAGGATCGATCCCTCCGGTCTCGAAAAATATTACCGACTTGGGAGCGTGTATTCGCTTGGCCGTCGTAGCGGCCAATATGGAAATTCCAGTGCCCGCGAATACCACGTCCCCATCGCTCACCATTCGTCCTGCACTGATAGCCCTCAGTTCAATATTCGTGTAACCGGGCATTTCATTCACTCCACTATCGTCGGTCGAGTCCCGGAGCGTAGCCTAATGTCGGGCTCGCCTTTATCCTGAGAAGGTTGGCCACGCCTACCTTTTCCAAATAGGCTTCTTGGGTGGGCACTCTGTGGACCCATTCGTCAAGATATCGTTTGAACAACTCATCATCGGAAGCTGCTTCTCTGTAAAGCTTCAGGTGCTCCGGATCGTAATCGTAAAACATATACGTCGCAGTCGGATGGGCTCCGTACGGGACCTTGACCACCGCGTCTATTAGAAACGGAGGCAACGAATTTTGGTCGGGATCCTCCCTTATATAGGAGCGAGGCACGATCTCTTCGCAGGTCACTATCACATGTTCGGCCGAACGAGCCTGCTCCAGATCTGCAAACGTCAGACCTTTTATACGCACAGTGCCGTCCTCGCCGACATACTGGGCATGCATCAAAGCCACGTCCGGGTTGAGCGCGGGCAAGAGGATTACTTTGTCTTCCGGCCCGTTGAACGGGTTTTCGATTACTACGAGTTTCTTGCGAGCAATCTTCCCCTTACCTCGATCCTCCGGCAAGAATCCTTCGATATTCACCAGGTCCGTCTCAAAGCCCGATTTGCTGGCCATAAAAGGCAACCCCATTGCGCCGGCAAGAAATCTAAGGCTCATATGGTGATTGGAATAATCCTCCAGCTCTATTTCTCCCGCACAGACCGCTTTACGGAACCGAATCGACGTCGGTGCGAAACGGCCCGTTCCGCCGTAGGCAATTTCAAGCCGGCTCACGCATCCCGCGCCGATTAGCAGGTCGAGCGCCTGGCCGTGAGAATGGCATACGATGTAAAGGTCTTTCTTGCCTTGCCTGATGATTTCTCTGGCAATGACCATTGGATTGCGGCTGACAGTGAAACCTCCCAGAGCTATCTGGGCGCCGTCCGGCACAAATCTGCGGACAGCCTCTTCAGCAGTCATCAGTTTCATTGCAATTTCATCATGGTTCATGTTCGAATCCTACCCTGTGGCCTGCCCCCGAAATATGTACCACTTGTCAGGCTGGACGTATAGTACCTTTTTCCCATGAGAGATGGAGAGGCTCTGCAGGGGAAAGGGCGCTGAGAAGGCCACCGGGAACCCGCTTTTTCTGTAAAAAGCCGGTTCCCGACCCCTCCGGCAAAAACTCTAATATTGTTAGTGGTAGGGTAAACAGGGCTTGTATCGTGGGGCAGTCCCGCGTTCAGCGTGGGATTCCAGCCTGCCAGAGTAGAGTGGCCGGTCTGCGCCATCCAAGCTGCTGTACGGCGCGACCGGCGGTCGCCCTTTTCTCTGTGTTTCCGGAACAACAAACAGACATGGCGCGAATTCGATTCTCAATCGTAACATCGCGGCATCTGTACGGCGCGACCGGTGAGTCTGCCCGTCTTATAGCCGCTATCCAGAGGCCCCGAGAAGGCCATCCCGCGAGACGCGGGATGGCCTTCTCGGGGCCTCTGTTGCCGATGGCCTTTTTGGGCAGGGCAAGTCCCTGCCCCTACAGCGGCCTGGCATGTTGACCGACCATCTGAGGAATCATGCGGCGACCGCCGGTCGTGGATAATCAGGATGGATCTGGAACAATTCGACCGGCAGGGACGCCGGTCCCACCGGAATAGGGCGGCCACGGGCCGCCCTACCCAAAGAGTACCACCATAACTGCAGGACATGTACGATTCTGTGAATTCCGGGTACATCATACTTAATTAATGAGAGCAGCTGGGGAGGCTATCACTGTCTATTGATGGCTGGGTTGGCGCGTGTTGTGGTTCCTGATCGCTATTATGGGACTAAGGGTTGAAAAGCCGGTTCGCAGAATTGGCTGTTCCCGAAATCAGTTTGCCGAGTAGGACTGTGGTGAATTCTGAGGCGTCTCCTGCTCTATTCCGGTAACCGAGGCACTGCCACTTCAAGACCTGACCACAAAAAATCTCACGTTGAGCTTGGCGCATGAAATTAGGAATGAAGAAAAAACGGATGGGACCGAGATGCGCATTTAGGGGGTAAAGGCGGAATTTCGATCCCTTCTTTTCTGCCAAATTTTACGGTACCTGAATGGTATATTGGCATTACTTTTGTTAGACAGATGCGCCTGCTCTTTGTTTCATCCTCCCATATGTAAGAGGCGACAAACCTTCTCCTGCGCCTTCCCTCTCCGTTCCCCCCGGCAGAAAATCCCTCAGGATTGATCCTGTGACTGCGACTCAATCTTTTTTGCACGATCCTCCAAGGTTGAGGCTTCTTCTTCCTTTCCCATTCTCTTGTACAGTTCCACCAGATTGTTCAGAGACGTGGCTATACTAGGATGGTCAGGTCCGAGAGCCTTTTCCCATATTGCCAGGGATTGCTTGTACAAAGCCTCGGCCTCGGCATATTTGCCCTCGGTCATATAGAGGCCAGACCGATTGTGCAGAGATAGCGCCACGTTGGGATGGTCCGATCCCAGGGTGTTTTCCAATATTTCCAGGGATAGCTTGTAAAGAGACTCTGCCTCGCCAGATTTCCCCTGAGAGGCATATAGTCCCGCCAGATTGTTTAGAGATGTCGCTACATTGGGATGGTCGGGTCCCAGGACCTTTTCCCATATTGTCAAGCATCGCTTGTACAGAAACTCTGCCTCCGAATATTTACCTTGAGACCAGTAGAGTAAAGCCAGATTATTCAAAGCCGTCGCCGCATCAGGATGGTCGGGTCCCAGGACCTTTTCCCATATTGCCAGGCATCGCTTGTACAGAGGCTCTGCCTCCGAATAGTTGCCTTGAGACCAGTAGAGTAACGCCAGATTATTCAGAGCTGTCGCCGCATCAGGATGGTCAGGTCCGAGAGCCTTTTCCCATATTGCCAGGGATTGCTTATACAGAGTCTCTGCCTCCGAATAGTTGCCCCAAGACCTATATAGTTCCGCCAGATTGTTCAGAGCTATCGCTACAGTGGGATGGTCAGACCCAAATGATTTTGAAGCCACCTGAAGAGCCTTTTTCGCCACGTCCACCCCTTCAGCATATTTCCCCTCCTGCTGAAGGGTCACCGCCCTCGAATTAAGTTCCTGCCACACGCTGTCGAGGCGTTCGCTCATTTTCAAGTCTCTGGTTTCAAAATATAAGCCTCAGTTTAATAAAGATGCCCGTCAAGTCAAGGGGTCACCCCCCAAGGATATTGCCGCAGAATTAAGTATGGTGTCCCCGGAATTCGTGGAGTGGCTAATCGAGGTCCAAGGTTTGACGCACTGCTCGGAGGAACTGATTCCTGGTGTAAGGCTTGCTGACGAACCCCCTAGCACCGCTGACCCGTGTCTCCTCGGCGGAGCCATTTGAGGAATGCCCGGTTGAAATAAGCACCTTCACTTTTGGATTGATCTTCAAAAGCTGCTCAAGACATTGCTTGCCTCCCATCTGAGGCATAATGAGATCCAGTACCGACTAAAGATACTTCGCCTTGCGCGTTGGCATATATTGCTAGAGCCTCTCGGCCGTTGCTCGCTGTAAGTACCTTATAGCCTGCTATTGCCAGAGTCTCCTTTCCCAAATCTCTTATGGTTTCATCATCGTCAACCAACAGTATGGTCTCGGTCCCCAACGAAGGGGTTTCCTGCATCGGTGCTGGCTCCAAGTCTATCTTCGTATCAGTGGCCGGGAAATAGATCTTGAAAACAGTTCCAGCACCGGGTTGGCTATGACACGAAATGTAGCCGCCATGGCTTTTGACTATACCGAACACCATTGACAATCCCAAGCCCGTCCCTTGCCCCCTTTGCTTAGTGGTAAAGAATGGTTCAAAGACACGGTCCAGGATCTCTTTCTCCATCCCGTGGCCGGTATCGGAGACTGTCAGTAGCACATACTCACCTGGTCTTGTTTCCGGGTGCGTCCTACAATATTCTTCGTCCATCTCCACATTTTTCGTTTCAAAAATCAATTTGCCGCCTTCGGGCATGGCATGTGCGGCATTAAGCGCTAAGTTCAGAAGGATTTGCTCAATCTGGGTCGGATCGGCATCGATCAGACGCAAGTTATTCGCCAAGCGCAGTTCAATGTCTACCATTTTCGGAATTGTCCGGCCCAATAGGTGCTCAACTTGGTTCAGTTCATGGTTTAAATCAATGTTTGTGAGCTTAGTCTCAACTCTCCTACTGAATGTTAGTATCCTATTGACCAAATCCCGCCCTCTAATCGCTGCGTCATATATTGACCGAGCCCTTTGGTAATCCTTGTCCTGCTTTTCCTTACCCATTAAAATCAACTCCGCATAACCGAGCACGCCATGGAGGAGGTTGTTAAAGTCGTGCGCAAGGCCACCTGCCAGAGTGCCTATTGCTTCCATTTTTACCGCCTGTCGAAGCCTTTCTTCCAGGTCTTTGCGCTGTGTAATATTTCTGGCGGTGGCATGCTCGCCGATAGCTCTTCCATCCTTTGTGATGACCCGACTGGTGATTTCCAGCCACACGGGGTTGCCTTCATTGGAGCGGGCCAGGATTTCATAAGGCCCGGTAGTGCCGGCGCAGTTCAGAGGTTTTTTTCGCAGATTCTTTTCGACAACGGGTAGGTAATCAGCATCGACGACATCTTTGTAGTTCATCCTTAGCAATTCCTCGCGATTGTAACCTAGCACCGTCGTAGCAGCCTCATTCACAGATGTGAAGTTGCCCTGGAGATCTTGGGTATATATGATGTCAGTAGCATGATCGAAGAGATCTTTGTATTGCGTCTCACTTTCTCGGAGTGCGTCTTCCGTCTTCTTTCGGTCGGTTATATCTCTCGCAATCGCTTGAAATCTCACAACCGTGTCGTCTTGGATGAGAAGTTGAACCTTTTGGCCCAGCCAAACCCTTTCTCCTTGTTTTCCAACGATCGGAAATTCATTATAGGTTAGGGGCAGCTTCTTCAGGAATTGTATGCGGTAGAATCTCGCAACGGGTTTCTTGTAGTCAGGAGGAATCAGGTCCAAAAAGTGCTTGCCAATGAGTTCTCTCGCTGAATGCCCAGTCATTCCCAATCCGATCAGATTCACTAGCGTGAAAAAGCCTCTACCGTCGGTTTGGTATATGATGTCACTCGCTGTTTGGACGAACTGGCGATATCTTTTTTCGCTCTCAGCCAGTCGCCTCTCGTGGTGTTGAAGTTGGACAATTTTCCGCTCTAATTCTTCGGTTAGCTTGCGTTCTAGTGCTAGTTTCTTTTCGGCCGTTTGGTCTTCAATGAAGACCAGGAGCAGCCTATTTTCCATTACCCTGATGAATCGCATGTTGATGCGACCCCATATCCTGCCTGTCCCGATCTCTACTCTGCCCTCGTGCACCCCTGGTTCCTTTGTTGAAAAAACCCTCTCTATGAGCAGTTGCACTCTGCGTGCAGCGGACGGATCAGGGAAAAGTCTGGAGAACGGTGTTTTCAGCATATCTTCATAGTTGGAGCTTATTCGGCTGCAAGCCTCATTAGCAATGATTATGTTATGACTCTGATCGATTAGTAATGCAGGGATGGGAAGGGCTTGTGTCAATTTGCCAAACTTGGTTGCCAAGATATCGCTCCTGATATCAAAGCTTCCTGAGGTCATTACATCCTCCGTCAGTAGGCTAATGAAATAAATCGTCACCGTGCTGCTTATTCGTCTGGCCATGGGCTTGGTGACCCATCTTCTGGGAATGACCTGCCCCCAGTTTATGTACCACTTGTTAAGTTAGAGGTATAGTCCGGAATTATGAGGCGGTACTTGGACCCGCGATAGAGTACAAGTGTGTGGGGTCACGCATTAATAGGCCCTCTGTCAAGGAAAACACTTCTCCTGGTGAGGAAACCATTGTTTCCGTACTGAGGTACGGCCGTGTTGTTGCGTACATCCTTTCGCGTTTGCCAATATGTTTCCCAGGTGGTGTCGGTGGATCTGCCCAGCAGATCTTCACCGCGCCGGTCATTTGCCGTCACCTGTGACAGGTACAAAGCCTCTTATGTCATTATCAGGTCTGCTCCTGGCTCTGAAACATGACTCAAGAGCAGACTCGACCCCACAGTTATTCGCCCCCAATCCCGTTGGCGGATGATTGGGGGTATTTTTATGCTTTGCGGTGTAATCATATCCTTCCCCTTTTTGGGTCAACTTAACACCGAGAGGGCAGTACCAATGCAGGCTGACTGTTCCAAACGGCAGCACAAATCATGACGATGCACTACCGATTGACACAAAATGGACACAAGAATCGTTAGTAAATTCTTCCGACTCTCGGATCATCCTTTTTTCATCTGGACATTACCGCGCAGTGTTCGAGTAACGAGCACGGGTATGAAAAATGGTTGACGGAGTCGCTTGAGGTGAGGTACGCTCGGAAACGAGATAAAACAAGCTTTTTTAGCAACTTGACGATGATGTTGCCACACTTGAGCCTCGTGACGGATCATCCGGCGGACGGCAAGCAGTTTTGCCTTTGATACCAAGGGCCTAACTCGATCGCTCTCGCCGCGCCAGAGAAACCGGTAGGAGTTTCTCCCGAAGCTATTGCTGGGATGAGGGGGAGGACGTAATGATGCAAGAAAGCGAACCGCCGAAGTTGGGGGGAGGCGAAGACGGCCAGGTGGATCAGGATACCACCGACAGCCTTGATCTCACCTGTATGTTCGGAAGGAACTTCACGGCGACGGGTAGCTTCGATCTGCGCGGGGTGCAGGCAAAGTCTCTGTCCAAACTCCTGGACAGCCTTCCTATGCCGGGGCTTTTGGTTGACGATGTTTACGCTGTGGCTTATGCCAATGACTTCTGGAACGATACCATTGGTGGCTTTGACAAAATTGAAGGCCGCGCATTCAATCTTCTCTTTCCTGACCAAAATCAGGCTGCCGAGGTTCACAATTTGCTCCGGAGAACGTTCGCGGATCGTAAGCCGCGAGCCCGAAAGTTGGCTCTAAATACGGGAAAGAGTCACATCTGGGGACGCATGCATCTGCGATCGGTCCGATTAGGGTGGCGTAGATATATTTTGGTGCTCTATCAGGATCTCACGGTCGAGAAAGAACAGCTCAACCTCATCAAGAAGCACTCGGAAGAGCTTCGGATAGCCCACGACCAGTTGGAAAAACGCGTCGAGGCGCGCACAGCGGACTTGAAGCAGACAAATGCCCTGCTTCTCTTAGAAATAGCTGAACGTAAACGCACCGAGGAGGCGCTCCGTGAGTCGGAGGCCAACTACCGAGCGATCTTCGACGCTGCCAATGACGCGATCCTTGTGCAGGATGTGGACACCCTACAGATTCTCGACGCTAACAGCAAGGTGTACGAAATCTTCGGATACACCCCTGATGAGTTACGCAATCTGACTCTTCATGATCTTAGTGCTGACGATCAAATGTATTCGGAAAAAGACCCGCTGGCCTGGTCAAGAAAAGCTGCAGAAGGGACGCCTCAGCTCTTTGAATTGTTTTGCAAAAATAAGGCCGGGCGCTCGTTCTGGGTAGAAGTGAACCTTAAGGGAGCCGTAATCGGGGGCAATGACAGATTGTTGGCCGTTGTCCGCGATATCACCGAGCGCAAACAGCTCGAAGAGCAGTTGCTGGAGTCTCGAAAGATGGAAGCTTTGGGTACCCTGGCCGGAGGCGTGGCCCACAACTTCAACAACTTACTTCAGGTTGTGATGGGCGGCATTAGCCTGGCCTTGATTGATCTAGAAATTGGAAATCCGGCCCAAGTCAAACAAAGTCTCGACCAGGTGCTTGAGAGCACGCGGTTCGGCGCCGAAACTGTAAACCGCCTCCAGAGCTTCGCCCAGATTCGTGCTGATTCGCCTCCCGGGGACGCCGATGTATTCGATCTTTCCGAAGTCGCAAAAGAGACGGCAGAACTCACGAAGCCCTTGTGGAAGTCCGTCCCTGAAAAAGAGGGGATAAAGCTCGACCTGATCTTGGATCTCCAAGACAGGTGTCTTGTCAGGGGGAAAGCGAATGAACTCTTCGAGGTGTTGTTAAATCTTGTCAAGAATGCTGCGCAGGCAATGCCAAAGGGGGGAAAAATACAGATCAAGACTTCCATCGATGGTAACGAGGTTGTTCTCAAGGTTTCTGATACAGGTGTGGGCATAAAGAGAGAGAATCTCAACCGTATCTTTGAGCCATTCTGGAGTACCAATGACATGGCTGTTGGAAGGGGTCTGGGGCTTGCAGTGAGCCACGGGATCATCGGTCGTCATGGAGGAACTATTGGGGTGGAGAGCGAAGAAGGCCTGGGAAGCACCCTGACCGTTAGGCTGCCGCTGGCCCCAAAAGCTGGCGAGATCGTTAGGCCTTCCGGCACGGAGTTCTTGCTGCGCAACTTAAGTGTCCTGGTGATAGACGATATCGCGCTAATCGTTAGGTCCATCACGGGGATATTGGCGAAACATGGGCAGACGGTCTTCTCCGCAATGTCCGGTGAAGAGGGCATGGAAATCTTCAGAAATAACAAGATTGACTTGGTAATCTGTGACCTCGGCATGCCGGGAATGAATGGTTATGATGTGGGGAAGGCGGTCCGGGCGATCTGCCAGGAACGAGGTATCCCAAAGACACCGTTTATCTTATTGACCGGCTGGGATGTTAAGGCACAGGAACAAGACAAGATTATTGAATCCGGCGTGGACGCGATTCTGAAAAAGCCTCTGGACGCCAAGAATTTGCTGGCCGATATCAGTAAAGTCGTTGAAAGGGTCGCGCCTTGACCTGCCCCCCAAAGACTGCTCCAGGTCTTAAGTTAGTGTAGAGTAAGACCGGAACTAGAAAGGGAGTCAGGATGAAGGGAAGGGGCGACCCATTAAGAGGTCCTCTGTCAAGGAAAACACTTCTCCTGGCGACGAAACAACTATTTTGCCATGCTGAGGTACGGTCGTGTTGCGTACATTTCTTCGCGTTTGCCGGTATGTTTGTCAGGTGGTGTCGGCGGGTCTTGCCTTCAGATCTTCACGCACCGGTCATTCGGCGTCGCCCGTGACAGGCATAAAGCCTCTTATGTCATTATCATATTTGCTCTTGGCTCTGAAACATGAGTCAAGAACGAGGTATTTGCGCTGTTGACGATTTGGGAGGATTGGCCGGCAGCGATCGAGCGGAAAAAAACAGATGAAAGGCGATTTTCTCCGCTGGGTCGAAGGATTGGCAGTTTTCACCCGTTGATCGGCTTGGATAGCCGTTTTTGGGCAAATTACTCCCGCTCCCCGTCTTCGATGGCTTTGTCCCGTCCATGAACCACATTCAGGCGGCCGTTTTGAGCCTCTTTTCCTTCACCGACCAGACCAGTGATCGCATGCGGTAGGCTTGGCGATCCCTGATGGACCCCACGGCCATGGCCAACATGACCACGAGAGCAAGACCAACCCGAAGCTCCATCTTGGCAAAGCCGCGAATCGTGTGCAACTCGAATCCAAAACTCACGTCCAAGCGGCTATTAATACCAGTTCGCGATTTTTTTCGTAATTTGCTATATGCTTCCCCAGTTTTTTTAGGGGAGGTACTAATGGGACGGGTGACATCAGCTGCTCCTCATCTTTCGGAGGAAGAGATTGCGCGGCGTTTGAAGGAGACCGTCGGCACGAGGGAGCATCGAAGGTGGCTCATCATTTGGAACGCTTTGGTGGACCCTCGTGAAGCGAAGGAGATTGCCAAACACACCGGTGTGGCGGAGAACACGGTTCACGATCTCGTTTCGCGTTACAGGCGATTTGGTGCCCAAGCTGTTGAAGCTCCTCGATCGAGCAAGCGTCGTCGGTGCTATTTGAGCAAGGAAAAAGAGGTGATTTTTCTGTCTGAGTTTCTGGAGAAGGCCGAGAGTGGCGAGATTGCGACTGCGGCCGACATCAGACGAGCTCTGGAGGGGCTTTTGGGACACAGGGTCCATCATTCCACGGTCTATCGGCTGCTTGAACGGAACGGGTGGCGAAAGATTGTACCCAGACCAGTTCACATAGAATCGAAGCAAAAGGTTAAGGAAGATTTTAAAAAAACTTCCCAGAACTTGTAGCTGAGATTCTTTCGGAGCGAGACCCGGAAGATACTAGGCCAGTGGCAATCGTGGCTCAGGATGAAGGCCGTTTCGGCCGCATCAGCACCCATCGGCCTGCATGGGCTCCTCCTGGGATAAGACCAAAAGCGCCACGGCAGGTTGTCAGAGTCTTCCTCTACGTGTTTGCTGCCGTATGTATGGCCTTGGGAAAGATGACCGCTCTGATCCTTCCCCTGGCTAATACCGAGGCCATGAACATCTTCCTGGAAGAGGTCTCTTGTGATTTCTGTGACTACTTCGTCATAATGCTGGTGGACGGTGCCGGATGGCACAAGGCAAGGGCACTGAAGATCCCTGAAAACATCAGGCTGATCACACAGCCGTCGCACAGTCCTGAACTCAATCCTGCGGAGCACCTCTGGGACGAACTCAGAGAGAAATACCTGCATAACAAGGCTTTTCGTACCCTGGATCAGGTCCAAGAAGCCTTGTGTGACGGCATATGTGATCTGATTAACGCACCGGAACGACTCCGTTCCCTTACCAACTTTCCATACCTGAGAGTTATGTAGTAAAAAGCGAATCGGTATAACACGCTCTGCCGCCGTGCGCTTCTTATACTTGTCTTGCCAGCTCTTGCCCGAGCGCGCCAGGGGAGTGAAAATACGGCGATCCGTCTCCAGCGGAATACGCAGTGCACGACCGTAGTCGCCGTCCCCCTTGTGACACCGGCTCCGACCGACACAATCAAAACCGGCATAGGATGCAGGGCAGCGATACTTGATCGTCCCGCGATCTCTTTCGAAGCCGTAATAGACCATCTGTCGTTTTTCTCCGGTGGCCGGACAAACGCAAGAGACCGTCCCTTTGTAATCGTACACGATGTTGTCCGCCCTCTCGGGATACAGCAATCGCGTCCCATCCTCGGCACAGTCGGCATCTTTCCACATGTTGCGGATGTCGATTATGGGCTTGATCCGATGCTCGTCGAAGAGGTCGCTGTTATTGTCCGTGGAATCGTATCCCTTGTCCCCACTGAGTTCCTCGCAATCCCGTATCAGTTCGGGATGTCGCTCCTTTGTCCTCTGAATGAGCGGCAAGAGACGGTTCGTGTCTGATGCCGAAGCGCGGGTCACTTCAAAGGCCACAGGCAACTCATGAGTAGAATCAACCAGAAGGTGAACCTTGTAGCCGAACCATCTTTTTGTCTTCTCCCACAGGCTGCCGTCTTTTCTCTTTCCCTTGTAGGTCTTGGTCCCCCAATCGGCATCCGTGTCCCGCCGACAGTCGGGAGCTTCTTTGCCAGTCGGATTCCCATAGGAATCGATCGCCTTTGAGTCTATTGCGAGGCTTCTCCCAAAGACCGGCAAGAGATCTCGCAGCTCTTCAACCAACTTGTCGAACATGGCTCCCACACTCGCCCGACGCCGCAGTAACTGCTTCAAGAAACGCGTATAGGCCCACGCAGGCGGGACCGCAGTGATCCCCTTAAGGGGGTCGAATCCGCACAGATGCCGCAACTCACCGTTGCGCAGAAGCTCCCGCCGGAGTGACTCAATGCTGACATGACCGAAAACTATCCCCGCCAAAATCGAGTTCCAAACCGGACGCACCGGGTAATCATCACGACCCTTCCCGCGTCCCTCTTCGATGCTTTGCATCAACTCCTCGTCAGGCATGGATTGCATGATCATACGGAGACGGTCAAGATCAGAAGCATCGTCTATGTGGCTCCATGAGAATACCGACCCTTGTGTTACCGCCACGCCCACACCTCTTTGCACCAATACATGGGTTACTGAAACAGCCCTTACGTAGCATAACACAAACATTCATCCAACTTCTCAATGCCCAGCATCAAGCCTTCTCACGGGTGGGGTAAAAATATTTCTCCACACCGCCTCAACGCGCTGCTCAAGAGCCTCCCTGCACACCGCAAATGCCTCAGAACAGACGAATCATGGAAGATGCGACCCTGCGTAAAGGCGAATCGAGCGACAGCTCCGCATGACCTACCTGACCCCGCTGATGATTAACTCAAGTGTACCCGGAACTCATGGCTTTGCCCGTTTCCAGGTGTACCGAATATGGCCGGTTCCTTGTTTGGTGGTGAACTCTTTGGGGGTTGTGGCGCCTGCCGGGTCGAAAGCGAACTTAAACTGGTCATCCCCCTCAAATTCGTAAATCCCTTTCATTGTCTTGCCGGCATTGGGGCCATTCTTACGAACAAAATGTTATTCCTTCGGGTTTTTGGAAGGGTCTAATTTTACAATCTCCAAGAGGATAGTTTCCTTGGTTTGATCGGGAACAACGACTAGTGCCTTGTCGTTCTCAATTATTAGTTTGCTGCGATTCACGTGCTCGTCGGCAGCTTTCTTGCCGTCCTTCTCCCCAGATACCATCACCCACGTTCCTTGGAACTTCTGCAATTCTTTCTGAGCGTCGGCTCCTTGAACTCCAGCGGCAAACGCAGACCCAATGGACCACAGAAGTAAGACCGCAACTGCGATCAATGAAGTGTTGTAGCGCATCATTTTTTTCCCCCATTTCGGATTAAATTGATGTCCCGACTTAGATGAGCCCGAACTGTGCCCATCTTCATGATACGTTGCTGCGGTCCTGCCAGTCAACAGAAACTGTGAGTAAGCGGCTCAACATGATTTAATCTGTCTGCCAATAGGGAGGGGTGACGCATCAAGATGCCTCTGTCAAGGAAGACACTTCTCGTGGCGCGGAAACAATTACCGTTTGCAAAGATCATTACTGCAATGATTCCGCTTCAATTGGCGTAACCTTCACTTCGAGCTTCTCTTTCCCGCGGACGAGGCTGAGGTTCACCAACTCGCCTATAAGTCCTTCCGAAAGAAATCGGTGAAGATCATCCACAGTCGACACTGCTTGGCCGCCGATTGCGACTATTAGATCGCCGGTTTGCACGCCTCCGCGCTCCGCAGGGCTATCGCTCGCAACGGAAACAACTTCCACGGCCACATCCCCTTTAAGGCCGTGAAATCGGAGCAATCGACGACTCACGGGACGCTGCCGTGCGGCAATACCCAGATACCCGCGACGCACGCGACCGTGCACCAGCAATTGTGACACGACCCATTTGGCCGTGTCTGACGATATGGCAAATCCAATCCCCTGCGCAATCATGATTATCGCGGTATTAATGCCAACGATGCGTCCTCTGGAATCGACCAGCGGTCCTCCGGAATTTCCCGGGTTAAGAGGCGCTGTGTGCTGAACAATATTCTCGATAAGCCGTCCTTGTTGACTCCGCAAACTTCTGCCCAGAGCGCTCACCACTCCAGTCGACACAGTAGACTGAAAGCCGAAGGGATTGCCGATAGCGATCACCAGTTGCCCGACACGCAGAGACGCTGAGTTACCCAGCGTTGCATAGGGAAGGTTTGCGCCGTCCGCTCGGATCACGGCGAGGTCCGTGGCCGGATCGGTCCCGACAACCGTGGCGCCCAGTGTCGTACCGTTGGTAAGTGTCACGGTTAAATGTTTCGCATTGTGAACAACATGATCGTTGGTAAGGATGTACCCATCCGGGGCAATAACAACGCCCGATCCCGCGCCAAGTTGCTCCAGCTCGGTTCCTCGCATTTGCTTCTCTACCGAAATACTCGTGACAGCGGGTCCTACCGCATCCACCACTGTGATGACTGCGTTGGAGTAGGCATCAAGAAGCTCCACATCGGATTTCTCAGTATCGCCGACTTCACAACGGCCTTCTTGGATCTTGGCTGCGGTTTCACCCAGAATTAGCTTCAAAGCTCGCTGTTGGACTTGGTCTGCCATATTTTCGTCGCTCCATGAACTTTCTCTAATTACACACAGTTATTCACGGAGGCCTTTTTTGGCAATGGCGATAGAATTCGTGGAAGAATGCAGGAGTCGACTCGGTTCTTCCTTTAGCCGGCTCCGGACAAGCCGAACGGGACGCATGAAACCATGTCGGGCACGGTCGGAGCCACCTCTGGGCGCCAGAAGGGGAAGAAAGACCGGGAACCCGCTTCTTGAAAGAAGCCGGTTCCCGGGCCCTCCGGCAAGAACTTTCATATGGCTGGCGGTCAATTGAGGGCGATGCACATATTACGACCCCGGGCTATGCCACGGAGTCAATGACAACCATGTCGGGCACGGCCCGACCTACGTCTTGTCCCCCCGAATAGATCAGGAGAGAATGTTCCATTCTCCGGATTTGCTCAGTAATACGTGATTTATGAATCGCTGGAGCACCCGCAGATCTGCAGGAGATAAATCCATCAACTCGAAACCAGCCATGAAGTGCTTATTTTGTTGATTTTTTTTCGAAACCCACCGACACTTGGCGATCACCAATAGAGAATCCAAGTTCATAAAATGATCTGTCGGCAAGTGAAATATCGTCGTAGCGCCGACCCGGTATTCGCTCCCGGCCCCTGCCACGCGCAGCCCGGTCACAGAGATATCTCTTAGTATACCGGAACGCCTTAAGAGTATGTCGTATATGGGCAGGCGCAATGACAAGCTTGCTCTCCGGGCTCGGCGCTGCTTTATTTGATCTGCCTTTTCCTGGTACCACGCAAATCTTTTGTAAAGGTCCTGGTGTGTAACTATTTTGGCTTTGACCAGCTCACGGAAAAGCTTTAGCAGTCCATCGGGGGAAAGATTGTGCTTTGCCATCAAATCGATCTCATTCAGGCCTGAACCGATATCCTCGAGCATTGATTTTGTATTGATCCTGCGTTTCATTCCTCCCGCCTCTAAAATATGCAGCGAGCTGCATCGCAATTGTATGACTGTGGGAAGTCGGTAATTTTGCTACATACTGAAATCGATTATTTTTTTCCGGCAACACCGCCTTTCCAAGGATCCGCTATCCAATAATCCCTTTCAGGTAAAATCATTGTAATCTTCCTGAGTGCAGTCCCCAAATAGCTTTGTACCAATCAAAAAGCAGAGCACTCGTTGAAAAACCAGGTTTGAAAATATTTTGCAGGCGGTTGAATCCGCTGCCCCTTCGGAGGACAACGCCATTCCATGTGGGTAATTAACTTATCGGCAATCTTGCTAAATTATACGTTGTTCCCCCAAGTTCAGGATACTGAGACTACTACCATTTTGTCAACGACAATTGTGCTAACATGTGATGAGTAGTCGAGGCGATTCGAATTCGAAGCACAAATGGTGTGATGTCACTATTACACCAGTATGTTACGCTGTACCGGCTTGGATCCCGGACAGGTTTTGGGGGGAAGCTCACATGAGAGAATTCTATGTCAGAGGAGGTTCTAGGTGGTATACGTCAATGTCGCGGTGAATTCCTTTCAAAGTGACACTTTCTTGTTTTGCGACCGGTAGCTGAATCTGATCCTTGACCAGTGCCCATGTCCTGCTTGTCATGAGGATTCCTCCCGGTCTGGCCTTTGACTGTAAACGGTTGGCAATATTGACGGTTGAGCCTAGGACTGTATATTCCATAAGTTCACTCGTTCCGACATTGCCCACTACTACTATCCCTGTGCTAATTCCTATTCGTATGTTTATGCCTTTCTCAAATTCTTTCAAACCGAAATTTGACCAACGGTGGCTCAATTGGGCCATTCCCTTCTGCATTTCAATTGCTGAGCTTACTGCCGCCAACGCGTGGCTTGCCAACGGCAAGGGATCTCCAAAAAACACCATCAGACCATCGCCCAAGAACTTGTCTATAGTCCCGCCATGCCTGAAAACAGCTTGCGTTGCCATCTCGAAAAATTCGTTCAAGAACTGATTTAGGTATTCGATCTCTACTCCTTCAGATATTGTAGAAAATCCCTCTATATCAACGAATACTACGGTCAGCTCTTTCCTTTTTGTGGACAGATCGATTTCTGTCCTCTGTTTTAAAATGGCTTCTCTGATTTGAGGTGACAAATAGCAATTCAGTGCTCTTGAAACCCTTGCTGCTTCCAATTCTGCAAAAATCGTCCGCAACACTACCGCTCCAAGTGACCCGGGCAGGAAGATGAAAAAGAATCCGGACAGTGGGATTTCATACGACCACATTATAAAAGATGCTGTGGAAACAGATGCAAAGAGTAGAGATATCGATACGACAATCAAAATGCGCCATGCAAGTCGGAATCTCGAGACAAATAGTGAGACGAGCATTGCCAGGATCGCTCCCAATCCGGCTATATACGGGAAAAACCATATTTCGGTAATGAAAGCTCCGGTTAGAATTGTCCCAATAGCATTTGAATGAACCCGACTGAGAGGAACGTCGATGGCCAACGGGGTTGCGCCGAAATCAGTTGCACCGCTAGCCGTCACCCCTACTACGACTATCTTATCTTTGTAGCGAGCGGCCAGCGACGGGTCGGAAGTGTAGATCAACACATCTAAGGCAGAGTAATGCTTGAACCTTTCCCAAGGTTTTCCCCAGTTCACACGCATCATCCCTTCAGAACTCATTGGGACCTCGATGACGCGGCCGGAACGGTTGATCTGAAGGAATCCCTTATCATCCACAGAGACGCTAACCGGGTTCAGATCCCAGTAGGCCATCACAGCGGCAAGACTCAAGCTGGGAACGCATCGATCTTTCACTGTGGCCAGAAGGGGAAGCGTGCGATGCACCCCGTCCGGATCAGCAGTCCCCTTTATGTGGCCAAGCTCTTTCGATCTCTGTATTATCGCCGGTAAAGGCAACAGTGAACTCTTCAGGTTCGTGACTTTAAACAATGCTATTGATCTGGGCACCTTAACATTCCATGATCTATTATAAAGCGCTTCCTCCCGGCTACGGTCCGCATCCGGCTCCAACTTCTTCTCTGAAGACCTTGGCGAGATTCCCAGTCCTGTGGCTGAAACCACATTCCCGGCTTTTTCTATCGCGTCGAAAAAAGACCGGTCACCTTCTTCACTTTTTCCCGGCGAAGAATACAGGATATCGAAGACTACGACTTTGGCCCCCATTTCCGACATTTTTTCTACTATCTTGGCACTGTACATGCGGTCCCAGGGCCATTGCCCGAACTTTCTCACCGCAGCATCATCTATGTCCAAATGGACGACCTCTTCAGGATGGGCCGGAGCGGCATTCAGCGCCATCTTCCAGTCGAAAATTCTGCGATCCGTGTTTCTGAAAGAGTGATGGAAATAGAGCGATGTAAAGGATGGCGAGCACACTCCAGCCTCCCGCCACACCCAAGCAGGAAAAGGCGGTCTTATTTCTCTCGAGGCGTTCTTTAATTGACAGTCTCACAGACAAAAAGAATTAGCGTTAGCGGTCTTGTTGTCGCACGGGCTTAGGCTTAACGCCCGCCGATCCTGTCAGCGCTTCCGGTATGGAACTCTCCACTCCTTCCGAGAGGTCCTTGGGGGCCACGCCTTTCGGTCGAGCGGACAACACGCTGAACTCAGGTTCCAGATTCTGGCCATAACCGCCAGTCAAAGGCAAGACAACACGATTGAATCCCGGTTTCCGGGAAATGTCCCTAAGCTTATCCTTCAATTCGCTGATCTTGCCAGTGGAACTCGCGGGAATGAATAGGTAAGGCTGGTCACCGGGGGTCTTCAGGGAGTCCAGTGAAAATGGTTTTGAACTCAGAAAGAAAATTATACCCGCGTTCCTAAAATTCTTTCCCGTCTCCAAACGAAGTGACGAATCGTCTCCAAAAAGAGTATACACTTTCCCCTGTTGAATCATGTTGTTAGGAAGCTCTTTATTAGGGAAGATAATATGCACGTTTCCATCTGAGGAGACCGCCAGTGCCGTCAAGTACGCAGCTCGGTCCGCCTGAAAACTGACAACCGCTCTGTCTCCCTGTTTGAAAACTTGTCCGGGTTCTTTGTCGGTCCATACCTTGAGCGAAACTGCGTCTCCTCCGGGTTGACCGATGGATTGCAATCCGGCTGTCCCTGATGTGTCGGAGATCTCCGAGCCGTGGGCCAGGTATGAGCTGCCCAGGCTTATTATGATTGTGATGAACCCGACGACGAGCCCTTGGCTGAATGGATTTCGCATGGATATCCTCCTCGTGCCGGTGGCCAGAGTCTTCATAGTTCTTATAAATCAATCAGGCTGGTTTCATGCTGCTCAATGTTTAAACGTGCATAAAAAGAATCCGACTTGCAAGAAAATTCTTCAGTCGAGTTTTTTATCTCCGTTTCCCGAACCGAAAAGGGCCTTCATTCGGCACATTGGTATGATTGGCCCTAAAAAATGGTCTGTACAGGCTTAGGCACGGCGTACAGGTTTTCCGGATGCTCTAATAAGGAGAGCAAAGTGCGCGAATTTTGCCGCGAACCCTATTCAATTCTGCGAAAAAACTTACCTGCTCCGAGGTCATCATTGTGTAGCAGAGAACTTTTTTTTGTGATCTCCGAAGATCACCAGATCTTTCGCTTGAATTCAGACATTCTCAGTGGTTAAGCCTGGATATGGGGGATAGGATCGGTCACATCAATGGGTCATCATCCTGTCGTGAGCACTAAATCATTGTAAAAGGCATCATCCTTGCATGAAGAGTGGGATAATAGCCGGTCCCCTCATGGCACAATTCTAAGGGGCAGGGATTTTCGATGAACCGCACGGGCTTCATCATTGCCAGAAACATAAAGATATGGTACTGGCTGCACTGCAATTTCCCTTAGCACTGACATTGGAAGGAGATAGCTATGTCTAGGAACAGAATCCACAATGTTGGCCCGCCAGACCTGTCTACCGAGACGACAACCGAAGAATTTCAGATCGATAACATCCCATGTACTGACATCACCCTCACGAGTAGGTCACACGAACGGTCCCCAGAAGAAAAATTGGCAATACTACGGAAATTCATCAAGCAGAAATACGCATTGTGACGGCAAACCTGCATCGCACTTCTAACGCACGTTATTGACAGCGAGAGTAAACCCTGGACTCAGCACGCACCCGAACGGACTAAGATCCCGGGAACCGGCTTTTTATGTAAAAAGCCGGTTCCCGGCTCTCCGGCAATCCCGCGTTCTGCGCGGGACTCAATGGCTGGCGGTGAGTCAAGGTTGGGTCCGAGGTAGGTCGGGCTGTGCCCGACATCTTGCCATGACCGCGACCAATGGTATGGGAAAGAGAATCGGCGGCCACAGGCCGCCCTACCTGAATAAGGTTTTCATAAGCTCGGATTGGTAGCGGCCGGCGTCCCTGCCGGTCGTTCTGCAACAGGGGAACTACACATCATGTCGGGCATAGCCCGACCTACCTCCAGCCGCTCCGACAGGAAGAAGGCAAGATCCGAGAACCCGCTTCCGAACCGAAAAAGAACCTGGGCCCCCGGGAGAGGCTCGAATTTCCATAGCGAAATTGACCTTCGACGGCAACCTAGGTATGATTAGCTATCGGTACTCCGTCCACGGGTTTGGCACAGAAGAACAAGCGCATCCCGGCAAGGTTGTCGGAGACCACTTAACTGCAACAACTTGTTTCGAGAGAAAGATGTTGCCAGGCCACTGCTCCAAGTTTCAAGGATTGGGGAACAGCCGAACAATCGCATCTGCATGTGAACCAGTGAAAACGATTTTCCGATTTCTGATAATCCTTCTCTTACTCACGGTTGTGGGATCTTCAAGTATCCATGCCCGGGACGCTGCTGCAACTTACCCCCCAAAGACCGTTATCCTCACTGACAAAACAGGAGAATACCCGCTGGGATTGTCCCTGGAGATCCTGGAGGACCCCACCACAAAATTGACCATTCAAGAGGTCGCGTCGCGGGAATTCGATGGGAAATTTGTGCCCAGTCAGGTTCCTGTGCCGATTTTCGGCCACACCTCCTCGGCCTACTGGGTTCGTCTCCGGGTCAAGAATGAGGCAGGCCCATCAGCAATGTGGCGTTTGGAGGTAGCTTACGCACTGCTACAACATGTAGATCTGTATTTGCCACAGGCCCACGGGCCGGGTTTTGACGTTAAGAGAACCGGGACCGCCCTACCCTTCAGCACCAGGGACGTCCCATACCGCACATTCGTTTTCGAACTCCCGCTCGCTCCTGCAAGCGAAACCACAATTTACCTCCGCTTTCAAAGTCAAGCGGATATGACTTTGCCGCTGACTATATGGTCTCTCGACGCATTCGCCCAGGCAAGCGCGGCTGAATCGCTTAAACTGGGGATCTTTTATGGTGTTTTGATCATAATGGCCTTTTACAATCTATTTCTCATGCTTTCATTGCGCGACAAGAGCTATTTCTATTACGTGATATGCATCACTGCTTTCTTAATTCATCAATTATTGTTTGAAGGAGTTGCATATCAGTACCTCTGGCCCAATCGGGTATGGCTCGGCCGTTCCATCGAGCTATATTCCGTAGCAGTCATGATTGCTGCAGGCCTGAAATTCGTCAGCGCTTTTCTCGAAACCAAAAGCAATTTTCCCCTTTTGCACAGGTTTATAAACATACCGCTCGTTCTATGCGGTTTGCTGACAATTCAAATACCCTTTGTCGATTACGGCTTTGTAGTGACGCCGCTGTTGGGATTGGGGATAGTAACATGTGCAGTGATACTTATATTAGGGTTTCTTGCCTGGCGACGAAGGAATCGAGCGGCCCGTTATTTCGTGCTCGCGGCGGTGCCCTTCGTGATTGGCATAGTCACCCTGACGCTGGTGAGATTCGGCGTGATTCCAAGCACGGCATTGACGGAACATATTCAGCGAATTGGGGGCGTGTTGTTTGTACTGTTTCTGTCGTTCGCCCTGGCCGACCGTGTCAATATTCTCAAGAAACAGAAAGAAGATGCCCAGTCCGCGGCCCTGAAGGCGTCACAGGAAAAGGAACGTGCGGCCTTCGAGCAAAGCATTACCCTGGAAAAACGGGTGGCGGAACGAACTGAAGAATTGGCACGTGCAAAAGAAGCCGCCGAGTCTGCAAATCAGGCGAAGAGCACATTTCTTGCGAACATGAGCCACGAACTCCGCACTCCACTGAATGCCATTCTCGGATTTGCCCAATTGATGGGACGCGATCCCGACGCAACGTCTGCCCAGCGCGAAAATGTGAACGTGATTGCTCGTAGTGGGGAGAACCTGCTTCATCTTATCAACGATGTGCTCGTCATGTCGAAGATCGAGGCTGGGCAAGTGGAGCTTGACGCGGCTTCATTCGATCTTTATGGGACACTTGACGACATCGATTCAATGATGAGTGTGCATGCAAATGCCAAGAAGCTGTATCTACAGATCAAACGAGACGCAAATTTGCCTCGATACGTGAACACGGACCAGTCCAAACTGACCCAGGTATTGGTTAACCTGTTGGGCAATGCCGTCAAGTTCACCGAAAATGGTGGAGTGGTATTGAGTGCCGGCTATGACGCTCTTCCCCAGAAGGGAAAATCGAAAGGCCATCTGCGTTTTGACGTCGAAGATACCGGACCTGGAATTCCGGAATCCGAGATTGAGCGTATTTTTAGTCCTTTTTTCCAGACAAAGACGGGACGGAAATCTGAAGGCACAGGATTGGGTTTGCCGATCAGCCGCCAGTATGTGCAGTTGATGGGAGGCGAAATCAGCGTCTCCAGTGAAATGGACAAGGGCTCGATTTTCTCCTTTTATGTGGAGGTTGAACCGGCTATCGGAGCTGACCACTCGCCTACCGACGATATCAACGACCTCATCGGGCTGGCTCCAGGCCAGAGCAAGTATCGCATTCTTGTGGTGGAGGACAATGCCCAGAATCGAACCGTACTGACCAAGTTTCTGCAACCATTGGGATTCCATGTTCGGGAAGCCGTGAATGGTCAGGAGGGCCTGGAGATCACTCAGGATTGGCACCCTCATCTGATCTTGATGGACATGCGTATGCCGGTTATGGACGGGTTCGAGGCGGCTCGTCGGATCAAAGACCGTGACAACGGTCAAGCGATAAGAATCATTGCGATCACCGCCAGCGTCTTTGCACACGAAAAGGATTTGGTGATGAACGCGGGATGCGATGACTTTCTCAGTAAACCCATTCGTTTCAGCGAACTCGTCAAGAAGCTGGAACAGCATCTCAGAGTTCGTTTCACATTCGCGGAACCACCCCCAGAGACAACGGGCGAATGGCTGGAACTCGAGTATGCGACGATTCGAGAGCACCTGGCAGCCTTGCCCTCTGACTGGCTCAGCCGACTGAATCATTCAGCAGCAGCAGCGGATCTCAGGAAAACCTCAGCCCTGGTAGAAGACATTCGTGTACGAGATGAAGCATTGGCTCTTGCGCTTTCGCGATTGCTCAAGCGCTACCGCTTCGACAAAATTGCGGCTCTCACGGACGAATGGAGGCAGCCAAATTGAAAAATCAGGAGCCCGTGGCGGACATTCTGGTGGTTGACGACACTATGGAAAACCTTGACGTTCTGGTTTCCATGCTCAGCGGGTACGGATATAACGTGCGTCCCGCGGCCAGTGGCGAAATCGCGCTTAAGGCGGCTCGTTCCGTTCCACCCGATCTGGTCCTCCTGGACATCAGAATGCCTGAGATGGACGGGTACCAGGTATGCCAAGCACTCAAAGATGACGACCGCACTCGCCATATCCCGATTATATTCCTGACGATCCTCGATGAACCAAGGGAGAAAGTGAAGGCCTTTGCAGCCGGTGCAGTAGATTATATTACCAAACCCTTTCAAGGCGACGAGGTCGCAGCCCGCGTCGAGATGCACCTGAGGGTGCAGCATCTGCAGAAAGAACTTCAGGAGCAGAACTCTCAACTGAAGCTGGAAATCGCAGAAAGGGAACGAGCTGAGGAAGCACTGAACGCGGCACGCAATGAGCTTGAGCTTCGCGTAGAGGAACGGACCGCGGAATTGCGAGACACAAATCAACAGCTCCTTGTGGAGATGGCCGAACGGAAGCAAGCCGAGGATTCGTTAAGAGCATCGGAAGCGAGGTACCGCCTCGTAGTAGAAAATGCCAGCGAGATGATCGGTATAATTCAGGATGGAAAGTTTGTTTTTTCCAATCCCAAAGGTCTGGAACTCTCGGGGTATTCTGAGGAGGAAGTAACCAGGAATCCTTTTCTGGAGTTTGTCCACATTGATGACAGAGAGAGAGCCTTCAAGCTTCATCAGCAGGCGATGGAGCACAAAAGAGTGACGAAGGCCGAGGTGCTCAGAGTTATAGACAAATGGGAAAGGATGCGATGGGTCCATGTGAGCGCTGTTCGTATCGAATGGAATGGAAAATCCGCCGTATTGGTTTTTGGGATCGAAGTCACAGAGCTTAAGCAGGCGGAAGGGGCACTTCGTGAAAGCGAGCGGAGATTCCGAGCTTTAGCAGAGGGGGCCGCGTTTGGGATGGTCTTGGTCAAGGAAGGGGTCTTCCAGTACATCAATCCGAAATTCACTGAACTCTTCGGGTACACTCTCGAAGAGGTGCCCAATGGCAGAGAATGGTTCAGGAAGGCATATCCAGACTCGGAATACCGGCACAATGTAATTGCCAAGTGGCTTGCCGATGTAGGTATGGCCAAAAAGGGCCAATTGCAGCCGAGAATCTTTACCGTCTGTTGCAAAGATGGAACGCAAAAGATCGTCAGTTTCATTGCGTTGAGTCTTCTATCTTCGGGCGAATACGTAGTAACGTGCGAAGACATTACGGAAAAGCGACGGGCCGAAGAGCACGCCATTCAGACCGAGCGTCTGAAGGCCATTGTCGATCTTGCTGGTGGTGTAGCCCACAACTTCAACAACTTGCTCCAGATGGTCATGGGCGGCATTGACCTCGCCTTCGTCGATCTGGAAATGGGGAACCTGTCCGAAGCCAAGATAACGCTCGAACAACTCCTTCAGATATCAAGATCCGGCGCCGCAACAGTCAGGAGACTCCAAACCTTTGCCCAGGTCGGCGGAAAAATCCTACCCGCTGAAGCCGAGGTGTTTGACCTGTCAGAAACTGTGAAACAGACGGCTGAAATAACAAAGCCTTTTTGGAAAACCGGTCCGGACAAGGAAGGAATAACAGTCGCGTTGAATCTCGCACTCACCAAAAGATGTTTTGTAAACGCAAAAGAAAGTGAGATTACCGAGGTTCTGGTTAACCTCATAAAGAATGCTGCCGAGGCATTGCAAACAGGGGGTGAGATTCGAATCAAAACCTTTTTGGAAGGCGGTAAAGTCATGCTCAGGGTCACGGATAATGGCGTGGGAATAAAGAGAGAACATCTCAAAAATGTGTTTGAGCCTTTCTGGAGCACCAAGGAAGTCACGACAGGAACCGGGATGGGCCTGGCTGTGAGCCACGGAATCATAAGCCGTCATGAGGGAAGCATCTCCGTGGAAAGCGAAGAAGGAAAAGGTGCCATATTTACTGTGATGCTCCCTCTGGCAAAAGAATCCAAGGAAGCACCAAGGGCTTCAGCCGCAAAGATGTTGCGCTCAAAATTGACCATGCTTGTGGTCGACGATATGGCCGTTATTATTATGCATCTTGAGGCAATATTAAAGAAACACCAGCAGACGGTTTTCTCCACAATGTCCGGTGAAGAAGCGGTTGAGATATTCAAGAACAACAAGATCGACATGGTAATCTGCGATCTGAGCATGCCGGGGATGAACGGCTGGGAGATGGGCAAGGCGGTCCGGGCGATCTGCGAGGAACGAGGCATTCTCAAGACGCCATTTATCCTGTTGACCGGCTGGGGCGGTCAGGCACTGGAACAAGAGAAACTCGTCGAATCCGGGGTCGATGCAGTCGTGGAGAAGCCCATTGATTATAGAAAGTTGATGGCCACCGTCACAGAGGTGGCTAGCAGGCTTATCCCGGAAGAGTCCGGACCAACGGCTCCGTCCAAGGGCTGAGCTACTAAATCTTTAAGCCAACAATCAACCCTGTTCACGGATCTAAGCCTGCAATCATTTGAGATTGTCGGCGAGATTACCAATATCGAAATCATCGCTGTGACTAACACCACAAGCGGGCTCCCGAAAGGTTCTCTCTCCCATCCATCTGGTATTCCGCCGGGGCATTATACTGGGGCATCTTTTCACAACCATGTCCGAAAACGTCTTGCCTCAATGGCTAAAAATCATCAACGTAGAGTAAGAGGTTTACAACCTGTGAACTATTTTTCAAAAACAGTGTGGAATGATTTCAAACATCCAGGTGCTGGAGGCCACAAACATGATGCTTGACACGCGGACCTGTGAGAGGGCTCGGTTGGCGAAGGACCCTAGATTCGACGGCCTATTTTTTGTAGGGGTCCTGAGCACAGGCATTTACTGCCGGCCTATATGCCCTGCGCGTTCGCCTAAACCGGAAAACATCGTTTACTTTTCTTCTGCGGCTGCTGCGGCTGAGGCCGGGTTGCGTCCTTGTCTTCGATGCAGGCCGGAAGCAGCACCGGGCAGCCCGGCCTGGAACGGTACTTCCGCTACGGTTTCACGTGCCATGTTGTTGATCCGCCAGGGAGCATTGAATGAAGGCAGCGTGGAGGACCTTGCCTCAAAGCTTGGTGTAGGCAGTCGGCATTTACGCCGATTATTTCAATCCCACCTCGGCGCTTCGCCAAAAAGTTTGGCCATTACCCAAAAAGTCCTTTTCGCAAAAAAGCTGCTGAGCGAAACAGATCTGCCGGTAACTCAAATTGCTTTTGCATCGGGATTCGGAAGCATCCGACGGTTCAATTGGGCCTTCAGCAAGGCTTATGGGACAACTCCCTCGGGAATTCGCAGACGGAATAATGGCAATACGACGACAGGGAATGACCTGTTCCAATGCACCTTGACATTGTCTTACCGCCCGCCCTTCGATTTTCAGCGGATGCTGAAGTTTTTCGAGTCGCGAGCTATACCAGGCGTGGAGTCAGTTTCGGAGGGTGTCTATCGGCGCACGATCAGAATCAACGAGACCACAGGTGTGATTTCCGTGACCCAGTCGGCTACCGGAAACGCATTGCAGCTGACCGTAGCCTTGTCGGACAGCCGCGATCTGATGTCCATTGTCGAGAAGCTACGCCGCATGTTTGACCTGGATGCTAATATGACAGCCATTCATGAGGTTTTAAGCGCAGACGATTTGCTTGCAAGGTCTGTGGCCAAATACCCCGGGCTGAGGCTACCGGGCGCCTGGGATCCTTTGGAAGCCGCCGTACGTGCGGTGGTTGGCCAACAGGTTTCCGTCAAGGGAGCCCGCACTGTCCTCGGTCGGATCGCCGCGAAGGCTGGGCCGCGATTTGAATCCGGGGATTATCCTGAACTCACACGCTTTTTTCCAACGGCTCATGAGTTGGCCACAGCGGATCTGAAAGCCGTCGGGACGCCGGAGGTGCGCATCAGGACCATTCAAACCTTGGCACAAGAAGTGGATCGTGAAAGACTCGCCTTTGTGGTAAAAGGATCGCTTTCCGATTTTATTCAACAAATGATTCGGATTCCCGGCATAGGCGACTGGACGGCTCAGTACATTGCCATGCGGGCAATGGGTGAACCCGACGCATTTCCCGCCGGCGACTTGGGCATCGTCAAAGCGTTGCAGAATGGGGACAAAAGGCCGACCATGAAACAAATTCGGGAAAGAGCCGATAAATGGCGTCCATGGCGAGCCTATGCGGCCATGTACCTCTGGAATAGCTAAAGGAGCAGGCATAATGTTTTACGACTATTTTGAAACAGGCTTGATCGGGACCCTGACCCTAGTGGGGGACGAGGAAGGGCTCCGGCACATCCTCTTTCCAAAGGAGAAAGACTCCGTCGTTATATACGCAGATTGGAAGAAGGAGCCCGGGTTCTTTGCACCGGTAAAAGCTCAACTGCGAGCTTATTTCAGTGGAGACCTGAAGGAATTCGATCTTGTACTGGCGCCGTTGGGGACCCCATTTCAGCTCAAAGTGTGGCAGGCATTGCGCACAATACCCTATGGAGAACTGGTCAGCTACAAAACCATCGCTGAAGCTATCGGCAACCCAAAAGCCGTCAGAGCCGTGGGCGCAGCCAACGGAAAAAACCCTTTGCCCATCGTCGTGCCGTGTCATCGGTGCATCGGCAGCGACGGCTCCCTCACAGGTTTCGGCGGAGGCCTGGACACAAAGCAACGTCTCATTGACCTGGAACGGTCCCACATTGGCCGGTCTGCATACTAAGGATTGTCGTAATCTCATTCGGAATTCCGACATATTGTGGTGGGAGATCGCCGGGAATCCTTTCTGTGCGATGGATCGACCACCGGCTGTCCGCTGCCCCAATCTTCGTAATAAATTTCGATATTGTGGGAGTTCTCTTTACCAACAGTTATATAGTTCATTGTAAATTTCATATATTCGGATGGATTGTGATGGCCTTCAGGGATGTTCACAGTCATGTCAATTATGACTGAATAACCCGACAAGCACAGCTGTCACAAGGATTTGCAGTGCAACCACAGCGGTGATCCACATCGGTCTATTTGCCAATAGTTTTTCCGGGCCTGGTATGGTTTTCACAAAGAAAGAGGCATTAGCTAAATTGAAGATCAAGATTGTCCAAAACAGCGCCCAGTTGCCTCCATATATCCACCAGCAGAAAATCCCGTAGATCGTCTCGAACACAAAAGCAGCGGCGGGGTGTTCATAGAGTCCCAAGCCGAATTTTCCGGTGTCCAGAAATGGAGCGAAGGTGATATCACGGGCATGGCTGATCAGGTCAAGCGTCAGGTGAGAGCATATACCGAGCGCAACTGCTGTTCCCATATCAACCGCTCTGAACCCCAAAGCAATAACTATCCATGCTCCAGCGGCCAGTACGATCGTGGAAATAACGGAGTGGGAAAATGGCATGTACTCAAGATGCACGTCACTGACAGATTCTACGCTTTTTTCGGTTCTCGTCTTTTCCACGCCGAGGAAGTTTAGTATAACCCATAGGATTTCTATAAATTGAACTGACACCAAGATCACAGCCATCGGCACATCAGGATAAATCGTTTTCACGATCAGAGCAGTTGCTGCGTGATTTATAGCGAACATCACCCGTCCTCGCTTCGTCCCTGAATGTTGAGATGCACCTTTGACCGATTAGATTCATGCTCTTGATGCAGCAAAGCACCTGCGTAAAAAACCGTATTATCACCCCTTAACTAACGAGAAAACTTCTTGCAATTCTGTAACTTTTGCCTCAGTGTCTGCCGATATTCTACGAGTGATTGCGTGGGGGAACGATGGGTAAAGGGGACCCACTAGATTCCGGATGTAAGGAACTCGAGGAATGCCTGCAGTCGCTTGAATGCGCTGACACGGCCGGCACGCAAACCATTGACCTGGAAAGCTTCTTTGAAAATACCCTGACTTCTTCGGGAAGCTTTGATCTGACAGGAGTCAATGCAGGGGTTCATTCGGCCAAGCTCCTCCAGTCACTCCCTATTCCTGCCTTTTTGATTAATCCACAACTCAATATAGTCTTCGCCAATCAAGCTTGCTCGAATATTGATAGGGGATACAAGGAGATACAATGGGAAGCCTTTTTGTTCGCTTTTCGTTAATGCCTGCCTTGGCAAGGAAATTCAGTCTGTCTTGGAAAGAGATTTTTCTTCACGAAAATATCAGGTTTATGCCGCAGTGCTTCAAATTGGTGAGAGCCGAATCTGGGGTCGGATGACCTTTCGCCCTGTCAGGATGAAAGAGTTCCGGTCCATCCTGGTGCTTGTCGAGGACTTGACCGCCGAACAAAAGCAGCTTCTTCAGGCTCAGAAGCATCAGGAGGAACTGAACAGAGAAATAACTGAGCGCCGGAGGACAGAAGAAGATCTTCGCAAATCGGAAGAAAAATACCGAAACATTATTGAGACGATCCAAGATGGTTACTATGAGACTGACATAGCGGGCAATTTCAACTTCTTCAATGACAATATTGTGCGAAATCATGGGCTATCCCCGGCAAGAGTTGAAGACATGAACTATCGAAAACTCATGGACGAAGAGAACGCCCACAAGACATTCGTGGAGTTCAACAAAATCTACACAGGCAAACCCCATAAAAAAATATTCGATCATGAGATAACAAGAAAAGATGGAACAAAGAGGAACGTTACTATTTCCATATCCTTGGTCAGAGACTCTTCCGGTCAACCCTAGGATTTAGAGGGATTTGCCGCGACATTACAGAGCGTAAGCGGGCAGTCAACGATTTCGCCAGGATGGAGAAGCTTGAGTCCATCGGGATCCTTGCCGGGGGCATTGCCCACGATTTTAATAATATTCTCACCTCGATTCTGGGAAACATTGCCCTTGCAAGGATGTCTTCACAGTCTCCCGATAAGACTACTCGCAGATTGGCAAGAGGCTGAGAAAGCGGTCGACAGGGCGAAAAATTTGACTCAGCAGTTGCTCACATTTTCCAGAGGCGGATCGCCCGTTAAGCAAACCGCTTCCATCTCGGAAATGGTCAGTGATACATGCGAGTTTGCCGCGAGAGGCTCGAATGTCCGCTGTGAATTCTCTGTTCCGGACGATATTTATCCGTAGATGTTGATATGGGGCAAATCAGCCAGGTAATCAGCAACCTGATCATAAACGCGGAACAAGCCATGCCGGAGGGAGGGGTGATTCATGTCCGGCTTGAGAATGTTTCGAGTAAGTAATAGAGATGGACTCCCTTTGAAGGAAGGGAAATATCTCAAGTTGTCCATACAAGACCATGGGAGTCGGCATACCCGCCAAAATTGCTTCCCAAGATATTCGACCCCTATTTCACAACGAAACAGAAAGGGAGCGGTTTGGGGCTTGCAACCGCCTATTCCATCAGTGAAGAGCCATGACGGCTTGATTACCGTAGAGTCCGAGGCTGGAGTCGGCACCGACTTTCATATCTATCTTCCCGCCTCGGAGAAGGCGATGGCCGGGCACAAAGATTCAGAGCGTAGCGTTGTTACCGGTGACGGGAAGGATATTGCTCATGGACGATGAAGAGATGATAAGGGACATGGCAAAGGAAATGCTGACCTTGTTGGGTTATGACGTTGACGTGGCAAGAGATGGTGAGGAAGCAATTGAACTCTTCCGGCTGAGCGAAAAATTCAGGATGATCCTTACTCTGCCGTTATTTTGGATCTGACTGTTCCCGGGGGAATGGGCGGAAGAGAAACCCTTCTCAAACTAGTGGAGATTGACCCCAAGATCAAGGCAATCGTCTCAAGTGGTTATTCAAATGACCCGATCATGAGTGATTATAAAAAATATGGTTTTAGCGGAGTTGTCGCCAAGCCATACAGCGCCGAAGAGCTTAGCCGAACATTGGACTTGGTAATTAAAGGTCCTGTGCCATAAATCTTTACTCATTCGAGAAGGCGAACTGTTTAGGAATCATCTTTCTATGCAGGTAATTTAGTATCTCGCTAAGTTTTCGGTTCCGTGAATGTTAGGAGTTTTTTGAAAAGGGGCACGGTCCCGCGGGATACTGGATTTAGTAACTCAGTGTCCCGCCGGATTTGCCCTGGTAGTCCATTCTCTGAAAGATCCTTCAAATTTCCATCCGGACCGGAAACCGGCGAACGAGGCAGAAACTCAGAGAGTTTACCGCTCCACGGCAATATAACCCTATCAACCACAACCGAGATGGACAAACCGTTTCCGCTTTGGCGATGTAATCTGCCTTCCAGGGTCAACAATTCGCTCGTATAAATGACCTGTGCACAATCTTTCTGAGCCTTGGAAAACACAACTGCATCCAATAACCCCGTTTCATCTTCCAGGGTAAGGAACATCACCCGCTTACCGCTCTTCGTGGGCGGAGTATGCACAATTACAAGAAGACCGCTAATCCGCACTCGCCGCCCTGAAGGAGTGCGACGAAGCTGCCGGGCCGGGACAACCCCTTGAGCCCGTAACTCACGCCTCAATACCGCCAAAGGATGCGCACGACAAAAAACGCTCATGTATGCAGCTTCATTGAATGTGTTCATGATGAAACCTTCCGGGAAACCCTTTTTTGTGTAAAAAAGTGTTTCCCGGACCCTTCCCCAAAAACTCTAATATTTTCAAGGTTAACTGGAAACGTACCAATTTGTCGTGTGCAAACGCCCCAATGAGTCACTTCTCCTCCTACAAGCGGAGCTAGTGTATCAATGGCTCTCAGCCTCACGATGCGTGTTAGCGCCACGCCCAGTGGGCCGGGTCTTTCCCCAAAAAATCAGATATGTTTTTCAATCAATCAATTCCACGGTACTTGCATCCACCTTTGATATACCGCTAGCCATTTAGAGTTTTTGCCGGAGGGTTCGGGAACCGGCTTTTTACACAAAAAGCGGGTTCCCGAAACTTTTCCTTTTCCATCCGCCCCCGGCGGGCCGCTTTCAAACTCTGCAAGCGGCTTGCTGTGTCAGCCCCCATTCATACTCGGCAAATCCTTCAAAAGCCCCGGCTAGTGTAAGTATCTTTACGATACGTTCCGGGAGCGAGATACGCTCCAGAAGATCTTCTCGGCTTGTGAACGGTCCTCTCTTTTCCCGTTCGGCTATTATTCTCCGGGCTGTTGCGGCGCCCACATTATTTATTACCCATAGAGGAACCCTGATGCCCCGGCCTTCGGCCGTGTACTCCGAGCCGCTATAATTCACGTTCGGAGGATAGATAGGGATTCCTCTTCTCCTGGCCTCGTTGAGAATTATATACGGTGGATACGATCCTACATGGCCGGCATTCAATAACCCTATGTAGAAAGGCTGGGCATGATGAGCCTTCAAATACGCACTCTGGTAGGTAATATGAGCAAACGAAGCAGCGTGAGCTTTACAGAAACCGAAGGAAGCGAAGGCTGCAACCCTTCTGTACACGTCCTCGGCCATTCTTTGAGGGTATCCGTTTGCCATGGCTCCTCGAATAAAGTTATGTTTCAGAGAAACCATGATTTCCGACCGGCGCTCTTTGGTCATTGCTCGTCGAAACTTGTCCGCTTCTGCAAGAGAAAATCCCGCAAAGCTATTGGCTATCTTCAATACCTGTTCCTGGTATAGTATGACTCCGTAAGTCTCTCCCAGGATAGGCTCCAGATCGGGATGCGGTATTCGCACGGCCTCCTTTTTGTTCCTCCTTCGGACGTAATTGTCCACCATGTCCCCTTCGACAGGTCCTGGCCGGAAAAGGCTGATCTCTGCGATGAGGTCTCCGAAATGCGTTGGCAGAAGTCTTCCTACGAGATTTCGTTGGCCGGGTGATTCCAACTGGAAGACACCGACGGTGTCGGTGCTTCTCAACAGAGCGTAAACCTTTTGACTATCCAATGGGAGACGGCTCAGATTCAGTGAAATCCCCTGCCGCCAGAGAACCTCCAGGGCCTTCCGAATTGCCGTGTGCATCCTGAGACCGAGAATGTCCAGCTTGAGCAATCCCAGTGCATCAATATCGTCCTTATCCAATTGACCTAACGGCAACCCTTGCGGCGAGAGCCCAACCGGAGTCCAGTCCTTGATGTCGCCGGGAGTGAGCAGCACGCCTCCCAAGTGTGTCGAACTCTGATAAGGCAGACGGACTAACTGGGCCGCTATTTCTACAAGCTGCGGCTCTTTCTTGAGGGGAGCATCTTGCAGCTCGGGTAATTCCTCCAACGCAGCCAGCAGGTCCCCTCCCCTCAATGACCACGGGAGGCATGATGCAAGGCGGTCGATTTCCCTCAAGGGATACCCCAGCGCTCGAGCGGTCAGCCTTACTGCGCTGCGGGACTTGAAGCTGAGGACGGTTGCGACCATGCAGGTCTGGCGAGGAAATCGCTCCATCAGGAACCTTAAAACTTCATCTCGCCGGTCTGAATCAAAATCAATGTCAATATCGGGCATATCTGCCCTTGATTCATTCATGAACCTTTCAAACAGCAGGTTATGCTCTAATGGGTCGACTCCGCCGAGAGCAAGATGGACCACCAGGCTTCCTGCCGCGGAGCCTCTAATGCTGCTCCTGATCCCCCTTGTTTGGGCGAAATGCACGATGGACCTTGCCAATAGGAACAGGTCGGCCATTTTGAGCTTATCTATCACGGCCAACTCATGAACGAGCTGGCGCAGATACGGCAGAGGAATCGGCTTATACAGTTTGGCCCCCTCTCGAAAACAGAGCTTCCTGAGCTTTCCGGAAGCTTCTTGAGGCTGCCGGAACAGCGGAGGGTGCAATTTGCCGATCGGCAGGGAAAATCCGCTGCAAAGCGACGCTATATAAGACGTGTTCCGTATTGCTTCAGGATAAGGGATCTTCCGGCTCATCTCGTCTTCGGAAGCGAGAAAGAACGTATCGTTCGGAAGAGGAAACAGCGACCTGTGGTGATGTTCCCGCTGTATTCCGACAAGGGTACGGTGCAGAATGTAACCATGAGGTTCCAGGAATGTGGCTTCATTCGTGGCGACAACCGGGAGGCTCAAACCGGCAGCCAGTTCTGTCGTGGACCTCATGACCTGCAAAGCCTCTCGGATTTCGACATCGGATTTGCCGTGGTTTTGTAGAACCAGGAATAAACAATCGGGACTGTGCAGGTTTTCCCTCAATTCCAGTAGGCTGATCCTTGCCGAATCGATCCTGCCTTTCTCCAATGAAGCTCTGATAGTGGAACCTCTGCCGCCGGCAAGGCAGATCAGCCCTTTGCTCCAGTGGGACAGGTCCTGTTTGGTTATGAGGTTCTTCTGAGAAATCCCGCCTTCTATTGCGATGGAGAGAAGACGGCACAAATTGCCGTACGCCTGGAAGTCCGTTGCAAGAAGAATTATTGGAGAACCATCCCAGATGGAAACTTTGGCCCCGACGATAGGCTGTATTCCCGCCTTTAGCGCTGCCTTGCACAATTGAACCCCGCCGTGGACGCCGTCATCGGTAAGAGCTATTGCCTTCTGGCCGAGCGCAACTGTCCTTTCAACCAGGGCATCGGGTGTGAATGTTCCCCAGAGGAAAGAAAAGGCGCTCCTGACTTCAAGATGTACGAAATCATCCATGTGGTTCCTAAAGGGATCTTCCGGAAAACCCCTTTTTGCAAAAAGTGGTTTTCCGGACCTTTCCCCAAAAACTCCTAAATTGTTTGTATGGCCTTCAGCACCTTTGCCTCTCTTCGATCTCCGGTAGCGACCGGCGTCCCTGCCGGTCGATTGCTCATGCATTCCGCGTACCCGCGGGAAGTCGGCGCCTACCAAAGGCATAAAACCGGCAGGCTGGAATCCCGCGCTGAACGCGGAACTGCCCCACATTGGTAACCCTGCTTACCCCACCGCCAGCCATATAAGAGTTTTTGCCGGAAGGGGTGCCGGGGAACCGGCTTTTTTACACAAAAAAGCGGTTCCCCCGCATTTTTCCCTTCCTCTTCTCTTTCCCTTCGGGCGGGTTCCCCGGCATTCTCTTCTCTCTTCTCCTTTTCCAAAAACGTCCCTCTCCGATTCTCATTTCTTCCTGGTCTCCTTTTACCTTCACGGTTTCCGGCGTACTACGCCTATTAGTTTTCCAAGGATTTTTATTCTCGCTCGATTCCTGCCTTTGAAGATCAGAGGCGGATAAGCGGGGTTGGAGGCTTGGAGTTCTATGCTCCCCTTTTTGCGGCGGAGGATCTTCAGGGTTGCCTCGCTCTCCAGACCTTCCACGAGCACGGCTACTATCTCGCCATTCTCAGCGTCCGCCTGGTGGCGTATTATTGCCAAATCTCCATCGCATATCTGTTCTCCTGTCATTGAATCGCCTTTGACCCGCAACGCAAACGCCGCCTCAGAGCCGAAAAACGCGGGATCGAATGGAAGATTATCCTCCACATTCTGTTCGGCCAGGATCGGTTCACCTGCGGCAATTCGACCTAAAAGGGGAATCGAGATCATCAGGCTGCGGTTGGTCGGCCTCCAGGTTCTCTTCTTCCCCGGTAATCGGGTAAGATGCCCCTGAGATTCCAGGATTTGTAAATGCCGGAGCAGGCTCCCGGGCGAAGAGAGACCTAAAGCCGCGCACATATCCCGAAGCGAAGGAGGAAGCCCCTCTTCCCTTTGGAATTGTTTAATAAAGTCGAGTAATTGTCTTTGTCGGGTCGTGATGCTCATGTCACACCTGAGAAACAAATGTTTTTATGATAATATGAGAACATTTGTTCTTAAGTCAAGAAAAATTAACGATCATGTTTTTGGATCACGTTCAGAAAGAGGAGAGGCAAGGAGAAACACCTTTGCAAAAGGATCTCAGTTTTCGAGCTTTCCTGGAACCTGCGGACGCCCACGATCCGAGGCAAAAAAAGTGGAATGTCCCCTTTTCACGCGGAGCCTACCGGCACACCCCGATTTCCCAGTATCCGCCTTGCCCTTGAAGCGTCTCGCCGTTAATCAATACGACCGGCGCGGAGCCCGGCCGCTACCGGAATTTGAATACCGGCCTCATAATACCTGCATCAACCTTGACTCACCGCCAACCGGTTAGTCCCGCGCAGAACGCGGGATTGCAGGAGGGGGAATCCGGCTTTTTGCACAAAAAGCGGGTTCCCCCGCATTTTTCCTGGTTTTCTGGGCTCTGCGTGGGAACTATGTGGAATTATAGCCTATAATGGAGGCGGAGCCTCCAGGTCATGCATTCCCAGGCGGAGCCTGGGAACGAGAAGTAAAACATTCCAAGAACTTAGCGGAATCCATCCTTGTGCACAGGATCAGGAATTTTGCCCCGGAATCTCCGGAAAACCCCTCTGGTAAAGGGGTTTCCGGACAAAAACGTGTCTTTATTGCATTACTGAAGAGGAATCTTTACGGACTTTGATTTGCATTGTTCGGCTTTGGGGAGCTTTAGAGTTAGTACGCCATTTTTGTACCTTGCATCCACCTTATCGTGCTGCACATCACACGGCAAACTCAAAGAGCGAGAAAAACTGCCGTATGACCGCTCGAATCGATGAAAGTTGTCCGATTTCTCCTCGTGCTCTACCTTTTTCTCACCCTTTATCGTCAGCATATCCCCGGTCAGGCTCACATCGAGATCGTTCTTCTCCATACCCGGGATCTCGGCTGTAACTGTAATTTCGTTCTCGTTCTCGGCAATGTTAACCGCAGGGGTAAAAATCCGCCCGAGGCTGCCACGCGTAATCATCGAATCGTCGCCAAAAAATCTCTCAATCATGTCATCGAATTCGCGGCGGAAGAGCCACGGGGTCGGGAGAGAACTGGTTTCTTCTTCTTCGCGTCTCCATGGTAACAGATCGAACATGGTCAGCACCTCGTGTTTAGGATTCTTGCAAATTCCCCCTCATGGGGACTTTGTTAACCTATCAGGTTACTTCCGAAAACTTATTTGTCCCTAGGGTCTCCTGCTGTCAAGTGGGTTAACTACTTTTTTTCTACGACCTAGGACGGCACGAGAGCGTGGAAAAGCGATTTCAAGTGGGTTCCAGGGAGCGCGTACGAGTAAATTCAAGGAGAGTCAAGCACCTCGCGCACCTTTTGAGCGAGCGCCTCGGCGTTAAACGGTTTCTGAATGAAGTGCACGCCTGTGCGGAGGACCCCATGATGAACTATGGCATTCTCAGTGTACCCCGACATGAAGAGAGCTTTCAGATTCTTACGCGAACCTAAAAGATGCAAGTGCAGGCTGGGGCCGTCCATTTTCGGCATCACCACGTCAGTGAGCAGCAGATGAATCGTTTCCTTATACGACTCTGAGACGCGGATCGCATCGTCAGGACCAATAGCCGCAAGAATCTTGTATCCGAACATCTCGAGTATCTCATGGGTGAGTTCCCTCACGAGTGGCTCGTCTTCCACCAATAACACAGTCTCTTTACCCCGATAATCCTTAACTGTTTCAATCTCTTGTTGCACAGTAGCCTCAACTTCCACTAGAGCCGGCCAGTACATCTTGAAGGTGCTCCCCATGCCCGGCTCACTGCGAACGATAACATGCCCATTATGTTGCTTCATTATACCGTACAGCATGGCGAGTCCAAGGCCCGAGCCTTGCCCATCCCTTTTGGTAGTAAAGAACGGCTCGAAAATCCTGGAGAGCGTTTCCTCGTTCATCCCTATACCCGTGTCACTCACGGCCAGCATAACATATTCTCCGGCTTCCATGCCGGCCGTACAGTGCCGACCGCTCATCCACCGATACGGTCGAGGTCTCGATGATCAACTCTCCGCCTTCAGGCATAGCGTCGCGGGCATTGACCGCCAGATTGAGCAAAATGTGACCGATTTGATCGCGATCCGCCTTCATTTTTGGGATCGCCGAACCAGGAAGCATTATTAGCTGGATGGCCTCGCCCAGGATTCCTCTCAGCGCGTCTTCGATGCTGCGAACAACATGGTTGAGGTCCAGGACTTTAATGTCCAGAACTTGTTTGCGACTGAAGGCAAGCAACTGCCGGGTCAAATCGCTCGCTCTCTGCGCTCCCTCAACTATCTTCTCCACTTTTCGTTGTTGCTTGCGATCATCTGACAATTGCAGGCGAAGCATGTCCGCGTGGCCCAAAATCGCTGTCAGCACATTGTTAAAATCGTGGGCCACTCCGCCGGCAAGCCTTCCCACCGCTTCCATCTTCTGTGCCTGGCGCAACTGCTCTTCGAGCTGTTTGCGCTCGGTGATGTCGCGGACAACGGCCAGCAATCGGTTGTTACCCCCGATTATTGCGCTTTTAAGGTTCAGTTCCACCCAGAATGCGCGACCGGCCTTGTCTCTGGAAAACCATTCGAAGAGCTGAGGCGTCCCTTCTGCAGCTTTTCTTAACCAATGTGACGGGTCTTTCCGGGAATGCATCTGATCGTCGGCACTAAGATGATGAAGAGTCAGGTTGCGTAACTCATCAGGCGTGTATCCGAAGATCTCGAACACCTTACCGTTAGCGTCCACGATCTGGAAAGTGTCCACATCCTGCACGAGGATCGCGTCATTAGCAGCCTCGAAGATCGCTCGGTAGTTGGCCTCTGACTCGCGGAGCGCCTGCTCGGTGCGTTTGCGTTCAGCTATTTCTGCAAGAAGCAGGGCATTTGCCCGCTTCAAGTCCGACGGTGCGCTCTTCGACGCGCTTTTCCAACTGGTCGTGGGCTTTCCGAAGCATTTCCGAGTGCCTCTTGATGAGATTGAGTTGTTCTCTCTCGAGCGTGAGGTCCTGATAGAGCACCAGAATATATCTACGCCGCCCCAATCGGATCGATCGCAGATGCATGCGTCCCCAGATTTGACGTTTTCCCGTATTTAAAGACTAACTTTCGGGTTCGCGGTTTGCGATCCGCGAACGTGCTGTTTAGCAAACTGTAAACCTGGGCAGCCTGATTTTGGTCGGGAAAAAGACGATCGAATTCGCGGCCCTCGATTTTATCAAAGCCACCGATAGTGTTGTTCCAGGAATCATTGGCATAAGCCACAGCGTAAGAGTCGTCAACCAGAAGCCCCGGCATAGGAAGGCTATCCAAAAGTTTGGACAGCGACTTTGCCTGCATCCCGCGCAGATCGAAGCTACCCGTATCTGTGACGTACCTTCCGAACAAACCCGTGAGATCAAGGCTGTTGGTAATAGGCTGCTCCACCTGGGCATCTTCGGCTTCACCAGATTTCGGAAGATCGTTTTCTGGACTCATCGCGTCCTCCCCCTGATCCGACCAATCGCTTCTGGAGACTCCTACCAGCCTCCCGGTCGCGACTCTGTTTAATGTTAACTCCTCTTGCCAAGTCTAACCACTGCTTGACATTAGATGAAAAACTAGGAGTTTTTCTGCACCATCCTTGCCCTTTGGTCTAAAGGTAGACCTGTGGCGTAAAGGCCGCCGCTTCTGTTAATAGAAGCAAGAACTCTGCCAAGATGACGAGGTCGAGTTTCCGGCCAAATCGTGTTTAACTTCAAGTGATTACATTTGCGGGAGACAAACATGGCATCCTTAGAATGGGTCACAAAGGCTCACGTGAGCCTTCGAGGCTCATGGCGAACTCCGCTAACAGCGAAATGAGTCAGCGAAGTATTTCTATTTTGGACTTTTTCCGAAACCAGCGACACTCGACAATGACCAATAGAGGGTGCGCGTTCATGAAGCCAGCTATGGGCAATCGAAATTCTGAAAATTCGGAAGACTCAACATTTATAGTAGCTCCCAAAAAGTGTGTCCATAGCCAATAAGGATCGGAGCATGATGCACGTGGTAGGACAGGCTTCCAGCCCGTAATCCCGGTAGGATGGGCTTCCAGCCCGTCTATTAGATGGGACGGGTAATCCCGCGTTCTGCGCGGGACGTCGCCAGCAATGGCGAGTTGTTGATACCAGCGGGCAAGTATTGTGGCGCAACAAAAGGAGGGGACCGGGACGATTTTGCTTGGCATCCATTGACTTAATCGACCGATTTTGTCGGATTGTTTGCTGCGAGAGACTTTTTGCAACGCAGTGTCCCGCAGGGGTCTCCTCCGGCATTCGCCATCTGAAAGTCATCTCACATTCTTGAATTCCGGGCGGATAACAATTATTTCGCCCGAAACACAACTCCAGACCTGGCTAGCAAAAGAAACTTGACGAGCCGGCTCCGAGCGTGGATCATGGATGCGTGTGCCTGAGATTAGGAGGTTTTCGACAAATGTATAGCCAGCGCAGGAATGATGATATGAGACCTAATTGATTTTTGGTTGTTGAAAATTAATGAAAACGAGGTCGCTGGTGGCGTTGGATCCTGGAAAACGCAACGAATTGGCGGAGAACGCAATGAGCAATTATAATCGCAGGGATTTTCTGAAATGTGCCGGAGCGGTTGGAACAGCTTTGGCTGTATTGGATTCAAACGAGCTTATGGCAGCTTCCAGCAAAAGCCCCGTGGCGTTGGTCAAGACCGATGACCGCAAAGTTGGTGTAAAGACCGCTCTAAAGACTCTGCGAATCAACCCGGCCAAAAATAAGGACGTGCTTATCAAGCCGAATTTCAATACCGCAGACACGTGTCCGGGCTCAACTCATAATGATACGTTGGTTGCGCTGGTGGAGGAACTGTGGGCAATGGGCGCGAAATCAATAAGTCTTGGAGAAAGGAGTTATCCGCCAACCAATCAGGTCATGGAACAAAAAGGAATCATCCCGCTGATGAAGAACCTCAATGTGAAAATCATTGATTTCGATACACTGCCTGACAAGGATTGGGTTCTCACGAATTCCAAAGGTAACCATTGGGAAAACGGTTTCCGGGTTGCCAGACCAATCCTGGAATCCGAGTGCCTTGTTTCCACCTGCTGTCTGAAAACCCACCAGTACGGCGGAGTGTTTACGATGTCGTTGAAGCTTCATGTAGGCTGCGTTCCCACGTCTCGGCATGGATATCATTACATGAGTGAGCTTCACTCCTCCCGTAACCAGCGAAAAATGATCGCGGAGATCAATGAACCCTTTAAGCCCGCACTAATTCTGCTTGATGGCGTCGAAGCATTCGTGGACGGTGGCCCCATGACTGGTAAACGGATGAAAGCGGGTATTATTCTTGCCTCAACCGATCGTGTGGCGACCGATGCAACGGGACTTGCAGTGCTGAAATCGCTCGGAAGCAATGCAGCCATCATGCAGCGGAAAATATTCGAGCAGGAACAGATCGCCCGTGCCGTGGAATTGGGATTAGGAGCCTCTTTGCCTTCTGAGATTGAGGTGATTGGCGACGAAAACAGTAGCGAATACGCGAACAGAATTATGGCTATCCTGAATGAGGGGTAGGTACCATCCTCAGGGACAGGACGGCAGATCCGAATGGTAATAGCAACATGGAAAAAGAGGCTCTCACGCTCGAGTCGTTCTTCATGGCGATGGCTAATGCCTATCCGGTTCCCGAATTTTCTTTCAATTCATCGAAACGAAACTTCAGTGAGATTTCACCCCCTTCAAATCTTCTGTGCTGCACATAAGGCAATTTGTCGAAGACCGCACGCATCGGAGAATTGGAATCCAGAACGTCGGCATTGAATCCCTTGATTCCCCTCTCTTTCGCGATTTCTATCATGTAATTGAGTAAGAAGCTGGCAATTCCGCGGCCGTGGAATTCTTCGTCCACCATGAATGCCACATCGGCAAATTCTTTGTCCGGCTCCAGCATATAGCGGGACTCCGCAATTATTCTCCGGTTTTCCCTGGGGCCGACGAAGACCACTAGGGACAGTCCTTCGTCCTCCGAGACGTTCACATACCGCTGCAGGTTTTCATGGGGCATGCTCTTCCTGGGCGCAAAATACCGGAAGTAAACCGAACTCTCCGACAAATTGTAAAACAAGTCCTGTATCATGGACTCGTCGCTCGGTTTAATCGGCCTTATCCATGCGTGCAGGCCGCCTTTGAAGACGGCATCGATCCGTACCCTCTGCGTTAACTCATGGGAAGCCATCCGATAATAAAATTGATCCGGATAGACGTAACCCATCTCTCGGGCTTCCTTCAGAAGGTTCTCCCTGTGGTCAGGGTGAGCGATCTCAATGAGCGCCATGGCTCGGTCACGAATGGACTTACCACTCAAGTAGGCGATGCCGTACTCGGTGATTACGTAGTTGGCGTCCCCACGGTTCATCATTACTACGGCAGGCTTGCCACTGAATGATGGTACTATGGTGCTGCGGCCGCTTCGATCTGAAGTGGAACGCAGGCACATAATGGATCGGCCTCCCTTGGAAAGGCCGGCCCCTCTCATGAAGTCGTGATCGCCTCCTGAACTCTCGACAGCGGTCCAGGCAGGGCTGCCTTGCCTGATCTGCCCTCGGAGATCAACCTGCAGCGCCACGTTAATGGCGATCATCTTATCGTTGGACGCTATGAACGTGGGGTTCAAACACACGTCCGAGGGATAGAATTCGACAAGGGTGTTATTGTTCACGTAGTCATATGCGCGTCGTGTTCCTATGCAGCATGTGGCAAGCGATTTGCCCCGATATAGTTTCTTTGTGCTGTTGTCTATTACCCCGGACTCTATGAGGTCGACGATGGGATCGCTGAAAATCTCCGTATGAATTCCCAAGTTTCGGTGCTCCCCGAGAGAGTCCATAAGGCCGCGAGGAAACCCGGCAAAGCCGAATTGAAGCACCGAACCGTCCTCTATAAGCTCGCCGCAATGGCGGCTGATTTCCTTTTCGCGCGTCCCCAGCGGCTCTTCCGGAACTTCCGCGAGGTCCTCCTCGGCTTCTACCAGGTAGTTGATCCTATCCCCGGAAATAAATGTATCACCTAGAGTCCAGGGCATACGAGGATTCACCTGTGCTATGACCATCCGGGCCGACTCCACAGCCGCGAGGGAAATGTCTACCGCGATTCCCAGACTGAAGCGACCGAATCGATCCGGTGGAGATACTTGCACTATGGCAACGTCGATGGGTATCCTGCGCCTCCGGAAAAAATCAGGAATCTGAGAATGGAAAAGAGGAACGTAATCCGCATCTGACTGGCGCTCGGATTGATCGGTTCGCCTGGGGCGAAAGAAAGTCTTGAGAGTGAATTTCTGGGGAGCTGTTTTGGCTAAAGCCGCCGCCTCCCTTCCGTTGAGGAACTGAATCATCGAAATGTCCGAAAGGGGCGAATCTGCTATAGCTCTGATTATTGTCCTCGGTTCGGAACAGATACTCCCAAGATAAATTCTGTCACCGTTCTTAAGACGAGCTACCGCCTCTTCGGCGGAGACCAACTTGGCTGCGAAACGTTGTTTCCAGGGTTCCATCTTGAGTCCCTTCATCAAGCCGATTCATGTCATAGGTTGGGGTTCTGTCTGCCCGAACCGCTGTCCTGACTGTGCCTGGCCCAAGTATATGTACCATCTGTAAAGTTATAGATCTAGTCCGTTTTCCTCTTTGAAATGAGCTGAGGCCTTCTGAAGCATCGTAGACGATCCAAGCCGTGAGTACGGCGTCAGGCACTGTGACTCTCCGATTGAGGCCTGCACATAAGCATTCAAATCCCAGGCCTTCAAAGGTCCCCCTCCCCTTGGTACTCTACCCACTGCACCATGGTGCCTAATCTACCCAGCCGTGATCCCGAAGTCACGACACAATCCAACACTTATGGAGCCTAGTTCGAAGAAACTAAGATGAATTCTTCGCAGTCTCTTCCGTAAGGGATGCCGCTGAAATCGGCTGGAGTGCCTTGGTCTCAGGCATCATCAAGCCGAAGATAGCAAAGGCCAATGCCGCAACAGAGGCGAGAAATATAAAGCCTATGCTGAAGCCCCAGGCATGCACAATATAGCCTGACACCACGTTGCTGAGTGAGGCCCCGATGCTATGAGCAGTGGCAATAGCTCCCAACACGAGATTGTATCGCCCTGTCCCCTGGGTGAGATCGGCTACCACAACGACCGACAACACTCCGAAAATCCCTGCCCCGATCCCATCAAGCAATTGCACGCCAACAATGAACAAGGGGTGGTCACTCAGGATATAGAGAAAGCCCCGTATAGGCAGAATTGCAAAACCTATCAAAAAAACAGGTTTTCTGCCCCACGTGTTGCCCCATTTGCCGGATAAGAAAGCCACGGGAATCATAATCAGTTGGGCGGCGACGATGCACGCCGACATATTGAGGGAAGCAAAGCTCTCGTGATCCCGCGTAAGCAATTGTCCTGCCAAAGGAAGCATTGCCGCATTAGCGAAATGAAACAAAGTCACGGCCACGGCAAAGATCAGGATCTTCCGGTCTGTGAACAAAGCTTTTATACTCAAAGCAACCACCCCGTCAGGTGTTATCTTTAGGGCGCCCCCTCGCGATCGGACGTAATCAATGTCATCGTTTCTAATGAAAAGTACGGACACAGCACTGGCGACCCCAATAATCCCAACCAAGTAGAAAATCCACTCTTGTCCCAAGAGATATCCGACTATACCGGCCAATAGAGCAGTGGCAACATTTCCCGCATGATTGAAGACTTCGTTACGCCCAACCCGGATTGCGAATATTTGTCGACCCACGATGCCCAACGTGATAGCGGCTACAGCCGGAGCAAAGAGAGCCGATACGACCCCCATGACGATCTGCGCCGCACTGATACAGAAAAAGTTTGGGAAAATGGTCATAAAAACGCAGCTAACGCCCATTAGAAAGGCAGCAACAATGATCAAGAAACGCTTTTTTTCAACGAAATCTACCAATGCCCCACATGGGGTGTCGGCAAGGAGATTGGCAATTCCCATCATGGCCATGACTACCCCGATATGAGCAGGGTTCCAGTGGTGAACGGCTAGTAGATAAGTCACCAGAAATGGTCCGACGCCTGTACGAACATCGGCAAGAAAGAAATTAAGGCAATCCAGCGCGTACAGACTTTGCCTGCTTGGCTTCTCTTGTTCCCCGATATTTTGAGACATGCTCTTACCTTCTCGATCTGTGGTCCCCAGCAGCGCCACAGACCGGACGAAGGCAAAACCGGCGTCACGTTGCTGAAAAAGCCTATTTTATCTTGTATCTGAACGTACCCTACCTGAGGCGATTCCGTCCACCATTTTCACATCTGTACCCGCCACCTGAAGACAGCTTCGCCGTGTCGGGCCAACGGAAACGTGCCACGCCAAGGATTTTGCTTGAATGGGGGATCTGTCATGATGTACGTTGAGAAACAGCCCGAAGCAGGCTTTTCAGCAACATAACGGCGGTTTTGTATCTGTCGGGTCTTGTGGGAGGAGATACGGGGGCTTTTCGGGGTCCAGTGAACCATCCATGAGTCGAGTCACCGACCCGAAGGCCCCCGAAAGGGCAAGACCGCCGCATGATTCCGGCTCACACGGAACGGCACAATAAATAGTTGGGCCACTCCGATGTGAAGACGAAAGCAAGGCTGGTCTCATTCATGACAAGACATGCAGATGCACGCAGTTTGCAGTTCACTTTGGGGCTCTATGTTATCATCTTTGCCCTCAAGATAAGCGTGTACTTCATGTCGGGAGTGATGGCGCTTTTGGCGGAAGCATTGCACACGTTGACCGATATATTCGTTTTCGGGTTTCTTTTGATAGCCGAGCGGTATTCGCGTCGCACGGCCGATGAAGTACACATGTTCGGCCATGGCCGTGCACAGAACATTGCTGCTCTGGTCGCTGCCACCCTGTTTATCTCTTTTACGAGCTTTGAGCTTTATAGAGAAGCCGTTCCCCACTTATTCGGAGAAGAGCCGCCTACATATCAGAATGTGCCATTAGCACTTGGCGTGTTGATAGTTTCGATGCTCATAGCGGCGGTTCCCTTGATAAAGCTTTTGCAACAAAAGAGTCGCGGGGCAGCGGTGAAGGCGCAATTTCTGGAACTGAAAAACGACGAGTTGGGACTGTTGGCGGCGATTATAGGGACTCTGGGCGTTTTATGGGGAATACCGATTGCCGATCCGATCGCAGCGATCGTGGTGGCGACGATTATTGCGGTGAGCGCGGTTGGGTTGTTTCGGGAGAATATGTCATATCTACTGGGGCGAGCACCGTCGAAAGACGTCATGACCCAGCTGGAAAACCTCGCTTTTTCCGTGCCCGGTGTGCTGGGAGTGCACGATTTGCGAGCGGCCCATATTGGACCAAACGCGGTTCACACTGATATACACATTGAGGTGGCACCCGATCTTACCGTAGTGGAAGCGCACCATATAGCCCAGGAGGTGGAGAACGTTCTGAAACCGTTGTTGGGGAATGGCATTTGTACCGTTCACATAGACGCCAATCCGGCTGAGTCACCTGCAGTGGCAGAGCAAGCAGCCCTGGCTGAATACAGGGAGAAGAATGACTAACCGTACACTATTTTTCGGGGTGCGAGAAGCTGTCACGCGATCTGGGTGACTGCCTAAATACCCCCGAAAAAGCAAGACCGCAGAATAATTCCGGTGTAATGAAAGGGATGTCAGATGAGTCGCTCACGAAGAGTGTTATTATGCTGTCTGCTGCTCAGCTTGGTCTGGTGCGGACTGGATGAGCCTTATGGACAAGAAATACAGGGGTTCTGGCAATGCGACGACTCAAGACTGAATGGTTGTTATGACTCCTGTCTACGTCAGTACAAACTCGTGCTCAGGCTCTCACTGCTATTCATACTATCAAAGCTGCAGGAGTTCCTGCCACTACCGTTTCTGCCGGTGGGTTGAACCGGGTGGTTTTGACTAAATCTGCCTCTGGAAACGGGTTCACGCGAAGAACGTCTCAAAGATCTGCCAATTGTGAGATGTCTGCATTGACGCGACTACTTTGACGATCTGCTTTTGTCGGTGAAAAATTCGAAGCTTTGCCAATAATTACAACATTCCATTTCAAATTAGGATGCGATCCTGAGATCACTTCGAACAGTTCCTCGTCGATGCCATTCGGGCGCAAACGATGGAATGCCCTGTTGAGGTCCTCCAGCAATTCGTCGACGTTTTGTCGGAGTCACACCTTTGCTTCGGGCGGGTCCGCGACTCCTCGCTGCGGCAAGAAATCCGGCAAGTCAAGGCGTGCCGCGCCAATACGGTCGTCGGCCATCCCATAATAGACGTCGAAGCGGTCCGGTAAGCCAAGATCGTCGCGGCGGTCGATGCCGGTGGGGAACACGACGTTGGCGATGGCCCCGACGCGTTCTTGCGGCAGCACCGGCGTCAACACCGGCTCCGTCGAACGATAGCGGATCACGCGCGGATGCTCCTCCGAGAGCACCATCACCCCGGCCGAGTAGCACATCCGATGTCCGTCGTTGCTCGGCTCCGCCATTTCGCTCACGCCGTGGTAAACGATCAGCCAGCCGTGCCGGGTTAGGACGGGCGGAGTGCCGCCGCCGATTTTGAGCCGTTCCCAGGGCGACACCGGAGCCGCCAGCCGGTGATGCGAGTTAAACAGGCCGAGGTGATTTTGTTCACGGCCTTTCAAGGCCATCGGGCAGTAGGAAATCCAGATGCTTTCCCGATGGAGATCCACCTTACGGGACCGCGGGTGGAAGCAGGTTTCCTCGGGACGAGTGCCGGGAAAAAGCGGCCGCTGGAGGATGGCCATCTGCAATTTCCCGGCGTGATTGGGAATGGCGACGGGGAAGAGGCTGGCATCCTTGTTGTCCACGTGGACGAAATCGACTCCGTGATACGGTTCAAAGGTCGCGAGCCCCAGTCGCTTCCAGTGAAACAAATCCTCCGATAGGGCCAGAGCGATCCGTGGGCCTTCGGGCGAATACGCCGTGTAAGTCATAATGTAGCGCTGGAGCGGCTCCACGAACGTGACACGAGGATCCTCGCAGCCACCGCCACCGTCGGGCCGCCGCTCATAATCGGCTTCCGGCTCCAGTGCGATGCCGAGCCGCTCGACGCCTGCCGGATCGCCGGCTTCATTGAACCGTCACTCGTGCAATGCCGATGCGCGAGTAATTGCCCCGCGCGACGAGCCGTGGAAACAGGTAGAGCTTACCATCCGGGCCACGAACGGCAGCCGGATTCAGCACGCCTTCGAGTTCCTGGGGATTACCCGGCTCCGGCTCCATCACCAGCCCCAGGCGCTGCAACTTAAATCCACTCATATAATCCTCTCACAAGGTCAGGCTTGCTGATCGCTATCTAAACAAGCGATGATTGCTTCGGTAACCCGTTTAGTCTCATTGGGACCTCGAACCGGGATACAAACAACACCTGCTTCTTCAGCCGGATAGTCGTTCCCTCCCACGAACAAGGCATCACCTATGAAAATCATCTCTTTCAATGAAATGCCGAGGAGGTCTCGTAGCTTTCTGATTCCGTAGGCTTTGTCAATGCCGGGTTTGGTGACATCAATGGATGTCGATCCACCCATTCGGACAGAAAACTCGGGAATAAAAGTGTCAAGGATTGCCTTGATCTTCTTCCGCTTGGTGAAATCGGAGTCCCATTTGCTTTTTTCTTCCAAGGGGGCCTGCTGACCTAATGCGGAATATGTTATCTGGCTTCCCCGGTCTTCTATTACCTCTCCCCAGACCTTTTCGACCTTGAAGCCCGCCAATTCGATCGCCTTCTTTAGTGAACTGACAATTTTCTCTTTTTCATCCGCGGTGAAATCTTCTGAATAGATCTTTTTCCAATCCCCTGCGTATTGGTAGAACTTTGTTCCACATGTGGGAAGGATGGATAGATTCACCAGGCGTTCGTCATGGGGAAGATTGGAGAGCAGTTGTTTTTCAAACTGTGGCCAATCGCCTCCAGAAATCACGGCCACTTTGACTATACCGAGAAGGTCATGCAGCAGTGCCGACATTTCCGCATCAAGAGACGATTTGCTTTCGGCAAGCGTACCGTCCAGATCAAAAACAATTAGCTTTTTCACTATCCTTCCACCTCTGAATTCCTGCGATCTCAATTAGAGTTTCCGGCCCTGCCAACCATCCCTCTGTTGCCGGGTTGCAAACTATTCCGGTACCGGTGGCGCCAAAATATCCTCTACCAAAAAGCAGAATAAGGGCTATTATCATCACGATGACTAAAACGGGCCATAGCCACAGCGCCGTGCATCCAGGAATCATGCATCCAGGGTCCCATATCGTTACCCTCCCGCAGAGAGAGTCATACCGCTGTTGGGCGGACCAATTGCTAGAATTCATGCCCAAAATGCGATCACGATTCGTAAGCATGCCTCTTGCAACCTTGTGAGAGATACGCATTGAACATTCACTATTTGGACGATACTCCACTGCATTAGGATTGGCCGATGGTTGGAAAACCCGATCGGAGGGAGCATGTTCAACCTCGCTCTTGTGGCAGTTGCGTCTGGATTGCTGGCTGGGCTCCCGATGCGGAGAAGCAAAGAGGCACAGGCCCGATCCTGATTCTCAAGACTCCTTTGCCGATCCTCTTCGTTGCCGCAGCCCCAATCCAACCAGGCCCCATGCACCCTCATTCCTATTTTAATTTGCACTAGCCTTCCTGTCGAGCACTGTCCGTGAATCCAGAGTGTTATCTTCAAGCCATTTGCTTGTATCCATTATTCATTCTCCCGTTCCCTCTCCATTTGCTCTTTGTTCTTTTTGCTTTGGAGAGCATCCACTTCTTCCTTGCCCCGTGATCCTGCTTTCCAATTGCTCGAGAGACTACGCGCCAACACTATGAAACCAGCCACCCCCACCACAAGCACGGCAAGAACTATGATGATGTTGTACTCCATATCAAATCTCCTATTATTCACCGGAATTATGCGGCGGTCTTGCCACGACGCGGGTCTTTAGGCCGGTGACCGGTCGCGGACTGGTCCCTCTGACCCCGAAAAGGCCCCCGCATGCCTCCGCCATTCGCCGACCGAGGCAAAACCGTTGTCATGTTAATGAAAAAGCTTGTTTCGTCCTGTCCTTGCGCATACTTTACCCGATGATCACCTCAAAGAATTGGGGAGAGGGTTTGCCGTCGAACAACGGTCCAAGAAGCTTGCTGGCTTCGTCATGGGCGGGGCTGTTGTGCATGGCCAAGAAGGTTTCCTGACTCTCGTGCTCCACGAAGGCGGCATAATTGCCACCTTTCATGGGCTTCAAAAGGCGGCGACCAATAAACCCCTTGTAGTTTGCAAACTTTTTGTTTGTCCCGGCAAACCACTCCAGAAACTCAGCATCCTTTCCTGCCTTGACTGGAGGAAAATTGATAATGACTACAAACATGTCATGCGCCTCCTTTATTGGGCATTGCCCGCATTCTACTGTTTGGCCCGAACATTCACCGGAATTATGAGGCCGTCTTGCCGTTCTGGGGGCCTGCTGGGCGATAACGAGCGGAGGGTGCCTCCAACCCGAAAAAATCGAGTGTGGTTGCCCACAAGACCGAAGAGAGGCAAATCCGGCGTCATGTTGCTGAAAAGCCTATTTTATTTCTCTTCTGAGCATACCGGTCCATACCACCCCGGTCAAGCGTCATTTTCCTATCGCACCTTGCTCGAACACCACCGGGCAGTATCGGGCCAAGGGGAATGATGAAGCCGCATGAACAAGCCACCTCCGACAATCGTACGAGACTTTCGCCCCATCTTGATCAGACCCTTTATGAGCCACTCAATTGTTCTTTTCACCGCGTCGCCACGGCGATAGAATTGCTGGAGCATGTGCAGCACGTGGTAGGCCGATACCGCATTATCCCTGGCCGGAATCCTTTGCTCGCCACGTCTCTACTTCGACGGCATGCCGAACGGATCAAGTGGCATGTTCGCGTCCCCTTGTTCGTGCAGGTCGATGCCATTACGAATAACGGAGGTTTATATACTTGCCAAACGCACCTTTCTTAGGTTCAAAATATTGGACAAAACACAAAGAGAGGGAAGATGAGTGATAAGGTGGTAATTGAGATGCCCCAGGAGTTCAAAAGGTAGTCGAGTTTATGACGTACAACATAAAACCAAATGGACGGAGACGAGCAGCAGACGCCATTCACATACCTGCCCCCGCTCTTTATCAAGCCGATCCCGAACATACGGATATGCCGTTGTTTTTGGAAAGAAGGCTAGTCGGGGATGACGATTAGCTTCCAACCAATACGCCCATGCTGCTGCTCATGCTGATGGTCATCTTCTGACGGCAATGCTTTGCCCTCCAATGCGACTATTTCGCGGCGACACCCCCGAGCTTGGCATCGATAGATACCCGAGTACGGTGCGGAATCGCCGGGACTGTATATTTCATCAAAGACAGGACCAGTTACAGGATGAACGGAGCCTTCGTCTCGGTACTGAGCCATATCCCTCTCCTCCTTTTTTATGAAAGAAACCTGTTCCAAACTGTAAATTATTAGAGGTAAAGGGGTCAAGCATAAGTCGCGAAAATCGTTCTGGATTTTCTTGGCACTCGATGCAGACTTTTAAAGATTGGCCCAAGATTGAATTCGATTAGATGAATGTTTATGGTTTGTATCATCAGAGCATCCCGTTTGGGATGCTCTGATTTCCTCCTGCGGACGTTTTCGGAAAGCCATCAAGATCTCTATTGGTCGTACTGAATCGCCAGTATTAGGTTTCTTTTCCGTAAGCCTGCCAATATGCCTTTATCATGGATATGGCTTCTTGCCACCTCGTAAGCCTCGTCGTCATCCCGCGCTTCAACCTGGCCGTCAAAAACAGTCTCTTGAGTGTAGCGGTCGTTCACTACGAACGTGTAGCGTTTCACTACTCCCCTTTGTTGCTGCGGTAAATTGGCTTTGGCAGCATCCTTTAGTGCTTTAGCGGCCCGAAACACCGGAGCTTTGGTGGCTGGAATCTTTATTTTGGCTCTGGTTTGAGGGTTCACACCATTACGGGCCTTCCTGTCTGCAACCGCAAACGTACCCAATCCGGCGATCCGTATTTTGCCACCGTCCTTAAGGCCCGCTTGCACTGTTTCCACCAGTGAGTCCAGTATTGCGGCGGCAACCTTCTTCGTTAACTGCGCTTCTTCCGCCAACTTCGACACCAGTTCAGCCTTTGTCATCACAATACCTCCCGTCAGATCTGAGTATCCGAACCCGCCTCCTGTTTGACAGGTACCGAGAAGCTCCGCTCCGGATTTGTGTAACCATCTAATCCAGACTTTTCCTAATTATGCGACAGTCTTGCCATTTCGGGATCCGAAAAGCGATAAAGGGCCCGGGAATGATCCCCGGGAACCCTAAAGGTCTCTATGTTTCCTCCCATAAGACCCGATAGAAACAAGGCCTTCGTCACGTTGATAAAAAAGCCTGTATTTTCCTGCTTCTGAGCGTATCACGCCCCGGGTCCCCCGATCAAGCAAAATGTTCTCTGTGGCCCTCAGCAGAACACACTCGAAACCCCTTGGGACTACCAGCTCCCAGAACCGGTTTGCCGATTGCCACTGCCCATTTTCCCCCTAACGTTTTCCCCCCGGATTCAGAGGATGTAACCCAAACTGTCCCACTGTTTCAATCCCAACGCTGTCATCCTGATCCATCAAGAAATTCAAAAGCCGCCCGCACCCGCACCCGCATACCCGAGTTAATCACATTTTTGACTCACCTGGGCAGATCAACGAGCTGATCCGATTACATTCCAATCTCGGTTTCGCCGAGCAGAACACTATCGGCAGTGAAAAAACGCATAGATTCCCCTCGGCGAAGCGTTGAATCGTTTATTCCCGTTTGTTTTGCAGTTGCATTGATTACGTAATATTTCAAAACGCTGCCTTCTGCCGCAACCAAAATGAGCAGGTGGTTTCTTATGTTCATGCAATGTTCGTCACAAAAAGGGAAGCCACCAAGAGAGACCTAGCCCGTTTACCGAGCAATATCGAGACAAAGGAAGTCTCTGGTAGTCCCGAAGGGACTTCCCGATAGTAGCCACGGGTGCTAACCCGTGGGGAGGATAATGTTGAAGAGATATGACCCTGAAAGGGTCTCCCATTATGAAGATTGGTGGATCCCGCCAGGGTCCTGATTCGCATTGTATTGATCCTTTCCGTGGGTTGGCACCCACGGCTACTGTTGGGTCGCCCCGCTGGGGCTCGTTTCTGTCTACTCGTTATCACCGCCCTGCTCACCGCACGGGAGGTAGGTACTACTTCACTTACAAAACTGGCGACTTAGAGAGCTACCCCAAGGATTTCTTCTTCAGAAGAAAAGAAATCAAACGTTATTAATATGAAGAGATACCTCCATTGATTTGGTGGAAGACAGTAAACGTCTCTCTCTGCAAACCAGTGACAGGCAGGTTAAATATCTGTCAGATATTAAGGACTTGGGTGACAACGGCAAGGTAGTGGCTGGAGAAAATGATCCCGCCAGACGTGATCCCATCCTTGGGCAGGTTCATATATAGAGTTCAGGCGAAGCACCCAAGAAAAATCCCAGCAGGTCTTGAGATCCAAGGACAGGATAGCAAAAGCCGCTTTATGCCTCGCATTTGTTTCACAAAACCGCAGGAGCGGAACGATTGATTATTTAGGCAAGACCTAAAGAAAGACCGAATGGGAGTGTGCCGATCCGCTAGTCCCGCCGAACATCATTCTGTAGCAGTGTGGGGCTACTCTTCTACTTATTGCCGACTAACTGGGAAATCTCTATCTGGATCTCTTGAAGCCTTATTCCTTCGCTCCGTGAGTTTTGAGAAGTTGTACGATTTATATGTGGTCGGCAAAAGAGCCGCCCGAGCATTCTTGGGCTTTGAGCGGACATAGGCTCTCAATGCTCCTGCGCTTCCCGGTTGACATCCGGCCCTGAAGAAACATCCTCCAGCTTGTCTTCAGACTCGCGAGTAGTCCACAGCCTCGAGGCGCAGTACAATGCTCCGATTACAAGAAGCGGGAAAAGTTCAGACCAATATTGAGGCAGAATAGCGGCCAATATAAAAATCAACAACATCCAGCCTATTCCTACACCCCAAGGATATTGCTTCCAACTGGAACCTTTGATTTTCCCTTCAGACTCGTAATTGCCATACAGATTGACCGTACAGAGCACTGCTCCCGTACCCAACAGTCAAGCTGACAACAGCCCATAATGAAAATGAAGAGAATCCCGGCAAGATTCTAAGAAAAAAGACATTCCAGCACCCCATAACAAGGACACCATAGGTTTGTAGCTTCATGAGTAATCCCCTCTTGTTCTTTCTGATAAACTTAACTAACTCTGGAGGGACCTCCACCAATGCCGTACTGTCTTTTGAATTTGCCGTCGAGCGGTGTCCCTAGCATAAATGTTGACCCTCTTCCAAAGTATCCTGCATCCGTTTCAAATCGCCCTCTCTGTCCGCCTTTGTCAATTCATCTGGAATTCTGCGACGGTCTTGTCATTTCGGGCGACAAAGGCAAAACTGTCGTCACTTTGTTGAAAGAGTCTGTCTGCCTCCTTTTACGAGCATAACTCCCCATCCTGCCCTATTTCTTGAGTTGCACAGGGTGGCTCTCAGCGCCAATCAGGCGTCACGGGAGAATCAGGACGAGAGACCCTGATTACCCGGTCCTTTCAGGATCGTGGCTCATCATTTCTTGCCGTATTTTTCAGCCAGAACGTTTTTCTGGAGTTTTCCCATGGCGTTTCTTGGCAACTGATCGATGAAAAATACCTCTTTGGGGCATTTATAGCCGGCAAGCCGATCCTTGCAGAATCGAACAATCTCATCGGATGATATATCCGTCGCGTTTTGCACAGGAGCGACTACTGCAACAACTCGTTCCCCAAAATCATCGTCCGGAACTCCTATTACTGCGGCCTCGTTTACTGCCCCGTATCCTTCCAAAACGTCTTCTATTTCCTTGGGGTAGACATTATAACCGCCCGTGATGATCAGTTCTTTGCTTCGTCCTACCAGATAGAGCCTCTTTCCATCCTGCGCATCCTGATACCCGAGGTCCCCGGTTTTAAACCAGTTATCCTGGAAGGACTCCCTCGTCTTCTCCGGCATTTCCCAATAACCCTTGAAAACATTGTCCCCTCGGAGCCAGACTTCTCCTATGTCACCCGGAGTCACATCTTTGCCATCCCCGTCCATGACACGGATTTCTATTCCCGCTAGGGGATACCCCACACTTTTTGCCTTTCGGCCCGCAAGATCGATAATATTTGATGCGATCATGCCGGTTTCCGTCATTCCGTATCTCTCGAGGATACGGAAGCCCGTTTGCTTCTCGAACCTGTTGAACTGGTTCTCCAACAATGGAGCGGAGCCCGCAGACAAAAAGCCTCATGGTCTTCAGGTCGGGCTTTTTCTCCATGCGGTCCCATTCATTCATCATCCTCTGGTACATGGTCGGCACGCCCATCAACAGCGTGCATTTCGCTTCGTCCAGGGTTTTCCAGGACCTCGCGGGATCGAACTTCTCATGCATGATCATTGTAGCGCCAGCATTGAGAGCGCCTTGCAGGGCCACAAACAAACCATGCACGTGAAACAGCGGTAACACATGAAGCAGCACGTCCCGGTCCGACCATTCCCAGACCTGGTGAAGTGCCATCATGTTCGCGATCAGGTTCTTATGAGTAAGCATCGCTCCTTTCGATTTTCCCGTAGTGCCCGATGTGTAGCAGATGACGGCCACATCATCGCCGCCGGAAGGGTATTCCCTGGTGAATTGCGGGTCTGTTTTCTGCCAACTCGGAAGAGAGCGACAAGCCCTCAGTTTCTCTCGTCGGAATCAGCGACAACTGTCCTGAGGTCAGTCAGTTTCTGAAGCATGCCTTTGGCTCTTGAAAACCGATCCTTATCGGTAAAGAAAAGCGAGCTGCGTGAGTCGGTGAGAAAATATTCCAGCTCATCGGGCTTGTAATCGGGATTGAGCGGAAGTGTTATGCCGCCTACGGACATGATAGCCAGGTGCAAGAATATGAATTCCATGCGCTTGGATAGTTGAATAGCCACACGATCTCCGACATTGACCCCTAGCCTATGCAGCAAAGCTGAGTAGTGTTGGACCTGCTTTTCCACATCATCGAACGTGTACACCGTATCCTTCGAAAATTATGGCCGGTTTGGCTCCGTGTTGCTTTGCCACGTCGGAAAGCTTCCGTGCAAGGTTCATTGTTCGGTTCCTCCGAATCGTCGTAGAATTCCCGCCGTGGCCTTCATTGAAGAGACACCGATGCGTCGGTTGCGCATAAAGGCTATTCCTTTCGCACTGTGGGAAAGACCGCCCAGAGTATTAGAATCGTTCGTTTATGATGGTGCTCACTTGGCGGAGCCTCCCATCACGAGGTCGGGCAACCAGGTTGCGATGCCCGGAAAGAAACAGATCAGGAACACGGCTAACATCATGAGCACTATAAAGGGCACGATGCCCCACATCACGGAACCCAGAGGGACATCCGGCGCAACGTTTCTGATGATAAATATGTTCAGCCCGACGGGAGGGTGTATGAGTCCCATCTCCATTACAATAGTCATGACCACGCCGAACCATACAAGATCGAATCCCACAGCCCTCAGCGGCGGTAGGATGATAGGCGCGGTCATGAGGATAATCGAGACTGGCGGTAAAAAGAAACCGAGCACAACCACAAGAAGCAAAATCGCAGCGAGCAGGACCCACCTGGAGAGATTCATCGCTACGATCCACTCGGCCGCTGACTGACTGATGTGCAGGTAACTCATCACGTACGAGTAGAACAGCGACATTCCGACAATGAACATCAGCATCGTCGATTCGATCAGGGTGGTCCTATAGATGACCATAGCGTCCCTGGGACGCCAAACCCCGTACACGACGGCAATCAGCACCAGCGCCAGCACGGCACCGACGCCGGCCGTTTCCGACGGTGTTGCGTACCCGCCGTAAAGGGCGATCATGACACCGATGAGCAGAGTCACGAACGGAACCACGCGCGGCAGCAATCGCACCCTGTCGGTAAGCGTCAGGTTGTCCTCTTTGAGATAGCGCCGACTCTTCGCCGGTACGCTCGTATGCATCAAGGGCTGCCTTGTACTCGATCCTGTACCGCCATACCGCATAACCCGAGAACATAGCGATAAGCAGCAACCCGGGGCCAATCCCTGCAAGAAACAGTCGACCCAGAGACTGCTCCGCAGCAACTGCGTAGAGGATCATAGTGATCGAAGGCGGGAGCAGGATACCGAGAGTACCACCGGCTGCGATCAGGCCGCATGCAAACTCCCCGGAGTAGCCGCGCAGACGCATCTCAGGAACACCCATGCTGCCGATGGCCGCGCAGGTCGCCGGGCTCGATCCGGCCATTGCGGCAAAGAGCCCGCACGCGAAAACATTGGCGATACCTAAACCGCCCGGTATTTTGTGCAGCCAGGCATGAAGCGCCAAATAAAGATCGGAGCCGGCGCGGGATTTCCCGATAGCCACGCCCTTAAGGATGAACAGCGGGATGGACAGCAGGGTAATACTCGACATCTCCTCAAAAACGTTCTGTGTAACCGTGTCGAGCGCCGAAGCCGGCATGAAGAAGTACATAAAAACGGCAGCGACCAAGCCGAGCGAGAAGGCGATGGGCATGCCGGAGAACATGACGAGCAGTGTGACGACACCATATAGAGTGCCTACGGTCCCGACATTCATGCGGCCTCCCTTTTCTTTATCATGTGCGTGCGGGATCTGGAGCAGGATTTGCAAAGACAGAAGCGTCATGCCTACGGCCATTAGACCATAGGGAATCCAAAGCGGCGGGCCGAAGGACGACGATGTTGTCTGCCCCTCATGGATCGCTTCAAGCAAAAGAGTCCAGGACTTCCAGGAAAAAAAGGTGCAGAAAGCAAGAGAACATATATCCACCAAAAAAAGCCTGCCTCGGTTCACGCCCTCCGGTAAGATGCTCGCCAGCACCTCAATGCCCACATGACGGCGATGGGACTGCACGAATGCGCCGCACATGAAGATCGAGCCCACGATCAGAAAGACAGCCGTCTCGTCCTGCCAGTCGGTCGGCACCTTCAAGAAATATCGCAAAAGCACGCCCAGCGTGAGAACTATCGATGCGGCCAGTATGGCCACTGTCGAGGCCCCTACAATCCATTCGTTGACCAGAGTCATCAAGCGCATACCTGTCGCCAGCACGTCCCTGCTCGTGATCCGGGTGTGGGCGACTTCACTCTCAAGTCCCGATCTATGGCTCATAGTGTCTTCTCCAGGAGTTTAATCAGACGGGCGCAATTCTCGTTCTTTGCCGCGAAATCCTTCCAGGAAGTCTCCCGGGCTATGTCCTGCCACTTCTTAACAGTTTCGGCGGATAGCTCATGGACCTGAGCCCCACGCTTCTTGTACAGGTCGCCAACGGCCAGATCGTCTGCCTTGGCAGCATCCATCGCGAATTTCTCCAGCTCCGCGCCCACCGCCATCACTGTTTCCTGCATATCCTTCGGCATTGCCTCAAATATTTTGCGGGATATCAGCAGCGGCTCCAGCATGAACCAGTATGCTTTGCCGTGCCCGGTAGTAAGGTGTTTGGCGACTTCCTCGAGGCGGAAAGAGATCAGGCTCGTCGATGACGTCATTGCAGCATCCAGCGCTCCTGTTTGCATCGCCTGGTAGATCTCGCTGGACGGCAGCGACATCACTGAGGCGCCCGCAGCTTTGAGAACCATGTCCATCTCGCGGCTTCCACCGCGGACCTTCAGCCCTTTAGCGTCCTCCGGTCCGATGACTGCCTTGCTGCGACCGGCAACGCCACCCGCCTGCCAGATCCAGCATACGATCATGATGCCTTTTTCGTAAAGCACTTGTGAAAGGAACTTGCCGACCTCGGCAGTCTTCCACGAAATCCCTTGCTCATAGGAAGTCACGACCCCCGGCATCAGCCCGATGTTGACTTCCGGGACTTCGCCACCGGCATAAGCGAGAGGAAAAAGCGACATGTCCAGTGCGCCCTTTCGCAATGCGCTAAATTGGGAGTTCGTCTTCATCAGGGATGAGCCCGGATAGACTGTGCCCTTCAGCGCTCCTTGCGTCCGCTTTTCGATCTCCGCCGCGAACATGCGGCAAAGACGGTCGCGGAAGTCGCCTTCAGTGATTGTGCCGCCCGGAAACTGATGGGAGATTTTGAGTTCCTGCGGAGGGCCTGCATGCACGCAGTAGGAGAGCATTGCCAGCGCCAGGGTTACGAGCACACCCGTGACAAAAAGGCGTTGCATAACCGGCATATGCTTGCTCCTTTCTCTTGAGGTCATGTGCCTTCTCCTTTCTCCAAAGTTGAAAATCTTAAGCAACCAGTGGCATGGACCTGTTAGGCCGCCCACGAGAGCCTTGGTGATGAGCAGTCTGAACGGGCTTCTCCACGCACATAAGACTTACCTGTTTCGTGTATCTCCGGCCCGGGTTGTACCCGAACTTCCGCCTCGCTTCAGGCGCTTGCTGTGCTTCGTGACGCTGGTGGTTGAACGTATGATGTGAACGCGGCACACGGAGTTGCTGCGAAAAATCCCGGGGAGTTAACCTCGCCCGGCAGAGGGCAGCGATAACCGAGAAGGTGAGCAAAAGAGGAGCTTTGACATGATATATAGAGCGGGTTGTTATCGGAGCTTCACCATGTCCGGTTCTCGCCATCAATGGTTGTTTCGTCAGCCCAGTGAGAGCGACGAATACAACGTTTCCGAGTGCCGGCCGGCCAGGGCCTCGTTCTGCCCGATCAGGTGCTCCTTCATCAGCATTTCTGCCTCCTCCGGGTATTCTTTTATGAATGCCACGAGAAGATGGCGGTGCCCCTGCATGGAAGCTTCCAGTCGATTGGGCCGATAGAGTCTGCGCCATCTGTAAAGGAGAATCTTCCGTTTATCACCTCGCTGAGTTTCTTCTCCCTGCCAGCTCCAGAATCAAACTATGACACTTGCGATTAGCGGCCATGTACCGTGCGCTCATGTTCGGCGTAAGTTCGATGCGCCCTTCGGAACTGAGGAGCTCAGGGTTTCTCGAAGACGTGTCCGGCTCGTTCCCATGACCTGACACACTGGTTTTTTAACTATCTTGTCTCACTTCTTCAGAATCCGCACTCGGATCATTTCTCGAACACGTTGGCTACCACTTGAGCCAGTGATTGCGCAAATGTTGAGTCAGTCAGAGTTGGGCAAGGTCGCAGAATTATATGGTATGAAATATTCATGTCAAGAAAAAGCTTTTGACCTCGTAACCCCACAGTTAGGAGGGGCGTGGACTTGTCATTGCGGGGAGTCTATGTTGCGACTAAGCGTCTCGCCTGTCCATTAAAATGACCGGCAAGATGCCGGTCCCACCAGCAATCCCCAAAGCCGCTAGATTACTTCCCTCGTTTTTCAACGGGGTCGCAATGACATTCTTTTGGCCGCCTGTAACTGAAGGGTTACTTGGCCTCTTGAGGCTTGATGCGGGCATTAACGTCATTGTCGTATCCGTACAACAACTGAGGCGCTTACCTAAGGGCCCGTATCCTATGCACGCTTGATAAGTGCAAATTACATCATAGCGAGGGTCCTCTTTTACAGCTCTCCATTGGAAGACATGTTATCTCTGTCTAGTTTCGGTTTGATTTTTCTGCTCGGTCGGTCGGGCCGTGCCAGACATGGTTTTTATGACCTCAGCCAATGGTTGGCGAAAGATCCCGGCGGCCACGGTCCGCCCTAGCAGTCCTATATCAGCCCTTAACCCACCGCTAGCCGGGTAGAGTTTTTGGGGAAGGGTCCGGGAAACACTTTTTTGCAGAAAAAAGGGTTTCCCGGAAAGCTCGAAACCGGTCCCCTTGGCCCTTTCCCTACGGTTTTCGGTTCATGATCTCGTTGTATTGCAGTTGATCTTCGTACATCCGGAGGAAAACCTCGTGTTTGGCGTCGTGGAACCTCGCTGCCGCGCCCTGGCAGGGCTCGATAACCGTGTCTGCGGCGCTCATCTTTGTCATCGCTTCGGTCACCGTGGCGAAGTCTCCGGCAGCGACTGCTCCGAGCATGGCCGATCCGAGGAGCACAGCCTCGGGCTCTTTTGGGAGCACGATTTTTCTTCCGGTGACGTCCGCGTGCTCTCGCAGAAAGATCGGATTCTTGGCGCCGCCACCGGTGGTGAGGATGGTCTCGATCTCGTACCCGCTCCGGGTCATGGCATCCAGGATGTGGCGGGTGCCGTGGGCCACCGCTTGGACTGTAGCCAGGTAGAGCACAGCGAGGTCCTCGATGCTGTCGCTGAGCCTCAGACCGGAGATCATCCCGCGCGTGCGGATTGGCTCTGGGGGAGCGGTTGCCGTGGAAATCCGGCTGCACATGCAGCTCTTTGGTGAGCCCGGCGGGAAACTCGGTTCCTTCTGCGAGCTTGTCGAGCACCTCCGTCGAGGATTTCATACACGGTGATCCCTCGCTGTTTGGCATCCAGCTCGAGTTCACTGCTCCGAACGTGACTGAAGATGATGTGGTCGATGAGCGCACCGGTGGCGGATTGACCACCCTCGGTGAGCCATAATCCGGGGATCATCGCGGAATAGAACGGCCCCCATACTCCATCGACGAATCGAGGTTCCTGTGGAGACCGCCATGTGACAACTGGATGTGCCGCCAATGAGCGCCAGCCGCTTTTCAAGCTCAACCTCACCGGCCTCAGTGAGCCGCGCTCCCAGCATTCCAATCCCACCGGCGTGGGCGTCGATGATCGATACCGCAACCGGGGTCCCGGGGTTGAGGCCGAAATCGGCCGCAGCGCTCTGAGGTAAGCCCCTGCCCGACGGGCTCGCCCATGGGCCGAATACGAGTTCCGATGCGCTGGTAGCTTTCCGAGGCCAGTTCACTCAGCCCGATGGACTGCCAGTACGTGTCGTCCCAGCTCCCCACACTGCCCGATCTCGTCGGCTCCAGGTGACCCTGATAGGTCCACTTGCACACGGTGGTGCACAGCGAACGAGTCTCGTCGCCGGTCGCTCGGTAGGTCAGAAAATCAGCCAGGTCGAAAAAGCGGCGGGCCCGTTTCCAGGAATCGGGGAGATTCTCCCTGAGCCAACTGAGCTTGGGCGACTCCATCTCAGGGGAGATGATCCCGCCCACGTAGCGCAGCACGGTATGTCGCCCGTCGTTGATGCGGGCCGTCTGCTCCAGTGCCCTGTGGTCCATCCAGACGACGACGTTCTGTTCGTCGTTACCGGTAGGGCTCACTGATACGGGCCGATCCTTCTCGTCCAGCGCCACCAGGGAGCATGTTGCATCGAAGCCGATCCCTCGCACGCTCGTTGGGTCGATGTCAGCCTCTATGACGGCTTGACGTACCGCGGCTGCGACCGCGGCCCAGATGTCGTCCGAAGATTGCTCCACGAAATCGGCCTGCGGCTTCCACATTTTGATGGGGTGCGAGCTTTGCCCGAGCATCTTGCCGCTTGCGTCGAACACGCCCGCCCGAGCACTCCCGGTCCCCACGTCGATGCCGATGTAGCAGCGGCGGTCCTGCGTCATATCATGCGCTCCTTCCCAGAGAGCGAACTCTGAATCCGAGCATTTGCGAGAGTGCGGCCATTTCCTCAAGGATGTCGCCATAGGCCACTGCAATGTGGTTGCTCAGATAGTGCGCCATCAGGGTCTCTCGCGAGATGCCCAGATCGGCTGCCATGAACGGCCACTGGCGCGTGGTTCCGCTCCACCACTGCTCGCGGATTTGCTCGGGTAGCTTGACAACTTCTCCTTGCCCGACGTCCATCCACAGCTCGTCGTCTTTGAGATAGGCCCTGGCCCACGTGATAGGCCCCGGCAGCGCTTCACCGGCGAATGTGCCGCCGGGGATCGGGAAATACTCCGCAGGTTGCCGATACGAATGCACGCCCCTGAGTGTGTCTGGATCGCCGCTCATGGCGTATCCTCCGCACGAGCCCGAGTTCAGCAGCACCCACAGGAAGCGTCCCTGATATTCCGCCCCCCAGCGCACATCATGGAACATCACGGCCTGATGCAGCCCCTTGGCCTTGAGCAGCCGCTTCATCAGCTCCATTGGGACGAGGTTGCCCTGGTCTCCCTCCGTGGAGGTGATGATCACGTCGCCGTTGCTCTCCGGCCGGCAAACGGAATTGAGCAGTCCTTCGGCAAAATCCGACGGCGGCCGCAGCGGCACCAAACCAAGTTGATACTGCCAGCCCACGCAGTCTGCTTTGAATTCGCTCACTAGGTCGAGCACGGTCAGGTAGTCCCGGAGCTGTTCCCTCGTGGCGTTTTCGTCAAAGTCGTCCGCTCCGTCTTCTCGCCAGTGGAATGTAACGCCGCTTTCCTTTACAAAGGCCATCGCAGCGTCTAATCGCTCATCGGAGATGGAACGGCCCCGGTCGATGATCCAGGCCTGGTCGACTTTGTGTTCCGAGAATCCTATGGGAGCCAACCGCCGCGGGCCAAAGTACCCGTTGATCATCCCCATGGACGTGTCCCCGAGCATCAGGGCCAGAATCCTTCTTTTCCGGATCTCCTCCGCCACGCTCCTCGCCCGAGCGTGTGCCTCTTTAGATATCGAAACTCCATAGCCGATCTGCTCCGTAGAGTAGGCGATTCGGCCGGTGCTGCACCACTCGCCCAAACGAGCCATGAACGCATCGTCTGCGGTCCAGTCTTCGGCGTCGCTCCATACACGAGAGAATTTGCGGCCCAGGCTCTCCAGGCAGGCTCCAGTGTTGAGCAGGCCGACGAGACCCGGCCACTGCCCTGAGAAATTGCTCGCCAGCAGCAACGGGCTGTCCTTACCGACAACCCCGTCCGTGGTATGCGGCCCGTAGCACCAGTGCACGCAGATACCCACCAGAGGGTCATCCACCGGGCCAAGCTTCTCGATGGCTTCGTGAGGTCGCGTGAGAAATCCTTCGATGCGATAGCTCGTACGGCCCAGCCTTTTCAGCGCTCGCTCCAGTTGGACCGTGGCCTCCTCGGCGTTCGGCCGAGCCAGTTCGTTGGGTTTGGAGCGGTAATCGCCGGGCCAGAAAATCCCGATTTTGGTTCCGGACATTTCTCCTCCCTCTCGCCACTGATTTCGGGCGACATAATACCATTTTTTGCGCAAGGTGTTTCCGCGGGGGATCAGGGAGGGGGACGCTAGGAAATCTTTCGGGAAGGGACGTTTTTGCAAAAACGCCCCTCCCCGAACCTCTCCCCCAAAAACTCCCAAATGGCTAGCGGTATATCGGGCTTGATTGATGGGACCACGTCGCTGGTTATGCAGAAACATAGAGAAGTTGTTGGGGAAAGGCCCGGCCCCACGCCCAGGTGGCCGAAAACTCTCGTATGTTTGCGGAGACGCGATAAGTTAGCGAAAGACTGACTTACGCGTACACGGCAAATCGGCAGGTTACGCGGTTAAACATGACAATATTAGAGTTTTTTGGGAAGGGGCCGGGAAACACTTTTTTACACAAAAAAGGGTTTCCCGGGAGATCTTTCGCTCCTCCCGCCTTACTGTTCCCACCGCTCACGCGGTGTCGCCTGCTTGGCGGCGGGTGAACTGGTCCACGGCCACAGCGAGGACGATTACCACGCCGATCACGATTAGCTGAGCGTTGGTTGAGATTCCCACCAGGGTGCATCCGTTACGCAGGAAGCTGATTAGCAAGGTGCCTACGATGGTTCCCGTGACGGTCCCGCGGCCTCCTGAGAGGCTCGCGCCGCCGATGACCACAGCGGCGATGACGTCCAGCTCAGCACCCACGCCCGCGGTGGGTTGCGCGGAGACGGTTCGGCTCATGGCGATCATCGCGGCTAGCCCGGTGAGCAGGCCTCCGAGGGTGTAGATGCCGATCAGGGTTCGATCGACTCTCACGCCCGCGTGGTGCGCGGCTTCCACGTTGGAACCGATGGCATAGGTGTGGCGGCCGAATCGCGTGAACTGCAGGATGGCTCCTGCCAGGGCAATGACGGCCAAGAACAGGACCACGGAAATCGGTATCCCGAGCAGGGTGCCTTCCCCCAGGTAGCGGTATGACGACACGTTGATCGGCTGCCCGTCGTACATAACCAGAGCTATCCCGCGGTAGAGGCTCATAGTGCCTAGGGTAGCAATGAATGGTTGGAGTTTCAGCTTGGTGATCAACGCTCCCGAGACCAGACCGCCCACAGCGCCGGACAGGAGCCCGACCGCGGTTCCCAGGGCGATCATACCGTTAGAAGGCGCTTCGCCGCCGAGCCCGATCATTGTTCCGGCCGCGCACATGCCGCACAATGCGAGGAGCGAGCCCACGGAGAGATCGATGCCGCCGGAGATGATCACGAATGTCATTCCAACCGCGATGATGCCGTAGACCGACGAGCGGCGCAGCACGTTGAGGAAATTGTCCAGCGTCAGAAAGCTGTCGGGCAGCCAGAGCGACAGGATTGCGATGACCAGGATTAGGCTCCCGAATGGCAGCAGTTCTCGAGCGAGTTTATTCATGCGCAGACCCTTGTGGGTAGTGTCTTAGTTTGGGTTTTCATCTTGAGTCGTTTTTTCGTTGGTGTTATTCGGATGCTTGTCACTTGATCTTGGAATACCCATGGCGAGAAGCCAAAATGCTGTCGATCCAATGACATGCCCAATTGTTTGTCTAGTAAAAGACAAGTCGGGGGTAATCACATCCACAAAGGCGCACCACAGAACCCGCCACTGACCACATACATCCACGGTTTCATTTAACGATCCTCTCTCTTTCCTCAGTATTCAGGCATAATAGCAGCACGTGTGACCGCTTTATGTCAATATTTTCTGAATGGGACCTAACCCCCCTTTAGCACTGATCATTATGCGTCTTCTGACAAATCTCCGAATGGATTATTGCATCGGCTCAGGTTACGCCGGGAAAGGCCTGGAGGAGGCGCCAGAAATGACCGGCAATCCCGCGTTCTCCGCGGGACGGTCCCACCAATGCAAGAAACCGGAAAGCTGGAATCCCTCGCTGAACACGGGACTGCTCCACATTGGAGTACCCCGGTTACCCTGCCGCCAGCCATTTAAGAGTTTTTGGGGAGGGGGTTCGGGGAGGGGGTTTTTGCAAAAACATCCTCCCCGATTCCAAGGAGCGTCCACCCTTGTCTACGGCAGCGAGTTGCATTACAGCCTCCTGGGTCGTTTCTGAGGTGACGAGGTCCGCGACTAGTCGGCCCCGGCGCATCACCAGAATGCGGTCGGTGATTCCGAAAAGCTCGGGCAGCTCCGAAGAGATGATGAGCACGGCCTTCCCCTCTGCGGCCATTCGTCCGATAAGCTCGTAGATGTCCACCCTGGCCGCGATATCGATGCCACGAGTGGGCTCATCAAGCACCCAAAGCCGCGATTGGGCGATGAGTCGCGCGGCCGAGCAGCAGCTTTTGTTGATTGCCGCCCGACAGAGCGCTAGCCGGCGCTCCCGGCCCGGACCACTTGAGCGAGAGCTTCTTGGCCGTTTCTTCGGCGATTTCGTTTTCACGGCCTAGGCGCAAGACATGTTTCATGCCCAGTTCCGCGAGGCACGGCAGTGTCATGTTCCACGCGGCCGGGAGATCCAGGCACAGCCCCGTGCGCTTCCGATCTTCTGTGATGTACATGATTCCGTGGGACAGCGCATCGGCCGGCGTTGCGATTTTCACGCTTTTCCCGTTGAGCTTGACGCTGCCGCGGATTGCGGGGTCCAGACCGCATAGGACGCGGGCAAGCTCGGTGCGACCTGCGCCCACCAGCCCGGCGACGCCGACGATCTCTCCCCAGTGCAGATCGAAACTGATGTTTTCGACGTTCGCGGAGGACAGCTCCGACACGCTCAGAGCCGTGGACCCGATTTCGACCTGCCTTTTGGGGAAGTAGTCGTCCAGGTCGCGGCCGACCATGTGTTTGACGATATCTGCGATCTCCAGACCGTGCATGGGGCCGGTGTGCACGGCTCGTCCGTCGCGGAGAACGGTGATGTCCTCCGCGATCTCGACAACCTCTTCGAGCCGATGGGAGATGTAGATGATTGTGGTCCCAGTGCGGCTCAGTTTCTTGACCATTTCGAGAAGCACGGCCACTTCGTGCTCTCCACAGGAGGAGGTCGGTTCGTCCATCACCAGAATCTCCGCGTTACGTGCAAGGGCCTTCAGCACTTCGACAATCTGGCAAGTGCTCGCCGGCAGGTTCTCCACTTTTTGATCGGGATCCACATCAAAGCCGTATCTTTCGGCAAGGCCGCGGGTGTCCGCGAGCATCCGTCTTTTGGAGTAGGTGCCGAGCAGCGGGCCGCGGGGCTCGATCCCGAGCCACACATTCTCCGCGATGGTGAGATCCGGCGCGAGGCTGAGTTCCTGATAGATCATCGCGATCCCGGCCGCGAGCGAGTCGGAAGGATGCGTCCAGGTGCAGGTTTTACCGTCTCGCACGATGGTTCCGGCGTCGGGCTGATAAACTCCCGAGAGTATCTTCATTAAAGTGGATTTGCCCGCGCCGTTTTCGCCTACCAAGGCGTGAACCGTCCCATGCCGGACGAGTAGCGTGACATCATCGAGGGCCTTGATGGGGCCGAAGCTCTTATTGATCCCCTGCATCTCCAGGGCGAACTGCGGAGACTCGACTGGCTGGCTCAGCGCTATCAACGTTCGCTTCCGATCAGCGCTCGAATCTCGGGCGAGTTCAAGCGATCTTTTGTGACGAGTTCCACCCCGGTGTCGATTCTCGGCTGGACGCTTTGGCCCTTGATCGCAGCGACGACGCTTGATACGCCTTTGTATCCCATGGCCTGAGGATTCTGGACCACGAGCGCTTCGATGCGCCCGGATTCCAGACCTTTGAGCAGAGCGTCGGCAGCGTCAAAGCCGATCATCTTCACGGCCGCGGCTCGTCCCTGGCTCTCCAGTGCTCGCAGGGCGCCGCGGGAAGTGGACTCGTTGCACGCGAAGAGGCCATTAAGCTCTTTGTGGCGGGTGAGCACGTCTTCGGCCGCGGATAGCGCTGTTTCTACCGTGTCCTGGCCGTATCGGTCTTCAACCACTTCGATTCCGGGAAACTCCTTCTTCAGTGTTTCCATGAAACCGTTTTCGCGAGCCGTGGTGGACGCGGAACCGGACATGTACTTGATGACGGCCACCTTACCCTTCCCGCCAAGGAGCTTCGCCATGTGCTTCGCAGCGAGGGCGCCGCCGGCGTAGTTGTCGGTGGCCACAAAGGAGACCCGCTTGTCGGTTTCAATGTCCGAGTCGATGATGACGACCGGTATCTTGGCGGCCGCTGCACGTTCGACCACGGGGACGAGCGCTCCGGCGTCGGTTGGCGCGAGCACGATCCCGGCCACCTTCTTCACGATAAAGTCTTCGACGATTTGGATCTGTTTTTCACGATCACCCTCCCGGTCCGGACCGGTCCAGAAGATCTCCACATTGTGCTCTTTGGCGGCCTTTTGTGCACCAGCGAGAACCGAGTTCCAGAACGAATGGGTAGTCCCCTTGGGGATGACTGCGATTGGGCCCACTGCTTTGGGGTTCTTGGCGATGCTCGCAGCTTTGGAGACAACTGATTGGGGCGTGGTTTTGTCTCCCTTTTTGAGAAACAGTCCCGCGGCCACGGCTATGGCTGCGATCACCAGAAATACCAGAATCAGGAGGTTCTTTTTCAAAACAACTCCTTATGTGCGCTCGATTTTTCGACTTCTGTAATTGACTATATCGCTCATTTGACAGAACGGTCGAGCGATTAGTCCCGGTATTCGGGGCAGATTCCGTATCCCGAGGGAAAAAAGCCGTTCCCTGCCGGGATAAGGCGCTGTACCAGGAAACCCACCAGTAGCTCGCCCACCTGCCCTTGAATTATGTGCCACATGTTGGGTTAGAGGTAAAGTATTTCCAGATTCTGGGAGAGGGAGGAAACACGTTCCGTGAAAAAAAACAATATTAGGTCCGACGAAATCACAGTACGGTCCCTAACAGGTCCACACAGACTCCGACTATTGTTACGTTGCTGAAGTATCAGGTTCTTCCCGTATTAGAGTACACTCAAAGCAACCAATACAAGCTTCTCTTCCCCGATCCCTATCTGATCGGCTGCTTGTGTGGGCCTTTGGGCCATTGTGGGTTAGGCCAGTTTGGTAGGATGTCACCTTCTCCGTAGGGGCCGCGCTTTCGAGTATAGTCGCCACTTCTGCGATCATGAGCGACTAATCTAGCTTTATAGTAGGAACACCTCGAAAGAAGACGGCCGGCGCAGATTATCCAGAATACACGAGACTGTTTCGCTCTCCTGCATTTCATTGACCGTTATTAACTTCAGCTCGACTCCTTTTTTCGGAGCACGAAAGTTGGCACTGATGCTGTCGCCATGCGTATCAAGCCAGGGCTTTTCGAAATTCTTAATTGTTTTGATAATTATGTGAGGTTTGTCCCATACAGGCTGATCGTCTACAGTAACTTTTTCAAATCGAACATCTGACCCGGACCAGTTCCGAATCGACAATTCGCTGCTCACATTTATGTCATAGATGAAGTATCCCGATTGTATTAACGTAACTAGGAAAATGCAGAAAAACAGAGCGCCCACTGCTATGAGAGCTTTCTCCCATGTTGGTTTTTCCCTTATCCCCTCATTTGGCTTCATCACTGCGGCAGATCCCCTTAGCCACAGCCGGATCTCGGGCCACACCAACACGACCATCGTCGCCATGAAGCAGGCCGTGGCCACAAGCTGCTCCGAAACTAGAGATGGCCACCATTCCCATCCCTTCCTCCAACGACTCACGTTGTGGATGACGACGCTCATCGATAACCAGATCGGAATTGCCATCATCAAGGCACATAGCCATCTTATTATGCGGGACAACAGCGGAAAGCGTCTTGGAATAATCGTGGGAAGCCAAAACGGAAAGCTCACCACAGCGCCTAAACCGATTAGCCACAACGTAGGCCGAATCCCATCCACATGGAAGGCCGAGTGAGCAGCGCCAATTGACGCAATGGCCGCACAATATCCGCCGACGGAGGCAGCAGCAACTATTAAGATACGCGTGATGACCAGGACATGACTCAGTAACCTTTGAACAGGAATCTATCTTCGAGATTGTGACCAACCCTGGTACGCTTATTTGAACCCGAAAAGGGTTGATTTCGATTTCTCTATAAAACCACGGCAACAAAACCTCGTCATGTTGATGAAAAAGTCTGCTTTTCCGTAGTGTTGAGCGTAACTCTCCGAACGGCGTCGTCAGTCCAATCTTGACATGACCCCGACCTCAAATATGCAGTGTGTGAATTCCCGAAACACGACATTTGTTTCCTGATACCTGGCGTGCTCTCCATTACAACGCCCTATCCCTCGTCTTCGCGCATAGTAGCCCATGGTTATCCGTACCTGGATTATTGGATTAGTTCCGGTTGTAGAGGAGAAACGATTGATTAGTGCGCCCGCACACGACCGACCGACACATTCCCCGGTCAAACCTGAAAATATTAGAGTTTTTGCCGGAGGGTTCGGGCCCACTAGCGCGGCAGCCGACATTTATCGAGAGCTGGAGCCGGTGGCGACTCCCACATCACAGTCATACACCCTGCCCTGACTTACCGCCAGCCATTTAGAGTTTTTGCCGGAGGGTTCGGGAACCGGCTTTTTACACAAAAAGCGGGTTCCCGAGACTTTCCCTCTTCCTGCCGCAGAATTCCTCTGTTCGCTCCTGTTGCAGACCGCACAGGCATACCTTATCATAGGAAAAACCATGAAGAATGGATGATTCCTTGCAAAAGCTTGTAGAACTACACAATGTTTCAGTTTCCCAGGGCCGCACAGTCATACTGTCCGGCATCAGTTGGACACTTTCCACCGGCCAAAATTGGGCTATTCTCGGACGCAACGGAGCCGGTAAGACCACGTTCCTGAAATTGGTGAGGGGCGACATTTGGCCGGCCCCCAATAGCGGTCTCCGCTTATTCCACGTTAATGGAGCGGCTCGAAAGAGCCCGATAGGTTTCCGGGAGAAAACCGGGGTCGTTTCGTCTGAACTTCTGGACACTTACAAACGAACCGGCCGAAATGTCAGGGGATGGGATGTGGTGCTGTCAGGCTTCTTTGACAGCGCGTACTTAAACCAGCAGCCTGACGCGGAGCAAATTGCCCGCTCGAAAGAGGTCATAGCGTCTTTAAGCATAGATGACTTGATCGAGAAAGATTTTCTCAGCCTCTCCCTCGGGCAGGCCAAGAGAATTCTCATTGCCAGAGCAATAGTCCATAAGCCGAAGCTGCTCATATTGGACGAACTCGGCACCGGGCTGGACAGGGAATCAAAGAAAACAGTCATGGAAATAGTTCAGGGCCTGACTGAAAACGGGACACAGATTCTGTGCTCCACCCATATCGAAGAAGACCTTCCGTCTGTGGTAACCCATTTTCTCCAATTGGACGAGGGAAAGATCGTGGGGAATGGACCGAAAGAGGAGATGCCGGCCATGCAACGAAAAGAGCCTGTTAGGCTGTCTACTCCTCGGACGCCTGAGCACTCGGCAGCCTCCAACGGTAACCCGCTGATTACGATCAAGGACGTGGATGTGTTCCGCAAAGGCAAACCAGTGCTGCACAGGATCAACTGGACGATCAAGCCCGGAGAGAACTGGGCGGTTTTCGGGCGCAACGGCTCAGGAAAGACCACACTGCTCAGATTGATCTCGGGAGACCTCGCTCCGGTGTGGGGTGGCAGCATAAGCAGATTCGGGACCGAAACCTCTCATAACCTGTGGGAAATCCGCCGTAGGATCAGCCTGGTGTCTGCGGATCTCCAAACATGGCACGAATCGCGGCAAACCGGTCTGGATGCGGTAATTTCAGGTTTCTTCGGGAGCATAGGAGTCTACAATACCGTAGCCGAACATCAATCCTTGGCGGCACGGCAATGGCTCCAGGAATACGATTTGGAAGAGCTTGCAGACAGGGATATCCGGACTTTATCCTACGGCCAACTCCGTATTCTTCTCATAATGCGAGCCATGGTCACCAACCCGATGATGCTTCTGCTGGATGAACCGCTGTCCGGTCTGGATAAACAAGTCCGATCGCAAGTCCTCAATCTGCTTGATTCACTGGCCTCCAAGGGGACTGTTCTGGTTTATGTTACGCACAGAATCAGCGAATTGCCGCTATCAATAACCAAAGCGCTTGTTTTGAAAAACGGGACAGTCGATTTCTGTGGCGATGTGCGGGCAACTCGATGATCGGGACGGATGTTGGGGGAGAAATGACTTTCAGAAAGCGGATATGTCGGGGGAAAACCCTTTTGCAAAAGGGTTTTCCCCCGACACCCCCTTTCCGAAAACTCCCATATGTTTGCAGAGAAGCTATGGTGTAACGACAGGTTGACTTACCCGCACACGCTAAATCGACACATTCCCGCTTGACCTTGAAAATATAAGAGTTTTTGCCGGAGGGTTCGGGAACCGGCTTTTTACATAAAAAGCGGGTTCCCGAAATTTTCCTCTTCCATTCCGCCCTCGGGCAGCCTATGGTTTTTCTTCCAGAAAAGCCTGCACTTGCGAAATCAGACTCATTCGGTTTTTCTCAAGCGCGACGGCATGGGTTCCCCCGCTTAGGATTACGTGACGCTTGTAAGGCGTATTCACCAGTTTGCCAAAAATCTCTTGCGCCATATATAGCGGCGTGTCCTGATCCCATTCAGCGAGGATGAGTAGCGTCGGGACCCGGATTTGGGCCGGGTCATAGGTCGGTTTGCCCTGCCCCAATAATTCGACGACGTCCTTGATCACGCCATTGGGGGCTCGCAGCACCGGTGGATTTTGTTTTGCGCCCACGGGATCCGTAGCGAGGTTTTCGGCCCACCATTTGTCGAACCCGCCCTGTGGGCTGATTTCTTCCTGTCGTGCTTCGGGGATTCCTCGCAGACCTCTCCCACGAGCCATTTCTTTATTCACACTCCGATAAGCGCCCGTACCGGAAATAGGTGGGGGTTCCTTGAGAACCCATAGCGGAGCATAGAGCACCAGCTTAACCACCTTATCATTGTTTCCCGCAGTGAACGCGCCCATTATGGTAGTGCCCCACGACCAGCCGACGAGATTGAGCTTCTTTATGTTGCGGCGTTTTAGAATGAAATCCACCGCAGCGCCGACATCCTTCACCGCGTCAGCCGTAGTAGCGAACGGCGGGTTCTGATCGGCAGGCGCATCCATCGCGGCCGGACGGGTTGAGCCACCATATCCCCGCACATCCACCAGGTATGTGTCAAACCCGCGCTTAACCATATAATCCATCCAGGAGCCCCCGGGGAGATCAATGTCAAATGCTGTCTCCGAAGGATAGGTGGCGCCGTGGACGCAAAGCACTACCTTCTCCGGAGAAAATTTTCGCTGGTCCGCGGCGTGCTTGTTTCGTACATACACCTTGATCTGTGGATCCGATGTCGGAACGAGGAATGTTTCGGTGGCAATCTTCGGTCCGGCATAGGTCGGGACTGCAGTGATCAAAGCAGCGATCAGACTTAAAATTACAAGTAGTACGTGCATATAAACCCCCTCTCATGGACGGCTTATCCTTGGGCGGAATCCTTCAGGTTCTGCAATTTCGTGCATCTTTGGTGGCAGTGTGGGCAGGTGGCGGCTCTACGGACCCCTGAACGTCCCACTACCATCTCTCACAAGACTCGCTTAGAGGACGACGCCGTCGTGACGTTAATAAAAGATGCCGATCTTCCCCAGGTTTTGAACCTAACTCACCGCCTGTACCAGGTCAATTAGAATCTGCGGGCTTTAGCCGTCCGGCAAGGAGGAAGGACGGATGCACGAAAGCTCCGGGAACCCGCTTTTTATGGTGCTCCGCGCACGGCGAGCAATGCTTTTGTGCGGGGATTCCAAGAGTCTCCCGGAAAACCCGCTTGTTTGCACACGCCCAGTGGGTTCCGGGACCTTTCCCCAAAAACTCCTAGATGCTTTTCATTAATCCCACGTCGAATCGCTATCGATTAGCCTGATCTATCGTCAGCCATTTAGTCCCACGCAGATCGTGGATTGCCGGAGGGCCCGGGAACCGGCTTTTTTGCAAATGGATTATGACGTTAGCTCAGTTCGGTGGGATGGGAAATGACTCATTGGGCGCCCGCACACGACAAATCGGTACGTTGCCAGTTGACCGTGAAAATATTAGAGTTTTTGCCGGAGGGTTCGGGAACCGGCTTTTTACACAAAAAGCGGGTTCCCGAAACTTCCCCTCTTCCCCTCCTCGCCTCCGTCGGCGGTCCTCTCCTGGTACGGTGAGGCACTATACCTCTAACTTAACAAATGGTACATATCTCGGGAGCAGGTTAGGAGATTTATGAACAAAGGATTTTGGTACGCCGTTGGCGCCTACTCAATTTGGGGCTTACTGCCAGTTTACTTGAAATGGCTTCAACACGTCCCGGCATTACAGATTGTCTGCCACCGTATTCTCTGGTGCTCCCTTGTGTTGTGGGTCGCAATCGCTCTATCGCGTCAATGGGCTGCTTTCCGAAGGGCGCTGCTGACACCTCGTGTCGTCAAAGTATACGCCGCGGCTGCGTTGCTGATTGCAATCAATTGGTCTGTGTATGTGTGGGGAGTCAATTCCGGGTTCATCGTCGAAACCAGCCTCGGATACTTTATAAATCCTCTCATCAGTGTATTTCTGGGCGTAGTATTGTTGCGTGAACGCTTGCGCCCCTGGCAGTGGGTTGCCATCGCTTTCGCGACAACAGGCGTGCTTTATTTGACGCTTGCCTATGGCCGTCTGCCCTGGATTGCTTTGACTCTGGCGTTCACCTTCTCCATCTACGGTCTGGTGAAAAAGATAGGTCCGCTGGGATCGCTTTTCGGCCTAATGCTGGAGACAGGGATACTGGTAGTGCCTGCGCTTATCTGTTTGTTGTATTTCGATACCATCGGCCGAGGGGCGCTTCTCCACACCGGTGCTGTTTCGGATATGCTGCTTATTGGCACTGGAGTGGTAACGGCTGTTCCCTTGCTTATGTTCGCATCCGCGGCACGCCGTATTCCGCTCTCGCTTCTGGGCATTCTGCAGTACATCGCGCCGACACTACAATTCCTGCTTGGCGTGATCGTTTTCCAGGAGCCGTTTTCACAATCACAGTTCATTGGCTTTAGCTTTGTCTGGACAGGGCTGGTTATTTTTGGGACTGAAGGCTTTTTCGTCGGCAACGCACATCGCGATTAGCAGTCCGTTAGCTCCGCAGGCAGCCCGGCGGGTTATTTCTTTCAAACAAGACCACCCGGTAGAGCGCATTGATATAATGCAGATCTTTTGCCTGCCATTGGTTGAGGTCATGAAATCGTGTCGGGCACAGCCCGACATATTTCCTCAGAAAACACTTAGGGCGATGAGTCGGTATTAATAGAATCTTCCTTCAACGACCGTCCTGTCTTCAATCGGCCGCATAAGCGGTGAATTTTGCCGATTCCCCCTTGACGAGCGACATGCGCGGTACAATATGTGGATTGGGCCAAGTGGAAGAGACTGCAAATTCTTCCGCAAAAATCAGGCTCTGTCGGGGGGACTCAGTAAATATGAACAGGAGGTTAAAACCCCTCTTTCCGAGAAGCAAGCTCGAAGATGATGCGCAAGCGAAGCCTTCCTTTCGGCGGATTAATATTGACTCGATAGCCCCTCAGGAACTTGAATCATATCCCGACCGGATTGTTTATCAGACCCTTCCCTGGATAAAATTTGTTGCCTTCACTCAATGTGCGGAGCCGGTTATGGCGGTTTTGAGCCGACATGACGAGACTCTGGGATATTTTACGGGCTTAATCGTAAAGAAATTCGGTTTTAAGATTCTGGGTAGTCCTTTTCCGGGGTGGAGCACGCCTTACATGGGCTTTAATCTCCGGTCGGATGTCAGTCGCACTCTGGCGGCCGAGGCACTTCTTCATTTCGGGTTTAATGTCCTGAAATGCCACCATATTGAACTCATGGACAGGAACATGGTCTCTGGCGATTACAACCATCTGGGATTTGAAACTTCCGTGTTCGACAGCTTTGAGTTGGACCTCACCTTGAGCAAGGATCGGCTGTGGCGAAATATGCGGCAGGATTGCCGAGAATCGATCAGAAAGGCTAAAAGGTCCGGTGTGGTCGTTGAAGAGGCGCATGATATCGAGTTTGCAGATGATTACTACGAACAACTTAAGCACGTCTTTGCTGTAAAGCATTCAGTGCCACCTTTCGGAGTGGATCGGGTAAGGCAACTGATTGCATTTATGGAGCCCACCGGCAACCTCCTCATGTTGCGGGCTCGAAATAAAGAAGGGATCTGCATCGCTACATCAATCAGGTTGGCCACGAACACGACCGTATTCGCATGGGGAGCTGCCAGTTGGCGGCACTTCTCGCGTGTGAGACCCAACGAGCTGCTCCAGTGGTACGCTATCAAGTATTGGAAGGCACGCGGGATGCGCACGTTCGACCTGGTGGGTCGGGGAGATTACAAACTGAAATACGGTTCGCGGCCGATTGCGGTGCCCTGGGTGAGGAAATCGAAAAGCCCCGGCATCGCGTTCCTCCGCTTTTCGGCTGAAGAAACGTTCAGAGCGGCGCAAGACACATTCGGGAAAGTGGCGCACATAGTAGAAAGATTCAGGAGGCGCTAGGCACTTGTCTGAGCATATATACAAGCCGTGGTACGAGAGGTCGTTTCTTAAAACTCGCGGATGCAACGATTAACGCATATACCTGGGGGAGATAGCGATTGAAACCGACATTTCACCATCTTGACTTTGGCTCCGTCAACAGTTCTGAACTTGATTCTTTTGGGGATCGGATAGTTTTTCAGACGCGACCCTGGCTGGAGTTTATTGCGCAAACCCAGAACGCGAAACCGGTAATTGCTGCTCTTCGGGAAGATGATGAGACCCTGGGTTACTTCACCGGCCTGCTAGTAAAGAGATTAGGTTTCAAAATCCTTGGGAGCCCCTTCCCGGGCTGGAACACGCCGTATATGGGCTTTAACCTGAAGCCGGATGTATCCCGGCGCACCGCTGTCGAAGCCCTCGCTGACTTTGCCTTTAAAGACTTGCATTGCGATCACCTGGAGTTTATGGACAGGCATATGGTTCGAGAAGATTGCTCGGATCTCGATCTTGAGTGCTCGATTTTCGACAGTTTCGAAGTTGACATCTCGTTGGCGGAAGATCGGATCTGGAAAAATATGCGGCGTGAGTGTCGTCAATGTATCAGAAAAGCGGAAAAGTGCGAGGTCCAGGTTGAAGAAGCCAATGATCTTTCGTTTGCCGATGAGCATTACGCTCAACTCAAACATGTATTTGCCGTCAAGAATTCAGTGCCGCCGTTTGGAGTCGATCGGGTGCGGCGACTTATAGAACTGGTTCATCCGTCAGGCAACCTGCTTATGCTACGGGCTCGCAATAAAGACGGTATTTGCATAGCCACATCTATCTTTGCAGCTATGAATCGGATCATGTTTCATTGGGGAGCCGCCAGTTGGCGGCATTTATCACAGGTGCGTCCTAATGAAATACTGGTGTGGCATGCCATCCAATACTGGAAGGCGCGTGGTATCAGCACTTTTGAATTGATCGGCCGGGGCGAGTATAAATTGAAGTTCGGATCCAGGCGAATAGTGGTTCCGTGGGTGAGGACGTCAAGAAATCGCAGTATTGCTTTCCTGCGCACGTCAGCCCAAAAAGCATTTTGCAGTGCGCAAAGCGCAATCGGAAAAGTAGCTCATGTAGCCGACCGTTTAAGAAGACGTTAATTGATTTTCAGAAAGCAGACAACATAAGTTGCCGCATAGGCTAAACCGCTGAGGAGAAAAAGAAGCGCTAGAAGGGCCGACCAATCTTCATGAGCCAACTGGATTTCAGTATCTCCTGGTTGGCTGCCCCTCTAAACTCATACCCTGTAGTATCTTCATAGCAAGGAAATTCGATGGGTGGGTGGAAGAGGAGGAATGTTGGCGGCTCACTAATCCCAGGTTCTGGCGGACCAGCGAATGCGACCGATGATGCGCAAATCAGCTTGTCGGCGGGTATACTCGGGATAAGCTTCTTGGTTGAAGCTAATGATCCTGAGCATGCCTTTCTGGCCCGTACGAAGCTGCTTTATTTGGATGTTGTCGTCCTCGCCTATGGCATATGTCCTGCCGTCACGAACCTTCCTGTCGGTCATGTCTACGAGGACCACATCGCCGTCTTCCAATACCGGGCTCATGCTGTCGCCCTGCACTTTAAACAGTCCGCTCTGATTTGTTGAAGCGCCGAGTGTTGAATACCAGTCTCTTCTGAATTGGTAAGTCCCCAGCACCTCTTCCGCGATAGGCACAGCTCCGGCGCCCGCTGCCAACTTAGGGCTGTACATCGGAATGGCGATGAATTCCGCGGTCTTTTCTTGCAAGAACCATTTCTGATCCTTGCCGGTTAATTTTTTGATTTTCTCGAATGTGGAGTAATCGGGCCAGACCCCGATTCGTCTCCACGCCCCCACGGTGTTCGGCGCTACCTCGAGTTCGCGGGCGATCTGATTTTGGGATTTCCCTCGCACTTCCGGTAACTGGCTGAATTTTGCCCAGAATTTGGATGTCATTTTTTTCTTGACAACCTCGTGCTGTGTGCGGTATGCTGCACAGGAATCAGCAAACCAAACCTGACCCCCGTAACCGGTTCTTATTCCCTACACGAAACGGTGATGTATGTCAACCAAGAAATCATCTCTCAACGACCGATTAGCAGCCGCGTCACGCCAATCCGATGTTGTGAAGCGAATCTTCTCATTCAAGAGCCCCCCAGACTCCCTGTCCCGATTTGCACGCATCTGCGGAATCCGACCCAAAAAACTCATCGACTGGGACCGCGGTGCCATGCCCGACGACAGCTCGCTTTTCGCCATCGCCGAACGCCTGGGAACCACCGTCCTATATCTGAAATACGAAATGGGACCGCGGGCAGTTATGGACGCAGACCGCTTCTGGGAATCGATATTCGATAAACTCTGGCCTGACCGTTCTGCCGGAAACCCCGTTTGGACCCCCTTTCCGGAAACTCCCACTCTGTTACGAGACAAGGAGAGGAAATGACTGATTTGGGCACCCGCACACGAAATGACCGTTAGTGCGCAGTTCATCTTGTTCACCGTGCCGAGTCCACATTCAATGTGCAGAATCCCGAGTTATCAGGGCTGAGGAGTACCAATCATGAACCTGGCGAAATTGGAGAAACCGCTGGAATTTCATCCGGTGCCTGACACGCTGTCACAGGCGGAACAATGGCAGCAGGAGCACGAGAGCGAACTCATCACCGACGGGAAATGCCACTGCAAAATGCTCAAGAAGTGGTGTTTGGCAAAACAGGAGCGGTTCAGGCACACATGGACCGGATCGTCCGAACACTATTTAACGGGCAAAGTACGTGCCGAATTCATCCGCTGCATCAGATGCCGCCATTTCAAGCTTCGCAAGGAAATCACACTGAAGAAACTACGGGGTTCTGTCATGCGGGGACTCACCAAAGCGGGCGTTGAGGCTTCCATTCAAAATCGCGATCGGCGCTCTGCGAGCCTGCAAAAGATGAAGCGTGAATCCGCTGCAGACGCCTGGGCCTTTCTCTGTTCGCTCGGCTATGACTGATCCACGACGTGCACTGCAGTTGTATTGAATATCCACATCTACCCATACACTAACGACCGTATCATCCATATCGTCGTAAGGACGGAAGACAGCAAGTGAACAAACCTCAGATAACTCAGATGAACAGCGGGAGTTTTCCGCAAGAGGGTCCCAGGTCCACTGGGCATGGGGCCAACAATGCACCTCAATATCCCGTGCCCGCGATTAACTTAGTGTCTGCACAAATGGCATCGCTCGCAGGCAACGGAGCACCTTTTGCAACCCCGCGTCCCGCGAGTTCCTCCTGTTGCTGAACGATTTGGAGGATCGTTCACGTCTAATCCAACCCCCCCTTAGAGACAGAGCACATTCCGATCAGGAAAAGACGATCCTCCACTTTAATTCCGTCGGGCGTAGCCGGTCACGCTGCCGCGGTAATCCGCGGGTTTGCCGTGTACCAGCCGCCCCAAAAATTGTTCGGGTCGCCCAAGGGTTGAACCTTGCCCCTGAAACTGCCCGTAAACGGATCACCGACAGGCGCGATAGGGGATCAAAACAACCGTAGCCATAGTGCATTCACCGCAGATCGTTTTATCCAAAGGGGGTTCTTAATGCCGCCAAATGTTGACAAGTGGGTTATCAATCATTTCTTCGACATGCTTCACCTCAACATCAACAACCTCCAGCGATACCTGCTGCGGGTCGGCGATAAGACGACGCTGGGCCAACTGGAAAAGATGCAGAACGGCCTGTTTGCTCCGATGCGCGAGATGAGGACTTACCTGGAGATCGGCTACGACCTTGAAAACACCCCAGACCAGGAACCACCAAAGCCGGAGGCAGCATGACCGCAGGGAGGGCGGAAAAGAAGGGAAGGAAAGGAAAGAATGCGGGGGAACCCGCTTTTGTGCAAAAAGGTGCTCCGCGCACGGCGACAATGCTGGTCGGGGCGAGTGTGACCTTTAAAAATGGCGAGGCATTTACGGCGCATGTTGGCCCCACGCCGAGTGGCCCGCACCCCCTCCGGCAAAAACTTTTATCAGGCTGGCGGTAGCACGAATGTCTTTGCCACGAATGAAATGACGGGCAATGTGACGAGGGATCTTTGACGCATTACTGGCGCCACGCCCAGTGGGCCCGAAGCCTCCGGCAAAAACTCTAACTGGCTAGCGGTAGATCAGGCTAATCGATAGCGGTTCGACATGGGATTAATGAAAACCATCTAGGAGTTTTTGGGGAAAGGTTCCGGAAAACCACTTTTTGCAAAAAGGGGTTTTCCGGAGATTCCTGGAAACCTCCCCTATCCCCGGTCCTCGGTTTTCCGAGAGGAGCGCAAAGCGCGTGAGCGTACGAGCTGAAACAAGGCGAGCGCAGAAGCGAACTGCTGAGGCACCGCAGGCCGAAACGCCGGAGCCGCTGCAGGAGCAGCACGTCGTGAGCATGGTTCGGTGGATTGAAACGTACCTATGGATCCGTCCTATTGGTGGCGGCATCGAACCGTTGAAGCTCAACAAATTCCAGAAAATCCTCCTCGCATTCATCGTCAAGTGCCTGAAGCTGGGTAAACCGGTTCGTCTGGTAGTGCTCAAGTCCAGGCAGCTCGGGATCTCCACCGCAGTCCAGGCCGTCCTCTTTTACATGGTGACACACTACCCGGAATGGCGGGCAATGAGGTCAGAGAGAGAGTTGGGGGGATTGCCTTCTCTTCTTGTTTTTTGTTTTTTCGTCTGCTTTGCTGAGGTTCTTTGATACTGTGCAGGTTATGCGGTTGGGTGCGAGTCGTTGGGCTGCGTTGAGAGCGTGAGAGCATTCTAGCGGGGTTGTACCGATGACTGCTGCGAGAAGGAGGCGGCAAGACGAGTGCAGCCATGTTTTTCAGCCGCTGATAGGTATGACCCTGATGTCTTCCAAGTTGTAGCTCTGCTTGATGAACCGAATCGTGTCTCCACCCGCCAGCGGGTCAGATACCCTTGCACTACCACCGAGAACCTTACGGTGACGCCGCATGGGCTCGGTGGTGAGAGCATGAGAGGGGTTTGGCCAAAACCCTTGACCACCACTAACCACAACTGCCGCTGCTGATGCTCGACTAGCCGTACGGGAGAAACCAAACCGGATGAAGTAAGCCTTCTCGCGGCCGTCTTTCTCCTTTATCACGGTCTCCGCATAAGGTGTCTTGCACTTCTCAGCCAATTGCAGGGTCTCTCGAAGCTCCCTCCACAGAATATGACGATCTCCACGCTGCCGAAGATGAAACGAAACCGGCTCCTCCTTGAGAAGCTCCTTGTAAAGGGACCTCCGGTCACCTCCCCGATGAGAAACAAAAATGCCTCGACCTGAGTGGCGCGATGACCTTCTCATCGCATCAAAAGCTCATTATTCTCGCTGACAAAATAGTCCGAATTCTGGGAATAGAGCCGGTGAACCAGCGGGATAATCTCCGAAGACCCGTTTTGAACTCCAACCACCGTATCTATCCAGTATCCAGGCCGACCTCTTTCTCGCTGGCATCTCGGACCTTGGCAAGCATTCCCCGCGCCGTAGTCGTCGGCGACGATCGCGTGTGTCGGTACGATACGAGACGACACGGCAGCCGCCGCTGATCCGTCGGCCCCTGCGCCCAACGCGAGAGACGATCGATCCTCTCCAAGAGCTCCCGCCGGACGGGCATCTCGCCAACGCCGACCACCGCCAACGCGTAGTCTCTCCACAACTGCGGCACGCCCTCCGGCCAGTCCCGAATGAGCTCTGGGCGCATCCCCGTCTGAGTCCCGGCCCGGTAGACTGACGCCCGTCTGACAGAGCCCTGGAGCCCCGGCAGTCCCGCCCCCAGAAAAAAGGGGAGGTTATCGCTCACCAGAAGGGCCCGGCCCGGAACCTTTACCGGATGACCCGCAGGTATTATCAGCATCTTCCCAAATCGGAGAGGAAACCGCTCCGCTCACGCAGGCTTGTTCCATCCAAGGAGGGCCTGGAATACGATCATCCGCATTCTTCCGAAATGGCCGTCGTAACCGCGGAATCCGAGGAAGTGGCCCGGTCCGAAACGCTTCAGGGCGTCCACTGCTCGGAGGAAGCATTCTTCCGGGATCCTGAGACCACGATGACCGCTCTGGAACAAGCGGTCCATGAAGTTGCCAATACCATCTTCATAATCGAATCCACGGCCCGCGGCCTGAATTCCTTCAAGCAGTATTGGGATAGAGCGCATCAGAGCGATTCCATCTGGACCCCGATTTTCTTCTCCTGGAAGGATGACCCGAATGCCCGTATCGAGATCCTACCCGGCGAAATATTCGAACTGGACGATCAGGAACTGGAGTTCCGGGATAAATACAACCTCACGCTGGAACAGATCAAATGGGCCAGGTACAAGCGAGACGACAAGTGTCACGGATCCTGGGAGAAATTCCACCAGGAATATCCTGTCGCTCCGGAGGTCGCGTTCCTCTACTCAGGCTATCCGATCTTCGACCAGAAGCTGCTGCGTGAACAGTTGGAATTCGCTCAGCATGCGTTAAAGCCCGCGTTTGTGGGAGACATCGAATTCAAATCGTCCACAGAACCTGTCCCGCAGCTCGTTGAATTGCAGCATGGCCGGGGTCCGTTGACGGTCTGGAAGCAACCGCAACCGGGCCGGACCTATTGTTCCGGTCACGACCCGTCGGAAGGTGGAGGCACCAAGGCGGACTACTGTGCGAGCGTCTTCTTGGATGACGAGACCGCCGAATTGGTGGCCGAATTTGCGTCCAATACGGTCAGGCCGACAGAATATGCAATCAAGTGCTACCAGATGGGGATCTTTTACAATTCCACGCTCATGGGCATCGAGCGGAACGCCATAGGTCAGGCGGTCCTGGGCGCGCTGGAGCATGGGATTGACGAACGCACGGACCGACGATCCCACGAAGCTGAAATACCCGCAACTGCGGCGGTATCAGCATCTGTACTTTGAAATGAAATACGACGAGCGTGTGGAGAAAGAGACGAAACGGCTCGGATTCCCCACAACCAAGAATTCCAAATACAGAATAATTTCGCAACTGGCCGAAGCTCACCGGGACGGCACGTTTGTTCCCAGATCGCCGGCCATGATCCTGCAAATGATGGGGTTCGTCTGGGAGCAGACCCCAAAAGGAAAGGTTATAAGCAGAATCACACGGACGACCTGACCAAAAACCCGAACGACGACCTGATTATGGCCGCAGCCATTGCCTATGACATGCGCCTGCACCGGTTCGGGAAACGGTTCTGCCCGAAAGTCGAATCCGATGAATGGGATGGAGTGGCAGCATGACCGCAGGGAGGGCGGAAGGGAAGGAGTCCAAGAGTCTTCCGGAAAACCCCTTTTTGCAAAACGCTGCCTCTGGCCGCAACCAAAATCAGCAGGTGTTCCTCCTTTTGATGTATGCTGTTGTAACCAAACACCAGCTTCGTCGAGGGAGGAACACCATGAAGACATTTTTGCATAAATACTCCTCGGATGTCATCGGGGTATTGAATGGTTTTGACCGACTGCTCTTTCGTGGGACGCTGAGACACATTGTGTATCCCTACGGGATGATAGCGTACTTGAGGCAAGGACAGGTTCTGCTCAAAGATTTCTCCAAACATGTGCTGAAAGTGAGCAGCCAGTTGAAAGAAGCTTCCAAAAGCATCGCCTCCAAGAGCTCCAGGCCCTTTGTCTATCTTGCCTCTAGCCAAACGTCTAAGGAAGGCTTCGCACATGAATTGGCGCGTAAGGACAGCGTTGAGCGAGGTTTGATTTGCGTGCTCAGCTCTGTCGAACCATGTCTGTCTTTCGATATCAATCACAACCGTCAGACAAGAAAGTTGGAACTCATCAGCCGATGGCGAAAATGTCTTCACCTCTACCATTACTACATCCATCCGATTTTCGGATTTATGCACGGTCGGATCCAGACGTGGTTCCCATTTAACATTCAAATCTGTCTCAACGGTCGTGAATGGCTTGCTAGGCAGATGGATAATGCCAAGCTGTGCTACCAACGGCAAGACAACTGTTTCACCTGGATTCAGGATGTTACCGAGGCCCAGCGTCTTATGGACCAGCAGCTTAGGACACCCTGGCCCAAGCATCTCGAAGAGTTCGCCAGACTTCTCAATCCTGCTCACGACGAGATCTTCAAGCTCTTCCCATTGCACTACTACTGGTCTGTTATGCAGAGCGAATGGGCTACAGACATCATGTTCCGTAACTCGCGACTCCTCGCAAACCACTACCGCACTCTCGTGCACCATGGTATGACAACCTTCTCCAGCCCTGACGTTATGCGCTTTCTCGGAAGGAAAATACCAGCCACCGGAAACATACCCCACCACTTCACCGCAGAGGTAGTCACTGATCTGAAGCATCGTGCGGAAGGAATACGAGTCAAGCATCGAGTCAAAACAAACACCATAAAGATTTACGATAAACAGGGGAGCGTCCTCAGAGTAGAGACTACCCTTAACGATCCTTCCGATTTCAAGGTCTACAGAAAAAAGGAGTCTGCCCAGGCCACCAAACCCGAATGGTTACCACTCAGGAAAGGAGTGGCAGACTTCCACCGACGTGCACAGGTGTGCCAAAATGCTAATGAGCGTTATCTTGAGGCTTTGGCCTGTGCACATGATTCTACTCCCCTCAAGAATTGGACTGACAAACTCTGCCGTCCCGTTACATGGAAGGCAAAGCGTTTCAGGGCTCTGAATCCCTATGCGCCTGACGACGCTAGACTCTTCAGCGCAGTCGCTCGAGGGGAATTCTTCATCAATGGCTTCACCAACAAAGAGATCAGGATCCTTATCTATGGCGCCCAAACTGACACCACGGAGAAACGCCGCACCTCAGCAGTCATCACCCGACAAATACGCCTATTGAGGGCCCATCGTCTGTTGCGGAAACTTCCTAAACACAACCGCTACCACCTCACCGAAAAAGGCAAACTCGTTATCGCCGCCTTGCTCACCGCACGGGAGGCTGACACTATTTCACTTACAAAACTGGCAGCTTAGACAACTCCCTCAAGAATTTCTTTTCTGGAAAACAAGAGATCAAATGTTATTAATAAAAAGTGGTTTTCCGGAACCTTTCCCCAAAAACTCCTAAACGCTTTTAACTTAACCGGAGCCACAGTACTTGCATCAGCCCTTGAACCACCGCCAGCCATATTAGAGTTTTTGCCGGAGGGTTCGGGAACCGGCTTTTTACACAAAAAGCGGGTTCCCGAGATCTTCCCTCCTCCACGGTGACGGCATGAACCTTAAAACTCTCGATCTCAAAGACAATCTGTACGTGGTCGCGGATGATAATGCAGCGCCGAAATTCACCCATGTCGAGGCGTCGTTAGGCTGGTCCAATCCCGCTGGGCGAGGACCACGAAGCCTTGCACGCCCTGCTAGTGGGTGGCCGGCAGGAAGACGGCCGGTTGCGGATCTTCCTGGAATACCAGGGTGATGCAGCGCAGCTCGCGGACATGTGCGTGGACGTCAAGGACGCCCTGCTCGTGGAGCGTTTCTGGTGTGACGGGACCGCACAGGGAACCGTCCAGCAACTGCGGGGGCATGACGGTCTGACCTGTTACAAGAGTTGGGGCGAAGATCGCTTGGGTAATGAGCTTTGGGACGTGAAGGAGCCGGAGAAGGTCTGGCGCTATTTTCGGGCTTCACGTCCTACCGCGGCTATCGTCCCGGTCCCGGACTACATCCGGACGGATATACAGGGAGGGCTCGATCGGCTCGTGAGGCTCGCTCACAAAAAACAGCTCATCATCAACAAAAGCTGCCAGATCTGCCAGTGGACGCTTGCTCAGGTACGCAAAGACATCGAAAAACATCCGATCGCACAAGCGCTGATTTGGCTTGTCTGGCGGTTGGAAGACCTCGCAGAGCGGGAAAACCGGATGCACAGCCGGCTGGAAGAAACCGAGGAACTCCCCTACCCTAACCGCCAAATTATTTGAGGAAGCAAATGACTCGCACGTACCACGATATTTGGCTTGAATTGTGGCAGATCGGCGCTCCTGATAATGCGATTGCCCGGATCTGCGAAACGCATCAGACACGCATCCGTAAATGGCGATTGGGCAATAAGCTCCCGACCGTGTCCGGAAAGATCCATCGTCATCAGCGTTGGGAAGACAATCATCAGACCGAGATCGCGGAAATCCTGGAGCGCACATGACTCCCGACGAGCTTGACGAAGCGATTTTGGACTTATCGGAAGCCGATTATGATGAATTGGAATGCATGGCTCTGGACTATTGCTGGACCACAAGAACTTTACCCGAGGCACCGATTTTCAGAAAGGAATCATACTGCAATCCGCCATGCGCATGATGATGAAAGAGCAGATAAATGGCGTGTACTGACACCAAGGCGAGAAATGATGTTCTGAAATGACGCTTTCTCGCCGCATGTGCCTGGAATTCACGCTGCGACCCCGCGGATGCCCACGAACAGAGGCAAAAAAGTAGAATGTCCCCTTTTCCTCCGGCAAGTAGAGAGCGGGTCCGCCAATTGGAAAAGCGCGCACTGAAAAAGCTCAAAGGTGAGTTTTCTCCGTCGCTTCCGGAAGGTGCCCTTCCTGCCTAAGACCTCTGAAAAACCCTGGGCACAGTTGGAAGCCCATTGACATCAATGGGCTTCTCGGTTTATCACGCTCACTCAATGGTCCGATTCCTTAAACTTGTCTGCAGCTCTGTCTGCGGTCGTATGTTAAAAGAGGGGCACCATGATACGGAATGAGGTAAAAGATGACGGGGAAAGATTAACGAAACGGCTTGTTAAGGACGTTCATGCCGATTTGAAGACGGCACTGAAGGGCGCGGGCCTATGGGATTGTCTCGATTATTTCGAGATCGCCATCGGAAAGAACAAGACGGAAAATGATGTCTTTCCCTCTTTCGAGTGGCTTTCGTGCTGTCCTGTTACCAGTGACGGGCATCATTATATCTATATCGGGACGGTCTCCAAAGGCAGGCACAATTTGGTTTTCGTGGGTAAGACTTCCAAAGGTTTCCTGGCCGCATGTGAAGTGGCTAACATGTGTGCCGACGAATTGAGAGCCTAATTCAGGTTCAGAACGATTCTCCGCGAAATTCAGTGTGGAGTATAAGTGAACGTTGAGACGACGACAGCCGATTACAGTATCGGTGAGGAGATTGCAAACAGCATTACTCATGGATTGGGAATCGTTTTATCTTTAACGGGGCTGGTTGTTCTTCTAATCTCTGCCGGGAGCTCGGGCGATGTTTCGCGGATAATCAGCAGCATTATTTTCGGTACTACTCTCATTCTCCTCTACACAGTATCGACCCTGTATCACGGCATTCAACAACCTAATGTAAAACCGATCATGAGAGTGTTGGATCATTCCGCGATATTCTTTCTGATTGCGGGCTCCTATGCGCCATTTGCTCTGGTAAATCTTAAAGGCCCTTGGGGCTGGTCTCTTTTCGGTGTGATTTGGGGCTTGGCACTGTGCGGTACTTTCCTTGAAGTTTTTTTGAAACAAAGAGGGCGCGGAATATCCGTCGGCTTGTATGTCTTTATGGGCTGGGCAATCGTTATAGCTTTGAAACAGTTGCTTGCAGCAGTTTCACCTGAGGGGGTTTTGCTACTTCTCCTCGGAGGGATCTCATACACCGGCGGAATCGTTTTTTATATTTGGCGACGGCTGCCGTATCATCATGCTGTTTGGCATGTATTTGTATTGGCAGGCAGCATTTTTCATTTTTTCGCAGTCCTTTTCTATGCAGTCCCTTCCGGCCATTAGGTCTTTACTGCCGTTATTCGGAAAATGGGGGGCAGGTCTTGAAATGCAAGATCGTGGGTTCGGTTTTGGGGCTGGCCCGAACTCCTTAGAAATTCCGAATTCCCGGGAAGATTACTCGCTCGGGTGGCAGAGATTGAGCGGAAATCACATTCTCTGAAGTTGAACGTACAACGTTTCAGTAAACCGGCCGTGTCCCGAACTTTGTCGTCTTCCAGTTGACGAGATACTTGATGAGCTTCATCTTGAGTTTGTATATTGGGAAATCGACTGCGGCGATACCGGCCTTCGGCAACTTTTCCGTCGCCTCGACGATTCCCGCGACGGCACTGGCGACCTTGGCAAGTCGCGGCTGGTCGACCCAATGAAAGTCATCTTCGGCATTGAGTAGATAGACGGGATTCGAGATGAAGTTAACCAGCGGGACGCCCGTTAGGTACCAGTCGCCACCGTCTGTTGGCGGATAGGGACCGAGCGGGCCTTCGGGCGGCAGGAGGAAGGCGCGGTCGACGCCGTTGTCCTTGAGATTGACGAGGACTGCATCGATCATTGCCTGATTGAACGGCAGGAACACGCCCGTACCTTCGGCACGACCGCTTTCGACAAGCTCACCAGCCTCATTTTCGATGGCTTCCTTGGCGACGTGTTCGACGGTGATCTCGAGTGCGACCTTGGGCACCACATCGACGGCATGGTCCTCGATAAACCTGCGGGTGCCGATGGAGCCATAGAAATGGCCGGCGGTAAACAGCACGATGATGTTCCGCCGCGGCTTTGCGCGGCTGGCGAAATGCCTCGCGAGGGCAAGGATGACGGAGCAACCGGAGGCGTCCTCGACCGGTGAGACGAAGGGCGAATCATGGTGACAGTGTAGGATCACGGATTCATCTATTTCCCCGGAAATCTCGCCGACAACATTGTGGGTCACCGATGGAGTGCGTTCGCCGGTGAGCGTCAGGCGGACCTTCGCCCCGCTCCTGGCAAGTCTTCGGATCTCCGCTCCGTCGTCGCGACTGACCCAGAAGCCGGGCAGCGGTTTGTCGAGAATGTCCTTTTCCTTGAATCCATAGGGGGCGTACATCTGATAGGAGCCGCCGGGCTGGTCTTTGAGGATGCCGATAAAGCCTATTGCCCCGCGTTCAAATGCCTTGCGATAGAGATGCCAGCCGAGACGCACCCAGGTAGCCGGATGCTTGACGTCCTTGATACTGTTGTCCGGGTCGTGCTTCCCCATCGCAAACTTGCCAATCAGAGCGACATCGAGGATAGGAAATTCGATGTCGGTAACAAGCACCTTGCCTGTCCAGTCAGCAGAGTGGCTGAATGCTCTGGAGTCGGCGAAGACAAGCTGCGACTCAAGGCCGCCGGCGGGGGTGAACCGGCAGTATGGTATCCACTGGGCTTTGAATGGCTTAAACCCCGCACCCGTGTCGATCTCGAGGAGCAACTTGTCGGGCCGATAGTGCTCGACCGGGATCGGCTCCTTTCGGATATTTGCAAGACCGAACTGTGTCAGTTTGGCAACGAGATAGTCCTCGTTCGCAAGTCCACCCGCCGAGCCGGCACGTCGGGCACCGAACGCTGCCATCTCGCGTATCCACGTCATCATCTCGTCGCTTGAAAACAGTGCTTGATTGTCCATTGCCGGCTCTCCTCGTGCTGAGGCAATTTACCTTCTTTTGCGGATTGTCTGTCACGTGTGGGGGCACGTCTAGAGTCATGACATTGCCTGAAAAGACACGCTTTTCGGTACGCGGAGCTTACCTCACCGAACACCCCTCGGGCAACCAAAATGTCCTCCATCCGGCTCAGGCAAAATGGGGGTCAGGTCTTGAAATGCAAGATCGTGGGTTCGGTTTTGGGAAAGGCCCGAACTCCTTAGAAATTCCGAATTCCCGGGTACATTACTCGCTCGGGTGGCAGAGATTGAGCGGAAATCACTTTCTCTGCCGTTCAATGCGGCTTGGAGCCCTTTGGCCTTTTTGAACTCAAAAAACAATTTTGCGGGTAAAGAATCCAATTGGACACACTTGTAAGTGAGTCCGGATGGAATTCGTTTTTTCATGGCCAAAACTATTCCGTCTTCAACTCAGAAGTGCACTGCGAGCATTTCGTGGCCTTTAACGGAATTTTGGAGAGGCAATAGGGACAAGCCTTGGTGCTCGGCTCGGGCTGGCGTTTCAGCCGATTCACCTGGCGAACCATCAGAAAGATTGCGAAGGCCAAAATGATGAAATCGATCACAGTGTTCAAGAATAGGCCATAGTTGATGGTCGCTGCTCCAGCCGCTTTGGCGCTGGATAGAGTCTCGTAAGGTTTTCCGGAGAGGTTCACGAACAAGCTGGTGAAGTCCACCTTGCCCAGCAGCAGCCCGATAGGTGGCATCAGAACGTCATTTACAAACGAGCTGACGATCTTGCCAAAGGCGGCTCCTATGATGATGCCGACGGCCATGTCAATGACATTGCCCTTTACCGCAAACTCCTTGAACTCCTTGAACATGTTTGATCCTCCTTTCACCTATCCTTTTGGTCACTTCATCGCCTCACTGGCGAATATCACAACGATAACTAAGCCCACAATGGAAAAATCCACTCTTCTACCTTTAAGGGTAGGCGGCTCCCGGTTACCAATTATGACGCAAGATAGGGGGTCAGGTCTTGAAATACAAGATCGTGGGTTCGGTTTTGGGACTGGCTGAACCAGTATAGCACGGTATGGTGTTAGCGATTTGTTAGGATTGTACGGCTTGAGCGCAGCGGAATGCCAGTCCGTGGTAGTGCGTTTGCCGGGTACTAAAACCCATGGAGTTTCTTCTGGATGAGGCCAACAAGCTCTGCAATAGTTACATCCTTTTTCCGGACATACGCAATTCTCGGCATAATCCCTGGTACCACAGTGTCATCTAGACGGACCGGAAGCAGGCATTCCTTGTTTTCTTCAAAGGCTCGAGTCTGAGCGGACTCTCGTTCATGGTCGGTCCAAAGGTTCTTGCGATAGTTCTCAGAAAGGAACACGACGCAGAAGCGTGCCCGCTTTCGGTAAACTTCCTCTAAGTGCGCATAAAGATCCTTCCCCCAAAGTGCAGCCTGCTCATATCTGTCGTAAAATATCCGAAGTTTCTTTTGGCGGAGGACATTGGCCACACGATCAACATATTTTCTGTCTTCCCCTGCGAACGATAGGGCAACGTCGTATTCAAAATACGGTTGCTCCCTATATCCCCCAAATCTCTCATGTCCGTCGAAACATCCAACCTTGTCAAAGGGAATATTAAGAAAAACGGGCCCTCCACTCCCCGGCACTTTGATTCGGCATCGTCGGTTTTGCACACAGTCCATTAGCAGGCTACCACGATCCTCGTTGTCCAGGGCAAGCAGAAGGAGGTCCTCATTACAAACATTCTTCAGCCATTCGTTGACCGAGTAAACGTAAGAGCACAGGGTGACGTACGCTCCTCCTCGAGAAGGCGTTACAGTCCCAGCAGGCAAGAGACTTTGAGCCTTTCCGAGTAGGGGAACCAGGCTGTTCATGTCTCCAGTTGAAACCGCGTGGTGGATGAATTCGACAATCTTGTCATTGTTCTCGAAGAAGGCTTGAATCCCCAAATCAGAGTTTCTGAAACGCCCATCACCGGTGAATAGACCACATGACAGGTGGTAAGGGTTCTCGGTCTCCTCATAAATAGTAAGCTCGTACTGCCAGTACTGCTGAGCGGAATCCGGGAAGCCGCGCAGCCAAACAAAGTCTTCTCCAAGCAAGGTTTCCGTAACTTTTCGAAGCTCCGACTCTACGTCATCACGTAGTGGTTTCAGCTGTGCACCTTCTAGCAACATTTGTGCTGATCCCCATTCCAATTTATTCTCTGACGTAACATCTTGATATTAAGATAATCTTCAGACATTTTTATATTTATACCCAAATATCCAAGACCTTCTGAGGCCGAAAGTCTCCTCTAATTTTACACCTCAAAATTCCCACTTCCACTGACAGCGTATACATCAGCTTGGAAAAGCCTCTGTAATGGATCCAAGCAGATCCCGAAGCTGTTCCAAGCTGGGCTCTTCGATATGGGTTATTGCGAAACCTGCCGTGCAATTTATGTCAGAGTTTTCAGCCTTCTTTGAGAGGGCATTGGATAGGCGAGTGGATCGCCTCACACTCATGATCCGGTGCCTGCAAGTTTGGCTAACATGCGTCTAAAGACACCGCTTGTAATGTTCACCCTTTCCGTAATTGAGATGTTAGAAGGAGTCTCCAGTTCTGGGAGTGGTTTAGTTTCTCCCTTGTAGCCCATTTCCTCCATAGCGCATTGAGTGTCCACGAAGGTCCCGGTCATGAAGCCATCGGACAGATAGGTCCTCATGAAGAGTTCCATCTCGTCTATCGTCCCGGCATCAACCAATTTGTGCAACACTTTATGGAGTTGGCTCTCGGAGAGGGTATATTTTTCCATAAGCTCCCTGTCGCCCATTCCATTGCGAAGATCCCTCACAAAACGTTTGGCTTTAATTTTCCGTTTAGAAGTGGTCATAAGCTGCCTTCCATCCTAGATCCAGGAAGTCAATTAACTCTTGGAGCCTTTGCAGATCTTCATCAGAGATTGCGATTACCTGGAATCCGGCCACCGATTGAACCTCAGATCCTTCACTCCCTACCCAACGGCATTCCGCCATCAGTTCGAATGGGTCCACGAGGCCGATATCATCTCCCAGAATCGCAAGAGTCTTAAGTTCACCAACATCGGCTTCAATCCCCCTTACTGCCAGTCCTTTCTCGGTTATGTCTTTGACGGTGCCGCTCAAGCCGTCATTATTCCTGTCTGACACTACGATTCGCAAAGACGGAGCACGCCTGGAAACTTTGCGCCTCTCATGGTGGACGGAAGCACCGTTATTCAAAGGTGCTTTGAGACCCTTGATGTCAGCAGATCCCAACAATCCCTCTGTCAAAAGTGTCTGGCAAATCCTCTGCAGCGCAGAGTTCGAAAGCTGATACTTCTCCATCAGCTCTGAACCTTTCATTCCTGATCGCACATCTCCGGCAATCTTTTCTGCAATCTTCTTTCTCTGTAGCAGGATAATCTCAAGAGCTTTCTTGAGTTGTTCGCCTGCAACGCCATATTTTTGCATTATTTCACGACGCGTCATGCCTGAGCGCAGGTCGTGTACAATCTCCCTGCCGGAAATTACACACGCGCTCGGTCCGACTCTTTCGTCTAGAGTTTCGTCTGAAGATGTCACGCGTTTCACCGACTCCCTCCTCAGAGAAATTGTATTTGTCCATTCACTGGATACGGAGAATGTATGCCTTAAGATCTTGGACGATATCCATGGGGCTGACGTTCTGAATTAACCCCAATTCATGGAGCTTCCTCAAAAGGCTCTCGAGTCCAACCGCTGAAAACGTGTGCTTCTCCACAAGCGTGGGATCGGACATTTCCGCCTCTATGTCAGCAAGGATGCGAGCCAGCATTGTCACCAATGAACCCCGTCATTACTTTCGAGAACTGCTATAGGCGTAATTTCGTCAGTCTTACCGATTTAGGTCCGTCATATAAAACATTTCACTCGCGGATGAGCGCTGAGGTGTCCCGATCGTGTCTTCCGAGGTACCACTCACGCCACGGCACTTGATGACCCGACAAATGGACCGCCTATAGTCAGTAATGCCCCGCAGTGAGCTGAGCAAATTGTGTGCCAAGCGTTCGCAGGAGGCATCTTTTCCTCAAATAGCAAGCAAGAACTGGCAGTTAGTTTTTTAACTCGAACATCGTGGGGATGATCTGACTGATTTGCGAGCACATAAAGAAGAGCGATATCGCACCTAGAAAACAAGTCTTGCGGCTCTAACCGTCTGAGTTATCTCGTTAATCTGAATACACTAGGAAGAATGAAGTGTTCGCTTGGGGTTAGCCCAGGAGCCCAGAATAGGCACGTCATCCATCGAGAGCGATATTGCTCTAGTCGGTCGTCGGATGATCGGCAAAAGTGTGAATTCCCAGCTTCTCCATGTGCCTTGCCAACCCAAAACAAGAGAAGCCCGGAAGCATGTCCACCGCAACCCTCTGATGGACCGGAAAACCTCGGTCAACCTATCAGACAAGCCGCTTACCCACTTACCGGACGAGGCCCGACGAGTTAAATTTACCAAAGACCTCTGGAGAACATACTATTAGCTCAGGGATCTTGATAGCTCGGTGTGAAGCTACCGGCTAAAAGACTACGAGACACGAGAGGGGAAGAAGACCATGAGACGCGAGAACATGAACGGAAAATTTTCACGCCGCGAGTTCGCGAAACTAGCGGCACTCACTCTCACTACTGCGGGCCTGAGCCTTTCCGGTTCCGGTGGGCTTGTCGCTGCAGAGCAAAAAAGGCCGGCACGCAAGGCAATGCCACCAATGGGCGCGGACGAGGCACTGCGCGAGCTGCTCGCGGGCAATGAGCGCTTTGTGAAGGGACGGCCTTCGAGTCCCCGGCGCAGGCCCAACGACTTCTCTGCACTCGCGGAGAGTCAGTTCCCGGTTGCAGCTATCGTCGGCTGTGCGGACTCTCGGGTACCACCCGAGATCCTCTTCGACGTCGGGGTGGGCGATCTCTTTGTTGTGCGAGTTGCCGGCAATGTGGTGGGCGGGGCGGGCCCTGTTGTCAAAGGGAGCATCGAATACGCTGTCGCAGAACTCAATGTGCCGCTGATCATGGTTCTTGGTCACAGTGGCTGCGGCGCGGTCAAGGCCGCCATAAAGGCTATTGACGCCAAGGACGCACTGCCCGGAGCGATCAACGATCTGGTGGAACTCATCAAGCCGGCGGTTGCCAAGAGCACAGCCGCGGCAGGCGATCCGCTGGACAATGCGATCCGCGCCAATGTTGCTATCGGTGTGGAGCGGCTCAAAGCGCTCGATCCAATCTTGGCAGGGCCGGTAAACGAAGGCAAGGTGAAGGTCGTGGGTGCGGTCTACGACCTACGCGACGGCAAGGTAACAATGGTTGCCTGAGCAAGTTGCCCAACCGAATGGGGGTCAACGAATGGGGGTCAGGTCTTGAAATACAAGATCGTTGGTTCGGTTTTGGGAAAGGCCCGAACACCTTCGAAATTCCGAATTCCCGGGTGCAAGGAGTTGTACCCAATTTGCACCGAATGCATTTGTTGAGCGGGTTTGCACGGTGTCCGTGCATTCTTGCTCGGGGCAGGTTTTTTTGCTCCCCAAAGACAATTTGCTTATAAACGGCTCCCCATAATGAACCAATCTGATGTCTCCTGCCATGCGACGTGTTCGTGTAAGCCGAGTGCTCCATTGTGCTTGACCGAGGGGGGTGAGGTGAGATACGCTCGGAAACACGATAAAATAGGCGTTTTGTGCAACTGACCACGGTTTTGCCCCGAAATGGCAGGACCGCCCGCATAATTCAGGGATAAATACCACCCCAGGGAGCCGACCTTGAATCCGGGGCACTTGATAAATAAGGCCCTGTCCCTTATCGAACCAACGCTTGGAAGCCAAGAAGAGGCATATCGTCTGTCTTTCCTTGAGGCGGACAAGAAGAGGTTTTCGCAAGCGCTGGTGTTCGCATCCACCGTCTTCCTGGTGCTCATCTGCTACGACTACATTTTCATTGAAATACGTCGACAATTCTGGGTGCTCTCGGCTTTGAGATTGCTTTTTATAGGCGGGGTCATACCTTTCATCGCGGTTTCAAAAAAGCTGAAGAAGCCCGAACATTATGATTGTGCCGCTCTGGCTATAACGCTTGTAGGCGTCATCATCCACTTGTATGTGTTCAATAGTCGACCGGTTTCGTACACGATGATCATGGCTGGAGAGCCGGTACTCTCGATAAGTATGTACCTGGTCTTGCCCGGGAATTTGATCTTCCGTGCGTGCCCGGCAATGCTGATTTCCATAGCCACCATATGGGCCTGTCTTTACGTCAGGAATACCTTGCAGGTTAGCGAGCTTATCCTAATATTTATAGCGCAGATAGGCGTTAACGTGCTGGGTATTTTTGTTTCAGTTCTCCTCAACAGTTCGAGAAGAAGACAGTTCCTGACGCAAGTCACTCTTCAGGAGGCCAAAGCCGAACTCGAAGCAGAAGTCATAGAGCGCAAACGGGCGGAATCGACACTTCGACAGAGCGAAGAAAGATTCAAGGAATTGGCTGAGCTTTTGCCCGCGTTTGTTTATGAATTGGACGAGAAGGGCAGGTTCACCTTCGTGAACCGCAGCGGGTTGGAACTAGGCGGGTACACACCGAACGATGACTTAGCCGGAGGAGTGAATGTCGCCGACGTGCTCATTCCGGACGACCTGGAAAGAGCCGCCAACAACAGATCCAGAGTTCTGAGCGGAGAAAGGGTATATGGAGAACCATTCACGCTTGTGAGGAAAAACGGCGGTACTGCTCAGATAGAAACGTGGTCCACTCCCATCATACGCGATAACGTGATTGTGGGTATAAGAGGTGTCGGCGTAGACGTCACCGAACGAAAGGCGGCCGAAGCGCGCATCCAGGCTTCCCTCAAGGAAAAAGAGGTCCTCCTCCGCGAAATCCATCACCGGGTAAAAAACAACCTAGCCGTGATTAACGCTCTTCTCGACCTCCAGTCGGAGTTCGGCACGGGTGACGTCAGAGAAATGTTCGAGAGCGTTCAGGATCGCATAAGAGCCATGGCTATCGCCCACGAGAAACTGTATCAAACGGAAAATCTGGCCTTCGTGAATGTGGATGAGTACACAAAGACCATCGTGGATCAGCTTTTTAGTTATCATGGGAGTCTGGCAACACGAGTCACTTTCAGGAAAGAAATTGAGAGAATTTCTTTAGGGATTGACACGGCAATCCCGTTGGGCATGATCCTGACTGAATTGGTCCTAAACTGTCTGAAACACGCTTATCCTGAAGGAAGTGCAGGAGAGGTGGCAGTCTCTATTCGGACCGCAGGAAAGCAAGAATACGAAATGATAGTAAGTGACAAGGGTGTGGGAATGACGGGCGACGTGCACTGGAGGGACGCCAAGTCGTTCGGCTTAAATCTGGTATGCGCCCTCGTCGATCAGCTTGACGGTCAGATCGAGATCTCCGGAGTAAATGGAACCGACGTACGGATACGTTTTAGGGAGGTCAAGAAGAGTCGAGGCGCGATGTGAACAAGCGGCGAATTCTTGTGGTTGAAGACGATAGGATAATTGCCAGGTCCTTGGTGATGATTCTCGAGCGATTAGGTTATGAGGTTACAGCTCTTGCGTCAACGGGGCAGGCTGCTATCCGTGAGGCAGAAGAGACAAAACCCGACCTCGTTTTGATGGACATTGTTCTGGACGGTGAGATGGACGGAATAGAAGCTGCCCGGGTGATACGTTCTCACCGCAGCATCCCGGTGATCTACTCAACGGCCTATTCGGACCGTGCCACGCGCGAAAGGGCGGACGCGACCCAACCTTTTGGCTACCTGCCAAAGCCCATTATGAAGAATGCGTTGCGCCACATGATAGAGCAGGCGCTTTCGACGGCCCAAGTTGAATGGAAAAAGAATGGGCTTACGCCTGGAGGTGATTAGGTTCTCGTGTACGCAACTCACGCCGGCGAAAAAGAACTGAAATTTAGCTATTTCATTTTAGCCCAATCATCACGAGCATTGGTCATCTTCTTAAATATCCAAAATGGGAGGCGGGTCTTGAAATGCAAGATCGTGAGTTCGGTTTTAGCACCGGCCCGAACACCTTAGAAATTCCGAATTCCCGGGTAAGTTACTCGCTGGCGTGGCAGAGATTGAGCGGCAATCACTTTCTCTGCCGTTCAATGCGGCTCGGACTCCTTTGGTGCCCTTGATTGGGATGTGAAACAAACAGGGAAGTCGGCGCTTCCCAACTTCCCTGTCATATCGGTGGCTTATTTGGCGTCCCCAAGGGGATTCGAACCCCTGTCGCCGGCGTGAAAGGCGACTGCCATAGTTTTTTCTGCAATCTCCAAAATAGCCAATACAGCGCTTTTTCAGAAGTTCTCGGATTTTCTCTGTGAGCTTTTCGTGAGCTTTTTCTACCCCGAACAACGATTTTCCAAATGAAAAGCTCACACGGAAGCTCACAAAAATTGCGGTGTGAACATGGTCACCGGAGCAGGTGGATATTTCACGCATCTTAGTTTCATAAACGTCATTTCAGCACAGTTCAGGTCGTAAAAGTGTGAACAAATTGTGAACAAGCCGGAAGATCAGCACGCTCGGCGTGTTTGGAGGGACGAGAATAGACTCTTCGAAAAAGCTGGTAATGCTAATCTACGATAAACCAACCTATGAGTCACCTTTAACAGCCAAACTCATTTTTTGATAAGAAGTTCAATCCCATCGGCGCATGCTCGGCATACCCAAATGTCAGCCTTTTCTTGCCCGGGCATTTTACCCCAGCCACCACTTTCAATGAATTCACCTCTCATATACGAGAGGCTTATTTTCTCAAATTCTTTGAGTTTCTCCACATGGTTCGGGTCCTTCATAAATTGGGCGACGCAGATCGCTGCTTGACTCGCCAAAACCGCTGCTTCGTTCATTTTGAGGGTCGTTTTGGAGGTTGTCCAGCCACCCCATGCAAAGCCGATGATTATTGCGATAAGCGCCCCACAGAACCAGGCCCCCAATTCCATACTTTAGTTTCCCTTCAGCTTCTGGTTGCATTGATAATACCTCCTTGAATTATGTTGTGATATTTTTCCTACGATGACCTTGCGACCAATGAGTTGGATGAGGTCATCGGCTCCGGCCAGTACCTGACCCTTTTTCCCATATGAACCGGAATTAAGCGGCGGTCTTGCCATTCCGGCGGTCTGCGGTGCGATAACGAGTCGAGGGATAGTTCCCCTGATCCGGAAAAGGCTCCCTTATGGTCACCCACAAGAGAGGCAAAACCACCGTCAGGTTGATGAAGAAGGTTTTTGTTCCCCCCTTAAGGATACTGTTCCATACTATCCCCGGTCAAACAGATTTTTGGATTACACCGTTACCGGACAGCGTCATTATTGTGGCCAAGGGAAGTTGCAATCCACATGAGTCATAGCCCCCATTAATTACAGCTTTGGTGAATATTTCCTCCTTTGGACTCCCCCCAACACACTATTCCCCTTCCCTAAAATCGCATGAGAGTGGCCTTTTATTGATCCTGGGGCCGTTTCTCGTAACTATCCTACTCCTAAGCTACCATCCTATTTACTGTTCATACATCTTACCTTTAATTACATGGACCATTTTCATATATTTTTGAAGCGAAATGTTGACATTATGTAGATTAATAACGTTACAAGTTAATCACCACCAATTACTCCAATTGACTGAGTTTTGCTTGACAAAAGTGACTTTAGATATGACAAAATATAGCTAAGTGTCGTTCACATAAATTAGTTGCATTGAGTTTGCAAGTATGTTAAAATAGCGCCATACAAAATATATGTGACTTGGAAGCAAAGAATTCTTGGGGTCAGGTCTTGCTTCTTGAATATCAAAATACAAGACCTGATAATCATCTAAGAGGTTTATAGCTGTCAGGTGACAGCGCTAAATATAAAGGCCGGTTCAAAAGTGTAGCGGTGAGGAGGGCGGTCTCAAATTGCGGTACCCCTAACGAGCCTTTTTTGATAAGGGGCGGTTGGGAAGACCAAGGGTTTTTCCCTTAAGTCCATTATCAGGAGGCTAAGAGGGGTGTACGGAGACATGAAGCAATGGACGGAGATACGGCTTCGCGTTCTGAGAGAAGAAGCGAGCAAGAGGGAGATTCTTCGCGAGACCGGGATGCACTGGAAAACACTGGAGAAGATTCTCCATTATTCAGAGCCTCCGGGTTATAGGTTGAAGAAGGAGAGGCCCAAACCGAAGATAGGTTCTTTTCTCGACAGGATTGCGGCCATTCTTGAGAGTGACAAGCAGGTACCAAAAAAGCAGCGTCACACAGCCAAGCGGATATACGAACGGATCAAGGAGGAGGGATATCAGGGAAAATACACCCAGGTCAAAGAAGCGGTAAACCGGATAAAGCTGTACAGTCGCGAGGTTTTCATGCCTTTGATACACCGGGCTGGTGAGGCTCAGGTGGATTTTGGTGAAGCCTTGGTAAAGGTGTCCGAGGATTTGCGCAAGGTACATTTCCTTGCGATGGTGCTTCCGTATTCGGATGCCTTTTTTGTTGTTGCATTCGAGCGGGAGTGTACCGAGACCTATTGGGAGGGCCACGTACGGGCATTCGAGTTTTTCGGGGGAGTTCCGGGACGGATCACCTACGACAACAGCAGGGTTTTGACTTCTAAGATAATCTGTTCTCGAGGTGCCGAAGTTACCGACGGTTTCTTGCGGCTGAAGAGCCATTACCTTTTTGATCATCATTTCTGCCGAGTGCGCCGTCCCAACGAGAAAGGTGTGGTTGAGGGGGTGGTTAAGTATGTGCGCCTTAATTTTTTTGTGCCCGTCCCGCAGGTACGTGATCTGGAGGAACTCAATGAAAGGCTAGCGAAGCTGTGCCGAGAAGATCTCAACAGGCGTCTTCGCGGCAAGAGTGGACCCAAATCGGAGCTCCTGGTTGAAGATCAAGCTGCTTTTTCTCCCCTCCCCACAACGTCCTTCGATGCATGCCTGCAACAGTCTACCGCAGCAAGTTCTCTGTCCCTGGTGCGTTTCGACGACAACGACTATTCGGTACCTGTTCGGTACGCTCACCATCCTATTGTCGTAAAGGGATACACTGAGCGAGTGGTGCTGTGCCATAAACAGGATACGGTGGCTGATCATAAACGTTCCTGGGGCAAACAAGGCGTCTTTTTCAATTATGTGCATTACCTCCCGCTTCTAGAGAAAAAGCCCGGCTCGCATTGTATCATGCGTTACCCCTGGCCGATTTGAATCTGCCGGAGTGCTTCGATATTCTCCATCGTCGCCTTCAGGGAAAAGCTGAGCGTGAGGGTGAAGGAACCAGAGAGTATATCCGGGTTCTCCGCCTCATAGAGGATCATGGTTTACCCAAGGTGACACAAGCCGTGGATAAAGGGTCTGCGAGTAGGGAGCGCATACTCGGGACGCCATTGCTCAATTTCTGATCCCCCAGCCTCCTTGGAGACCATCCCACCTTCAGGCTGGATGGACGAGAGCATCTCCGCCTGGTGAAAGTGGCCGGCCCTGATATAGCAGCGTATCAAGGACCTGCTTGCCCAAGGAGGAGCCGCATGAGCGAGAAGAACAAGCCCACCGTCCTGCTGGAACACTATCTCAAGAAGCTCAAGCTCCCTACCATGCTGAGGGAGTATGCATCAATGGCGGCGGTCTGCAGAGATGACAGGTCGGATTATCCGACCTACCTCTTACGTCTGACAGAACGGGAATTACTTGATCGTGAGAGAAAATCTGCGGAAAGACGAGTCAAGGAAGCACGGTTTCCAGTGACCAAGACCATTGACACTTTTGATTTTAAAGCCTTGCCCTCAATAAACGAGCCACTGGTCAGGGAACTAATGAGAGGGGAATTCATAGACAAACGAGAAAACGTCCTGCTTATCGGCAACAGCGGTACCGGGAAAACCCACCTGGCATGTGCCTTGGCTTTTTGCGCATGCATGCAGGGACGCCGAGTACGTTTCTACACCGTTACCGGTCTGGTCACCGAGCTTCTCGAATATCGTGAGGATAGGACTCTCCAACGATTCCACAGACAACTGGAACGCCAACAACTCCTGGTACTAGATGAACTGGGATACGTGCCGTTTTCCAAAGCAGGCGCAGAACTGCTATTTGAAGTGGTCAGCCGAGCCTATGAGCGTCAGAGCCTTATGGTTACTACCAATCTCCCATTCGAAAACTGGACCGAGATCCTTGGTTCTGAACGTCTCACCGGGGCACTGCTCGATCGCCTCACCCACAGAGTGCACATTCTTGAAGCCAACGGAGAAAGCTACAGACTCCGACAGGCCAAGAAACGAGCCTCTCGCCCACCCAACCACATTCAACCACGAACCTGAAAGGAGGAAAATCTTGACAGGCAGGAATGCAAGAAGGCTAATCATGCAACAGGTGCTGCACTTTTCGACCGCCACCCTCCGCAATTTTCAACTGGCCTGTACAACATGAGACACCTATATGGACACCAGACGAAAAAAGGATTCAGGGTGTGACCTGAATCCTCAATAATTTGTGGAACCCCCGGCAAGGATCGAACTTGCGACCTGCGGATTAGGAATTCAAAAACGACCATACAATCAATCGCACTTTGACAGAAAACCCCAGTGATTTCAATTCGTCTCTGTTCAATCCAATGCCTTCGAATCCGTTTCAGACCGGAAAAATGTGAACATTTGTGAACATGCTTCAGGCGAATGAATACCCTGATTTTTTTTCACAGGAGAAGCAAGGCGCTGGAATAACACAACAGACGCACTCTCCAGTCCGTCTTCATTAGGTCAGGCAGCGCCTATGCTTCAGCAACAGAGCCTCAATGGTAGAGGTTAACGCTTGTAATGCTGCACTAATTCTCGAAGTTCCTCCTCCCAAGTCTCCTAGACCTTGTGCAGCTGTCGCCAACTGGCCCGTACTCTCACTGATTTGACGCATGGCCTCCTCTACGCTCACCATTGCAATAGAGACCTGCTCTATTCCAGTGGCTTGCTGCTCGCTGGATGATTGAATTACAAGTTCTTGGGGTCAGGTCTTGCTTCTTGAATATCAAAATACAAGACCTGACCCCCGCTCGCGTTTGTGATAATGGTCTTAATGCCCGTCCGTTACTTAACCTCCGGGTTCCACAACATCGCCGCAAAGCCTCCGACCTTATTGTCCTTATCGAGAACCACCCTAACTTCCGGCCGTGCGGGGGTGTCGGAGAAGTCTGCCCGAAACCGATAAACAATGTATCGTGGGAATGCGGGCGAGGCAACCGCCTCAGCGAACTGCATGTCCTTGAAATCGCCGAAATTGGCCTTGATAGTGGCGTAGGACTGCTTCTGGACATCGGGTGGGAAAGCCTGCTTCATCTCCGAGGTGAAATCGTCCGATAGAGGCTCGAACTGCGACGCCGCCCAAGCCTTAAAGAGCGCCCGGGCCATAGCGTCTGCTTTAGATTTCGCCGCTTGATCCACCTGGGCTGACGGGATCGGTTTGGAATCCAGGGCTCCCTGTGCCAGCACCGAATTCGCAGCCAGAGCCATGGCGACACACGTGATTGCGACGATGAGAGCATCGAACGTCTTTCTATTCATTCTCGTAAACCTCCTCCAATCGGAAGTTAGTTCCTGCTCACTGTAATCTGTGAGCGGTATTGTGGATAAGCAACAGGTCAACCGCTTCTGAATCTCAGGAGACGTTCTCTTCTCAGATTTGGTTGATGGGATCGATTTATCGATGTCTTCCGCCGTGATGGGCCGCTGCATGCGCATGGCGATGGTGCCCAGCATGGTAGTGGCCGTGATGATGCCCGCGATGATGGTGTGCAAAGAAATGATGTGCATTATGTCTGTGATGCCACCACCAATGGTGGTACCAACCCCATCGAGGACCCCACCAGTCAGCATAATCATCCACATTTACGCTGGGATCAGTTCCGGCGTATGGAGCTACTGCAGCATATGACCCCCCTTCACATATTTCCGGGTTAGGATCCAGGAAGAGCCCATTCACCCAACCGGACACAGGGGCAGATATCTCCAGCCATATGTCCTTTGAATTACCGGTTAGTGTCACTTCTTTGCATCTTTTGAGACAGCCGACCAATTTTGAGGAGCCATCAGCTGCATTGTACACTTCCAGACAATTCCTATTTTCCGTTTTTTTGGCTACAAAAGCAGTAGAACCAGCAGGAATCGTAGGTGGCTCCTCGCTCCTGGCAACTCCTGATATTACAAACAACAGTATTGGAAGGAGTATTGCCGTACTCCCTATTTTCCAAAAGCTTTTCATGTTCATAGCCTCCCCGTGGTGTGATGCGAGAGGTACCTTATGTTGCCTAGTTCGCATTGATCCGTCCAAGCTCTCTTATAAAATTCATTTCTCTCCCACGATTCAGAGAAGTATCAAATCCAAGGGCACGCTCATTCGACTTTCTAATCACGCCTTTTGGAAGGTCATGGCAATTACAAATCACTCCCCGAATCGTACACGTCGCCGTACACTCGGCTTATGGGGTATTGGATGCATGACCACGTCAAACGATTCACCAAACTGACTCGGATTGATATGCAATCTATTGTCTCTTCTTTATCACTACCTTCCTCATATCCTTAAGAATGTTCACTGAGACAAAAAGCTCATGCTGGAAAATGGCTGACAAGCGGGGCAGGTCCCGTGGATTATGAATCGCTTGCCCGTGATATGCATCAAATCGTCCAGAGGTGGAAGGCTCGGAGACCTATACGCTTTGAGGAGGCGAATATGAAAAAAGTGTTATTGTTCCTTACCGTTGTCTTGTGGCCTGTCTTGGTGTTCGCTGAACTCCAGACCCAACCGGTGGATTACCGAGATGGAAGTACAGTCCTGGAAGGTTATTTAGCAGTAAAGAAGGGCCTTGAAGGAAAACAACCAGGGGTTCTGGTCGTTCCCGATTGGATGGGACTGAAAAAGCCGTACATGGACATCGCCGATAAACTTGCCGATATGGGTTACGTGGCATTTGCCGCAGACATTTACGGCAAGGGCGTACGTCCAGCAAACAGCCAGGAAGCCGCAGCAGAGGCCACGAAATATAAAACAGACCGAAAATTGCTCCGACAGCGAGTCCTTGCTGGATTGGAAGAACTCAAGAAGAACCCCAGCGTCGACCAAAATCGCATTGCAGCTATTGGTTACTGCTTTGGCGGAACCACGGTGTTGGAACTCGCCCGTAGTGGAGCACCCGTCTCCGGAGTAGTCACCTTCCACGGAGGACTGGATAGTCCAGCTCCGGAAGACGGGAAGAACATAAAAGGCAAAGTTCTGGTACTGCACGGAGCGGACGATCCGTTTGTCAAAGCTGCGGACATAGCTGCTTTCCAGGAGGAGATGCGAAAAGGGAACGTGGATTGGCAAATGATATACTATGCCGATGCTGTCCACTCGTTCACACAACCGCAGGCGGGCACCGACAAATCCAAAGGAAACGCCTACAATGAGAACGCTGCAAAGCGGTCTTGGGAAGCTATGAAGCAATTTTTCCACGAAATCTTCGGAACAAAGGTGACAAAGTAACGCAGAATGGAGAGGTGTATAGCCCAACGGCTGCATGACAGGAATAATGAACCATAAAGAGAAACTGCAGCTGAAGTCGATTGTTCGTGCTCTACGCCATCGGAACTTCAGACTGTTCTTCATTGGTCAAGGCGTTTCGTTTATTGGAACCTGGATGCAAAGCATTGCCCTTGGATGGCTGGTGTATCGACTCACCCATTCCGCTTTTCTTTTGGGAGTTGTTGGATTTTCAGGACAAATTCCGGTTTTGCTTTTGGCCCCTTTTGCAGGTGTTGTCGCTGACCGCTGGAACCGGCACAGTCTGCTGATTCTAACGCAAGGGATCGCTATGGTGCAGGCTTTTGCTCTTTCCTACCTAGTGTAGTGTATCCATGATAGCTTTACAGCGATTAACCTTTTCGAGTATTTCGTGGACCTTCTTGGTCCACACGAAAGGTTTCGCGTTTTCGTTGTAGGTTTTGATGAAGTTCTCAATGGTGTCAACCAGGTCAGGTACACTATGGAAGACGCCTCTCCGTATACGTTTTCGGGTGATCTCCGCAAACCAGCGCTCAATGAGATTCACCCACGAGGAGCTGGTTGGGATGAAGTGCGGATGAAAGCGGGGGTGCTTTGCCAACCACTGTTTGACGTTCGGGTGCTTGTGAGTCCCGTAGTTGTCAAGGATCAGGTGGAGATCCAACCCTTTTGGTGTTTCTCGATTGACTTTTCGGAGGAATTTGAGGAATTCGACGTTCCGGTGCCGAGAATAGCATGAGCCGATAACCGTGCCTTCCAAAACGTTGAGGGCCGCAAAGAGACAGGTGGTGCCATTGCGCTTGTAATCATGGGTCATGGTGCCGCACCGACCTTTTTTCAACGGCAAACCAGGCTGAGTACGATCGAGGGCTTGAACTTGGGATTTCTCGTCCACGCACAACACCAATGCCTTGTCGGGCGGGTCAAGATAGACGCCGACAACGTCAGTAAGCTTTTCCACGAAGCGTTTGTCCCTGGAGAGCTTAAAGGTCCTTATTCGGTGAGGCTGCAAACCATGGGCTCTCCATATCTGGGCCACCACGTTATGACTGACGCCCTGAGTCTTGGCCATACTGCGCGTACTCCAGTGTGTGGCGTCGGCAGGTACAGTGTGCAGTGTGGCTTCCACTATCGCCTTGACCTTGTCCCCGTCAAGCCGCCTGGGACTTGGACCTTTCGGGGCGTCCTTGGTCAGCCCAACAGGTCCCTGATCCTGGAAACGCTTGCGCCAAACCAGGACCGTTGGACGACTGGTTTGCAGTTGTCGAGCAATCGCCGTGTTAGAGAGCCCCTGTGCCGCCAGCAGGCAAATCCGCGACCGAAACACAACACGTTGCGCCGTCCTCTTCGCGCGTACCACGTCTCCAACTGGGTTCGTTGCTCGCTACTCATCGACAACGGCTCGGCTCTGTTTCTCATAGACCCGGTTGTAATGCTACCGAGACCTACTGTCAATGGATTATGATGACACTACACTAGAATAGGTTTCTTAAATTCTCTTGCACACTGCTGCAGGCGAGGCGAGGGGAATAATGACCGACAAGTCAAAACGCGGGATCTCGAAGGAAGAAGCCAGAAGGATGGCAGACCTGGATTCGATTCCTTTCTTTGCCCTGGCTTGGCCCAAGATTAAAGAGGTGTCTGGAGTTTCAGGGGAGGCGTCTAGTTTTATTGAAGCGGCAGGGCTACTCAGCAGTATGCCCGAAGATGAACTTCGGGAGAAACTTTGCAACAATTTTCTCCAAGACTGGGATTATCAGGACGTTAGGATGCTTTTGGACGTGGGCTATAGTGCTATGGCCATCAACAGACATGATGATTTGCAAGCAGGCAAACGGTTTGCCCCAACGGATCATTTTGAGCCGATCCCATGGATTTGGGTAACGGGCGAGCCAAACACAGATAGAATGAGGACGGTGCAGCTTATTCTTTTGATGTGTCCAGAAAGATCTGTCGAACAGAGTATAACTGTTTGACTGTGAATCGGATGACCAAGACTTCATTTTGAAGCACCTTTTTGGAAACTACTTCGCCCCCCACAGGCCAAGTCCAAGATCACACGCCTCCATTTGTCCAGCTGGATGCTGGTTTCCTTATCTTCTATAAAGCCGAGAAGCTTTCGCCGACGGTCCAAAAGAGGCTCATACAATGGAGGGTGAATTCATTACGGCAGGGCAACGGCTGGATGGAAAGCACAGACAAATAGATTATGAAAATGAGTCGAAAGTAGGATCAGGCAATCCCATAATATTGTCAGATCCAAGGCAGGAAGTTGAATTGACGGACGTTGCCGTTTTCTTTGTCGCCGACCGTCCACCCTGGGAACTGGTCGAGCAGGGTTTGATCATGCGGAATTCGTGTCTGGCTCAATACATATCGTCATTCCACCGTTACGAGAGCGCCCCAAGCTAATAATTGAATGGCTGCGGACCTTCATTGTCGAAAAACCCACTCTGACAGGTCATGTGTCCGATCCGCTGAAGCATTGGACTAAAGGTGCACTTGAACTGGTCTCTTCGTTTCAATGGCCCGACAATCTGGCTGGACTGCGCGGTCTCGTGGACACACTCTTTTTCAAAGGCGTGCTTCGATCAGGAAAGGAGAAGATAACTGAAGACCAAGTGAGAGCTGCATTATTCGAGATGTATGGGCCAAGTTCTCACCTTACCTCTGAACATCCCGTTCAAGCGGGAGGTAGCGAGTTGGCGTCCTTGTTAAATCAAGAGATCTGCCTCCTGATCAGAGCGAGTGGATAGGGATATTTCGGGAAAAATATCACGGCAGACCTGGAGCCGTAACGACGATGGCGATAGATTACGGTATCAACAGAAGCCTTTTATCAAAGACCCTCAACGCAGCAGGCATCAACACAGGCAAAGGTGGACGACCGCGCAAACACGAGCGCGCAGAAGATTCTTGAGCAACGAGCCCTGCGCACTTGCGTGCCTGAAGTACTAGCCCACCCCCAAAAAACGGCTCATCCGGTATTTGCGTAGTTGATGGTTGAAAAGTGAAGAAGGACATGGTTGAGCCTCCTTGGTTTTGGAAAAGGACTGAGGAGGTGAATCAGGCATGTCCACGGCCCAATGGTATCACTGTTTGGGTATTCGAGATCGGGGATGGCATCACGTGGGGATGAAGTTTTCGGGTAACACGGTCACGGTTCGTATTGCAATCGACCTGAGCTACCTGGTTTGTCCGAGTTGTGGAAGCCGGGATGTGATCCGTCAGGGGCAGATTGAGAGGCGTCTGCTGGCTGGCCAGATAAATTTCAAACGGATGATCGTCTCTTTTGGCCTTCAGAGGATCAAGTGTCGATCGTGCGGTACGATTCGTCAAATCAAAATCGGGTTCGCTGAAGAAAACCGGAGATACACCAAGCAGTTCGAGCGATACGTACTGGAGCTTTCTCGCGAGATGACCATTCAGGGTGTAGCCCGTCACTTGAACGTGAGCTGGGACGTGGTCAAGGACATCCAGAAACGCTACTTGGGGCGCAAGTTTGGGAACCCAAAGCTCAAGGATCTTCGGACCATCGCCATCGATGAAATCTACCTGGGCAAGCGGCATCGTTTTCGAACCCTCGTAATGGACTTGGAAACCGGTGCGGTGGTCTTTGTAGGTAAAGGCAAGGGAGCAGCAGCTCTCAATCCTTTCTGGAAGAGACTTGGGAGCACTAAGGCCAAGATTCTGGCGGTAGCGGCGGACATGTCTGCGGCCTATATGCAGGCAGTGAAGGAACATCTTCCAAGAGCTGTGATGGTGCTTGATCATTTCCACGTCATCAAGTTGTTCAACGAGAAGCTGACCCAGCTCAGACGAGACATATACCGAGAGACAACCGATCTCCTCCATCGAGAGGTGCTCAAGGGAACTCGCTGGCTCCTTGTCAAGAATTGGGAAAATCTCAGCGACAAGCGCAATGAGAGGCAACGTCTTCTGGAAGCATTGCGCATCAATGAGCCCCTGGCAACTGCGTACTATATGAAGGAAGAGCTAGGCCTCCTCTGGAAACAGCAAGACAAGGCATTGGCCCAAAGATTTCTCGAAGACTGGATAGCCAGAGCCCAAGTCTCAGGTGTCCGGATGCTTCAGAAACTGGCCCAGACCTTTGCTACTCATCGGGCCACTCTGCTTGCCTACTACGACTATTCCATCTCCACAGGACCCCTGGAGGCCACCAACAACAAGATCAAGACCATGCAACGCCAGGCTTATGGATACCGGGATCTTGAATTCTTCATCCTCAAGATCTATGCCTCTCACACTATGAAATACGCACTTGTCGGATGAGCCCGAAAAACTGTTCGTAACAGTTTCTTGATCCCCCAAAAACAGTTTCTCTGTCGCCAACAACTGTTAGTAACAGTTTTCTTCGGCCTTTCCGCCCGTCTTTCAGTCAACCATCGATTCATCATCAAATGATGATTTTCATGTGAACTCAGCCACTTACTTAGATCAGACTGGAATGGCACATCCGTTGCTTTTACCAAGGGGCAAGTTTGCGGCCGCAGACGAAAAGATCCCCGGTTTACGGGGATTCTTAAAAAACTAACGAGGTATTTTGAAATGAAAGATTTAACGCACATAACAATGCAGCCGCTATGCAGCCCAAAGCCCCTGCGCCGACTGATGGCTCCGGGCAACGACGAATCAACCTTCGAAGCCATCGTTGAGGCGGTCGAAGCCGCCGAGGTGGTGGACCAGCCTCCTTACTGCAGAATCCGCGTCGGCGAAGCCCGAATGGCTACCAGCCATGGCAGACGAAGCTGTGGAGAAGATCAACGCCATCGCTCACAAGAGCGTGGAGCGTGGAATGGAGGAAATCGGAGCTTACCTGCTCGCAGAGGCATTCAATAACAAACTGGCCGCAGTCAGATCCAAGAACCCGCGCAAACGTGTCTATTTCAACACGATCTGCGAGCACCCACTTCTTCATGTAGATCCACGGCGGCTCGGTGAAGCCGTCAAAGCAGCGGCCTTGAGTCAGCTCCTTAAAGAGCGTGAATTGGATCTTTCAAACCTCTCATTTACCCACAAGGTTCACCTGGCCAGGATACCTGATCACGAAAAGATGGTGGAGCTGGCCATAGAAGCCAACGAGAAGCGCTACAACGTGGCTGAATTGAAGGAAATCGTGGCTCAACTTCTTCCAAGCAATACGGGAAAGTTGGGCAAGGTGATGGTAAAGGCCATCCGTCACCCCAACGAGATGATAGCCAATAAAGACCGTATGGAATTCCTTTCCGACCCTTCCAAGCTCACGGAAGAGTTTGATGAGGCGGATCGGATCGGTCTGAGAGTGGCCAGTGCACAAACTCGGAAGCAGCTCATTGAATACTGCGATTTTCTTCAAACACTTGAAACGTCGCTGTTTGATATCGAGCTGGCCGATCGCCAAAAACTGATCCCAGCTGAATAGCTTGGAGTCATAACTCCCCGGTTAACCGGATGTACCCGGGGCGCTTTGCCCCGGTACCTAAATCAAAAAAACGGAGACAAAACAATGTCAAACGATAAGAATTCTCAAAAATCAAAAGGGTCCGAAAAAGAACAACTGGTTGCCCAACCGGGACAGCTCCCGAGCGAAGCCATCAAAGAGATGCCGTCTACGGAGGTGAATGATATGAATAGCACGGTCAAGAGAGAGGATTCAAAAGAGTCCAAGACGACCCGAATTTTGGCTTTCAGATGTCCTGAATGCGGCGGTGAGAAGCTCCAATGGGAAAGGCGTATTCCTCACTATCAATATGGAATGATCAGAGCAATTGAAGTGATGAGGAAGGTCATTCTGACTTGGTTAAACTTGGCAGGTACATAGGTTCAGAATCCAGATTTTATTCTCTGGACGTCGATGACGGGAGTGAATGGAGTTGCGCCCAATGTGGTCATGTCCTTAAAGACGATGATGGTGAATTGATTGAAGATGAAGAATCACTGGTCGCTTGGATGCTGCTTCACGGCAATGTGATGAAAGATCTCTCCGAACTGAAAGGCTCACCTGACGAGTTGGAGCACTCATGGATATAGACCATGCCTAGCGCAAAAACGCGAATCGCTCGCAATTCAGTAGCCGAGTTCCAACTCCCCGGTTGACCGGGATGTACGGGGCACCCTCACTCGAGGGTGTCCCCCCACTCACAGCTCGTAAAGGAGAAATTGAAATGTCAAATACAGACGAGTTAGAAGGGGAATACCACCACGGAACAGAGAAAGCCCCTTGAGTTTACCTGCTACAACTGTGGCGGCAACAAGCTCGAAGAGATCGTTCTGATGCGTCGTGAAGTAGACGAGGTCTACGATCCATGCAACCCCGATTATGACTGGTCCAACGATGGGGATGACAACATTGTGACTGGTAGATGGTCCTCTTCTGCGACGAATGAGTGGAACTTTACCGATGCAACCGCTGCGAGATGCCACTCTTGGATGAGGCGTCCGATCTGAGTTTGGGGTGGCGAGTTCTTGGTCGAGCGGCTCAAGGACTTCTGCGAACAAGAAGACTGCATAAATCTGCATGGAACGGACATATCGGGGCACCCTCGTCGGGGGTGTCCCGGTGCAAACTACAAGCAGTTGAATGATGACTCGTACAAGAAAGGAAAAAAGCAATGGCTACCTATGATATCCATAATATCGAAAGGCTCAAACAGGACCTGGAACGGACAGAAGAGGCACCGGAATAACGACTCAATTTCCGGTGTCCCGAGTGTGGTCACGATTGGTTGGTCTATACCTGCGAAGAAAATATTGAGATCCAGGGATTGGTGAGCCGCCGTGAGTGCAAGAGGTGGCGGTGGCCGCTACTGGTGTTATCCGGTATTCGATTACAAAGACCACCATCCGCAAGACAGGCATTATAGTTGCCGTCAATGTGGGTACACGCTGGAGGATGAGTATGGAGAGATTTACAATGAGGATCAGTTGGAGGATTGGTTGATGGCCAATTGTCCCCAAGAAAATCAAGAAATTGATGAACAAAATACTGAATAAACCGATTTGTCAACAGGGGCAGGCCCCAATAGGGGCCTCGCCTCCACACCAATGATAGAAGCTTTTTCCAGGGTATGTAGTTGTTATACAATGATATCCATAAGTTATGGATCGGGACGTGAATTAAGTTTGGTAGACGCTGCTTTTTAAGTAGTTGATTATATTGGAATTAGTATACCCCCCGGTCTTCTTGGAGTAGCAATGCCATATTCCCACTCCACTACGTTCCGGAGGCCGCAATTAAGCGAAACGAGACCACCTCCAGAGTTTGGTTTAGAGACGTGTGTTGATTCTTCAGTCTCTGTAATCCTATATGTATAAATACTTTATTGTATTATTACTTTCGTGTTCACTCGCTTTTATACCCGTTTGTGCTTCCACGTTAACCGCAATCAGATTAGTGGCTGGGTGCTTTATGGGGCAATGGTAGCTGGAAAAATAGACCGCTAAGCGGTCTAAATGAATAAGAATGAGGATTATATGGCAGGCACGGGCTTGTTACTCTTGAGTCCCGTTATTCTGGTCGGTTTCTACAATCAGTCCTTGTTTTCGCAAGTCCTGTTCCAGTTTGGCTTCGGCAGCTTCCATTCGTTCCGCTGCCGATACTCAGGATAGCTTCCGTCCGTTGTCCTGATTCGTTGATCCTTCGCAGCAGCCCGCCCATCCTCATGGCTCTGGCCTTGAACATGTTGGCGGTTTCTTCCAGAAATCTGCCTATCACGCCTGAATTGGGCGGTAGGACAGTCATTTCGGTGGACGGCTGGAACGGAACCAGTTCAGCTGGTTTGTATGGTGGATTCTTTGCTTCTCGGCATGTTCGTTTCTCCTTTCTACCATTCATTGCAGTGCCGCTGATAGGCGCATGATCCGCACAGGTAGCTGGGGTTCGGGTAGAAGATTGAGGACTGGATCGCCTTCCATACCCTCGTTGTGGTCTTCAGGAACCTCGTGCGGTCATTGTCGTTTATGGCCACGGGACAGCTTACCAGCTCAGGCTTCGCTGTCTTCAGGAGGTAATCGTATCTGTATTGAAGCTCGTTCGGGTCATAGCCCAAGTCCAACGCAGCCAAGCTGTAGGCCACGAGCTGCATGGCGTTCACGTCTCCGTTGGGTTTGCGTGAAGATGTCTTGTAGTCCACCAGCACGGTCGATCCGTTCTTGAGGATGGCGTCCACGTATCCCATCAATGGCGGCATATCTCGTGGGCAATCTTCGGAGACTGCTGCTAGATCGAGCTTGAACGCCTCTTCTACCGCAATTACCTCGATGGTGGGGTCATGTTGTTCGGTAAAGAGAGTGAAGACCTGCCTGGCCGTGTTGAACAGAGATTCCTCGCTCTCTCTTTTGGAGTAGCGAACGGGCGGGCCATCCAATCTCCTCCATTCCTCACGGTAGATGTCCACGAGCTGATCCGCACGAAGAGGATCGGCTTCAAGCGCACTTTGCAGGAACGCCTGTATGCAGGAGTGGACGGCGTGGCCGAAGTGCAGGGCTGATGGAGTGAAGTCGGGTTCCAGCCCGTCGATGTACGAGAAGCGGTACTTGAGCGGACAGGTCATGTAGGTGTTGATCTGCGAATAGCTCAGATGAGGCTCTTCCTTTGTCATGGCGTAGTTCTCCTTTCGAGGGGAGGACAGGACGCACCTATCCTGTCCTCCCCAGTCTGCTGTTGTTTGTCCTGTGTTTGTTTGGTGGGTTTACGCAGCGACTTCGGTCTGCAAAGAGCTGATCAGCTGCGAGGCGGATTCTCTGGTGAGGTCTTGGAAGGTTGACGGCATTGAGGGGGCGGAGCATGGACTCGATGTCTTCGTCCGTGTAGTTGGCCCTCTTGGTCAGTGCGTACAAGGCTCGACATTGAGCTTGGGTCGCTCGACCATTGCCGCCACTTGCGGTTTTGATTCTTCGGTCTGTCTCGCTTTGCGCATGCTTGCCTGCTTCAGGAAACACCGTTGTAGGCTCTTTGCTGGCACTTTGCTCTCTTTCGGGCTCTGCGGCAGCCACATGGGAGACTTCCTCTGCGCCCGTGTATTCAACTCCTATCCCGCCAAAACGAAGGGCTCTGGCTATCGCCCGCGTTTCAGCCAATTCAACAATCGAGTCTGCCAGTTTTGCATCTCTCTGGACTGATGCAGTTCCCGTGCCGTTGAACTTTCCCTTCTGGCTTTCTACAGCGGCCTTGACAACGGCAAAATCATTGTCCAGCCGTATGATCTCGGTCTGGATGCTGAGGTTGTCGTTGTTTTCGTGCAGAATCCGCAACCGTCCTCCAACAACTGGGAAGATCTGGTTTGCCACTCATTGCCGACCTTCACTTTGCGATGGATCAGCTCACTTTCAAGAAACTGGCCATTTCCGTTTGTGCCCATATTGGCTCTCCTTTCTTGATGTATTCTGTTTTTCTTTAAATTTAATGCGGGCGTGTGTGCGGGCGCAGTGAAGATGATGCAGGTGATTGGCGGCGCTAGTTGATCGGACTATTTCAGCAGATAACGATTTCCTTGACTGGAAGCCACAATCGCTTTTGAAGCACTATCAGAGATTCTTACCAGGGAATTGCACATCGTATTCAGTTCCCAAGGCGAAAGAACGAATCTGTCCTGTCTGAGCCTGCGCTTTCTTACTCGCCCTTCCTTGTCATACCATTCGGTCAACTCTGTTCTTTCGTATTCCATCTGCTCTTCCTCATCTTGTTTGCCGCAAGGCTAAGGCAGTCGGTACGGATTGCGTTTGAAAATAAGGGCCAGTGTCAGCTTGCCCAACAAAAGCGCCGCAGTCCAACCCAAGATGGCGCAATCAGTAGTCACTGACTCTGAGGTCGTGCTGCGTCTTCACTTTCTTCACCAGCCGTCCATCTTGATAATACGGCTTCTCCGAATTGAATTTGAACGTGGGCATTCTTTGCCTCCTTTCGTGTTTCGTTCATTTTCTTCTGGCCACCTGCTTTCTGGTCGATCCATCTGGCAATACTCATTTGAGCCACTTCAATGACCACCAGCACAACGATCCGCCAAACATATGGCTTCACGGGCGTGCCCCTTTCTTTTTGATCCCTCAATGAAAACCCACTAACCCTTAAATATAAAAAGAAGGGAAGATGCAGGTGGGAGCACATGAGAGCATGACAATCGCATTGAAATGCTCGCACCCTTTTCCTTGGATAAGATCTGAAAATGCGTCAGAATCACGTACAGTGGTCCTGAGGGGGTGATGTGGAGAAACAGGAAGTCATATCTTGAATCCGAAACCACTATCCTGCATCTACATTATAAGAACCGAGGAGGTTCATAAAATGTCTTTTAAAACAGAAATGATGGACGAGATCAAAGCCGGAGAGGCACTCAGGTTTGCAAACGGAAACGCTAGGCCATTCGTGGAAGTTTGGCCGGATGATGACTTTGCAGACTGGATTTCAGCCCATACTGATCGGGTCAGAAACATAATTTGCCACACGCCTGAAATCAAAGCCACTCCCTACTGCGGTGTGGGTTACATCCAATAATCGTATAAACGAGTGTTTCGGGGTAAACGCTATGTGAACAAGGCTTTTACTTCGCATCTGAGTTAATCCTTCTCATCATATCCCGACGCTGCCACACAGTGCTTCAGAGAACAACGAGAAATTCCAAGTGAACGAGATGCTTTTTGCCTGCTGCCCCCAGATGGCTGGAGTGCCTCGTTCATGAGGAATCGTTGCAATTCCTGGGTCATCTTGTTGAGAGACTGTTGGCTGGGAAGAGAGGCTGTTTACGTGGAAACAACTGGACAAGGCAACTAGATGGAGTCGCACGCCACGTGTGAACCTGTCTAAGGCCCACTTGGTTCAGTAAATCTGATGGACATGGGCTCTTGCCTCATCTTAATCAGTGCCCTAAGTCCGAATCTCTTCTGATTGAACGCTTTCAAGGATTCCAAACTGTTTGATGTGTCGATAAAGAGAATCGCGGGAAATACCAAGAAGCCGGGCCGCTTTTTTCTTATTGCCGCCACAACTTTGTAAGGCCTCTATGCATAGTCTCTCGGTAATCTCATCCGTGATGTCTCGAAGCGTGCGGCCGGACGTAAGATGTATCTGGTGATACCGGTCCCTCTGTCCGGATTTGAGCACCGGCAGGTCCAGGTTGAGACTCTCCCCGTCCCACAGCAGCAGAGCACGTTCAAGCACATTGCGGAGTTCCCTCACATTACCCGGCCAATGGTTATGAGTGAGAGTATAAAAATTGAGGAATCGACGGCAGGAACACAGCTAAGTTTTAAGTCGGTTGCCATCGCTGAGAGAATCTCTTCCGTGAGTATGGGTATGTCCTCAGGACGTTCCCGTAGAGGCGGCACACTTATGTGGATCACATTGAGACGGTAAAAGAGGTCTTTTCGGAATCTACCATCTTCCATCTCTTTCTCTAGGTCTCTGTTGGTGGCTGCAATGATCCTGGCGTTGACCGTGATTTCTTTTTCACCTCCCACACGGTTAAATTTTCTGGTATCCAGGAAAGTCAGCAACTTTGCCTGCAACGTGAGTGGGAAGGTCTCCGATTTCATTGAATAACAGAGTTCCGGATTCTGCCAATTCCAGAAGACCTCGTTTTCTGCCGACTGCTCCAGTAAAGGCTCCCTTTTCATGACCAAAGAGTTCCGACTCGGCAATCTCATGAGGTATGGCAGCACAATTGACCGTAAAATAGGGTCCACTAGCACGGTTTGAATGATCATGAATGTACCTGGCTAGATAATCCTTTCCGCTGCCGCTCGTCCCGGTGAGTAAAACAGTGGTATCATTTTTTGCCGCTAAAATGGCACTCTTTAAGGTGGATCGCATAGCCTTTGAAGGGTATTCTCGTATTATTATGGGAGAGACTTCTACCCTCTTTCTTTCAGTGATATCATGAGATATGGAAAGAATACCAATGACTTGACCAGAGTCATCTCGCAAAGGACTCTTGGTATAAAGAAATGTCATGGGTATGCCGTAAACTTTCCTGATCTGCTCTCCTTCTATGGTTTCTCCTTCCAGCACACGCAAATCCGACTCTCTGGTAAGCTCGGAGCCTTCCACGCCGAACAGGTTTTCATGTGTCCGTCCGATAATTTCGGATGTGGGAATCCCGAAAAGTTTTCCCACGGCAGGATTCGCATCCATATATCTCAAAGAGCGATCCTTCAGGAAAATGTGGTCCTCGGCTCCTTCAAAGATTGCTCTGAAGCGCTGCTCACTCTCATGGAGAGCCTGTTCAGCCCTCTTTCGTGCGGTGTTGTCTGAAAAAAACCCCACATTGTATGGTAATCCATCTATTGTTATCGAGGCTCCTCCAACGTTTGCGTAGAAGATTGTTCCATCCTTCCTCAGACAAGGGAGGTCTTCCGTTTTGGATTTCTCTCGTCTTGCGATCGCTTGAAACTCTGCAAGCACGTAATCTAATTTATCCTTTGGGTGAATGGCAGAAAGATTCAGACCCATCAGTTCGTCTTCCGTATACCCCAGCATTTCACAGACGGCCGGATTTGCATATTTGAACTCTGTAGTCCGAGGATCAGCTACCAATATTCCCTCGCTAGCTCCCTGGAAGATCGCTTTGTACCTGGCTTCGTTCTCCCTCAGCGCCTGCTCCCCCTTCTTGCGCTCTGTTTCATCACTATATACGGCGACAACCTCTCCGGAAGGAAGCCTATAAACGAAGTTCTCTCTCCATCCCTGAATCCTATTGTCCTTGTAATCGGAGAGAGGATGGTACTCCGCCCGGCCTGTTCGCCAAACTCTTTTGAATACATCGAACAAACCGAACTCTTTGACGCCTGGAAACACTTTGAGCACACTCTTGCCAACGACTTCGCTTCTGCTTATCTGTTCAATCTTTTCTGCCGCTTTGTTAAAGTCTATCAGGACAAAATCCTCACCGTCCTGCTCGGCCTTGTACACTGCCACCGCATTGCCCATATTTTCAAATAAAGCTTGGAAGCGAGATTCGCTGGTCTGCAAAGCCTCGTTGACATGCTCCAACTCGGAGAGCCGACGGCGCAGATATACTATCTCCTCAGTAAGTTCCTCTTTGGTTTTGTCTTGGTCATCCATGGCAAGTCTCTCCCAGATAGACTCGACCTCTGTGATAGGCGGGGCAGTTTGGACAGATACCCATAGCAGAAGGAAACTCGCTATTTTTAATTATTGCACAACATTCCGACATCCTGAAGGGAATTCTCCGGATTTCACGTGGTCACAAATCTGCAAACCTGCCCATATTTTCCCCTTCCGAGTTCAAAAAACCGCGCAGGATTGATTATACGAAGCCCACAGACTAAATGGTGAGTATTGTTGTCGGCGCAAATGCTGTTGGATAGCACTGGCGGTATCGGACACCCTCTCATTCGGTCTTTCTTTCGGTCTTGCCTAAAAAAACAATCGTTCCGCTAATGCGATCCGCAAAACAAATGCAAGGCACAATGCGGATTTTGCTATCCTATCCTTGCATCTGAAAGACCTGCTGGGATTTTTCTGGGGTGGTTTGCGTGAACTTCTTATAATTCCCTGCCCAAGGATGGGATGACAACTGGCGATCCGACGGATGCACAAGTGTAATTGTCGCCGATCAATAGACAACCGTTTTCGGGCTATTGCCCAGTGGGGATCTGGATTGAATAAAGAAGATGGGAGACCAAGAAACGCTTTGGATCTGATAATTCTGAGCTAGCCAAACAGCAAGTACCGCAACAATAGGACAAAAATGGCGAACGCTACAGCAGGTAACAACCACCGCCAGAAGAATGAACCGCCTACCCGTTGGCGTTCAATTTCCTGCATGGCGTGAAGAGCCTGTTTAGATTCCTTCTGATGTTTCCGCAGTTTGTCAATTGGAATTCCTGATAGCAATCTCTCGCCTCGTTCGGCATTTGTGCGCTGCGGCTCACGGCATTTAGGCACGATTGACACCTTCTTATCTTCAATAGCGGGAGTTATTGCAGTGCTGAATATACTTTGCCGTAGGCGACTAGGTCAACATGATTCCCTGCCCAAGGATGGGATGCCTCAGCAGCAAAAGATGGCGATTTTCAAATGACAAAAGCCCACAAGACGAGAGAGCCAACAACTTCCGTCTACTTATGCCTGCCCTGAGGATGACTTGGGCAGGGGAGCTATTTAGGTTCTGCTTGTCTTCGTGAAGAAGTTCATTCATAGCCTTCTCTTTGTATTTCTGAGAGCCTTCTCCCAGAAAACCTTCCTTATGACCCTTGCCGGTGCTGTAAGTCCCACCCGTTCCGGTTGTCGAAGTTATTATCTTTGCTGATTGGGAAACGATCTTGCCGGTACTGTCATAGACAGCACTGCTTGAGACTTTTCCTTCTTGTCCCTGGTAACAGAGATATAATCGCCTTTGCTGTCCGGCGTTTTGGTCGTTATGCTTAAGATCTTTCCCTTCGGCATCGGTGGTCGTACTCATGCTAGCACCAGTCTGGTCGAACATCGTTCTGGTCTTACTTAGAATATTTCCTTTCGGGTCGGTGTTCGTACTCGTGGAATTGCCGTTTGCATCGTATACGGTTGTAGTGGTGACTCCAATCGGGCTGGTTGTGACAACCGGCGGCTTCACTGTGCCACTCTTGGCGTATATTTTCTCGCCAGAGCGGGCTGCCGGTGCCAGGTTGATTGACCTCAACAGGTGGATTGACGCCAACTGGATTACTTGGAAGAACTGGATGCACGCCTGGGGAACCAGCTTTTGGGGTCCTCCGTCTCCGACAGGTTGCTTATTGACGCCGACATTCCCCGAGGGAGGCTCCACTCCCCCCTTTTGGTGGCGGAGTGCCGCCCGGAGGTTGCTCAACCCCAACATGGACCAGGGGGCTGCCCGATTATTTTTGGTGGAGGGTTTGTCGTGTTGGGTGGCAATTCGTTACGTCGCCCCGGATGAGATCCTGGGCCAATGCAGTCCATAAACCTGAGCCCGCACCTGCCTATGCAACCTGCACGAGGGCTGCCATCATGCCCATCAGGTACTTGACGCACAGCTATCCATACACCTGTTATATTGGTCCACGCACCTGGCCGACACAGGACCTGCTGTTGCCATAATGAAAGGACGACCACCACAGTTACCACTAAACCAATTCCAATTGATGTTCTGGACATTTGCTTTTCATCTCCTGCCGCCGATCATTGCATTTACTCCTGGCAATGTATTTTAAAAAATCAGATGCAGGACAGATCCGAAGGATTCAGGCACCGATCCTAAAGGTTAGGAATTGAATTGAGATCGTTAGCCATGCTGAGTGGGTGCCAGGGGTTGTGAGGATGCTGGTCCCAGTTAAGCGGTCTCGTTAGGTACGCACTTACACGAAGATCCCAAATGATGCGTGTCATGTTGGACAGGAATGCCGTTTGCAGCTACCGCCGAATGGGCACACTCTCATTCGGTCTTTCCTTCGGTCTTGACTTAAAAAACAATCGTTCCGCTAATGCGATCCGAAAACAAATGCAAGGCACAATGCGGCTTTTCCCATCCTATCCTTGCATCTGAAGACCTGCTGGGATTTTTCTGGGGCGTTTGCCTGAATTCTGTATGAAATCCTGCCCAAGGATGGGATTGCTCTTGAGCGAACGGATCAGGTGATGAACGAACACCGCTCGCCGATCCAGTGGAAACCCGTACTCCCCGCTTGAACGGGAAGTTCCGAGTCGGCAAGACTACTGACCTTCACTTATCCCTCCGGGCTTTATGGCCAGGGTCCTTTAGATTGACCCTTCATTACCAGTTTGATGAACATCAGCCATCAGGTCTCTTTTTAACTAACCTGGTCATCTCCTATAGAGGGCACCAATTTGCTCTCACCCAAAAATATTTGATCAGGAGGACAACCACATGGTTTTGAACGGAATCAATGAAGTTTCAGAAGCGACAGGAATTCATCCGTCCAGCTTACGACGCTGGGAATCTATGGGGCTTATAGCGGCGGATCGTATAGCATTTGGCCAAACCTGGATGCGGGTTTACTCGGATGACGATCTGGAACTCCTAAAGCAGGTGAAGCAGTTCATGGATGAGGGGTACAAACTCCAGTGGGCATTTGAAAAGGCACGAGAAGCAATGACAGCGGAATAATTGTTATTGACAAGTAAGCTTATGATAACAGTTATTTGACAAAAAGATGAATCGGAGATGAATTTGTGTATATATATAATAGTAGGAACATATGAAAGTGTTCAAATGAGAATAATAGATATATAATATGGTTTCCTATTTTAATTAATCGCCTATTGACTCTGCTCAGCACTTCTGACCGAAGCCATCAGTTCGTCACAAGTGACAGTGCTCGTGGTGGCGCAGGCATTAAGTAAGCGATGAAAGGATTCATCAGGCCAGAAGCGACGGTTGAACCGGAAACATATCTCCGATAGATATCGCTGGAGATGTTTGTCGGAGACCCCACGGTGTGGGCCAGATACGACGGCTTTCGCGTTGGCGATCAACCGATGGGTCCATGGAAGCAGTTTCATAGAGTCTTTCGGGTCACGCAAGACCGCACGATAGTGAACTACCCCTAACTTCTTGGCTACTGCGCGATAACTGCTCCATCCGTCTGATCTGATTGAGGTGATCAACGGCTTGACCTCCTCTTTCGGAAGGCTCAGTCTCTTGAGCAGCCCCTCAATGGTATCAGCCGATGCGTCCTTGGCCACAAAGGCATGAGCAAATCCCGGTTCTTCGTCTCCCGACGAATTCACCCAGGTCGAGACGGCAACAATCACCACGCTCTTTCTTTCTGCGCCACGCCCTGGTTTTCCGGAGGAGCTGGGTCCGAAGAGAGACTCATCAAGCTCGACCAAACCGGCCAGTCTGTAGTGGGCGTCTCGATCCGCCATGCCCTTGCGGATCTTGTGCGCCATAGCCCAGATCGTTTTATAGTCTCTGATCTCCAGTTCCCTCTGCATCTCAGCAATGGAAACGCCAGTCCTCGATGTGGCCATTCGGTAGATCAGCCAAAACCACTTGAGCAAGGGCGTCTTGGTCTTGTGGAAGACGGTACCTGCAGTGAGAGAAGCCTGATAACGACAGGCCTTGCACATATACAGATAACGAGCTTTCATAAGCGTATACTCTGGATGGTCGCATCGCGGACACCGGAAACCTTCCGGCCAGCGGGTACGAAACAGCCATTCCCAGCACTCGGATTCAGAAGAAAATGCTTTCTGAAACTTCAGGAGACTCATACCTTCGTATACAGGCTTGTTGAGCTGAACATGCATGCATGGCGGTTATCATCCTTGCTGAGCAGAGTCAATAGGCGATTAATTAATATACATTTTTATTTTTACGATTTGTTTTAATTTGGTCTTACAACCAATAACATATCTTCCATCTCTACGAATTGATAATGGGCAATCAGGGTTGTTAACGGTTTTCTTTCCATGCCTTAAAACGAAAATCGACTGCGGAAATCAGGATAAACTATGCTCCATACGTTGAGCCGACTTCGGAGACGGTCGCTGCAACAGAACAGATATACGAGTAATTAAATGTATGGTAAAGCGAGCACGAGCTCGGGGTTGCTGCTGAAACCCAAACAGCAGTACCAACGGACACGGCAACGCCGGAGAAAAGGTTGCACTCGGTAAAGTTCAATGATTGGAGAAGTCCTATTTGATAATTTGTATAGTTGGATGTACATAAATTGATGTGGTAGTGTACACATTCATAGTAATATTAATATTGTCTATGTGGTAGTGTACAAGCACAGTTACTTGGTAGTAATACTATCTATAATGTTATTATCAAGTAGCTGCTGTTTAGGAATACCATACCAGTAACGTCTCCCGTATGTACTTCATAGTCAGGTAAGCTCTTTCTATCATCTCTTCTATGATCCTACCTCTTCGTAGACATGGACAGGCCGACTCACGGCAGTAATTTCCATCGAATACTTCTTGTAATTCCGTTAGGTTAATTTTGCTTGCGGGACATCTTCAGCGAGAGTAAGATTCGACGGCAACGGATCGAAGAGTGTGAATGAACTTGTAATCAGAGATATTATGAAACTTTCGTCACAGCAAGCAGATTTATTCTTTGAATTAATGTTGGCGCTTCAGTTCTTTGTTAATCAAAAGCTCGGCATTTTGCCGTCTGTAAATACATTGAAAGAATACATTTCATGTTTGATGGAAGAGAAATTAAAAGTCCGTGAGGAATTGTATAAAAATGAGCAATTAATCGATTTGTTTGTCAAGGAGAATCCTATTAAATTCTCAGAGGATAGACTGCTCATTGTGAGTAAGTGGAAAAATTACGTAAAAGGAAATTTCTATATTGAACGTTTCTTAAAAAAACACGCTATCTTCATTTCGGACGAAAACCAAGTGTATGGAGTCTGTGGTCTTCATCAGCGTTTTGATGAAATGATCCATCCGTCTCGTCTGCCTCTTTTTTGTACAAGCAGTGTTGCTGCCCTTTTCAGACAAGGTCGTTTATGACGGACTTTTCCAAACCTATGATGTTCATGCCGGTACTGGAGTTCGTGGTCATCTCAAAGAAATTTATATGATTGCCAAACAGAATAATAGCATCATAGAACGCTTTGAATTGCGGCCTTTACTAGGTCAACCGGAAGTTCAGGGTACCAAAGACTGGGAATCGGAAATTAAGGTCCTATGTGAGAAAGCTAGGGGCTTAAAAGCAGGATCTAAAGATCCGCTCATTTATGGAGCGGCTTTTGGTTTGGTCAAAGCCAGCTTGGAGTCTGCTCAAATAGTCGTGTCTCATTCAGGAGACTCAAACGCATTGCACAAATCCTTGAAAAAGGTTCAAAGACAATTGAACAAGGCTTACACGGTAATTAGACGTGAACAGGGTTGATGCACAGGGAGATTACCGATGATCCGCCTGGATTTTCACACTGAGGTTTAATTTCGTGGCCGTGCGGTAACCGAGAATAATTCTGGTGAGCTATGAGGAGCTGACAACTCCCCGCTTGAGCGGGGAGTACAGGAATACCATACCAGTAACGTCTCCCGTACGTACTGCTACAGGAGTGCGTTATGACATATTCATAGCGGATCAGATGCTTGTGCAGAAGTATCGGCAAGTCGGATACGATTACTCGTACCGATATTTAACCACCGGTGCTTCAGGGTCATCAGTCCATACCTGCATCGAGCCGTCAAATATCTTAACATTTTTGTACCCGGCCACCTGTGTCAACATGTAGTACATGGCGCTCGCATTGCCCCCAACGCCACAGTAGACTATGATCTCCTTGTCCATATCCTTGCCGAGTACAGCCGATGCGATCTCTTTGACTAGCTCGCTATCTTTATACGTCCCGCAAGTGGGCACTCCATTTTCGTCCTTTGCAAGATTCCATAACCATGGACTCGGAAAAGATTTTGCCGTTGGGATGTGGCCCGCTCTTTTCTCCCAAGGCGCCTGAGTTAAACCGAAGTAGGAATCGGAGTTTCTGGCATCGACCAGGAGGGATTTTCCGATCATTCTTTCCACATAGTCCTTGGTTACGAACATTGCCTTGTCTTCATTCCCGTCGTAAGCGCCTGAGTTTGGTTTCACAGGTTCGAGAGATGTGGCTCTTCCCTCTGATGCCCATTTCTCGTATCCGCCGTCAAGTATGGCTACATTATTAATACCAGCGTAAAGAAGGGTAATAGCAACTCTGGCTGCATCAGCCATGGCATACACGGCCTTTTCGCCTCCAGTTCTGCCGACAACAACTACAATGGAATTCCCGTTTATTCCGGCTTTCCCAATAGTGGCAAACAATGCCTTTTTTTCCGGTAGCTCCATCCATGGGGTTTCTTTGCTGAAGAGATTTATGTAGAAATTCCCGAGACCGGGGAAATTTACTGCCCCGGGGAGATGGCCTTTTGAGTAAGTATCGGGTTCCCTTACGTCCAGTAAAACAAGGCTCTTGTTGCCGATGTTATCCGCCAGCCATTGAGTGGAGACAATAGGATCAACGACTCTTTTGGGCTGGGCACAGTCTGCGCACAAGGGTAGTGACATCATTGCCATGAATACCAAGCAGGATAATAATCTCTTTTTCATCTTCTCTCCGCCTTTCAACGCGAATTATTCCGCGATCTCACAGATGCCCCTGGTTATGGGCCGAAATCCGGCTCTCCGACGGACTTCGATCCCCGGATCGGGGTCGCTGCGCTTCCGGGAATTCTCCGGTGACCCCAATTCCCACATTTGCTAGACCCATCAGTCCTGTCTGAGAATTTGAACATGCCACTCCTTTGGCCCCACAGTCAACAGTAATATTGTTCAACGACAGCGATCTCCCTTCGCCCGCAACCTGGCGGCGAACATTGAATGAATCGGGAACATGAGGGAAACCGCTTTCCAAAGTCCCTTGCCTGAACCGTAATAGCAAGGGGCACTCGATTCACCTGCTTGTCATGCGTTTACGGCATGAAAGGTACATCTGGTACAAAGAAATCCATAAATCTATGGCAATATCAACACCCCGCTTATGGTGGTTCTTATTGAGAGAACCGCCTTAATTGTAATATATTCCGGCAAGGATCAAAGTGATCTTGCCCAATGGTTAGAGGGATAGGCTTAGGAGGAAAATGACATGAAATTGGCACGATGTGAACATAAAGAGAAAATCTATCACGGTATCGTAAAAGGGGAAGTCATTCATATCATTGATAGATCATTCTACGATGATTATAAAGAAACCGGCACACAGTTTGATTTAGTAAAAGTGCGGCTGCTTCCACCAGCGGTTCCGACTAAGTTTGTCTGTGTTGGGCAAAATTATATCGAACATATAAAAGAAATCGGTGCGACTCCGCCGGAAAAGCCTTTATGGTTTCTTAAACCACCTTCGGCGCTCATTGGGCCTGGAGACCCTATCATATTCCCCCGGATGGCCGATAGAGTGGATTATGAAGGTGAACTGGCTATAGTGATCAAAACTACAATGAAGAATGTAAACAGAAATGATGCCCTGAAATATGTTCTTGGATATTCCTGTTTCAACGACGTGACGGAGCGAAAACTTGCGGCAGCGAATCCGTTTAATCTGGCAATATCCAAAAGCTTTGACACATTTGCGGCATTGGGTCCTTATATTGAGACGGAGCTCGATCCGGATCATGTCCAACTGAAAACATATTTGAACGGAAAACTGATGCAGGACGACAATACGAGTAGTTGCGTATTCGATGCCGCCTATCTTCTCGAATACATTTCCCATTGTTTGACGCTTTTTCCGGGAGACGTGATCAGCACGGGAACACCAAAGGGGATTGCGCCCATGAGTCCCGGAGACGTGGTCGAGGTGGAAATAGAAGGAATAGGAAAATTGTCGAATCCGGTGGAAAGTGAAGAATAACAGTTCCCTGTGAGGCATGAGGAAACTGACAACATCCCGGTCGAACGGGGAGTACGCAACCGAAAGAAATCATACCATACCAGTAACGTCTCTGTCGTGCGTGCTAACCAATTCTTGGGGATGTCCCCCTCTAGTGTTACCCTTCCTAAATAAGAGGTTTACCGCTACGCACTTACGGCCTTTCAGACGGGGGATACTGCAACTATTAAGAACCAGCGTGAAGAACGCAAGGCTAGACTTGAGCGTGGAAAATGGGCTCAACAGCTTTCGCACTCGCAGCCACGGTCCGGCGGACCTGTCAGAAAGAATTCAGTGGCCGATTCAGGCTCCTCACACGAACACCTCTCATCCTCAAGTACTACAGAACAACCCTTTTGATTAAGTTCCATTTGTCGATTATGGACCCACCTCGACTCTTCTGTTGAGTCGGAACCCATGTCCGTGCTTGTGTCCAGAGTATTCATTTAAATCTCCCTTACAAAGAATTTCTATTAAAATAAGATGCTCACAGATCGAAAAGGATTCGAGCCAATTGGGTCAGAGGAAGAGTTTCAAACAAGGACCTGGAGTCAAGTTGCGCCAGGATGTCCTCGCATGCGGGACATGGCAACATCCCGCTCGAACGGTGAGTTCATACCGAAATGGCTCGAACAAAAGTTTAAATCGAACTGTCCGTAACTCCTACCTTCACCAAGCGTGAGAAACGGCGAATTTGGCACCTGAGAGCCATTCTCAGCCACGATAACTGGATGATGATAGGAAGCCCCCTCGTAAGAAAAATAACAAAATATATGTGCTCATGAACTTTTTATTATCAATATAATTCGTTAGTTGGGCAGTCTTCGGGGCATTTTTGGCCAAAAAAGTTCGGTTGGAGATGAATTTGTGTACTATATATATTGATAGAGACAACAAAAAACCATTAGGAGGATACAAAATGAGACTTTAAGAAAGAACTTCCCTTGTTTTTATTCATTTTCTTACTGACCATAATCATACCTGAAAGACGAATTACTCATATAAGAGCAATTATTAAAAACACAATTGAATAAAAAAGTATGAGTTAGTTTATTTATATTGATATTTATCCACATTCTGACTAATTCCTGATCACTATCCTAATCTTTGATCCAACGGCAAAAGCTTTTTCGCAGAACCCAATTGATGAGATGCGCCCGTTTGCACACGGGACGACACGAAAAAAGGATCAACAATGGTTTGTTCAGAAAAAAGAGTCAAGAAAGCATTACGTCTATGGGATTTGAGCCAAAGCGCAGAGGCAAGGCGACCGGTCATAAGTATTGGCACGATCAATTTGGCAGGACGGTTCAAGTTGTTAGCGATAATGGAGATATTCCCGATAAATATATCTACAGCATGACCAATGAAATGCAATTAAAAGGAATTTGCGAACCACGAGATTTTAGAAATCTACTTAGAAACTTGCGAAATTAGAAATACGAGTATTCAGCCCCTCCCGCTGTCACTTCCCAGCGGCACGGGGGCACAAGGTCGGTGTAATCCGACAACCCGTGAAAACGGGAAGAATTGATACGTCAGAGGAATTGAGAGGTATGGAAGAAAAGGAATTGTTACAAACGAAAGGGGCTGAAGAGATCGCCCCGTTACTTGATGCTAAAGATGTTGCAAGAATATTGAAGCGTTCAGTCAAGACCGTACATAAGCGTGTGAGAGAAGGCAAATTGGCGTGTGTTCAGGACAACCAAAAGGACCGAAGATTTACCAGAGAGCAAGTGCAGGCATACATTGAAGCCCAGAGCACTGAGGTTCGAATTGACAGGTCTAAGGTCAAGCCCGTAAAATCCCAGCCACCGAAAGGGGGTGTGAAATCGTCGAGGGTTTTTGACAGGGCGAATCTTCGGAAGGAGATGAGCTCATGGTAGAAAAGAGAGGAAAGGTCTGGTACCTACAGAATCAGACCTTTTAATGAACCATTAACCAACGTGAGAACTATGGCCCAGTCGAAGCTTGAAGCGACGAGAATCGAAAGAGCAGTTCTGGCTGCCTGCGGGTCCGGCGATTACCGAAGCCTTGATCCTGTAAGTCGAGAAGCATGCGTGCGTATGTTCAGTAATAAGGATTGGGAACTACCGAGAGATTTGGCCGGTGAGAACTCTCGTAGAGACGAACTCAGTCTTTGGAAGTCCATTGAACTTTGCCTCAAGTACCCGGATGTCAGGGATAGTTCTAACCGTGAGCGACAAGAGTATGCCTTCGCTCGGTTAGTTGAGAAGTGGGGCAAGGATTTTCCGGTCAAGGACCTTTGGATACCGCAGATCAAGGAGTATCAGATCGAGCGCTTGCACGATGGGGCGGCTGCCTTCGACGATAAACAAGGAGAAATCCGCTCTATCGAAGATGTTTCAAGTCCTTATCGAACTCAGGCTGGTGGAGATCAACCCCGCACGACTCGTACAGAATCTGTCCGAGAAAGAAAGCCAGCGTCAAGCTTACATAAGTCTGGGGGATTTTCGGCGGATTGTTGAGAGTCTTCCGCATTGGTTCAGACCCGTTGCGCAGACCTCATACTACACTGGCATGAGGAGAGGTGAAGTGGTCGGACTAACTCGTCAGCGGGTGAGACTGGACCAGCGCATGATCTATCTCGGCCCTGAACACGTGAAGGAGCGTGATTGGAAGCGGGTTCCGATCCATGAGGAGCTTGTTCCGATTCTTGAAGAAGTTTTGAAGGTGCGGGCCATGGGAAGCGACCGCGATTTTCTTGCACAACGGGGGGGCGGTTTCCCACAGAGACGAGCTCAGGTGGTGTTGGGACAGGAGGATCATCAATCTGGACTTCGATCCATTCCCCATTTTCAACGACTTGAGACATACTTGGAAGACCAACGCACGGCGCTCTGGCATGGACGAGGAAATCCGAGAGGCCATTATGGGCCATTGGTACAAGGCAAAAAGTATCAATGAACGCTACGGGGTAATCAGTGATGAAGAGCTGATCAAAGCCATCGATCTCACGACCTTTGACCATGGGGAGACGGTAATCATCGTGCGGAGCAAGAAGAAAAAATCCCAAGGGGGGCCACCCTCGGGATGTGATCAAATTGTGACCAAAATGAGGTCACGTCAAACAACTAGGATAAGATAACTATTTAATATTGTTGGCGTCCCCAAGGGGATTCGAACCCCTGTCGCCGGCGTGAAAGGCCGGTGTCCTAGGCCTGGCTAGACGATGGGGACGCATCGCTTCAACCCCCCTTCCCCATGCGGTTTGCAGTAACAGCAAACCAACTCCTCAATGGATAAAGACGGGCCGAAGAATCAACTCAATTTGGTGGGCCGTGCTGGACTCGAACCGACGACTCTCTGCTTAAAAGGCAGATACTCTACCTCCTGAGTTAACGGCCCACATCGGCTTCCGCATACATGCTTAATCCCTAATCGAATTAGCTGCTGAAGCCTAACTTCTAAGAATAATCATATTACGCCCGCGGTGTCAAGATCCCATGCCGCTGCCAAGAAATCCCCCGGTTACGCGGGACGTGGATTTGTCATTGCTCGACCGTCAGGCCGTGCAATCGCCGAAGCTTTGGGAGATTGCTTCGCTCCGCTCGCAATGACATTCTCCGGCCAGTTGCAACTGAAGAATTACGCTGCCGAGATCGGACAATCCATTCCCGAACACCCGAAATCCCAACTAGCACCTTGGTCAACCCGAAAAATTCTCAGAGGTGTGATATGCTATTTGAGAGCCAGAGGTACGGAGTGTATAGCGTCGTTGCTGTCGGATATAGTGTTTTGATTTGAACAAAGCCGGACGGGCAAGCAATCCCGTGCCCGCCCCAGGATCCGCCATCTCCCGAAACCGGGGACAGATAGATAGCGTAGAGAACGAAATGTTTTCTCAAAATTCACGATTGAAGGGTCTAGTAATCCTTCTCGGCCTTTTCATTTTCGGAGTAGCTGCCACCGCTGTATTACATTTCACCGGATGGGACCTTGCATGGTCTGCTAAATTCTATACGGCCGGCGGCGCCTACGAAGGCTGGACACATACCCGGGATCAACCGTGGGCCGCATTATATGACTACGGAGAATACCCCATGTGGGTTCTCTCAACCTTCGCTCTCCTCATCTGCATAGGCGTGGCATCGGGAAGAGTTTCGCGAGCATATTTAAGGCCTTCGCTGGTGATCATTTTGACCGCCGCGCTGGGGTCGGGGTTATTGGTCAACGGCATACTAAAACCAAATTGGGGAAGACCGCGGCCGGCCGAACTCACAATTGTGGGCGGAGATCGCGACTACAAAAAAGTGTGGGAACCGCAGGGTCGCGGACAAGGTAAGTCTTTCACGTGCGGTCATTGCGCGGCCGCGTATTCAGTCTGTTCCGCGGTGGCATTCTATCCTATGCATCCTGTAATTTCGGTAGTTGCTCTTACCGCAGGCATAGCATTCGGAACCGCGGCAGGAATCGGCAGATTGGTTCAGGGCGGTCATTTCGCTACGGACATTCTTTGGTCAGGCGTGCTGATCCTGATGCTGATAACTGCCCTCTATTACCTGGTATGCAGGATTCCCGAAACCACTTACGAATCGAGACCTCCGCCTTAAGTGAAGGAAAGGCGATCGCCAGTTCCGCGGAACGCGGGATTTTGCAAAACGCTGCCTGCGGCCGCAACCAAAATAGGCCGCCGGGAAGAGCGGGAAGGCAAAGCAAAGATGCGGGGGAACCCGCTTTTTGAAAGAAGGTGCTCCGCACCGGCGATAATGCATCAGTGTTGCATCGGGGGGTATCGAGAGCTGTCAGTCTCAAGATGCATGTTGGCTCCACGCCGAGTGGACCCGCACCCCCTCCGGCAAAAACTCCTATATGGCTGGCGGTAAACTACGCGGGGGATGCAGAAATGGGGAAGATGTATGTTGGCACCACGCCCAGTGGACCTGAACCCTCTTTCCGAATCCCGCGAAAAGTTTTGTGCCCATAATCAATAAGGGTTGGAGCGTGATGTTGAGTGGTGTGACAGGCTTCCAGCCTGTAATCCCGGTAGGATGGGCTTCCAGCCCGTCTATTAAATCGGACGGGTTAAGCGGTGGCCCATGTACAAGACATGACAGGCAATCCCGCGTTCTGCGCGGGATGTCCTACCAAAACATTGCGGGTAAGATGCCTCTCGCCATCAAATCGTTTTCTTTTTCGCAACTTAGTCCCAGCCCAAGTAGTCTTAAGGTCTATAAAAGGACGACAAAAAATCAAGTAAACTAGAACAGGGGGAGGACGAGTATGAAAACCAGACGTGATTTTGTTAAGAAGATCGTCGGAGCTATGAGCCTCGGCTTCATCGTCGGACCTCTCTCTTCAGCAGCCCAAATGGTGTTCGGTCGAGTCGAGAAAGTTGCAGCTCGCGGTGGTGAGTCCATCCAAATGCTTAAGGACAAGAATCCCAAGGACGTGGACGTTTCCGACCTTGAAGTCACACCCTTGGCGGAATTCCAGACAATGGGTATGGATGATTTGGAAGTGGACGTCGATCAGTGGCGGTTGATCGTGGCCGGAGAAGTAGGCAAGCCGCTTTCGCTGAATTATCATGAGCTTACATCTATTACGGCGGTCGAAAGAACTGTGCTGCTGATCTGTCCGGGTTTTTTCGTCAACAACGGTGTCTGGAAGGGGATTTCGGTTAAGGAGCTACTGACACGGGCTGAGATGAGCAAGGATGTGAATTACGTTACATTCCGAGGGCCTGAAGGTAAGTATGAAAAAGTGCATAGGGTTCCACTAAATGACGTGCTCACGGACAAGGTGTTCCTGGCCTATCAAGTCAATGGCGAGGTCTTGCCGCAAAAACACGGTTTTCCTCTGCGGGTGGTCGCAGAAGGTTACTACGGATATGATTGGGTGAAATACGTTTATAAGGTGACCGCAGACGTTGTTCCAGGTAAATAGACTAATTCTCAAAAGTCTTGCAGCCATAACCGATAGGATCGGAGAGTTCCCGTAGGATGCGGTGACCCTGCGTTTCGCGGGGGAACCGCATCAATCGAGGTTCTCACGGACGATGCGGTTCACTTCGCTCAGCACATCCTACTCTTTTACTCACGACAAAGTCTATATCACAGCTTAGGCCGGGGTGACGAAACACTGCTTATAGCAAGTGTCTATAATTCTGTCCGAATGGCGCATGTTTTCTTGTTCCCGGTTTTTCGGTCAACAACCCAGTTCAAGGCCTGACAAAGGCGATCGATGAGTTGGTCTGTGTCCTTTGCTACAAAGTCTGAGAACCATTCGGCTTTCATGATTAGCCACAGTTTCTCGATTGGATTGAGATCTGGGGAATACGGAGGCAGAAAAACACGCTCGAAGTTCCCCCACTTGAGTGAAGCGTTCTTGTGCCATGAGGCATTGTCGCAGATGAGTATGTTCCTCTTGCGTTGAGGCTGGATGTCTTTGTTGGCGTGATCGAGAAAGATCTGAAAGACTTGGGTATCTGTGTGGTTGAACATGAGAGCATAGAATTCACCGGTTCTGGGACACACCATTCCTGTGACGCTCATTCGAATATGGGTACCCTGGTAGGGCACGGTAATCTTCTCCCCTCGCAATGCCCATCTTCGTCTAGGCCGTGGATCTCCCTCGACACCTGTTTGATCAAGGAACCAAACGTCAGTATCAGGATCGGTCAGGAAGGTCTTGAGCAATTCTATAAACGCGTTTCTCTTTGCCTCGTCCTGTCCGTTCGGCCAAGAGCGAGGCACCTTGAGCCGAAACCCTTCTTCATGGAGCCAACGAAGTACAGTGCGATAGCCAATCTCGTTGTCCAGTTCCTTGCTTACGTATCCATGAAACTTCTTGCCCGTCCAATGCGTCTGGTTAACTTTCTCCGGGTGCTGGATCAAATCCCTATATTCTGCACTTTTTTCAGGACTGATCTTCTTGGGTCGACCTACTCGAGGACGGTCGATGAGCCCGTCAACACCTTGACCATTGAAACAGTTCACCCAGCGGGCAATTGTGCGTTTAGAGACGTTATGCATCTGCGCCGACTGGTCATGAGAAAAGCCCAAACACAAAATTCTTATGGCGCTCATACGAACATATCCGCGCTGACGGGGAGAGGCCTTCATGGCAACCTCCAAATCAGCCAAAGAGACATTTTCCCGGTTGGGCATGTTCGGGGACCGAGCCATGCCCAGGATAGATCATATTCCAGATCCAAACGCGAGAAAAATCATTGAGCAATCGGACAAAACTTTTGGCAATCGCTATA
>CAVUHP010000025.1:0-430446 GCA_963741425.1 uncultured delta proteobacterium
CAGCCTGGAGGATGACTCGTCGGCATACTTCCTCGATGCCGCCCCCGGTAAAGCCATCCGCGTCGACGGCAGCCTTGACCAAGTCGCCGTTGAAACAGATACGCTCGTTGTCAGTACATCTCAAAGAGCAAGGCTCGATCCGCCTGGTTGGGTCTTTTCAAAAGCAGTTCGGTTGTCTTTTGTAGGCGCAAGCACGCAGTCTATTCTTCTGAGCACGGTAAGTGGCAGAATCACATCCTGATATTCGCTCCTTTTGAAGGTGTCCCGAATCAGATCCGCCACACTCCACAGGAATGAGACCTTCTCTCCGAAATTGTTCAAATCCTCCTCCATACACGAAGCTGATAAGTCGAAGCAGCCAACAAATTCGCCTTAGTATACTCTCTCCGTTCCTCCTCCCCACTAACACTATAACTCCGTGTGTTCGTCCCGACTCTCGCTCTTTTAGCCGAGAACTGCAATTATTTTCAGCCTATTGGCCCGCTTCTAAACTGCCCAAGGTAGAAATCCCCCCATACCATCGCGCCAAATACATGTGTCAGATGAGGACATCTTGAGAGTGTTTTGATTCTCCAAGGGGGTATTTAGCTAATCTAAAGAAGAGCGACTATTAATAAGGTAGCGTAATTCCAGGAGTATGACTTCGGGGACACCAAGAGACAATGAGCGATCTTGTTACGTAAGTTGTAGCCCACATGTTCGGTCAGCAAAAACTTGAAAAAAGTTAAGTCGTCCTGACTGACAATAGTTTTCAACCTTTCTTCGTGGAGCAAAGCGTTCAAGTCTTTCTCCTTAGAAATCTGTCGTCCCTTAGAGTCAGCAGGCGTAAAAAAGGTTGCGATGCCGTGTGAGTTGCGCAAAACTCTCGCAGCAGTCCCTCGAATTTAAGAGTAAGCGAATCCAAGCATAATACCCATTGGTCTCTTGTGCCTTATCCCCGCAAGGTTACGTTGGATTGCACGAAAATACTCATTTACTGATGGAGCTATAAGATCAAGCCACCGGTATTCAATCTCTTCGCCTCCCGGTTGGGCGAACACTTTCTTGCTTCCCAACCAAGTGTGGTCTTCCAGGAACCTAAGAAGAATGTCTGCCGGTATCTTGCCTATCGTGCGATGCTTCGAAAATGACCTCTTCCAATAGGACTAACTTGTTCAGTTCCAAGTGCATCTCGTAATGCTGCAGAATTCTGAAATACTCCAGTTCCTCTGGGGTCGAAAAATGTTGAATTACGGTGTCCCCTTGAATCCATCAGCCCAGTCGGCAACACGTCAATAAGGTGAGGTTCCTGATTCTCTGATTTGACAGCTTCTCGCAGCGTCAAATAATTGGGTAACAGATCCTGTGCCGCTCATCAGGAAAACCATGATTTGCTCTGAGCCCTGTTCGATCATTCTACGTGCCAGTTGTCTGCATGCCTCTCGGTGGTCAGTCAAGTCAATCTCCTCTGCGAATGTTGCAATCGGCATGGCCGCTCTGATTTCATGATGCTTCTGCTCCAATTCCTGCACCTTGTCCCAATGTTTAACCTGTTTGTAGGCCATGAGAGCGTCTTGGCAATGCATGATTTCGTTGGGCGTGTTTCGGTATATCCTCATCAGTTTCTCGTAACAGGAAGCTTTTTCGCTTATCCAGTCGTGACTTTTCAACCCGAGCCTGCCATCAACTTTCTCCCCCAACTCAAGCGCATCTATGGCTGCCTCTACACGTCTCCAGCCCATCATATCTTCTTACAGCCTCCAACACACTTCAGCTATTCCTTCAAAATCCTTCTCTCGTCAGTTTCCTCTTGAATTGAGCATGAGACTGATCAGGTCTCTTCGTAAATTGAACGAAGCAGGATTGGCGAAATCAAACTCTATCACCAACCGTCTAATCTCGGATTTGATTTCATCCCACCGGTAATTCGTCTGATAAGCTAGCGAAAAAGCGTTTCCAACAGCTCGCAGCAAATGAAAACCAAAGTGTTCCTCTGGGGCTTCAACGGTCTTCTTCTCAAAAATCCTTAATAATCTCATATAGGATGCAACGGCGGTTTCTGCATGCTCCTCGTGTCTAGTGGCGGGGATGGCCGATAAGGTGTGTGAGTAATAGGCCTTCAACAAGGGATTGCGGGTTTCTTTAAGCCTGCGTTCCAGGTAGTCATGGCACGCCTCACCGAAATGCTTCTCTAAATCACAGCGCTTAGGGTCTCCTTCTACAAAATGAATACGGAACACCGCGGCTTCCCAGTCGCAGGCAAGGACTTTCTCGTCGGGTAGGCCCGCCGCCGCTTTCTTAAAATCCTCAAACGACTTTGCAATGTCTGCACCAGAAGGATGCCCAAGTGCATGGTCTTCCAAATATTCGTATAGGGATTTCAATTCCTTGAACTCACCCATCAAATAGCCTCTCCAAGAAACTTTCAGTAGGATTTTTTGTCCATGACGGGCTCGTGTTTTCCCAGTGTGAACACCTATCATGTGCTTTTGCCCCGATCAATAGTCAACAGCGTGTCTCTTCTTTCCCAGCGTATCAGTCATCCCTTGGAACCAGGGGGGGGGGGCGGAGCCCTTGTGTGACCAAAAATGGCTCAGAATTGATTTCACGAAGCCTCTGACGCTCTGTGACCTAAGCCCGTCCCCCCCCAATCTGCGCAACAAAGTCGGCCTTCGAACTATGCGATGCTCAGCCCATTTTCTGCCGTGCCCGTCCAGCAACTCCGCATGCTACAATTTTAGGCCGACAAGTGCTTTCTGGTCATCTGTATTTCCTATTTCTTGTTTGACGTGTTGGATCGAATCGCCATTTGCCAACCATCTCAATCCCATGACCAACTGGTTGGGCAGGTAAGGGGATAATTTGTTGAAGCCTGCCCTAAATTTTTTCCAGCTATACCTCTAACTTAACAAGTGGCACACAAACTGGGGGCAGGTCACCATTTCCTGGTAATAGTCAAGATAAACCCAGGATCTGCTTCAAGCGACTCTGTATGATTTTCCAGGAAAATTTATCGGTCATTCTTCGCCAACCGGCTTCACCCATCTTTTGCCGTGTTCCAAAATCACCTGCAAGTCTAAATAAGATAATGGGCCATGCCGATCGGGTCCTGTTCATCGACCAGAAAGCCGGTATGATTATGCACTACCGTTTCCGGAATTCCGTCGTGACGGGTAGCAACAACAGGTAATGCGTAGGCCATGGCTTCTAGAATGGCGATACCTAGCCCTTCCTCGTCTCCGTCGGGAGCAGTGACGCTGTGCTGAATGAATATATCGCTTTCTCTGAGCAGCCGGAGGACTACATCATGGTGCTGGGGGCCGTAGAGGGTTACCGATCTGACAGATGGTGATTTAAAACGAACTCGCGGGCTGCCGCGAATAGTGGCCCATCCCCGATGAAATCCAGGTGCAGATTTTTCAGTTCCAAGGAGGCCCTGTAGAAAGACTCCAAGAGCGTCAAGGGTGCTTTCTTGGGTACCATTCGACCTACTGCCAGGCAACGAATCTTTTCGAGGTTCTCAATGTGACGAGTTGGCTCTTCAGGCACCTCCGCCCCACAAGGAAGAACATGCAGCTTCCTGGGGTCAGCCCCAACTGAGCAAGCCGAGCCGCAGAGAAATGACTAGGAGCGATGATGCCTTCAGCCAAATTGTAATGGGGTCCCGCATTTGCCACTTTCGATTCCGAAGCGCGGCAGAGACATCCCACCCGTGCGCATGGGCAAAGAACCTTATGCCCAGCGACTGAACCAGTCTCATCCACGGAAAAGCGAACGTGAGAAACTCGGCCAACACCACAGTGACATTGCGGGCCCTCAGAAATCTTCTTACTTTCGGCCTGCCACTTGGCAGATCGTATCCGATTCTGCGGACCACAGCAGGGATCACGCGGTGCGGCGACCAGCGTGGGATTTCATCAAGCATCAGGGCAGGACAATCGTGTTCCAGAAATTCCCCCAATACCTGCGGTTACTAAAACGGTCCCTTCAGGATATAGTTCGTTGACGTGCCTACGAATGAACGTCTCCGAAGCCAGTCCCACCGTGGGGCGTGATAATTGCTAGGGTCTCCGAGGACATAACGAGTCTCCCGCGCCGCAAAATCTTACGTATACAGACGAAAATTTGACACCGGCCAAATCAATCGCTCGACAAGATTCAGACACGCCGTGCAGTTTTGTAGCCGCACCGCCGTTGAATCATTGTACCCCATCCTCACTCAGAGGCATAGTGTCTCTTTATCTGCTGTGTCTCCACATCTAGATGTTATTCCCGCGACATCATCCAATTTTCCAGCGAATCCCTCGACCGGAATAGTTGCGGATTCCAGGTTTCGTGCATGCGCCGCACGCCGGCCGATAACAACTGAAATTCGGCGATATCATTTTAGCCCAATCGTCACATGCGCTAGTCATCTTTTTAGAAGAAAATTCAGGGCCATGACCGCCCCGGCTGCACGGTCATGTGGGCGCGTCACAGGGCCCTGATATTGGGGGAACTTATGCGTCCAGGAGTCCCACGATGGGACCCAATATATATAAAAAAATTGGCTGTCATAATCCCCTCCCCCCGAAGGGCCACTAAGTGGCTGATATGATGACACAACCCATGGCGCATGTAAGGTAGCGATATGGCGCATGAAATTAACTCAAGTAGCGTATGAAGAAAACTACCCAAGATGCTATGTTTTATGGCATTTTGGCACAAGGAGATGGGGGCGGAAGGGCAAGCCACGGAAGGGGTGAGCCTGCAAACTCAAGTCACCAGTAAGTGACCTCTGCGACCGGTGTAGTCCTTGTATTTTTTCACCACGAAAGATCCAAATCCCCGTACCTCGATCCGGTCGCCATTGACAAGAGCCCTAGACATGGTTTCAAAAGCCAAACTGACGATTTTTTCGGACTTGCGCAGCGGAAGATCCGCCCCCTTGGCGAGGTCCGCAATAAGATTCGATTTGTTCACGCAGATGTCAGCCCCTGTCGTTCATTTTGCTTTGTGTACCGCCTGCTTGAGCGACTTAGATGCTCTAAAGCGGGGAACATTAACTGCGGCGATCTTAATCTTTTTCTTGGTCTGAGGATTAACCCCATTACGCGCCTTTCTATGGACTACAATGAAGGTACCGAGGTCCGTAACGCGAATTTTACCGGCCTTTTTCTTCAATGAATTGTGAATCGCTTTCACAAAAGCGTCAAGAGCCGCAGCGGCTCCCTTCTTTGTAATACCAGCTTCCTTCGCCATCCAGTTGACCAGTTCAGCTTTCGTCATGATCCATACCTCCTAAAAGCATGAAGATTTAATGAAGTGAAGATGTCTGTCGGGATGACGGGATCTTATTGATACCGGATCGCATTGTCCAGAAAAATTGTAACGGAGACGCAAACTTGATGGCGCTGTCGCGGCGTCCTGGTTACAAGCTCCCCTCTTTTCATGGACTGGTTTTTGGCCAAGGCCCCTTGGAGCCGTGCCTTTCCTTCTCCCGCCTTGTCTGTGAACGAATGTACGCAGAAAAAATCCCAGACTCGCAAAATAGTTGCCCTCCTTCCCAACTTTTTGATATCAACGCAAGACTGAGGTAGGTGTGGGTCTCGTCTCTTGAGACGGGTGAGCCCTGGGCGATGAACATGGGAAAAGGGACGCGATCAGACCAATACACGGCTAAAGGGGGGCGCAAAGATGCCAAGAAAGAAAACCGAGGGCGTCCGCAAAGACCAAACCACTTCCAAACCAAGGAAGGCCGGCAAGCCCACAAGAAGGCAAAAGGATGCCTCGGTCCTGGAAACAAAGGTCGTCTTTCCCATCGTGGGTATCGGAGCTTCAGCCGGCGGCCTGGATGCTTTCGAGAAGTTCTTCACCAACATGCCGCCGGACACGGGAATGGCCTTTGTCCTGGTTCAGCATCTGGATCCCACCCATAAGAGCATCCTGAGTGAGCTGATCAAGCGCTACACCAGTATGAAAGTTCTGGAAGTGGAAGACGGCATGCTGGTGGAGCCCAATTCCGTGTTCGTTATTCCCCCCAACCGGTACATGGGTATCCTCCAAGGGAAACTGCATCTCCTGGAACCGACTGCACTTCCCGGTCATCGAACTCCGATTGATTACTTCTTTCGGACTTTGGCGGAGGATCAGAAAGAAAACGCCATCTGCGTTGTACTTTCGGGCACCGGGACCGAAGGGACCGTTGGTTTGCGGACGGTCAAGGGCGAGGGCGGCATGGGGATGGTGCAGGATCCTGAGTCTGCCAAGTATGACGGGATGCCCAGAAACGCGATATCCACAGGACTGGCCGACTATATCTTGCCTGTCGAACAGATGCCGGAGCAGCTTATTGCGTACGCCCGACACGCCATCATCAAAGTGCCTGGTAAACCCGCCGAGCTAACCCTCAAGGATGCCGATCATTTGGAGAAGTTATTCATTATCGTGAGGTCTCAAACAGGACACGATTTCTCCCATTATAAGCAGAACACCATGCTCCGCCGCATTGAGAGAAGGATGGCGGTAAATCGTATCACCGAACTCTCTCGCTACGTTCGTCATGTGCAGGAGGAGCCCGGCGAAGCAGACAACCTGTTCAAAGATCTGCTCATAGGGGTCACCAGCTTCTTTCGGGACAAGGGGGCTTTTTCAGTCTTGAGAGAGAAAGTGATCCCAAAACTGTTTGAAAACAGAAACGCAGATCGGCCAGTACGGATATGGGTTCCTGGTTGTGCCACCGGGGAAGAAGCGTACACGATCGCCATATTCTGCCGGGATTTCATGGACAGTCTTAAGAAGCGCTTCTCAGTCCAGGTTTTCGCCACTGATCTGAATAATGAGGCAATCGAGACGGCTAGGCTGGGCAACTATCCGGAAAGCATTTCCACTGACGTTCCCGTGGAATTCCTAGAACGTTACTTCACAAAGCAGGGCAGTTTCTACCGTATTAAGCAGGAAATACGTGACATCGTGGTGTTCGCCTTGCAAAACGTAATTACTGATCCGCCATTTTCCAGGATAGACCTGATATCATGCAGGAATTTGCTCATTTACCTCGGTGCCGAGTTGCAAAAAAGGGTACTGCCGCTTTTGCATTACTCCTTGAACCGGCACGGCTTTCTCTTCCTCGGTTCCTCGGAATCCATAGGCGAGTTCACGGATCTCTTTTCCGTCTTGGACAGAAAGTGGAGACTGTACACGCGCATTGATCGGGAGTTCGGCCGGGAGACGGCCCTTCATCTTCATAGACCCACCGCGACCGATCGCAGAATCACTGCACCTGCAACAGGATATCCCACTGCTACGGAAAGACACGGGCGCCGTGAGGTCGTGGAGAAACTCATCATGGAGTCCTACGGACCCGCAGGAGCCCTCGTCAACGAAAAAGGAGAAGTTCTCTATATTCATGGTCGAACCGGCAAATACCTGGAGCCTGCCTCGGGGGATTTCGCCGCTAAGAATAGCATCCTGGATATGGCCAGGCATGGCTTGAAGATCGAATTGGCTAGTTCCATCCGAAAGGCCGTCACGCGGAAGACGGAGATCCGCTCTGACCGCTTGCTGGTTAGGACGGATGGGGGCGAATCACTCATCAATCTGGTGGTGAAGCCACTATCGAAACCGGCATCCATGAAAGGGCAATTATTGGTCCTGTTCGAGGATGTCCCCTTTGAAGAAGCGGACGAGGCGCAAGCCGAGCCGACGGACGTCACGGAAGCGGAGGAACATCCTAGAGTGCGGCAGTTGGAGCATGAACTCTCGTCCACGCGGGAATACCTTCAGTCCGCCATTGAGGAGTTGGAGACGTCCAACGAGGAACTCCAGTCGACGAACGAGGAGTTGCAGTCGTCCAACGAAGAGTTGCAAAGTACCAATGAGGAAATGGAGACGTCGAAGGAAGAACTGCAATCCGTCAACGAGGAACTGAATACGGTGAACTCGGAATTGCAGCAAAAGATTCAGGAACTCACGAGGACGAGCAACGATTTGAACAACCTTCTTGCCAGCACTGACATCGGTACAATTTTCCTGGACACACATTTGAATGTTCAGCGCTTTACTCCTACCATGACCGATTTCATCAATTTGATAGAGACGGACGTGGGTCGCCCATTGGCCCACATGGTTACCAAGCTCAAGTATAGGAGATTGGTGGAGGACGCACAGGAAGTTCTCAGGACCCTCGTTCCTAAAGAAGAAGAAATCCAGACCAGAGACGACCGCTGGTACTCGATGCGGATTCTTCCTTATCGAACCGTTGAAAACGTGATCGAGGGTGTGGTGATTACATTCGTGGATACTTCCGTCTTTAGACGGGGGATGAAGGCTGCTGCCGAGGAGGCTGAAAGGCAGGAGGTGAGTATCATCAATACGGTACGAGAGCCTCTGCTCTTGCTGGACCGAGATCTGAGGATTGAATCGGCCAACGAATCGTTTTACCGCACCTTCAAGGTCAAGCCGAAAGAGACCAAAGGTAAGCTGCTCTACGATCTGGCCAATCGCCAGTGGGACATTCCTGCTCTCCGAGACCTTTTGGAGAAGATTCTCCCTGAGAAGATCAGCATCGCGGATTTCAAAGTGGAACATGAATTCGAGACCATCGGAAATCGGACAATGCTGTTGAATGCTAGGATGCTGCAGACGGAGCCCGGAAAACCTGAAAAGATACTCCTGGCCATCGAGGACGTTACTGGTCGGAAAAGACCTTAAACATCCCTCCAGATGGGCCAATCGGGATTTCATGGACAATGTGAACGAAACCAGGCGTAATTCCCTTAAGCACGGGCCGGGCATTCCCAGGCTGATATGGTCGCCGGTCCTATTAGCGCATATGCAAGGGAGTCAGGCATGACGCAAGACGTGAATTTCAAAGAGAAATCAGGGGATCTACGTACGCGCGCCGAGGAATTGCTCCGTCAGAAGATTGCTGATGTGAAGGACATATCCGGACCTTTGCCGGAGGATGTACAGAAGCTCCTGCATGAGTTGCAGGTCCACCAGATCGAACTCGAAATGCAGAACGAGGAGCTCCGTCAGGCTCAACTGGCTCTGGAGGAATCCAGAGACAGGTATCTGGATTTATATGACTACGCGCCGGTTGGATATTTCACCTTAGATGAAAATGCGCTTGTTCTGGAAGCCAATCTCACTGCTGTCCGCCTTCTGGGCATAGACAGAGAATCGCTTATTAAAAGGCCATTTTCCCGTTTGGTTTGTAAGGAGGACGCCGACACTCTTTATCTTCACATCAAACGAGTCCTTGAGAGCGGAGACGAGCAGACCTGCGAAGTCAAATTAGTGAAAAGGGACGGAACTCTTTTTCATGCCCTACTGGAGAGCAACTCGGCCAAAGATCTTGAGGGTCTCCCTACCCGCTGCCACACGGTTCTAACGAACATCACGGAGCGCAAGCGGGTAGAAGCGGCCTTAAGGGAAAAAACCGACGCCCTGGAGCGCAGCAACAAAGATCTTGAGCAGTTTGCCTACGTAGCGGCACACGACCTCCGAGAACCATTAGTGGGTACAGCCGCTTACCTAAAGCTCCTTGAGAGACGCGCAGCGAAAATCCTCGATAAAGAAGCGAGAAAATATCTTTCAAAATCTTTTGAAATCGTGCAGCGAATGGACTGGCTGATTCAAGGCCTGCTGGACTATTCCCGTGTGTCAGCCAATCAGCAGAAGTTTGAGCCGACTGATTGCAATTCTTGTCTCTCTGACGCTCTTTCGAATTTGAGAGCGGCCATCAATGAGAGCGGAGCAAGGGTAACAACTGACCATATGCCGACGGTAATGGCTATTCCTGTTCATATAGCTCGGCTTTTTCAGAATCTTATAGGCAATGCTATAAAGTTTAGGGGAAATGTACCTCTGCAAATCCATGTAGGTGTCGACAGCACAGAGTCTGAGCATCAATTCTGGGTACGCGACAATGGTATGGGCATTGAGCCGCCGCACTTCGAACGAATCTTTTTCATTTTTCAAAGAGTTGAGAATTCCGCAAGTCCAATCGGAACAGGGATCGGTCTGGCCACGTGCAAAAAGATAGTCGAGCTCCATGGTGGCCGCATATGGGTTGAATCAGAGCCTGGAAAGGGGTCGACTTTTCGGTTCACCTTCCCTGTTATCCGACCGGGCAAAATTTGAACGTTGCGGTCCCCTCGATTGACGCAAGCCACCAAAGCTGGTCTCACGTGTCCGGTTTTCCGGTACACGAGCGCACGCTTCACGATGTGACGGATGGGGTGATCAAATCCCTGTGTTTGGAGGCCCTGCGGCGCTGCGAAGGTAATAGAAGGCGTGTTGCCCGCGTGCTTGGCATAGCCCGAGACTCTCTGTATCGACATCTTAAGCGTTTCGGAATTGAGGATGACAATCCGGCCGCGGATTAATTCGATGGACCGACTTTAAGACACCCCAGTGAATTGGTAACCTATCGATAACACCGAGACAGGAATCCTATGGCCCGTTTTTAGGACACTGCCCCTTTCTTGCCGACCGTTCGTATCTCACCCCCTACTCCATCACTGTGGATAACTATCTAACATCACATCTGTTATGCACAACCTCATTTATTGGCCATGTTTGGCACGCAACATGCATGAATAGACTGCGAGGATTAAAAGCATCAGCCACTCGATGATCTGAACCGCTTTTTGGATCTATGAACCAGGTGTAGCAACTGCAGCCGTCTCCGGTGGTGTCACGGTGGGTGACCGGGACGAGACTAATTCCCGCCCATAACCAATAAAGGTACGGAGGACACTACCATGAGTATTTTCGGAGTAGGCATTGGAACCATCCTGTTGATTATTTTGATTGTATACCTCATCCGGTAACAGGTGCGCATGCAAATGATTGCTCACAATATTTCAATTTGGGCGATTGATTCTGCTCAATTTCGCACAACAGGTTGTGGCGGCAGTTGCAGACCGAGGAGTAGCGAAATTTACCAGGGTCAGTCACCCGGACATAGAGAGGTCAGCAATGCCTATAGAAAGGCGAGTTGATGATCTGATTGCTCCGGGCCGGCATGCGCTGGGCCCTGTTCCTGGTCCAGTGGCTCGTCAACACTGGAGCCGAAAGGTCTTCGATTACATGACCGCGATGCATGGTCGGCTCACGTCTGCACCGGAGATTTCGAAAATTGCGTTCGCCAAAGCGAAAAAAAGGAGAAGGAAAAATGATGGAAATTAAAGTACCTATGAGAGTGAGTGAAATACTGAAAACTACCGTGGAGAATCGTCAAGGGGAAAAACTCGGTACCATACAGGATCTCATGGTGGGCGTGGATGGGCGCCTAAAATACGCCATCCTGTCTCACGGAGGTTTCCTGGGAATAGGTGACGTGCTGATTCCGATTCCGTTTGACGCTCTGATGGCGGGCGGTGAAAAGGGAACAGTAGTGCTCGACACTGATAAGCAGACCTTGGAAAAGGCCCTCAATTTTGAGAGCAAGAAATGGCCTGACTTCACTTCGGCCGAATGGGAGGAAAAAATCGATAGATACTTTGCGGCCTATGCGGCTGGTGCAAGTCACCAGCAACCGGCGGATGGGCGTGCTTACCAAGATCGGTCACCGAGCATTCTTAGTTAAAGGGGTCGGCAATGTCTGTCGAACAACGAATCGACCATTTGATAAAAGCAGGCTGGGGTGTGCTTGATTCTGACTTTGATCCGATCGCGTTTCATCACTGGAGGCGAAGCGCTTTCGATTGCATCACCGCCACGTTTGGGCCGGATCATGTTTACACCAAACATTTCGAAAAGTTGGTTCGACAAAGCGGGAAAACGGATCTTCTTATTGCTCTCGGTAATTATTATGTTACCGGCTACTGTTCGAGCAGAATGGGCGGTACTAGTGTACGGCAAGGCTAATCAACTCTTCGAGGAGATACAAGACCTCGAATTGATGCAGCGTAATATAGAGGAGTGCTATCAGTCCGAAAAGGGAACCCTCAGGGCCGAGTCTTTTGGCCGACAATCCTGGGGAGAACCCGCGGAATTGGACGGCAAGCTGATGAATCGAGTGTGCGGTCGTCTCGCCGAGGCCCCGGAATATGAAAGGTTTGTTAAGGCCCACTGGGCACTTATACAACGTCCGGATTATAGGCGGCGGCATACGGACGAACTGTTTGCCTAATACATGCGGCTATTGGAATCGGGACGGATACGATCTTTGACTCAATTGAAGGAAGGGCAAGAAAGTCTAGGAGAAAACGGTTCGATATTCGACAAGGAGAGATCATGAACTGGGATCAGATTGAAGGAAATTGGAAGCAACTGAAAGGCAAGTTCACAGAGAAGTGGGGCAAACTCACAAACGACGACCTGGATGTCGTGGCAGGAAAGCGAGATCAGTTACTTGGTAAGATACAAGAGAAATACGGACTCAAACGTGAGGAAGCGGAGAAGGAGCTGGATGAGCATCTGAGCAAATGGTAGCTCTATCTATGACGCTAACAGCGTTACTCCCTTCAGCGGCCTTATGGAGAAGAGATCCATGAGCAAATCCTGAAAATGGCGGATAGGCCCAGTTTGGGCATCATCAGCCAGTTTCCAATCCAACCTTAGAAAGGTGGTGACGATATGGAATTAATCCTTCTAATCATTGTGCTGCTTCTGCTCTTCGGCGGTGGCGGTGGATACTGGTACAGGAGGCGGCGCCTTTAGGCACGCAGATTCGGGGTGGTGTCATCCGGTAGAGCCACCCCCAAGGTCACGAGGGGAGCAACTGCGGCTTCAACAACAACAGGGCCGGCAGATATATGGGACAACAAACAGCCGCAACAGCAAGCCCCGCTCCAACAACAACAGAAGCAGGAGGTCCCTGGCTGGCAACAGCATTGAACAATTGGGCAGACAGGAGCAAATGGAACCGATGCGCCAGCTACAAGACGACGAAGCGGGGCGCGGAATGCAGCGGCAGGTACCCAGCGGCTGCCCCATTCGGTCATGCCCGTAACGAGTGCCCGAAGAGACAATTTCAAGAAGGGGCCAATCCTCAGATGAAAACCAGGATTGGCAGTATGGTAATGACTGCGGCGAGGCACTTTGCATTCCTTGCATAGTTGTCGCTGCCCCTGTGTAGGCGAGCGAGCGAATATCTTGAAAGATAATCACAAACGATGGGGGAGGATCATGAAACGTCAATTGTTGAAAAATTCGTCGGTACCTGTTTGCTGCTGTGATAGTTTTTGTTCTGATGTCGGGGGTTGCTCTGGCTCAAAAGAAACATTGGTTTGTGGTCAAGGACGTGAACGGTGTGTGCAGGGTGATAGAAGCCAACGAAAAAACACCCGCCACCATAGCAGGTCCATTCAAAACCATGGAACAGGCAGAAAAAAGAAAGGCTAAGGTCTGTCCAAAGGGAGCCGGGCAAGCCACTGAACAGCTGCGCCCTCAACGAGAGCAGTCCGAACCGATGCGGCGTCAACACCAACAGCGGGAAGAGCCTCAGCAACAACAACTAAAGAAACAGCAGGAGCCTCAGCAACAGCACCTAAAGCAGCAGCAGGCACCTCAGCAGCAACAGCAGACTGAAAAGAGCAAGGGAAAGACTCAGGAAAAAATCGAAAGGGCCAAACCCACAGAGGAAAAGGTCAAGGAAAAGACAAAGGAACCCATTCCGTCAGACAAGAAGAATTGATAGAGCACTGAAAGGCTCTCTTGTATGATTTCTCGGGCGAAGCTGACTACGGTTTTGCCTCTCTTGGATCTTGTGGGAAACAACACTCGGCTTAAGGTCAAGGCTGCCGAAGCAGATAAGAAGTTTAACGAGGCTAAAGATGCTAAGATCCAAGCAGACAGAGATGCTAAAGCTAAGGTTAGAGCTGCTGAAGAAATCAAGAAGCTTAAAGACGCTAAAGACGCTGAAAAGAAGTAGAACGCCCTGCTGAGCAGAGTCAATGGGCAGTTCGGGAGAAAGCGAGCGTGAGACGTCATGATGTTGGATGAGGCAAGTTGAAACGAGACTTCTGCAAATCGAAATTGCTTCCGCTTTGCAGAAATCTCCTTTCATAAATCGGCAGTCGGCGGCGATTTTCGTGGATACGTCCGCTTTGGTCAGGGTCACAAGTCCTCCTCCTTTTCTTTATGACGAATAATATCTGATTGTTAGCAGATAGACCAAACCCACGAGAACCCCGATTCCGTTCGATACGATAAGGACTAGATCTCGCTTCATAAGCCCATATATCAACCACGTGGCTATACCGAATTCCAGAAACACGACACCCGCAAAAGACTGCCCCTTGCTTGACTGGACGCTGTACATTTGCCAGACGTGAAGCAACGGAGATAGCCCCATCAAGCAACCCATCACTATTGTTATCCATGACCAGATTCTGAGCATCGGCGGTGCGAAGTCCTTTCTCTTGAAGATTATATCTTGGCCGGTTCCGGCTCCTGGGCTAGTCAGGGGATGGCCGTGTTGTTGGAAGCCTCGTCTTCATCGCCTTGCCGCCTGTTTTTGAGAGGATTTTCTCCGAGCAAAATCGATATGAAAATCAAAATCAGGGAACTGTTTGGGCAGGCGCATGATATTAAAGATCATTACGACAATGGACATCCGATCCAACCACGAAGACAAAGCCCAACCGAAGTGGATTATTACCCGCCGGTCCGCCAACTCCTGTTCAACCGCCTTCAGCAACCCGACCATCTGGTGGTAAAGGCTTATCTTGCTCTCAGCAAATCTGAAATGATTGGGAGCCAACTTCACCGGAGCGCCCTCCCGCGGATTGTAAAACGTAACGTAAGCCTTATTCTGTTTACGCGGTTCCAGGAATCCTTCTTTGAACCTACGGAAGATGATGTGAACATCTTTTTCGGATGATTCGGCGAGAAATAGAATCATATCCATGTGACTGTCAGTTTCGGCAATCGCTTTGATCTCCGGCGCTCTTTTTCGAGCCACCACCAATCCGCCACAGAGGACGACACCTGTGACAATCGCCCACAGCTCAGTCCCGTGCGGTTTCATCCAGGCCAAGAAGACGAAGCAACTCAAGAAAATCAGAAATAACAGGACAGTACCGAAACGATTCGTGTGATATTGGATTATTTCCGTGGTGCCCATGAAGTACCTGTAGATGAGGAGAGACCCCAAATTGATTGAGAAACAGGCAAGCAGCCCAATGGCGTACATATCCGCCAGGATCATCTGACTCCCACCAGTGATCAAAATGATGATTGAGAAAAAAACGGCGTTTATTACATGTATTCGGTAAAAAGAGTGTCTGCGGTTGGTAGCGATGAACCAGGAAAAGCCGTACCGTTGTGCTACCCGTTCCATAAGTTCGCTTGAGGCGATGGCGGCTGTATTGAGAGCCATTATAAGAGTAATGCTTGCTAAGGCGGCAACGGCAATTCCGAATGGCACGCCATTCAGGACCGTAGCGTAATGAGTGATAAGATCACCCTCGTGGTTCGGAAAATCTATGGGGGCAGACAGAGCCAAAGCAGCTACCAGCGGAGTAACAATGCCTACCGTGAGAGCCAGGAACATATAGGACTTATAGATATCTCGCCATGAACGGACAAAGCCTGCCGTCTGAAGAACGGATTCCACACCGGAATAAGCCAGAACACAACTGGCAACTGACGCGATGAAAACGCCGTAACCATGAGTCCAAGACCCGCTTTCCAGATTTCTTGCGACTCCGGTGACGGAATCTTTCATCCGAATCAACGAATCGTGATCCAGTCCGAACAAACCCGATACAATCAAGTTCGCAAAAACAAATGCCACAAGAATGAAGACTCCATACGTGAAGCGGACATTTTCCCGGATTCCCAAGATGTTCAGACCGGCGATTGCCCAAACAATCACGATGGCCGTCACCATCTTCCATAGTTGTGAAACGGCAAAAAATGAAGCGGCATTTTCTATGGCGCTTATGGCGGATATGCAGGCGGTCAGAATGTAATCCACCATGATCGAAGAAACTGCCACAAAGGAAATCATCGGACCTAAGACCAAATAAGAGAAAGAATAGACCCCGCCGCCAAACATCTTGTGATGTTCCAGGATTTCGGAAATTTCTACCAGACGGGAACTGAAAAAGCGGATGAGGATGGATGTCAGTGCGATGAAGAATATTGCAGCCGGACCAATGAACCGAAAAGCCTCAGCCGGGGCATAGAACACCGAGGTCAGTTCATCCATGAGAGTGATCACGCCCACTCCGAGCCAAGTGAGCCAGAAACGTCCGCCTAGGTAAGTGGTGAGTAATCCAGGCTTCCGTAGAAGAAAAATAAAAAAAACCAGGAGGGTAAAGTTGATGAGTAACAAGACGGTGAATTTCATGTAGTGGTTTACTCCATGGATTTTTCTACCACTATAATACTGCTCACATTCCGTTTCTCTCAGATGGTTACATCCGTCGTCTCCTTGGGCGAACGACAAACAGGTGGATCGATGAGGGTCAACATTTGCGCAGTAAGCCTCTTCAGGACTTACCGAATAGCCTATAAGTACATTTTCGCATCGGCGCAAGGAAAAATGTGGTTTTGCCCGCCCGGACCGGCACTAACAAGCCCTTCGCAATAGTGAGACGCTGTCACATCAGCCAGTGATATTCGTTGGTTGCGAGTCCATTGATCCTATCCTTGAGTTCTCGGGGCTCTTGATTTGATTTTGGGCATCTTATGCTTTGGACCGAGCAGTCAGTTTTCGGATAGTGATCACTGGCACTTGGCTTCATTCTTATTAAAACTCGTGATCGCGTCCTCACGTATCTTTTGATCACGTCTATGCCGCAAGAAGCGACCCTGTTACCCCAAAATATAGAAATGATGAGGGCGACAAAAAAATCAAGTAAAAACTCCCGAACTGCCCTGCACCATTGACCCCTTCCCCGAAAGAAAAAATCGGGCAGAATCAATCTGGCTGAGCCTGACGAGATGTCTCAGGGAGTTGATGGGACGGATCTCGGAATGGTCATCGGCAGGTCAAGCGAGGCAGACAAAAAAATGGGGCTTGAGACCTGGAGGTAAAGGCCAGTGCGGAAACAGGAGCGATCAAGGTGCTGGTTCTAAGAAAGACCCTGCTTGAGCGGGGGCTCACCGTCACTTTAACGGTCCATGTGTTTTTGTACCCATGCGGAAATTTTGTCGTGAACGCATGTATTCCCGTGATATGACTCTGCACTTACCATTCTCCTGACCATGAACGGTGAGAGTTATAGATTCAAACAGAGCATCTCCAACAAGAAGAAACTATGATTCTCGCTTTCAACCAAGTGGTCCCCTTTTATTTTACCGTCCCTGGTCCCTTTTTGCTTGACCGAAAACAGTGTTGTCTTGTAGAGGGAAAAAAACCGATCTTCTATCACAAAAGACTCGAAAGTAACCGATGACACCCATCTAGGAAGGGAAGGGTCTCGTGGCAAGAAGCGATGATTCTAAAGACAAGACCTCAGACCTGCGGAAGCGTGCAGAAAGCATATTGAAAGAATCAGCAGATGTTCTGGAAGAAGTGGATCTGTCCTCAGAGAAGATGCGACTTTTGGTCCATGAATTGAGAGTCCATCAGATAGAGCTGGAGATGCAGAACCAGGAACTCCGTCAGGCTCAACTGGCACTGGAGGAATCCAGAGACAACTATCTGGATTTATATGACTACGCGCCGGTTGGATATTTCACGTTAGATGAAAATGCGCTTATTCTGGAAGCCAATCTTGCAGGCGCGGGCCTGTTGGGAATGGAGAGAGGATCTCTCATCGGTAAGCCGTTGACGAGCTTTGTTCATAAGGAGACCCAGGACACCTTTTATTTCCACCGTAACCAGGTCCTGCAAACCGGAGCCCGACACATTTGCGAGATCAAACTGGTGAAACCGGATGGAGGTTGGTTCCACGCTCAACTGGAAAGCGTAGGAATAGCGGACTCTGACGGTGAATTCAGCCGATTCCGAACAGTCATATCGGACATCAGCGACCGCAAGCTCGCAGAGGAGTTATTGCAGCGGGCTCACGACGAACTTGAAAACCGGGTCGAAGAACGCACGTCCGAACTGCTGAAGATGAATAAGCAACTGAAGCGGGAAATTGCCGAGCGCAAAAAAGGCGAGGAGTCTCTGAGGCGCAGTGAAGAGCGCTACCGGCAGATGTTCGAAAGAAATCGGGCTATTAAACTCCTGGTGGATGCGCAAACCGGGGCCATTGTGGACGCCAACCCGGCAGCACTGGAATTTTATGGATACAGCCTGGATGAGATGAGGCAGCTGAAAATCACGGACATCAACATTATGGCTACCGATCAGGTTGCGGCAGCAATGACGGCAGCAGATACGGAAGACATAACCTCCTTTGTTTTCCGGCACAGGCTGCGTTCAGGGGAGATACGAGACGTTGAAGTTCACTCCGGTCCGCTCGAGATCCAGGATCGCAAGCTGCTTTATTCGATCATCCATGACATCACCGAACGGAGGAAAGCGGAGGAGGCGCTGAGAGAGAGTGAGCAGAGGCTGAACCTGGCATTGAGCGGAGCTGCACTCGGGGCGTGGGACTATAACATTCAGACCGGAGAGACTGTTTTCGACCAACGCTGGGTCGAGATGCTCGGGTTTTCTTTGGAGGAAATCGAGCCGCTTTTTAGCACTTGGGAGGGGCTGATCCATCCGGAGGACAAGACTCGGGTCATTGCGAAATGGAATGCGCACCGGAAAGGACGTACGCCTTTGTTCGAGGCCGAGTACCGGCTTCGGGCCAAGTCAGGCCAATGGAAGTGGATACTGGCGCGCGGCATGATCGTTGAACGAGACGAGAACGGCAAAGCGTTGCGGGCAGCGGGCACGCATCTCGACATTACTGAACAGAAGCTGGCGAAGCAAGCCTTGCGTCTCAGTGAGGAACGATTTCGAGCACTCGTTGAGGATGCACGAGACCTGATTTTCATGAAGGATCGTCATCTCAAATACACCCACGCGAATCCTGCTATGGCAAGATTGTTCGGACTGGACGTGTCCGAAATCATCGGCCGCAAGGATGAGGATATCTATGGCGAAGGGACCGGGACACATATCAAACAAGTGGATCTGCGCGTGCTCCAGGGAGAATCCATCGAAGAAGAATATACCGCCTCCATAAAGGGTGTAGAGTTCACCTTGAATACTGTCCTCACGCCGCTTCGTGACGCGGAGGGCGCCATCATCGGCATCTATGGTATCTCTCGTGATGTGACGGATCGCAAGAGAACCTTGCGTGGCCAAGGACCGATCCCCGAGGCGTACCCCTCTAAGGCCATGAGAGCTGCGCTGAGCGAGGCGCGCTTGGCTGCATCCACGGACAGCATCGTTCTGCTCCAGGGGGAGAGTGGGAGTGGAAAGGACTATTTGGCACGTTGGATTCACGACCATTCCAGGCGTGCTCCGGGACCCTATCTTGCGGTTAATTGCGCTGCCATATCCAAGGAATTGGCGGAGTCGGAGCTTTTTGGTCACGAGCGGGGCTCCTTCACAGGAGCGCACGGCCGGAAGCGAGGACTCCTGGAATTGGCCGAGGGCGGGACCCTCCTGCTCAACGAAATTGGAGAGCTTACCCTCTCCTTGCAGTCCAAGCTCCTGACCTTTCTGGACACAAGGTCCTTCTTTCGTGTTGGCGGTGAGAAAAGCATTACCGTGAATGCCAGGATCATTGCAGCGACGAACAGGAGTCTCGATACAGAGGTGGCAGAAGGCCGATTCCTTTCTCCTCTGCTCTATCGTCTGAATGTGTTTGCGATAAACGTGCCCCCGCTGCGTGATAGGATTGAGGACATTCCTGTACTCTTGGAAGAGATCATGTCGCTGCTGGCGAAGGAGCTGCAGCTGACTTCTCTCCCCGCGACCGACTCCGCGTCGGCCATTGCGCTTGCCAGCTACCATTGGCCGGGAAATGTCAGGGAATTGCGAAACGTGATCGAACGAGCATTGATGTTATCCGACGGGCAGAATTTGAACGTTGCGGTCCCCTCGATTGACGCAAGCCACCAAAGCTGGTCTCACGTGTCCGGTTTTCCGGTAGATGAGCACACGCTCCACGACGTGACGGATGAGGTGATCAAAGCCCTGTGTTTGGAGGCCCTGCGGCGCTGCCAAGGCAATAAAAGACATGCTGCCCGCGTGCTTGGCATAGCCAGAGACTCTCTGTATCGACATCTTAAGCGTTTCGGAATTGAGGATGACAATCCGGCCGAGGATTAATTCGATGGACCGACTTTAAGACACCCAATAAATTTGTAACCTATTGATAACGAGCGGAGACAGGAATTCTGTGGCCCGTTATTAGGACACCTACCCCTTTCTTGCCGACCCTTGGTATCTCACCCCCCACTCCGTCACTGTGGATAACTAACTAACATCACGGCCTTTATAGAAAACCTCATCCATTGGCCATAGTTGGCACGTAAAATGCATGGGTAGGCTGCAAGGGTTAAAGCATCAAGTCAAATTAATGCCAAACTATTCCTGGGTCGCTTGTCCAGGTGTCGTAACCACGGCCGTCTCCGAAGGTATCGAGGGGGAGCAGCTCTGTTTACGAAGGTCAGTCGCCCGATTCTTGATAAATGGGGTCAAGCAATGTCTATCGAAAGGCGAATCGACGATTTAATAGAAGCAGGCTGGGGTGTGCTTGACCCAACAGAATTTGAGACAGAAAGGAGAAAACCATGGCTATCATTTTACCGGAATTGACCTACCCTAAAGATGCTTTGAACCCATACCTCAGTGAAAAGACATTAGATTTTCACTACGGCAAACACCACAACACCTATGTTGTCAACGTAAATAAACTGATCGAAGGGACAGATCTGGCGAATGAGACTCTGGAGAACATCATTAAAAAGACGGTGGGAGATAGCTCCAAGTCCGGGATCTTCAACAATGCAGCTCAGGTATGGAACCATACGTTTTACTGGCACTCCATGAAGCCGAAAGGCGGGGGCCCTCCGAACGGCGCCATTGCAGACAAGATCAATGCCGATTTTGGGAGCTACGATAAGTTCGCTGAGGAGTTCAAAAACGCCGGCATCACCCAATTCGGCAGCGGCTGGATCTGGCTCATCGTTAAGAACGGCAAATTGGAGGTGATGAAGAATTCTAATGCGGATACCCCTATAGCCCATGGATTGAAGCCGGTTTTGACCGTGGACGTGTGGGAACATGCCTATTACCTCGACTACCAAAACAGGAGGCCCGACTATCTGGATGCCTTCATCAAGAATTTGGTTAACTGGCACTTTGCCAATTCCTGTATTGATGAGCGATAGTTACAGAAGTTGTCGGGTATATTTGACGCGCCGTAGGTGGTCCCGTGACTGTCGGATGGCGCTCCGATGCGGTCAACGGTGATGGAGTGAAAGGTGATTCATGAACAAGACTATGCCGCTTCTAAGACTCACGACTTTGACTTGGCTGCTGATCCTGGGATTCGTCCAATTTGCATGGGCTGTAGACGAAATCGTTGTGGGTGGTTGGAATATCGAAAACCTTGGACGCCCTGATCAGCGCGGGGGTGCGGGTAAAGGGGTGCCTCAGCATCCTGCCGACCTCGCGAACTACATCAGAAGCAGCGAAGTTCACATCCTTGGACTCGAAAAGATTTCTGTCGACAAGAGCGAGGGCCGATCTCTTACAAATGACACTCTGGATGATGTGGTGAAGATACTCAACTCAGACTCCGAAGCAAATTGGCGATACAGGGTATTCCGGCCGAAGGGGTCTAGGGCGCGCGTAAGACCCACAGCTGTAATGTGGAACGAGGCGATCCTCAAGCCGGTCGGAGACCCGTTGCCTCTGAAAGTCCCTGGCAAGCCAGACTACTGGAAGCATCCGCCTACGGTAATGAAGTTCTCTGCGGGGGAGAAGAAGACAGACATTGTTGTTATCCTCATTCCCATGAAATCCAACAGCGGAGGTGTGGGAAAGGCAATCAAACAGAGAGCTGCAGAAGCGAAACGTAGGGTCGAATGGTTTGGGAAGGTACTGACAAAATTCTCGGACCAGGACCTCATAATCATCGGAGATGTGAACGCTCTGAACGGTTCGGAGGATGCACTCAGAACGTTTACTGGGACTGGCTTCGTCGATTCGGACTCGCAAGACGTGCCAATCTATAGTGGCAAGCTTGCCGGTCCTCCGGACAGGGCTTTTGTCCCGGACAATCAACCCGAGTTCTCGAGTTCGAACATGGAGGTCGTCAAGTCGGCGGATATGTCTCCTGAGGAATTCAGGAAAAAACTTTCAGACTACTACATGGTAAAGTATACCCTGAACGTTATGGACGACGACGATTGATCGAACAGGGAAAAGGACTTTCAAGAGGGTCGTGAACTGTTGTGAGAACCTGTCTATGGAGAATTTAATTAATACGCCTGTAAAAACAGGTAGTTGGATGTAAATGTGGGAATCCGATTGTCTTGGGCGACCAATCCGGTCGGAAGCCCATACGCAAAAAAGAACATCCATGCACGCCTCGTTTAGTATTGTCGTAGCCCGAGACTCTCTGTATCGACATCTTAAGCGTTTCGGAATTGAGGATGACAATCCGGCCGCAGATTAATTCGATGGACCGACTTTAAGACACCCGATAAAATTTGTAACCTATTGATAACGAGCGCAGACAGGAATTCTATGGCCCGTTATTAGGACACCTACCCCTTTCTTGCCGACCCTAGGTATCTCACCCCACATTTAATCATTGTTGATAACTAATCAACATTACTGGCTTTACATGAAAGCCTCATCCATTGGTCATATTTGGCACGTGAAATGCACGAATAGGCTGCAAGGGTTAAAGCATCAAATCAAATTAACACCAAACTATCTCCTGGGTCGCTTGACCAGGTGTCGTAACCAGGGCTGCCTCCGAAGGTATCTAGGGAAAGCAGCTCTGTTTACGAAGGTCACTTGCCCGATTCTTGATAAATGAGGTCAAGAATGTCTGTCGAACAACGAATGGTCGATTTGATAGAAGCAGACTGGAGTGTGCTGGACCCTGATTTTGATCCAATTGCCTTTCCGCTCTGGAGACGAAGGGCTTTCGCCTCCCTCACCGCCATGTTTGGGCCGGATCATGTTTGCACCAGACATTTCGAGAATTTCGCTCGACAAGGCGGGAAAACGGACCTTCTTGCTGCCGGCGGCATACTGATCGCAGCCAAAGAACAGGCGGTCCTGCAACAGCCTGTGACCGGTCAATGCCAATGGCAACGTCTGTCCCCGTGACTGAAAACATTGGAGGCTCAATAAATCAGAAAGCCATACAAGTAATACCGCAAGATTAATGAGGTCTTCGCCAAAGGGCGAGGGTTTTTCTGCCATTCCCCGAAGGGGACAGTTACTACAAGGCAAGAGGTGGAAACATGAAATTACGTCCTCTATACGATCGAATCCTCGTGGAGAGGATAGAACAGGAGGAAACGTCCAAAGGGGGCATAATTGTCCCGGACACCGCGAAAGAGAAGCCGCAAAAGGGCAAGGTCATAGCCGTGGGTGAAGGAAGGCGGACCGAAGAGGGAAAAATCATCCCGTTGCAGGTCAAGGAAGGGACCATGATCCTTTTCGGAAAGTATTCCGGTTCGGAGGTGAAGATTGAGGGGACCGAATACCTCATCATGAAAGAGGATGATGTCCTGGGCATCGTGGAAGTTTGACGTTTTGAAGTAGCCCGTTTGCGGACGGAGTCCGATCACAATCCAAAATGTGCTTTCAAGGAGGAGACAAATAGATGGCCGCAAAACTCATTATGTTCGAACAACCGGCAAGAGATAAGATTCTCAGGGGTGTCAACATCATGGCTAATGCCGTGAAATCTACCCTGGGACCCAAAGGCCGCAATGCCATCCTTGAGAAGTCCTGGGGCTCCCCCACAGTAACCAAGGACGGCGTCACCGTTGCCAAAGAAATCGAACTGGAAGACAGGTTCGAGAACTTGGGAGCGCAAATGCTCAAAGAGGTCGCGTCCAAGACGTCTGACGTCGTGGGTGACGGAACCACGACCGCGACGGTGCTGGCGCAGGCCATATTTCGCGAAGGCGTGAAAATGGTCGCAGCAGGGGTAGCGCCCATGGACCTGAAGCGAGGAATCGACGCTGCGGTGGAAGCTGTGGTCAAGAAGCTCAAAGACCTCTCCAAACCCACCAAAGACAAGAAGGAGATCGCACAGATTGGCACGATTTCTGCCAATAACGATGCTACCATCGGCAACATCATTGCGGAAGCCATGGAAAAGGTCGGTAAAGAAGGTGTTATCACGGTGGAAGAGGCCAAGTCCATGGAGACAACCCTTGAAGTGGTCGAAGGCATGCAGTTTGACCGTGGTTACCTCTCCCCTGTACTTTGTGACTGACGCCGACCGGATGGAAGTGGTGCTCGAGGAACCGTACATACTGATCAATGAGAAGAAGATCTCCAACATGCGCGACATACTGCCGCTGCTGGAGAGTGTGGCCAAGATGGGTAGACCGCTTCTCATAGTTGCTGAGGATGTCGAGGGTGAGGCGCTCGCCACACTCGTCGTCAACAATCTGAGACGCACGCTTTCCGCATGTGCTGTGAAAGCCCCGGGCTTCGGTGACCGCAGGAAGGCAATGCTGGAAGACATAGCGATACTTACCGGCGGCCAGGTGATTTCCGAAGATCTAGGACTGAAGCTGGAGAATGTCACCATCAACGATCTGGGCCGCTGCAAAAGGATGACGGTGGACAAAGACAACTCAACGATCGTGGACGGCGCTGGAGCGAAGGACAAGATCGAAGGGCGGATTCGGCAGATCCGCACTCAGATTGAAGACACAACGTCGGACTACGACCGTGAGAAGCTACAGGAACGACTCGCCAAACTCGTTGGCGGCGTAGCCGTCATCAATGTGGGCGCTGCTACCGAGAGTGAAATGAAAGAAAAGAAAGCCCGCGTGGAAGACGCCCTGCACGCGACTCGTGCTGCCGTGGAAGAGGGAATTGTTCCTGGTGGCGGTGTGGCGTACCTGAGATGCCTGGATGCGGTAAAGAATTTGAAGCTGGAAGGCGATCAGGGCATTGGCGCCAAAATAGTACTGCGGGCCCTGGAAGAGCCACTGCGGCAGATTGCCGAGAATGCGGGACATGAAGGGTCCATTGTCGCGGACAAGGTGAAGAACAAAGAGGGAGGATTCGGCTTCAACGCACAGAGCGAGACGTACGAAGATCTTATGGAGAACGGGATCATCGACCCCACCAAGGTGAGCAGACTGGCTCTGGCCAACGCTGCGTCTGTCGCCGGCCTCATGTTGACGACAGAGGTAATGGTAGTGGAGAAGCCCAAAGAGAAAGAGCCACCTATGCCTGGTGGAGGAATGCCGCCCGGCGGTATGTACTAGAGAGAAAGAAGAAATTTGAAGGGCTACGAGCGGGTCCTGATTAGTCAGACCCAAAGTGAATTACATAATATAGAAGGAGTCGTTGATGAGAGCCAACGAATTAGGTATGGAGCCGCAGGGAAGAAGTGTGGATGTATCTTTGGGCCGAGAGTCCATCGAGGGCTATGAGCAAAGATTGATTCAATGGGAATGTTCCAAGTGCGGATTCTTTGAAAAGAGGGTCTTCAGAAGCGGATTGCCCTCTGAAGAACTGGATGCGTACATTATTTGCCGGTTTGCTGGAGAGCTGGTTGATTTGATCGGGAAAGTTACTGCATGCCCCAAGAATTGCAGGCCAAAATTAATTAAGAACAAAAGCAAATCTCTCCAGGGGAGTCTGCATTCCGGATTTGCGGCTTGATATCAACTACAAGCCTGGACCTTCAAAGCGGTCAACCCGGTTCTTGCTCCTGCTGGAAACGAAAGGCTCCTCCAGTGTGGGTGTAGATTTTCCTGGGCAGTCCCCCTGGCTTGGTCAAGAGGGCTTCTTCAAGTGCTCTCAAATACAATGCCAGGTATTCGGGAGAGATAGAACTCGGTGTGAGGTACCAGACCAGAATGGTCATCGATGAAAGCAATGAGATAAGTCTTTCGCCCTCGTCCCTTATGGCCCACTTTTGGCCGTGAATGCAGTCGGACTGCCACCGGTCATGGGGTAATTCCACTTCGAATTTCCGCCGATCTTCTCGACGCTATCGATCGGATTATCTTTAACTCGGGCGAGACGGAAATGTTTGTCAAGATGTGGCGGTCGCCCGAGGCAGGGGGCCCTTTGGGGACCTGCCAAGACCATGGAAGGACCAGCAATATGACGGGGTGGTTGCTGCATAGTTCCGGCCAAGAATGCCGTCTCAGTTCAGTTGTGTAGGTTCTGGGAAAGTGGAGACCATTAACCGTCATCGCCGATGGTGACACGTTTTGAAAGGAAGATACAACCATGGCTGAAAACCCAATTGACGCGATATCGTTGTTCAAAAGTAAATTGGAAGGACGCTTCAGGGTTCCCCGGATTAATCTCAGGCTGACGGGCGGATTGAAATTCCTGATCGCCGGAGTAGTGCTGGTAATTATTTGCTATAGCCTCTTCCTCGTGTACGTGCAGCCCGATGAGTACGGGATCAAGGTGGTCCGAATCGGCATCAACCCTGGCGTTCAAAAAGAAGTTTATCATGCGGGCCTGACTTTTATACTGCCCTTTGGGTTGCAACAGATGTTCCGGCTTCCCAAAGGTATCCAGGTGCTGGAGCTGACCAACTTTCCCGAAACCGCCGCAAGGGCGGCGAGGAAAGACCGGGCGGCCCACATTCAGACCTCGGACGGCTTTTTCGTGGATCTGGACGTCTCCATGATTTACCATATCAAGGACCCCTACCTGGTTTTTACCACCATCGGTCCCGGAAACCTCTTTGAAGACAACGGCATCATCCCCAAGGCCGAGCCGGCCTTGAAAGAGACCCTGGGAAAGTTGACCACCGAAGAATTTTATAACAGCCCGCTGAGGGTTGAAAAAGCGGAGGAGGCCAAGAAGGCACTCAACGACGAATTGAATTTGAAAGGAATTGAAGTGGACCAGGTGCTGGTACGTTATTTCAAATACAGCCAGGAGATCCAGAAGAACATAGAGGAGAAGAAGCTTCAGGATCAGATGGTGTTTACCAATCGGGCCGCGGCCCGGGCCGCCAAGGAAGAGGCCGAATTGAAGAAAATCGTTCAGGAGGGGATGGTCATAGCCGCCGTTGAGCTTGAAAAGGGCAAAGCCTATGTCACCCGCAAGATCGCCGAGAAGGATCTTTACGTTCGCAGAAAAAAAGCGGACGCGGACCTGCTGGTGAAGCTGGCGGAAGCGGAACGGGAGCGCCTGAAAAATGAAGCACTGAAAGGGATCGGGTCGGAGCGCATGGTGGGGCTGAAAATGGCCGATGCTTACAAGGGGCTTGACCTCATCATCCTGCCTAGCGATGGCCCGAGTGGGATCAACCCGTTAAATCTGAATAATGCCCTGCAATTATTTGACGTTCGCAAAGGAGGTGGCCAATGAAGCGTCTTTTTGTCTTGTCTTTCGTAGTGGCGGTCATGCTCTCCCTGGCCGGCTGCGTTCCCCATACTACGGGGCCAACGCAGGTAGGCGTCCGAATCTGTAAACTGGCTATTTTCGGCCAAAAGGGTGTTGAGGACCGGGTATACGCTCCGGGTGCCACGTACTTTTTCCTGCCGTTTATCAACGACTGGTATGTCTTCGACACCAAGCTGCAGAACTTGGAGATGACGTTTTCGAAGATACGAGGCGACCGGAAAACTCAAGACGACCTCGTGTTCAAAACGGTCGACGGCAACGACATCAGTCTCGATGTGATCATCGCCTATCGCATCGATGCGAGCAAAGCCCCTTATATTCTCCAGTACGTGGCTCGCGACGACGTAACCTTGAGGGATAAAATTGTCCGAACCGTCGCCCGGAGCAAGCCGCGGGATATTTTCGGCGAGCTCAAGACCGAGGCTTTCTACGTGGCCGAAGCCCGCGAGACCCAAGCCAATAAGGCCAAGGAGGAGCTTCAAAAAATCCTGGGGCCCATGGGCATCGTCGTGGAAAAAGTGCTGACCAATGACTATCGTTTCAACCCCGAATACACTAAGGCCATCGAAGACAAAAAAGTGGCCGATCAGCAGGTGGAGAAAAACAAGTCTGCCCAGCACGCAGCCCTGGAACAATATAAGCGTAAACTGGAAGAAGCACGGGGTGAAGTCAACAAAATGGTAGCAGACGCTGACGGCCAATACCTGAAGAACAAAATCGAAGCCGATGTTTACCAAGAGCAGCAACAGCTACTGGCCGAAGCTATCAAAACCGAAGGTATTGCGGGAGCGAAGGGGATACAGGAAATGAACAACGCCCTTGCCGGATCGGGCGGCGAGGCGATCGTAAAACTGAGAATCGCTGAGGCGATTCAGGGAAAGCGCATTATGCTGCTTCCGGTGTCGGAGGGCGGGATGAATCTCAAGACAACCGATATCAACCGGCTGATCGAAACGTTAGGCATCAAAGCACTCTCCGGTAAGAAATGACCGCGGCGATTGTGGGGAAGTTTGAAGAGAAAAGACAAAGGGAGCCGTATAAAAGACGGCAGTTGAGGCCACTAATATCAGCTGCGTGTCCCGGTTCGTAACGGCTCCTGCGTCACTTAAGCGATGTCGGTGGAGGTCGTGGGCAGTTTTGCGGACATTTAGACGTGTATCTATATGTAATTATATGTAAATAGCTGCGTGTTTTCTCTCTCCCGTGAGGCTGACCGTATATGACATGCCTGTTACCGGTCGAGTCCGTTAAAAGGACCAATAACTCGGACGGAGAGCATGCAACAAGAGCCCTGCGACAGTGTTGTCAAGTTTGCGTCTCAGGACAATTTCTCCGGACAGTGCGATCCGGTATCAATAAGATCCCACCTTCCCCACAGACGTGTTCACTTCATTGAATCTTCATGCTTTTAGGGGGCACGTGTCATGACCAAAGACAAACTGTCGAATTGGATGGCCAAGGAAGCGGGTATTACCAAGAAAGCAGCCGCTGCGGCTCACAAAACTTTTGGGAAAGCAATTCAACATCAGCCTCGATGGGTCTTTGGAAAAAACTTGAATTGACGAGATTGCTCTATTCCGGCATACCACTCAAGGAATCCTGTATCCAAATTATATCCCTTGATATCGCTAAGCTTAAGGGTTGCGAACGCGTGCGGGGACAGGTGATCAGCCGCAACAATCGACTATGAGTCCACAGTACCGGCGGCCGGTCTGGAACTTGCGAATAAGCGGTCGTTGGTGACTTTTGCTTCTGGATTCACTTGTTTTCGTAACGATTCTTTGCGTAGAAAAGATATTCACGTGTGTGCCTCTCCCGAAACAATTTTGATCTGCCTTTGTCTCAATATTGTAGGTCCAGTTCTGTTCGCAACAATCCCACCTGCGAGCGACGGGGATGGAGAAGCTGTTGAGAGGTCTGTCCGGGGTGATCGGGAGGCGTTCGATCTTCTGGTTGAAAAATACTATAAGAAATCTATAACGTCGCCTACCGATTCGTTGGAGACCGAGAGGAGGCCAACGATCTGGCACAGGAGATATTTACGGCTGCCTACAAGAACCTGAAGAAATTTCGGGGGGACGCCAAATTCTCCACTTGGCTATTCCAGATAGCGTCCAATAAAGGGAAAAATAGATTCAAGTATCTGAAACTCCGCGGTCATTTCGCCAACAGATGGCAACGTGATGAGGACGAGGACAGGGATCCTCTCCGGTCAGGCATTCCGGACCATTCGACAAATCCGGAGAACCTTTTGGCGGGTAAGCAGATACAAAGAAAGGTGCAGGAAGCCATCGATGATCTTGACCCGGACCATAAAGAGATCGTCATTTTAAGGGATATAGAAGGTTTGTCTTACGAAGAAATTGCTCAGATCCTAAATCTTCCGGAAGGAACTACGAAATCCCGTCTTCACAGGGCGCGGATGGCTTTAACAGAGAAACTGAAGAAAGTTTATCATGAGCTACTGTAAGCGAACGAGCGACTTGTTCGGTGCTCTCCATGACGAGCAACTCGATGGAGAGGTTGGTGAGAGTATTCGTCGACATCTCTCCATTTGTTCGGAATGCAGGGAAGACTTTAAATGGTACGGATTCACTGTTCACGCATTGACCAGCCTTGAGAGAGTCTCCCCTCCCGCAGAGTTCATGGTGCAAGTCCGAGCGAGGCTTGATGGTGCCCAACCTGCTTTCTCCCTGCACTCATTCAGAAGTATTTTTTCCTTATTCCCAAACCTTCCGCTTCCGGTTGGGGTGACGGCGCTCGCGCTCATTGCGGTCATCGGACTGAGTCTCTATAACTATGGGCCTGTGTACGTATTGCAATCTTCAGCTTCGACCTATTCATCCGAGAAACCTGACGCCGGATTATCCGCAGCTAAGGCTGCTGTACCTTGGACCTCCCAGGGGCAGACCAGGGCCATGATGGCTCGGTGGCAGGAACCCTCACATTCAAGTCTTGGCATTGCTCCTTATTCCGGCGCCATATCCCGATCAATGGAAGGCAATCTTGGATATCCTGGCCGAGCTCTGCCGGCGGGATCAATAATCTCACCGTGGAAAGTCCCAGTATCGACCTGGCCGTGGCATCCTTAAAAAGAATCCTGCCCGACATTCGGGGTACGCTTTTGGAGGAGCACCCCCAGCTTATCGGGGGAACTGTCCTGACGGTCATGATCCCACCTAAGGCTTACGGTCATCTTACAACGGAGTTGCTCAATCATGGGGCGGTAGCAGTCGGATGTGACTCCGAAAGCTATTCGCCGCCGGCGTCGACTGGAGAAACTGACGGTATGCGCCTGAACATCCATTTTGTCCGGAGCAGATGAATCCCTTACCTTTACTTCCGCATAAGTGCTACGCTGGGGCCTATCTTTCGCAGCTAACCTTGCTACGAGGCTTCACGAATAGACGTTTAATATCATCAATAGAGCTATTGGCTGGCTTCTTTTTTTGGAAACGTGTCTCCTTGACCTGGTCAGCGGTGAGGTTGAGCGAAAAACGTCTTGAATGATCGCCAAATACAAGAAGTCTGCATGAGCGTCACGACCTTAACGATTACAGGCAATTATACCCCGAACGTGGTTACCTTTCCCACTCACTGTGGCAAGAGATGTGGTCGCCGAGCCCTTTGCACCTGACCTGACCCCCAAAAAGCGGTCCACGCCACAGTTTTCAAGCCGAATTCCTGTATTTCATTCGCCATGTACAATCATTACAAGGCAAATTTGGTGTAGATTAGTCCACACAGAATGAACCTGGATTGCTCACGATTCCGCGATCCTCATAGACTTTGACTAGAATAATGCAGTCCCCGTTGGTCATTGTATCCTAATGAGGTTTTTCGTATGAATCCCTCCACTCGATATAAGGTGACGGGCGCCTCAATACCCTTCAGCGTACACAGCCTTGTTCTATCCACCAAAAGCTCTCCGCCGATGTTATGAAAGACTGCGGGCGAGACGAGGACCTCGCCGCCTTCGGCCTCTGCTTGAACCCTAAAAGCCAAGTTTATGGGAATTCCTACAGCCCCGTATTTCTTGCGTTTCTCCGAGCCTATGTTGCCGACAATTAGCTGCCCGCTGTTGATACCAATTCCCATTTGAAGTTCAGGGAGGCCCAACCGCAGATTGCCGCTGTTCAATCCCTCCATGGCTTTCTGCATCTCCAACGCGCAGGCCACGGCCCGCGTGCAGTGGTCCGGAACGAAGGTCGGCGCTCCAAAGAATACAAGGATCCCATCTCCGGTGAATTCGTCGATCGTACCCCCATGTTTCATTATGATATCCGTCATTTCTTCCAGGTAACGGTTGATTATTTCCAACACCTGCCCCGGTTCTAATAATTCGGTTGTGCGTGTGAACTCACGAATATCGGACACGAGAATGGTTATCTCCCTCAACTCACCCGTTAGCTCTACGCCCCCTGGGGATTTCAGGATCTCGTTGACGACCTCGGTGCTAAGGTAAGGGCCAAAGGTCTCCCTAATAGAGTCAAGGCTCCCGTGCTCGTGTACCATGCTATTGAATTCTTCCCCGAGCCGCACCCCGAGCTCTTTGAGGAGATGGTCTCTTTCGGTCTCTTCCAGCGCTGTGTGTATGGAATCCGTATTCTCGATATAATCGAGACAAGCTACTTTTATTCCCACGTCTCTTCCGAGCTGTTCGGAAAGAAACCACTTGTGTCGCAGAATATGCATCCACAGCTTCGCTGCGAGTTTCGGCTCTAATTTGTCGCCGCCGTAGGCTAACATCCGGCCAGTACATTCTCCCGGAATCGAAATATCAGCCACTATTTCCACGTCTTCTTCCTTTCGTTTGGCAAGCGAATATATCGCTTCTTCTTCGAGTAAGTGTATCAAAAGTTAGGGCTTGTAGCCTTTGTAGACCAGGCTGTCAAGTACAACAGCCCAGGACGCGTAGTCCTCAGTTGTTCGCGGGGGAGTTCAGGGCGCCGGTATGTGTTACCCTCCGGCTCATGATAACACCCATCATTTCACGAGCGGCGATGAGAATACCTTCACCGGTCAGTAGGCTACGTTCATTTCTCTCAGAGGTGAACAGTTTGAAGTTCTGGGTATAGTAGTGAAGAGGACCCAACAACTTAGTAAGGCTGAGAAGAGCCAAGGTTTGCCAGCTCAGGAAGACCTGTGCGTCGAACCTTTTGTCCAAAATGCCTCGGGCTGCATTGATAAGTGACGTAAGATTTACCATTTAGTGAGTTCCTTTCAACCTTCACTGTAATGATGACATCCACTCTGAACCAAAGTTCCCCCTTGGTATAAGGATTTGTTGGAGCATAGGCTGGAGGCTCGTGGTAGGGGGACTGAATCGACTTCGCTTTATGGCAGCTTGGCAGACAAGGTGCTCAGCCGTTTTACGGACATGTGGACACGTATCTATGGCGGAGTTGCCTGTGCGGAAGTCCGAGGAAATCGTAAATCTAGTTTTTGAAACCATGTCCAGGTCTCTCATCCAGGATGACCGTATCGAGGTTCGGGGCTTTGGATCGTTCGAGGTGAGGGAATACAGGGACTACACCGGTCGGAATCCAAAGTCGGGGGAAAAAATAGCAGTCAGCAAGAAGAAACTACCCTTTTTCAAAGTCGGCAAGGAACTCAGGGAAAAGGTGGACGGCGCGGTAGAATCCTGAAAAGCCTGTCTTGCCCTGGATGAATCGGGCGGGGTTCGGTGTCACACCGGGAGGACGTGTGAAAATCGCCTCCCATTCTTGACTTTCCAGTTATGAGGAACGAAATAGACTTCCGCACGGCAGTTCTTTAAGAGGACTACCCTAAGCACCGCATGGAGATAACCAGCAATGGACGATTCTCCTCGTTGGTGCTTATTATTGCCGGGTTTTCAGTTCTTGGAGACCTACGCATAGGCCTTGTTATGCCGGGACAGAAGGGTCAATATTAATACAACCACCTGTCATTATAGATATTTTATAAATATCTGTCTGTGAGCGGCAGCGCATAAATTCGATGGCCCGACTTTAAGACACCCAGTGAAGTCGTAACCTATTGATAACAGCGCGGAGAGGAATTCTGTGGCCCGTTGTTAGGGCACCTACCCCTTTCTTGCCGACCCTTGGTATCTTACACCACACTTCATCACTGCGGCTAACTAACTAAAAGCACAGCCTTTATGTAAAACCTAATCCATTGGCCATATCTGGCACGTAAAATGCTTACATAGTCTGCAAGGGTTAAAAGCATCACCACTCGATAATCTGAACCGCTTTTTGGATCTGTGGACCAGGCGTAGCAACCGCAGCCGTCTCCGGTGGTGTCACGGTGGGTGACCGGAACGAGATTAATTCCCGCCCATAACAAATAAGGGGACAAGGGAATGAATAAAATTGCAGAGAAATTGCTTACAAATGCCCCGCCGATTATCTTACTAATTTTGGTAAGCATTTTAGTCCTCCCCGCTTTCTCAATGGCAACCGGCCCTAAACCGAGTAACGTCGGACTACCTCAAAAAATTCAGGACCCGGAGAAGCTTCAAAGGGCTCTATATGCATTGCTCCAGAAAGCCGACGTTCAAAGCAAAATAGTAAACAACTGGCACCGAAAGGCGCGATTAGAAACTGCCCATATGGAGGCCGAGAACCGTAAACAAGACACCAAGGTCGGTGCTGTAGCTGCGGCATCTCTCAGGGCGTGTCAGATTCAGCTTGCTGTGGCCAGAAGCCAGGACGATATCACTATTCCAGGGTGCCGCTTTATTCCCAAAACTCGTTAACCTTCGCAATCGGGTTCGTTCCGGTGCGGGACGGGAGTCACCGCAATCGTGCCCGGTCTGTTCATTGCATTTCCCCTACGGGTGGTGGTCCCCCGGCCTCTTGATGCTTTTATTAGGCTGGAAATATAAGGGAATTGCGAAAGGTGATCGAACGATCATTGATGGTATCCCACTGGCGGAATTTGAACCTTGCGCTCCCCTCGATTGACTCAAGCCACCAAATCCGGCCTGACGTGTACGGTTTTCAGGCATACGGGCGCACGCTCCGCGACGTGACGGATAAGGTTGATGAAAACCCGGTGTTTGGGGCCGCTGTGAAGGCAATAAAAGACGTGCTGCCCGCTTGCTTGCGATAGCCCGAGACTCTCTGTATCGACATATGAAGCGTTTCGGAATTGAGGGGGCAATCCGAAGGCGGATTAATTCTATGGTCCGTTTTTAGGACACCCAGTGAGTTTGTAACCTATTGATAACAGCGCGACAGTAACTCTATGGTCCGTTTTTAAGACACCTATCCCTTTCTTGCCTACCCTTCGTATCTCACCCCCCACTCTATCACTGTGGCTAACCAGTTAACATCACAGCTTTTATAGAAAACGTCATCGATTGGCAATAGTTGGCACGCAAAATGCTTAATTAGGCTGCAAGGGTTAAAAGCATCACCACTAGATAATCTGAACCGCTTTTTGGATCTGTGGACCAGGTGTAGCAACCGTAGCCGTCTCCGGTAGTGTCACGGTGGGTGACCGGAACGAGATTAATTCCCGCCCATAACAAATAAGGGGAAGGGAGGACACTACAATGAGTATTTTCGGAGTAGGCATTGGGACCATCCTGGTAATTGTTTTGCTTGTATACCTCATTTTCTAACAGGTGGACATGCAAATGATTGCTCACAATAATTTCAATTTGGGCGATCGACTCTGCTCAATTTCGCACAACAGGCTGTGGCGGCAGTTGCAGACCGGAAAGTAGCGGAATTTACCAGAGTAAGTCACCCACATGAAGAGATTAGCACAGACATTTCGAAAATTGCCTTCGCCGGCGAGAAGAAGGAGAAGGAAAAATAATGGAAATCAAATTGCCTAGGAGAGTGAGTGAAATACTGAAAACCACCGTGGAGAATCGTCACGGGGAAAAACTTGGTACCATACAGGATTTCATTGTGGGCGTGGATGGGCGCCTAAAATACGCCATCCTGTCTCACGGAGGCTTCCTGGGAATAGGTGACGTGTTGATTCCGATTCCTTTTGACTCTCTGATGGCGGGCCGTGAAAAGGGAACAGTAGTGCTCGACATTGATAAGCAAACCCTGGAAAAGTCCCTGAATTTTGAGACCAAGACATGGCCCGACTTCACTTCGGCCGAATGGGAGGAAAAAATCGATAGATACTTTGCGGCCTATGCGGCTGGTGCAAGGCAACCGCAAGCCATGGATGGGGGTGTTTATAGCGATCAGCCCCGCGAAAGGATTTAAGAAAGGGGGTCGGCAATGTCGACCGAACAACGAATCGACGATTTAATAAAAGCAGGCTGGGGGGTGCTTGAGTCTGATTTTGATCCAAGAGCCTTTCAACTCTGGAGGCGAAGCGCTTTCGATTGCCTCGCCGCGATGTTTGGGCCGGATCATGTTTACACCAGACATTTCGAAAATTTCGTTCGACAAGGCGGGAAAACGAACCTTCTTGCTGCCGGCGGCATACTGATCGCAGCCAAAGAACAGGCGCTGTTGCAACAGCCTGTGACCGGTCAAAGCCAATGGCAACGTGAACGCCTGTCCCCCGGGACTGAAAACATTGGAGGCTCCATGAATCGGAGAGCCATATAAATTATTAGTTGCACGGTCACTTGTTGCCGAGATCCGGCCGGACGAAAAATTGTAACGGGCTGACGAGATGGATCCGTATCAATTTATACCCCACCGGGCGTGAAGATTTGTCCGGATGATATGACGCTCCATCTCGTCTCATTGGGCCCTGGTTTGACTTTCACAAACTCCGCAGAATGGGGGAAGCAGCGAAAAATGAAGACGAAAGTAAAACTCCTTTACTCATCCTTAATGCTCTCACTAATTATTATGTTGCCGGCTACTGTTCGAGCGGAATCGGCAGTACTACTGTACGAAAGGGCTAATCAGCTTTTCGAGCAGATACAAGACCTCGAATTGATGCAGCGTAATATAGAGGAGTGCTATCACGCGGAGAAGGGAACCCTCAGGGTCGCGTCTTTCGCCCGCCAATCCTGGGGAGAACCCGCGGAACTGGACGGCAAGCTCATCAATCGAGTGTTCGGTCATCTCGCCGGCGCCCCGGAATATGAAAGGTTTATTAAGGCCCACGGGGCACTTATACAGCGTCCGGATTATAAACGGCACCATACAGACGAACTGTTTGCCGAATACATGCGGCTATTGGAATCGGGGCGGATACGATTTTTGACTCAATTGAAAGAATGGCAAGAAAGTTTAGCGGAAAAGAGTTCGGCTCAAGCTCACGAAGGATTGCCACAATCTATTCCAATGAAGACGGTCACATTTGGGCACGCGGAAGGTTCCCAGAGAACTGAAAGCGGGCAAGTAGAGCCAGCCATACGATTACACATACAAATGCCCCTAAGTAGCTCCGCACCTTTGGCTGTGGGCCGGAAAAGCGTTGTTAAGGTAAGGGCAGTGGCGGAAGGCACACTCGCGAACCTAGAATGAAGGCGAGAGAAAGTGTTCATAAGAAGCGATTATAGCTCAAGTTTCTGACCTATCCTTATCTGAAAGGAGAAAATCGATGGGAACTATTTTATTAATTATCCTGGTCCTTCTGCTTATAGGAGCGCTACCGACCTGGGGATACAGTCGTAGCTGGGGGCGTGGCCCCAGCGGTGTCCTGGGTCTGGTGCTGGTTATTGTGTTGGTGCTCTTTTTGATGGGCCATATTTGACACCAATATGCGGAAATTCCGGCGAATTAACGCCGCACGCGACAAGGAGGGGCCATGAACTGGGATCAGGTCCAAGGCAACTGGAAACATTTCAGAGACAAAATAAGACAAACATGGGGCAAATTCACCCAAGACGAATTGGATGCTTTGCACGGAACACGTGAACAATTCGTAGGGAAGCTCCAAGAGAAATACGGGCTCAAACGTGAGGAAGCGGAGAAGGAGCTGGAGGAACATCTGGGCAAATGGTAGCTCCGGCCGGCCTCACAGGCAACGAGAGGGTCCGAAACGGCGGGACTGAAAAAGGAGGCCCGAGTCATGAGGGTCTTACGATTGAACTTGGCCAAAATGGCGAGAAGGTCAAATAGGCGTCTTAAAGTGTCGCGGTTTTTGCCCGAAGGCTGCGAATTCAGCGTTTCTGGCCTTGTCGTGAAAGGTTGTGACGAGGAGGGATTTCATGAATCGGATCGATGGATCGATGTGAAGAAAATCTGCAACAATTGAAGGATAAGTTCCGATGAAACCTACGAAATCCACATCTCGGTTTACTCGCTTCGCCAAATGGACGGCACGTGCCACCGGTCATCCATCGGCTTTCGTATTTGCAGTATCCGTAATTGTCGCGTGGGCCGCGACAGGACCGATCTTCGGCTTCAGTGACACCTGGCAGTTGGTCATCAATACCGGCACGACGATTGTGACCTTTCTCATGGTATTCCTCATCCAGAATACTCAAAACAGGGATTCCGAAGCTATACAAGTCAAGTTGGATGAATTGATTCGTGTGATGGAGGGTGCGCACAATGCGCTCTTGAATTTAGAGGAATTGGATGAAAAGGAGCTAGACCTCATACGAGTCAGCTACGTGAAATTAGCGGAAGAGGCAAGAAAGGCCTTGCAACAGGGGAAGTTTGATACTGGAGTCCCCGAACTCGAGAATGGGAGAACAGCATAAGAAACAAGCCCGGCATGCGCCCTAAAGATGAGGCTTTGTGCAACTCCCTAGAGCGTTGGCCCGCAGTGGGGCCTTTCTCACAAAATGAATTCGGATCGTCGCAAGATGCGACAGGAGGAGGAGCGAAAATGCTTTGGACCATAGTTATAATCTTGTTGGTCCTTTGGCTGCTCGGTTTGGTCACCTCGTACACACTGGGCGGAGTCATTCACGTTCTCTTGGTCATCGCGCTCGTGGTGATAGTGATTAATGTACTTCAAGGTCGTAGGGCACTGTAGCGGCTTGGGAATGCTTCTTTGCAGCAATGCAAGCCCACGTTCCTGCAATCGCGTGACACTGGGAGTGAGTAGTGAACAAAGGAAAAACATCCGTAAACCAAGGTCCAGACTTATTTGCGGACTTCTCAAGGGCGAGCATTCGTGCGACTCCGGCCATATCGTGGGACACCGCTGCATGCCACGCCTGCAATAATACGAATCGCGGTTCTCACACAAGGAGGTGAGCAACATGAACCTGAACCTGACAAAGAGCTTGGGAATGCTCTTGCTTGGCATCTGGCTCATCGTGACGGGCCTGCTGACAGTTTTATCGGTCGGGAATCCGATAGTCAGTGTCTTACTGGCTCTGCTGGCTATCGCTGCTGGTGTTTTTATCGTGCTCGGTCGGTAGACTGTTTCGGCTTCAGCGATTATGGACATGTCAACAGCACCAATCATGGAAATTCCGTTTTCCCGTTTGCTTGCTGCTAATGAGACGTGGCTTGATCGCTCTGATGTCCGTCGAATTATTCTGTAAGAGAAAGGAGAAACTCGATGAAGAAATCGAGAAACTTTATAACGCTGTTTCTGGCAATCTGTACCTTCTTTCTGACCCAAACCTTCTTTCTGACGCATACCCACGCCGCTGAACAAGAGGTGGGCAAAACTCCCAGCGTGCAGGCTCAAACCGATGAAAAAGCCACGACTACGGGACAGGGTCAAACAAGCGGAAAACCCGCCATGGAGCAGGCTGACAGGGTCAGTAAGATACTAGGGAAAAAAGTGATAAGTCAGAAAGGAGAGGATCTTGGAACGATCGAAGATCTCGTGCTGAGCAAGGAGACATGTCTCGACTATATAATTTTGGCTCCCGGAGGTTTACTTGGGACCGGTGACCGATTGATCCCGATTCCATGGAAAGCCGTGAAGACAGGCGCTCAAGCGGACACGATTATTATCGACATGGACAAAAGTCAGTTGGAAAAAGCTCCCAACTTTGAAAGCAAGAAATGGCCGAACTTCACTGACTCCGAGTGGTATGGGAAAATCCGAGAGTTCTTTGGGGGACAAAAGTAGGCCGACGCGAAATTTCACATTAGGACTTTCCGGGGCCTGCTCGTCCGGGAGAAGACGGAGAGTGATTTAATTGTCTAAAGCAGCAAATCAATATTTGTAACGAGGAGTTATCCTATGAATCGGAATCGATTTGCAGGAAATCTGAAGCAGTTGAAGGGTAAGTTCCGTGAACAATGGGGATGGTGGACTCATCGCTATTCGAGCGTCTTCATCGGAAAAATCAATCAGATGGCCGGCAAGATACAAGCACTGTATGGGGGAGTGAGAAAATGATTTGAACAGGGTGACTGGCAGTACGTCTTGGAGAAGCATGGGTGAATTAGTGGGTCGACGTTGTACTTGGAGCAACTGTCTCAGGAGGAAAACATGAGAATCAACATGGCAATTGAGCCCTTGATTGGGTTCTTGATAATAGGACTTGTCGCCGGTTTCCTGGCCGAACAAATTATAAGAGGAAGAGGAGCCGGTCTGGTTATTAATCTGGTTGTAGGAGTCGTAGGCGCTTTCCTCGGGGGCTTTCTGTTCGGCTTCTTCAAGCTGTCCTTTCACGGACTCATAGGACTCTTGATTAGTGCGACGCTCGGGGCGGTGGTACTCCTGCTCCTGCTCGGACTAGTCAACACTATGCTCTTTCCGCAGAAATCTGGGTGGCAAGGTTGGAAGAACTGGGCCCGGGCTCTTGGACGCCGTTAGAGAAGGAGTCCTCAAGCACGAAACGGCGCTTGGTTCCATGAATCAGAATAAATGTAGCTTCTGCGAAGCGATTGTCCCTTGGAGGTAAACATGAACATAAATTTGCAACTTCAGCCGATAGTGGCCTTGATAGCCGGTGTTTTGATACTCGTAGCGCCTCGATTGCTGTCATGGATCGTCGCTATTTATTTGATCGTAATAGGCGTAATGGGTCTGCTTGGCAAATAAGAGTACGGGACTGAGTCTCGTGCCAAGACGAATATAGGACATGCCTCGTGGTTCGAATTAGAGGCTCAGCGGTGTAACTCGGCATTCAAACTCAAGAGGAATAAGTGGGAGCACGAGCTATGAAAACGAAAATGATAGGGGCCGGAAGCGTAAAATTGGCAATCGTCATTGCTCTGGTGTGTGTCACATGGGCCGGCTCGGCCATCGCCCAAAAAGCCGACAGATTCGCGAAGGAGGAGGCAGCTATCCGAAGTGAAGCGGAGTCCTTCGTCCAGGCTTTCAACCAGGGTGACGCCAAAAGGCTAGCATCCCACTGGGCTGAAGACGCGGAATACATCCTTCCCTCCGGGGAAGTCTTGAAAGGCCGGGACAAGATCGAACAGGCCTTTAAGAAGTTCTTTTCCGATAGTCAGGGAGTCCAGATCCAACTGGCCATATCGGAGATCCGTTTCCCTCGACACAACGAAGCCGTAGAAGCTGGATCCGCGGTGGTTTCCCGTCCGGGAGAAAAACCAAAGGAGTTGACCTACGAAGTGACGCACGTAAAGCGGAAAGCCGCGTGGAAGATAGCCCACGTGGAAGAAACCTTTAGTGCTCCGTCGAATTATGAGCATTTGAAGGAACTTGAATGGCTGACGGGGGACTGGGTGGACGACAACGAAAACGTAGACGTTGAAACTCTGGCCCAATGGACCAAAAACAAGAATTTTATGACACTCTCTTTTAGAGTCCAGTTCGAGGGCCGCCCCGCGCTCGAAGGAACTCAGGTCATAGGCTGGGACCCATCGATCAAAAGTATCAAGTCGTGGGTTTTCGATTCTTTGGGCGGCTTCGGACGGGGAGTCTGGTCGAGAGAAGGCTCTCGCTGGACGGTCAGGACCACTGGTGTTCTGATCACCGGCGAAAAAACCTCTGCAATCAACATCTACACGTACCTTGACGAGAACACTTTCACATTCAGTTCAATCGGCCGCGAAATTAACGGGGAACCGCAGCCCAATATCGAAGAGATCAAGGTCGTTCGCAAACAAATGTCCCAGTAGAATTTGTCGGACCCGAATTGGAGGGTTTACCATGAAGAATTCAGCTATTTATTCAATGGCACTCGCATCCGTCCTGGTCTTATCGCTTGCCGATGTCGAGGCTCGCGGTCTCGGGGCTGGAGTCGGCGTTCAGCAACAGCAAGCGCCTCACGTTCAGCAACAGCAAACGCCCCACGTTCAGCAACAGCAAGCGCCTCGCAGCATCGGACGACCGGGGGGCAGTGTCGCATACAGCGCGCCTTCCATGAGCCGTCCGTCACAGGTGCATGTGCAGTCGACTCAGAGTTTGCGGCAGGTGAGCCGTCCGTCACAGGTGCATGTGCAGTCGACTCAGAGTTTGCGGCAGGTGAGCCGTCCGTCACAGGTCCGTGTGCAGTCGCCTCAGGGTTCGCAGCAGGTGAGTCGTCAGTCACAGGTCCATGCGCAGTCGGTTCAGAAGCCTGTCACCATGCAGTCCAAACCTCAAGTTACCAAACTTCCGACATCTGGAATCCAGTCCGGGACACGCCCATCCGGTGCGACGCGACAAGACCAAGTGCAACACTTCCTCAATCTTCCCAAGTCTTCGGAGGGTACAAAACCAGGCCTTGGAACAATAGGAGCAGCCACGCGCGGCGGCGCAGCCGCACTGGCGCTGGAGCGTTTAGCCCGTCCAGGCGCCGACAGAACCGGCCTGGCCAGGCCCGCAATTGGCGAGCGACCGACAACGGACCAGGGTCGGCATGGCGTGAATGCTCAGGTGGCCCAACAAATTCGTAATAATTACAGCCGGCAAAACATACTCGACCCTGGTTGGTGGGCAAATCACCCTCACTTGGCGAACGAGTACTGGCACAATCAAGTGTGGCACAATCACGACTGGCAGTATTGGTGGCGACCGGCTACCTGGCCGATCGCGGTCGGCTGGTTTCCTTGGGGGTGGAGTTCGCCGGTTGCCTACGATTTCGGGGACAATGTGTATTACGACGACGACAGTGTGTACATGAACGGGGAGCGGGTGGCCACGGCTGATGAGTATTTCCAACAAGCGACCCGACTTGCCTCAACCGCCAAGGATGAGACCGCGGATAAGACCGAATGGTTGCCTTTGGGCGTATTCGCTTTGAGTCAGGGAGACACAGGTGTGTCCAACACGGTTCTCCAGCTTGCAGTGAGCAAAGAAGGTGTAATATCAGGTACATATTACAACTCGGACACCGACATAGCGCGTCCCGTCAAAGGCACGGTGGACAAAAAGACTCAGCGGGCAGCCTGGACATTCGCGGACGGGAAAGACACCGACATTGTGATGGAAACGGGGATCAATAATCTCACTCAGGACCAAACCGTGGCGCTGTTCCACTTCGGCAAGGATATAACTCAGCAGTGGTTGATGGTCCGGCTGCAAGAGCCCCCCGCAAAAAAGTCCTGAAACAGGAGATTCCAGACACAGGAGCTACCTTCAGCTCGCCAAAGGGACGTATTCATGAAAGCATTATTTATTTATCCGTCGATACCCGACACTTTTTGGAGTTTTAAGCACATTATGAAGTTCATCCGCAAGAAGGCGGCTCACGTGCCTCTGGGGTTGCTGACGGTAGCGTCCATGTTTCCCCGGGACTGGGACCTTAGGCTTGTCGACGCGAACGTTGAAAGCCTCAGGGATGAAGTGATCCAATGGGCCGACATGGTCTTCATCGGGGCTATGATCGTTCAAAAAGAGTCAGTACGAGAGATTGTCGCCAGATGCCGCGCCTTGGGCAAGCCAATAGTGGGTGGCGGACCGCTTTTTACAAGTTGTCCGGAAGACTTTGACGATGTGGATTATCTGGTCCTCAATGAGGCCGAAATAACGCTCCCACTGTTCCTGAAGGATCTGGTCGCAGGAAGCCCACGCCGAGTCTATACGACTAAGGAGAGGCCCGACATCACTTTGACCCCCCTGCCCAGATGGGACCTTATAAACATGAAGCTCTACGCTTCGATGTCAGTTCAGTATTCCAGGGGATGCCCGTATGACTGTGAGTTTTGTGACATCGTCAACCTGAATGGCCGGCGTTCCAGGGTAAAATCGAATGACCAGATGATACGGGAGTTTGAGATACTGTACGACATGGGTTGGCGTGGGAGCCTCTTCATCGTAGACGACAATTTCATCGGGACTCGATCGAAGGTCAAAACGCTCCTTAGGGAACTCAAACCCTGGCAGGAGGCCAAAGATTTTCCATTTATACTGTACACTGAAGCCTCGGTGAACCTGGCCCAGGATGAGGAACTCATGAGACTGATGACCGCGGCAGGCTTTGACTCTGTCTTTCTTGGGCTGGAGACGCCGGAGGAAAAATGCCTCGCAGAATGTGGCAAGCACCAGAACCGTTCGATGGACCTGGTAGAAGCTGTCAAGACGATACAGCGAAACGGAATGGAGGTTATGGGCGGCTTCATAATAGGCTTTGACAACGATCCGCCCGACATTTTTGAGCGCCAGATAAAGTTCATTCAAAACAGCGGGGTGGTAAGAGCAATGATCGGTCTGCTCGGAGCATTGCCGGGAACCCGGCTTTACCGGCGCCTCAAAGAGGAGGGTCGACTTCTCGAAAACTGCTCCGGCGATAATTGCGACGGGTCCATAAATTTCGTCACCAAAATGGATCCACGGCTCCTGAGGGAAGGATACAAGGCCGTCCTGAGTTACATATATTCCCCGAAAGAATACTACACACGGGTTCTGGAGTTTCTGAGGACTTATAAGCCCATTAGACGGCGCAGAATAACGTTATTGGGCACAACCGCTTTCCTCAATTCCATTCTTTACCTGGGTATTCTCGACACATGGAATAACAAGATCTATTACTGGAAGCTCCTGTTCAAGGCTTTGATGTCTCATCGTCAGTCCTTACGAGAGGCCGTGACGCTCATGATTTTCGGCTACCACTTCCGAAAGCTGTTCGGAAAGTGAGCAAACGTGGCCGGAAGAGCCCTTTGTCGCAAGGCTTCCAACCAGATAGAGATTCCGATGAATTGGAGGCCCCACTCCACCAGGAGCCGTCGTCTGGCCTTCATTTAATTATCCATTTCCTCCCCAGCCGGAGCCCGGGAGCAAGAAGAAAGCCTAGATCATGGACCGATTCATTTGTATTCATGGACACTTTTATCAGCCTCCCAGGGAAAGCCCCTGGCTGGAGGCAATTGAGATCCAAGATTCTGCGTTCCCGTACCATGACTGGAACGAGCGGATTTCAGCTGAATGCTACGCTGCAAACGCAGTGTCGAGACTCTGGGACACGGAAGGACGAATCGTCCAACTGGTGAACAATTATGCCGGCATAAGCTTCAACTTTGGTCCAACTCTCTTGCTCTGGATGGAGAAGCATGCCACCGACGCGTATGAGGCAATTCTGGAGGGAGACAGGCAGAGCGTAGAGAAATTCTCAGGTCATGGATCTGCTTTGGCCCAAGCTTACAATCACATGATCCTACCGCTGGCCAACAGCCGCGACAAGGAGACCCAGATTATCTGGGGAATAAAGGATTTTGAGTATCGTTTTGGACGTAATCCGGAAGGGCTGTGGCTCCCAGAGACGGCTGTAGATCTTGAGACCCTGGACATCATGGCGCAACACGGAATCGGATTTGCCATACTTTCCCCCAGTCAGGCACAGCGTGTACGGCCCATTGACGGCGATGAATGGCAAGACGTGAGTGGTGGAAGAATCGATCATACCATGGCTTACCGGGTGCCGCTGCCGTCAGGCCGTGTCATGAACCTTTTCTTTTACGACGGTTCCATTTCACAGGGTGTGGCATTTGAAGGATTGCTCGACAACGGAGAGGCGTTCGCCAACAGGTTGCTGTACGCGTTCCCCGACGACCGGTCGTATCCTCGCCTCGTCCACATCGCAACGGATGGCGAAAGCTATGGGCATCACCATCGCGGAGGCGACATGGCTCTCGCTCGTGCGCTCCATGATATTGAGTCAAACGGAATTGCGCGGTTGACGAATTACGGCCAGTACCTGGAGGACTATCCCCCGACCCATGAGGTGGAGATCTTCGAGAATAGCTCGTGGAGCTGCATTCACGGAATAGAACGTTGGCGGTCGGATTGCGGGTGCAACAGCGGAGGCCACCCGGGTTGGAACCAAGCCTGGCGAGCCCCCTTGCGTGCGGCACTGGACTGGCTCAGAGATGCCATTAACCCGGCTTATGAACAATTGGCCGGACGGTTTCTGACCGATCCGTGGGCGGCTCGAGACGACTACATCGACATCATCGTGGATCGATCACCCGAACGAATCAGTGCGTTTCTCGGCCGCCATGCGACCCGCTCATTAGATTACGAGGACGAGATCAAAATACTGAAGCTCATGGAGCTCCAGCGCCACGCAATGCTCATGTACACAAGTTGTGGTTGGTTTTTTGACGAGCTTTCCGGGATTGAGACAGTTCAGGTCATACAGTATGCCGGCAGAGTTCTTCAGTTGGCCGACCAGCTTTTTAGCGGCTCCTTCGAACCTGGTTTTCTCGAACATCTTGAACTTGCCAAGAGTAACATACCTGAACACAGTGACGGCCGCGCAATTTATGAGAAATTCGTCAGGCCTGCCATGCTCGACTTGAAAAATGTGGGCGCCCACTATGCCATAAGCTCGCTGTTCCAGGACAACGGTGAACGCAGCTCGATTTATTCGTATTCTGCCGTCATGGAGGATTACCGCAATTTTCAGGCAGGAAGCACAAAGCTTGTAATCGGACGTGCAAAGGTCACTTCAAAAATTACGCGCATATCCACAAGCTTGTGCTTTGGCGTCTTACACCTTGGTGATCACAATATCGCCTGCGGCACGGGTGAATATCAGGGAGCGCAAAAATATGAAGCACTTGTCAAAGAGATTTCAGAGGCTTTCTCCAGAGCTGACTTTCCGAAGACTATACTCTTGCTGGGTAAGCACTTCGGGACGTCTACTTACTCTCTGACTTCGTTGTTTGCCGATGAGCGACGAAAAGTCCTGAACATGATCATGGAGCCGACTCTGAGAGAGGCTGAAGCTGCATATGGCTCGCTATACGAGCACCATGCTCCTTTGATTCGCTTTCTGAAAGGGGCCGGCGCGCCACTGCCCAAGGGCCTAGCTTTGGCAGCGGAGTTATGCTTGAATGCCAAGCTTCGTGGGTCGCTTCAAGGCGAGGGGCTTGAGCCCGAAGTCGTTCGACCTCTTCTGGAAGAAGCTCGTTTGGCCGGCGCAACTCTGGATGCGACTGCTCTAGGATTGCTACTGGCAGTCAATATTGAGCATCTGGCCGAACAGCTTCTCGAACAACCTGACGACCTTTCTCGCATGGAGAGGTTGAATAGCGCCGCAAAACTAGTCCGGACATTGCCGTTCGAGGTCAATCTCTGGAAGACCCAAAACACCTGCTACAAGCTCCTTCACACATACTGGTCCGACTTCAAGGAAAAGGCCGGCCTGGGCGACAAAAGCGCTCAAGAATGGATACACAACTGCACGGTCTTGGCCGAGAATTTTCGACTACGGGTACCCTAGACCGCGTCAGCTGCAAATCCGCAGTATGATGAAAGACCGGGAAGTCTCTTCATGATTACTCCAACAGCGACCTATCGAATTCAGTTCAGTCCTTCGTTCGGTTTTCAGGCCGCGAATTTGGTTGTCCCCTATCTGGCGGACCTGGGCATATCCGACATGTACGCTTCGCCAATATTTAGAGCCGCAAAGGGTAGCCTCCACGGCTACGATGTGGTTGACCCCAATCAGTTGAATCCTGAGTTGGGAGGACTCTCCGACCTCGAAGCGCTGGCCGCGGAGCTGAAAAAGCACAACATGGGCTGGATTCAGGACATTGTCCCGAATCATATGGCGATGGATTCGGAAAATGGACTCTTGATGGATATCTTGGTGAATGGTTCCAACTCGGAGTATTTTAACTTCTTCGACGTGGATTGGGGTCATCCGCCTGCCGGCCCCAACAAGAGACTTCTCGCGCCATTTCTTGGCAAGTTCTATGGGGAGTGCCTCGAAGACGGAGAGATCGCAATCACATACGGTCCTGATGGATTTAAGGTTGCGTACTACGATTTGGCTTTCCCGCTGCGAATCGAATCTTATCCCAATCTTTTTAGAAACTTGGCCCGTTTGAAAAGACAACTTGCCGAAGACGATCCCGACTTTATCAAACTTTTGGGTATCCTCTACGTCTTGAAGACGCTTTCTTCGAGCGATGACCCGGAGGAGCGCTCTAACCAGATAAAACTGATTCACCGTACTATGTGGGAACTCTACAACACCAATGCCGCAATAAGAACATTGGTCGACGAAAACGTGCAGGCATTCAATGGTGAAAAGGGAAAGCCCGAGAGCTTCAACTCCCTTGATGACCTTCTTTCCCAACAGCTCTTCAGGCTTTCGTTTTGGAAAGTGGCAGCGGAAGAAATAAATTATCGCCGCTTTTTTTGTATAAATGATCTCATTTCACTCAGAATGGAAGACGAGCACGTTCTCAGCCACACGCACGGCCTGATTTTCGATCTCATTGAAAGACGAATCGTAACCGGTTTAAGAATTGACCATGTCGATGGGCTGTACGATCCGACAAGCTATCTTCAAAAAGTGAGAGAAAGGGCGCCGACAACCTATATCGTTGTCGAAAAAATACTCAATCTTAAGGAAGACCTGCCGCATTTCTGGCCCGTTCAGGGAACGACGGGCTATGATTTTACAAATTATGTCAACGAATTGTTCTGTCAAATGGAAAATGAGCGGGCGTTTAGCAGGATATATTCCGGCGTAACGGGCTCAAAGACTTCCTATGAAGAGGTAGTGCGCGACAACAAAAAACTGATAATCCAGGAAGATATGGCGAGCGATGTCCACAATCTCGCTCAACTCCTGAAAGAGATATCCAGCCGGGACCGTCATGGAAGCGACATAACCCTCAATGCGCTGCAAAGAGCTTTGACCGAAGTCCTTGCAGTGTTTCCCGTCTATAGGACCTACATTAGCCATGTTGTGGTGTCGGACAACGACAGGAAATACATTTTGGATGCGGTGGACCGGGCGAGAGCCAAATTCCCCGCCCTATTACATGGGCTTACGTTCTTACGAAGATTCCTTCTCCTGGACTTTCCCGATTATGTTTCTGATGAAGAGAAGAAGGACTGGCTCCTCTTTGTCATGAGGTTTCAGCAATTCACCGGGCCGGTCATGGCGAAAGGAGTCGAAGATACAACACATCTATGTGTACAACCGGCTCTTGTCACTCAATGAGGTGGGTGGACGGCCGGATCACTTTGGATGCTCGCTCGAAGAATTTCACAACTTCAACACTAAGAGAAGAAACTTGTGGCCGGATTCCTTAAACGCGACAGCGACTCACGATACCAAAAGGGGCGAAGACGTTCGCGCCAGAATAAACGTGTTGTCCGAGATGCCGGACGAGTGGCTAAGAAAACTCCGAGCCTGGATCAAGATGAACAGGGGCAAAAAGAAGCGCGTCCGCGGTTTAGCCGTTCCTGATAGAAACGACGAGTATTTCTTATACCAGACGCTGCTTGGAGCGTTTCCATTTTCAGATGCCGAGTATCCCGAGTTCATTCAAAGAATAAAGGAATATATTGTCAAAGCTGTCCGGGAAGCCAAAGTCCACACCGCATGGTTAAAGCCCGACACCGAGTACGAAGACGCTTTCGTGTCATTCGTGGAAAAAATCCTGGCCTGTTCAAAGGCCAACGCATTTCTGAAAGAACTCATCTCGTTCAGCAAGAGAGTTTCTCATTTCGGGATGCTCAACTCCCTCTCGCAGACGCTTATCAAGGTTGCTTCACCCGGTGTGCCCGATTTCTATCAGGGGACTGAGCTGTGGGACCTGAGTTTAGTGGATCCTGACAATCGCAGGCCTGTAGATTTTGAAAAAAGGTGCGCAATGCTCGCTAGCATCCGAGAACGGGAGGATTCCAATATTGGCCGATTGATCCAAGATCTCCTTTCCACGAGAGAGGATGGAAAGATTAAGCTCTTTCTCATTTATCGGGCGCTCAAAGCGAGAAAAACAACATCGAGAGATCTTCCGGGAGGGCGCTTATCTTCCCCTCGAGTCGGCTGGAAGATTCAGGAGCCATGTCATCGCGTTTGCGCGGAAGTATGAGCAGCAATGGGCCGTTGTCATTGCTCCGAGGTTTCTCAGCCACCTGGTTCAAGAGGGAGAGTTTCCTCTTGGAAGAGAAGTATGGCAGGACACTGAGGTGATAATGCCTGACCGATCACCTGCGGAATGGCGGAATGCTCTCACAAGCGAGGTACTTTCCGCGGGCAACGCATTGCCTGTCGGAGACGTGTTAGTCAGTTTTCCAGTGGCGTTACTCATGGGCGAAGGAAAGCAGGAGTATGTGCAAACCGCTTGAGTGGCGCCCTTCCGACGGTGTTGCCCGGCGTGGCGACCGACTGCAGACAGTCAACACGCATCCGTCTGGTAACAGTAGTCTGAGCATATAGAGGTGAAGATGTCTACAAATGCTAGCGTTGAGCCCTTTATCGTAAAAGATTGTGCGCTGCTGAAAATAGCAACCGGGAAGAAGGCCCAAAAGCTAAGAGAAATGAGAGATCAGTTACTTGACCTATCTCTCGGGATCTCGATACATGGAATAACAAGATCTATTACTGGAAGCTCCTGTTCAAGGCATTGATGTCTCATCGTCAGTCCTTACGAGAGGCCGTGACGCTCATGATTTTCGGCTACCACTTCCGAAAGCTGTTCGGAAAGTGAGCAAACGTGGCCTGAAGAACCTTTTGGTCGTAAGGCTTCCGACAAGCTCGCTACATCGACTAGTACAACGAAAGCAGGCCACATAAGGCCCTGTTTGGATATACCGAGACACAGGCGCCATCAAATCGGTAACAAATGGCTCCTCCTGGAGGAATATCGCCTCAAAGTGAGGCAGGCAAAGGAAGTGAGACTCCAAAGGAGTCCACATGGGAGAAATCAACAACCGACACCTTTTCGTGGCCTGTCTGAAACAACGCATTGACGATTGCCCGAATAGGAAAATCGCTCAGAACAGGTTTGACTAAGCCTGGGGACGCTTAGAAAGAGGACTTGGTAGTTCGGGTTACATTAGGCTGGTCGCGCGCGGGCAACTTCTGACAGCTGCAGATGTCAGAACACATTAGAGGTAGGACGATGAAAACGTACCGATTTGTTATTGCGGCGCATCATGACGTCTTAGCTGAAACTCTTGAAGAGGCTATGGAAGCCTTCAAGGAGATGAAGCACAAAGGGCTTTTGCCTAAAGTCGACACTGTAAGCCGGATAGAGGTCAAGGACGAAAAGGGAGAATACATATCAGTAGACTATCCGCTGCGGGCCGGACATCCGGCAGCGAACAAGGAAGCCCAAATACATCTGTCAGCTTAAGCACTGCGTAGGCGAGGTGATCAGTGGTGTGTGACACATCATATCTGGCTCTGCTCATCATTGTGTTCGCATATTGATTCATCTCCCGGGATCCGTGTTCGTCACTTCCGAAGTGCAGCCCATCATTTCATTGATTTGTACGAAAAGCTCTGTGGATTGATTCCTAAGGGTTCCATTTCACAACCCAGCCTCAACGAAAGGTAAAAAATGCCGATTTATGAATACAAGTGCGAGATCTGCGGTAACGAATTTGAGAAATGTCAGAAATTCTCAGACCCGGTAGTTGACAAATGCTCGACATGCGGAGGAAAAGCGCAAAGATTGATCTCGCAGTCTACGTTCGTGCTGAAGGGAACCGGGTGGTACGTTACGGATTACGGAAGAAAAGCCAGTAGTTCTTCTAAACCGACTCTGCCCAAGAAAGAATGTTCCTCAGAGACCAAGACCTCGAGTACAGGATGCCGGATAGAGGTAAAGGACGAAAAGGGAGAATACATACCAGCAGACTATCCGCTGCGGGCCGGACATCTGGCCGCGAACAAGGATTCGCCGGACACGGGTCGTTCAGCCTACTGCGCAGGCGAGGTCAGATGAGTCTATGATCAGGGCGGGTAGAATGCAACAGAAGAGCCACTCGATTTGAAGTGTACCTCGATTGTGAATCAGTTCTCCAGAGGAACAAGTCGCTGGTCGAGTAGCGTCACCGTGCTAAACGTGTCGGTTACATCATCCCGGTCCAGGGTCTACAAAATATCTTTACAGCGTTTGACCCTTTTAAGTATCACCTTGTATCTCCAAAGCTAAGCCATAAGGGCATGCTTTGCGAGCATCTGAGCCGTCCTATATAACTTGCACTTGAGGCGTCATCATTTCACGAGCGGGCGATACAATCCGATCAAACTTCAGCAAAAAAATAAGGCTTCAGACATTGAATGCGATCCACATATGTTTCGGGATCCAGGAACCAGCATGCAGCGCTGAATGAACTTAGCAATGAGTTGCCGTCCTGCGGAGTAAAACAGAAGCCTATAACCTCATGGCCTTTGCGCACCATCAGGCAAGGTTCCACAATCACGGTCTGGTTTAAAATTCTTCCAAAATAGCCGTGGTCGCGTCCAAATGAAAATACCTCACAGGCCGATTGCTTCATGGTGAGACTGATGCGGTCGTCCGCTTTCAATCTTGCGAGCACTTCGTCTCTGGTGACGGCTCTTTTCAGTTTCAAAGTAAAATAAATGCAGTGCATGTACTGTGTATTCAGCTTCAGCGCGGAGGACCATAAATTCAATTCAAGGTCCCTAGTCCTGAAGAGGTGATATGCGTCCCGAGCGTGGTGCGTGCCGAACACGGGATCGCCGTGTTTGCCCACGTCCGGAGATGGAATGTACCCCTTGGTCTGACTGATATCATTAGCCCTTCGCAAGCAGAGGAAGCGGGCTTCGTCCAAATTGTCGGTCCCATCCACCAGCGCGACAGAATTAACAAGTGCACAAAGGTTATGAGTGTTACAGCTTACAACCTGCACGAATCTATCTTTATTAATCTCCAGTGCGCTATCATTAATTCCCCTGGCGTACATCTTTCCAAAGCCGAACTCGCTGCCTTGAGCGATGAATCCCTTGCACGTGGCCAGATAGTTTTCGTAAAATTCGTTCTTGTTTGATATTCCGACCCCGGAAGGGGTGCAATCAACCACAACGCTTGCCTTTTCCAGCGCCTCTTCATGTATCATGGTAGGTTTAAGGCCCAGCGCTTCAAAGTCATTCACCGTGTCCTCGTCCACGCAAAGTTTGGCTCCTCTGGCTATCAACGCCTTGAGCTTGGGCAAATCCTTGGGAAGGGGCGAGCGCTTGTGGAAGGTCACCTCGGAAAACCCAGCCTGATCCTTAAACGAACAAAGCAACCCGATGAGGGGCTCGCCTATGGTCCCGGTCCCCACCACATGAACCACACCTGTGTTCTTACCCATTGTTCTGTTCTCCCTTCCGATAGAGACGCTGCCCCGGTCCGTTCAAGTTTAATGCCTAACTTCAGTCCCACGATTCATCCTGAATCATCGGCTCTTACCACGTGCCGCTGGTCCAAGCACTCCTGACCAGTCGTTCGATGGTACTTCACACCCGGGGAGCAAGCTCCGATTCCGATCGGATTCCGTCCCACGGGGGTGTGGTTTAAGAATCTTTGGACGTAAACGGATTTGTCGCCTTTACTTGAGCGTACCTCGCCATCGTTCCCTCGGTCAAGCACAATCTTCGGCGTTGTTCATCATTAGAAGACGGCCTGGTAGCATCGGGCCAAGGGGAAGGCTGAAGCCACACGAAGATGCCACGTCGGATCTCTCGTATTCGTCGGGACTGTCGGGAACACACCGGCAAAGATAAGGTTCGCAAAAAGGAGGGCCTAACTTCCCGATACTCTGTGACAAATCGTTTCCACTGTCGCAACGGCAGCAAAGGAATCAGCCTGATGTCAATGGGCTTCCAAGTGCTCCCAAGGTTTTTCAGAGGCATTAGGCAGGAAGGGCACCTTCCAGAAGCGACGGAGAAAACTCACCTTTGAGCTTTTTCAGCGCGCGCTTTTCCAATTGGCGGACCCGCTCTCTACTTGTCCCGAAATGATCTCCGAGTTTCTGGAGGGTCCAGGGTGAGTCTTCCATGTACCTTTTGGTGACTATGAAGCGCTCACGCTCGTCAAGTTTTTTCAACGCGTTGTCTGTTGCCGCGGAGAGCGCCTGCCCGGTCTCCTTCTCGATGAGCTGAGATTCCTGGTCGGGAGAATCCGCGGGTAAGAGATCGAGGCCGGAGGTATCTTTCTCGTCACCCACCATTTCATTGAGAGACCACTCTCTCGCCTTCATGCGGGCTTGTACTTCGATAACGTCGTCAGGTTTTACGTTCAGTTCCGTAGCGAGATCCTCGATGTGTTCCTGTCTGGTTTCTGCATCCGGATGCTCTCCCACGTCTCCGATCCGGAAAAAGAGCTTCCGTTGCGCTTGGGTCGTGCCCAGCTTGACTAAATTCCAGTTCTTCATAATGAAATTCTTGATGTAAGCCTTTATCCACCACACGGCAAATGAAACCAGCCTGAAACCCCGATAAGGATCGAATCGCTTGACCGCTTTCATCAGGCCGATGGCACCTTCCTGAATCAGGTCCTGCATCGGTATCATATAGTGGCGATACCCAAAGGCGACCTTGACCACAAAAGGCAGGTGAGAGACCACCATTTCCTGGGCAGCCTCGACATCACCGGTCTCGTGGTATTTTACAGCAAGCTCAAATTCTCTTTCCCTGCTTAGAGGTTTTATCGAGCGAACCAGCGAGAGAAACTGATCCCACTGGATGGATACGACAGGATAATTCATTTACCCTCCTGGTATGTTGAATTGTCGGATTCACGTTTGATCGTGCCCGCACACGCCGTGCCGGCTATAAGGTTGGTAATCACACACCCGGGATATGTCAACCCCTTCACCAGTTCCTCAACCTTCTAATTCTATTACGACAGCCATACACTGTCAGTGTTCCCGCGCCCGACAAGTCACAAGCTGGCAAGGGATTTCTCGGCGTGTTGCGGGCACAGACACCTCGGTTCAGTCAAAACTTTACCCGCCTGTAAAAGGCTCTTTTCAGCATTTCCGCGGCAATAATATAAATGAGCAAGATTACCGCAAGCATGAAGAGAAACAAAAGAGGCAGAGGCTGGAACTCCATCAGGCCGGCGAGAGGCGAGATCGGCAACAACAGGGTGACGACGACAATCAACAGGGTTGCTATCAAGAGATACTTGCCGGGTCTGCTCGCAAAAAATGGCCTTCGACTTCGAATAACAAGAACAATCAAGGAGGCGGAAACAACCGACTCGATGAACCAGCCCGTTCTGAATTGATCTACGGTGGCATGTAGGACCCACAGGAGGCAGCCGAAGGTAAGATAATCAAATACCGAACTCAAGAGACCGAATGCTAACATGAATTTCCGTATGAACTTGATGTCCCAGCGCCGGGGCTGCTCTACCATTTCGCTGTCCACGCTGTCGGTTGCGATTGCCATTTCGGGAAAATCAGTCATGAGATTGGTGAGCAGAATCTGTTTCGGCAGCAGCGGGAGAAAAGGCAGAAAAAGGGAGGCTCCTGCCATGCTGAACATGTTTCCGAAATTGGCGCTCGTGGCCATGAACACGTATTTCAGAGTATTGGCAAAGGTCGTCCTGCCCGACTTCACACCTTGCACGAGGACACTCAAATCCTTTTCCAAGAGAACAATATCCGCGGCTTCTTTGGCTACGTCCGCGGCACTGTCAACAGAGATGCTGACATCCGCCGCGTGGAGAGCGGAGGCGTCATTGATGCCGTCGCCCATGTACCCAACTACATTTCCGGCTTTCCGGAGGGCAAGGATAATCCTCTCCTTCTGGTTCGGCTCGACCTCGGCCATGATGTCGACATCAACCACTCTCTTCATCAAAGCTTCGTTGCTGATTTCTCTCAGTTCAGGACCCGTCAAAATCTGATAATTCGTCGATCCGATCTGTTGACTCAAGTTGGCGGCCACAAGCCGGTTATCGCCGGTGATAATCTTCAAAGAAACACCAAGGCGCTTGAGAAGCTCTATAGTTTTCACAATATCCGGCTTCAATGGATCGAAGAGAACCAGGAATCCCAGGAAGGTCATATTGGTTTCGTGGTCCATGGTGATGGTGGATTCGGATCCCACATCTCGGTAAGCAATTCCCAGCGTCCTAAAGCCCTGCCGCTGAAATCCTCGAAAGTGCCTCTCGATATCGGTCACGTACCGATGCGATATCAACTACTTGCCCATTGGAGGTCTCTGCCGATGAGCACACTTCGAGTATATTACGCAAGGCGCCCTTGGTCACCATGAGACGCCGATCTCCAGACCGAGACCAGGATGCTCAATCTGTTTGCGAACGAAATCGTACGGGACTTCGTCCAGTTTCTGATGATCCGCAGATGTCGAATTGCCGATACGTTCGGATTGCTTCATCAATGGGGTTGACGAAGCCGCTCTCATAGAAGGCATTTATGTAAGCATAGCGAAGCGCCTTCTCGCTCGGTTCGGCATCCACATTGAGGGCTGAATCTAAACGAACTACTCCTTCCGTGAGTGTCCCGGTTTTATCCGAACAGAGGACATTCATGCTGCCGAAATTTTCGATGGAGGCAAGCCTCTTCACAATAACCTTTTCCCTTGCCATGTCCTTGGCCCCATGAGCAAGGTTGATGCTTATGATAGCCGGTAGTAATTGCGGCGTTAATCCTACTGCCAGTGCCAGGGAAAAGAGAAACGAATCCAGAACGGGACGATGCAAATAAACGTTTACCGCAAAGATTGCTATGACGAGCATCAGGGTGACTTCCATCAGGAAATATCCGAATCGTCTTACCCCCCTTTCAAATTCCGTTTCCTGCGGCCTAAGCTGAAGCCGCTCCGACACTTTGCCGAATTCGGTTTGCTTACCTGTGTTGACAACTAAAGCTTTCCCGCTCCCACTGACTACATGTGTTCCCATCCAGAGAACACCCTTGCGCTTGGAAAGTGGTGTTTCCGCGTCCATTATTGTGACTGATTTTCCGACCGGATACGTTTCGCCGGTCAAAGTGGCTTCATCTATGTACAGAGCGTTGGATTCCAGAACCAGGCAATCTCCCGGAATGACATCGCCCGCGCTGACCATGACCACATCGCCAGAAACAATCTCTTCCAGAGGAATCTTTGTTGCTGTCCCGTCCCGGAGCACCGAGCACCTTTATTTGAACGATTGCCAGCAATTTCTCGACCGCATCTGCTGCGCTATGCTCCTGCCAGAATCCGAGAAGCCCGCTTCCCAAGACAATTACGAGAATGATCAAAGCATTCACAGGGTCATGCAGGAAGAACGACAGCCCTGTGGCAAATAATAGGATCAGGATGATCGGGCTCTTGAATTGGGAAAGCAGGATGGTAAGAGTATCGGATCTCTTCCTAGGCTTGAGAAGATTAGAACCGAATTCGGTTAGCCGCCGTCGTGCTTCGACAGTGGTCAGCCCTTGAGCATGAGCTTTCGAGCCGCTGGAGCATTTCAGTTTGTGGAATAGCCCAAAACGCCGAAGGTACCTGGTTCATACAGTGCCCCCGTCAGGATATCGGGCGCCGGTTGCCGCCCATTCTTGAACATTCACTATGTTCATAACATAGTCCCCGACTGGGTTGAACAAGTCAATCGAAGTCTATCACTATTCGTCATTTTCTGTTTTTCCCGACGTGTCAACCGCTGGGGACAATCAGAGACTGTCTCAAAGATCCGAAAAAGGTCAAAATCGTGCTACGAACATGATCATTTTCCTGGTTCCCAGGCTCCGACTGAGAGGCGCCATAACTTAAGGGCTGTTATGGTTCCGTAGTAACCTCTGAAAGTAGTCTGGTGATTCATGGCCGGGTAAATAATGGAGGCTCCAGTAAAGGCCGTTCAGGTCCCAGAGGCACGGCTGAGGGTGCATGTGCGCTAAGTTAATCGACCAGTATTCCTGACGGGACTAGAAATTTGAGCGGCTTTCCCGGCGATAAATCGCCGGGCTACTATCATCTCGTCCCGCGAGGGGACGAGTGGATCTAGAGGTCCCCTTAAGTTAACGGCGATTGGGGAAGGGGGATGGTGATAACTTACTGAAATCACATGCGCGATAACACAAAGTTGGCGCATATGAGGCGGAACCTGGGAACGAGAACTGTGGCCCGACTTTTTCTCGATTCTGAGTTTTGAGACAGCCTCATCAATATGGCGGTGTCGGGAATGTCAACGTAAAACTGGTTCCAGAATTCCTACTGACCGAAAGCGCCGGGCAACACAAAGGTAAAATCTGCAATTCATCGGCAACGTCTCGGGCGATTCGTGAATCTGAAAAGTAGGCTCCGCATCTAATTGAATGAAAATGATGGTGCTCGCAGGAAAAGGAGGTTCAGATGAGTGTAGGGACTTTAAAACACGAAATAGGACCCAGCGGCAGCTCAAAATTTATAAAGATGATGTTATTGACCGGAATACCCTTTGGGTTTTTCATGGGAATGTTTTGGTCATTTCAGTACGGTTGGAAAGCCGGAGTGGTTATGGGCAGTCTAAGCGGCCTGTTCTTTGGAGTGGTCATGGGTGCTTTTGCCGGCTATCAAAGTAAAAAGTTTCAAGTGAAAGATCATTCCTTTCCCGGTGAGGACCTCGTGAAGCAGGGAGGAGCAAATCATTTCAGGAATCTTGAGGGTGTAGGGGGATGGATGTATCTTACCGATCAGAGACTTCTTTTCAGATCCCATTCAATGAACATCCAAAGGCACGAACTATCAATTCCACTCCAAGAAATCAGTGAAATAAAACCCAGTATGACGTTTGGAATCATACCAAATGGATTGGAAATCAAAACTGTCGGCGGACAGAGCGAGAAATTTGTGGTTGAGGATAGAAAAGATTGGGCGGAAAAGATTATGGAGGCGAAAAAAAGGCTTGCGGCTCCGGTCTCATCAGCAGGATAACGAGACTCTCGTAAACACCATATTTTGCATTGAAGCTTCAAATAGGTCAAATAGAGCAATAAATCCGCCATGAAACGTGTCGAAAGCCTCAAGAGCGATTCTAGGACTGCTGCTCCATTACTTATCCCTGCCTTTAAAGTAGATTAGTGGGTTTCTATTGCCCATTAATTTGTGGCAAGATGATCTGTGCGATCTTCGCGATGTTTCGTGCGTCGTCAATTCCTCGATGGTGCTGTCCCACCAGAGGCAATTTCAAGTGCCGCAGAGCGGCTGCCATGCCCATCTTCCTCACTCCCTTTAATCGTGCAAACTCTTTCTTGAGATTTATGTGGCGCTCGAAGGTCTTGGGGAATGGAATGTTGTGACGCGTGCAATCAATGCGAAACTGCTTTAAATCATACAAGCCCCACGAGCACAGGATAAACGGTTTTGGTCCGATCCAAGTGAGGAAGCGCTCGAATGCAACCGGAAAAAACTCGGCCTGATCCACATCTTCCTGGCGTACGCCTGTAAGCTGGACGCAAAATGCACTCAGAAACGGACTTATGAGCGGCCGTACAAAGCACGCAAATTCCTCGGAAACCGGTCCGACATTGGAATCCAGGCTCACAGCTCCAATTTCGATGATTTCCTGATGGTCCGGGTTCGTCCTTTCTTCCCAACAGGTGGCTTCCAGATCCACTATGATGTAGCGCATTGGACTATTTTCCACTCAATTAAATAGTTTATCATGATTGAACGATCAAATTCAGGTCGAATTGTCTCGACCATCGATGTCACTTAATTTCCTGCACCATATCAGATGGTTGACCGGGATCGCATGCATTTCTTCGTGTTGTCGCCGACTAATCCGGGTTTTCATGTATACATTTCGTCTTCTCTTCCCGTCCGACCTGTGAGATTTGATTCTGAGAATTTGTTAACCTTTGTTTTTGCCTTTAGCATCCTATTCGAAAACAAGGTTGTTCTTTCTCCGATCCTCGCCCCTATTGCCTTCTTCTGAAGCGTTTGGAAATCTTTATGCCCCTCCGCGACTTCCTTCTCGTGGGGCTCCATTAGAAACGTCCAGCTCTCTTTATCTATCCCATCTTATCAAATCTCTTGACAAGGGAATGGGATATCAGTAGGGGCATTGCGACTTCGTGCGACACCTCGTCAGGGCCTCTTGGGTGGACGTAGGGCCCGCAATGGTGAGGAGTTGCCGGGCTACCGTCAGCGCAGGAGGAAAGACATGACCATACAGGAATTGCGCGAATACGTGTTCAACCGATTCGGTGCAGAGTGTTTATTCTGCGGCTGGAACACGGACGCCGAGGCACTGGTCATCTGTAAACTATTACATGGAACTGGCCGCTGGAGCGACTATTTTCCTGTTTGCCCGTCATGTCTGGAAGGCACCAGAGGCTCCAGATACTTTGAAACGCCGGTGCAACCGGGTGGCTAAAAATTCTATTCCGCCCCGGGGTAGCCGCCCTCCAAAGTCATAGCAGAGTAGTATGGAGAGGAGATGCCCACCGGTCGTGGGTGACTTTCACTCGAACCGCCTCTAAATCTCGTCAATGCCTGCTAATTTACTTCACTATATTATTTCAGGTCCTTTCCCAGTTCAATGAGAGTATTGCACAGCTTCTGTATGTACTCATTCATCAATTTCATGGAATCCAGCACCTCCAGAAAAACGGAAGACGCTCGGGGGGAACAAAAACCGGCTTCCATCCTTTCCCAGTGAGCCAAACGAGAATCATCCAGCATTCCAGTCAGTTGCATTCCCTGAGAGATTATGGACTCCAGAAGAAGCTTGTTGGGGGTCCTGAATGCATCTCTCACATTGTTCATCATTTCCACGAGCATTGCGAACAACTGATCAAGCTCTTCTTCAGCCTTGTCACTGAACGAGATGCCCTCCCCGGCCTTAATTCGACAACATCTCAAAATGGTCTCCAGCGAATCACCAATTCTTTCCAGGCGGGATGGAAAACGTACAAGTCCTTTGAAAAGTTCTCCCTTTAAGCCTGATGAAAGCAGGTTCTTGGTGAGCATCTTTTCCTGCTGGTGAACATCCTCTGCCAGGGCGGCACCCCGGTCCATCTCGGTTGTATCCCCGGTCACAATACATTTGGAAATCAAGCGGATGATGTCGATGATCTTGCCGGCAGTAGTGATCATCGACTCTTCCAATGATATCTGCTGTGGGGCGGTTCGCCGGTCGTCGAGCCTTGTGGCCTCCCGGTCCAGCCGGAGACTCAAAATTCTAAGAGGATTTATAAAAACTCGCGGCTCTTTCATTTCTGAACCTCCTGTGGTCTCCATCCAAGGATTGATTCTGTAAAGCCTCAATGGCAATTGTCGCCGACTCTTGGGTCAGTCTCGAAAGCCTACGACCCCAGACGCTTGCAGAAGTCCAAGAAGTTTTGTATCGCCGGGTCCTTAGATTGTGCATTCCAAATAAAGCTGAATGACAGGGTGATAGGGTAAGCGTGACTCTTTATGTTCTCTTCGCTAGGAGCAACGGATGGCGACACGTCATCTCGTTTTATTCGCAACACTTTGACGTTACGGGTGTCTCTCGTATGCGGGAGAATGCCGATTGCTAGAAATCGATCCTCTGCGCAGAGCTTGGCAATGGTGTACCATCTGTCCACGACCACGACCTTAGCTCCAAAGGGTTTCCCTCCCAGAACTTTCTCCTGGAAGAACACAGCTCCTCCCGACTCCGGAACACGGCGGGTCAGACACGTCACCGGTTCGTCGGGTCCCCCTACCAGTTTCCAATTGTCGTATTCACCTGTATAGAGTTTTCCAAGTTGATCCAAGGTCAGTTCGTTGACGGGATTTCTCGGGTGAGTGATCAGGGCGATAGCCGCATTCCCTACAGGTCTTTCGGCAATCTGTAGGCCCTTCTCAGCAGCCTGTTTGCGCTCATTCGGCATTATTTCACGACTCATTATGCCAATGTCCGCTGTACCGTCAAGAAAAGATTGGAAGCCTCTTTGGGCACTGGAAACGATGACCGATACTGTAATTTCAGGAGTTTTTGCCATAAATTGTTGCGCCCACTCCTCCACTTGATCTGAGGCCATACCGGCGCCGTTCACCCTAAGAATCTTCTTTGAGCTGTCCTGCCCCATCGCTATAGAGATGGCGACGATAGCCAAGAAAGCGCAGCTCATTACCAACACCCGTATAAATGTCTTTTTCATGCACCCCCCCTTTTCAGTAGATCTGAAGCAGAATTATGCGCTTGATCGACATTTTTCTTGAGTCCGAATGTCATCGGAATTATACGGCGGTCTTGCCGTTTCGTGGTCTGCAGGCTGGTAAGTTGTCATCGCCTGGCCTCGCTGACCCCACAAGATCCCCTTCGGAGCAAAAAAGATGTGTAAAAAGCAAAACATGGACTGAGTTAGACTGAATTAGATAATACTTGATGTAAGCCAATACACAAAGAAAAAAACCGTCCCGCTTTCTGCCTTTTCCATTTTTCTTATAAGCGATTTCAGGACAGATCGAGAGGAATCGGCGAGACTTCCCGGGATGCCCCATAGGCTTCGTGTAGTCAATTCTAGGCGACGTCTACAACTAGGACGAGTAAAAGGGCAACTATATCTATTAATCCTACATCAGTTGTGTCATGACATTACGCTGACAAGATGCCTTTATGGTTCATTCCTTTGCTCCATTAGCCCTCAATATGTTTGCTACCTCTGTGTGACGTTCGTGAGAAGCAGCCTTCAGTGCTGTAATTCCATGCTTGTCCTGGGCATTTACATCCGCCTCGTTAGCCAGCAATGTTTTTACAACCTCGAGGTGTCCTTCGTAAGATGCAAGAATCAGTGCTGTACCTTCAAAGTTGCTCTTGGCATTTACATCCGCTTTGTTGGCCAACAATGTTTTTACGACCTCGAGGTGTCCTTTGCCGGATGCTGGAATCAGCACCGTAATTCCATCCTTGTCCTTGGCATTTACATCCGCATTGTTGGCCAACAATGTTTTTACAACCTCGATGTGTCCTTGGAAAGATGCATGCATCAGTCCCGTAACTCCATCTTTGTCCTTGGCATCTACATCCGCTTTGTTAGCCAGCAACGTTTCTACAACCTCTCTGTGCCCCTTCATAGATGCAGCCATCAGTGCCGTATTTCCATCCTTGTCCTTGGCATTTACATCCGCTTTGTTAGCCAGCAAGGTTTTCACAACCTCAAGGTGTCCCATAACAGATGCAGGCATCAGTGCTGTAATTCCATCCTTGGCTTTGGCATTTACATCTGCCTCGCCTGCCAAAAGACTATTCACTGTCGCTAAATCACCCTTACCAGAAGCCTCAATCAATTCCTCAGTTTTATCAGCGGCTTGAATATCGTTCATTCCAATCACGAGGATTATGGCTATTCCAAAGACCATAGTCTTTATTGAACCAGTAACCATGTCGTGTCTTTTTAGAAACATCATCACATATCCTCTTAGTTTTGCGGATTTTGGGTCTTGCTGTTCTCTCCGGAATTATGCGGCGATCTTGCCATTCTGATATGATATCACGCGAGATTGTCAGAATAGGAGATAATTCTTGGCTGTTCTGTCAAAAGATCTGTTGTGGACTTCACTAACTTTTGGTTCCCATGACCTTCACATACAGTCCCAGGGCCATTTCTAGGTCGTACGTGTTGGAGCAGCCCATGGAACGGCAAAATTTTCCGCAAAATATTGTTAGTCGTGAGTAAGAATTACCTGTTGCGGACGGAGCTTCGGCACCTCGAACCACCACGGTTACTCGTCAAGCCACACTTCGGCTTCGACCCTATTTGTGAACACTTTTCTCATCTCACTGGTACTGGCCACTCTTCACTTTTCCTGCAGATGAATTCACAACAATTTTTGCAAAACCCTCCCGGCTCCAAACCGATGCCACTTTTCGCAAGCCTCCATTGAAGAGAGTCGTTTGGACTTCTTGGGATATGTCCGGCAAGCCCAGCAAGTTCAGTTCGGTGAAGTCGCCTACGGCCGTGAATCCCGGCTTCAAAAGGTCGATCCCGGTCTGGATCCCGTCCAGCATTCCGGCGACATCGGCATCAGTCAAAACATCGCCGATCAGCGAAAGGTACAAACGATTCTTCACTGTATCGATCTCAACTCGATAATGGGGACTGGCTTCTATCTCCTTCATCACATCCTCCTGTTGCTTTTGTAGGACATTGGTGACCAGGTCACTTATCATAGTAACGCGCTTAAATGCGAGTGCATTATTCGTACCACTGTTGGTGATTTATGACTCGCGTGTAAGAAGTAGAATTATGAGCGCTAATTTTAATGGCTTCCCCTATTGGCGAGGGCTCTAAAGCAGGCAATAAGACGTACCGGGGGGAAAATCAAAATGACTCAGAAGTGCGCACCAAAGCGCCGTATTATCGACTCATATTCGATGAGCCAAACAGGCTCATATCGAACTCGGATGAGCCCATCCGCCCCTTCGATAGTTTGGAAAAATGTTCATGCAAAATGAGTTGAAGGGGCCATCCTTTTTTCATTCTATTTCAGCCTTGGTGTCCATATTGGATGGAGTCCAAGATCATTCTGACCCTTTGGGTCCAGAAGAAAAGGGACATTCTTCTTTTCTATTACCGGTTTTTGGCTTCCCGACGGGCTTTTATAGTGAGATGGGCTGGTCGGTCGATTCGAGCAGTGGCCGTGGTCTTCCCTGGCTGCGCTGGGCCAATCAATTGTCCCATCGTTGCGGCATCCGCTTCCTCTACCGGATAACTGGCTCAATTGGGTCAATCAGTCGCAAAACGACGCTGAACTCGCAGCACTGCGGACTAGTATCCAGCGCGGGGCTCCATTCAGAATTGCGATTTCATCTTTTCAAAAAACACCGATCGAAAGGGCTCGTCAGAAAAAGAGCATTATCACATGATCATTTTGAAGAATGGCCCTAAATCCAAGCTTAGAATGTTAAAAGAGAATAACAAGAGAATGATTAGTGCGGCGGTTTGAATTGCCGTCTGGACGAGTTGGGACCAACGTGGAAAGTTCCATGAATACAGGACCGCAATTAGGAGGCACCAGAACACGATCAGGAAAGTTAAACCCTTGCAATAACCCAACCACTGGCCCAGAAAGCCCAGACACTGAAATGCGACGGCTCCGAATAATGACTTCACGTGACCTCCTTTGAGAATCCCTTATTTCAGTCACGGACTGCCCTGGTCAGTTCAACCAGAATCGCATAATAACAGGGCTTCTACGAAGGCACAAAGAAATAACTGTTGCGTGTGCCGTTTTCATTTTCCTCGTGAAGGTCTTTAGGGCAGATCAATGGTACGCGGAGATGCCCCCAGACTTCGTGTAATCAATTCTCCACGATTGTTAGAACCAGACCGAGAAACAAGAAAGGAGGCAGCGAGGAAAGGTTCCTTTAGTTGAGATAGCTCCCCTTTCAAAAAACAGCGATCACGAAAGGGCCTGAAAAAGAACGAAAAAATTTCCGGTGGCGTTGCCCCCATCAGTCCGTTTTTGATGTAAAGTCTGCAACAACCCCCGCCACGTCTTTCCCCTTTCCCCTCTCTCTTCTCCTTGCTTTTTGTTAAGATCGTCTTCCCCTATCATTGCCACGATCTCATTCTTTTTTTCATCTTTTGCCTTCATAGAGATGGGCAGCGGTCCTACGATAACGTGTCGCAAATGCGCCACTAAATCTCCGGCCACAAAACCATATCCGTTTTCAAACGATAAACCTGATAACTGAGGAAGAATTACAAGACGTGAGCTGGGAAGTGAACACGGGAACGATGGACACCTATATGGACACCAAGGCCGACACCAAATGAAAAAAGGATTCGGCTGTGTGCCGAATCCTTTTGTGAATTTCTTGGTGCTCGGAGCGAGAGTCGAACTCGCACACCGTTGCCGGCGGTGGATTTTGAGTCCACTGCGTCTACCTGTTCCGCCATCCGAGCAATATTCAGAAGCGCCGCAATCGCGGGGTCATGCAAGGGCATGATCGTTGTTTTTCAATATACAGTCAATTCAAAAGCGAGGCAACTTGAAAATCACAATCTCAATCCGAAGAAATCACAGTGCAGAGTTCGTAGTGATTGCTGAAAAGGATTTAATACAATTGAAACATGGCGTCGTGTAGTGGAACTTTCTGAAATAAATCAGAGACACGATCATAAGAAAGATGGGAGCGCCAATCGCATGCATGATTAGAGTATTTTCCAGCGATGTCATGGCCATGCCAATCCCCATAGTCGCAGCACACAGCGCCCAGCCGATAAAGGCATGGATTAGGATAATAATCAACTTCCTATGGTCAATCATATCTTATTGTCCACCCATGAGACTTGTCTGATAAGCAACCTGACTATGGTCAGACAAAAAGTGCTGTTTTGTACCGATTCTCGAAAGTAATCGCGAAAAGGAAGAGGATTTTGTAGGACTGGTAGCTCGTGTGATTGGCGTCGACGAATTCTCGGTAGTCCCGCGGTGCGTGGGATGCCGGTCGACTATGTTTCGCACCGGCAGGGACGCCGGTGCCTACCGGAACGGTGCGGCCAAGCCCAGTCGCAAGCACAGACTCGCCGATGATCTGCATCATTGTAGTCCCATTTCGACAAAGTTTGAGAATCGCTAAAGTGCCGGAGACCTGACAACAAGCCGTGTCGAACGATTGAGCCGAGGCAGCAAGCCTTTAGGTTCGGGTGATGTCGATTGGTTACTCCGGCTCCACCCATTACTGCAGTGGGTTACGTGCGATCAAGGGCAGAAAGACCGGTAGCTGAAGTGCACGATTGAAGAAAGGCACGGAGGGGGAGTGAAACCAGATCTCACGTTGTTCGTTGGGGATAATGTTGCTAGCCTAAGAGACGCAAAACAAAAAATCTAAGTGCTCCAAGCTGAGCGAATACCCAATCGCCCCTCACTGACGTAAAACTGGGTTCTTGCGAGGCGGCTTCCAAAATGTCCGCTTCGCCACCCAAAAAGATACGGACCGCCTCTATCGTGTGTCCGTCGAAGCGGCCCGGCAGACTTCGAATTTGGTCCGCGACATTCTTAGGTATAGCAGTGAGGAAATGAACCACCGGACCTCGGCTCCATCCGAAGCTGATGTCTCGTGGGCGCCAATCAGTCTCCCGGACCAAATCTACATAGTACTTTAATGCCTTGGTAATTTCATCGGGATAAGGTCCGCCGATGGCTTTTAGAGCAAAATAATCCGAGCGCGTGACTGTTACCGTGACAATTTCCCGTTTTGTGGAGGCTTTGCCCTCACCATCCTTGCAATCGCACGGCGTAGTCGGAGACTTCATCGTCCCGGTAACAAGCTTGGAAACTGGCGGAATCGCCAAAGCCCACCTCCACTCTATCAAGCTACATACATGGAGTGGAAGGGTCAAGACAAAAATAGATGCACCATATGGAAATGGCACATTTTTAGCTTGCTTAACAAATTATGTACAGACTTGACGAATTCTTCACAAAATTGATGAATTAACGGTTGCCGGCATTAGGACTCGGTTATTGAAGCTGGATAGCCTTCCATTTATGCTAACAGGGAAATTTGATCCCACGCCGTGAGCACGGAGTAACGCGCAGGATTTCGAAATTTGACAACATCATTCCCCCTTATATTAGAGGATTTGGCGTGAGAACCGCAGAAACTGGGGGGGGACAGATGACTTGCCGAGACTTTCTCGGATTGATAATATTTCTTTGAAGTGAAATGCTTGTGCGAATAACATTGCCAAGCCGTTTCCCGGATAAAAAGGGTTACGCAGCATTCAGCCAATTTGATGACATTGATTCGTGTACTAACGCTTGGTTTACAGATAGGAGAGAGAATTACGCCTTGCATCTTTTTCACTGAGAGGGCATCTTCAATCTATAGAGAAATACGAGGAGGAGCATCTTATATGCCCATTTACGGGTACCGTTGCTGTAAATGTGAAAACGATTTCGAAAAGTTGGTTTTCGGAAAAGATGAGGTGGTTTGCCCCAAATGCGGAAATGAAGTTCAGCGCCTAATGTCCGCTTGCAGCTTTAAGAGTGCTGCCGGAGATTTTCAAACATCCGGCACGGGTAAGTCAGGATGCGGTAGCTGCTCAGCCACATCCTGCGCTACGTGTCATTGACGAGCGCTTTGGCGCTTTGAAGGAGGTCTGTTATGGCTGATATTGAGAGCCCACACCTGAGACTGCAACAACAAATTGATTGTCAACTTGAAACCAATGCACGCGAAGCTCTTTCTGCCTGGGAAAAAAACGGCTGGAAAGACGAGCCCGGAACCGATATCGACGAAGCCCCGCTGAAATATATGGCTTTGGTAATGCTCGACACGATCGAAGAACGAGCGACACGATTTACTATGGATAAGGACGAGGGAGTTTCGGTTCACACGGACTCTACTTATACGCTTCCCAAAGCACCCGCTCACGTCATTGCCAGAAGTCTGGAGATCCTCAGAGAGATCACCGGCATGCGAAGCGGACAAGCGGAAGGGAAACTGTCGCTGGGAATAAGAAACGACAGTCTCGACTTGGTGATCCAGAAAGACCGGGGACAGCACACCATAAGTATTCCGGGAATTGCATCCGTGGGCCGATAAAAACGGATGGTGTCTCACCGCAGAGAAAGCGGAGGACGCAGAGACGAAATTATACGGGAATGAACCGCTGGTCTACGATCGTGGTTTATAGGCGGTCATCTTCACGTTCGATTGTTGTATCCAATCCCCCTTCCAGGCGTAATTCACGAGAGGGGCCGTTGCCCTGGTCAGTTCAAGCACTTTCAAAGTTCGATGATTCTGCTCTCTGCGATCTCGGCGTTCTCTGCGGAGAAAATCCTCTTGGCCGGTAGTTATCTGCATTTTTTCCAGCATCTTTGCTTCGTCCCATAGTTCGTCCATTTCTTCGAGCGTAGCTTCCGCGGGTGTTTTTCCCTTTTCCCTGAGTTTGGATTCGATGTACCGGAATCGTTTTTCAAATTTGTCTGAGGTTTCGTTCAATGCAGCTTCGCTATTGATTTCCAGGTGACGGGCAGCATTGACTATGACAAAGAGCAGGTCGCCCAATTCTTCACGTGTAGACTCCTTGGCCCCCGACAATAGGGCCTGCTTGAATTCATTCAGCTCTTCTTCCACTTTGGGCAAGACCTCATCCGGCCTGGTCCAGTCGAAACCCACCTTGGCGGCTCTCCGGGCGAGTTTTTGGGCGCGATTAAGCGCGGGGAGCGACCTTGGAATACCATCGAGGATTGATTCTCGACGCTGAATATTCTCTTCCGATGCCTTTATTTTCGCCCAATTATCTATTACCTCTTCAGCGTCATTGACAATGACCTCTCCGAAAACATGAGGGTGGCGTCGCACCATTTTCGTAATCACACCCTCTAATATCTCAGTCAATGTAGTCACGCCCGATTCTTCAAACATATGAGCCACAAAGATGACCAGAAAGATCAGATCGCCGAATTCATCGACAATCTCATCCTTTGAACCATCGTTAATTGCTTGAATGAGTTCATGATATTCTTCCAGGATATATGGATGCATAGTCTCGGGAGTTTGCTTTTTGTCCCAGGGGCATCCGTTTTCAGATCGCAATGTCTTTATCAAATTCAATAATTTGCTGAAGGACTTTGTCGCGTCGGCTGAGTTTTCCGGACCTTTCATTGCTGTTTGTCCTTTCCAGAATTAATTCAATGTATATCTTGAATCGCGATCTACAATAAGCGAGAAGTTGATTATTTACGAGAAAAGGTGGTATTATCGACTCTAAACATGTTTTTATGGAGACGATAGTGATCGCCTGTGCGGTCACGGTTTTGTAAGAGAAAGCAGCTAAACCAGGGTCAGAGACTAGGAGGTAACCGAAACCTTCTTGAACACAAACCTAGCGGAGCAAGGGGCGAAATCAGCACACAGAGTCAGCTTTGACAATATAGGGGCCTTTCAGGCACTTGTCGGAGAATTGAGCAAGAATATCAAGCATATTGAGAAGTCTCTCGGAGTAAACATATCTATCAAGGGTAACACCGTCAGCATCTATGGGGAGTCCCCCGCCAGTGAAATCGCAGAAAAGCTCCTAAAACAATTATATCCCCTGGCCAAAGACGGTTATCCGATACACCCCGTAGACTTGGATCAAGGTGTTCGCCTGTTGTCGAGCAATCCTGAGGCCAAGCTGAAGGATATTCTGCGCGAGACTGTTTTCACTTCTCCCGGCAAGCGACCTATCACAGCGAAGACTCCCAATCAGAAATCATACATTCAGGCTATCCAGACTCATGATATGGTTTTTGGCATTGGCCCCGCCGGAACCGGCAAGACGTATCTTGCCATGGCAATGGCGATGGCTTCTTTCGCGAAAAAAGAATCCAGGAGAATTATTCTCGCACGCCCCGCTGTAGAGGCTGGGGAACGCTTGGGGTTTCTTCCAGGGGATCTTTATGAAAAGGTGAATCCGTATCTAAGGCCTTTGTACGATGCGCTTCATGATATGATTGATTTTGAAAAAGCCTCCCGGATGATAGAACGTGGGGATATCGAGGTCGCGCCATTGGCATTCATGAGAGGCCGAACCTTGAACGATTCGTTTGTCATTCTCGATGAGGCCCAGAATAGTACGTCCGAGCAGATGAAAATGTTTCTCACTCGGTTAGGATATTCGTCAAAGGCGGTCATCACGGGAGATATCACCCAGATCGATCTTCCCGAAAATAGCCGCTCCGGTCTGGTAGAGGCTCGAGACCTACTAGGCCATATAGAAGGTATAGCTTTTGTCATGTTCACGGATCAAGACGTTGTGCGCCATCCTCTTGTGCAAGAAATAATAAAAGCATATGAGAACAAATCAGCCGGCGGCGAGATTCGCAGGGGAAAATAAGCAAACATGCCGGCCACCAACAATAATAACGTGTCTTCAAAAACGAAGAGTACAAATAGAGTCCGACTTTGGATGATCAACGGCAAGAAGAAGTTGAGTAAATTCCTGCCTAGTTGGATTCATCCCCTTGCCGAACCCAAATGGCAGCGTTGGGCATTGATCACAGTCACTGCGTTATTGGCTGCTTTCATGCTCGCTCCCAAGGCATTCCAGGTTTATGCACCAACACTCGGCGAGCCTTCGAAAGAAACCATCATCTCTCCCATCACGTTTCAGGTCATAGACGAATCCGCGACAAACAAAAACCGAGACGAGGTCCTTAATTCCGTCCAGCCGGTTTATGATTTTGACGATGAAATGGCGGATGACATTCAGGCCAGGATTATTTCGGCTTTTGGTTTTATGAGGGATTACCTGGTGCGGGAACTCGATCATCGGTCCAAGGAATTGGATCCACCTCCACAAGCCGCTTCCAGCGGCTCAAGTCAGCGCAGCGAAGCCACAGCCACCGTTCCGCTCCCTCGATGAAAACGCTCAGCGGACTCGGTTTGAAAATTTTTTGGCCGTCCCGGTGTCGCCCTCAAATTTTTCCGCCCTGAAACAGGTCGGCTTTAATGCACGGATTGAGCGGGACTTGCGCTCTCTCGTGTATCCTCCTTTAAAGAGAGGCGTAGCTCTGAGTCGTGAACTGGTCATGCGAGACGGCAAAAAAGGCATACTCCTCAAAATCAAATCCAAAGACAAACTTGAGCATCTTAAAGATTTGGCCACCATTTTCGACCTGAACGAAGCGGTGAGCTTCATTAATATAGAAGACAAAGACTCAGCGCGAGATCCTGGCGTATCTCGCGCTATTCGCCGTCTGGCTATGGATCTTATAAATGTAAATATTACCTACAATCGCGAGAAGACGTCCGCCCTCAGACAAGAAGCTTTGGTTTCGGTCAAACCGGTCTATTTTCAAATCGCCAAAGGCGAGGCCATCATAAAACAGGGCGAACCCGTAAACGAAGGACACCTGAAGAAACTTGCCGGTCTGAACAAGGCCAATCCTGCGTACAGCAGATACATCATTCTAGCCGGTTTTTGCCTCCTTCTGATTGTTATGATCCGACTCTGCTCGGAATTCATCGAGAAATATCTCAATAGATTTGGACAGGCCACAGAAGATCTGCTCTTGATGTGCATACTTCTGATGGGCTCAATCATTGTCGTGCGCTTCGTCTCATCCCTAGCCCCATTGCTGGCCACACCAAGCACTGGCATGAACGCTCGAGCGCTTCTATTTGCTGCACCCGTGGCAACTTGCGCCATGCTAACAGCGCTGATGGTTGGGGCCAGGATTGCGTTCGTGATGGCCTGCCTGACTGCGCTGGCAGCATGCTTGGCGGTGGAAGGAGACATATACCTTTTTGCCTTTTATCTGCTTGGCGGTATCGCGGGGCTCCAAGGAATGACTCACATAACGGACCGCACCTCGGTACTGCGGGCAGGCCTTGTTGTCGGCTTAATAAATCTTGCGGCGCTCCTGGCCATTAAAATGGCCCTCGGCCAGTTAGCCAGGCTTCAGGATTTTTACGAACTCGGGCTGGGTTTTATAGGTGGAGTGTTGTCCGGCCTTCTCGTGTCAGGATTAGCGCCGCTCATGGAACCACTTGGATACATTACCGACGTGAGACTGCTCGAGATTGCGAATCTCAATCATCCACTCCTGCGGCAGTTGGCCCTGGAGGCGCCCGGAACGTATCACCACTCCATTATGGTGGGAAACCTTGTGGAAGTGGCGGCGGAATCGATCGGAGCTAATCCTCTCTTGGCGCGGGTCGGTGCATATTATCATGATATCGGAAAAGTGGGCCGTAAGACAAAACCTTCATACTTCATTGAAAATCAGGCTCGAGGGCCGAATCCTCACGATAAGCTTGAACCGAGCATGAGCGCTTTGATACTTCAATCCCACGTTAAACACGGCGTGGAAAAGGCCAGGGAGAACAAGCTTGGCAAACCGATTGTCGACATGATCCAACAGCATCATGGATCGACTCTAATTAAATTTTTCTATAACAAAGCCGTGGAAAGGGCCGGAAAGAACGGCCTTATGGTTCCGGAAGACAAGTATCACTATCCAGGCCCAAGGCCCAATACCAAGGAAGCTGCGCTGATAATGTTAGCCGATGTCGTGGAAGCCGCATGCAGGACGTTGGCTGACCCCACCCCGGCGAGGATTCAGAAACGGGTACAGGAACTTATCTTGGGTCTCTTCAATGAAGGACAGTTGGAACAATCCAATCTGACTCTTAAGGACCTTCATTCTATTACCAGATCCTATGTCCGTTCTCTTCAAGGAATCTTGCACACACGCATTCAATATCCGACTAGTGCCTTCATAGCGGAAAAATCCAATGGAAATTTACGTAGAATCGAAACAGAAAAGGATCGAAATAGATCCGGGGGAACTTCAGAAGAAAACGGCAAGAATATTAGGAGACTTGGGTTGTGAGCCCGATTCGATAATCTCTATAACGCTGGTCGATTCCGTCAAAATGGCCGAACTCAACCTCAAGTATCGAGGCAAAGAAGGCCCTACCAATGTCTTATCTTTTTCTCAACTTGAAGGAGAGAGTCCACCCCGGAAAAATCTTTTGGGTGATGTGGTAATCTGCGCTGATAGAGCGGCCGACGATGCGGCTGAGCTTGCCTACACTGAAGACCAAATGGTTCTTTATCTTCTCATCCATGGCATCTTGCATCTTTTGGGACATACTCATGATGTATCCGAGGATGCACGGGACATGTCAGTTAGGGTGGAGGAGATTTTCCGCGGTTTCTATCCTGAACATGAAATAGCTTGATCCGTAAGACGCTAGTTTAATAGGTGGCCAAGGATTTTGCGTTCCGCGGGATGGCAATCTCGGATTTGTTCCAGCCACAGGCACTAAGTTGTCATTGCGAGGCCGTCAGGCCGTGGCAATCTCCGAACCTCTGAGATTGCTTCGCTCCGCTCCCAATGACATTCTTTGGCCGCCTGTAACTGGGGAGTTACGATAATAAGCTGGTTTTATTTGACAAGCTAGCTAGATTTGTGATTTAATACACTGTTTCTATGATTTAGCATAATAACGGAGAGAGGGTAATTCTCGGGTGAGGTTTTCGTATGAATTACCTGCTCTCTTTTGTTGTTTTGTGCTTCCTTTTGTCAGGATGCGCCGCAGTGGGCATCCAGGTCGGCAAATCAGATAATTCCGAGTCTTTCAAGGCCGACCAGGTCCCACAAACCCTGGAACGCGGCCCCAGAGACGTTCCCGCAAGGCTTGCAACGTCCAATCATTCATCCAAATCCGTGAAGGTCTTGTCCTCAGGGCCTACGCACCCGGACCAGTTTTAGGCCAATCGTCATTTGTTCAAAAATCCAAGAAAAGCCTTCTCTGCGAGGTAAGGCCTCAGTTACGCTGGCCTAGATTTGTCATTGCGAGGCCGTAAGGCCGTGGCAATCCCCATAACTTTGGGAGATTGCTTCGATCCGCTCGCAATGATCATTCTTTGGCCGTCCATAACTGAAGCGTTACTCAGCGATCTCTGCGGTGATAGCTGCATGATTTCTATTCACCGAATAACATGTTATGTTTCGGGTTGTGGTAAGCCTTTGGGAAAAGACGCGAAGGAGCGGCTGGTCATGAAGTTACAGGTAGTCATACATGAGGCAGAAGAGGGAGGCTACTGGGCGGAAGTTCCGGCAATTCCCGGCTGCGCCACTCAAGGTGAGACGTTCGAGGAACTGCTCCGGAATCTTTACGAGGCTGTCGAAGGTTGTGTGTTAGAAACAAACAGCTCCAGCACAGTGATATTCTTAGAAGGAAACCATGCCAAGAAACCAAGGAACCTGGAATTTGTATGAGCGGTGGCCAATTGATAGCTGCTGGCGATCTTATCCGGGTGATGGATCAGGGCTCTGCAGTTGAGTGCCGGGTCTTATCGTGCCTGGCAACCGAGGACGGCGCATGTCTTGCAAGCCTGGAGATCCTCGAAGGCGAACGCAGAGGCGAAAAGATCAGCGCTACCCTGAGGGCCGGGGAGGAGACGACCAGCGGAGGTGATGAATGACGAGATTGCGGAAAATTTCCGCCACGCTTTTGGCCATTACTGCCCTGACGATCCTTATCCCGGCGATGACATGCTCTGCCCTTGGAACTGAAACGAGAGCCGCGGCCGGGGCGGTGAACGCTTTCGCTATTGACTTGTACAAACAGATCCGAAAACCGGCAGAAAATCTGATCTTCTCGCCCTACAGTATTTCGATGAGCCTGGCAATGGCCTACCGGAAATAGGGTCAGGTCTTCCTTTTTGCGGAACTGGGATCAGACACACGTGGGAAGGGAAAAGGCAAGAAGCAAGACCTGACCCTGTGTTCTGCTTGAAAGAGATTTTATCTGAGTAATCTGCGTCATGTGTGGATAGGTCCTACATGAAATTTGATTTCTCTGCGTTCTCGGCGATCTCAGCGGTGAACAATTTGCTGATCGCCTACCTTTAATTGCTATAATTCAGTTCAAAGGACAACTTGGGGTTAATCGGATTCGGGCAAGTCGCCCGGAGCAACCATAAAGTGTGCATCAGGTGTTAAGAATATGGACACGTGGCACGATTCCGGCCCGAAACGGAACGAGAACGGTTACCCCGAGGACGCGGAGAAGAAAAAATCTCTTCAAATAACTATCTAAGACTGGTTTCTCTGCGATCCGAGTTCTCTGCGATGCGCCATTTAGCAAAACCGGAGATATCATGAAAACTCCACGCATTCCCACGATTACAACGCTGTGGTTGGTTGTGATTCGGGTTTTAGCGCTGCTGCTATTCGTAGCCAACAGCGAGGGAGAAAGGCATGAGTGAACAGAGCAAGACTGAAATAAAATCGCATGATCAACCTATGCTTGTGTTGAAGTACCAGAGACGAAAGGTGGTCAAAAGACTAATTTACTTTTTTCCCGGTTTGTTACTGTTTGCCGGCTTCCTGACCGGCCTTTATCGTAACATGGTGCTATGCCGAACCGCACGAGCTTCCATCGGAGGGATTTGCTACCACGTTTTGAACCGCGGCAACGAGCGGCGGGATGTGTTTCACGACGATGACCACCACCAGCTGTTCATCGCACTTATCCGAGAGACCTGTGCACGTGCTGCGACCCCGCGGACGCCGACGAACAGAGGCGAAAAAGTAGAATGTCCCCTTTTTGGCTTGGCAGGCTGGAAAGCCTGCCCCACATTGCAAAACAGTGCTTACTCCACCGCCAGCCATACAGAAGTTCTTGCCGGAGCTATCATAGGAGGTGCATGCGGGGTCCACTCGGCAGATGAGGTCACGGAGCTTCAAAGTTCATCGGCATCTTGAGCGGATTGACAGACTCTCGATACACCCCGATGTAACACTTATGCCATAATCGCCAGTGCGGGCGCGGGGATGCACCTTCTTTCAAGAAGCGGGTTCCCCCGCAATTCTTCTTTGCGGTTCCTTGTCGGAAAGGCTGGGAACCCTCTTTTTGCATAAAAAGCGGGTTCCCGGTAGCCTTGGCGGCGTTTGCATTGCGTTTGCGGCGCAAGTGCCATGCATATAGCCCGCCGATGACTCCGCCTGCCGGAACTGTCACATTTCCGTAAAAGAGCCAGCTCCAAAAAGTGTACACGCCTGAGGTCCGTATTCCGCTCAATAAATCGATTGGGGGTTCTCCGTGTGGGGAAGCATATCCGGCAGTGCTGTTAAAAATCCAGTACGCGATATTGAATTCAATTAATTCGAAATACCAGCATACATAATGGGCCAGCGAACCGCTAAGAATACCCACAAGCACACCCACAACAATACTGTGACGCTGGAGCTTCTCCACGATCAGCCACCAGAGCAAGGCCGACGTAATAAATGCCGCAGCCCCCGCGTGCAAAGGAAATAGATCGTACCCGAACCCGAGTGCGTTGTAAGTAATATAACCCCCCACCAAAAGCCCCACGGGGCAGCACAGAGCGCCAAAAATTAGAGACCTGAGATTTCACTGCCCCTCACCTGCCGGCAATAGCGCAATGTCCAGCAACTGATCTATTTCTTCCATGGAATCACAGCCAGTTCTTATTCACTAATCTTGTGGCAGAGAGTTGATATCCGCTTCGGTGCGCTCCAGCCACTTACTATGGCCCAGACGATTCTGGGTCGGCTTGAACCGCGTGTTAGATTCTCGCTTTATACTTTTGGAGGGATTTCACCTGCCAGAGCCAGAACACGTGCCCGTATGTCGCCTGACAACCACATACCTTGATCACTTAGGCGAGTGACAAACGGCTCAATTGTGTCTATCAAGCCTTGAGATTTAGATTCTAGTAACACTTTCAATGTGCCCCATACGGAAAGGCCGGCTGCCTGTGCAGTCCGTCGGGCAAGCATGTCATCCAGAAGCACAATGTGGTTTCGATTTTCGAGGGCCAACGCCATTGCGGCCAGTTCACCCGGACCCAAATCTAATGACAACCATTCCGAAGGTGTAGCCTGAGAGTCCACGACTTGAATCCAGCGATAATTGCCTGGATTGGGAACATCAAACCCTCGGCGCTGACCTTCTTCAAGTTCTTTCACCACGGCCGTGGGTAACCAGACATGGCTGAAGAGCCTCGGGAGCCACTCTAGTGCTTCGATTCTATAAAGATAGATCAAGGGCGACGTATTACTGATCGCATCAGGCATGGTGGGATTCCAGGTCTTCCAGTTCTGCCGGAATGGAAATACCTTGTAGCGGCCCAGTGACAGCAAAAACTCAACGCGTGGCATGCCTGCTAACTCGGCGGCACGGCCGGAAGACAAGCGGCCTAGTTCATAGAGCTTCACCGCAGCCAAAATGCGCAACTCGCGGCCAAATGAAGCTTCATCGGTCTTTTCGGCCAGAAGCACCTTTTCGGGGATATCGAGAGTGATCTGCCGCGTCGTCATGTCACTTGCCTCCTGGTTCACCCTGATTCTACACGGTTTTTTTGATTTGTCGCTCAGAAATATCACCGGACAGCTGAATCCCATGGCGACAAAAAACCCTAATTTTCAGTAGGTTAAAATATACCTCACTCTCATATCCCGGTCAAGTTTCAGCCACAACATCCGAGAATCAAGAGACAGCCGCTCATATCTCTCGCCCCTAGCAGTGTAATCGACATGCCCCCGCCGACGCGACAAAATTCCGAAGACCACGGACCGAGATTTCACTGCCCCTCACCTGCCGGCAATAGCGCAATGTCCAGCAACTGATCTATTTCTTCTCCCATAATCACGGTCAGCCCTTCGGTAACCTCCCCCGGCAAAGCCTGAAGGTCCACGTCGTTTCGTTTGGGGAATACCACCGTTTCCAGCCCTGCCCTTTGAGCTGCCAGCACTTTTTCGCGAACACCCGCCACCGGTAATAATCTGCCATTCAGAGTGATCTCGCCCGTGAAGCCTATGCTCCGGCGTGCAGGCCGACGGGTCAGGAGCGAAATCAACGCTAGCGCAATCGTCACGCCAGCGGAAGGGCCTTCCTTCGGGATCGCGCCGGCCGGGATATGGATGTGCATATCGGTACCACTGAAAAAGTCAGGATCTATGCCCAGGCGCTCGGCATTGCTCCGCACATAACTCAAAGCAGTCTGTGCCGATTCACGAAGGACATCACCCAATGACCCGGTCAGGATTAGCTGTTGATTGCCCTTCATACGAGCTGCTTCAACAGATATGATCTCGCCGCCGAATTCTGTCCGAACCAGACCTGTCGTAACTCCGATTTGATTCCCAGCTTCAGCTACCTCATGTGTAAACTTTCGAGGCCCGAGGAACGTCTCCACTAGGTTTGCGGTGACAAGTGCCGGGCAGTCCTCCCGGCCTTCTTTTAAGGAGATCCGGGCCAATTTTCTGGCTATATTTGCTATTTCTCGTTCCAAATTTCGGAGCCCCGCCTCGGATGTGTAATCACCAATAATCTTGCTAACGGAATCATCAGTGAAGCTCACTCCGCGACCCGTTAATCCGTTATCTCTAAGTTGGCGAGGGACGAGATAATCCTTGGCTATCTGCATTTTTTCTTTTTCAGTGTACCCGTGGAAATTGATAACTTCCAAGCGATCCAGCAGCGGCGTGGGAAGGTTGTCCGTCACGTTGGCAGTGGCTATAAACATCACTGCTGACAGATCGAAAGGTACGTCCAGATAATGATCGACAAAATTGCGGTTCTGCTCGGGATCCAAAATCTCCAGCAGGACCGATGCGGGATCGCCTCTGAAGTCTTGCCCGATTTTATCAATTTCATCCAACATGAACACCGGATTTCTGACCGATAGTCGTTTAGTTTCATTTATAATATGACCGGGCATTGCGCCCACGTAAGTTCTTCTGTGACCGCGGAGTTCCGCCTCATCTCTCAACCCTGCCAGTGAGAAACGCACGAACTTCCTTTCCATTGCCTCGGCAATAGCTAATCCGATTGAAGTTTTTCCGGTTCCCGGCGGACCAGCAAAACATAGGATAGGGCCTCTGGTAATCTGGGCATAACGTTTCTTCTCAAGCACGCGATTCACAGTGGATCGCAATTCGTCTATTTTGAATGGCTTTGAAAGATAATAGGCAGCCCCTTTGGTCAATGCATCAACCGCGGAATCCACGGTAGCGTACCCGGTGACCATGATAATGTCAGTGTACGGCGCCCTCTGCTTAATTGAGTCCAATAGCTCTGCGCCACTCATCTTCTCCATCTTCAGGTCGGTGATAACGAGATCGTATTCATCCGCATCCATTTTCAGCAGAGCGTCGATTCCATTAACAGCCGTATCTACCGTATGCCCCAGTTTTGCAAGGACATGCTGGATATTGGCACGCGCCATTTCTTCGTCATCCACAACGAGCACTCGAAATTTTCTCATGCTGCGCAGAGTTCTTGCGGCAAGATATTCCAGGACTCGTTCTTTAACGTGAGAAAGACCGTAATGACGATTCTCCAGGATGCGTTCAGCCCGGTCAGTATCGAGATTGTCATTTGTGGAGCGGTTCCATGGCAGAGAAATCAGGTAGTCAATATACGTTGTTCCGATAGAATATTCAGCAGCAGAAGGGTCTGTCTTCTCAAGTCGTTCTAATTCCTTCGAAGCGACCGAGAGCACAGCTTCGGGCAAATGCGCTTTGTCAACCTCCGCACGCAAATCGACCAGGTCTTGCGCCATGGAGGGATGCTCTTCTTCAGTTTTCTTAAAAAAGGCCATTCACTTATCTCCATATCGTCAATGTTAACACAACAATGGCGATCCACTCCAACGTTCTGCGAACCGGCAGAAAACACCTGTTTCTGCTGTTGCATAATGCAACCCAATACCTATAGTGCAATATACGGCATTGTCATGTCATGAAGCAAGAATTCTGAACCTGTGTCTCAAATGTTACTTAATGCAACACCGCCTCGTTAACAGAATTTTCCGAAAACGATGCTTTCATTGTCAAAACCAGCTTACAGTCTGGCTTGTTTGAACTTGGCACGCTATTTGATAGAGCTGATAGTCAAGCGAATCGAAATCAAGCGAGGGTCTAAAATGAGATTCTGGAGAGACAAATTCCAAGCTATGGCGGCAGCCGTTGCGTTCGCCCAAGCAGGCGAATGGGAAACAGCAAAATCCCTGCTGCGGAAGCCGATTGGAAAGCAAATTGACCGGCCTGCAACCGTCTCTAAAAGACCTAATCGGCAGGCCAGGAGGCCCTCTTTTCGCATTTAGAATCGCCGTACGGGGTAGATGCAATTATCATTTTACGTCCAGGAGGAACACGATGGCCCCCGACTCGAAAAAGAAAAACCCATTGGTAAAAACTCTTATTTATGGCGCGGTTACCGCAGTCCTTTATGCCGCGGTTTTTTCAAATGCCGACTCTGTCTTGCATCTTTTTACAAGGGGTGGAGCTTACGCCGCACTGCCAATTGGGGCGGTTTTCGTATTTTCGTTCGCACACGGAGCTTTTGCCGGGAATTTGTGGTCACTTCTGGGCATCGAAGCCATTACAAAGCAGCCCGAAAGACGGGCTCCGGTCCCGGCTCCTCGTCCCACTCGGAGAGCCCGGCCTCGCCTGCGCTTGAGCGTTTGATATTCCTATAGGAGGACATGGCAATGCACGATATGGTCGTAGAGGGAGCAAAGTTTATTGACCTCAATCTTGTTAATGTAAGTTTCCTATTTATGGTGGGATTCATCGGAGGTCTTGTCAGTGGATTCATAGGTTCGGGTGGTGCTTTTGTTCTGACTCCTGCGATGATGAGCTTAGGCGTCCCCGCGGCTGTAGCAGTCGCAAGCAACATGTGCCACAAGTTCCCGAAAGCCATGATCGGCGCATATAAGAGATACAAATACGGCCAGGTGGATATCAAGCTGGGACTCGTGATGGCTGCTTCCGCGACTGTCGGAGTTCAGGCGGGAATAAAGATTCAGGAATATATTCTGTCAAAATGGGGCGAAGCAGGGTCGAATCTATATGTGAGTCTTTCATTTGTGACTGTATTGATAATCGTTGGTGGATACGTTTTTTACGACGCATGGAAATCCTCGAAATCCGCGCTTCCGAATCAGGTTTCGGCGCTCGCACGGAAACTCCAGCAGATTCACATTCCTCCGATGATCCATTTTAAGACTGCGAATGTCACCATATCCTTATGGTTCACAATTCCGGTGGGGTTTGCGACAGGTCTGCTGGCCGCGACGATAGCTGTCGGCGGCTTTATAGGCGTGCCGGGCATGATATATGTGGTGGGAGCGTCCGGACTGATTTCTTCCGCTTCCGAACTGGTTATCGCATTTATCATGGGTTTTGGCGGATCCGTCAAATGGGCGATTCACGGCATGGTGGATATCAGGCTCACTCTTATCATATTGGCGGGATCTCTTTTGGGTGTCCAACTGGGAGCTATCGGAACCACATACGTGAAGGAAAATATGATCAAAGTCGTCATGGGGACGATCATGCTCGTGGTAGCTCTCAGCAGAGCGCTTGCCGTTCCGAAGTATTTGGAAGAATTAGGCCTAATTTCGATGGCGAAATCAACAATCGGCTTGCTGGAGCTGGCCAGTTTTATAACAATGTGCGCAGCGCTTGCAATAGGTGCCATAATAATACTCGGGAGCATGTGGAAAGGCAGACCGGTCACAGAGGTGCATCCTGCCGTGCCTATTGAGGAAAGCTATGAGCATGTGTAATTGGTACAAATGAACCAAAATCGTGCCACACTTCGCGTTCCCAGGCTTCGCCCGGGAATGCATGACCTGGAGGCTCCTCCTCCATTATAGGCCAGATTACCAGATAGTTACCGTCGGGCAGAGCCCGGAAGATATGGGTTCCCAGGCGGAGCTTGGGAACCAGGAAAAAAGAGTTTTGTATGGGGGGGGAGTCCCCGCCAAGATTTTGCACAACGTACCAGGCCCGTCTCCATTCTGTCTCCATGGAGACTATTTTGTGTCCGCTTTGTCTCGGTAGACAAGAATGGGACGGGTAGTCAGGCGAGCCAAATTTAGGGCTTCGTCGCTAATCAGATTCAGATATCTTGGACGATTGTGCCCATAAGCGCCGAGCACCACGAGATCATACCTGTGAACAGCAACGTCCCTTAGAATTTCTTCCACCAGATCGCCCTTTGTCACCTTGGTTAACGGTTCAAGATCAAACTCTCTAAGGATTTGTGCCCCATGCTGTAGTGACGAGCGGGCGAATTCATCACTCTCGCTGGTTCCGGTCTCCTGGACATGCAACAATGTGACTTCTGCTTTCTTGTGAGCGAGGAGGGGCGCCACAAATTGCAGGGCGGCCTCGTCGCTTTTCGAACCACGGTATACCACCAGCACACTGCCAATTTCGCGAAACCGGCGCACAATCAATACCGGCTGATTTGCATAATGCAAAATCTTGGCGTGGACCGCTCCGAGCAAAAGCCCTCTAAGATAAGATTGCTCATGCGAACCAAGCACGATCATGTCATAACCATCGGTATGGGCCGCATTCAGTATTTCGTCCGCAGCGTCGCCCTCGGCCACTTGAAGTGAGCACGGGATAGCTGCATTAACGCAAGGCCCGCACTCTTCACGAAATTTGTTCTCGACTTCTTGAACGTCTGACTCTATAGCGTCCTCCAGCCCATCTTTTGTGATGAATGGGGCATAACTCTCGGCCGCTATTTCCGTCAAACCGGGCTTGACGTGAAGCGCATCCACTATGGCATCAGTATTCTCAAGTAGGTGGCATGCATAGCGGAGTCCGACAAAAGTTTCGATGTTTTTGTCCACAGCCACTAGAACTTTCATGATCAAGACCTCCCGCATTACAAGGGGCGGAATGCAATTTTCTAAATAATATCCGTGCAAGCTTTAGCGTATCACCAGGACTGATGATCGACTCTTGCTTACAAATCGTGCGATCCAATCCCGGTTAAAGAATCGGCTAAGCAGCGATTTCTTACCTGCCCAAAGGGCTACGAGATCTTCTTGAATCTCTCCAGTTATAAACCGTTCGAAATCAGATACTTCGGTCAAACGGGTCTCTATTTTTATGTTGCGATCGCTGTAATAATCGCCGATTTCGATCAGTCTTGTGTACGCGGCTTGGTTCATATCCCCGTTTTGGCTCAGGCCGATGAGCTCCAATCGAGCGCCATGGATTGTTACCATTTGATTGACCATCTCGAGAGATTCCTGACTGATGTATCCCTGATCGAGGCACGCTAATATCCGTGTCACCGGCCGGTCTTGCTTAACCAAAAGCACCGAACAATCACTTTGATTTACAACTTCTTGGGGTACAGTGCGGGATTCGGACCAAAAGCAATTGTCTCCTTTGGTGCATCCGAGCACAATGAGATCGGCTGCATCGCCGACGGCCTCGGACAGAATCTCAGAAGATGGATTGCCCATCCGCAGCCGAACTCTGAAATCCTTTTTGCGCCCGCGCAAGATCTTCGCTTCTTCCCAGTGGCCATTATTAAGTTGGATCCATTCGTAGCTGCCGTCCTGCATCTCATAAGGAGATTCTTCCTTAATCCAACTGTTGAGAAATAGGTCGCGGTAGCCGCGCAAAGCTGCACTTACCGGTAAATCAACCGGCCTCGTGGTCGCTTTTGCCGAATCCTTCACCGGCTGCATCGCATGAACGCCGAGGAGCGTGACATCAGCCCATGTGTTCATTGCCAGTTTAGCCGTTTCCTTAATTGCATATTCGCTGTAACCGTGTTCGTCTCCGGCAAACAGTATTCTCATAAAGATTCTCCCTCACATGTCGTAAAGTGCCACAAATGAAGAGGTCTTTGTTAGATTGAGCCATTGAATTTCCGCACTATCTTTGGTCGCGCTCCTGTCAATAGCGATGGCCACGAGGCCGTAATTGTTAAGCATTCCTTTTAGAGATTCAGGTGTTGGTGAGACTGCATCCTCCACACTGACGGAACAACCTGATTGCGTTAGCAGATCAGCAGCATCTCTAACGGTTTTAAGTAATTCATCATTTAGACGGGGAGCTGAACTTTGTGGTATACAAACGAGTTTGAGCGGGGTCGAGCTGCCCTTCCAAATTTGTTTAAACGCTTCCGATACGGCCTGAGTCCCTTCTTTGTTTAGGCAAAGGACCAGGACCTCGTTGACCTCTCTTAACGCACGGACCAATACGAGCGGATGTTCGAGTCTCTGATAGAATTTCGCATGAAGCCTCTTGTGAATTTCTCCCGGATTCCATAAAAAGTGCACGCCTTCCACGAATAAATCGAATCTCGCTCCTAGCATAATTTTCAGAAGTTCCGCTTCGCGATCACCATAGACAACTTTCGGTTCATTCAGGATCGGACAGAAATTCCTTTCGCTGGCAATCATCTCGGCGATCTCTTCCTTCCCTTCTTGGATCATCTCCCGCTCCCAAGTTCGGCTGACCCAACCTGCTCCCACAGCCGATTCGTGAGGGACGGATTCCTTTACGTAAACCGGGTTGATTTCCATCTTCATCAAACCGCCAAGCTGACATGCGAAGCGGATAGCCAAGCTCGAGGCCAAGTCTACATCAATTGACACTAGCGTTCTGATCGCTGCTTGGCCCTCCGATTCACATTTGGGAGCACTCTTTGCCTCGCCTGCGACCGAAGCACTTTGGTTTCCCATTCCTATTCTCCTTTAATTTTGGCTTCAGCCCGCTTTACGACTTCTTGGATCTCGCTCAACTTGAACGGTTTGGCTATGAAATCAAAGACACCTTTCCGGAAGGACTGCCTGGCAGTTTCAAGGGTAGCAAATCCCGTTATTACTATTACTTCTGTTTTCGGCGAACGACGCTTTGCTTCTGTCAGTAGTTGCATCCCGTCCACGCCTTTCATTTTTAGGTCCGTCACGATAATGTCGTAATCAATGTTCTTTATTTGCTCCATTGCTTCGGAACTCTGAGTAAAAGTGTCTACCTCATAACCTTGTTTCTCCAATGCGGGCTTCAAGCGTTTACAGACGATAGGCTCATCATCCAACACCATAATTCTCACCTTGTTGCCATTCATGCTCTCCTCCTGGTCTTTCCACTAGGGGCTCTTCTATGAGTTTCGCGTGCCGATCAAAGAACGCCTCCATGAATTGCGACATGTCCCTGTCGCTCCTCAACTGAATATCCAACTGACGGGTGAATCCAATCAATATTCCGAGCAGGGCTAGACGGCTATGAATCTCTTCTTTCGGGAGATGAAGCAGCCGGGCTATAACCAAATCCCCTTTGACGGCCACATTGAAATGATAATGAGACAAAATACGGGCCAGTAATTGAGCCCTTCGAGAACGGCGAGTAAGGTCGGTCACCCCGCCTACAAACCGAAAATAAATGTGATTGTGCTGCGGTTCATCATCCATCCTGGCGTCAATCAAATTGAAATGGTAGCCGAGATGAAGGTGAAGATTCATATAGATTCGGCTGATCACGGCAAGGTTAACTCCGGTCGTGCCTAGACCGCCTGGACCGGCATCCCAATTTTTGCCGAAGCTTGACATCAGACCTTTGAAATCTATATCCACCGGTTCCGTATTCCATGTGTCCGGGTAGGAGATTCCGGCCCATAACGCCTTTAAAGGTCTCGATTGAATTTGGTCAATTACAACTCTGGCGCCTGTTGCCTCAGGATCAATTCCCCCACCGATATCAAGAATCTTTAAATCGATTGGAATACTTGAGTTCAGCGTCCAAACCTTGGCCCCTTTGAAGCGTTTCAGAAAAGAGGGGAGATCTATTAGCTCCAGCACAGCTTTTTCATGAATGAACCTGATCAGGTCGTGAGCTGAAGTGCAGCCTGCCGGAGTGAAATCAGAGGATTGGGGATCCACTAGATGAAGAGGAGCCACTCGTTTCAGTATGCGCCGGAGTAGACGGAATTCCCGGGATTCCTCGAAAACCATTGACTGAACCAGTTCATATCGGATCAGCTCACGAACACGCCCCGCATAAACCACCCGGTGATGAGTGTCTAAGGTAATCTCCATTCCATTGCGCAGGATTTCGGTGGCGTTTTCTACACCAATCATGGTAGGAACTCGGAATTCTCTGGCGATCGTCGCCAGGTGTCCGGCGACGGAACCGCGCTCTGCAATAATTGCCGACGCCATCGGTGCCACTTGACCGAGCCAAGGAGCGGTGTACCTGGTCACTAGAACAGCGCCGTCCTGGAAATCGTTCATATCATCATTAGAATTGACGATATGCACTATACCAGAGCCTACCCCGGCATGGGCGACTGCGCCATGGCCCTCGATCAGAACCGGGTACGTAGAACACGACTCACAAATATCCTCTCGGGATTCGTCTACAATTTCTGGAACAATCAATCGTCTCGACTGAAGCAACCAGCAGTGACCAGTATCATCTACAGCCCATTCTATCTCCTGTGGGCGCTTAAAATATCGCTCGAGCGCCAAGGCCCATTTTACAAGTATTTTGATGGTTTCATCCGAAATCGCAGGCTGGATCTGCTTTTCATCTGCGATCCGGTTTTCACTTTCGCCGCCTCCTGCCAGAGGAACTATCAGAGACTCTTTTCGGGCAATTTCCTTGGAGCTTATTTGGTTAGGCGCCTTTCGTTCGACAATAAACCTATCGACCGGTGCCCTACCTTCCACAACTGTCCGGCCTAGGCCGAAAGCAGCATAAACAGCTAGGGAGTCAGGCACTCCATTTCGGAGATAGACGCTCTGGACGACGCCACTCGCGTGGCTCGCCACCATCTCATGGCAAAGCACCGACATGGACTCCTCTTCGCCTATTGTTCCGATTTTACGCCGATAAACCAAAGCTTCGGGAGAATAGAGACTTGCCAGTACCCGTTTGTACGCTTCGAGCACCTGCTCGGATGGCACATTCAGGAGGCTTTCATGCAATCCCGCAAAAGAAAACTCACCATCTTCGCTATAGGCGCTGCTGCGAACAGCCCAAAAAGTCTTGCCTCTTTGTGTGTGCCGTTTGATCTCACGGGCGAGGTCTTGAGGTACTATCCCGGCTAACAGGCTGTAGCGTATTTGGCCCGCTGCTTTGCGCAGGTCTTCCTTTCCAGAGGCCCAGGATTCAATCCATGAGTGAATTCGATCCGCAAGATCGTTGTGTTCCAGATATTTGTGGTATGCACGGTTCGTGATTACAAATCCGTTAGGAACCGGAATGTGCAGCTTGTTAACAATTTGGACGAGCGTGCCAGCCTTCCCCCCTATGAGTTCCGGGTTGTCCAAACCGGCGTCGGTGAGCGAAATTACAAACGGTTCTTGATCCAGACTCAGCCGGCCCCTTAGCTCTGCCTCCATAGGGAGGAAAATCCTGTCGAGAGCTGAGTAAAGATCGTTATAGCGATTTGACGAAATCAAATTCAGCGCTTTAATCATTCGAAGCAGCAGGTCTTGAAGTTCGTGCGTGGCATCAAAGAGATATTTGCGGTCAAATATGTAGTCACCCCCGGATTTCTCACCGAGATCGGTTATGAGTTCCATTGCCTTCTGGTGGTATTGGAGCAAGATTTGAAATTGTTCGAAGATTTGCGGAAAAGCGATCATGTCCCCATTTTGAGAGGAAAGCCTTTTCCACAGTTTGTTAATTCTTGACCACACGCTATTCACCCCGATTCGATCAGGATCCACATTAAATCGGCAAATGGCATTACAGCTCAGTGGGCTCCTTTGCCTTTAAAAATAATGCCCATCGCGAGCCCCGCAATAATTGCGATAATAACGGCGATCACACCATAAAGCGTCGAGTGATCATAAGCCAGAGAAGTCAAGACAGCCGGTATGCCTTGCATTTCAACTGGGAATTCAGTTGTTTTCTCCTCAACCACTTTCCCATTATTTAGGACAAAGAAATGTATTTTGTAGTTCGCCGGAGGAATTTTATCCGGAAGCGAAAACTGGCCTTCAACTCTCGCCCGATCGCCGGAAGTAGGTATCAATTTGAGTTCGCCCGGAAAAATCCCATATAGCTGTTCGCTTTCTTTAAGCTTTATAAATTCGCGAAAGAGCTTATCTTTGCCGCCCTTAGGCATTGTTCCCGATAATTTCACTTGTTTCTGCAAAGCGGTATAGCCCCATTGACTTTTCGGCGAATCGGAAACTAATTCGGGATCGGTGCTCATGAGAAGATAAGTTGTTGGAGAGTTATCCACAGTGACCTCCCCCACATTCATCCAAAGTCCGCCACGCCGTCCCTTTCGGAGCAGTCGATCTTGGTGGGTATCGCCTTTGAACTCCACAACCGCACTGAACCCCTGAGGAATCTCTGCGGAGACCTTTATTTCGGCTCCTTGAAAAGATTCGCCGATAGCTAGCTGATTTGGTAACACCTGAAAATTCTGAGGCGCTGCCGCTGCATCGGTTGGCAAGGAACACGCCACTATTATTAAATATATTGGCAACAATCGCTTAGAAGTGACGTGGCTGATTTTCAAATCAGTGGCCTCCTTTGTATGCCAGCATTATGTCGGGCGGTATGATCAAGCCGAAGAGCATCTGCAACATCACTACGAGGACCACAGACGCGAGAATTATCTTTAGCTGGTCCCCCTTTAGCCTGCGGCTCAAACGAGCGCCGAACTGGGCGCCGATTGTCGAACCCAGTAACAGAATAATGGCCAATATTAGGTCCACCGTGTGATTCGTCACTGACTGCATGACGGTGACGTTTATACATGTGAAGAGGATCTGAAATAGGCTGGTGCCCACAACTACATGCATAGGCATGCGGAGAAGGTACACCATTACCGGGACCATTATGAAACCACCTCCGACGCCCATTATCGCCGCCAGAACCCCCACAAAAATCCCGAGTATTAACGGCAGCACAGGAGACAAAGTAATCCCGGATTTGGTGAATCTCATTTGCCAGGGAAGTTGCCGAATTGCCCGAACATAAAATGACGGTTTTTTGGCCTGGGGTTCCTCTATTTCTGCGCCGGGCTTTCTTAGATTCTGCAGGCTCTCCAGGAACATGTAAGAGCCCACTACACCAAGCATTATCACGTATGTAATTTTTACGACGAAGTCTGCATTTCCATTGGCTCTCAGAATCTTTATAAGATATACCCCAGCTGTTCCGCCTAATACGCCCCCTATGAGGAGCAACAACCCCATTTTGAAATCGACGTTGCCCATCCGATAATGCGCATAGGTTGCAGATGCGGATGCGGCCACAATTTGATTTGAATCAGAAGCAGCAGCTACTAACGGTGGTATTCCGATGGACATTAGGAGAGGCGTCATCAGAAATCCGCCCCCCACCCCAAATAGTCCTGAAAGAAAACCAACCAGACCGCCTAACCCAAGAAGTAACAGAATATTTACACTGCTCTCCGCTATAGGTAGATAGATGCTCCAGTTCATACCCGGATTCCTCTTGCCGAACCGTAAAGATCGGGAAAGTGAGTCACGTCGCCTGCCTTCCGCACAAGAAGGATTTCTCCCTCGAATTCCTCCCGCAGATGCCGGAGTCCGTCACCAAACTTGTAGGCGTCCCCGCCGGGCAAATTGGTTTCATTCAACACGATGAAATGAATGATCGGTTGGGATCGAATAAATTGCAGGAGCTGATCGAAGAACTCACCTGATGTGACGAATACTTCCACATTTATATCCCGCTTTTGACCTTCATCAATCGCTTCGTTCAGCCAGGTGCGTTGATCCTCGCTACAGTCGGATATCCTCAGTGACGACGTGGATGATGTTCTCCTCAATTTAGATGATGAGACGGCAATGATGGTGAGTGAAGATTTTGTTCGAGCGGACAACCGGATTCCATAAGAAATCGAAAACTTCGCAGGAGAATCCAGGTCCATCGCTACAAGAAACTCTTCTGTTCATAATTTCAAACTCCAGCCGATTTCTGGTGCAGGATCAGGTACCAAAGGATAATCTATTGTGAAAACGGTTAAATACGACGTGAGTAAGACAGGAGGGCGAGAAGTTTTGTTTCAAATTGAAAAAGTCAGCGAGAACCTCGGGTCGTCAGGCCCCTAATTTAATGTTTCAAAATGAAATGATTGTGGACTTCTAAAGCCATAGAGAACGGAAATGCTGTGCTGGAATCGACTACGACTGTTCTTCTTTTGATTGTGCTGATAGGCCGAATTTTCTCATTTTTCTCCAGAGCGTAGTTCTGGGCAGGTCCAATATTTCTGCAGTCTGACCTAAATTATGTCCTGTATGGTGAAGAACTTTTCTCAGATACTCTCGTTCCTTCTCTTCCAAGGTCGGCCATTGACTGTACGAAATAACAGAGAGCTCACGGAGGTCTTGAGGCAGGTCCCTCGCGATTAGGGTCTCGCCTTCCGCCAAAGCGACAGCTCTCTCTATAATGTTTTCAAGCTCTCGTATGTTACCCGGATAAGCGTAGGCTTCGAGAATTTTTTGCGCTTCGGGATCTATTCTTGAGATTTTCTTCGAAAACTTGGCCGAGTATTTCCTCATGAAAAAACGGATTAAGACCGGGATATCCTGTTTACGTTGGACAAGATTCGGGAGATCGATCTGAACCACATTCAGCCGAAAGTACAGATCCTCTCGAAATCTTCCTTCCTTTACAGCTCGCTTGAGGTCCCTATTACTTGCAGCGATGAACCTTAGATCAAGCTGAATCGGCTTGTTGTCGCCGACTCGCATTATTTGTCGTTCCTGGAGGACCCTCAGGAGCTTTCCTTGCATTGGAAGCGGCATGTCACTGATTTCATCCATCAATACCGTTCCACCATGAGCCGTCTCTAAAATTCCAATCTTCGTGGCTGTGGCTCCTGTAAATGCTCCGCGCTGATAACCGAACAGCTCGCTGGCAATAAGCTCCTGTGTGAAAACGCCACAGTTGAAAGCCACAAATGGGTGGTCCTTGCGCCTGCTCTCCCTATGTATCAATCGAGCTACCAGCTCCTTGCCCGTTCCACTTTCACCCTGTATCAGAACGTTGCAATCCAAAGGAGCAATCTTTGAAACCATTGTGAAGACTTCCTTTATCTCCGGACTGATCCCGATCATCTCTCCCCAGCCCTCACCTGCTTCCAGACGCGATTTGAGCGCCCGATTCTCGCTGAGAAGTCCTTTGTGCTCCAGCGCTCTGGCAGCCAAATGTTTTATTTCTTCAAGCCTTAACGGCTTGGTAAGATAATGAAAAGCTCCGAGCTTAATGGCTTCAACAACTGAATCAATTGATGCGTAACCTGTTATAAGGACTACTTCCGTATTTTCCGAACCCGATTTTATTTGTTTTAGCACCTCTATTCCGTTCATCCCCGGGAGTTTAATATCAAGGAAAACCAGATCGAATGAGTCGCGCAGATTTGGCAGGAAATCCTCTCCTGAACCGTAACAGGCGACAGTATATCCCTGTTTTTCCAATGCGGTTTTTAGTCGGTTGCGAACGATAGATTCATCGTCGATTACGGCAATACGCATTTAGTCCTCTTAAGGGAACTCTGGAATCCTTTGATTTAGATTTGTGGGAAAATTGACCGTGAAGGTAGTCCCTCTCCCTGGCTCACTATCAACCTCAATGCTACCTCCGTGCTTGCGAATAATATTATAGCTTACGGATAAACCTAATCCGGTTCCTTTCCCCACTTCTTTGGTTGTGAAGAATGGATCGAAGATATCGGGTATGTTTTCGGGATCAATTCCGATACCCGTATCACTCACATCGATACTGACCCATTCTCGATCACCGGAAATGCTGCCTCTTATCAAGAGCTTACCACCTTCAGGCATGGCCTGGATCGCATTGAGAAACAAATTGAGAAACACCTGCTGAAGACTTTTGTACCTCCCCGTAAATTTGTGGGAGATCGCAAGGAAGCTCAATTGCTTCTTCAACACCAGCCAGCAGCAATTGGTTCCGAACCAGCCTCAGCGTATCCTCGATCACTGAAGAAATAGAAATAGACACGACTTCCGGCCGCTCCGAACGAGAAAAGTCCAGGAGATTTTTGATTATTTCGGATGCTCGCTCAGATTGGATCAGAATGTCCTGGATCATGGCCAAAGCTTCCTCACCGTTCATGTGAAGGAAATCTTCTTTTAGCGCATCCGCCGTCAGTACGATATTGTTCACAGGATTATTAAGTTCATGAGCGATTCCCGACGTGAACGTGCCTATAGCCGAGATCTTCCTGGCCTGTATCAATTGTTCCTGCCGTTCCTCCAGTTCGTGGATCATCCTGTTAAAAGCCATAAAGAGCGGAGTAAATTCTTCAGAGTGAGGCAGATCACCGGGAATGGGAGTAAAATCACCTTTTGCGATCTTTTCCATAGCCTGCTGCATTTGAATTAACGGTCGCGTCAACAGTCGCGAAATGTAGAAGGCTACGAAAACACCGAGAGCCCCAAAAAATAGCATAGAGATTATGAAAAGGAGCAGAGCCCATTGGAAAAGTCGCTCGATTCTTGCCCGGTCCGCCTTGGCCCAGGCACTCGCCATTTCTAATAGATTTTGACCTGTTATTCGCAGCGATTCTTCCCATTCGGCCAAATGAGACGGCTCTATTCCGGCATTTTGTTCCAGGTCTGACTGGATTTTTTTAAGAGTTTCTTTGTACCGGGAAACTATGTCGAGAAATGGTGATCCTTTTGCGTCCTTTGTTAATCGTAGAATATGCGATTCATTTCTCAGATAGAGCGCCTCGACGCGATCTGCGTATGCCATAGCCTGGACAAGACTGTTGTAGTCTTTGTGAAGGAAGAAATTTTTCTCAAAACGTCTGACTTCTAAGATATTGTTATTAAGATCATCGGCGACTTCTACAAGTCTCAGCCTATACCCGATTTCACGATGAATTTGAAAGCCTACGATCGCGAAGACGAGAACCGATAAAAAGCAAAAAAGAAAGGCCAGGATAATTTTGCGTCGAATTTTAAAAGTTGTCTTTTTCATTGAATCCGGCTTTCCGGCATCTGAGAAACACGTATATGAATAGAATTGTTCCGGAGAGAATTAACCGCCATTCCGGCTCGTCATTAATTCATTCCAGGCCGTAGCGTTTGATTTTTCTCCACAGAGATACCCTGTCGATTCCAAGAGTTTCGGCGGCCGTGGACTTATTGCCACCTGTTTCGACCAGCACCCGCTTTATGTATTCGACCTCCTGTTCCTCTAATGTCGGCAACTTCCCGTCTTTCCTCCGGAATGTACTAATTTGCAATTCTCTTATATCATCCGGCAACTGTTCCGGCGTAATCACATCACCCGTTGCAAGGGCGATTCCACGCTCCATGATGTTTTCCAGTTCTCTGATATTGCCGGGGAAATCATAATCTTTCAAAATGTCAATCACTTCCCTGGACAAAGAAGGAGCTTGTCTGGACATGAGTTTTGAGTGTTTCTGCAAAAAATGCTGCGCCAAAACGGGAATATCGCTTTTACGTGAAGCCAGCGGAGGAAGATGTAGCGAAACTACATTTAGCCGATAATAAAGATCTTTGCGAAATTCCTTTGACTGAACGGCCTCTTGAATGTTGCGGTTGCTCGCGGCAATAAATCGGACATCCGCCTTTATTGTGGATGTACCGCCTACCCGCATCATTTGTCTCTCCTGTATAACCCTCAGAAGCTTCACCTGCATACCTGTCGACATTTCGGTAATTTCGTCCAGGAAAAGCGTGCCACCCTTCGCTGATTCAATGATCCCAGGCTTAGCAGAATGAGCACCCGTGTATGCGCCTTTCTCATGGCCGAAAAGCTCATTGGCCAAAAGCTCTTCATTGAATACACCACAATTAACAGCCATTAAGGGCTGACCGCCCCGCGTGCTGTGCTCATGGATAAATCTTGCCAGAAGCTCTTTGCCTGTTCCCGACTCACCGGTAATTAGAACATTACAGTCTGAAGCTGCAATTTGGGTGGCTATCTGAAGAATCTTGATCATCGCCTGATCTTTAGTAATTATTTTGACCTCGCCGGCGTCCTTGAACCGCTTCAAATCTTCTTTTAGCTGGAAGTTTTCTTTTTTCAACCTGATCTTTTCAACCGCTTCGGCTACGGTTTTTCTAACCTCATCAATTCTGTAGGGTTTTGCGATGTAGTGGTACGCTCCCTTTTTCATCGCCTCGATAGCTGAATCCACCGTAGCGTACCCGGTTATCATTATCACTTCGCAGGAAGGATTGAATTGTCGGCATTCCTCCAATATTTTCATACCATCTACTTTTTCCATGCGGAGATCCGTTATGACGATGTCGAACGTGCGGCTTCGCACAAGCTCAAGCCCCGCGGGTCCTGAGTTTGAGGTTACAATGTCGTAGCCTTGCTTCTTCAGAATGTGCTCAAGATTGGTTAGGGCCATTTCTTCATCATCGATCACCAGCAGTCGAGGCGCAGCACTATTCATTCGGAAAGCTCCTCGGCTGGAAGTCTGACAGTGAACGTGGTCCCTTTACCGATACTGCTCGTGACCCTGATAGCACCTCCGTGTCTAACAATAATGTCGTGCGTTATGAACAAGCCCAAGCCTGTACCTTTACCCACATCTTTAGTGGTGAAAAAAGGATCAAATACTTTTGTAAGATTCTCCGGACTGATACCAAGCCCTGTATCGCTAATTATCACTGTCACCATGCCATCGCGGGACTTGTCTGCCACAATTTCCATTTTGCCTGCACCCTGAATGGCCTGAACCGCATTTGTTATGAGATTCATAAAAGCCTGCTGGATTCTCTGCTTGTCGGCGAATACGGTCAGTCCTGCCGGAATATCGGTGGAAACCTGAACCGCAGACGGTATCTGTCCGTGAAGAAGTCGGATAGTGTTATCGATGATTCCCTTTAACTTGAGCGGTTCTTTAAGAAATTCCGTATTTCTGGAGAATTCCAAAAGGTTGAGTACCATGCTTCGAGCCTTGTCAACTTGCTCGATAACCTTTCTCAATGTATCTCTCTGAAATTCTTTGTCCCCGTCATCGATCTCCTCGAGCAAGATTTCACAGGAGGACGAGATATTCGATAAAGGGTTGTTTACCTCGTGTGCTACCCCGGCGAGCATTGTGCCGAGCGAGGCGAGCTTCTTGGATTGGACAAGCTGTTCTTCTCTTGTCTTCAATTGGGCTGCCATCCTATTGAAGGACTCAAAAATCTCGCGGATCTCTTTTTCCGGCGGGACGTCTTCAATGGGCTTGAATTGGCCTTTGGCTATATCATTCGTGCTTTGTTCCAGCAACCTTAGCGGCCTCATCACCTTTGTGAAGAGAAAGCTACCTACACCTAGAATGCCAATTCCCACCAGTGCGTAAGCGAAAAGCTGAAGCTTCACCGCAGTAGCCATAGTTTGCTGGATGGATTCCCTCTTTTTGCGAGCCACTCCCTCGGCAAAATCCGAAATCGACGATCCTGTTTTTCGAATCTTGGCTTCATACTCCGCACGGGTGCTCGGGGACGACAAACAGCGGTTATCCTGGGCTAATTCCATACACCGCGACATCACATTTTCATATTCGGCAATGTCTCTCTTGAACCCGGCTAATTTTTCGTCCGATGAAAGCTCCCCGATTTTCGAAAGATTTTTGCCTAAAATGTCCTGAACCCTCGTAAGATGATAAAGAGCTGTTTGGAGTGACAGGTAGTCGCCGTACAAAAAGAAATTCTTTTCGAACCGCCGGATCTCGAAGACAGATTCTTCCAGTTTACTTACATCCTCCAAATAGACGATTTTCTGTCCCAACTGCTGCATGAAGTAGTACGACCCCATGAAACTGGCCGCCATAAATAGATAGACAGCGGCAAAGGCGATAATGATTTTGTATCGTATACTGAAGACCGGCGTGGGCATTACAAACTCCCCGATGATTCTCGGCAATGAATCCTGAAATGCCATAGCGGAATTAAGCACTCGATTTGCATTGATTCAAAATGAAACACAATTGAGAACCAAGTGCCTAAACCCCAAACCCAGGTTATCGACTAACTATTTTATCTGATTGAACTGCTTTTTTCAATCAAGATTGTTGCATTCTGAAACGCTGCGAATCCCTTGAGATCGAAGCGATGTTCGAGGAGAAGCCAATTATATAAAAAAATCACAATGACGATTTTATGGCACGATATTTGCTTTATCTTGATGAGCGGAGGAATATATGAAGAGAAACAAAGAAAGCGGACCAGGAGAAGAAGATACTCCATTTCTTGACGTGTCTGAAAACCAGGCTGAGAGCGGTTCCAAGAAAAGCGGACTAAAAAGCCGACTTATGGCCGGCCTGGCAGCAATGGCTTTTGCGGAGGCGGGTGAGTTTGAAACCGCCCAGGAAATGCTGCGATCATCGAAGCGACTCCAAACGGTCCTCTTGGTCATAGAAGGTGAAACACCTGACGAAGAAACTTTCAATTATGCTCTTAAACTTTGTCAGCGAATGGAAGCAGAAATCGATATTCTACAGATAATAGATAGGAACGATGATTCCAATGATTATGACCTGCTGAGCCGCAGGATGTCCTTGGGGTCCACACACATAGTTAGCCTTTTGCAAAGACTTGAACGGGAAAATGTTCCCTTTAAGATTACGATTCGAATTGGCGATGTGAATCAAAAATTACTTAATTATGCGAAGCGACACAAAGACGTGGCTGTGGTCGTTCTTGATTCGCCTAAAGCAAAAGCAGCTCCCAAGAGAGACAGCGGGTGGTCGGGACTGGCGGAAAGCCTTTCTCGGCAATTATCGATTCCGCTCGTGACTGTTTTTGAAAAACAGGCGATGAGCCTCTCTTAATAGGGTTAACTGAACAGACAAGGCTCGGCCCGGATTTCAGTAAGATCAACCAAATGACATTCAAGAGAGCGTAATTTTAAACCACATATCAGCGACGAGCTTATTCAACCCGGGGGGATCCGCCTTGGCCGAAAACCCTTTTTGCGCGAGAAAGCATTCTTACATGCTGCATTTCAGCATCAATGAGCTTATTGATTTCATCTTTCCCGTCATTATCCGATATCAATTCTTTCATACCCAGGAAGAATGCAACGGAATCTTTTTCAAACTGGATGGCCATATCAATGGTCTGTTCCACGGTCATTGTGTTCTTCAATCGAGCCTGGGCAGCTTCGATAGTAAAAATGTGGGTATCCGCAGTAGCCTGCAGATAGCTCTCAGCAAGTCCCTCAGGATCCCAAACCGGGGGTTCCAGCAGCGCAGCGGGAATTGTAGCCCTCAACGATTTGAAAGCAGTGACATGTCCCTGCTCCATATTGGCTAATTCTTCAAACAGCTTCTTTATAGCAGTTTCCTGGGTTTTCTTTGCTGCGCCACTATAGAACGCAAAGCCATTTTCTTCGATGCGAATTGCCATGCCGAACACATCGTCGGCGGTACCAAAAACAAACATAAAAAGCTCCTCCTGAAGAATTCTTGATAGTGTTCCGGGAACTTGCTTGTGCAAAAAAAGGGCTCTCCAAACGTGTCCTCAAAACTCTAACATTGTCCGACATTATTCGGCAAGGTGTTGTTTACAAGGCGCATGTGCGAAGACCCGGCACCTCTAATTTGCTCTCAACTATGCCGCAATGTTATCTCAGTATTCCCAAAAAAGTTCACGGGAAAACTTACGCTTCTTTCTTATAGACGTTCAGGCCGATCTTTTCCTCTCTCCCATAGATTGTCTGATTACCTTCGGTGGAAGCGATAATGGTGGTTTTCCCCGATTTGGAAGGTCCTAATTCCTTTGAAAGATCCACGGTAATCCTGAGCACTTCCCCTTCCAGCTCCAATTCAACATTCTTAAAACTGCGACGCCGCCCTATTTTACCTTGTTTCGATTCTTGTCTATAGATATTCAGCCCGATCTTTTCATCGCGGCCCGGAACCGTTTTGTTTCCTTCAGTAGAGGCGATAATGGTGGTCTTTCCTGATTTTGACGGGCCAAAATTTTTGGTCAAATCCGCAGTCAACCTGAGAATATCCCCTGATACCTCCATCTCCACATTTTTCATTCCAACCCGGCGAATCTGAACAGTTTTTTCATCAGGAGTTTTTTTCCCGGCGGCTCGCGTCTTCGGAGTTTTTCTACCAAGTTCCTCGTCTCCGGCGCCTCCACTAAATTCTTTATTTTGCAGAAACGGAAATCGTCCCGCGGCGCATAAATCGCTAATGAGACAGGGATAGATTTCCTTTCGAAGATCCAAGAGCCGTCTCAAATTCTCATCCTGTATTTTGGTGCTGCTCCAGGCTGAAGAATTAATCCATTCGCGCAGGGTCTGCAGGTTGTTCTCGGACCTGTCCTGCATGGTTTTAATAATTTCTCTGACAAACGCGCGGGTCTTATCGAAATCCTCAAATAATGGTTCAAAAGAGTGGATGATGTCCATCACTTCAGCCATTGTTACGCAGTCCACGAGATCCGTTCTTGCATCTGTAATCAAATGGCCCCATTCAGGCGGGGTGGCACTCTGTTCTTTCTTGTAATAATTTCGGAAATCTTCCGCGGCAACATGGAATTCGAAACCCTCCTCAGTCCTCACCAGAAAAGGTGAATTGGAGTCATCCACAATTTCTACAATGAGCCCGGGCTTCGATCCGAGGAATTGTTGATAGCGCTGTGCCATTCAGTCTCCTTTCGGTAAGTGATTTTCCTTCGGGTTCACAAATTCCTCTCCGAAATTGAACAGTATTCATTTCTTGTGTTTCGTGTTTGCCCCGGTCTGATCAGAGTGCCTCAATCGCTGACGCCATTCGTAATTTCAGAATGATACAGAATTTATCAACCGTAGATCAAGATGCAAAATATAACCATTGAATTGTTCTTGACAAGATTATCTTCGATCCCTACCAATAGACACATCCATTCCTTGGTGGCGTCCTAGTCTCGAAGGCCTTTGTTTTCGCATCGAGCGACAACAATTTGAGTGGATTATCATTTAAAAAATCGCATCATGGAATTATTTGAATTCTACATCAAAGATTCCTGCGAAAGAATGAAGGTACATTTACTTGCTGGCTGAAAAGATACTTAAAGGAGATATGCGGGCTACCGCCAGGTTGATTCGACGTATTGATGACGGAGAGAGCGGTGTTTTCAAAGAACTCGCGCTACTCTATCGACACGCCGGACGAGCCCACATTATTGGTTTCACAGGATCACCCGGTGTCGGCAAATCGACTCTGGTGGATCGCGTCGTGACCCAATTCCGCCACAACCACAAAACGGTGGGAGTGCTCGCCATTGACCCTACGAGCCCATTCACCGGAGGCGCTATACTTGGGGACCGAATCAGGATGCAGAAGCATTTCATGGACGAAGGAGTATTCATCAGATCCTTGGCTACAAGAGGCACTTTTGGTGGACTCACTAGATCCACAGCGGATGCTATAATTGTGCTGGATGCTATGGGCAAAGACATAATAATTGTCGAGACAGTAGGGGTCGGGCAAGATGAGGTCGATATCGTCCACAATGCTCATACTACGGTGCTCGCTACGGTCCCTGGAATGGGTGACGATATTCAAGCCATAAAGGCCGGGCTCATGGAAATCGGAGACATTTTTGTCGTAAACAAAGCTGAACGGGAAGGCGCTGCCAAAACAGTTCGAGAAATTCGATTCATGTTGGACATGTCTTCCGAAAAATATCGCATTTCCGGCTGGGTACCTCCTGTCATAAGTACCAGTGGCAGTGGAAGACCACGGAGTGGATGAACTCTATAAAGCAATACTCGATCATAGGGACTTTTTGCTCGGAGGTGACAGCGATAAACTTGCAATTCTCGAAAAACGAAGAATTCGAAATCAGCTCCTTGACCTGGTCAGAGAAAATCTTGTGGAAACAGCACTCAAGAAAATGGGGGGTGAGACAGCCCTAGACCAAGTCGTAGACGAGATAGTCGCCAGGCGTAAAGACCCATACGGCGCAAGTGCGGAGCTGGTGGATAACCTGCTGGGAGTGAGTTCTAGTTGAAGATCGGCAAGACTGGTTAAAAAAGATTTTGATGCGAGTGTTTACTGTGAGCGTGTTCTTTAATCTGATAGAGTTGTAATGCCTATGGTCGGCGAAAGACCGTTGTTGCGAGCGGTTTTTGGTAGGAGAGGCGTCTCGCCTGTCTACTAGAATGACCGGCAAGATGCCGGTCCCACCAGCAATCTCCTCAAGCTTCGCAGATTGCTGGTGGGACCGGCCTGTGCAGAACGCTGGACTGCCGGTCAAAATCCCCCCATACCCCCCTTTACTAAAGGGGGGATTCTGCTCCCCCTTTTCTAAAGGGGGATACAGAGGGATTTAACGGGAAAAATTCTTAGAGTCACTAAATCATCATGAAGAACCTTCCCGATAGATTACTTGTAGCTACTAAAAACAAGGGAAAAATTAGCGAAATACGCGCGCTGCTCAAGGATATCCCTACCACATTGATTCCACTTAGCTCTTTTCCGCATTTGCCGGACGTGTTGGAAGACGGAGAAACATTCCGGGAGAATGCCTTAAAAAAGGCACGCATAATTGCGGATTCCAGTGGCATTGTTACGCTGGCAGATGATTCGGGTCTGTCTATTGATGCATTGGACGGGAGGCCAGGCGTCTTATCGGCCAGGTACGGGGACCAGGGGGCCACAGATGCCGAGAAGTGCGCCCGCATACTAATGGAAATGGAGCAGGTTCCCGAGCGACTGCGCACAGCGAGATTCGTCTGCATTATTGCGCTGGTCACTCCGCAAGGCGAAGAAAAGGTGTTCGAGGGAATGTGTGAAGGAAAGATAATCCGCGAGCTTCGTGGCACAGCAGGATTCGGATACGATCCAATATTCTATTACCCGGATTCCGGGTGCACTTTTGCTGAGATGGATTCAGAAACAAAAAACCGTGTTAGCCATCGTGGGCGGGCACTGCACGAATTCCGTAATTATTTAAAAGAGCTGTCCAGATAATCAGTTTACTGCCTGAAGTCTCTCCTTTGACGGTCTTCCGCTCGCAGCCAAGGTACTAACATGTGCCAGCGGGAAATCCACGACGAATTCCGAGCCACCGCCATAAGGACATTCCCTCAATTCTTTGCACTCTTCACAGAAATCGGCTTCACCCGTCCAAGTTTCGCCGGCAGCTTCGATCTGAGGGCAGCGAGTGCTGGTAAAAGAAAGCTTGAAATCGTAAAGCTCCGAAAACATTCTGATCCTTAACAGATCAATGCCTTTTCCGCCTGCGTTAAACGAGTACGGACGTTTGCTTGCATAACTATCGGTATCCTGAACGGGATAGAAGCCTTGGAACACACGTTCCCGGTCTTTTTCAGGGATGCCTATCCCAGTGTCTTTCACCGTTAGAATGTATCTGTCCCCTTCAGTACCGCCCGTTACCTTTACCACACCATGATCTGGCGTAGCCTCTATGGCATTCCGGATAAGACCTTCCATTATCGCCTGTAGAACGTGGCCGGGGATAAGCAGTTCTGCCGTGTTATTGAGTCGGACATCGAGCTGAACCTTTCGACCCTCTTCTCCGGCCTTGCTTTTAATCAGCTCTAACGTCCTGTCTCCAAAATCCTTTACTCTTATTCGTTCCAGCTCGTCCCGCCTTGTGGGAAAAGTTTTTTCCAGCCATGTGCCAATAATGGAAGCGGCACGCTGAATTTCGGGGGTGTACTCCGTCTGGACCTCCATCAGGTCCATCGCAGCTTGTAGGAACGCCGCAATTTGTCGCCTCTCCCAGGCGTATCCTGTCATCATTATGCTTTCAACTTGGGTCTCAAGACGATTCAAGCTTTGGACGTGGCGCTCCATTCTCTCCAACGAACGTATAAAATCCGGTATCCCCATATCATTCAGCCTTTTTTTCATGTTAACAAGGCTTCCGCGGATGATGGCAAGCGGTGTCCGTAGTTCATGAGATAGGTGATTCAGGATCTTGGATTTCACCAAGTTTAGATCTTCCAATTCACGGAATGCATCCAGCATTTCCTCGAAAAATGTGGAATTCTCGACAGCCATGGCGACAACGCCTGCAAGCGACGACAATAACTGAACGTCATCCTCCGAAAACTGGCCTTCCTTCTTATTAATAGCTACCAGGACTCCGATGGTTTTCTCTCGGGTATGTAGCGGAATCATAATTTCATTGCGAAGACGGAATCCGGTCCGACTCACGAATGGCGAAAAGAAACTTCGGGTTGCTTTCCGGATCGTTCAGAAGAATCGGTTCACCGGTCTGATAGACATGACCGCTGATGCTTCCGTTGAGAGGCAATCTGATATCGGCTGTTTTCGGATTGAGAAGGCCCTGGTCATCCTGCACTTCACGCCAGTACAGGTCTCCCTGACGTTCGTCGTAAAGCAATACACCAGCAGCCTCGGCCTCCATGCGGCTTCTGAGCTCTCCAATAACGACTTCCAGGAGATGGTCGAGATCCATGGTAGTGGCAAGCGCCATACTGGAACGATAGATCATCTCCAGATCGTCTCTGCTCTTTTTTAGTCTTTCATATACGGTCGCATTTTCTATGGCCAGAGCAATGTTGTTGGCCATTGCGCCGAGCAGCGCTTCATCCGCTTCCGTGAAGTCGCCGCCGATCTTGTTCATAGCCATGAGTACGCCGATGGTTTTTTCACGCGTATTCAGCGGGACCTGCAGGACCTTCTTTATCGCGAAATTAGTCTTTTTGGTTATTTCGGAATAATAACGGGCATCTTTGGAAGTATCGTTTACCCGAGCCGGTTTATTGTTTTTGAATACCCAACCGGCAATGCTGCCCTCCAATGGCATTCTGATCCGATCGGATTGAGGCGCCAAAATGCGTCGAGCATCCCGGACTTCTCGCCAGTAAAGGTCGCCTCGGTTCTCGTCATACAACAGGACCCCAGCCCCTTCTGTTAAGAGGCTTTTATTTACGGCATCAATTATAATCGAGAGCAACTCATCGAGATCACGCGTTGACACAAGAGCCTGAGAAACATTGTGCAATATGGAAAGTTCAAACAGCTCCATCTGCTCGACGTCCATCGATTTATCGATGAGTTCGCCGGTCATTTTCTCTAATTCCTTAACCCTTCTTTGCAGAGCCTCATACGTGGGCTTTGGCATAGGGATTACTCCTTGCAATTACACCGGGATGTTACTGAGCACACTCATTAGGTCCTTTGATTACAGAGCGACAAATATCACGGAAATTATTGACGCCGGTAAAGAATTCTCTCATCATAATGACCCATAAATATTGACCTTTGGGCGTTAGCCGAAGAATACCGTGATCATTGTCCAGCGCTCCCATAACACGTAAAACAGGGGCCTCTTTCCACAAGGTCTTGAGAAACCGTCCGGCGTATTTCTTTTCTGCTTTTTTCAAATCCAGTGACATCCCGAAGAGCTTCATCATGAAATGGTACTGAATCTGCTCTTTGATCGAGAATTCGCGCTTTGCCAAAATAGGCAATTTCCGTTCTTTTATGGCTTGCAAATAGTCATGAATCGAAAATGTGTTGGCGAAACAGGTACCATTCGCATACCCGAAAGACCCGCTTCCGATTCCTATATATTCATCATAATCGACTATATATTCATCTATCATCACATTTTGACGCGAGAAACACCATGCGGTCCCACAAGAATACTCTTCTCTAAGCATCGCGACAATCCGTTCATAAAATAATTTCTCTTGCTGATAACTGATGGGGCCAAACTTAACTGAAAGTTGTCGGCGAGTCATATCTGATACCATAAGCGGATAAAATGTCACCTGGTCGGTCTTGATCCCTTTGATGATTTGAACGTCCGATTCCAGCATGAACATGGTTTGCGTAGGAAAATTAAACATCATGTCAACATTGAGAGTGTCAAAGACACCCATTAGTTGTGCGAGTCGGTCACGGATTTCAGCCCCACTGCCATACTTATGGTATCGCTCCATCTGTTTAAGCAAATTGTCATCGAAGCTTTGTACACCCACCGAAAGCCTATTCACACCACCGTCTTTTAACATTCTTACAATATTGTCGGTCAGGTGATTAGGATTCGTTTCCAGTGATATTTCCCTTATACTAAACGTGTTTCGCAGCAGACCCAGTAATCTGCCCAGCTCTTCCGGAAGAACTGTCGGGGTACCGCCCCCTACGTACACAGCTTGAAAATCAAACCCCCTCTCTGCGTAGAGAAGAGCCTCTTGGCTGAGAGCCTTAAAATATTTTTTTGCCAGTTCTCTATCCAGCGGGAAGCGATTGAAAGAACAGTAGGGACAAAGCTCTTCACAAAAAGGAACATGAATATAGAGCAGGTATTCATGTCCCGGCTTCGGCTGGACTGAATCCAACTTACTGAAATCATTCAGTTGCAGGAGCCTTGAATGTTTGTATTTCAGATAAGCTGTGAGTAGATGTTCAACAATCATTTTGAATCAGATAGCGGAATTGCAGACACTGTCTACTAGAATTAAGCGCAAAAAACCCGTTGTGCCAATCTGAGGATACTACGGGCGGTTGAGAAACGGCCGGTTTTCAATCGGTCCATCTGCGTCCGGTAGGAGTACCCCAACTGAGGATCTTCCATTCGTTGACCCTGTGAAACCCACTTTATAACAAGATAGCCGAATACCATCGGAGCAACTCTGCATTCAGCTCTTTTTCCGAAAAGAAATCACCAGTCGATTTTATCCGCGATATTCTTTATCGATCGGAATTTCAGCCGTAGCGGATCGGTCGAGCCGGTTTCTTATCCATGAGCCATAGGAGCGCTACCCCTACGACGAATCCTCCCATGTGAGCCCAGTATGCTACGCCCCCGACATTCTCTGCGGCACCGGACTGGGCTGCTGCGGCCAAGAACTGAAAAACCAACCAAAAAATCAGAAACAAGAATGCGGGAATTTCTACAAATCGAATAATAACGAAAATTATCAAAAGAGTATAGATGCGAGCATTTGGAAAGCATATCAGATAAGCGCCCAGAATTCCGCTTATTGCGCCGCTCGCTCCGACAGTCGGAATTTTGGATAGAGGATTAAAGGCAACCTGAATGAGAGATGCTCCTATACCGCACAGTAAATAAAAAATAAGATAATTGATATGACCCAGACGTTCCTCAATATTGTCCCCAAAGATCCACAGAAACCACATGTTACCAATTAAGTGCAACCATCCCGCATGCATGAAAATGGACCAGAACAGCGGTGTTATCGAATTGGCCCAAAGGCCGCCCTGGTACAGGTAATAATGCGTAAATCGCCAAGGAGTGAGACCGTATCCGAGTATGAAGTAATCACTTCTTGAACCCAGAGAAATTTCATACAGCCAAATGAGGCTGTTTAGCACGATTAAAATAATTGTAACGATGGGGACTGTATTTGTCGGATTATTATCGCGAATTGGAATCATTAATAATGTCCCCCTATATCGAAATCAAGGGGCTCGCATTTCTCTCCAAAATCTAAATTTCATATAATCATCCGACTGTACTATTTGCTGAAATCAATGCCTCTTCATCTTTGGCGGGCTTAGGGCCAATATAGCAGCTATGATATTGTCAAAAGCGCGTGCCGTGGGAGCGGTTGGATATTGCAAAACAAAGGGCTTTCCTTCATCCGATGCCGTGACCAGCCGAGGATCGAAAGGAATTCGGCCAAGGAAACGGAAGCCGGTTTCAACAGCGAGTTGTTTCTCCTCCCCCCTTCTTGAAAAGTTGGTGTTCCGACCCGCATTCAGGGCAAATAAATCCGCTCATATTCTCAATTATCCCAAAAATAGGCATATGGAGAGTCTTGCAGAAACGTATGGATTTTCTGACGTCTTTTAACGCCACCTCTTGGGGTGTAGTAACTATTACGGCTTGAGATCTAGGAGGCGCCATTTGGCATATGGAAAGCGGCTCATCGCCTGTCCCCGGTGGAGCATCAATGATCAGGAAGTCCAAATCACCCCAGTGGACTTCTCCGATAAATTGCCGGATCATCTGGTGCTTCATGGGTCCTCGCCATATTATGGCCTCACCTGAATCTTCTTTCATTATGAATTCAATGGACATCACTTTAAGATTATCATTGTATCTCACAGGCATTAAACCGCGCTCAGACCTCGCTGAAACCAGCGACCCTTCCAATTTTAAGAGCGTTGGGATACTCGGCCCATGAATGTCTATATCCAAGAGTCCGACCTGTTTGTCGGAGCCGGCCAGGGCCGCGGCAAGATTTACCGCCACCGTGCTCTTACCTACCCCGCCCTTCCCCGACAGCACCATGAGAGTATTTTCTATTCGGATGAGACTGTCTGATACCATCAAGTCTTCACGGAGGTCCTGGATTTGTTCTTTTGTGAGTGCAGGTTTCTTCTTTTCAGTCATGATTTTGCCTCTAGGATTTTGGTTTCCAAAACTAGGATCTTGAGCAATCGAATTAACTCAGGGTACCGAGCATAACCTGAACCAGAGTCTTCTCAGACTCACAGGTACACTGGCCCCCAAATTGCCAACCGTAGAATGATGCTCAAATTCAGACCAATATAACACGGTATTGTTTCACATGCAGGAAGGAAAGAATAGGACTAATGATAATCCCGGAGCCTGCCCCCCGCATGAACCTGATCCTTACCCACAACCGGGGTTGCTGGACACCGGAGGTGTTTGAGGATGTGGGACGATGAAGGGAGCCATGAATTGATAGACGCCGGCGATGTCGTCGAGCCGCTGAAGGCCGAGCCAAAGGGCCTTGGTTCCGGGCTCGCCGTCACATTTGCGGCCAAGGAATCCGCCGAGTTTGGCTGTCAGTCGCATGGCTTCATGCAAGGTTGGAGGATCACCGGACATGACAGGTTTTCTTGCCCAATAGGTGAGAAGACCTTTCCATTCGTGGTCTTCAAAGAAAACAGTGCAGGGCACGTCCGGCGTTTCTCTGCCAAGCTTTGTCAGATGATGGACGCGCCAAGCCACTACCATGTCCACTGCCAGGCAAGACTCTATGCGATCGGCGGTGCCCAGTTGTCGCTCTTCAATCTTCAGACCGCTCTTTAGAGTTCTATGATAAACCTCGATTCCCCAACGACCGGCATACCAATGGACCTTTTCAACTGCGGCTTGGGGACTGTCCACCGCACAGGTGGTGATCAGCCGCCATTCGATGGGTTCGGGGCCTTCAGGTGGCTCAACTTCCGTGGCCAAAACAGCCCGGACGGAGAGATCCTTCGATTTGCGGTCGGGCGGCTTAAGAGTAACTTCGCCAAAACGAATCGCCAGCATGGCGTCTCTGGACGGCCGGTTCCCTCGGCGAGGCACTCGGATACTTAGCTCAACAACAATGGGCTCCTGAGCGATCTTATCCCAGATGTACGCTTGTTCTTTCGCAAGACGACGATTATGCTGAGATCTCACAAGAAGCTTCGGAGCCGACGGATCGGCAAGGGCAAGATCAAGAAGCTCGTAGATGTCGGCTTCCCGGTCTCCGATACTTACAAAGACGGTGTCAGGGCAATCTTTCTGCGCCTTGGCCACCTTCTTGAAGCTTTCGAGCCATTTGCAGCTTTCTTTCTGCTCAATGGGCAGAGAATGACGAAGCTTCTTTTTTCCGAACTCCTTGGGATTCCTTGCCCAGCACTGAACGTCGAGCAATCCCAGCGGAGTTCCTTGCTGATTGAACGCCATGGTGTCGTGAACGATCAAACCAATGGGGCCGTCCAGAGTAGAGCCTACAGGGCCAAGATTCTCTGTTGAGGGATGAGCGCTGTAGTTGAGCGTTGTGGTGTCTTGAACCGCCAATACCACCGCTTCTTGAGCGCTTCGTTTCACGGTGCTTTGATAGTGTGGGTCAAGGATTTTTTCCATGCTCGTTTCCGCGTTGTCGAAGAATCTGTAGGCGGCTTTCGTTCCGGCACGGGTTTGGCACGCCTGAGGAATATTGGCTTGCGGTCGAGCATACAGATCCCGTGCGATGGTTACAAGCCTTTTGGTAAGCCTGTGATCTCCGAAAACCGCTCCACCGAATTCTTCTTGCGCCCAATCTTCTCGTTTCTCTTCGGAATCTTCTGTCGGCGGTCGCACGATAACGGGAGAGGTTTCACCGGTAACCATGACACAAAGGATCTCGCGAAAGTATTTGGTGAGAGGAAACGCATAAATGTCCTTGATTTCATGACAACATGCGTGACTTCTATCCATTCGGCCTCTTCCCTGCGTGGCGCCGATGTGGTGCCAATTGGCGGCTTGATAACATGTTCCTTGAAATTTTTCTTGGTTGACGAAGGTTTCAATCAGCACGGGCTCTATGGCGTAGCGAGCATTCCAATCGTCCTTGATCCGGCGGATCACCCGGCCGAGTATATGCGAGGCAAGATTTGGAATCTTCGGCACGAGGAGAAACCGACTGTTGCAGATGACCTTGGAGAGATTTTTCCTGCGCGCTTGATCGCTCCAGCCGATCCAGTTATCTCTGTCCGAAAGCCTCCAGGCCGCGGCGCTGAACGCCACTCCTCCGATCCAGCCGTACACGGCGGACTTGACCAGATAGCGCATCTGAGCGCCGCACAGAGGTCCGGCGCCCAAGTAATGGTATTTCTCCATTAGTGCGTTCCAAACATGAGAACGGCTTCGATTGCCGATTTCAATTGGAACGACTTCAATGGATCCCAATTCTTCGAGGCCGCCGGTACTATTCTCGATTCCTTTCAAAATGTCGGTTTTTGGCGCCTGGTCCTTACGCACAAAAAGGTCTTTATCCGCAGGATCAGGCAGCGGGATTAGGCCTTTTGCATGCAATCTAAGCAACGCAGTACGACAGGACATATCTTTGAGGCTGCCATTGGGAGCCCTCCAATCGAGCCAATCGCAGACTCGCCGGGAAAGCGCACTGCGAGACAGGCTCGGCTCGGTCTCCACAGCGGTCGCAATCCGTGTGATGAGTTCGTCGCTGAATTCCTGTCCAATTACCTGCATGCCCCCTTTTTAGCACCATCGACAAACGGTGTCCAGCAAAATTGTGGGACATGTTCAGCGCATGAACAGGGGCAGGAATCCGGAAGTCACATACAAGCATAATGAACGGTCGGTGGTTTGAATCGCCTCTTTCTATTTCTTGCGGTCCTCGATCTTGAATTCGACCACAACTCTGCCCCAGCCGCCGCATTGGACGCCCACATCGTTGCAGCCAGTCTTTTTGAATAGCATTTTGTTGGGATCGATCCCGGCATACAAAAGTTCATTTGCAGCAAAAGCAGCCGTGCTGAATGACTTGACCAGATGAACACACATCCTTTTAGGGCATAGTTTTGAAATAAGATTGCCCGCGCCGTCCATATAGAACTTGTCCCCCACCTTATGTTGACTGTTACACCCATGTGAATGAATAACCTCGGCTATAATGGTTTTGTTCATCAGCTCAGGCGCTTTGGCGAGGACCTCTTCATTTCTGGGGTCTGCTCTGAACTGGCTCATCTCCTGATCAGAGTATCCCATTCGCTGCTGGACCATGTTCCAAACCTGTTCATCGATTTTCATTTCATTGTTCCTTTCATTTGTAAGCAGTCCGATTGTTCCTGATTCGATCAGTTCCTTCAGATCATTCGCAAACCGTTCTGGGGCGGCATACTGGGGTAGGCTCCGGAAAAGCACAGCAACTCGTTGGAGTTCGTTCATCTCGGCCAATTGCTCTTGAGTAACAGATAGTGACCGGTCCAGGCGAGGGTGGCGTGAAAACGGTAATCTCACGGAGTCGACACGCTTCGTATTGACCGCGTACGAAACCTGCCGAGCGCATTGACAGGGGTTAGACGAATCAACAAGGCCGCATCTTTTCTGCATGAAATTCCGCAGCAACGCCCTGGCCCGCGACAGGCGCTTACGAAAAGCGACGGGGGTGGTATCGAGGATGAAAGCTCCCTGCTCACCCGTTACCTCGAAAAGCTCACCCAGAATATAGGCTAATCGCAAATCTCGATCCAGACAGAGCAGCAGGACGTGAATGCAGGACATCATCACTTCCTGTGCCAGCATAGCCTGTTCGGCTCCGTAAGCCAGATTAGACGACGGAGCGGCCAGTCCTGCGTTACCGCTTGCCTCGCATTCCTCAAAGGTGATCTCTCTGCGTTCAGCACGCCGCTTGTGAGTAGTTAGCAAATGATTCGACGCAATGCGGTAAGCCCAAGTGGAGAAAGCACTTTCTTGCCGAAAATCGGATAGGTGAGTAACAATCTTTACAAGAATTTCCTGAGTAGCGTCCTCCGCATCCGTCGGATTGCAAAGCATGCGTATCGCCAGGCCGTAAATCCGATCCTGGATTCCCCTGACCAATCCATCCAGAGCTTGCTTGTCCCCCTGCTTCGCTTTCGCAACTAGCTCTTCTGTCGATAACTCAGTCATTTTCTTGATTCTTCCCCGCATCCGTGTGTATTTAAATTATCCGCACTGCCGAAAAGAAATTCCAGCTTTGTTACCAGTATATCTTTAGATCTTATCAGCAGGCCAGATGTGACCGGAAATCTAAAAGAACATTGATGGTAATTTAATGCTAGCGGCAAAAGAACTGGGAATCGACACTCATCCTATGGACGGGTTTGATCATGACGGCGTGGTCAAGGAGTTTTCCATCCCCAAGAATTTCTTCGTTTCCATGCTGATCGCGGTAGGACACTTCGACGAAACCAAAACACTGCTGCCCCGGAATGGAGAAAACCCTCCGAGGAGATCGTGATCGCGAATTCTTTGAAAGGGTAAGTCGCAAGGAGGAAGCTTTTTGTCCGCGATCTGGGTGGGATTTTCCCTTGCACCCGTCAAGAACTCCTAATGATGGCGCCTCCAAGATTGCGGCACGTACAAACACGGTCGTGGGTTGATTGCGCCGTCACCAGCCGGACTCCCGTTTGTAGAACTACCCGGAAACCCTCCTGTAGCGGCGCGGGGCGTCGCCCCTCCGTGCCCCAGGTAATTCAGCTTATACCAATGCTTTCCAGCAGTTTTTTTGCCTTCACTCTGTGCACTTCCAAGCCGAGTTCCTTGGGGCTCATGCCCAGAGCGAGACCTATGAGTTGTGTGAGAAAGAAAGATGGAATGTTCAGCTTTTCCTTGCTCTTGCGGGCCAGCACCACCTGGCCCATGTCGAATTGCTCGAAGCAGGTTGGGCAGATTACAGACAAAGCCTGAATATTTCTTTCTGCTATATGAAAGAGCTTCTCGCGAGTTATCGCATAGCCCGCGTCCTCATCCACATTCTTGCCCAGCGGTGAACCGCAGCATAAAAATTTTCGGGAATATTCGGTGGGTTCAACCCCAATTAGTGACAATAGATGGTCCATTTTTACCGGAACGTATGATTCCGCAGCGGACAATTCATGCGGGAACATCAATCTGGGCGGGCGAGAATAATGGCATCCATAATGACACCCTATGCGCAGCGGTATTTCCCGTACCTTCCCGCTGTAGATCTTCTCTGCAACACTGTCCTGATACATAACATCAAGTATGTGAGTAACCGTTGCAGTACCTTTAAACTGATGATCATGATCGGCCAGGATCTTGTTGACCTTTCGTTTTTTGCCGTCGCTATGTTTCAGGACAAAATTCGCTTCTTTGAGTGTGTTTACGCATCCGGAACATAAAGTGAGAATGTCCAGCCCGCTCTCTTCGGCCAGACAAATGTTTCGTGCCGCAAGCGCCAGCCAAGAATCATAGTGCACCAGCTTCATAGAGGTTGGCGGCGGGCAACACGAGAATGGAAGATCCACTAGTTGTATCCCAAGCCGCTCACAAACCAGACGAGTGGCCGCTTCAAAGCCAGGGTATTTTATCGGGATCGCACATCCCAGAAATAAGGCATATTTCATGGTAGCCTTTTCGGTAGGAGGAGAGTTGTCCCGGGGAACCCTTTTTTGTGTAAAAAAGGGTTCCCCGGACCCCCTCCCAAAAAACTCTAACATTATAATTCACTAGGCTTACGGTGATTTTGCAGACTTCCTAAACCTAGTTGTGAACTCCTTTTACTCTCCTATGCGAACTTGCTTCTCACAGAATTCTCTTAAAATTCCACCACCTCTTCCAGGCCGGTTTTCTTGAGAATCGCTCGAATCTCCTCCACTGGCGCGGCTGGAAGAGGCGCAAGCCCGTGGTGTGCCCTCATATCATCCAGTTGGTGCACGATCATCGAGCGGCCTGTCTTGGCGAGCAGCTCGATGGCCATTATGAGTCTATCAGGCACGTTTCCACCACGTGCGGCTGCATTACGCAGCGCTACCAACAGCTCGGAAATGGGAATTTTTTGCGGACATCGGTCCTCGCACACATGGCACGTACAGCATAACCAGAGTCGTTCATCTTTGATAACTTCCTCTTGACCAAAATCCAGGCATCTGAGGATTGTTTCTCGTGGGCCTATAGCCGGTGATACTTCCATTGCCGGGCAGGATCCTGTGCAGCGGGCGCACTGGTAGCATTCATAAAGAGCTTCTCTGGAAAAGTGCTGCCAGAGCTTGATTCCAATCATGTCGCATCACCTTTTCTTGACAAATATTGTTTCAGCTTTTCGGCCTCTTCCTTGATTTGTTTAACTGTCAATTTACGAATGCCTTTTTCCATTTCCTCCACAATGCGAGCAAAGTGGGACCCTTCAGCCGCGGACACCCATGCCAGTCGCAGACGACTCTCGTTGATGCCCACTTTTTCCATTCTCTTCCAGAACTTCTCCGCCCGCCGTGCAGTATGTTTATTCGCGTTATTGTAGTGGCAATCTCCGGGATGACATCCGGAAACGAGCACACCTCCTACACCCGACATCAGCGCTCGTTCGAGCCATCCAGGAGAGACTCGGGCCGAGCACATGGTTCTTATGATTCGTACACTGGGAGGATACTGTATTCTGGAGACGCCGGCAAAATCCGCTCCCGCATAGGAGCACCAATTGCAGGCAAAGGCCAGTATTTTACTATGAGGATCGTTCGCCAGCAAGCTGTCAATCTGGCTAACGATCTGTTGCTCAGTGAAGTGAGTTTGATCGACCGCTCCGAATTTGCACTCCGGCACACATGCCCCACAACCCTGACAGGCGGCCTGGATAACTTGATAATAACCCTGCTCTTTACCGCCCTCTATCGCATGATACGGGCAAACGCGAGCGCACATTCCGCATGCCGTGCACTTCTCAGGATCGATAAATGCAGTGATGGCCGGGACTTTGACTTCCCCTTTGCTCATAAGAATGTTGGCTCTGGAAGCCGCGGCCGATGCCTGGGTTACCGAATCCTTGATGTCCTTAGGTCCCTCTGCAGCCCCCGCAAGGAATACACCGCCGATTGTTGTATCCACGGGTTTCAATTTCGGATGTGCTTCCATGTAAAAGCCGTCTGTGTCCGCGGATAAGTTGAGGAGCCTCTGGAGTGATCCCGAATCCTTGCGCTGCATGATCCCAACTGAAAGTATTACCGCATCCACGGTATAACGATAGCGGGTCCCTAACAACGTGTTCTCGCCCAAAAGAGTGAGGTCGCCAGTGTTGATGTCCTCAATTATTTCACCTGGAATTCCACGAATGAAAGTAACCCCTTCACGTCGTGATCTTTGGAAGAGATCTTCGAATCCTTTCCCGAAAGCACGTATATCTAGGTAAAACACGTAGATTTCGGTTTCCGGCCAGTGCTCTCTTATAAGGAGGGAATCCTTGATTGTGTTCATACAGCAGACATTACTGCAATATGGATTACTCCGCTTGCTCCGAGAGCCGATGCATTGAATGAAAGCTACCTTCTTAGGTCTTTGCCGATCTGAGGGACGGATTAGCTCTCCTCCCGACGGGCCACCGGCATTGATCAAGCGCTCGAATTCAAGGGTCGTGATTACATTTGGAAATCGGCCATAACCAAGCTCCGTGAGAGCTGTCGGATCATAGACATCCACGCCTGTTGCCACAACGATGGTGCCCACATCAATGTCGAGCATCCGATCTTCTTCCGAAAAATCGATGCACCGGTGAGAGCACGCCTGGAAACACCTGTCACAGGCCACAATACCTTGATTATTAAGGCACAGATTCATATCCACAAGGAAGGTGGACGGGACCGCCTGTGCAAAGGGAATGTAGATGGCACGACGAAAAGAGAGTCCCTCATTGAACTCGTCCGGTACCAATTGAGGACATGCTTGAATGCAATCGCCACAGGAACTGCATTCTTTCTTCACGTACCGTGCTTTTTTGAGCACTTTGACGTGGAAATTCCCTATGTGGCCGTGAACTTCCTTGACTTCTGAAAGCGTTAGCATCTCGATGTTCGGGTGCCGGCCTGCTTCGCTCATCTTTGGAGCGAGAATACAAATTGAGCAATCCATTGTGGGGAAGGTCTTGTCCAGTTGCGCCATGCGGCCGCCGATACTACCTGTTTTTTCAACCAAATACACTTTGTACCCGGCATCGGCTAAGTCCAGAGCGGCCTGAATACCGGCAACCCCGCCCCCAATGACCATAGCTTTGCGTAGCACCGGAACGGTTAACTCCTGCTGAGGTTGCAGTAGGGCGGCCCGATGGACAGCCATTCCCACGAGGTCCTTCGCCTTTTCGGTGGCGGCATCCTTATCGTGAAGGTGCACCCAAGAGCAGTGCTCCCTAATGTTGGCCATTTCAAGAAGATAGGGATTGAGACCCGCCGCTTCACATGTTGCTCGGAAAGTCGGCTCATGCAATCTAGGACTGCACGATGCCACTACCACCCGAGTTAAGTTGTGTTCTTGAATATCAGACTTTATCAGCTCCTGACCTGGTTCGGAACACATGTATAAAGAATTCTTAGACAGAACCACTCCCGGCATGTTTTGAGCGAATTCCGCGACCTCTTCGCAGCGGACTGTGCCGCCAATGTTCTTTCCACAGTGGCAGACATAAACGCCTATACGCAAATCGCGGGAAACCGGATGGTCCTCTTTAGCTTTGGATAGCTGTTTCAATTGGTCTTTTTCCCTCCGGTTCGGTCGAGAAGGCTTTGTCCAAATTCAAACCCTTTATCAAAAGCTGTAATATTCAGATCTTCACTCCCGGGCGGTATTGATGACAAAACCGCTTCTCGCATGGAATCATAAGTCACTACTCCGCCCAATGCGGCCAATGCGCCCAGCATCACAATATTTGCTACTATTTTCTTACCCATTTGTTCCGCAATCCTGGTGCAAGGAACCCGATATAGTGTTTTGACCTGAGGCTCGCTCTCCAATGTGACGAGATCCTCATCCAGAATCAGCACACCATCTGAATCGATGGAACTCCCGTATGTCTCCATCGCTCCTTGGCTCATTATTACCAGAACACCGGGTCGTTCGACCTTAGGGTAATGGATTGCCTCTTTCGAGATCACAACATCTGCGCTGCATGATCCTCCACGGGCTTCGGGACCATAGCTTTGCGTAAATACCGCGTTTTTCTTCTCAAATAATGCGCCGGCTTTGCCCAGAATATGTCCGGCCAGGATAATCCCCTGACCACCGAAACCAGCCAGTCTTACTTCAGATTTGACAGTCATGCTGCCCTGCCCTTTTGACGGGTGCCTGATTTTTGCTGGGCTCTTGCCACTACTTTGGAGAGATAATTTTGCAGAAAATCGGGCCGCTCCGTGTCTACGAATGCTCCAACCATGATTTTTCCGCCCAAGGTGATCTCGGCATCCCTAGGATCGCCGCCGTTTCTTACCTCCGACATTTCTCTGTAATATCGCATTTCGTCAAGGCCTGAACCCAACTTGTTTGGCCGACCGTACCCGATGGGACAGGGAGCGATCGCTTCAACGAAAGTGAAACCTTTCTTGTCAAAAGAACGGCAAATGGAATCCACGAGCTGCCGGGGGTGATAAGTCGTCCATCGAGCTACATACACAGCACCCGCAGCATGTGCCAAATGGGGTAAATTAAAGCCAGGCTCCGCATTACCAAAAGGCGTTGTAGTGGTTTTGGCCTCAAGCGGTGTAGTGGGGGCGACCTGGCCGCCGGTCATTCCATAGTTGAAATTATTGACACAAAGCACTTTAAGATCGATGTTTCTTCGAGCAGCATGTATTAAATGATTACCGCCGATCGCGAAAAGATCCCCGTCACCGGAAAAGACTGTCACCTTGAGATCGGGCTTCGCCAAAGCAAGCCCAGTAGCAAACGCAATCGCCCTGCCGTGAGTTGTATGGTAAGTGTCCATGTCAACGTACCCGGCTACCCGACCGGTGCAGCCTATACCGGACACCACTGCGCACTCGTCTACTGTGTAGCCCTTGCGCTTTACAGCCTCGATAAAGCAGGTGAGCACGACACCTAGGCCGCATCCGGGACACCAAATATGGGGGATTCTACCCGGCTTCAGGTATTTGTCTGTACGGGTGGAGACCGTGATCTCTCTCGATCGCCTTATCTACAGCTTTTTTATCAAAAGGTTGAAGGTCTCTTAAAATTACATCCATGAATCCTCCGGGCAATCGTGTTACAGCCGGATTGTTACAAGTATCTGCCGACAGCGTCCTCTATTTCCCCCGGCGTGTGCATTGAGCCGCCCATTAGTGCCATGAGAACTACTTTTGCATTAGCTTTTGCAGATCGGTCCACCTCATGGACAATTTGTCCGTAATTGATCTCCGGCACGATAAAAGCATTAACCTGCTCGGCCAGGCTAGCTATCAGATCAGAGGGGAACGGCCACACAGTGACCAGTCTCAAAAGGCCTACTTTCATGCCGCGCCTTCTGAGGTTCACGACGGCTTGGCGGGCTGCCCGAGAAGTGCAACCATAGGCAACCACAACTACCCGAGCATCTGCCGTGTCTATCATTTCCAATTGGATAATCTTGTCCGCGTTATTCCGAATTTTATCAACAATATGCCTTATATTGCGCTCCTGGACGACATCGGTAATGACGGGATATCCTCGTTCGTCATGCGTCAGGCCTGTCACGTGGACGTGGTATCCTTGTCCTGCTACTGCCATAGGAGACGGTAGTCGCCCGGTCGAATCAAATGGAAGATAGTCTTCCGGAGTAGCAGACGGTGTGGGTCGTTCGATAATTTCCAGCTTGTCTCTCGGCGGAATCACTACCTTTTCGGACATATGCCCAACTACTTCGTCGGTCATCACAAAGACAGGCTGCCGGTAAATTTCCGCCAGATTGAACGCTTGCACAGTCAGATCAAAGCACTCCTGCGGAGAGGCAGGAGCCAGCGCTATACATCCATAGTCTCCGTGGGACCCCCAGCGTGCTTGCATCATGTCCGCCTGACCCACTAGCGTGGGCAATCCCGTTGAAGGGCCGGCTCGTTGGACATCAACAACAACGCAAGGCGTTTCGGTCATCATGCCGAGGCCTATGTTTTCCATCATAAGCGAAAATCCGGGACCCGATGTGGAGGTCATGGACTTCACACCGCCCCATGATGCGCCCAAAATCGCGGCCATCGATCCGATCTCATCCTCCATTTGGATATAGACCCCTCCCACTTCGGGGAGGCGCCGAGCCATACGTTCGGCTATTTCCGTAGCAGGGGTGATCGGATACCCTGCAAAGAACCTGCACCCGGCTGCTAATCCGCCTTCCGCGCAAGCCGCATCACCATGAATAAAATGTTCGCCCGTGAGAATGTCTTTGGCGGCCATGAGATGTTCCTGAAGATCTTAATTTTTTGACAACGAATGTAATTCCTCGACTTGTCCGCGTACCGGCTAATGCCACGGAACAAATCTAATTCATAAATGGAATTAACCGGATTTCTTTGAGATGCCTGAGGAGGAAGTCCAAGATTCCCGGTTTATGATTTAAGATATCTTCTATCCTTCCGGGAATATCGTTCGGTAACTTTCCGTATATCCTCTTCTGTGATCTTCTTGGCCTCCCTCAATTCGGTAAAAATGGCGAATTCCGGACAAATGAGGTTGCAAAGACCGCAATCTACGCAGTCCTGGGCAAGAAATACCAGTTCGGGAGGATGATAGCCCTTCGAATTAAAACGCTTACTCTCTGTTAAGCATCCATTAGGACAAAATTCGATACAAAAACCGCATCCTTTACAACGATTTTCAATGATGCGGACATCACCCTGTGGGATTGAGTGGGCTTCAGCATCCAGAGGCAGTCGCCATAATTTCACGTTATTTACTCCTCATTGCACTCAACAATTATTTTTTACATTGTTTCGCGAAAAGAGTCAATTTAGAGGGCCGGATGGGTGAGCCCAGTGATGAAGACGAGATAAATAAAACGCTAATAGATTTCCGGTTCAGCAGTCTGCCAGACCGCTACCGAGCGCGTCAGCCGCCGCCCGATGACCCTCCCCCTGAAGTGTCACCAGTCTGGATCCATTTCACCGCTATGATTCTTTTTGGCTGCTTGTCTTCCACACGAACAGAACTTTTTGCATTCACAATGCGTCTCTCTTTATCTTCTTTTAATTGCTCTTCGGCCTTGGTCATCAACTCCTTGACCTTAATTTTAGTTTCGTCTTCAGGGTTCAACCTCAATGCCATTTTGCAGTGCTGGATCGTAGCATGGTACCGGGAGCTATTGTAACGCGCGGCCGCTGCATTCAAGAAATAAATTGGCAAGCTTTCTATTTCCGCAGCCTTCTCGAATTGATTGTATGCTTCCGGGTATTTACCTTGACCAAAATACGTTAAACCGGTGTAGAAAATAGCCTCATGATCTTTAGGATCGATATCGAGCACTGCCGACAAGTCCGAACGTGCCTCATTATATTTTTTCAAACGATAATAATTCAGAGCTCTATTGAACAATGTCTTCTGCATTTTTGGATCGATTTCGAGAGCTTTTGAATAATATTTGTCTGCATCGTCGTATTTCTCGGCCCTATAAGCTTCCTTTCCCTTTGCAGTCCATTCCTCAGCAGATTCTGCCCGTACAGACCCTGCGCATAGGCAGACAAGAATAACTATGACGGCCACAGATGCGCAAAGAGTTTTCATATTCAGACCCTCTATAATAATGCTTAGTGGGAAATGGCTACACGAATCACATCTTAACTTTACCATAAATTGGTTGTTCGGAAAAGCAAAGATATCCATTTTTTTTTTTTTCCGTAGAAGAAAGTGCATCGTGAGGGTGGCCGTGATCGTACAGGTGGGGGGTCTCAGATGGGGTGTAGGGGATGGAAAAGGGGGGGCGTTGGGAAATTGAGGCATAGCTGGACCGAGAGATCGGGGTTGCTGCCCGAGCTTTTCGACAACGAGTGTGTTGTGCGGCTCACAGGCCGATGAGTTTCAGGGCACGACGAGTGTTGAAGGCAAAGCTGCGGATGGTCTTGGCGATATTTTTGCTGCCACAAATACGAAATACGTTGATGACAAGGTTGTGAAGGGAAGCCATGACCCTTGGGGCTTGTCCGGTACGTATTTGAGAGCGGTCTTCGTCAAAAGTAACGTCTCGGACCCAATGGAGTTTGTTCTCGATGCCCCAATGGTTGCGATTCAGTCCAAGGAGGCGTTGGGGTGTAGCCAGGTTCGGAAGAAGACTGGTGATGCCGTGGACTGTTTCGTGTGTTTCGCGTCCGCTTTTGACATGGTAGGTGTGGCGCTGGATGCGGAAGACCTGACCTACATAAGGGAAATCCAGGTATTGATTGAGGCAGTCGCTGACCCGGATTTCGCGTAGTTCAATGCGTCCGTGGTCCTTGTTGACCGTAGTCACCGCAGGGGGAAAAAGACTCGTTGTCGAGGTCCTCAATGTGGCTTTTGAGGGTCGGTTGGTTGTCTTTTACCGTGAAGACGTAGTCTGCTTTTTTCTCCTCTACGAGATAGCGGGCGGTGGTCTGTTGAGTGTGGAGCGCATCCGCGGTGACGACCCGCCCTTCGATGGGCAGAGGGTCCAAAAGAGATTTGAGGACGGTGATTTCGTTGGTATGCTCGGGAACGGCCTTTTGAGCCACGACGGTGGCTCCTTGATGGAGGAAAGCCGTAAGGATATGGGTTTGGCGGCCATTAGGGGAGCGTGCTCCCTTGAGGGTTTTTCCATCGACTGCGATAGCGGAGTCCGAAGGGCCGATAGCTTCAGGCCAACCCATGAGGCCAAGATCGACGGCTTCAGCGTCAACGGTTTGGATAAAGCGGCGGATGGTGGGTTCACTGGGGGGTAAGTAGCGTCCGGTTTTCTTGTCGCGACGGCACAGGAGTCGCTTGAGCATGTCTTGAGAGCAGGCTTGAGCCCATTGAGCGATGGCAGCAAAGCCGTGGGCACCGCAGACGAGTGCACAGACCGCGATGGCAAGGATGGAGAGCTTCTTGTGGCGCATACCCCTGGCCATTCGAGGGTCGGGTATGGTGCGGAGTGCCTCCAGGAGGAGCTCGGCATTTCTGATGGAGAGTTTCATGGGTTTGGGCTCCGAGTTGAGTTGGATGGAAAGGTATGGATCGGAAAGTCTCTGGGATGCGTCCGGTCGCAGTGTTCGGACGAATACGAGCTTGGGGCAGCCGTGGTGAGTGTAGCGACCGGCGTGCCTGGCGAACCCTCGGGTATTTCCCAGACAGATCCATCCTGCAGCCTTGTAGCAGGTTCCTTGGAAGAAGCGTGGATCAACGAAGGTTTCCACGAGCCAGATGGGATGGCCATAAGCATTGTGCCAGTCTTGGGACAAGCGATTGATGTTGAGTGCGAGGATACGGGAAGCGAGATTGTGTACCCGCATACCTGGGAGGATCAAGAAACGGAAGTTGTTGGCCACAAGGGGAAGCCTGTGCCATTTCAAAGCAGCGGGCCAGCCGATCCATTGGTCTCGGGGTTTGCAGCTCAGAGCTGGGGCTGCCCACCCCAGCAGAGCGACCCATTGTTTGTATACCGCCACGTAGCGGAGCGATTCACCGACGAGGCCCTGAAATCCGAGGTAGTGGTGTTCGCGGATGAGCTGCGCCCACAGACGCCTCTCCGAGTCGCAGATGAGGCGAACCTGCACCCCGTTGACCAGTTCCCGAGCATCCTGATAATCCGTCCGGCCATCGTGTTCCATGCCCCCCTTGATAGCAAAGGCCGGCAGGAATGTCCATAAAAATCAACTTTGGCCAGAATTCCTTGCGCTTGGGCTCAAGTATGACAGAGCCCTGCCGGCTATCGTGTGAGCTTGAGCTGCAACCGGTGGCGTAGTGTCTCTCACCTGCTATTGCGAGGACTGCATGAGAGACAGGCTTACCGCCCTCCATTAGACCGGCAATCCCACGTTCCGCGCGTCTCTCTCACTGCCTCAACTGCCCCATTCTTGAAGCCCTGGAGCTTGCTTCCTCCGCTCTTCAGCGAGGCCGCTGTGACACTCTTCCCACAGGGGAATGTCATTCATGACTCTGGATCGAGATCCTGTTCATCCTCCACGCCTTGTTTCCCGCCATATTGACGAGCAAGTTTGGCGCCCAGATTGAGGGCCTTTTTATTGAGTTCCTCGGTTCCGGACGGGACACGAGCCAGCAGGGATCTCTCCAAAGCCTTTCGAGTTACAATGCCCGTTAACTCGGAGATAGTGCCCAGAGCGATAATGTTCGCTACCATAATTCTTTTCAATTTGTCGCGCGCTATCTCCGTAAACGGGAGAGCAATAGCGCGGCTGCTTGGCGGGTGGAGCACAAGGTCTTTGTCAATAAGGACCCATGCACCGGATTTCAAGTCCCAACAGTATGTGTCCGCAGCCTCCTGATTGAGGGCCAGCAGCACATCCACATTATCGCACAATGGGTAATCTATTGGAGCATCACTGATAATTACTTCAGCCTTGCTCGCGCCACCTCTGGCCTCAGGGCCGTAGGATTGGACCATAGCAACTTCACGGCCGTCAAAAACTCCTGCCGCTTCGGCCAACACCAGGCCCGCTAAAATCAGTCCTTGCCCCCCGGAGCCGGCCAAACGAACCTCGATTCTCGGGAAAGGCAATGGATTATGGCTTCTGTGGCTCATATCTTACCCGCCGTCCTTAATTTCGCAGCTGTGTCACATACTTGTTTGTAAGAATCCAGATATCTCGGTAGTTCCTTTTCTACTAGTACCCCCAGCGGAAAACGCCCTGCACGTTCGGCCTCGCTCATCTTCTCCCAGCGCTCAATTACCACTCCCATCTGTTTAAACTGCCTCATCATTTCTATTTGCGACGCCTGGCGGTTTAGCCTTCCGAAATTAACGTAGCAGGGAGACAAAATTTCAACCACGCTGAAATCCGGCTTGGCAATTGCCTTTACCAGCAGCCTATCCATTTGATCCACGTGGAAGACGGTGGATCTGGCAACAAATGCTGCTCCAGCAGCAGCACATAAGGCGCTGACGTCAAAGCTGGGTTCAATCTGGCCAAACAACGCAGTGGTGGCTTTCGCTCCCAACGGCGTGGTCGGGCTGTACTGCCCGCCTGTCATACCATAGGTCTGGTTATTCACAATAATAGCAACCATGTCCAAATTTCGGCGGGCAGCATGAATAAGGTGATTGCCGCCGATAGCCATGGCATCGCCATCACCCATGATAGTGATTACCTTCAGTTCAGGCTTCGCCAATTTGAGACCGGTGGCAAAAGTCAGGGCGCGACCATGCGTGGTGTGCACGCTGCCAACATCCACATAAACCGGCAACCTACCCGAGCACCCGATCCCGGAAACCAGTATAATATTGTCCTTGTCCAAGCCGCTCTTCACAAAAGCTCTTACCAGCGACCCCAACAATATCCCCAGGCCGCAGCCAGGGCACCAGACATGGGGAAATTTCTTATCATGGCGGAGCCATTCGTACACTACACTGTGGCTCACGTGCGACATTATTTCACCTCTCGAAACCGATCCAGGATCTCTGAGGGCGTGATCATTGTCCCGTCCATTTTGCTCAACCCAAGAACATTTGTTCGACCGTCGTTCACACGCAAAACCTCACGTTTTAGCTGGCCGAGGTTCAATTCCGGCACGACCGCCGCAATTTTGCCCGTGAGCGCTTCTGACACCGGCCTTCTCGGAAACGGCCATAATGATATGATCTGTAAGAGACCGATCTTCATGCCTCGCTCACGACCGATTCGTACTGCTGCCCTGGCCGAACGGGCCGTGCACCCGTATGCAATTATTAACAGCTCCGCATCATCCAACTGAAAGCTCTTGATGTTTTCCAAATAAGGGAATTGGCGGCTTATTTTGTCAAAAAGCCTGGAATAGAACGGCGCCACTTCATCAGGTCGGCGAGTGGGAAATCCTCGTTCATCATGCGTCAATCCGGTTACATGGTAACGATAACCTTCTCCGAAATCAGCCAGCCGCGGGATTAGGCTGCCGTCCGTCTTATAAGGTATGTACCAGTCGGGAGGGACGGTCGGACGTCGACGGTTCAGAACTTCGATTTCCTCAATGCCCGGTAAGACAACTTTTTCGCGAGTATGTGACACCATCTCGTCGGCCAAAACAATAACCGGAGTTCGGAACCGTTCAGCGTGATTGAATGCCTCGACCGTGACTTGGAAACATTCGTCGACAGTGGCCGGACACAGAACTATCGCAGGATGGTCCCCGTGCGTTCCCCACCGGGCTTGTTGGATGTCCCCCTGAGCGGCTGTCGTCGGCATTCCGGTCGAAGGGCCGGCACGCATCACGTTCACCACGACCACCGGAACCTCGGCCATGCAGGCGTAACCCAGGTTTTCCTGCATCAGCGAGAAGCCGGGTCCACTGGTGGCTGTCATTGCCTTGCGGCCGGCCAGACTCGCTCCAATACAAGCACCCAGAGATGCTATTTCGTCTTCCATCTGGATAAAGACGTCCCCGCGCGGAGGAAGTTCGCGGCTCATCAGCTCCATGATTTCACTGGATGGAGTGATGGGATATCCCGCGTAAAAATTGCACCCCGCGGCCAGGGCAGCTTCTGCTATGGCCTCGTTTCCCTGGATCAGTCTGGCTCTACTCTTTTGCATTGTCATCCTCTTCGTGGGATGATTTAGGGGCAATTCTCTCCGGGCTATGGTCTTGGCTCACCATTGACCCCGGCGTCTGGGCTGGCGGACCTGCTGAAGCGCGTTTGGCCGACGATTCAGGTCTTTCTTCGCTGACGGCTATTGCGAAATCCGGGCAAAGCTTTTCGCACATATGACAAGATATGCACTTCTCCGGGTTGGCCAGATGCGGATACCCCCATTCATCCTTTTGCAGTGCCTCGCTCGGACAAAATGCCACGCAGTTGCCGCATCGCTTGCACCAGGCAGGATAAAAGGTTATCTTTGACGATTCTTTCTCGGATTCAGTCTTCTCAATTTTTTTCGATTTCATGATTTATGTTGCATTCCTTAAATGAGGTTGCACTCACCTCTATTGCTGTTTCGTTCCTTTGAAGCGAGGCGCTCCTATCAACAATTAATTTTTTGAAAACAACTCACTGTAAGTATACTATTTCATTCCTTGCTCAGCGAACAATTCCAAACGACAATGTTCGAGAGAGGGCAGTTTGGCTCGCACCTCTTTGATTCGTTCGAGATCAATCGTGCCAATGATCAAATCAGGGCTCTCTCCGGCCCCGGCGATCGGAACCCCGAATGGGTCAAAAATGCTGCTACGGCCGCTGAAAGCGCCGCGGGTAAGGTTGGCCCCAGCTATATAAATGGTATTTTCGATTGCTCTGGCCTTAAGCAGCGTCAGCCAGTGCTCTTCTTTGAGCGGGCCTGCATACCACGCGGAGGGCACGACAATGAGTTGAGCGCCCTGGAGAGCAAGGTTTCGGAACAGCTCCGGAAACCTCAAATCGTAACAGATCGCCACTCCCACACGAACACCCTTGATCGTGAAAATCGGCGGCAAATCACCCCCGTGGATCATCCGATCCGATTCCCGGACGCTCAATGCATCAAACAGGTGGATTTTACGATAATTATGCAGGATCTTGCCTTCCGGCGTGAGGATCACCGCCGAATTATGGACCCTATGGTCTCCTGGCTCGCTTTCCCAAAATCCGGAAACAATGTGAAGCCCATATTTGCTTGCCAATCCTGCCAGAGAATTGACAAACGGCCCATTCAGTAGTTCGGCCACCTTGTCCAGAGAGTGACCTTGCTCAGGCAGCGCCATAAACATTTCCGGGAATATGATCAAGTCGGCCTTCTCGGCAGCGGCTCTTTTAGCGAATTCATTTGCGAGCGCAAAGTTCTCCGCAGGGATGGTGCTTCCTTCAACTTGGGCTAACGCGATTATCAATGGCATATGTCTAATAGTCCTCGATAGCGCCGGAAAGGATCTCGCAATCATATTGATGCCAAATTGTGCGGTTCAGGACCGGATCGGTCATTTGGAATTCGTACGACTCACCCACCACCAAGCCGGCTATGGTACCAACAGTCCCGGAAAAAAGAACTACTCCGTTTCCGAATCCTCCAATCCTGGTTTCCATGTCATTTAACCAATGTTCCGGGGGCAGAAGAGCCGAGCACAGGTCCTTCTGATACAGCGACCTCTTTCCATCCTGCAAGACCCAACACGTGAGTTCCAGTTCCGCAAAATGTCTTTTAACTTCTTCGTACGGCCACACGTCCTGCGCCATTATATTGAGACACATGTTCTTGGCTTTTGGTATCGAATGCGCTTCCAGTCTACGATCTGTATGGTCCGACCCGACTGTGACAAACAATTCATCATTGTGCCTGAGCAGTACGTATTCCACTTCGCCCGAAGTCCTATCACCATGAACCTGTATAGCATCGCCGGTCGTGAGCAAGTGGTTTCCCAGAGCAAAGAGTGTCGGGATGAACTGCGGAGCAGGCACACCCATTTCAGCCAGCTCATCAATGTGATGCTGGATTGCTGCTCTATCGCTGCCGGCCCATCCCGCGTTGAAGAGGCGCCTGACCGGAAATTGGATTTCAGAGATTTGAGAGCTCAGTCTGTCGACGCGAAGCTTCAGAATGTTTTCCACAGCAATTAATCCCCATATTGAATCGGCATTGCGGACTGAATCCTCCTTCTGACGCACCATACGCCGAAGAAGTTAGGGCTGTAATTCAATAGTAGGACCGGCATCTTGCCGGTCCTTATAAGCCACCCGAACACCATTAATAAAAAGGCGTTGCGCCACCGCGGACCGGCAAGATGCCGGTCCTACTAACTATATCCCCAAAAAGGCCTTTCTTATCTCATCGGATTTGAGCAATTCATCCGCCGGTCCATGTTTCGTTATCCGGCCCGTCTGTAATATATAAGCCCGATCCGATATCTCCAGGGCCTCTCGTACGTTTTGTTCGACAAGCAGTATAGTGAGGCCCTGCTCCTTGAGTCTCCGGACCGTGTCCAGCACCTCATCTACCAGAAACGGCGCAAGCCCCAATGAAGGTTCATCCAGCATCAATATCTTGGGGTTGCTCATCAATCCCCGGCCTATGGCTACCATTTGCTGCTCCCCCCCTGACATGGTGGCCGTAGCCTGGTCTCGACGGTGCTTTAATGCGGGAAAGAGATGGTAAACGAATTCGAGATTGGCCTGCTTGCGATCTTCATCATCCAGAGTGTATGCGCCCAGCAACAAGTTTTCTTCTACGGAAAGCGGTTTGAACAATCTACGATCTTCCGGAACATAGATGATACCCAGTCGAACAATCTCTTCAGTGTGCCGCGACCTTATGTCCTGGTTATCAAAAATGATCTTTCCGGAGTATGCGGGCTGCGAGGCCATAATGGCCTTGAGCAGAGTCGATTTGCCCGCTCCATTTGCGCCCACAACTGAGACTGTCTCTTCGGGAAATACTTCAAGACTCACACCGTGAACAACAGTTGCAACACCATAGCGGACCCTGATGTCCTCGAGTTTGAGCAGGGGCTGGGAGGCCGGCCGAGCCCGACCGCTCTCTTTTGTTTCAGTTTCAGACAAGCTCCGCGCCTCGATCGGAATGTTGCGTTACGTAACGTTCTCCCAAATATGCTTTAATTACTTCAGGGTTCAGGACTATTTTCGCAGGGTCTCCCTGTGCGATAAGCAATCCGCTGTCCAACACCAAAACGCGGTGGGATAGTTTCATGACCAGCTCCATGACGTGTTCGATCAACAACACAGTGATCTTAAGCTCGCCATGTACCCAGCGGATTACACTCATCATCTGTTCTATTTCCGACGGGTTTAGCCCCGCGGCGACTTCATCCAAAAGCAACAGTTCGGGATCAGTAGCAAGGGCAGCGGCCATCACAACTCTCTTCTGAGCGGCGACCGGCAAATTTGCCACTCGCTCCTGAGCCAAAGCAGTAAGATTCATGTTATCCAAGAGGCTTTCAGCCTTGGCTTTTGCCTTGAGACGGGAGCTTGTTTTCAGAAAGCTCCCCACCATGACATATTCCAAGACATTGAGATCGCCGGTGGCCACATAAACCTGAAATGTCCGAGCCAACCCCAAGCGGGCCATTTCAAATGGTCTGAAGCCGGTTACATCTTTGTCTCGAAAGTATATCTTACCCGCAGTTGGAGCGTAATACCCCGAGATGCAGTTAAACAGCGTCGATTTGCCGGCGCCATTCGGGCCGATCAGGCCCAGCATCTCACCTTCGGCAACTTCGAAGGAAACGTCCCAATTGGCTCGCAACCCACCGAAAGTCATGCCGAGATCCTTAACTCTGAGTAAGGACATCAATTCCTCCGGCCCGCTCTCAACCGTGTGATCAGCCCCCATATGCCTCGAGGTTCCAATGCAGCGATCAGCATAATGATCGATGAATAGATGATCAGATCAAGCCCGACCAGCCCTGCCGTAGCCCCCAACCAAGCCCCCAAGTAATTCTTCATGGGCACCAGAATAGCAGCGCCGATGATTGGACCAAAGAGGCTCCCGGCTCCGCCCAACATAGCCATAAGCGCAATTAGTATGGACAGGTCCAGTCCCATCACGTCTTCAGGCTCGATATTGAAATTGTAACAGGCATGGAAAGATCCCACTGCGGCTACAAAGGCTGTGGCCACAGCATAGGTTCTGATCTTGGCCCAATGCGCGTCAATACCCAGGCTGCGAGCGATGTCCTCGTTGTCTTTGATGGAGCGGAGCTGGTATCCGATGCGGCTGTGACGGAACCAATTGATATAGAAAAGTCCGATGAAGAAAAAGGCCAGAATTATATAGTAATAATAATAATCCTCACGGAATTGTAGGTACAGGAAATTCGGCATTTCGCCTTTGATTGGTATTTTCAGACCCCTGGCCGCGCCGATAAACGACCAGGATTCGAACAAGTCCTTAAGGACCAGAGAAGTCGCTATTGTGGCTATCGCGAAATAATGTCCTTTGAGCCTGAACAAAGGATAACCAATAACAAAGCTCCATGTCACGGCAAGTGACATTCCAATCGGCAGGGAGACCCAGAATGGAACATCCCAGCGGATCATCATCACCGCTGTTGTATAAGCCCCTATGCCGACATATTGAGCCTTACCCAAATCCACCTGACCGCCGTAACCGCCGATCGTGTTCCAACCCATGCCGTAGACCGAAAACATTAGAAATTGGATCATGGTAGCCATAGTGAAGCCGGAATGAGGCAGGGCCGGAAAGACGAGGAGAAACACTCCTACAGCGCCAGCCACATATAGGTCGATTTTAGGAAAGTCGGAGAAGTCAACGGCCCTATTCAGTATTTCCAACCGAAGAGCCCCCTCGGTCTGAAGACCATGATAAGAAAATAAGCCAAATACACAAAGGAGTACTTGAATTGATGTAACTGGACGCCTCTCAGGGTGTCGCTACCAGTGAATGTGCAACATGCGTCCCAAATAGGCGCAAGATTAATCAGTATTCCGACTATTAATCCGGCAAAAGCCGCTCCCGGGACTGATCCGAACCCGCCAAGCGCCACAGTGGTGAATGCGATCATTGTGAATAGAAGTCCGACATTGGGATCCACCGGCCAGAAGTTCACAAGCAAAGCTCCTGCCACCGTCACGGTAGATCCGCCGAGGCCCCAGGCTAAAGCATTCATCTTTTCAGTAGGCACCCCCATGTAACGCGCGGCTTGGGCATCAAGTGCAGTCGCCGTAAGTGCTCTCCCGATCCTGGTCCGATTCAGCATCCACCACATGCCTACGAAGGCCGCCAAGGACAGAACGCCCGCGGCCAGCTTCGTCAGCTCGATAACAATCCCGGGCCCGAAAACAAATGACTTGCCCACCAGTACCCCTTGATGCACGCTCAGGGGCTCAGAGCCCATGATCATCAGCGCGAGATTACGCAGGAAGAGCATCAAGCCGAAGGTACCGAAAAGCTGCGCTACCATAGGCCCGCGAAGGAGTAGTCTAATCAGGACGTAGTAACAGACAACCCCCAGCACGTAACCCACTACAGCCGCCACGGGCAAGCCGAACAGTGGATCGACCTTGAAGACGGTAGCAGTGAGAAAGCCGGCATACATCCCGACCATCAAGAATTCTCCGTGGGCGAAGTTCACGATGTCCATCACCCCCCAGATGACGGTCAGGCCGAGGGCGACCAGGCCGAAAACGAGCCCCATAAGGAGCCCAGCCACCACCGCTTTGGTTATTTCAGTAAGTAGTGCTTCCAAGATTTCACAATATTGTGCTGCAATTTCCCCGCTTTGCTAAAGGGGGACTGTGACGTCATCCCGGCATCTTGCCCGTCATTCAACGGGATCGGCATCCGAAATTATCTAAAGATTGTGGTCGCGGAATTCTTTCCGTAGTGGCAGGGCTTGCCCTGCCCTTCAGTAGGGGCGCAGCAAGCGGCGCCCCTACATTATAAATCCCACAATCCTCCGGGCCTCTTGCCGATAATCCTGATCACCAACCCTTGAAAGGAAACATCATGTCCGCGGTAGACACGTCAAAGGGATATACGATTTCCCGTGTGATTTCCGCGCCTTTTTTCTGATATTGCACGATTAGGCCGGTGCCCAATTCATTTTGCCCGATGTCTACCCCGGTTGTGGCGAACTTGATGCCTGACCAAGGGACAATCAACTCTTTTCCGTCAATTTTGATTTCATTAGCGGCTTTTTGTATTGCATCAGGCTTAGTCGAACCAGCCTTCTCCAAAATATGCACCCAGGCTTGAGTAGCCGTAAAAGATCTGGCCGAAGCGCCGCTCAAGTCTCGGCCGGTTTTACCTTTGTACATTTCATTAACCTGTTTGGCTACTTTCTTGACTTCGCCTACACGCGGGGTAAAGACCGTCCTGGTGCAGATACCTACAACATCATCCGAGAGCGTCGACACAAACTCCGGGCTTTCAAAACCCGCATTCTGACCCCAAATGAGCTTGGGTTTAGCTTTCTGGGCTTTGAGGGTCTTGATCATCAGTATGGCGTCCGCTCCGTATCCTGCGAAGAGCATCGTCCCCGGCTTTGGAGCCAAAAGGCTCTGCACCTCGGAGGCTAGATCCGGCGCTTTGGCGGCATACAGCAAATTCACCTGAGTCGCCATACTTTTGGCTTTGCTGATCTCCTGTATCGCAGCGTCCACCCCCGAGCCCCATTCGGTTTTTTCGCAAGCGGATACGATGGGGAGCAGCTCTTTCTTGTCGAAAGCCTTCACGCCTTTTACCTTGCCCTCGGTAAGCCCTTGCAGAAAAACAAACAAGTCGTTCGTAAATGTGATGTCGTGAGGCGTAGTGCGCCAGAACCACTTCAGGCCTTCTCTGGTCAGGGCCGCGCTGGTGGAGGATTCGTTAATCATCGGAATGCCGAAACGCTCCGCCACTGCAGCAACCGTTTTGGTAACGGCAGATTGGTAAGCGCCCATGAGTCCGACGACTTTATCATCCTGTATCAGCTTCTTGGCCAGATCAGCTCCGAGTTGCGGATTACCCTGATGATCTTGGATTATGAGCTTGATTTTGGCCCCGCCCATTGATTTGATACCGCCGTTCTTGGCCATTGTCATGTCAAGATCGGCTTTCACGTTGTTGGCGATTTCAGTGGCCAGTTCGGCCCCGTCCCGAAGTTCTTTGCCTTCAGCGGCTGCTCCACCCGTTAATGGGTAGAGTACGCCGATTTTGATTTCTTCAGCTGCCGCGGCTGGAAGCGCCCAGGCGGCTGCAAAAACCAAAGCTAAAATCAGGAAGACGGATCTGCGCAGCATGATTACTCCTCCCTCCGGAATTGACATAAATGTAATGGCAACCTAGCTTAACAATGCTTCTGGACTGACTTTACGTGAGCAGAGCTGAGGGTGTCAAGATTTTTCCATTTCGGATGTGACGGAATAAGCCACACGTGACTTGTCGCTGCTGTAGATGAAGCGAAGCAATCTCCTTTTCCGCATTAGATGCTGAAGCCACCGTATTTGCGAAAAAGACGACCTTGTGTTTCAATTACACCTGGAATGCCAACTTGTTCTGTTTAAATCGATCCAGAATCTCTTGTCTCTGTTCTGTTTCTACTCCACATTCAACAAGGACAGCTTCAAGCTTTGCCGCATTTTCCGCCTGCCAAAGCTCCCGAAGGTCTTTGCGTAAACCCTGGCCGATATAGAACTTCATTAATGCTTGATATCCGCTCATTCCTTTTAACGGTGCAACTCTCTTTAAGTTCTGTAAGACGTCCTCGGGAATCCGAAGCGAAATATGCCTCATGGGTCTGTCTTTATGTAGAATCAGCTTCTTCTTCATAGCGTTTTCTCTCACTGGGTGTTGCGGCCCTTGCCGAGATTATTCTCCACGTTTCTTCACCGACGTCGGCTACTACAACGTAAAGAAGTCTATTTTCATCTGAATATCCGATCACCGCATATCGGGACTCTTCCTCGACACTAGCGTCTTCTGCTCGGTAATTTGGATCAAACAACACTTCCAGCGCCTCAGCGAATCTCACGCCGTGCTTCTTGAAATTGGAAACCGTTTTTTGGGCATCCCATATGAATGTGCAACCCTCAATTTTTGTCTTAACGTCCCTCATCAGAGCTTAACTATCAGTGTATACTTTGTCAACACATAATGTGAAGTGAAGCGATATTCGCGACCCCTTGTTTAGGTGCAATAAAGTTCAGCCCAATTGACCGATTACTTCTCCAACATTTCCCTGATGCGTTTTAGTTTGTCCTGATAATCAAAATACGCTCGATGCGCCTCATCAAGGTTTATTGATGTGAAGCGAATCAGATCGCCGGGTCGTGCTTGCGCAACCAGGTCCAGATCCGGAGTAATAACACTAGCGATCTTGGCATAACCGCCCACAGTAAGCTCCACCATTTTGATAATCGGCCGGCCGTCAGGTGGGACCTGGACCGCGCCAGGTAGGCTTGGCTCCGAGATGATCGTCTTTGGCATACCCTGCTTTAAAGGAATTATAGGTCCACTCAGTCGGTATCCCATCCGATCCGCCTGAGAGGTCACCTCGAATTCCGTGTTAAAAAAGATCTGCATGCCTTCTTCGAAGTAGTCGTCCTGCGGCCCGGGCATTGCTCGAAGTGTAATTTTGTTTTTCCACCGAGGCTTGAATCCTTCCGGCAGGATCCGTGAAACGAGTGCCCCGGAAGATGAGCCCACGGGCAGAAAATCCCCTTTTGCCAGCGCCCGGCCTCTCAGGCCACCGATTTTGGCCCCTACGAAAGTCGAACGGCTCCCCATGATCTCAGGCACGTTTATTCCACCAGCCACTGCAACATAGGCCCTAACACCCGTTTTCGCAGGTCTAAAGCTGATGACGTCCCCCGGCTTCACAACAAATGATTGCCAGGATTCGCCGACTTGGCCGTTGAGCAGCACAGGCATGTCCGCGCCGGTTACAGCTACTATGCCCTCAGACAGAACTTCAATCCGCGGACCCAGAAAAGTGCATTCCAGCTCAGCCTCGGTTTCCGCATTGCCAACCAAAAGATTGGCCATTCGAAACGCAAACATGTCCAACGCCCCGGAAATTGGGATGCCGAACTGTTGATAACCATACCGACCCGTGTCCTGGATCGTGGTAAATGGGCCCGGTTCCAAAACCCTGAACATGTCCATCATAGCGTATCCGTTTCCGCAAGCCGGTCGTATTCCGTTTCCGAAATGGCAGCAAATTTGATGAAGTCTCCGGCGCGGTAGAGAAATGGCTCCGGCTTTATGGGATCAAACAGATTCAGCGGAGTCCGCCCTATTATGCGCCAACCCGCGGGGCTTGGTACCGGATAAATCCCGGTCTGGTTATTTGCGATTCCGACAGACCCGGCCGGGATGAGAATGCGGGGGGTTTCCAGCCTGGGGGCGTGAATTGCTTCAGGCAATCCGCCCAGGTAAGCAAACCCCGGGGTGAAGCCCATCATGTAGATCTGATACGGTCGCCCGGAATGGATGCGGATCACATCTTTGACGCTCAAACCAGCGTATTGGGCCACGAATCCAATATCAGGCCCGCATTCTCCATCATAAAGGACTGGAACCTCGAGCGTGCGAGGCGGTGGAATCCTGATCTTATCCAGCCGAGCTTCCAGGGCCTTAAGTGTTTGTTCAAGATCAGTCACACCAGTCTTTATTGGGTCATAAATGATGAGCAAAGACCTATATGTCGGGACAACCTCCACCATCCCTATAGGTTTTTCCTGTTCCAAGGCCATAGCAATCATGCGAACTTTCCGGTTTATTTCCGGAGATATGGTATCGCCATACTCCGCAAGTAAACCCCGATCGCCTACCGGCCGCAGCCGGGTCTTGTCAAAAACCCGCGGCACCTTGCTGGCCCTCCAGATTTGGTGATTTTTGAAGAGATTTCCGGGGGACCCTTTTTTGTGTAAAAAAAGTCCCTCCCCGGTATTCCTCCCAAGAACTTCCTAAATATCCACGCCCATCGGTTTGATTTCTACCCCTTCAGATTCGAGCAGCCCCCGAATTGACCGGACCATTTCCACAGCCCCGGGAGTGTCCCCATGGACACAAATGGTCTGGGCGACAAGATCGATTTCCGTTCCGTCCACAGCTGTGACTTTGCCTTCCCTGGCCATCTTCAGTACCCGAGTTGCCACCTCGCGAGTATCCTTTATCATAGCGCCCGGTTCTCGTCGGTGAACCAGAGTTCCCTGTGGAGTGTAGGCTCGATCCGCAAAGGCTTCGAAGACTACGCGGATGCCTGCGCGCGCCCCGATATCGGCCAAAGCAGCGCCCTTGGGTCCTGCCAGGACCACGTGCAAGAGTTTGGGATCTACATGTGCTATCCCTTCTGCAATCGCGATCGCTATTGTTTCATTATCAACGGAGGCATTGTACAAGGCTCCGTGAGGCTTGACGTGCTGCATTTTGACGCCGTTTGCAGAACAGAAGCCTTTTAGGGCTCCCACCTGATATATTATGTAGTTACGAATTTCGTCGGCTGTACAGTCCATATAACGCCGTCCGAAGCCGAGCAAATCCGGGAATCCGGGATGAGCTCCTATCCCCACCCCGTGAGTCGCCGCCATTTGCACCGTTCGATTCATGACCATCGGGTCGCCGGCGTGCCATCCACATGCTATATTGGCGGAGCTGATACTCTTCATCAGATCTTCGTCTTGTCCCAGGTGGTATGCGCCGAAGCTCTCTCCCATGTCGGAGTTAAGGTCAATTCTAGGCAAAGCCTATCCTCCATTTCTTAATCGTCACTGTCCAATTTAGTGCCAAAGCCGACCGGGATGGAAACCGGTCATACCCGCTAACACAAAACATCATTATCTAATGGCATCACGGTTTGTAAAACGTAAGGGACCGGGCATGCGGTGCCACAGTTTCCTTGAGCTCTTGGATTTCAATTTCCGACATTTGTTTGAAAGCGGCCGCAAAGTTTACGTTCTGTTCAAGCTGCGCTATGGAATCGCATCCGATCACCGATGTGGTTATGGGCTGAGAAAGAGCAAAACGGAGAAAAGGTTCCATTGTGTCGTAGAATGGGAGTTTTGCTGCAAAACCTCGAAAATAAACTTTCATCCCGATAATTCCCATTTGTTTCATGTTGGCCAGAGGGATGACTTCTTCGAGGAAACCATTGTGGGACGACTCCGCGGGATTAACGGGAAGCAGGACCGTGTCAAAATCAAACTTTTCGATGCACCGTTTGAGTATCGAGGGGTTCTGGTGACCTGTGACACCGATGAATCTCGTAAGTCCTTCTTCTTTAGCCTCTATAAACGCTTCAATGGCGCCTTTTGGACCGAATATCCGCTCAACATCATTGTCGGTCCTCACGTCATGTACCTGCCAGAGATCAAGATAATCCGTTCGCATATTTGACAGCGTTTCCCTGAGATGAGCTGAAGCTCCGTTCTTGTCCCTGGCGTGTGACTTGCTCGTGAGGAATACTTCCCGACGCCGGTCTTTGAGTGCCTTTCCGTAGTAAGATTCGCTTCCAGCGTAGGCCCGTGCGGATTCACAATAATTTATTCCGAGGTCTAGTGCCTGATTTATTAGTTGAACTGCTGCGTCATCTTGGCCGAAAGTCCTCAGAATTCCTTCCCCGCCAAGACCTAGTGTGGTTACCTCTATGCCGGTTCTGCCGAGTTTTCTTTTCTGCAGAGACATCCAGTCCCCCATTGACGCTTTGTTGATCTCCGATAGGCAGACTTTAGCGCCTGTTCACTATAAATATTGCCTGAGCAGTTCAGCCAAATCCGATAAGCCCAATTCTTCAGCTTTATTCAAAGCAGTCTTTCCATCACTATCTTGAATTTCGATTTTCGCACCATATTCCAGTAAGAGCTTTGCCGAGTCTAAATCAGATTTCTCGCACGCCCACATTAAAGCCGTTCTGCTAGTTTTGTCTACCAAATCAGCATCCGGCCCGGCGCTCAGAAGCTGTTCGACTATATCGGGGTCTCCTCTAACTGTAGCCCACATCAGGGATGTACGGCCGTTTTCGTCCGCCGCATCTACATCGTTCTCTGCTCTGAGCAACTCTTCTACCAGTTCTTTGCTCGCGTAAGCAGATGCCCACATCAGGGCCGTCCGACCGTTGCTATCCCTAATTGTCGTGTCCGCATAATCATTGAGTAGCAATCGCACCACACTAGTTTGATCCTTGTAGCAGGCCCAAATCAAAGGTGTACGGCCTGACTTGTCTTGGGCGTTCGCATTAGCTCCTGTGTTTAGAATCAATTCAACCAACCCTGCATTGCCCACCACGCACTCTGAGATGAGCAATTCAACATTGCCTTCCACCGGCTCAGTCGTGGGGTTTTCAATCTCGATCAGTTCGTCGTCCATATCTTCGGAAAGAGCTTCACCTGATGGTACGGTCACAGGACTTTCCGGAGCTGTCGGGCTGAGGGAAACGGCGCCAGCGTCCAAAAGCAATCCCTCTATCAACGTGTGCCCCTTGAGCTGTGCCCAATCAAGCGCACTCAGACCTGCCTGGTCTCTACTGTCCAGCTCTGCTCCCTTTTCCAGAAGCAATCGGACAACATCGACATGACCTCTGTACGTGGCTCTCATCAAAGGAGTGAGGCCGTGCCGAGTCGGCTCATTAACATCCAAGCCCCTGTCCAGCAGAAAAGCGGCGATGTCCCGATCACCAGCGGAACAAGCCTTCATCAGCGCTGTCTTGCCGTCTTTGTCCTGAAAGGTGATGTCCGCTCCTCTGTTCACTAGTATCTGAACAATTTCGATACGTCCCTTATAACTAGCCGCCATTAGGGCCGTGCGTCCGAACTTATCTCGACTGTTTACGTCCACTCCCTTACCGAGAAGCTTTTCCACCTCATCTGCTTGCCCTGCGCCTGCGGCTTCGATCAGTTCTTTCGCGCCCAACTTTTCATAAACATCTACGAGCAGGCCCCTGTCCAAAGTGAGTTCCAGGGTTTCAGTAAAGCCACTGTGATCAGTCTCGACCATCATGGCAATGGTCTTTTCGGCTTCAGAACTGACTTTTGCGCCACGTTCCAAGAGCAACTCCACTGCTGCTTCGTGTGACTCCTGGGCAGCCCATAGAATGGCCGTCAGCCCGGCATTGTCTTGCGCCTCTAGATTCGCACCTTTATTGAGCAGCAGGTCCATGGCACCTATCTGACCTTGCCGGGCAGCCCATATGAGCGCTGTCCTCCCTGCTTTGTCTCGACGGTCGATCTCCGCTCCACGTTCCAAAAACGACTTCACTATGGAGCTGTATCCAAAATCCGAAGCCACCATTAGTGATGTTAATCCCGAGATATCCTGGGCATTCGGATTCGCGCCGTTATCCAACAAGAGCTCAGTAGCTTCTCTAAATCCCTTCTGTGTTGATTTCATTAAAGCTGTTTCACCGGATCTGTCTGCTGCATTAACATCGGCGCCTCGCTTGAGAAGCATACTAATCATCCCAAGGTGTCTGCCGGATGCAGCAAACATTAATGGAGTCAGTCCCGCATTATCCTTAGCATTGATGTCCGCTCCCTTATCCAACAAGCGCGTCGCTGCGATTGCCTGTTCACCCGAAACTGCGAACATAAGAGCGGTTCGGCCGTCCCCGGATCGGGCGTCGACAAGAGCACCACATTCCAGCAAAGTGGTTAATGAATTGATACGCGCCTTCATAGCCGTGATCATTAAGGCCGTCCTGCCCTCATCGTCCTGCGCCTCTATGGAGGCATTCCGCGCCAGGAGCATTCGGGCAATCGCGTGGTGATCCCTAAGACATGCCGCTATAATAGGGGTAATCCCTCTCTCGTCTCGGGCATTAACATCGGCCCGGCCGTCCAGAAGCACCTTGACTACTTTTAGATTTGGACTAAGGCACGCCCGAATCAGGGGGGAGGCGCCTGTTTCATCCCTGGTATTTACGTCCGCACCTTTAGCGAGAAGATCTTTCAGCAGCTCGTGCTGACCTTGCTTCACGGCCTCGAACAGGGACTTGCTCTTATCTTGGAAGAATCGTAATGCCATTTTGGATAAATCTTGATTCAGATTCTCAATTCGGACGCGTAATGACAGCAGCTAATTCGGGCTATTAACCTTCTAGCTGGAAAATCACGATCCTGCAACCAATTTGGGAAAACAGATCAATGTCTTTTCAGGTAGTGTAAGTTCTCGCCGCCTAACGAATGATTACGGGCGGGCCATTCGCGATTGCCGAGTTATGCTATGGTTAGAACCACGGCTCCGTTGATCTTTCCACCGCGCAGAGCGTCCAACGCTTCATTTGCCCGGTCAAGAGGGAATGGATTCGCCTCAGTCACAATCGGAACCTGCGGTGCAAGGGCCAGGAACTCTTCTCCATCCTGACGAGTTAGGTTTGCAACCGATCGAACAACCCTTTCGCCCCAAAGGATTTCATAAGGGAATGCCGGAATTTCGCTCATATGGATCCCGCCACAGACCACAGTTCCACCTTTTTCAACAGCCCGAAGTGCAGCAGGTACGAGTGCGCCGTCAGGCGCGAAAATGATCGCGGCATCCAATGATTCGGGGGGTGTGTCAAATGAACCTCCTGCCCACACGGCTCCCATTTCACGCGCGAACTCCTGGCCTTCAATGTCCCCCGGTCTAGTAAAGGCGTAAACTTTGCGACCTTGCCAGCGAGCAACCTGAGCTACAATATGGGCCGCCGCTCCAAAACCGTATAATCCGAGTCGTTCCGCTTTGCCGGCCATTACAAGCGAACGATATCCGATCAACCCCGCACATAGCAGCGGAGCGGCCTGCAGATCGGGATAACCGCCAGGGATAGGAAAACAGAATCGGTAATCGGCTACAGCATATTCGGCAAAGCCACCATCAATATGGTAACCCGTAAATTGGGCATTATCACACAGATTCTCACGGCCGGTCAGGCAATAACGACAGTGATTGCAAGTTGATCCGAGCCAGGGGACGCCGACGCGATCTCCCTTCGAGAACCGGGTGACTGCTTGGCCCGTCGCAGCGACAATACCAATGATTTGATGACCCGGGATCAGGGGAAATTTTGGTTCGGTCAATTCTCCGTCAACTATGTGTAAGTCTGTGCGACACACCCCGCAGACCTGGACACGCAACAGGACCTGCTCCGGACCAGGTGTCGGAATTGGCGCATCTTCATAACTCAACGGTTTTCCCTGCTCACGGAAGATCATCGCACGCATTTTGGAAGCCTCCGGCACCGATCAGCCATTTTCTCGATCATTTCTCGTCGATGTTAAGTATAGTAATTTATTTGTATCAGAAAGTTAGTCGGAGGCAGAATACACTAAATGATATCGGAGCGCCATGAGGGGTGAATTATGACTCGATATAGTAATTTGGAGGACAATATCCGCGAAATAGGTATGGCTATATATGAAGCCATTGGCGAGGAAACTCCGTCACTATTCGACGGTCGCGGCTGGAAAGCCGAAGTTCTGGCAAAGGCTATGCAAGACGATGCATTCAAAATTCGACTATTCAGATTTATAGATCTCCTCCCCGCGCTGAAGAACCGATACCCAGACAGCCAGATTGTTTGATGAATATTTCGGGGATCTTCACGATGCGCCGCCGATTATAAGAAAGCACCTGAATGCGATAACTGAAAAAATCCATGTAGCAGATGTGGCGAAAGAAATAAGGGCCGGGGTAGAGTCGTTGGCTAAGCAATTCATTATCGGCCAAACTCCGAAAGACGCTTTGACTTGCTTAGAGGAACTTCGCGGCCAAGGCATCGCCGCCAGCCTGGATGTCTTAGGCGAGGAAGTGCTCAGTGAAAAAGAAGCGCAACAATTTGCTGAGAGATATATAGAGCTTTTAAGGTTTATTGCTCCGAAACTTCAATCGCTACCCGAGATCCCCATCCTGGATAAAGATAATAGAGGTTCGATCCCTCGTTTAGACATGTCGCTTAAAATATCCTCTTTTTATTCTCAGCTTGACCCGGTGAACTGGGAAGGCTCAATTGATCGTACAATAAGAGGATTGGAGCCGGTCTTCCGAGCCGCTATGGAATACGGAGCATCATTAACCATTGATATGGAGCAATACTATCTGAAAGATCTGACCATAGCCATTTTAAAGAACATTCTGGAAAAGCATGCGGACTTCCTGTTCGGCGGAATAGTCATGCAGACGTATTTGCATGATTCGGAACAAGACCTTCAACAACTAATAGATTGGGCAAGAACAAACAAAAGGACGGTCACAGTTCGTCTAGTGAAAGGAGCGTACTGGGATTATGAGACGGTGGTGAATCCTCAAAGAGGATGGTCGATCCCGGTTTTAATGAGAAAACCTGAAACTGACGCCAATTATGAAAAATTAACCAAGATGCTCCTCGAAAATTCGGATTATCTTCGGCCGGCCATTGCCACGCATAATATAAGGAGCATCAGTAATGCCATAGCTGTGGCTGATACCCTGCAATTACCGAAAAATGCGTTTGAGTTCCAAGTAATCTACGGAATGGCGGAGCCTATAAGGCGTGTGTTGCAAGAAATGGGGTACAGGGTGAGAGCTTATGCGCCTGTAGGCGAACTGATACCCGGAATGGCTTATTTGATCAGGAGACTTCTGGAAAACACGTTCCAACACTCTTTTCTCCGGAAGTCTTTTGTGGAGAAGGAAAATTCTCAAATATCTTTGGAAAAGCCGACAATTTCTAACGAATCACATAGTTGGATTTGTCGAAGAAGGCTTCAGAAACGAGCCGGTCACTGATTTTTCCAGGGCTGAAAACAGAGAAAAAATGAGGCGTGCCCTCGAACGGCTAAGGCAGCAATTCGGGAGAACCTATCCTCTTTTCATAAATGGAGAAGAACTCCACAAGAATACTCAAATAAATTCAAGGAATCCTGCATGTCCTAGCGAAATTGTAGGAAACGTGTCCATGGCGGATTCCCGAGACGCGGATTCGGCAATTTCAGGCGCAAGACGAGCCTGGATTTCTTGGCGAAATACGCCTCCGGAAGAAAGATCCGCTTTCCTGTTTGCCGCGGCCGAAGAGATGCGAAAGCGGCGGTTTGAACTCGCTGCCCTTGAAGTTTACGAAGTAGGTAAGACATGGAAAGATGCGGATGCAGACGTAGCGGAGGCTATCGATTACCTGGAATATTATGGCCGAGAGATGCTAAGGCTCGGGAACCCAAGGCTGCTGGGGAATTATCCGGGAGAGCAAAACGAATACATATATGAACCGCGTGGGGTAGGAGTTGTGATCTCGCCATGGAATTTCCCGCTTGCCATTGCGACCGGTATGGTGTCGGCCGGGATAGTCACAGGTAATTGTGTGATCTTCAAACCATCGGGACTCTCACCCATATGTGGCTGGAACCTGGCGGAACTTTTCAGAAACCGTGGGATTGCCATGCGGAGTTCTGCAGTTCATTCCCGGACCGGGCGCTGAAGTTGGGGAATATCTTGTGTCCCACCCGGACGTGGACTTCATTGCTTTCACCGGCTCCAAGGATGTTGGGTTGCGAATCGTTACGCTTGCCGCCAAAACTCATCCGGGACAGCGAAATGTGAAGAAAGTGGTGGCGGAAATGGGAGGCAAGAATGCCATCATCATTGATGAAACAGCCGACCTGGATGATGCTGTAAAGGGCGTTCTCGAATCCGCGCTCGGTTTTCAGGGGCAAAAATGTTCGGCTGCTTCTCGTGTGATTGTGTTTGAACAGGTCTTCAATGAATTCAGCCGTAGATTAAAAGACGCTATGGACAGCGTTGAAATAGGCCCGCCGGAAGAACCGTGTAACTTCATGGGACCAGTAGTGGATGAGGCCGCAATGATAAAAATTCGCAACTATGTGGATCTCGGGAAGAAAGAAGGGACGCCTGCCCTGGTGAGAGAGGTCGATGGTCAAGGATATTTTGTCGGCCCCGCTATAATAGTCGATGCAAAGCCCGACTCCCGCATCGCACAGGAGGAAATATTCGGCCCGGTGCTCACTATATTCAGGACCCAAAATTTCGATGAAGCCTTGGAGATTGCGAACAGCACTCTATATGCGTTAACGGGCGGCATTTTCTCTCGGAGCCCCGCTAATATCTGCAAAGCGAAAAAAGAATTCAGGGTCGGCAATCTGTACATAAATCGAAAAATTACCGGAGCGCTGGTTGGGCGGCAGCCGTTCGGAGGGTTCGGAATGTCAGGTGTCGGATCCAAAGCCGGAGGTCCCGATTACCTTATACAATTCTGCAACATAGCGAATATCAGCGAGAACACTTTGAGAAGAGGCTTCGCTCCCAAATAATGATTTTTGAAATTTTTTGACAAATTGTGAATCTCTCGGCGAGCAGTTGCATCGAATATGTGCAAGAGTCAAAAATTACGGGGGTGACTCCGATGAACCTCAGAGATTTCGCAAAAAATATCGGAAAGAAAATGATATTATGATCACGAATTCATGCAAATGAATGTCTCGATAATCTAAAGGAAGTAATTATTAACCGGAGGCAACTATGGATCCTATAGCAATAAAGGCGTTTCTATTAATTTCTGCAGTTCTGTTCGGCGGAATCGTGGGTTTTGCTATGATTGACTACATTGTTAGACGATTAGGCGGATGTCTGCCGGGTAGGATATCGTGCAGATGACGTTGGCTCAAAACGTAGTGAAAATTTGAAGTGAGATAAACGGATAGTAGCAATTGGCCATAATATTTTTGGCAAAATAGTTTAACTAATCTGGAACACAACAAAATCGCAAGGCCATCGGATGCGCCTTGCGATTTCTCTGTGACTTCTTTGTTGTGATCCGATTAATAATAGTTATTATCAAAATAACCATTATCGAAGTTATAACATTTCCAGCGGTATCCAGTCCACGTACAGGTTTGATACGGCTCGCTCCGAGTCCCATAATTCGGATAGTCATAATAGCCCGAACCATAACCTGAGCCGAAGTAACCACCATAACCTCGGTTCCAACCCCATCCTCCGTAAGGCCATCCTCCGAAACCGAAACCAAAACCGCCGTGTTTCACTAAGGAAAAGGGTCCGCTATTAGTAATTCCAATTACATCAGATCCTGAATTTGTTTGCGCTGAGGCGACGCCTCCCAAAAGTACCAGTATCATAACCGCAGTCACACCGACTACGAGCGATAAAGTCGTATTTTTCATAGTTTTCCTCCTTGCCGGCCTCGAGAGGAATACTCAGCTTTCATGTTGTTATAAAAGATTGGCCTCCTCTTCTATATTCGAGACCTTCTCAAAGACGTTTGTGCTCATATGATGCTCACTCGTCATAGCCGAGTCAATTCGCTGCGGTTGTTGACTGCTCCACGGATCACAATTGTTCAATGGGAATGTCTGTGATATGAAACGAAAAGGAGGCGTTCCGCAATGCTTTATGGAGCGATGAATTTCCCGGTCAGGTCGATTCTTCAGGAATTAGAAACGATCTCAAGGCTCGGTTTTGATTATCTGGAATTGACTATGGATCCACCGAAAGCCCATCACACCACTATTCATCAACAACGAGACCACATACTCAAGAAACTTCAAGAATTTCACATGAGGTTGGTTTGCCATCTTCCCACTTTTGTCTCCACAGCCGATCTGACCGACAGCCTCAGGGAGACCTCTCTTAGAGAGATCCTGGATTCTTTGGAAGTGGCTGCTTCACTCGATCCGCTCAAAATTGTACTGCATCCAAGTCATATATCCGGACTCGGCGTGTTTGTCGTGGATAAAGCAAAAAAGTTGGCACTGGATAGTCTTTCACAAATTGTGGAAAAAGCTGAGAAGCTTGGCCTACAGCTTTGTATCGAGAATATGTTTCCCCGTTCCAACTCTCTGGTCCAGCCGCAGGATTTCATAGAGATTTTCGAGAAATTCCCTACCCTCAAGTTTACCCTTGATACCGGACATGCTCACATCGGCAGCACAGGCGATAGGCGAAATCTTGAATTTCTGAATAGGCTGAGCGACCGAATAGCGCATGTTCATGCCAGCGATAATTTCGGCAAGGAAGACAATCACCTACCCATCGGCGCGGGAACAATTGATTTCCAGAAAATTGTCAAGGGGCTAAAGGCCATTGGGTATGACGGTACCGTAACTTTTGAGATTTTTTCAAAAGACCGAGATTATTTGAGAATCAGTCGTGAGAAATTCGTGGCAATGGCTGCAAGTGTTTAATTGGTAGCGATTGACCGAAATTGGATTCCGGCAGCTTGACGCGAAACAGGTCGGCCGACTATATTTTAATCTATTGCAAATTATTTCTTCAGGGGGCGGGAAATTCAACGTATTTTCATTCTTTGGGGGGAATAATGGGGGAGCTGGACTCAGCCATCAGCAGGTCACCATACTACCTGGGATTCACCACTCTAAATTCGGAAACCGGCATAGCGAAATTGCCCGTCCGCGGCGTGATTCCGCAATGGTTGACGGGCTCACTCGTTCGCACCGGACCGGCTCGGTTCGAAGTAGGCCATACGAAGTACAACCATTGGTTTGACGGACTGGCAATGCTCCATAGGTTCGCCTTCGATAGCGGTCGTGTGTCCTATGCTAATCGTTACCTCCGGAGCCGAGCCTACAATGAGGCCACTGCGCAGGGCACGATAGCACGGGGGGAATTCGCCACGAACCCTCGCCAGACCTTTTTCCAACGGATCGCGTCTTGGTTTTCCCCGAAGATCACCGACAACGGTTGCGTCAATACCGCGGGACTCGGTGACGCTGTAGTTGCCCTCACCGAAACTCGGCTCCCCGTCCGGTTTGACCCTGGCTCTCTGGCCACACTCACGACATGCGAGTACGGCCCCGAGATCAAGGGCCCTATCGCCACTGCGCACCCGCACTTTGACTATGCCCGCGGTTGCCATTACAACTACGCTGTAGAATTCGGGCGGCGAAGTAATTACCATATTTTCAAGATAGACAAGGGCACGGGCCGGCAATCCGTCGTGGCGACAATACCCGTAGACAAACCCGCGTACATGCACTCGTTCGGCATGACCAAGAGCTACCTGATTTTGGCGGAGTTCCCGCTGGTGGTCAACCCACTCAGACTGCTACTCAGCGGTAAGCCGTTCATTCGCAATTACGAATGGGAGCCGGACCGCGGCGTCCGGTTCCATATCGTGGACAAAGACAGCGGGAAATCGACCAGGACCGTGCATGACAGGGCATTTTTCGCTTTCCATCATGTCAATGCATTCGAGGAAGGAAAAGACCTTTTTGTGGACATTGTGGTCCACCCCGATTCGACGGTGATCGACCGATTATATTTGGATCGTCTTCGCTCCGCCGAGCCGATTCCAACCACAGGGAGATTAACTCGCTTTCGTATCCGTGAAGACGAGAACGTTGTTGGTGAGCAGCTATCCGACTGTCCCATTGAGCTTCCGCGCTTCGACTATCGCCGCCGAGCTGGACAACGTTATCGTTACGTCTACGCCGCGGGTTCGGCCGCACCGGGCGATTTTCTCGATAATCTCGTGAAAATCGATCTAGAACGGAACATGGCAGTATCCTGGCGAGAGGAGGGTTGCTATCCGGGCGAACCGGTGTTCGTTCCGGCGCCGGAAATGGCGAATGAGGACGACGGGGTGATCCTCTCCGTCGTTTTAGATACCCGCAAGGCAGCCTCCTTCTTGCTCATCCTGGACGCCTCGACGTTCGGCGAGTTGGCTCGAGCGGAGCTGCCCCACCACATCCCGTTCGGGTTCCACGGAAATTACCTTGCTGAAGAGCGCGAACCATTGGCGGTCGTGGACGCTTAATAGAAATAGCCTTACGACGGACAAAGACAAAAGGGGGGAAAGTGGCGCGAATAGGTTCAACATATCTAGAACACCGACGAAGTAGCCTAACCGGGATTAAAAATATGGCCCGAGTTTCTCCAATCGACTCGAGCCATACTGCCCTTTTGGTACCAGCCAACAGTTAAGCCTCCTGAAGGCCACATGCCTCTGTGCATTCACCCCGCTCTTTCGATTCCCAGTGAAATGCCCGCATACAGTCTACATAGCAATCTTTTGCTCCGTATTCTCGTGCGGGAGGTTCGACCTCCCGGTGAGGTAATTCGGGCCCTTCTCCGGCGAAAGTATGTGGACGTGCGGCAGATTGTTTAATATCATCTCTCATTCTGATTGCCAGAATGATAACTAGAAACGCCATTCCTGCTGCTATTATTAATGAAGCGAAGACCATCGTAGTATCCATTTGGAATATCCTTCCGCTTGTTTATTATCGGATAGATTATTCCGCCGTCGATGAAATTCTAAGCCTCCTGTAGTCGACAATCCCTTATGCAAGCAGGCGCTTCTTCAAATTGCCAATGATACACCCGCATGCAGTTCTCGTAACATCCTGCGGCAACTGCTCGTCGAATATCCCGTATCATTTTAAACGGCAGAATAAGTGCAACAAACCCTACGCCCACCGCCACGATTATTCCTATAAATGCCAGTACTTCCATATTTTTCTCCTCGCGCATAAGCCTTCCGGCCATATTCGCTCCTTTTAACCTATTTTGATGCAGCATTTGATTAAAAGATTCTGGAAGCTTGAATGTTATTAAGGATCAATTTCGCTGGAGCGCCGTGAATCCGAAAACTTGTTTGGGCGTCGTGACATTTGAAGAATAATGATCATATTGAAAACTGGGTGCGAGCGGATTATGAGCCGGCTGCCCGGAGATGTGCGATAAATTTGAGACGTCCAATGAATGATGTAGCGGAGATGAGGAGAGAAATGGTTGATCCTCTTGAGAAATTGCAGGACCGCAATGGGCAGACAGAATCGGAATGCAGGCCGCAAGCCGATTCAGGGGCTCTGGAAGCCTCCGAAACAAAATTTCGGTCTGTAGCTCAAGCTGCCGTCGACGCAATAATTTCAATCAATTCATCCGATGAAATCATCTTTTGGAACCAAGCCGCGCAGAAAATATTCGGGTACACGGAAGAAGAGATATTAAGCAAACCTGCCGCTATGCTGATGCCGGAACGTTATCGCGAGGCACATCGCAATGGAATCGATCGATATCTCGGAACCGGACGAAAGGTACTTATCGGCAGGATCTTGGAAGTTCAAGGGCTAAGAAAGAACGGTGAGGAATTTCCGTTGGAGCTTTCACTCTCCACATGGAAAACCGGAGAGGAGGTTTTTTTTACCGGGATAATTCGTGATATCAGTGACCGGAAAGCGGCCGAAAAAGCGCTCGAGAAATCAACAACCGAGGCCAAGCGAAGAACCTCGGAGCTGGAATCTCTGATTCAAATGGTGGCACATGATCTGAAATCTCCCGTATTAACGATTGCGGGCCTGGTTCGAGTGCTTGCTAATCGTATTCAGAAGATCGGTGATGGAACCGATGTCCAGCCGCTTCTTAAACAACTGACCATTTCCAGCGAAACTATGGAGAGATTCTTGAGAGACCTACTGGACGGACTGGCTGTCGAGCAATCCCTACCTACGCTGGAACCGCTGTCTCTGGAAGAAATAATTACCGAGGTCTCGGAGAGACACGGTCAGTTGCTTCATGACAAAGGGATTACACTCCAAATCCTTATCCCAACAAGTCCGATAATGGTTTTGGGTGATCGACCTCGAGTCTGCCAAGTTCTGGACAACCTTCTAGTTAATGCAATTCGATATATAGGGAATAGGTCCGACCCTGCGATCGCAATTCGAGTCGCTGACGAGCAGGGATTCTACATTATCAGCGTTTCCGATAATGGAGTGGGCATTCCGCAAGAATACCACGACAGGATTTTCGAGCGTTTCTTTCGTGTCTCGGGGAGCGACAAGCCGGAAGGAACCGGTCTCGGCCTCTTTATAGTTAAGAGTATAGTCCGGAGTCACGGCGGCCGGATATGGGTTGAATCCGAAGAAGGCCGCGGGGCAACCTTCAAGTTCACTTTACCCAAGTCCGAACGGTAGAATTACAGATTACGAGTTTGCCGGCGGTAATCCGCAAAGGTTTCTTTCATCAGGAATGCGCAGACCATCCCGACAAAGGCGGCTGCGAGCAGTATCCAAAGCATAGTGACATAAGCATTAAGGGGATATGCACCGGTGGTGGCCTTTGGATATGAATCGAGTATCCGGCCCACGACCAGCTGCATCACTGCTCCCCCGAAAAATGGGAAGAGGTTCACAGCGCCTATTGAAGTGCCTGTTATTTCTACCGGGAATAACTCTTTAGTGCTAGTGATGCTTATCACGCCGGGAGCCAAAGAGCAGGCGGCAAAAATCAGGAACATTAGATATAGAATTGGTGACGGAATGCCTGTTGGAAAGATATTCAGAGTAATAAGCTCCGCAACGAGAATAGCCGAACAGAGCCTGAGTATATTCCTCCTGCTGTGAAACACTTTGTCGGACAGGAACCCCAACAAAGGGCTTCCGCAAAAGATTCCGACAGCTAACATATTTAGGACATTTCCAGCTTCCACTCTAGTCATCCCGTAAATATTCATAAGGTAGGGGCCTGCCCAAAGGCCGCCGAAAGAAAAGAACGTGCCCATTGAAAAAAAAGACCAGCCGGCAATAGGCCAAAAATATTTTTCGCCTAGAACACGACGAACTCCTTCCCAGAGTCCTATTTGCTGCCGCGGGGCCAAGCTCTGACCGTAGACCGGATCAATCTGCGCAAGCGAGGGCCAGCCGAAATCTTGAGGCCGATCCCTCACCAGGAACCACAGCAAAACTCCAAAGAGCAGTGTTGCCGCCCCGATTAGATCAAATGCGGTCCGCCATCCGAGCCACCCCGTCATGAGGGCCAACGGCTCCGCAGCCGAAAGCGCACCCACACCCCCTGTGGCCAGGAAAATCGCGTTCATTTTGGTGAATTCATTAACACGAAACCATGAAGAGAGTATTTTCATGGTCGGTGCGAATACCATGCCTGCGCCCAATCCAACGAGCACACGTCCGACAAGTGCGGTTTCAATATTTGGAGCCAAACCGAAAAGAATGCTTCCCACAGCGCCTATTATTGTAAATAACGTAACGCTCTTTCGCGGCCCGAGAGAATCTGACAGGAGCCCGGCAGGAAACTGAATAATTGCGTAGCTATAGAAATAGGCGGAGGCAAGTAGACCGACCAGCTCCGCTGAAATATTAAATGTTTCTTGTATATCCAACGCTATTACCGCAGGACATACCCGATGAAAGAAAGCTGTAAAATAGACGGAGGCCATGATCGCGAAAATTAGCCATCTGTAAGAAAGCACTTTTCGGCTGAGATCGTGGTACATGTTCATTCCCTGAACGGCGGCTATTGGCAAAACAATATAGCAGTTAAAGTGACTTGATGCACAAGACCTGCGAATCTTCTCCTTCCGCGCATACTAAAACATTCCCGTTCACGAACTAATCAGCTAATATGCGAGCCATTAGGAGATTTGGTGTGGCCACTGCGTTTACAGAAGAATACAGGGATCTCCAGGAAACGGCGAGTGGAATTGCCCGGGACATTATTTCTCGTCACGATTTATGCTCTACTTCCGAATTCCCTTGGGACATCTGGCAAGCCATGGCGAAAAGCGGCCTTTTGGGTCTGACCATTCCGCAGGAGTACGGGGGAGGGTCCGGCGGCTATCTGGCGTTAACCGTGGCAGGTGAGGCCTTGGTCCGTCATGGAGGCAACCTGGGCTTGGCACTGTCGGCTGCCATGCATAATATGGTAGCTGGATTCCTCATTTTAGGGCTAGGTGACGGTGATCAGCGCCGTAAATACCTGCCCGCCATGGCTTCGGGGAAAATCACAGGCGCACTCGCTATTTCCGAGCCTGAAACCGGAGCGCATCCTAAATATTTGAATACTAGTGCGACGCGTGAGGGGGATTGGTTCAAGCTGAATGGTGAAAAAACCTATTTAACCAATGGTCCTATCGCTGATTTTTATGTTGTAATCGCTGTCACAGGAATGGAGCAGGACCGAAAACAATTTTCCGCTTTCCTGGTACCTAGAGTTACCAATGGACTGATACAAACCGGGCCCATCCCGCTTGATTTTCTGCGTCCGTGTTTGCATGGCGGCATAAAATTGGAGAACGCTATGGTTCCGGTTTCAAATGTTCTCGGGCCGGATGGGCAGGCGTATCAGTCGATAATCAAACCGTTTAGAGAAGTTGAAGATGCTGCTCTAATGGGGCCCATGGTCGGAGGCCTAACGAGACAACTGGAGTTCGCGGCCAAATTGATAAGGAAAGAGAAAACCACGCCAAAGGACGATCTGAAGACTGCCGTGGGCGGTCTCCAGGTGCTGGTGAATCAGGCGAGAATTCTGGCGTATGAGGCCGGCGCTATGCTTGATAATCCGCCTCATGAGGAGTTTCTCTCCTTACTTCTTGCCGGGAGAGACATTTCTCGCAGATTTCAAGAGGAATTCGCAGCGCTGATCACGAGCAGCGACGTCAAACCTACAGCCGAACTCGAATCGCTAACGCGGGACTTGACGATTACCGGCAATATCGCAATGAATGCCATGCTGAAAAAAAAGACAAAAATGGGAGAAGAGATTCTCGGCGCCACGGTTGACCCTTGATATTGAGTCTAATGACGGATTTTTTAGACCATCATCTCCCTTTGAGAAAAGCCAAATAATGCTCCGCTGACTCCTCGGGCCTCTCAATCATGGGCAGATGCCCACAATCTTTCATGATGACCGTAGTACAACCAGGCACTCCTTTTTCGAAGACTTGAACCGCCGAGACATCGATGACGCGATCATTGGCGCCCCAGAGTACCAGAGTCCTGGCCTTGATCTTTTGCAGATCCGGTTCCAGCGGGCTGAGTTCGGGTGAGATTTGCTTTGAGATCCTGGAATTGCTTGCATTGTGGCTTATTGCTTCCTTGACCAGGTAGTTCTTTACAATCCAAGGTATTTCCGGCGGCTTAACAAATACAAATTTCAGCATGCGATCGAACTCTTCGGCTGACGCTGCAATGAGTGGGTTTGGTTCGCCTTTGGAAAGCCTTGTCCTCATTTCACTGGGAACCGGAGTTGTTAAACCTCCGGAATCGAAGAGCCCCAGCGTTAATACCTTCTCAGGGAACATTATAGAGTATCGGGCCGAGATGGCTCCGCCCATGGAATTCCCGACAATATGGAATTTCTTTAAACCTGCTGCGTTCACGAATTGGTCTAGTCTGTTTGCCTGCTCGACGATTCCATATGATCCGTTTTCCAGGTATGTGCTGTTTCCGAAACCGGGTAAGTCCAATGCCACTGCATGGTAATTCGGAGTGATGAACTTGCAGAAGCGGGTCCAGTTGTCCTTGTTGGCCGCAAATCCATGCACCATAAGGATCGGCGTGCCTTGGCCGCCTTCAAGATAGGCTATCTTATATTCACCGATTTGTAGGTGCTTCTCAGTGAGCCCTGCCGCTCTTCTTTCTTTATCCCTGGCCCACCCAACGAGCAGGCCGGGAAGAATGAAGTAGAGTGCCACAACGAGAACCACCACAACCGCAAGGACTACAGCCAGTTTCTTCTTCATCTATTCCACTCCGGATGTAAGTTGGATATTTGAAATATCCTATCGATCGGAATTGAGCAATTCTTTTGCTGTAGTTTATCAATCCGATGTTATTATAACTAGATCCGAATCCTTTTGCGACCGGGATTGGAGGAGTGTAAAATAAGTTATCACCAAAGCGCTCGTCGCAAAGAAAGGGAGCAAGGCGTCCATGAGCCAAGAACGTCGGGATATTCCGAAAGAACTAATCCAAGAGTTTTGCCGGAAGCACCACATCCGCAAGCTGTCGGTCTTCGGGTCTTATTTGCGCGAGGATTTCGGACCTGAAAGCGACATCGACTTCATTGTGGAGTTTGAGGAAGGATGTACCCCTGGATATTTCGAACTTGCTGACATGGAGGAAGAGATGTCAGCGCTTCTTGGCGTCCCCAAAGTGGATCTTCGGACGCCTCCGGAACTGAGCCGCTATTTCAGGGATGAAGTAATGGCTAACGCAGAGGTACATTATGCGAAAGGGTGACCTTACCTCATTGCGTCACGCGATCTATTGCAAGAAGGAGGATTATGATGAGCCTTGACGAATTGAAGGCCGAAGCCATGAAGTTGGGCGCTGAGGCTCGTGCTCAACTCGCCCATGCTTTGCTGCTGAGTTTGGATGAACTCTCTGAAGCAGAAATTGAGAAGCTATGGCTGGATGAGGCCATTCGCCGCGATGAAGAGATCGACGCAGGCAAAGTGAAGTTGCGGGATACGGAAGAAGTTTTTCGGGACGGGGCGCGGCTGTCGTGAAATACACCATTTACTTCCACCCCGACGCTGAGAGCGAAATGGACGGTCTATAAGGCGTAGCATTATGTCTGAATCGGCTTTTGATGTCTTTTGCCCCAATTGCAATATATTGGTGGAAGCAAAAGTAATTGCCCAAGGTAGCGGGGGGTTCAGTAGCGATGCTGATGGGTTTATAGACAAAATTGCCACTGAATACCATGGTGACCAGTACTTCGTGTGCCTGTGCCGCCGTTGTAGTCAACCGTTCCTTATAAAGCGATCCTTGTATGGAGTCCCCGCTGAGTTTGAGTCAATTACTGATGAGATCGTGTTGTATCCGACTGAATCCAAGCTAATCGAAGAGGGTCTGCCCGAAGCTGTGAAAACGGCTTATGATCACGGCGGCAAAATCATTCAATGCATCTCTGTACGAACCATGTGTTCTCATGTGCAGGAAGTGTTTGGAGGCAGTCTGCAAAAGCTTTAATGCGCAAGGTCGGGATTTAAGTAAACGGTTGATCAAGTTATCTGAAGATGGTCATATTGATTCTCGTCTGCTCAATTGGGCGCACGAAATCCGCCTCGTAGGCAACGAGGCGGCCCACGATATCGAGGCGCCGGTGACGAAAGAGGACGCGCGGGACATTCTCGATTTCACTGAAGCGATACTCATTTACTTGTTTTCGCTTACAAAACGGTTCGACTCGCTTAGGGCGCGGAGAAACAAATCGCCCAAAAAAGAAGGTGAGACTGCTTAACAGAGTGGGTTAAAAACATCGAGGGAAGCAGCGGCCCATTGTACATTGCGGGAATGAAAGAGGCCAATAAATGAGCTAGTTATTCCCACCTTGAAAAGGAATCATTCTATCAAAGAGCGGATTTACAGCTTCATACAAATCTTTATAAATCTCATAAATCTTTTCATAAATCTGAGTATTTCGTGGTTCCGGCCTGTACATTTCCCCAATTGGGACCAGTTTCTCGATATCTTCGAGGGCAGAAAGAGTACTCAGCGCGCTTTATCGCCCAGAGCGCGGCGCCCAGGCTCGAAGTCTCTCCCCACGCGGGGACAGCCAGCTCTCGGTTAAGAACGTCCGCAGTCATCTGCAGCCAAAAAGGTGAACGGGTGAAGCCGCCGGAGGCACGTATCTCTCGGATATCTCCTGTGATCTCGGAAAGGACGTCATACACGCTCCGGAATCGGAAGGATATGCCTTCAAGGACCGCCCGGGCAAGATGTTCAGCCTTATGGTCCAACGCCAAGCCGAAGAAACATCCCCTTCGCGTGCAAATTCCAGTTCGGGCTTCGCTCTCCTGCAAAGAACGGAAGACAGATTATTCCACCTGACCCTATTCCGGCCCGAGCGGCCAAAGACATGAGGTCATCGAAAGATAACCGCATATTCGCCGGCAAGTTCGGGAAAGCGCTATGAAAAAGATCCAACAGCCATGAGAGCGCTATACCGCCGTTGTTAATGGCGCCCCCAACGAGCCAGTGCTTTCGGTCAATGGCATAGCACCAGGTCCGGGACGCGGCATCAAGCACAGGTCGATCCGAGATGATCCGAAGGGCGCCACTAGTGCCGATCATGCACGTCGCCTGTCCGGGCAATACTCCTCCCGTACCGAGGCTCGAGTTAACAGCATCCGCTGTTCCTAATACTATCGGAGTGTTCAGAGAAATTCCCATGCGACCTGCCAAGTCCTGGTTGGAAAGAGGGAAAACCTCCCCAGGATCGCACAGCCTCGATAGTTGAGACGCATCGATTCCGGCCAGTTCCAAAGAAGAATCATTCCACCGCAGATCGTGAACATTTAGAAATCCCGATCCCGCAGCCAGGCAGTAATCAACAGCTTGATGGCCCGTCAGTTGCTTAGTCACGTATTCTTTTGCGGAGACAAAATACGCGGCTTTCTTGTATACCTCAGGACGTTCTTTCCGGAGCCAAAGGACCTTGTAAAGCGGATACATGCTGTGGATCGGGCATCCTGTTTGTTGGTAGAGCTCTTGAGCCGGTGAATCTCCGCGGAGCGACTCTGCTTCCCGAGCTGCTCGTCCGGTAGCCCATGTCATAATGCCGGTCAAAGGATTACCCTGCTTATCCACAGCCATGAGGCTGTGGAGCGCTCCACCTATGCTCATCCCGGAACACGAGCCTGGTAGCTCACCGGCTGCTTGGACTGCATTACGGACAGAGCGGATCATGCCATCCAGCACAGCCGAAGGGTCTTGTTCTTGCCATTTCTCATGAAGGGAGGAGGCCGCATAGTCGCTCGAACCAAAACCGAGCACCTCGGCTTTTTCATTGACAACAACTGTCTTGCAACTACCCGTGCCAAGATCAATGCCGAGGAACCAGGAATTGGAATTGCAGGGGAGGAACTTTTTGCAAAAAGTTCCTCCCCTGCGCCCCTCTTCAAAAACTCCTGACGATGGGCTCCCTTGCCGCCTCTGGCGGCCGGGAGCCAGAGATCCCCCCAGAAATCGAGCCATCGGGGTTTTGTTTGACACCGTTTGATGCGCTTCTCGAATCCGCCGCAAAGGACTCTTATAACGTAACGTGCTTGATGCATGTGTGCGGGTAATCAGGCCTCTTGCCGTTTTCCGCCTGCTCCGCAATCGTATAGGACTTTTCTGAAAGGGGGTCCAGGGGGAAAACTCTTTTGCAAAAGAGTTTTTCCCCTGGTGGTCAGCTTTCTGAAAATCCTGCCTTTCCCCGTCAATGGAGCTAACTACATAATGCTTCTGCAAAGAGTTCCTTCCTTCTAACTTCTTGGTTCATCCTCATCGGCTCCCTTTGTTCTTATCAGCTCCGCTCCAATACCTCCGGATTAACTACATGCTCGGGCCTTTCGCCCCGTAACGCTGCCAAACAGCATTCAAGGGCGGTCCATCCCATTTGATTGACGGCGTCATCGGTGTGAGCCGCGGTATGGGGGGTGAAAATAATTGAAGGAAGCTGGAATAGCGGGCTATTAGTATCCGGAGGCTCCTCGCCAAAGCAATCCAGGGCTGCTCCCTGTAAATGCCGGCTCTCCAGTGCAGCTATTAGAGCCGGTTCATCAACCAGAGTCCCTCTGGCTGTATTGATCAGGAATGCCCCTTTTTTCATATGTGAAATAAATTCCTCGTCGATCATACCTACAGTTGCCTCGGTTGCAGGCACGTGAAGCGACAGAAAGTCCGACTCCGCAATAAGTTTATCCAGAGTAGTTAGACAAGCGCCACAGTCTTGGGCAATTTCGGATTCGACGTAAGGATCTGCAGCGAGGAGACGGCAATCAAAACTCTTGAGTCGCCTGGCGACTTCGCGGCCGACTGAACCGAAGCCAATTAGGCCTATTGTTTTTCCCCGTATGCCGATGCCGTCCAACACGGGCCATTCTCCGCGCCGAACAGCCTCATTAGCCCTGATGATATGTCGCGCCAGAGATAATATGAAGGCTACGGTGAGTTCAGCAACCGCGGCTGAATTTGCTCCCGGAGTGTTAGTAACCAGAATGCCGTAATCTGTAGCTGTCTTAACATCCACGCGGTCAATTCCTACTCCATAACGAGCGATGATTCTCAGACGATCGGCTGCTTCAAGTGTAGATGAATCAATTTCATCAATTCCCGCTATATAGCCATCCACATCTTTCAGAAGAGGCCTTAGCTCAGCAGCTTTTAACGGCCTGCCGAAGGGATTGTAAATCACTTCGCGCACGGCCGCTTCTAATGTCGATTTCAGGGATGGATCTCTCTTGCCAAAAGTATTGGGAGTACACAGTACCCGGCATTCATTGATCGGTCTGCCACCTCTCATTCTGCTTTGTTCCTAACAATTTCCTTTCAGGGCAATAGAATTATTTTGGCAGCCTCAAGGTTCTCCAGAAGATGAAAGGCCGTTTCCCACTGGTCAAGCGGTAATCTATGTGTAATGAGTTTACCGGCTGGGAGCGATCCTTTTGAAATAAGCCCGATCGTTTTCTCCCATGCGGTCCAACTGCTCGAAAAACAGAAATCGTAACGAAGCGCTTTGAAAATTGCTTTATCATACGGGATTGGAACCTCTTGTTTACCGGAAATCCCTATGGCGCAAATCCGTCCCAATCTCCTCACCATCTCAAACGCCTGGTAAATAGCAGGTGAGCCGCCTGAGGCCTCGATGAGCATGTCCGCGCCAAGACCGTCAGTGGCGTCCAATACCTTTTGTATTGCGTTTGCCTTATCCACGTTAATAGTGTGATCTGCCCCAAGCTCTCTTGCTATTTCGAATCTGATCCCTTCATCCGAGCTTCGACCTGTTACCAAAATAGTTTTCGCTCCGGCGGCTTTCGCAACCGCAACTGAGATAAGCCCAATTGGGCCCGGACCGGTAACGACGACCGATTCACCGGCCTGTAGCCCGCATCGTTCGACGATTGATGTGACACAAACAGCTATAGGTTCAGTTATTGCCGCTACGTCAAACGGGATGTTCTCAGGCAAATTGTGGAGCAGTTTTGGGGGACCCGCCACATATTTGGCGTAAGCGCCATTTAATCCTATGCCATATGCCCTTTTCTGATCACAAACTTGCGGAAAGCCGCTCTGGCAAGTGTAACATACGCCGCACGCTCCGGTCCTCGTCTCGCTAACTACCCTGTCTCCGACTTTCCATCCGATTACCGCTTCCCCAACTTGGGCGATTGTGCCGGAGAACTCATGTCCCAGTATGACCGGCGGCCAATATGGGTGCGTGTCATGAAAAATATGGAGGTCACTCCCGCAAACGGAAACGGCCTTCACCTCGATCAGGACTTCCTCCGGCCCGATTTCCGGTTCCGGCAAGTCCCGCATCTCGATCATGCCTTTGCCTTTTCCGTATTTCACTACAGCTTTCATGTGATCTCCTTAATGACCTATCTCCTACTATGGCCCCCTCGAATCACAGGGAGAATCTCACTGCCCCGCTGCAGAACAGCGACCTTTGCGGCTCGACCGCAGAGGGACATTGCCATTTCGAGCGCCTCTGCCGGCTCCTGCGCATAGAGCAGACCCAATTTCTCGGTCTCCTCTTTTGATATCCCGCGAGTAACCATTATTCCCGTTGCCCGCTCCTTGATGACTCGACCCACATGTACAAGGTGGCCAGCGACGGTCAATTTCTTGAACACCCCTTCTGTGACCAGTCGATCGATTTCCCGAAAGGTCCGGTAGCCCGTTTCGAGGACTTCAGGGTGACTGGCGGATACTCCAGCGAAACAAGGGCTCACGAGAATCACGACGCCTCCCTGTTTTACTGCGAGTTCCGAGGCATATATACCTTTGGACGCTACCCAGAGGTCCGAGTCGAACGGATACGAATCCGCGATGACAATATCGGCCTCAGACGGTAATTCGCAGGAGTAGACCTCGTGTGATCGGGCTGCGCCTACCCGATAGGCTTGGAGCGGATCACCTGCCACGGCATGTACCAATTTTCCCGAACCGTCCTGTATGGCATTGACTATCCACTTAAGCCCCGCCTTTATCGCAACCTGTTCCATTTCGGCTTTTACAGGGTTCTCGATTTTTCCCAGAATTTCCCGGCCGGTGTACCTGAGCTGCGAGCCAATGAGTTTTGCCGGTCGTCAATTCCCCGCATATTCCCGGTTGTATGATATTAGCTCCACCGCTGAATCCCGACACTCGATGAGGCACAATTTGACCGATACCAATGATGAAATCGGCATCCTTAGCCAGCCTGTTGATAAAAATCGGCGTACCTGATTCTGTTTCGCCAAGAAAATCCAATTGGGAATTGTCATTGTAGTTATGATTGAGAATTGTAAATGAATTGACAATTTTCTCCCCGAGCTTTTGCACCATTTCTTCCTTGGTCATAGGTCGATGCGTGCCCAAGGCCACAAGGATTTTGATATTCTCCCTTCTCACGCCGCCTGCATCAAGTTCTTCGATCAATCGTGGAAAGATATTCCGGACGGGAGTTGAACGCGTATAATCGTCAATAACGATCAGCGCCTTGCGACTTCCACGAACATTTTTGTGAAGAGGATCGGAGCCGACGGGGTCTCGAAAGGCATCTTCGATCAGGTCTTGCTCATTATTGGGGGCTGGAATTATAGACGGAGCAAAAATTCCGAGGAGGTTCTCGTCTGGAACTTCCACAGGGCTGATATTGGGATAGGGAAAAGCAATTTTTGTCAAGCAGCCTTTGCCTCCCGGATTGCTTCGATAAAGGCGCGCGTATTTTCGGTAATGATATGGTATGCTTTCTCTTTAACTGCTTTCTTCCGGACAAGTTCACTTCCGACCGCAACTGCTGCGGATCCGGCTCGAATAAAGTCTCCGGCGTTGTCTATAGTGACGCCTCCCGCAGGCATAAGAAGGATCTGAGGAAAGGGTCCCTTTACGGCCCGAATATAGTCCGGCCCTCCCAGTTGCCCGGCAGGAAATACCTTGACCAGGTCAGCGCCGGCTTCCCATGCTGTGAGAATCTCTGTTGGAGACATCGCTCCGGGGATCGCCACGACGCTGTACCGATGGGCAAGCGAAATAAGTTCAATATTGAGGGTGGGACTGACGATAAATTGCGCTCCGGCAAGCATGGCTGCTCTACCGGTTTCTACGTCCAGGACGGTTCCAGCGCCGATTATGAATTCATCGCGATACCTCAGAGAAAGTTCTTTCACCACCTCAATCGCGCCGGGAACGGTCATTGTTATTTCAAGGAAGCTTGCGCCACCGTCTTTGATAGCCATAGAAACGTCCATCGCGTCTGACGCCGAACTTGCCCTGATAAGCGGGATCAAACCTTCAGTCAACATCCGATTTAGAATCTCATGTTTCTCCATGCCCGCCTCTGTTTTGTACGGAGTAGACCATTGTTTTTTGTATCTGCATTAATTCGCGTTCATGCACAAATTCGACCGGCGTCCCGCGTTCTGCGCGGGACTACCAGCCCTGCGGCTATGCCGGGTCGCTGCCGGCTATTGATAGGGCTCGGCGTAGCTGCTGTCGAGCCAGGCAAATTCCCTCGATAAAAATAGTCTTCTCAATCGATATAGAATCCTTTTTCTCTCAACATTATGACCAAAAGTCCTTTTTGCTCTTCCGTTAGGCCGTACTTAATAGTGAGTTCATCAAAGACCGGCACGGAAACAGATCGAGCCGTGGGCTCGCCTTCGACTTGTTTAAAAACTTCTTCAAAATGTTTCAGATGAGTGAATTCCGGGATATCCCTCATTGCCAGCTCGCCGCCCCTGCCCGCAAGTCCCCACAGGTAGAGGAGTGCAGAGACAGGGGATGCCACCACCGGATGGCACCCGCCCGGGATCGCAAAAGCGCTTTTGTCTCCAATGATATAGGCCTTGTTCAAATTTCTGCCGTCCATCAGCAACTGAACTCCATAAGCGCCGAATTGATCATCCCTTGCTTGTTTCCATTCAAAGCGATGGTAATAGACTTCTTCGTGATCCGATTCTCCGGACTGTGGCTGATCTCTGTCATGCCGGTGGATGGGAGTCCCGGACCAAAAGCCAGGTGGATTATATGTCTCTCCGACGATCAGATTTGTGCTCGCGTTTTTGGGGGAGATCAAATTTATGACATCTCTCCGCCAGATCCATTCTCCGCGGGAAACCACCGTCACTTCTTCAGGAGGCAAATAGAACGGAGGATTCTCCCTGAGAGCCGGGGCTTCAAAAAACGCTATTTCGCCGTTTCCTCGAATCTTGAATCGTGCGCCACAGGGCACGTAAACCCCGGATGCGTTAGATTTGCCCGGCCTTGCAGCAAAGGGACCCCCTACCCTAGCTCCGCTGAACTTCTTTCCATTAACCTCTATCTCAAATTCACATTCTTGAGGGATCAGGACTACTTCTCTCTCAAGAGTTTCTCTCGCCGCAAACTCCGGTCCCAGCCTGTAAATGCCGAATCCCAGAATCTCGAGAGGCACATCCTCCTTCTGAGGGTCGAGAACAAGTCCACTCTCCTGCCCGTCGTACCTGATATGGGGGTTAACCTCGTTTCGTCCTATCTTCTCGGCGTATTTGTTTAAGGTACTTTCCATGACGTTCCTGATTTGGCAATGACTCTTTATTATCCGATGGCTACTCTACGCCCTTCTTCTGCTGATACGTAAGCAGCGTATATAACTTCCACGGTATCTTTTGCCAGATCGATTCCTGACGCAGGCTCTCTGTCCAGGCGCACAGCATCGATGAAATCTTCCATCTCTTGAGCGTAACCCCTCATCCAGTAATCATCAGGACTCGGGTAGTTCCAGCCGGCTTTTGTTTCCAGTCGCTCAGCGATATATTCGTCACCGAAGATCCGGTCTTCCGGTGCATAAATCTCTATTGAATTGTTGGGATTGATATTCACATTCACGACCGAGTTGGAGAAATAGACGCCCAGTGTGTTCCTTACTCCACCCAAAACGCCATCCGACGAGAACACCGTGGCATGCGATCCATCTTCGAACGTGATATTGGTTAAAGACCAGTCCTCTACATCATCCCATTCCGATACAATGTATTTCTTGGTCTCCGCCCGGAAGGACTCAATCTTGGAGTGGTACCCTACCTCGGCAGTTACCGATTTCGGGCGAATCGGCTCGCCGGTTTTCAACAAACCCTCAAAATGCTTCAAGTGTAATACAGCGCCTACAGGATGCGCCCCGAGACGCATCAGTGATCCACCGCCCGAAGTCCTCCATTGTCTGGAATATGGCGCTAGTGATCCTGAGTGGCTCATTTCGGACCGTATATCAAGGATTGTGCCTTGACTCGCCTGCATGAGCTTCTTCAGTTTGACAAAAGGCGGAGCATATACCCAATTCTCAGCATACATGAATTTGACCCTGTTAAGTTCGACTTCCCGAGCTACACGTTCGCATGCCTTCTTGGTCTCTTGGAACATAAGGGCCTTTTTCACTGAAAAACCGACTTTCTCTTCAGGTCGATCTTTTCCAAAATATCCCGTCAGAGGCTTCTCACATATAATGTGTTTTCCCGCTTGAGCCGCTTCGATACAGAACTGCTCATGCAGGTCCGTTGGAATGCAAAGATCTATTACATCTATATCCTTACGCTCCAGCAAACGTCCGTAGTCGGTGTAATGATCGGGAATGGCATACGTATTCGCAAAATCGCCAGCGTCAGACTTTCTTGACGCAACAGCCAAGACGTCGGTCTTAACGCCACGTAGTGCTGCTATACTGTCCAAATGAAGGCGTGCCGCAAACCCCTTACCGACCAGACCGATTCTCACTTTATCCATCTGCGGCGAACTCCTTTCCAATCTCTTCATAATCCAATGCGACCGGCACGGAGGGCGGTCCTACCAATGATTTGACCAGGTGTCCCTGCCGAAGCGTCGGATTTCTTTGTATAACTAATGCTATTAATCCTTTTCAAGGATATCCGGCCTCGTGAATGCAAATCCTTCCACTTGCATCGAAAGCGTTGGATAGATCATTGGTTTGGTGATCATTTCCGGTCCCTGTGAAGTAGCCACTATGGTGTCCTCAGATTTTGTTCCGGTAATCGAGGGATTCCATGTGAATGCCTGATTTTCCTGGACGATATCAGGGGTGCTGAAACTCGTCCTATAGTCCCGCCCCGTGTATCCGATCGAGCCGCCTTGATGATGATATTTCCACTCCTCGCCATATCCCGCCTTTTCGTAAGCCTGAATCCCTTTCCTGAGTACTTCGCTTGCAGGCAAACCAGGACGCGTATTTGCCATAAAGGCGCAATCAATCAAGACATTGGCCTTGTATTTTTCTTTAAGGTTTTCAGGGACCTTGCCAAAATGAAGGAAACGGGTGAGAGAAACTATAAGGCCCCATTTTCGGGCATTTACCGAGACCATGATATAATTTTCAATCTTCTTCTCAGTGGGTATGGGATGACGAAAACGAGAAACCCGATCGTCCGCTGCCGACATCAGTGTGACAGGATCGATGCGGTCCTTCCACAATTCATTACACAACCTGCCGACGACTTCCGATTCTTTCTCTCCCTTTCTCGTCTGCAATAGCGTCGTTTCCAACGCAAGAGATACGCTCTCTCCCAGCCACCGATACCTTTCGTGTTCCTCGGGAGTTAGTGAATATCGTAGACGAGCAATGTCCTCTGAAATAGCAATAGAACCCGGGAATGGCGCATCAGAGCCCAAACGTCCTGCCCCCATTAATTCCCGGATTATGGGGACCTCCCGGTCCTCGTGCCATAGATACGATTTCAACACAAACCCCTGAGACTTCAAATCCTCTTCCTCTTCCATTCTGGGAGCTTCTATATTGTTGCAGATCACGAACTTGGCATCTTTTGTGATCAAAAGAGAAGCAGCGCCCAATTCAGTGGCAATGCCCACCAGGTTGAGTCCGCCTCCGGTCATCCAGGAGAAATTGGCCTGCCGTTTCAGTAGTACTCCGCTAAGATCTTTCTGTTCCAAGAAAGCTCTTACTCGCCGCTCTTTTTCGTGGATTTCCGCAGGTACGGCCATAGTCTGTCCTTCGTTAGGTCTTCTTGATCATTGGAATTGGTTTCAAAACCCTTTGGCCTTCAAAGTAATTAGTTCGCCCGCACCAAGCCCCACAGGCGCTGGAAGCGCCTGCATTACTGGGAGTTTTTGCGGAGGGGTGCGGGGAGGCCCTGTTTGCAAAAAGGGCCTCCCCGCTCAATCTTTCGCAACCCTCTACCTGCCGAAACGGCTGCTACTGCTTCAGCACTTCCGCCCAGGTCGTCACGGGCCATTCAGTCTTAAAGAGCTGCTCTACAGCAGGTTTGCCTTTTGCCCTGAACGATTCCGCATCAGGTTGCACAATCACCATGCCTTTGCTCTTCAGATCCTCCAGTAGCTTACCTTCGCCCGCTTTCAGTTTTGCGTTGGCAAAGTCACAGCCTTCCTTGGACGCTTTCACGACGAGTTCCTGCTCGGACTTCGAGAGCTTGTCGAAGAAAGGCTTGTTAATGAGCATGCCGCCTGTTTGGACCAGGTGATTCGTCATAGTCAGATGACTCTGTACCTCATTCAGTTTCGCTGAAGCGATCTGTGTCAGGTCACCTTCGGAAGCTTCGGCTTTACCGTCTTTCAATGAGTTGTAAAGCTCGGGCAGAGGGATTGCCACCGGATCTGCTCCTATTTGTTTCCAAACCGCTATCCATGTAGGAACCTGGGGAAGACGAAGCTTTATTCCTTGCACGTCCGCTGCCGTGTTCAAGGCCTTCTTTGCAGTGGTCTGCCGCATGCCTCTATCAACAATGCCCAGGTACATTTGGCTTCCCTTCTTCTCCACTTCCTCTCGTGCCTTTTTCCCCAACGGTCCGCTCCATACCCGAATGAAGTGGTCGAAATCTTTCATTACATACGGTGCGTTGAAAAAGAAATACTGCGGAGCGGAGACTTGCAAGGGTTGGCCGCCTGTGACCTGCATCTCCACCTTGCCTTGACTACACCACTCATCAACGTCCTTTTCGCTACCTGCGCCCGGCTGAATCTCCACCTTGAGCTTGCCGTCGCTCCCTTTCTCAACAATCTCCTTGAATTTCTCGCTCGCATCGATCAGGAGGTGGCCCTTGGGGAAGGTGCTCGCCAGTCGAATCGTTTTGTCGGCCGCTCCGGCAAAAACCGCCCCCACAAAGATGATTGCAATCACAATAGAGGCAACATAATATAGCCGATTAGACGTTTTCATGGAGCCCTCCTCTGCTGTGTTCTATTTTTTGACGTCTTTCACCAAATCCGCGTATAAAGTGTCCTCGGATGCCATCAGTTTTCCGAACTCTTCAGGACCCATGTATTGAATGCTCACAGCCATATCCGCCGCGCTTTTCTTAAAAGCCGCGTCCTCCATTCCCTGTTTAAATGCATCGTGGAGCTTCTTAAGCGCATCAGGCGGAGTTCCTTTAGGTGCAGCCAGGCCGCGCCACATGCCCATTGCGAAGTTGATCCCCTGCTCTTTAACCGTGGGCACATCCGGAAACATAGCCAGTCTCTTATCTGCAAACAGCGCTAGGATCTTCAGTTTTCCCGCCTGCACCTGCGAAATGCCTTCAGGAGGGGAAACGGAGACCACATTAATGTGTCCGCCAAGCAGAGCAGTCACTGAAGGGCCACCACCGGAGAACGGAATATGGTTGAACTTGACACCAGCTGCCTTTTCAAAGGCCAGGGCTACCAGATGAACGCCTCCGCCCGCGCCCGAATTGCCTACGGTGACCATATTAGGATTCTGCTTTGCGTAGTTTATGAATTCCTTCAGATCTTTCCAGGGAGCGTCAGGCTTGACCAGAAACATCGAAGGGTCTGTTGAAACGTTGATAATCGGATCGAAGCTCTTGTAAGAAAAAATAGTCTTCACCTGGTGCGGAAGGATGGTAAGAGGCGTAATTGCCGAAACAATGGTGTAGCCGTCAGGAGGAGCCTGGGCTCCGTCGGTATATCCTACAGCTCCTCCGCCTCCTGAGCGGTTTACCACAATGATCGCTTTGCCAAGATATTTTTCCGATGGCACCGCCAATGCACGAAAAATCAGGTCGGTGGCGCCGCCGGCCGCCCACGGCACAATGATTTGGATCTCCTTTGTGGGAAAATCGGCCGCTACAACAGGCCAAATCCATGCCAAAACGAGAACCGCTACAAAAATCGAAACGAGCTTGCTTCTCACACGAAACCTCCTTTCTATTCGGAGTTTACAAGGAGTTTTTTGCATTGAACAACCGCCCCCTTTGAGCTTATCAGTTTGCCAACCGGCTCCTCAATCTTTTTTGGACGGATAGCACAAGAGGTATGAGAAGAAACAAAAATGTCGCAGCTATAAACGCAAGAGAGATCGGGCGATTGAGGAATATATCAAAGCTCCCATGAGAAATCATAAGTGATTGCCGGAAGGCTACTTCCATTTTTGGGCCGAGCACCAATGCAAGCAGAAGCGGCGCGCCTTCATAAGCCCATTTTCTAAGGAGAAAACCGAGAGCGCCGAAGAGAATCATCATCCAAACATCGAACATCGAGTTGTTCACCGAGAACATGCCTATGAGACAGAACAAGGTTACGAGAGGCAGAAGTACCTTCTTCGGTATTAGTAGGATGCTCGCAAAGATAGCAACAAAGGGTAGATTGAGGAGCAACAGGAAAACATTTCCAATATACATGCTTGCAATCACACCCCAGAAAAGCTCCGGATGTTCGGTGATCATCAAAGGACCTGGTGTGACGCCGTGTATGAGCAAAGCGCCTAATAGGACTGCTGTTGGTGGAGCGAAAGGAATTCCCAGGGAAAAGAGAGGGATAAAGGCTGCCTGGCAAGCAGCGTTGTTGGCGGACTCGGGTCCGGCCACGCCCTCTATTGCGCCTTTCCCGAATTCCTCCGGATGCTTGGATACGCTTCTCTCCAACATGTATGAGGCATAGGTGGCGAGTACCGGCGCTGGTCCCGGAACGAGACCAAAGCCGAAACCTAGACCCGTTCCTCTAAAAATGGCCAAGGCTGACCGCTTGAGGTCCTGAAAGGTAGGGTACAGCTCACGCAGACGGGGAAAAATTACGGTCTGCTCGAGTAAATGAGCCGGCTGACCCGCATTTACAAGCACTTCCGCAAGACCGAACACGCCTATTGCTACAGCTACGAATTCGATACCCCCCAACAGAGAAGGGGAATCAAATGCGAATCGGCCTTCACCCGTAACGGGGTCAAGACCGATGGTCCCTATGATCAGGCCGACGAGAGCCATCATAAGCGACTTGAGAAAAGAGCCACCAGTGACGTTGCTAAGTACGACAAACGCGGCTACCATCAATGAGAAATACTCAGGAGGGCCGAACGCAAGAGCGGCCTCTGCCAGAGGAGGGGCAACAAAAGCGAGACCGAATATAGCGAGGGTCCCTGCCGCGAAGGACCCTATGGCGCATATCGCGAGCGCCTTACCCGCCTGCCCTTTTTGAGCCATCTTGTATCCGTCTATACAGGTTATGACCGAGGCTGTTTCTCCAGGCACATTGAGCAAGATTGACGTGGTCGACCCGCCGTACATAGCGCCATAATAAATCCCAGCGAGCATTATAATCGCGGATGTAGCATTGAGACCAAATGTGACCGGAATCAACAGGGCAATCCCTGCGATCGGCCCCAAGCCGGGCAACACACCCACCAGTGTGCCTACGACAGCCCCTATCAGGCAGTAAAAGAGGTTCTGGAGGCTCAAGGCGACTCCAAAACCCATGGCGAGATGCTGAAGCGACTCGAGCATTATCCGCCTCTCTAAATCCCGAGAAAACCCTTAGGAAGTGGAATCTTAAGTCCGTAAACAAATAGCGTGTATGAACCGGCCGCGGTTAAAAGGGATACGGTTAAGTTTAATGTCCATTGTTTAAATCCGAGTATCCTCAGCAGACACAACATGAGCAGGAAAGAAACAATAGCATAGCCCAGTATCTCCCAAAGCAGAGTCGTTGCCACAATAATGGCGAGGTAGGCGATCACTTGTAATGGTGATATGGGCTCGTCATCGGCTGAGATATCCTCTTTTTTCTGTTCTTCAGCGCCCCAGAGCATTTTTATGATGAGAGCCGATGAGAGAACCATGAGGAGAATCCCAAGCCCAAGCGGAAACAGCCCTGACCCAGCCGCCCTCAAAGAGCCTATCGGCATCTGCAGCGAGAGAATCGTGGTAATCGCACCAAAAATGAAGAATACAACCGCTCCCTGTACATCATTTTGTTTCATTCGCGATTTTCCTATTTAGGCGCCCCCATAGCCCAGACTTCGAGAAATCTCGGCAGCGGTTTCACGATCCTCCCTTCTCAATATCTCCTGCGCGATTTTCTGTGTAACACGAAAAGATGGACCCGATACACTTATGGCCGCAACCGGGGCGCCGGATTCACCCAGAACCGGCGCTCCTATGCAGCGTATACCTTTTTCATTTTCTTCATTATCCAGGGCATACCCTTGTTCCCGAATTGTCTTTAATTCCTGTCTTAGCGCAGCCCCGTCTGTGATCGTGTTAGAGGTTCTTGCCGGGAGTCCCTTTCTCGAAATAAAGTCTTCCAGCTCCGTTGGTGAAAAATAGGAAAGAAAAATCTTGCCGACCGCACAACTGTGAGCCGGGTTTCGTGAGCCGATTCTCGAGGCCATTCGCAACCCGCCCATATCCGAAGGAGGTTCCACCTTCTCAATATAGACCACCTCATCCTGGTCCCAAACGACCATATGGACGGTTTCCTTACTCTTATCAGCAAGCGCGTGCAGCAGAGGCCCGGCGATTTTTCGGAGATCAAGCTGCGATGCTACGAGCCCCCCGAGATCGAGAAGTTTCAGACCCAGGAAGTAATTCCTTGATCCAGCGTCCTGGCGGATATAACCAACATAGATAAGAGAAGAAAGAAGTCGATGGACAGTGCCTTTCGGGAGGTTGAGTTGTGAAGAAACTTCCCGGATGCTCATACCTCCAGGACTTTCCCCGATAATATCGAGAATTGCTGATATTCGTTCGATGGTTTGAACGAAATTATTCGGCTTAAGCATCGGAACCGGCACGTTTCGTAATACGGTACAATGTTTCGGATGCCAAAATACTGGCACAGCCGCAAACCCTTTGTCAACATGTATCATGTTGTAAATTGTAACAGGTGATTCTTCAGTTACAGGCGGCCACGAGCCGCTCTACCGTCTCATAGATATATACACAGCCTTGATATACGGCTAGCAATACTAGAGTTTTTGCCGTTAACTGGAAACGTACCCATTTGTCGTGTGCGGACGCCCCAATCAGCCATTTCTCCCCCTTGCGCCGCAACAGAATGGGAGTTTTCGGAAAGAGGGTCCAGGTCCACTGGGCGTGGGGCCAACAATGCACCTCAATGTCCCTAGCCTTCGATTTACTTAATGCCTGCACAAATGGATTGCTCGCCGTGCGCGGAGCACCTTTTGCAAAAGGGTTTTCCCCCTGGCAGTCCTCTTTCTGAAAGTCATTTCTCATCCCACCAAACGGAGCTAATGCATTAATCCATTACATAAAAAGCGGGTTCCCAGTGGCCTTTTCAGCGCCCCTGCTGATCCTCTGAAAAAAAAATCCTGGCGGCCTATTTTGGTTGCGGCCGTAGGCCGGGGCGTCCTGGGAGACGTGCATTGGTATGAAAACGGTTGACCCAGTGACTTGGGGCAAGGTAGGCTTGGAAACACCAGTGGGCATTTTGAATAGCGTGACCGACGGTTTTGTCTTTACTGAATCTGCCGGTGTTTCAGCGGCACCGTTTTGGGATTCGCTCAATCTATAAAGACTCCGCCTCGGGCTGATTCAAAGTGCAGGAAGGCCAATAATCTTGCTTGAACGACCTTTCGGCAGTTTTTTGTCCGAGGTGTACCGGACGGAGGCACATGAAGCAGGAACTCATTGCTGAGTTCATTGATGCAGCGGTGATGGATCATCCAAAGGCGCAACAGTTGCTGAGGCAAAATCCTGAGCTGCGTGATGCCCGATGGATTCATGATGAGACAATTCTTCACTTCCTGGCGGTTGAGGGCTACTTGGACGCGGTACGGTTCCTTGGCGGGCTCGGATTTGATGTGAACACCAGGAATGTGTTCGGCGATGCGCCAATTATCGACATTGCCACCCTAGGTAATGTTGCGATGGTTGAAGCACTGCTTGCGCTTGGCGCCGATCCGAACGCCACCTCAACCACAAATGATAATGTGCTGAACTGCGCAGTGCGGTCCGGCAACGTGGAGTTGGTCGATCTGCTTCTCAAGGCAGGAGCTAAAGCAGATTACGTGACGGATCTGGGAGGAACAATTTTCGACGTAGCATCCCAAAGTCCGGGCGGGCTCGATCCGATTCTAAATGTATTGGAAAAGCACGGCATCAGACAACCGGGAACGACCACGAAGCAGGATTAAATTCCGCAGAGTTGTTGATCTTTATGGCTTTGCTGCTTTTTCTTGATATGATCACACGCTATATAACATCTTAGGATGGTTCAAAATGGGCCACAGAATAATTGTCAAACGAATGTCGGACCACAATGTCGTAGACTCACACATTTGCGGAGTTATTCGTGAAGTGTTGATTGGAAATGATTATAATTTTTTGAATCTTGCTATTTCGATCGATGTGGGAATGACTCAGGCCCATTTTCATGAGAAGTTTGATGAAATCTATTTTGTATTGGACGGGAATATAAAGCTGCTCCTGTACGAGGCTGAGAGCCAAAGAACCTGGACCCTAGATTTAGGAGAAAATGAATTATGTATAATTCCTGCGTTTGTACATCATAAAATCATTGAGGCTTCTCAAAAGAATCGTGTATGTTTTATTACAATCCCGCAATTCAATGAAAAAGATCAACATATTTCAGAAGTTATTTAGTTAAACAGGAGGTCACATGCCGGTTGTCGAAGTGAAAATGGAAAAGGGCCGCACCATAGAACAAAAACGGGCTCTGGTCGAGGCTATCACAAATAACTGTGTGTCGATACTTAAGGTTGAACGTGCATGGGTTACTGTAGTTATGGAGGAATTCGACCGGGACAATTGGGGCGTCGGAGGTGAGCTGTTAACTGATTTAAACAAATAATTAATTAGAACGTGTGACATTTAGCTATGGCAGCGCGAAAATCCTAATCGCATTTAGGTTTTGGGGGAGCGTTGCACTAATCCAGCCGCGTTCGAACATTACTATAATGTCATCTTGTTCGGTGCGTTTCCAGTCAGTAGCCGCATCTTCAATAGGAGCGCTCCGACTTGACATACGATACTCGTGACCACATTTGAATTGTTGAAACACGAAAATTGTTAATGATGTTAATTAGTGCTTGAATCCGAAAGTTCACCCGATCGAATAATGCCGGTTGCTGACCTATTGGTAAACCTTAATTAGCAGACCCCATCTGCTTTGTTGATTAATCGGGATTGCCTCATGGCAAAAAATAATCACTATTTGCCCATAAAAGATTACGCTTTAATTGGTGATTGTCACACTGCTGCCCTGATTTCCTCAAAAGGTTCAGTCGATTGGTATTGCCCTGGCCGCTTTGATAATCCTGCGGTATTTTGCCGAATTCTCGATTCAGAAAAGGGCGGTTTCTTTGAAATCGCTCGAGACGAAGATTATTCATTCTCCAGAGAATACTTGGGTGATACCAATATACTTACTTCGATCGTTACTTCGGATGAATCTAAACTGCTAATCAAACAATTTATGCCGATCCGCTCCCCAAAGCCCGGAGCCAGAGCGGAGGACGCGAAAACACCATTCAGGATCATTTCGTCTGTGGAGGGGATCGAGGCGAATGCGGAAATACGGGTCAGATTCAAACCAACCTTCAATTTTGCAGGGAATCGGTGCGAGTTCGGCGAAAAACAAGGGGCGATAATTGCATCCTGGTCTAATCATTATTTGACGCTCTCGTCTGAGAAAATGGAATTCAGTGTGGGTGAAAACGGTGTTGCCGAGGGCAAAAGAAAAATAAAGCAAGGAGAACAATGTTGGATCATACTCGATTATAGTGAGAACAAGAAGGACGTTCAGATCTCTTTCACGCCTGAGGAATGCAATGCCTGGTTTGATGAAACCCGGAATTATTGGAAGGAATGGTCGGACAGATGTACCTACAATGGTCCATACAGAAAGGAGGTTCTACGCAGCGCACTGACATTGAAACTTCTGACCTATGAACCCACCGGCGCCATTGTCGGTGCTCCCACCACGTCGCTTCCCGAGGAGATCGGCGGAAGTCGAAATTGGGATTATCGTTATTCCTGGTTACGTGATTCTTCCTTGATGCTCTATGCCCTAATGACAATAGGTTATCACAATCAAGCCACCGATTTTTTGAAATGGCTACAATCCACCCAAAAAAGAAATCCTACGGCTATTCCGCAAATCCTGTACAAAATTGATGGAGAACCAGACGTTCACGAGACAATTGTCGATCATCTTGAAGGTTATAGAGGATCAAAACCGGTGCGAATCGGCAACGCTGCGGCTGGCCAATTTCAATTGGACATTTTCGGTGAAATTCTTACTACAGCCTATTTATATTTAATGCACGATTATGATCATAGCGCTAGACGAGATGCCAAGCAGGCGGATATATCTCACGATCATTGGCCGGTGCTGAAAGCGCTTGTTAACGATGCCGCAGATAAATGGAAGGAACCCGACAATGGAATCTGGGAAGTTCGCAAATCTCCTCAAGAATTTCTTTATTCCCGTCTAATGTGTTGGGCCGCCCTGGACCGTGGTGTCCGCCTTGCGAAGACATTTCACTTGGATGCCCCAATAACGGAGTGGGAACGAACGAGAGAGGAAATTCGTACGGCTATTCTCGAGAAGGGATACAACAAAGAGGTAAATGCGTTCACTCAATCATTCGGCAGTAACGCACTGGATGCAAGCGCATTGGCCATATCACGAATCGGTTTTCTGCCCTGCGCCGATCCTCGGGTGGTTTCCACGATTGATCAAATCCAAAGGAGACTGAGCCATCATGGATTGATCTATCGCTATTTGAATGAAGACGGATTGCCCGGACAGGAGGCAACATTTGCTCTATGCACATTTTGGCAGGTCGATGCGTTGGCGCTGAGTGGCAGAAAGGATGATGCACACGATCTATTCGAAAAAATCATCAGCTACTCCAATGATGTAGGATTGATGTCGGAAGAATTGGACCCTGATACAGGAGAATTTCTGGGTAATTTTCCGCAAGGATTCAGCCACTTGGCGCTCATAGGGTCCGCGGTGAATCTGGCAAAAGCAGCAAAACACGGTTCCGAGAACCACCCTGAGAATGAAGCGCAGAGATGCGGTCTTGCCAGAGATGCGGCTGCGGAAGGTCATTCGCACCGGCCAAGACAAGATCAGTAGAAAAGAGAATCAGCAGGCGCACGAGATGAACTTCGTACGAGAAAATTGTCGGATTTGAATTACATAACTGCTCCGCGAACGGGGTTAATCATGCTCAAAGGAAAAACAGCTATCATAACAGGAGCTGCTTCAGGAATCGGCAAATCTATTGCCGAAGAATTTTCAAAATCGGGCGCCAATGTGGTTATAAATTATGCGAACAATGCTGACGCTGCTAATGACTTGGCAAACGAGCTTAATCGGAATTCGCTGAATGCGATCGCAATCAAGGCAGATGTATCGAATCAATCAGAAGTAAATCTCATGGTACAAAAGACCGTGGAAAAATTCGGAAGAATTGATGTCTTGGTCAACAATGCGGGAATTGAGAAAAAGAGGCCTTTCTTGGAAAAACCTCTCGAGGAATGGAATCGGGTAATTGCTGTCGATCTTACAGGACCATTTATTTGTGCTCAGTCAGCGGCAAGAGAAATGATAAAGGCCAAAATCGAAGGTGTGATTATCAATATTTCTTCTGTCCATGAAGAAATTGGGTTCCCTGGCTATTCGGACTACTGCGCTGCGAAAGGCGGACTCCGGATGCTCTGTCGAAATCTTGCTTTAGAGCTGGCGTCTTATCGCATCCGCGTTGTGAACGTTGGGCCCGGAGCGATTGCAACTCCGATAAATCAAAATGTGCTTAGGGATTCTGAGGAAAAGAAAGCTCTGGAAGAAGAAATCCCGATACATAGAATCGGCAATCCTGAGGAAGTGGCCAAACTGGTCGCCTTTTTGGCTTCAGATGACGCCTCATACATTACCGGCACAACCGTCTTCATTGATGGCGGCCTTATGCGTCAAACAGGATCATTATAATTAGCATAGAACGTCCTCTTTTCCTGGAGTAAACTATGAAAATTCACGATGTCACGCTGACGATTTCCAATTCGCTCGTAACCTATCCCGGCGATCCCGGTATTGAAATTACCCGTGTCCACACCATAGGAAAAGACTCAAAATCGAATCTCACCAAATTGGATATGGGGGCCCATACTGGAACTCACGTTGACGCACCTGCACATTTCATAGAAGGAGGGAGCGGATCGGATGTTTTGGACCTTGGGATTCTCATAGGGCCGGCAATAGTGATAGACGCTACCACGGAGGAGAGAATCTCCGCGAAAAGTTTGGAAAATTTCGAAATTAATGATGGCGCTGAACGTGTTCTCTTTCGTACTAGAAATTCCGAAATTTGGAAGTCCACTCCTGACAAATTCTTCCCGAATTTTGTAGGTATAACGAAAGACGGGGCGGAGTGGCTAGTCGAAAAAAATGTAAAATTGGTTGGAATTGACTATCTTTCCATCGCTCCTTTTCACGAAGCAGAGCCGACGCATAAGGTGCTTTTAGAAGCGGGTATCATACCAATTGAAGGTCTGGATTTGTCCGAAATTGCTCCTGGCGGTTATTTTCTTATTTGTTTACCCTTGAAAATAAAGGGGAGTGATGGAGCGCCAGCAAGGGTGATTCTTCTGCAGGATTTCGCCACAGAGTAGGCACATTCTCGCCGGAGTGAAAATCCACTCGTACAACATACGGCAGACGCCCCCAATATCGGGTTTGCAGTTACCCGCTCTCCGTGGCATAATTGACACGAAAATGTTTCCCCCATCTCTATAGATAATCTATTATCTGCTGAGGTTTCTCGCGTATATGAGGTATCTGAAGCCTATAACTGGGAGTCTTTGGAAAAGGGCCACGGAAAAAATCTTATTGCAAGAAGCCTTTTCCTCGGCTTTCCCTTTTTCCAGAGGATCGTTATGACTGAGATTCACGGGTTAGATGAACTGAATCGGCGGGTCTTACAAACGGGGTCTTGCGCGGCTTGCGGAGCTTGCGTGGGCAGATGTCCGTATCTCACAGCTTTCAAAGGCAAGACCGTGATGCTGGATAGTTGTACCGTTGAACATGGACGCTGTTTTGCCTATTGCCCCATGACTTTTTTTGATGCTGAGGCCATGAGTCAATTCGTTTTCGGTCAATCGTCGGATGGTTTAGAGATAGGGCATCTGAGCGGCGTCATGGCTTCTCGATCCAAAGATCTCGGCCTCGCTGCAGCCGGCCAGGCAGGCGGCACGGTCACTACCCTTATGACAATGGCATTGGAAGAAGGTCTGATAGACGCAGCGGTATTGACTGCGATTAAGCCTGGAGAAGAGTACCCTCATGGCGTCGTCGCCACCACGGTTCAGGAGATCGTTTCCTGTGTAGGTTCGAGGTATGTGGGGTCTCATTCACTGGTCAGTCTACGTGAAGCCTTGGACCGCGGCTTTCAACGGATCGGGATCGTAGGACTCCCTTGCCAGGTGAGATCCGTCCGTAAAATGGCGCTCTACGATTTGAAAGATGAAAACCTGAAGGATCGCATAAAACTGGTTTTAGGACTATTCTGCAACTGGGCTTTTTCCGGTCGCGACTTTGTTTCTTTTCTCCGAAACCGATTTGGATTAACCGCTGTGAAGAAGTTTCATATTCCACCCCCGCCGTCCAACACACTCGAAATAGAAACAGCCGCGGGCATCGAAGAATATCTCCCTTGATGATGTGCGACCGCTGATTCAGGCTGCGTGTGGAAAGTGCCCTGATATGACTTCGGAATTCGCGGATGTCTCCGTGGGAATGTACGAAGGTAGGGAAGGCTGGAATACGCTGATCACAAGAACGGAATTGGGCCGGAAGCTGGTCGAACGGGCGAGTGTTTCAGGCTTGCTCGAAACCGATGTTTTCCCTGACGCTAATCTTGAACATCTGAAAGTAGCATCCGCAAACAAGAAGAGCCACGCGACCGGCGATTCCCCTGAATGACTCACCGCAGAGATCGCAGAGATGACCATTAATTTGAATGAAGTCACTACCACAAGTGTTTTGAAGTTTGCCTGGATGGCGCTTATCGAATTGACTGGATCAACCTCAATGTCGAGGAACTGCAACAAGGTATGCGTCGCCTGGTGGAGAGATTGAAAGAACAAACGCGTTTGCGTTCTCTGCGATCTCTGCGGTGAACGCCTTAGGAGATTTTAATCATGTCCATGGTAAGCAAGGACGCTCCCGGCAAGGAAGTCCTTTTGATGGGAAATGAAGCTATCGCTCGCGGAGCGTTGGAAGCCGGCATCAGTGTGGCGGCTGCGTATCCCGGAAATCCGTCGTCTGAGATCATTGGCTCTTTGGCGTCCGTGGCCGATGAAATGGGCATATACGTAGAGTGGTCTATCAATGAGAAAGTGGCTTTGGAAGTTGGAGCTGCTGCCGCTTTTTCCGGACTCAATGCTCTTGTGGCAATGAAACAGAACGGCATGAACGTGGCATCCGATTTTTTATTAAACCTCAATTTGAGCGGAATCGCGGGCGGCCTGGTGCTGGTGGTTTGCGATGATCCATCCGGAATATCAAGCACAAATGAACAGGATTCCAGGATATTTGCAAAGCTCGCGGATCTGCCGCTAATGGAACCTGCTACGTTTCATGAAGCAAAAGACATGATCAAGGAAGCCTTCGACCTTTCCCGGAAAATTAGTAATGTCTGCATCGTTCGTAGCGTGACTAGAATATCTCACGCCAGAGGCAACGTCATCCTAGGACCGCTGCCGAAGTCCCGCGCACTTCCTCATTTTGACACTTCAAACATTTTGTCTGCCTTGCCCACGGCCCTGACACATCCCCGTGCTCACGACAGGTTAAAACAGGCGGAGGAGTTTTTTGCCGAATCGCGCTTCAACAGTTATGAAGGACCGCAAAACCCTGAGCTACTGATCGTCACCTGCGGCGCGGGATTTCTATTCTCTCGTGAAGCAGTGAACTTTCTCGGCTTGGACGAACGAGTCGGCATTATGAAAATCGGCACGACGTGGCCATTGCCGGAGCAATTCATCCTCGATAATTTCAAGAAAACGGAAAAAGTACTTTTTGTGGAAGAAGTCGATCCGGTCCTTGAAAACAACGTTAAGGAGATTTTCGCAGACCACAATAGTGAACTTCCTCGGATCACATTTTTCGGTAAAAAATCCGGAGCAGTCCCATCAGTAGGTGAACTCTCGCCCGGGCTGATCATACAGATACTCGCGGATCTTCTCGGCGTTGCGGTCCCGGAGATTGATACGCGCTATATTGAACAAACGAAGAGCATTTTGAACAATTTTGCGCCTGCCCGATCCCTGGCCTTTTGTCCCGGTTGCCCTCACAGGGCCACATTTTGGAGCATCAAGAAGGCGTTGGCCCTGGACGGTCGAGAAGGCGTGGTATTTGGGGATATAGGCTGCTACAGTCTTTCGGTTCACGCGGCGGGATTTAACCAGTCCAAGACGATCCACGCGATGGGATCAGGAATGGGTCTAGCGAGCGGCTTTGGGGTTTTGACGAAATTCGGGGTTACCCAACCTTCTATAGCGGTCTGTGGCGATTCAACATTTTACCATGCGGCAATTCCCGCGTTGATTAACGCTGTTCATCACAAATCCGACTTTTTGATGATCGTCCTGGATAATAGCGCCACTGCGATGACGGGCTTTCAGCCGCATCCGGGAAGTTCCGTCAATGCTATGGGATTCGATGCCCCGCCGGTGGTCATAGAAGAACTATGTCAGTCGGTGGGTTTGAAGACGGTTGTTAGAGATCCATTTAATCTGGAAGAGACAGCGGCGACCATCTACGACATGCTCCAGCAGAGTGGAGCCAAGGTGCTCATCCTAAGACAGGAATGCGCTCTGGTGCGCAGGCAAGAAGGCCTCCAAGAAATATAAAGTCAGGATAGATCCTCTCAAATGTCTTGGCGAGGATTGCGGCTGTAATCGTCTATGCACCAGAGTTTTCCGTTGCCCAGGCCTCAGATGGGATGCAAGCAATAACAAATCCGGCATAGATGAGGCGATATGCAGCGGCTGTGGAGTCTGCGCGGATATATGCCCGGCAGGTGCTATCGTGAAGGAGTCGGCTTGATGAACGAGAGTTCGGCCTGAAAGAGGCCAAAAACATTCCTGGAATGAGGGCCGCAATGACAACCAAAATTAAGGCAAGTATTCAATGAAGAAAGATCCATATAACCTAATAGTGACCGGAGTCGGCGGCCAGGGCAACGTGCTGGCCTCACAACTTATCGGAGCAGTTCTCGTGGACCTTGGGTATAAGGTCACCATCGGCGAGACGTATGGGGCCTCCCAGAGAGGTGGTTCTGTGATGAGTCATGTACGTATATCAAAGAATCACCAATATGGACCTCTGATTCCGCCCAGGTCCGCCGATCTGATTGTGGCTCTCGAACCGAGCGAAGCGGCTCGCGTTCTGGCGCAGTTCGGGAATCCGTTAACAGTAAGTGTGGTGAATAGCCGGCCTGTGCATCCTGTAGACGTGATCAGTGGTCAGATTGCCTACCCTGCCATAGATGATCTGCTGGAAAAAGTGAAATCGTTGAGTAATAAAACCTATTTCATTAATGCCACTGACAAGGCACTCGAATTAGGAAATCCAATTTTGGCCAACATAATGCTGATAGGAGCAGTAGCTGGGGCTGGACTCCTCCCCATAACAGAACAACGCCTGGAACAAGCCGATCATGGATTACTTGTCCGCAGATAAAGTGGAAATCAACCGGACCGCTTTCCGAATCGGCATGGAAATGGTGCAGGCGGATTAAAATACAAAGCATTTTCCCTTGATCCCCGTAAACATAAGCTACAAGGGCACCGCTTACGATTCCATTAATGATTCATTATCGTTATGGGTCATGAAAACAGGCGAGTCTTCCATCTGATGACGTCCTCGAATCCGAAATAGTTCGTGGCGTGAATCCAGACCTGGAAAACAAATGCCCCTCGGGCAATCCCGAGGGGCAATATCCGTCAACCGACCGGCATTAGAATTCAGGGCATGGGCCTGCCCATAGGATAAACCGGAGGGTACACTTTGCTCATCTTACGGGCAATCTTCCGGGGCGGAGCGCACATGGGCGGAGGACAATCCAGCCGAACAGCCATCACTTTGCAGCTCGGTGGAATAAATGAATCCTGCGAGCACTTCACAATGGCGTTCTCGCACGCATGATTCGGCGTGGGTCCGTACCCGGTGTACAAGGCTCCCCTAGCATTCTTGGCCGTCGCCACAAAAACCCCTGCTTGGCTTGTGGCCGCCAATATCGCAACTAACATGAAGCCTGCAACTAGAACTACGACAAACTTCCTACTCATTTCATACCTCCTGTGGTCCTACCATAAAGGATATTCGGATCAAAGTCTACTTACCTGACAAAATTTCCCTTCCAAAGCCAGCTTGGTCGCAATACCACAACATAAATATTCGTGAGAACGACAATATTTATGGCGAGGAATTCGTCCCCGCGTTCTCAGGTTTGAATGAAGGCTGGCCTGTCCCTTCCAGGACCGAGCCCCACAAACTCCCTTTCAAATCAACCTGCTTACGGCCCGAAACAACCATTGCTATGGGGATATAAACGAACTCTTCATTCCAAGTGCCCACCACCATATTGGTTTTTCCCGCCATACCCGCGTGGACCGCATGCTGTCCCAAGAAACCGCAGAAAATTGAATCTTGGGCAGTCGCTGGCACTGAGCGGATCATGTAGCTGGGATCTATGTACTTCAAGTTCAGCTCTATTCCTTTCGCTCTAAAATGATTTTCGATCGACTCCTTCAAGAATTTACCGATGTCACCGAGGCGACTGTTTCCGGAGTCGTCGCATCCTTCTGTTTGGCAATATTTTTGACCGGCTCCCTCGGCAGCTACTATCACTGCGTGCTTGCTCTCTTGCAGTCTTTTTTCCAAGGTGGCCAGTAAACCATGTGGGCCTTCCAGATCGAAATCCGCTTCCGGGATAAGCACAAAATTGGCGTACAGATTTGGCCAGAGCAGCAGTTGCGGCAATAAAACCTGAATGCCGGCCCATTAGTTTTACCAGACCTACTCCATTTGGCGCCCCGTTCGCTTCTACGTGGGCTGAGCTGATTGCCTGGGTCGCCATGCTTACTGCCGTTGCAAAACCGAATGAGCGGGAAAGAAAATTAATGTCATTGTCTATGGTTTTGGGAATGCCTATTACACCAATCCGGTCTTGTCGCCTACCTATCTCTTCCGCAATTTTCTGCGCGGCGCGGAATGTTCCGTCTCCCCCGATAGCAAATAAAACCCCGATATTCATGCGTTCCAGGGCGTCCACTATATCGTCAATTTCCTGAGGACCTCTCGATGATGAGAGGATTGTTCCGCCAATCTCGTTAATCCCGGATACAACACGGGGGTTCAATTCCAATACTGGGTGCCCGTATTTTGATATGAATCCCTGAAAGCCGAACCTGATCCCAAGGATATTTCTTACCCCATAATCATGATGAAGATTCAGCACTACGGATCGAATAACATTGTTTAAGCCAGGACAAAGTCCCCCGCAAGTGACGATAGCGCATTTCAATTTGCTGTAATCGAAGAATATTTTGTTTCTCGGACCGGCCTTCATAAAAGAAACCGGTTTAACTCCTGCTTTTTCAGAAGTCTCGATGCTGTCCGGAGAAAGGTCCTTAAGGATTCTTTCGTCATCCCGTACGAATTGGATCGTCCGGAGGGGCGAGTCGATTTTCGGTTCTCCGAGATATTCTATAGACGTATCCATCTGTTACCGACTTAATATCGATTAAGAGTTAGTCGAAAACCTACAACTTATGAGCTGATGCGCCTGGAACGATTAACCATACACTAGGCAAACAAAAAAATCAATAAAAAACAGTTATTAGCTTCAGTTCCACCGGGTATGAAAATAGGGGTGTGCAGTGGAAGCGTGCGATAGGCCCACTAGCCGAGGAAACTCATAGTAATCAGCTAGCTTCTGCGGATTCATAGCTTTTTGTATAACCTGCTGCTATTCGTGATCAAGAGGATTAATGAAATTAAACATTGAACCTGAACAGTACAATATCTCCATCGTGCACAGTGTAATCCTTGCCTTCGAGGTGGACCTTGCCGGCTTTATGCGCAGCGGCCATTGAGCCGGCCTCTTTGAAATCTTCAAAAGCTATAACTTCGGCCCGGATGAATCCGCGTTCCATGTCGGAGTGTACCGTTCCCGCGGCTTTTAATGCGCTCTGACCTTTTCTCAGTTGCCATGCTCTGACCTCCGGCTCTCCAGCCGTGAAAAATACAATCAGGTCAAGCAGCCCGAATGATTTCCTTATGATCCTATCTTTGGCTGGTTCTTCCAGGTTCAAATCTTTAAGGAACTCGCGCGCGTCTTCCTCAGATAACCGCGTTATCTCAGCCTCTGTGTCTGCGTAGAGCCAGTCGAGCGCAATGTAGGGCTGTCCCTTGACTATCCCCTTTAGCTGCTCAAGTCCTGATTCTATCTCCTCCACAGACTTGTTCTCTCCCGCATTTAACAAGAGCAGCTCCGGCTTTGCCGAAAGAAAAGCAAAGCCTTTGAGTTTCTCTGATTCCATAGCATGCTGAAACAGCCGCAGGGGTTTACCCTGATCAAGGTATTTGTTGGCTTCACGAAGAAGTTCAAGTTCTTCGGCAAGCTCCTTCTTTCCTCTCGCAACATCCTTCTCCAGCCGCTCAATCCTCTTTTCCACGACCCCCAAATCCGAGAGAATCAATTCTTCTTCCCCTGCGAGAAAGTCTTGTTGGATTGTAGGTAATCCGAGCGCCGGTGAGTCAAAGAATCTGATGCAATGGACCAGAGCATCCAACGGGCGCAGAAAGGGTAGTCACTTTTTCTCCCAAAGTGCGGCCGGTCCTCACCTCTCCCGAAATTCCGGGAATATCCATGTATTCCACAACCGCAGGAGTAACCTTTTTCGGTTTATGGTAATCCGTAAGGAAATCTATCCGCTTGTCTTCCACTTTGACGATGCCCAAACCAGGTTCCTGGTGTCCATGCCGCGCAGTTGACTCGACACCGCCCGTGAGTGCCTTGAAAACAGTGCTTTTCCCACTACCTGCCAAGCCAATTATTCCCAGTTTCAATTAACGCCTCTTTTCAGCAACTTATGATTGATTACTCCTAAGATTGCTTGTCGCAAGCCTTTGCAATAAATGTGAAAGAGAAAACGCTCAATGTCAACCTATTGGTTAACGTCTTATTCCGACTGCTGATTTTTGCGGTTCACTTTGACTGCAACGAAAAGCAACTAAGTGAATCAAATTTTAAGATAAAGGTACTTCTTAATTGTGTGTTAAAGGAAACGGATTAATGTCTTCACGGCAAGTCAGGTAGGAATCATGAAAACCATATTTTATCTGCTTGTGATTGCATCACTTGCGCCCTTAATCGCGACCGCGCGTGCTTCGGAAAAGCAATTAGTCGGGTGGTACGAGAAAGCACGTATTTTCCCGGGAGGTTATGAGATCTCAGCCAAAGTCGATACAGGAGCTGATCATTCATCCTTAAATGTATCGGAGTTGACATTATTTCATCGCGAAGGAAAAGAGTGGGTAAGATTTACGGTGATCGATGATCATGGTAAGCAGCACAAACTGGAAAGGAAACTTCTGCGTTTGGCAAAGATAAAGCGCCATCTTGCTCCTGGGCAGGAGCGCCCGGCCGTCCTTCTTGGAATTTGTGTTGGTTCCCAGGACCGGGAAGTTCAGGTCAATCTCGTTGATAGAGGGAAATTCAAATTTCCCTTACTGCTGGGACGGAGTTTCCTGTCAGACGGTTTTATAGTAGACGCATCCAAATCATATGCCCTGGAACCTGACTGTCCGGGAGCGCCTGTTGAATAAAATTCATCTTTACATTTTGACCGCAGTTTTGGTGGCAATCGGGTCAGGACTTTTTCTTTACAAATCTTTTTGGTTGGGATTCCCACTGAGACCCAAAACTACGTCGCAAGTTTGGAACGTGGAAGCGCATATAACCTTTCGGGCCGAGAACAAACCGCTAAAAGCCTCTCTGTTCATCCCGTCCGGCACCACTCGTTTTGCAATTGTCGACGAGCACTTCATTTCCGGCGGCTATGGCCTCGTAGCTACAACTGAAAACGGAAACCGCAAAGCGATATGGTCCATACGCAAGGTAGCCGACAGACAAAGCCTGTATTACCAAGCCGTAGTACGCTCCGTTAGGACAAGAGTTCCCAGAGTGACATCTGAAATCCCGGCCGTGTCAAGTCAGCCGTTTTCAGGACCAAAAATGGAAGCTGCGAAGGCATTGATAGACGAGACATGGGCAAAATCGGCAGACACGCCCACGATGGTTCAGGAATTAATCAAGAGATTGAAGCTGGCCCAACCCGGTGAAAATGCGACGGTCCTTCTGGGCGCCAAAACTACTCCTCTAAAAATGGTCGAAACCGCGGTCCGCGTTTTGGAGCAGGCGGGAATACCGGCTAGAGTCGTTCAGGGAATCAATTTAGATGAAGAGAAGAACGATTTCTCAAAGAAAGCGAATCTCTTACAGTGGCTTGAAGTATATCATAACCGGAGATGGCTTTCCTTCGACCCGATCGCGCTGAAGACCCCCGTTCCAGAAACATGGTTACCATGGTGTCGGGGCTCTCAAAATTTGGCTCATATAGAAGGAGGAAGCAAGCTCAATGTGACCCTCTCCGTGAGCCCCAAAGTGGAGGAAGGGCTTACAGGAGTCATGGTTGGCAAAGTAGCCAGGCCGCTGTTACTAAGATTTTCTTTGTTCAGCCTGCCTGTGAACACTCAGGCAGTGTACCGGATCATGTTCTTGATCCCCGTGGGAGCCTTTCTGCTTGTAATAATGCGTAATGTGGTCGGTGTGAAAACGTTCGGCACATTCATGCCGGTGTTGATAGGACTCGCTTTTAGAGAGACGGGCCTGGTATGGGGCATTCTGTTCTTCAGCATCGTAGTAACACTGGGCTTATGGGTACGATTTTACCTGGAACGTCTGAAATTGCTGGTAGTGCCGCGACTCTCGGCAGTTCTGATCATCGTTATAATTCTCATGGCGGGAATCAGCATTTTGACTCACAGTCTCGGTATCCACCGGGGTCTGTCTGTTGCACTGTTTCCAATGGTCATCTTGACCATGACAATCGAGAGGATGTCCATCGTCTGGGAGGAACGAGGTCCCAATGAAGCACTTGTATCAGGGTTAGGCAGCCTTTTTACAGCGGCCCTGGCCTTCCTAGTAATGAATATTAAATTGATCGAGCACCTGCTTTTTGTTTTTCCGGAGTTGCTCTTGATAATATTGGCTGCCACACTGCTTCTGGGGAGATATTCCGGATACCGCCTGTTGGACATCTACAGATTCCGGGCTCTTGCAGCGAATAATCCGGTGCAACAATGATCAAGCGCCTGAAGGAAAAAGGCATTCTGGGTATCAACATGCGGAATGCCGAATATATCTTTAAGTACAACCCACGTCGTTTGTTCCCCCTGGTTGACGATAAGTTGCTTACGAAACAATTGGCACAAAACAACGGTGTAGCAGTCCCGCAATTGTATGGTGTGCTGGAGATGACGGGGCAAGTCCGTGACCTGCCGGAACTACTGAAGCCGCACGCCGATTTTGTAGTAAAGCCTGCGCGCGGCAGCGGTGGACAAGGAATCCTTGTGGTCTCCGAGCGGCTGAATGGGAATTTTCGAAAACAGGATGGGTTGGTAATTACGGTTGATGAACTTAATTATCACACGTTCAATATATTAAGTGGATTGTATAGTCTGGGAGGTCAGCCGGATGTGGCGATGATCGAATACAAGGTAATTTTCGATCCGATCTTCGAGTCCGTAAGCTATCAAGGAGTTCCGGATATTCGGATTATCGTGTTCCTTGGGGTGCCGGTTATGTCCATGGTTCGACTTCCCACACGCAGATCCAACGGCAAAGCTAATCTGCATCAAGGAGCCATTGGAGCGGGGATCGATCTTGGCACAGGCACAACGCTTTCCGGTGTAATGGATAATGACATAGTCACGGAACACCCTGAAACCTTGAAGTCCTTCGTAGGTCTTCAAATCCCATGCTGGAATGATTTACTGCAGCTTGCTTCTCGCTGCTATAACTTGACCGGACTGGGATATCTCGGAGTAGACATCGTCTTGGACAAGGTTAGAGGTCCATTGTTGTTGGAACTTAATGCTCGACCGGGCCTGAATATTCAAATTGCCAACATGGCAGGCTTGCTACCCCGATTAAATCTGGTGGAACAAGAACATGAGACTCTGAGCAGTGTTCAGGATCGGGTCGGATTTGCTAAAGACAATTTCGCTATGTGAAAAAGCGAGTCCGCCAGTTTTGAATGGGGCAGTCTAGCGAGCACATCGGATTGCAATCTGCGGTTCCGACTGCGCGACACGTGATTAAAATAGCAGGCTGGGCATCCCACCTCACGCCAGAAACGGACGTGATAAGTTCATCTATTTCCTGAGAAAATGAATATTTAACTGCATGGCACCGGGATCGTCCGTTGCCGAAGAAGTACTTTCGTTCTTAGGACCGACCGCTACAGCGCCATGATGTACCAGTTCGGTTGTCAAATGACCGTAGGCCTGGTGCGGAATAACGACAGTCAGAGTTGTCCCTCCGACTTGCCGATTGTGTTCTTCCAAAATCTTCCCTTGAATTTCCGGCAATATCCTTTTCAATGATTCAACCGCCTGATCAATACTAGGGCTTTCTACCGTCAGCATATCAGTGCCGATCTTTGCCGGTAGAGCGGCAGGGAAAGCGGGAACGTATGCAGGCGCTGAGGATACATTGGGGAAAAATGCTCGGGAACTAGCTGGTGCGATTCCTTTTGTCGAGGGAGCGGCTTCGGACCTTTGTCCTGAATAAGTAGCCCCGGCAGATTGCAGACCGTACATAGAATCGTAGTTGTAGAGGCTCAGACCAATTACCGCCATGACGGCGAGAGCCGTTACCCCAACTGGGAGAGGAAAAGACGGAATAAAAGAAAAAATATTTCTGACTGAATCTAACAAAGGAACGGGCCGAGCGGCCTCACATCTGGCGTGGAATTGAGCAAGAAAATCCTTCGGCGGCGAAACCTCCTCGAGACCGGCCAATGCCTGAATCGTGAATCCGTACCATTTGAAATCTTCCTTACATTCCGCACAACCTGAGAGGTGTCGACGGACACCCTCTGCAGTCTCCCCTTCTAGCTGCTCATCATTGAGAGCACCGAACAAATCACTCATACGCTTACAATCATTCATGATAAGGCCTTCTTCAATTTTTCTTTTACAACCATTCTCGCCCTATGAAGGCGGGATTTAGTGGTCCCTTCAGGAAGATTCAGCATCCGAGCTATTTCTTCATAAGAAAAACCTTCTATATCCCTCAAAACGACAATCTCCTTGTGGTCCGGGTCGAGATCGTCGATAGCTTTTTGTACTATTCGTTGTATCTGCTTACCCGCCAAAAGCGTTTCCGGATTTGTCGAATGATCCGGAATTCCCGACCGTAGAGGATCTCTCTCATCATCTTCTTCGGACTGCCATCTATTTGCAAAATGACCACGGCGTTTCAGATACTTAAACTTGTTCTTCCCCCTATTTGACGCGATCTGGAAAAGCCATGTGGAGAATTTGGCATCGCCGCGAAATTTTTTCAAATTCTTATAAGCGGCTGTAAATATCTCCTGGGCTAAGTCATTGGCTTCCTCCCTATCACCGACAAATCGGTAGGCGAGGTTATAAATTTTCTTGTAATATTTTTCAACAAGAACATCGAACGCCTCCCGATTCCCTTGGACCGTCTTTTGGACAGCATCCCGGTCTTCGTCTGTCACAGGCGCTATCGCCGCGAACAGAACCAAACTTACGATATTCAGACAAAACCAAATCAAAATTGTTTCGTGGGATACGCACACTTGAGATTTTTTCTCCGCAGGGCATCCCATCGAAAATACGTGAACGTAGAGGCAAAAGTCAAGAACGAACGCTTATTTTCTGGATTCAGAGAGATTATGCGAAGTAGAATATTCTAGATAATTTCAACAACTACGGAAGATCGCGAGGCTGTCTATTCTAAAATGAGCCCACCGCTCTGACCTTAAATTTTACTCGTTAAAACACCGCGCCGACATCGAATGCGGGTAGTTCTGACATAATATGGAATTCAGTTGCTTAACGCGATCTAATCAGTATCTTATCTGATCAAATAGCGAGCGACATGTGCAACCGGGCTGAAACCACTTGGGAGAGGATCCACAAGTATACGGAACAACTTATTTTTCCTATGGAATGCGGTACAATTAGGGCCGTCTGCACATATTCGGAGGAGACAAATGAACCTTTCCAGACGGGTGATTGAAACCCCACCGTATTTATTTCATCTGATTGATGAAAAACGCAAGGCCGCGCAGGCGAAAGGGATCGATGTTATATCGTTGGCTGTAGGCGATCCGGATCGTCCCACGCCGGAGTTCGTCCTAAATCTAATGACCGAAGAAATGCGCGATCCTCGAAATCATGTTTACCCGAGCTATAAAGGTGAACCCGATTTCTGTGAAGCCGTGGCAGCGTGGTTCCGTAACCGATTTGATGTGGAATTACAGCCGGCGACGGAAATAATGGCAGTTATTGGGGGAAAGGACGCTGTTTCTCATCTGCCGTTCGTCTTCTTGGACCCGGGCGACACCGCGCTTGTCACCGACCCGGGTTATCCTGTGTACCAGGCGGCCATCGGATTTGCGGGCGGCTCGGTCATTCACGTTCCGCTGAGCGAAGATCAGGCGTTTCTACCCGACCTCGATACCATCGATTCAAGTCTCGCAGATAAAGCAAAAATCATGTTCGTGAATTATCCGAACAATCCGACATCAGCGGTTGCGGACGAAGAATTTTTTGAAAAATTAGTGGCTTTCGCCCGCAGGCATGACCTTGTGATTCTCGCCGATAATGCCTATTCTGAAGTGTACTTCGAGGTCGAAGATCGTCCCATAAGTATAATGAAAATAAAAGGAGCCAAGGAGATCGCTATAGAAATCCACTCCTTTTCTAAGACATTCAACATGACCGGATGGCGAATCGGCTTCGTGACAGGCGGCAAGGCTCTAATAGAAGCTTTCCTCACGCTGAAATCTAACTTTGATTCCGGAGTGTTTATGGCCATCCAGAGGGCAGCAGCGAGGGCACTGAGTCATCCGGATGCGGCGGCTTTTCACGCTGAGAGGACAGCTCTGTTCAAGCTCCGAAGGGACCGTATGGCTTCAGCCCTGGGGGAAATGGGGCTCAAATTCCAATTGCCGAGGGCAAGCTACTATTTTTGGGTACGCATCCCCGAACCCTATGTTTCAACTGTGGAGTTCTGCGCGGATCTTCTTGATAAGCAGGGTTTGGTCGTGACCCCCGGGATAGGCTACGGACCGAGTGGGGAAGGTTATTTTCGAATTTCCATGACCGCTCCCGATGAGAGAATCGACGCGGGTATGCTAAGATTGAAGGAATTTATGAGAGGAAAACCATGAAAGCAACTCTCGTGCTGGCCGACGGCACGATTTTACGTGGAACATCAATGGGAGCCACCGGTGAGCGGGTGGGTGAGGTCGTTTTCAACACTGCCATTACAGGATATCAGGAAATTCTCACGGATCCTTCCTATCGCGGCCAAATAGTCACAATGACTTACCCGCATATAGGAAATACGGGCGTGAACTTTGAGGATAATGAGTCCATTCAGCCTTACCTTGCGGGCTTTGTGGTAAAGGAATACTGTCCGCACCCCAGCAATTGGCGTAAGAACGAGGATTTGGAGGATTTCTTAATAAAGTTCGGTATTATCGGAATTCAGGGAATCGATACCAGGAAACTCACCCGGAATTTACGTGAAACGGGCGCTAAGAAAGGAATCATCTCTACGGAAGACCACGATCACGAGAGCCTTTTGAGGAAAGTCCGTGATTATCCCGATATAGAAGGGTTGGATTTGGTCCGTGAAGTCACATGTTCCAAACCTTATGACTGGGATGAAGGTACATGGCGATGGAATGCAGCCACGCCCAAGGGCGAAGGACGATTTCGCGTCGCCGCTTACGATTCCGGCATCAAACAGAACATTTTGCGATTATTGGTTGATTCGGGAGCAAAAGTACGGGTTTTCCCTGCGTTCGCTTCCAGCGACGAGGTGCTGGAGTTCAATCCGGACGGTATTTTTCTTGCCAACGGGCCGGGGGATCCGGAGGCGGTTCCGTACCTGATCCAGAATGTCAGGAATCTCATAGGTAAAAAACCGATGCTCGGGATCTGTCTTGGACACCAGATTTTGGGGCTGGCTCTTGGCGGGAAGACCTTCAAATTGACATTCGGCCATCATGGGGCCAACCATCCTGTCAGGCGAATCGAAACGGGTCATGTGGAAATAACGTCTCAAAATCATAATTTCGCGGTTGATCCTGCATCTATCGAATCCGAATGCATTGTCAGTCATATAAACCTCAACGATGGGACCGTTGAGGGGATGGTTCATAGAAAATATCCTATCTTTGCCATCCAATATCATCCTGAAGCTTCTCCAGGCCCTCACGACTCAAGATATCTTTTCGAAAAATTCCGGAAGATGATAGAAGAAGCCTAAAGCCGAGTTCCCAGCGCTGCGAGCCGGTTTTCCAGCCTACCATTCATGAAGGTAGGCTGGAAAACCGGCCACACACAATCCGTACCGCTCACAGGACGCTCTCGGAACCTCCGTCGTGTTGGTGCTGCTCCTACGACCGCTTCGGAAGTTCCCCCCCAAATTTACCTTCTTCTACAGCGCCTTGCAGGCCCAGCGGTAAATTTTCTCTGCGGCTTTAAAGTGTTGCGGACTGTTCAGAACAACAATCATATGCTCTTTTTGTTGATCTTTGAAGAGAGCGACAATGCACCTACCCGCTTTATTGGTAAACCCGGTTTTCGCTCCTGCTATCGGAAGATTCTTATAAAGTAGCCTGTCATTATTTGCCACGTTATAATCGCGCGGCACCGGATTTCGTGTCCGCATGGTGTAAGTTTTCATTTGCGCTATCGAACTTATGAGCGGATAAGCGAATGCTTTGCGCGCGATGGCGGCAACATCCTCAGCACTAGCCGTGTTTGGCTTCCGCGCCTCCAGTATTCTGCCATCTTTTTTGCCAAGTGCCATTTTCACGTCGAGCCCGCTGGGAGTATGAAGGCTGACCTGACCTGCCCCGATTTCGGCTGCCTTGCTTTTCATTCGAGACACAAAACCCAATCTGCCACCTTTGGGATATGCTCGCGCCAGCGCCTCAGCGCAATCGTTTCCTGACGCTATAAGCATGCCGTGCAAAAGATCGCTTACTGTAAACATGTCCCCGGGCCGTATACCGATTTTATGCGGCTCAACTTCGGTTATGTCGGACGGCACCTCCAGGATTTGGTTCAAGTCCATCTCATCAATTACCACCATAGCGGTGAGGAGCTTGGTAATGCTGGCGATTGGGAGCGGCTCGGAAGCATTATCAGCTAACATTATCTTATTCGAAGAACAATCTACACACATCATGGCCTTGGCCTTCACTCTAGGGCCATATGAATTAAACTGACCATACGTCTTATGGAGCGCAGGAGTGGCTTTCAACATATTCGCGGGTGGAGCGCCGACCGCGGGCAATGCTGGCTTCGCTGCGAATGAAATCCCTTTTTCGCTATATGCGGCGGATCGAGCATGCGCTCCGTTCTTCGGATGGTTTAACAAAGCAGGCATGGAGGGTTTGCTCGTCACTGGTGCAACATTGCGAATCGCTGGCTGTTTAGGTTGATTGGTCGGCTGCTTGAGCTGCACGGTAGAACGAGGATTGGGGGTGACGGGACTCGGCTGCGATTTTGATTGTGGTACAACGGGTTTCCCAGTGCCGATCCGTTTTACCATTTCCTGCACGGAATCTCCGGACTGCACTGAGTCAAGAGCATGCGCGTAACACGTGCACATAAGAAGGGCGCTTAGTAATGACGGGAAAACTTTATGGTACAAGGACTCTCCCTAGTACGATTTGCGAATCCGCCGATAACAAAAGAATATAATTGAAAAGTAGCATATAATCAAGCAATTGTTGTCATCATTTGGATAACTTTCTCATCAAATCACCAACATACCAAAATAGTTACAAATCCGGATTGTGTCAAGTGACACTTGGCAACGATCCGCTCCGAATCGCCTCCAGTGGCTTCAAAGGCAACCATACGGTAAATATAGTCCCGTCCGAATCTGACTTGGCTGAAATAGACCCGTTGTGCTCTTCCACTATTCTCTTGCACAGAGTCAAACCGATTCCGATCCCATAGTCTTTGGTAGTATAGAATGGGTCAAAGAATTTTTGGATTTCTTCGGGCGGTATTACGCGTCCTCCGTTTTGGATCTTCAGTTCAAAATATTGACTGGCAGTCAGCTCTCCTGTTTGCAAGGTCTTGTCGTTTGGGGCAAATACGGCAGTGTCGATACGGATGACACCGCGTTCGGGCGAAGCTTCGATCGCGTTGGAGAGAAGATTCCGCAGCAAGTGCTGAAAACGATCCGGATCCACTGACACATTGCCCAATCCAGCCGCGAAATGGGTTTGAATCCGAATATCTTTCTCTCTGAATCGCTCCTGATGGACTCTCAGCACTTGTTGAATAAAATTGTTCGGATTAATCGTTTCTGTTTGAATGATGTCACGCCTAGTGAAATCTATAAGCGCGCCCAAGATTTTTTCTAATCTCTGAACTTCACCGATGATAAGATGGAAGCACTCCTGCTGCTCCAGCGGGTCCGGTGAGCTGCTTTCTATCAACTGTTTTGCCATTCTCCGGGCGAAGCCGCCTATGATAGCCAAAGGTTGTCTCAATTCGTGGGCAACCTCAGCTGTATGTTGAGCGATTGCTTTTGATTTTCCTGACTGAATTAGATGAGCGTACAGCTCGTCAATAATCCTTAATTTGGCAACCAACGCTTCTCTGGATAGTCTGAGTTCTTCTTCCAGAGCTTTCTTGGCGGTCCGATCCACCATAACGCCTTCGTACCCGGTGCACCGGCCGTTCTCGTCAGAGGATGCCTGGCACCTAATGCGAACCCACTTCGCGGCGCCTTGGGAATCAATGATTCCGAATTCTTGATCCCAGACTGTATCGATATCAAGATCGAGAATCGTTTTAGCAAGAGATCCATATTCCGCTGTCGCATAATTCCAAAAAAAAGTCTTGAGCAATTGCTCGACGGGATATCCGAGGAACTTTTCAATTTGTGCATTCACGAAAGTAAAACGACCATCAGCATCCAGTGAAAAAATAATATCCGGCACCTGCTCCACCAGACGGCGATAACGTCGTTCGGATTCTTGTAGAGCCATTTCAGTGTGCCTTAATCGAGACAAATCAGAGAAAGCTGCTATAGTTCTCTTCTGTGGATCAGCCGGATCCGGCGAACTGATCCTTACGTGACCGTCAAAAACAGAGCCGTCCTTTCGAACAAATTTTGCGTACGATTCGGTTTCGGTGCCGTTTCTATAGCTCTGGTATAAGATCTCGCCAACACTTCGATATTCTTCCTTTGTAGCGTATAAGTCTTTCGTGCTCTTATTGAACAGTTCTTCAGCTGAATCGTATCCAAACATTTTGATCATGGCTCCGTTGACCCAGCTGATCTGCCTCTCTTCCAATCGGCATATACCCACGGGAGAAGCAGCGAGGATATTGTGCAGCATCTGCTCCTGTTCCTTAAGAGTTTCTTGCGCCATTACTCTCTCAGTTATATTCCGCACGATTGCCAGAATCAGTGTTTGTCCGGCAAGTTCCATACGACTCAAGCTTACTTCAGTATCGAAGATCGAGCCATCATCCCGACGAAATTGCCATTCAAAGATCTGTTTTTTTCCTGCCGCTGCGGATTTTAAGAATTCTTCAGCCTTTTCCAGAGAAATGGACCCGTCGCGTTGCCGTTCGGCTGAGAACCTATGAATAGTTTGTCGCGTTATATTGTTTTTCGCACATCCGAACATTTGCCAAGCGCGAGCATTACAATCCAGGAATTCTGCTCCATCCATGAGAAAAATAGCGTCATTGGCGGATTCAAAGAGAGTGCGATATTTATTTTCGCTTTCTTGAAGCGCCAGTTCGTGCTTTGCCTGGAGCGTTATGTCCTGATATGTGAGAATTTGTGCGCCGTGCTCCATCACCACGGCCCTGAACTGAATTATTTTGTCTTTGTGATTCTTGCATCTGACTGTAAATACTCGTGGAGGGACTTCTCCGGGTGTTACATCTCCGACTGAATCGGCTTCCCAAACAGCTACAACTTTGCGACGGTAGTTTTCGTCAGGATATGCTTTCTCGAACCATGTTTTTTTGTCGGGCAAGTCATCAAGGGTATAGCCGAAGATTTCAGTAAACTTTGGATTGAAATAATGGAATTGTCCGTCGCTTCCCATCACTGACAGGCCAAAAGGCGCATTCTCAGTCAATAGCCTAAAACGCCTTTCGCTCTTGGACAGCCTCAGTTCAGCCCTTTTTCTTTGGGTAATATCCCGTCCAATCGACCGGAATCCGATCACTGAATCGCCATCCATCACCGTTTGCACATTCTGCCCTAACCATATTGTCTCCCCTTGTTTGGTCAGAATCGCAATTTCAAAATAGCTATCGGCGGTCTTGTCGGCAAATTGGGTCTTATAGAATTCTTTCACCCTATCTTTACAGAGAGGATGAATCAGGTCCAGGTAGAACTTGCCTATGATTTCTTCCTGAGAGTAGCCGGTAATTCGCAATGCCGCCGGATTTGCGAGAATAAAAAGGCCCTTGGCGTCCGTCATATAGATAGCGTCATTTGCATTATCGACTAGCTCAAGATAGCGCTTTTGCATTTCGCGCAATGCGTCATCCGTTTTCCCTACCGCGGATCGATTTGCGGATTCCATTTGAAATATTCGTCTCCGCAGTTCCTCCAGTTCTTTGCGAAGCGCATCGGTATCATGCCCGTTCTGCATTGTTTATCCTTTTAGGTAAGCATGATCAGCTTTGCCCGGATGATGCGGCTGGTCTAATTTAAATTACAATATTATACGGTTGATCGTGGAGTGTCAAAACCCGCGATATGGGGATCACCCTGGTAGATCTGGCCGGCATTACGCCGGCAATTGGCCGTTGGTCGCGGAAATATGAGAAGAGCCGGCAGAGGACGGTTGCCGGCCGTCCTACTCGCCGGCTTTTAATTTTGGTGCCGGGTACCGCCGGTTAAAGCCTTACGCCCCCGACGAGCGTTTTCACGACATCTACATGCCCATTAGCAGCAGCACATTGCAAAGCGCTGATTCCCTGACTCGTGCGCACGTTCGGCTCCGCATCGTGATTAAGAAGCATATCGACAATATCAATATTACCCTTGCATGCAGCTTTAAGCAGAGCTGTTTCACCCGTCCCGTCAGTGGCGTTAATAACAGCTCCCTTATCGATGAGTAGTTCCACTGAATCTTTGTTTCCGTGGAATGCTGAGCACATTAGAGGCGTAATGCCGGCTTGCTGAGCCAAGTCCGCCTCGGCGCCACTTTCAAATAGAAGATTCATGATATCGGTATGGCCCTTACATGCGGCCTTGAGCAGCGCTGTTTCACCTGTTCCGTCCAATGCATTAACATCAGCTTTTTCACTGAGCAACATTTTCACTGCGTCCGCACGGCCAAAAGCCGCGGCGCACATTAATGGCGTGATCCCTTTAGGGCTTTTCGTGTCTACACTCACTCCTGCATTCAAGAGTAATTGCATAACTTCCGTTTGACCGTTACAAGCCGCGCTTATGAATGCATCGTCATTTGCCGCATTAACAATGGCTGCCGGCATTGCGATCAAAAATAGCCCTATTATCAGCCCAATTCCGTATGTTTTTAATTTTCGCATCTCCCACCTCCATTGAGGCATCCGTAGTAGATCCAATTAACTTTACTAAGAGAGTGGTAATTACAGGATGCATAGGCAAGGCCTGAATCTCTATATCTGAGAAAGATTGAGATGCCTGCGGACCGGAAAAGATAAATATTCCCTTTGCTGACCTTGGGAATGATTTGGAGGGGTGCTCCAGTAGGAGCTGATGACCATCGTACCTGAGACAATTCAATTTTACAGATAGCACATCGGTTGGCCGAGCGACCCCATAAGAGTTTGATATCCTTTTATAACATTCTTGTATCTCAGTTTGGTGGATGACGTCCTAAATATACCAGCCCGCTCTATATTTTAGGGCTTTGGTCACTCAATCAATTCGCGTTCAGTAAATGCAGGCATCAAGGATGGAGAGAACTTCTTCGAGCACGCTCGGGGAAGCCTTACCGATTAGCTTGACCTTTCTCGCATAAAAATCGATGGATTTGACTTGCTCGACCATAATGAATCCTGCCAAGTCCGGGTCATCCTCAATTGATACATGGAACGGAAAATGCCTATCTGTGCTTGTTATCGGGCAGACAATGGCAAGTCCCGTGCTTTTATTGAACAAAGTGTTGCTCACTACAAGAGCCGGCCGGCGACCCTTCTGCTCATGCCCTGACTGCGGGCCAAAGCTGACCGTGATGAAGTCACCTTGCTCCGGAATGTACGCTCTCATTTACAGTTATCCGGAGGGAACATGGCTTTTAGTGGTCTCGCTTATACGCACCCAAGAAAGAACAGGCACAAGTCATGCCTTTACTGCGGCTTCGCCCGAATGACGATGATTTGTCTGCGGTCTCCGGGCGTTGCGGTCACTGCATTATTAACAGGCCTCTCTGCCAAGAGGTTCACCCCAATCGAGTTCACCAGCCGCATAGCCCTTGGGGATACGCGAAACCAGTTCCTGCAAACTGTGTTTACCGCGGACCTTTTTCACTGGGGCAACGACAATCACGCCGTCCCGTGTCGTGACATCGACATCGTCACCGACCGAGATCCGGACCTCCTCAAGCATCTGTTTGGGTAGCCGGAGACCCTGGCTATTCCCCCACTTTTGGACCTTCGTAACCATGCAAATCCTCCTAAGGCTATACCACGTATAGCCCAAAGAGAGAATTCTGTCAAATCATAAAACCTTGATTGCGATCGCTCCAGCTACTGCCATTAAAGCGGATAATAGGCGCAACCGGCTGATATTTTCGCCGAGAAAGTAAACTGCAATGAGCATTGCAAATATGACGGATGTTTCACGGAGTGCGGCCACGAGAGCGATTGGCGCACGAGTCATAGCCCAAATCGCAATCCCGTATGATCCTATCATGCATATCCCGCCCCCTATTGCCGCGATTAGATTCGACCAAGATAGCCGGGATACCATGCCCCGGCGGAACAATAAGACCCCGAGTACAACAATAACGGCCGTCAAAAAGAAAAGCCAACCCGTGTAGCTCAGGGAATTGCCCGATAACCGAGCCCCCTGCCCGTCCACGATTGTATACACTACGACCACGCCGGCATTGGAAAGAGCGAACAATAAGGAAGACTTCTGCAATGAGCCTAGACGCCAGGAGTCCAGGGACAGCACAATAACTCCGGAAGAAATCAGCAAAACCCCTAACCATCCCAGCAACGACGGGGATTCATTTAGTAATATCGCGGCAGCGATAGCCGAGAAGGCCGGAGCGGTCCCTCGCATGATCGGATATGCGAAACTAAGCTCGCCATGACGATAGGCAAGTGCTACGAATGTGAAATACCCTAAATGAGTCAAGACAGATGCTATCAAATAGGGCCAACTGGCGGGTTCGGGAAGAGCCACAAACGGCAACCAACATCCAGCCAGAATACCTGCTCCTCCCATAACTATAGCAGTATCCCACAGTGTGTCCGATGCGGAACGAATAAAAGCGTTCCAGGTGGCGTGGAGCAACGCGCCGAGCAAAATTGCCAACATTATGAATCCGGACAAAATATTACCTACCGAACAGCCTCTTAATGGTCGACTCTTCCTTAATGATCGCTCCAACTATAATACCGCCCAAGGTCATCTCGACGATGCTGCCGAGGAGCCAAACAATTGCCATATACAATGGAATGGGCATCACCGAGTATGTTCCGAAACCCATCGAAACGCCGGTTGCAATCCCAAAAAGTAAACCATATTCCAGGCCGCGGATGATGTCCTTGGGCGAAATCAGACGCACATAAATTACGACAAACGCAATTGCGGCGATCAGTGTAGTTACGTGGAGTACGATCATTTTCATCTGATCCATCGGTCGCCAAAGTTGGGCCGTCGCCTTATAGGCAGCCGCAAGTACTACCCCGTGCATGACGAAATCCAAAACGGACCAGGCCGCAAAGATAGCTAAAATGGCCAGTAAAATCCGAATCATTTTATCCCCCTCCGTTAGGTCTTTCCCCCAACATCCGTTGATCTCCGGTTAACTGAATATTTGATTCGATTACACAGATCTCAAATCCTGTTTCCATTCTCGGCACAATTGCGGCCGTCGTGGGTTCCTACTCCATCATAACCTGATGCAGGATTTGACTCAGATCCTGCACAGTATACGGCTTAGGGACTATCCCTTTGAAACCATAGCTCTTGTAGTCGGCCATAATTGGATCTGTTGAGTAGCCGCTGGACACAATAGCTCTTACGTTTGGATCCATTTTGCGCAATATCTTCATAGCCTCATAGCCACCCATGCCCCCCGGAACCGTGAGGTCCATTATGACTGCATCAAACGGAGCTGATGAATTTTGAGCCTCTCCGTACGACACAATCGCTTCTTGGCCGTCGCTCACTAAAACCACTTCATAACCTAAAAGTGATAATATCTCGTAACCCAGCTTTCTTATCAGATCTTCGTCATCCATGAACAGGATTTTTCCTCTCCCAGTGTAAGCCTCTTCTTCAATAATTGCCTTCGGTGTTTTCGTGTGCTCGGAAGCAGGAAGTGGAGCTTCATTTCCTGCCGGGAGCCTTGTTTGCTCGATTTGGAGATCGTCAAGTTTTTGACGCAAGCCCCCCAACTCGCTTGAGAGCTCCTTTTTCGTCCTGCTTGTATTTTTCATTAAGCCTCCGGCGAGCACTTGAAAAATCCGGGAAGAATCAGCGTCAGACTGGGAATTCACCAAAATATACTAACACCACGGTATTGGCGCAACTCAATAAGTTACACGTCAGCATACCCAAAGTAAGCATTTTCGTAACCCCGACGTCAGGAAGGGCGTGGGTTTGTCATTTAAAATCGCGAGGAGTGAAATCCCGCGTTCAGCAGGTAACCAATCCCCAAAGCGAGATTGCTTCGCTCCGCTCGCAATGACATGACCATAACTCTGTCATTGCGAGGAGCGTTAGTCCCGCGGAACGCGGGATGGCAATCTCCAAAGTTTGCGAGATTGCTTCCTTCCGTTCGCGATGCCATTCGTTGGTCGCGTGTACCTGAAGGGTTACGCATTCTCTTGACAATGACTCGGATCACGTTTAGGTATTCATATACCATACATGCTTCGGTTACCACTGAGCTCAATTCAGAACTTCTGTATTATGAAACTGCTGAACAGGTTGGCTTTGCCAGCGAAAAGCTTAGCCCCACAATCAAAACGGATTTTTTTTGCAGCAAACATTCGCCGCAAAAAGGAGGTCTTATCATGCGAGAAAGAGCTAGCGTGATTTTCTGTCTAGGATTAATAGCCACTCTAACGATTTTTATAGGTTCATTGCAGGCAGCGGAGCCGATAAAGGTCGGGATTGTGGACTCCTATAGCGGCCCTCCAAGCACTTATACTAATGACGTCCGGGATGGGTTTAAACTTGTTATCGATCAAATCAATGCAAAAGGCGGGGTACTCGGAAGAAAGATCGAATTCGTAACTCGTGATGATAAATTTAAGCCGGATCTTGCTCTCCAGGCTGCCAAAGAGCTGGTAATGAGGGAAAAGGTGGATCTCCTTATGGGGACCATTAACAGCGCTGGGGCACTTGCCGTGTCGGATATCGCCAAGAAGGAGAAGATTCCTTTTCTGGTGACATATTCCAAAAGCGATAAAATAACCGGTGCTAAAGGCCACGATTATGTATTTTCATTGAATGAGAATACGGAAATGGCCGGAAAAGCCGCGGCTGTAGGCTTGGCCAAGAAACCCTACAAGAAATATTGGATTGCCGGTGATGACTATGAATACGGGCACGCTATAGCTGACGGTGCATGGAAGCATCTTAAACAGTTGAAGCCTGATGTAGAATTGCTAGGTCAATCCTGGTGGAAGTTGGGTGAGCCGGATTTTACCCCATATATTACGTCCATACTCTCGGCCAAACCTGATGCAGTCATTATCGCAACAGGCGGCGCTGGTTGCGTTCCATTCCTGAAGGCGGCAAAGGCCACCGGCTTTAATGAAAAGGTGCCATTTTTTATGCACACTGCCACTGAACTATCTACTTTGAGGCCATTGGGTCTTGATGCACCGGAAGGAGTTCTCGGGACATCGAATTATTATTTCTATTTTCCCGACACCCCGGAACAAAAAGCATTTACAGAGCAGTTCAAGAAAGCATATGATCGGTACCCGTCTTTCGGGAGCCTTGTAGGATGGGTCGCTGGCCAGCTCATTGCAAAAGCTTATGAAAAAGCAGGAAAAGTAGATCCTCAAAAATTCGCCGAAGCGCTTCCGGGATTAACCGTGGATAGCCCCATCGGCAAATTGACCATGAGGAAAGGTGACAACCAGCTTGAGCTTCCCATGTATATGGGCGTGACCAAGAAAGCGCCCGGTTATGATTTTCTGATTGCCACCGATATCGTGACCATCCCGGCTGCTGAATTGATGCCCTCTCTTGATGACATCAAGAAGGCGCGGGAGAAGGAAAAATAAAACATATAAGTTTGTAGATATTATTCACATTCCATTAGAAAACCGACTTTGCGGGCGCCCCTTGCGTGGGCGCCCAAATAAATCGTGAAGGAGTCCCGCCCATAGCAACCCAGACACCCAAATGTATTGCCATTCGGGTGAAAGTTAATTGTGAAACGGTTTCACATATCCGTCCCACAATAAACCTCAGAAGATATTTGCTTTGCTCCACTACTGAGTAATGGAGGATTTAAGGTTTCACCGATGGAAATAGCGTCCCATATCACGCTCTCGGCTCTGGCTCAGCAAATTCTGGTAGGGCTGAGCAGGACAACTATCCTGTTCATTGTATCGTCGGGTATGAGCCTTGTATTGGGAGTGCTTCGGATCCCCAATATAGCTCACGGGTCGCTATACATGATAGGCGCCTTCTTGGCATATTCCATCAGTGTGTTCATTGGAGGTTCCACCGGGTTTTGGTTGGCTTTGATTCTTGCTCCGCTGGGAGTGGCACTGATAAGTCTCGCAGCAGAAAGGGGGCTCTTTTGCCGTCTTTATGACAGGGAGCACTTGATGCTGCTTTTGTTCACATTCTCTTTTATGTTGCTTTTTCGTGATTTAGTGAAGCTTATCTGGGGCTCGGATTACCGCTCGCTAACTGCGCCGGACATTCTTCAGGGATCATTCTCGATAATAGGTATGCCGCTTCCGCGTTACAACGTGTTCCTTCTTATTATTGGACCGCTGGTTGCTCTTGGTCTTTGGTATTTGACCAATAAGACCAAAATCGGGAAGATTTCCCGGGCCGCAGCGGTGGATCGCGAAATGGTTGGCGCAATAGGAATCAATGTGAGCTGGGTCTTTGCGTTCGTATTCGTAATCGGTTGCTTTCTTGCAGGATTGGGAGGGGCTTTGGTCGCTCCTACCCAGAATATCAATCAAGGCATGGACCACACACTCATAATGGAAACTTTCCTCATCGTCATAATCGGCGGTTTGGGAAATATTTGGGGAGCTTTGTTAGGCGCTCTTATTTTTGGACTTACCGATTCCATCGGCATACTGATCTGGCCGCAATTTGCCATCGTCTTCCCATATATCGCGGTCATTATCGTCCTCCTGATTCGTCCCAAAGGGCTTCTAAAGGCCACTTGGTAAGGAGACCTGCTCTTGTCGGATGCATCGAAAAATTGGAAATTGTTCACATTCGGCCTGGTATTCATCATCCTTCTGGTGCTCGCGCCTTTTTTTCTCTCCAGGTTCTACGTATATTTTGTGGCCCTGATCTTAGTCACCGGTCTGCTTGCCACCAGCCTTAACATGGTGCTCGGCTTCGGGGGAATGTATCAGTTTCACCACGCGGTCTTTTATGGGGTCGGGGCATACGCAGTGGCGCTGATGCTTACCAAGACCTCGCTCCCCTCATTTCTGGGCTTCATAATCGGGCCAGTGGTCGCATCGCTGCTAGCCTTTGTGATGGGCTTAATCTGCGTCCGATTATCAAAACTTTATTTCGGTATGCTTCAGATTTCTTTGGGGTCATTGGTTTGGGCACTAGTGTTCCGATGGTACTCGTTTACCGGAGGAGATGACGGCATACACGGTATCCCCTTGCCTGCTGCTATTTCGTCTATCACCGGCGCTTATTATTTTACGCTGATAATTACGGCGATCTCGCTGGTAATTATGTATTTGATCATAAATTCCCCATTCGGCCGCATCTTTCAGGCGATCCGGGACAATCCGGAAAGAAGTGAAGGTATAGGAGTGAACGTCAGGGCCCATCAACTTGTGGGCGAACTAATCGCGGGTTTCTTCGGGGGAGTTGCGGGCACTCTCTTTGTAGCCGTGGAGGGGTCGGTGTTCCCCGATTTGTTATTCTGGCACCTGTCGCTCGAAATACTAATAATGTGCCTCCTGGGAGGCTGGTTCACTTTCTTCGGTCCCATGCTGGGTGCAGCCATAATGGTCACACTAAGAACCGTAGTCGGGGTGTACACCGAATATTGGACCCTGGTCTTGGCTATAATGCTGATGCTCCTGATCTATTTCCTGCCTGAAGGCGTGCTGGGCTATGTTCAAGAAAAATTCAAATCTCATATGATGAGTCCGCCCGAGAGGAATCTGTAAATGCTGAGCGTGCAGGAGGTTCAAAAATCTTTCGATCACTTTTTGGCGGTCAATAACGCTAATCTCGAAGTTGAAAAAGGTCAGGTCGTCGCAGTAATAGGTCCCAACGGGGCCGGTAAGAGCACTTTATTCAAACTGATTACCGGACATTTGAAGCCTGATAAAGGCAGAATCATTTTCAAAGGTGAAGATATCGCAGGATTTCCTGCCTATGGCGTTTGCCGAAAGGGCATAAGCCTTTCCTATCAGATTGTTAATATATTCAACCGATTGACGGTGTTTGAAAATGTCCAGGCGGCCGTTCTTTCGCATCAGGGCAGGACTTTCAATCTGCTGACGCCGGCCAGAAACTTGGCGGTTAAAGAAACCAGGGAGATTCTTGAAGCGGTCGGGCTTTCAACCGCCGCAGATAGAGTCAGCGGAGCCTTGTCTCACGGGGAACAAAAAGTGCTCGAGATAGCCATCGCTCTGGGTAATGATCCTGAATTGCTGATTTTGGACGAACCCACAGCGGGATTATCACCTGAAGAGACTTTTGCCACCATTTCTTTGGTCAACCGGCTGACCAAAGAAATGGGACTGACGATTCTGTTCTGTGAGCACGATATGGAGCTTGTATTCTCCATTGCCGACAAAATCATGGTAATGCAGCAAGGCATAACCCTTGCCCAAGGAGATCCTGACGAAATAAGGCGGAACAAACAGGTTCAAGAGGCTTACCTGGGAGGTTCGGACTGATGCTGAAGGTGGAAGCAATCCATACCTTTTATGGATTAAGCCACATATTGTTTGGGGTATCTCTCGACGTCTCGGCTGGGGAAATCGTTTGCCTTCTCGGCAGAAACGGCGCAGGCAAGAGCACTATAGTCAAGAGTGTCATGGGATTGGTTCAGCCGCGGGAAGGTAAGATAGTCTATAAAGGCACTGACATCATCGGGAAGAAACCGTATTTGATTGCACGCATGGGAATCGGATACGTGCCTGACGACAGAAGGGTTTTTGCAGATCTTACGGTAGCAGAAAATCTCGAAATATCAGAGAGACGATCCGACGCCCCTGGTGCGTGGAATATGGAACGAGTGTATGAATTTTTTCCTCCATTGAAACATATCGATTCACGTAAGGCCGGCTTTCTCAGTGGCGGCGAACAACAGATGCTGACTATTGCTCGGGCTCTGATGACGAATCCCGATTTCTTACTCCTGGACGAACCGACAGAGGGTCTCGCGCCTCTGATCGTAAATATGTTGGAAGAACAAATAATGGCCTTGAACCTCATAGGGTTGACTGTCCTCCTCGCGGAACAGAACCAGAAATCCGCTCTGCGGGTGAGCAATCGCGGCTACATAATTGATAACGGTGTAATTAGGTATCACGGGTCCATTGAAGAATTGAGGGAAAACGAAGAAATACGAAAGAAATACCTGTTGGTTTAGATTGCGTACTCGTCCGGTAGTTGAGACCAGGCCGGATACGGCAAGAGATCCATATACATTTCGCTGTGTTTGGTAATCACATTCACGGCTTCATCTTTTCCCGGCACGACATCTGATCATTGTGGGGGTGCGCTCGCCGGTCGCCCTACAATGATGAAAATAACATAATCGACTAATTGCGCTTCAAAACCTCGCCAATTATGACGGATGCTTGTGTTCTGCGGAAGCGAAACAGTTACGGTGCAGGCAGCTTCACAATAGAGAACCAGAAATCTTCAATAGATCTGATCGTAGAAGAAAACTGTTCCAGGTCCACCGGTTTGACTATGAAACAATTGGCGCCACAATCGTAGCTTCGCAATACGTCTTCTTCGGCCTGCGAAGTTGTTAAAATAACAACCGGAATGGAACGTAAATCCGGGTTGTTCTTCAGCTCTGTGAGGATCTCACGGCCATCTTTCTTGGGTAAATTCAAGTCCAGAAGAATCAAATCCGGACGTGGGGCTGCCGAGAATTGCCCGGTGCGAAACAAGAAATCAAGGGCCTCTTCACCATCTTCTGCGACGCTTAGATTATTCATAATTCGACCTTGTTTAAGAGCTTCCCTCGTGACAAGGACGTCAACCGGGTTGTCCTCCACCATCAAGATCTCTATGGCTTTGATCATACTTGTACTAACCTTTCTTTCCCGCACCGTATTATAATAACGAATAATGATTCTGCTAGAAAGAAGCTCATTTCGCTTTCAAATTATCCGAAATCTGGCGGAAGAAAACCGATCAAGTCTTCCATATTAACAACTTTGCGATAACGTAGCAACTGCCCGCGGCTGCTGTTCAATTTACCACTTTTTTATGAAAAACAATTAGGGGCATTCCGGGCTTCGGAATTACGAGATTCTTTAACGTCAAATCAAGTATGACGCATCAACCTCAGTTTTGTGGGCCGGGCTTTCCAGTCTGCCATGGCAAATCGCAGAGACTGGCAGGATATGAACCTGCTCCACATCAATGATTCTCTTCTGGCGGTGGTGGTGGCAGCCATTGCCGCCTGAGCCTATCGAACCGTTTACCCCATTTACGAGCCTGGTCCTTATCAAGAACAGCCGCCACCTCTTCTCTCAAGCTTTTGAGTTCTCGTTCCACTTTGGGTCGCGTCGCGCGACGCAATTCCGATAAAGGCTTTTTGTCTCTCTGTGAGAATCGCTTTTACTTTTTTGGTCTGTTCGTCGGTTAAACTGAGTTTGTTCCGAAGCCGTTCCGTAAGGCGATTTGGAATTTCTTCCGGATGGTGAATGGCATAGAGGACCACCCGCTGGAGCAAAATTACAGTAATTCCAGCACCGATCAAGATCCCGCAAAACAGTATGATCAGCCCAAGCAAAATCGACCGCCAGGGTCTCCGTTTGCGAGGCAGCGGCAATTCCAAATTTGAGGAAGTCGTTTCAGGATCAGGTAAGATCATGATATGATCCAAGTCAAATCTCCGAACAGGCCAATCAAAGGATCCGTCCAGGTATCCAGCGCATAAAGCGCCAGTATTATTGCCGGTAACGCCATCGCCGATGATAATCCCGCAATCCAGACCAGGGGTCGGCTGAAATCCTCTTCAACCGCAGAAGGGATTTCCACGAAATGTGGCTGAACATTTGTCCGCGGGACCTCTTCTCTTGCGGCGGCGGCTCCCAGTTTTCGGAGTATTTCCAATTCCTTCATCATTCGACCTCCACACCGGCTGCTTGCAGCAATTTCCGCAATTTCTTTTTCGCGCGCCACGCCTGAACCTTTACCATGCTTTGCGTCCAGCCGGTTAGATCAGCCGTCTCTTCAATGCTTCGATCTTCGATATAACGCAAGGTGAGCACCAGTCTATCACGCGGCGACAGTTGCTCCAGCAAAGAATGAAGTGTATCGGCTGCCCAGGACGGATCAATGTCCTCCGGTTCCACAGCTGCCAATTCATTCAGTTCCTCGACAGGGATTGAGAACGCTCGCACGATTCTTCGATCGGATTTTCCAATATCTGTAACCGATATAGGTTGCTATTCGAGATAGCCAATGTTCGAAGGGCGCTTCCGCTCTGTATTTTCTCAGGCTGACGTAAGCTTCAATAAATACCTCCTGCACAAGTTCCTGGTGATCTTGCTTGTCTCTTGTGAACCGCCGCATGCGCGCCGCAATTAGGTCCTGATATCTTTGTACCAATCGGGTGTAGGCATCGTTATCGCCCTCAAGACACAGTGAGATCTCATTACGATCGGTGCTCAAATTCCCAGATTTCTCGGCAGCCTGCTTGGGGTTTGAATCCTCCGGCCGTAAAAATCTGAGGCGCCTCGATTCTGTTTTCTCCATAGGCAATGCCACTGAATTCTCTATAATTTTGTCTGGATGATCCGCCCTGCGATATGAGAGGAACAAATCCGGCAGAGGCGCCCAATCACTTCAGGTCTGAATGCATCAAATCGCGTTCCGAATGTCCAGACTTTAATATCAGGGAACCTGGCCTTCAAAAATATTTATGAGTTTTGAGAGAGATGTTGGGGGGAACGTTTTGAAAGTTCTCCCCAACTTTTCGTTTGTTCAAACCTATTTACCCATCTCGTCCAACCAGTCGGTGGTGGCCTTTTGGGTATCAACTCGGAATTTCTCAATCCGATCCGTCTGCTGGGACGTAAGCACCGGCTTCACCTGGGCTACTATCTTGGAAGCGAGAACTCCAGCGTCTCCCAACGCCTTGCCCAGTTCACCGGCTGCCGAGCGAATGGCAGTCTCATCTCCGGGCTTGTTCAGTACGGCTTGTTGCAAAGCGCGCCTTTTCTCTATGATTTCTTTTGCAGCAGGCCGAATTTGATCTCGATGGCTTTTTACGATCTCGGTAATCTTCTTTTTCTGATCATTTGTAACACCCAGCTCGGATCTGAGCACCAAAAGTCGTCCGATATTACCCATTATGAGTTTTGCTAACGGCGCCTGACCAAAAGCTTCGGGGTCTCCCTTGGCGGCCGGTTCCGCGGCCCTGGAGGTCACCGACAGACCTACAAACATTAACATTATGAGAAGGGCAGTCCCGATGGTTCTTGTATTCATATGATTCCTCCGGCAAAGGTTTTGAGCGATTTTATAGACAAAACATTGATCGATCATGGTGTCTCTTGATAGGTTAGTATATGTAAATATTTTATGGTTACATGGTGGCATAAAACATTTTTCTGTGCCACACAGACCGTCGTGTACCGAGCCGTGCTCGCTCAGGCTTGTCGTGAACTGCCCGAAATCAGAGTGCTTCCCGAAGCACCGCTTCATGAGAGATCGGTCACATGACGAATTCGAGACAACCTCTCTAAACCATCCTCGGAGAAATCATTCCCGAAAAGGCGGGTTTGAACTTCCCCGCAAACTAATTGAGACTGGAAACCACGGTGAGTAGTCGCGCAATAGGATATCTCAGTGTAATTGTAGCCGGAATTCTATGGGCCAGTTCGGGTACCGCCAGCAAAGCACTTTTCCTCGGGGGCATCACCCCATTCGAGCTGGTCCAGGCACGAGTCACGATTGCGGCTGCATTTTTTGCATTGTGTCTGTGGCTGTTCGCAAAAAGGCTGCTCTCGGTGCGATTACAAGATTTGGGCTATTTCCTTATATTGGGCGGTGTAGGACTGGCTCTCGTTCAAGTGACTTACCTTTATACTATAAGCAAGATGCAGGTAGCGGCTGCGATACTCATTCAATACACTTCGCCTATTTTGGTGGCCGCATACTCCATATGTTTTTGGGCTGAGGAATTGACGGCACTTAAGCTTATTGCACTTGTTCTAGCGCTTTTCGGTTGCTACCTCGTGGTTGGCGGGTACAATTTGGAGTTGCTAACGCTGAACCGAGAAGGCGCCATCACCGGGTCAGCTTCGGCAGCGCTCTTCGCGATGTACAGCCTTTTAGGTGAACGAGTAATGCACCGGTATCAGCCCTGGACAGTGGTGTTTTATGCTCTGGTATTTGCGGCGGTCACATGGAACATCTTTCAGCCGCCATTCCATTTTCTGTATGCCGGTTACACTTGGGTGCAATGGATGTACATGTTGTATATAGCCGTTTTCGGCACAATCATACCTTTTGGTCTGTTCTTTGTCGGCGTAAACCATATTCGGTCCACTCGAGCTACAATAACGTCCACGATCGAGCCGATCTCAGCCGGTTTCATAGCTTTCTTCTTTTTGGGTGAAACCCTGGATCTACTGCAAATATTAGGCGGTAGTTTGGTCATAACTGCAATTGTTCTGCTACAGGTCCAAACTGAAAAAGATGAGCTTACTCCGGCATTGGTGAGAGCCGGTCGGAGTGAAAGATGAAGAGTGGCGGATGAGCCATTCCATTTTTCAAAGTGGGGTGCGAACCCAGTAAGAGATCAAATAGGTTTTCTTTACTCTTAGCGCCGCTTAAGGTAGGATGCCTGCAATCAGACAGGATTCCTCAATCAGGTCGGTTAAGGTCAGGAGGAAAAGTTTTGCCTATTTCTCGTCGTGAATTCTTAGTACGTGTCGGTGCGGGGACGGTCTTCCTTGCAGGTGGTTTTTCTATTTTACATGCGGAAGAAAAACAGCGCCTCCGAGTCGGCCTAATTCTCCCGGATCAAGGCCCCTTTGCCGGAGAAGCGAAATCGCTGCTCGGCGGCTTCGAATTATTTCTTAAGGAGAAAGAAACAAGCGCATCAAACATCGAAATCCTAAAGCGCGATCCGGGGCCGGAAGATGCAAAAACAGTGGACGCTGTCGCGGATTTGGTTATGAATAAACGTGTGCATGTCCTAATAGGACCACCATCTCTTGCCGGCTCCGAGAAGGTCATTCACGGACTCGCCACGGGTAATACGTTATTATTTGTGACAAATCCGTCTGTCAGACTCGTTGCTGGAGAACTTTGTCTTCCCGGAGGTTTTAGGATTGGTAATAATTGCTACCAGGCCTCACATCCTCTCGCTGCTTGGGCCCTGAAAAACATAGGAAAGAAAGCATTCGTCACGGGAGACGATGACGAAACCGGCAATGAGGAAGCGGACTTCTTCGCCTATGGTTTTGAACGGTCTGGGGGAGCCTTCACAGATAGGATAATGATTCCAGGCCGTTCGGGAAAAATCAAGGACGTGCTGGATGCGATAGCTAAATCGAAGCCGGATTTTGTTTTTGCTTCATTTCGTCACGAACAGGCCGTAGCGTTCCTGAAAGCTTACAAATCTGCCACGCCCGCATTTGCGACAGCCAGTCATTGGGCCGGACTCTCTAACCATGTTCCCTAGAGTCTTGACGGATCTTGGAAAAAATTGTGCCGGTGTGAAAACGCTTACCTTTATGAAAAACCAGGAGGAATTCGCCGGCGGAATCAAGAAGAACTTGCGCCGTGAGGTGACCGACGTCCTTAGAGCCGCAGAAGGTTACGATTTAGGTAGCATAATATCGCGAATTTCCGGGCTAAACCCGGATCAGCGCGGGCAAGATGAGTTGATAAAGTTTGTTTCCGAAATCGAGATTGTAGGACCTCGCGGGAAGCTTAGATTTGATAAGAACCACGAACCAATATTGGAAGCCATGGTCCAGCAATGGATACCGGAGGGTCAGGGATTCAAGCAACAAATCATTGAAAATATCGGAAGTTGTTCATCTGTTGATTTTGGTTGCGGTCGCATCGGATTTCCGAAAAGACCTGAAAGTGGGCCGGCCGATGAGATCCAGTTGGATTCGGGGGATGAAGACCTGTTCGGGCAGTGAGTCGCCTTCTTTGATTTCAAAAGTATTGACACGGACCTCACGTGTTTGGTATTGTCAGTTCCTCTAGTAGTTTATTTTTTTTGGGGAGCCCGTTTTCTGCACGAGGGCTGTTTGTTGAAAGGGGTAATATAATGAGACCAAGCAATAATAGCGTCTTAATAGGGGCTACCATCGCAATTTGTATTCTGGTGGCGCTTCCGGTGACGCAAGTGTGGGCTGGAGGACCGCCCTGTCGGACGCCTCAATGCATGCCTCCGATGTGCGCACCACCTATGCCGTGTCCACCGCCTGTTTGTGCGCCTCCTATGCCCTGCCCGCCCCCTATATGCGCAGCGCCAATGCCCTGCCCGCCTCCTGTGTGTGCTCCGCCTAAGCCTTGCGGGCCTCCGCCCTGTGGCCCACGACCCTGCAAGGAAAATCCCCTGAAGAGAATGCTCTCGGGGGCTTGCGATCTGGTCGCTGGAGCCATTTCGCTGCCGTTTGCGGCATTGGATTGTCTTTTGAATCCTGAACCCTGCGGACCTCGTGGCGGACCCTGCAACGTCGCCTGCGGACCATGTCCTCCTCCGGTTTGTATGCCACCGATGTGCGGCCCCGGATACGGACCCGGTTACGGTATGGGCCGACGTCACATGGGCCGCAATGCCCATCGAAAGATGGTGCCATTTGCAGAGAAGAAATCCGGCCAAACCCAACTATTTGCCGGTCCCGTGGGAGGGCTTTTCGGAAATTATTGGTAGTCGGAAATCAATAATAAATTGAGCGTTAATGACAGGGGACCTTTGATGGTCCCCTTTTTAATTGTCACAATTAATCCCAACCTCTGACATAGAAAATTCTTTCTTTAGCCAAGTTAATAATTTTCATCCTCTCTTCATCTCCATCAATTGTGTCGGGATGGAACCGTCGAGCAAGTCTTCTCCATGCCTTCATGACCTCTTGCTTTGTGGAATCCGGCGATAGCTCCAACACCTGAAAATGCCGTTGCAAACTGAATTCAAAAGTATTGATGGAGGATCGCCTATGGCGATCCGCAAACTCCCGCGGTATTTCTTGTTCTGTGCGGCGACCCCGCATCTGATGCTTCCACCTCAGAATCGCGAGTGCGGACAGGAGCATGGACATGAATTTCTTCTTTTGCTGTTGCTGCTGGAGAGTTGCCGGTAATATCCCATTCAGTGTTTTGAAAAGCTCGTCTACTTCTATCATGCTCAATTCGCTCATACTGTACGGATTCGGTTCAGACGGTCCTGTGAGATAGCTTAATCGCCGTTCAAAGGCAATCATTTCGAGATTTTCCCAACCGGAATGATGCCAGCAGCGCGCATCAGGAAACTCCGGTTCTCTTTCGCATTGAATGTACCCGCCGTTATCATGTCCCATCCAGTCAATCCCAAAGCACCTCTCAGAGTCTACTTCGACGATCCAAACACCATTTTTGTGATGAGGGATGATGGTTTTTCCGAGAAGACCGTCTTCTATATGCCTAAATATTCTCTTGAGCCGATATTCGGTAAGATTAAACGCCCCGCATAGGCGCTCTATCGAAGCGCCGGGCTCATTGATGATAAAGTCTAAAATCTGAGCGTTCAGGTTCATAAGTCATCGGATCCTGAGATTAGTTTGGTACGCATATTCGTTGAGGCAATGCCTTAGTATACCATTCAATTTCGAGACGTTGCCGGTTAAAAACTCTTCATCAAAAACGTGTTTAATCCAGCCCGCCCAACCCACGTAGTACCAATAGTGGCATTAAAAAAAAAAAGCCCAACCGCAATGAGCTGGGAGGAAACGGCCAACGGAGCGGTCGGGCTTTTTTTAGGTTTTTCCGCCAGCCGTAAAGGAAACTGTGGAATCAGCCGCTGGGGAGTGCGGCATCCGATTTAGCTTGATGGGTCAGAAGACTATACCCATCTGAACGAATCCACCTTCCATAGCTGTATCGAACATTTTTACATCGCTATATTTCTTTTTATAGCTCATGTATCTGTATCCACCTTTGACATAGCCCCAGCGTCCATTATTTAGAGGGATGCTGTACTTCAAGCCGGTCATCAGATCGGATCCGAATCCATCATCTCCGAAAGCAACACCCGCCCCACATTGCAATGAAAGAGTGTTGCACGTACGAGTTTGTTTGAGACATTTTTCCAGTTCCAGAGAAACCAAACCCATGTTCAAATCATTATCCATGGTGCCGCCGCAACAGCCGGGCTGAAAAACTCCCAATTTTTCATTAACCCTCAGGTAGCCGCCGAAGACACTGAGCCGGATTGAGCGGCTGCTGATCGGATCATATACGAGTCCGATGCTTTGCTGGAGTCGTTCCCATTTACTTGATAGGTTTTGGGCTGAATTGAAGGTAGTCGAACCGAATACCACAAGCCTGCCCGGTTGTCCGGATCCGTTCATGAGCATGGGCATAATGGTATACTTGACTGACCAATTAGGTCGAAACCTATAGGCAATGGAGAATTCACCGATTACACCATGTTCCGGCACGCCAAGGTCCGAGTTCATATCCAGGTCGTCGGTCAACCCGAAAGTGCCGAATGTGGCAAATGTGCCGGAAGCATATCGAACCTTTCCTTTAGTCCTGGCAAAAAATGCCGTCGCATTGGCTTCCCAGCCTTTGTCTTGCGTCATGGGAAGAATACAATCGGAACTGAAGTCCCATAATCCGCGAATGCCGCTTTTGAGCATAGGCTTGCATTTCATTATTGGTTTTAAAGGTTTAACCTTTGTGACTGCGTTTGCTTGAGCCATTGCCGGCACAGAGAAATCATCCGGGTAATCAAGATAATCTGCCTGATTAGCGTTCCAAGCGCTAACATCTCCCGCAAAGCCTGTCACTGAAATAACTAGACATACTAATAGCATATGGCATCTAAATGAATACATACCCTCCCTCCAGGGAACAACGTTCTGTTACGGCTGACAATTACAGTTGACTTTTTTATTGTCAAGTAAAAAATGATAAGAAGTTTGAAAATTTATGATGAAAAGCTAGAAAATATATTAAAAAATGGAGTGATTTTACTAATTAAGTCCTTTATGAAATATATATAACTCTTTGTTATTAATCTTATTTATCTGTGCACAAATCCCACATTGTCGCCCGCGGTCTGGTTTGGCTTCGCATCTAATCATTCTGAAGAAACCTCTTAATCGCTCTTAGGTCCTCACTAATGTCGTAATCTTCGAGTTTCCGTGCGCGTAGATCAATGATTAGCGCATTGTCCAAAGGAACCCATGGCGCCCATCGGACTGGATCCGTGTTCACGTAGAAAATAACGGATGGTACACCCAGATTTGCGGCAAAGTGGCCTATTCCTGAATCATTGCCCAAGAAAAGCTTGGAGCCCCCCAGTTCTTTAGACAGCTCCAACAAGGACCTGTCTTGTAGAAGCCGCATGTTTGGGCATTCGACAAAGGACTTCCAGTCGGCAAATTCGTGCAAAAACGCGTCATCCGCGCTCGCCGTGATTACCGGCTTCCATCCGGTGATTCTGCTCAATTCCACCACGAAAGCCGTGAGAATTGCCAGCGGTACGCATTTGTCTCTCCCCCCACTTCCCGGATGAACCCAAATTGTTTGTTGCTGGCCCTCGCCGGCCAATCTCGAAAGAGATTGCCGTCGCATGGGAACAGGAAAACCCAGAGCTGTGTGCAGATGCTCAACCACGTGGCGGCCGCGCTCCGGCAAAGACGCGCACGAGTGAACCGTCTCAGTCCCCACCCTTTTAAGGTTCCGGACCACATCCTCGGGGTGATTAAGAATCACATACGCCTTATCAAAATGGCGAGTGTCAGCCGGCGGCTTCGCTGCCTCCGAACTGAAGAGCCATAACCATGTCCGATCGTCAAATGCTTCAAATCGAATGTGCGGCGGGATCAGATCGCGATAGGAACGGTTTCCCAAGAAGGTTATTTTCGCGTCGGGGTTTTCTGCCTGAATTGTGTCCAGAACAGGCAAAGTCAGGATTGTATCACCAAGCGCACCTGGACGAATAACTAGTACAGTCGTCGAAGACATCCTATCAATCCTGTTCCACCGGCCCAGGCTTGATTTTACAGTACGGACACCGGGCCCCTCCTCCGGCTGCGCCAGTTATTACCACCGTTTTGCCTCTGAAATCCCTATCAGCTCCCACTTTGCCTGGCCTTAAGGAAGTGTTCGAAGACTTCTCGGGTATTCATTTTGGGTGTGTACCCAAACTCCGTCTTAAGTCTTTTGTTGCTCAAAACCGGCCTATAGCGAAGGAAATTCACCTGCTCGGGACCATACTGCGTCATATTGAAACGTTTCAGGACCCAAAGAGCGGCCTTTACGAGACTCGCAGGCAGCGGCACATATGGCTTTTTGAGTAACCCGGCGATTTCCTTCATGGTCAAAACCCCGTCACCTGCTAAATTGTAGACGCCTGTGACTTTCTCGTGTACGCCTTTGACAATGCAAGCTACGACGTCTTGATCCCATATAATGACAAACGGGCTCGGCGAACCTAATATCCCCAAGACCATCGGCTTTTCGAAAAGAGCTGTGATCTGATTAGCCGTCCTGGACCCTAGAATTGTTCCGGGACGGAAGATCAGTTGATCGAGTTCAGGATGATCCTGTCTCCAAATGGCCAGCATCTCTTCAACAAGTCGTTTATGATCGGAGTATGCAAATTCAACGTTGCCCCGAAGCTCATCGGTCTCGTCCAACCATTGGGGGTTGTCCGCATGGTAACCGTACGCGGCGCCGCTGCTCGTATAAATGAGTTTGCCCACTCCGGCTGCAATACAGCTTTTCAGAAACATTTTCAGTTCCAAGCACGTCCACCGAGTATTCCAAATTGCGATCGGACTCTCGCCCAGGAGTTACCATCGCAGCGAGGTGCACCACGATATCGATCTGATGGCTCCTGAAAGTTGCTCCCAAAGTGCGCGAACGTATGTCTTCGGCGATATATTCAATCCCCTGGAGTTGCTCTCTCGTTTCCGGCAGCCGAACATCCATAGCCACAATCGTCTCCAAGGCTCGCCTTTCTTTGGCCAGGGCCTCGACCACCTGGCGGCCTATGTACCCACCAGCGCCGGTAATCAACACAGATTTCTTAAGATCGGGATTAGTGGTCATGATAAACTTTTATTCCGTTTTGCAGATACTCGAATGCCGGCATGTGACCGATTTTCAGAACTCTTAGGCCCCTTTCCGCATCCTTGGGCCGGGAAACGTTTCTTTCATCATGAACGTGCAGATGAGGCACATGATGGAAGCCGCGAGCAAAACCATCAGCATTACCCTGTATCCCTCGAGTGAGTACTCACCCGTCGCGGCCGCAGGATATCCGTCGAGGATCCAACCTATTCCCGGCTGAAAGAGTCCACCTCCCAAAAATGGGAACAGATTAACAGTGCCGGTGGACGTGCCGGCGATCTCTACCGGGAAAAGTTCTTTGGCTGTTGTGAACGCAATCACCACAATCGCCGCCGAACAGGCTGCCATAATGAAAATGGCTACATATAATGTTAGCTTGGAAAGTCCCGATGGAAAAATGCTCAGCAGAAGAAATTCTCCCACCAGGATTGCGCTTGTAATAATCATCACCCTTTTTCGACTGTAAAAGACCTTGTCCGAAAGTGCGCTTATTATGGGGCTGGCCACTATAAGCGCTACAGCAATCATGTTGAGCATGCTGCCGACTTCTGCACGGCTCAGGCCGTACACTTGCATGAGATAAGGACCTGCCCAAAGAGCCCCAAAGCCGAAGAATATCCCACAATCGAAGAAAAACCAGACCGCCAGCGGCCAGAAATACTTTTCCGTAATCACCGTTCGAGCGCCCTGCCAAAGTGACAAGCCCACGACAGGCGTGCCACTGGCCGGTCCGCCGTAGTCAATTTCCGCGATAGAGGGCCAACCTTTGTCCTCAGGACGGTTACGAACCAAGATCCAGACAAGAACTGCCATTATCAGCGTGCCGATTCCTATGAGCTCGAATCCTGCCCGCCAGCCAAGCCATCCTGCAACAAAAGCCAAAGGCGTAGCCGCGCTCAAGGCACCTACTCCTCCCATGACGTTCAGGATGGCCGTTACAAATGCGAATTCGCTTATACGAAACCACTGAGAAAATACTTTCATTGCGGGAATAAAAACCATGGAAACACCGACACCCACCATTATTCTCGCGGCAATGGCCGTTCCAATTCCCGATGCAAAGCCGAAGAGCAGACTTCCCACGCCCGCTATGGTCAGGAAAACGGTAACTGTCTTACGAGGACCGATAGAATCCGACAAGAGCCCGGCGGGGAACTGCATCACGGCGTATGGGTAAAAATAGGCAGACGCTAGTAGCCCCATCACACCGCCTGAAGCGCCGAAGGCCTTCTGCATGTCCACGGCCACGACTGCCGGGCAAAGCCGGTGAAAATATACGAATGAGAAGGCCAGCGCCATAATCCCCAGCACGAGCCACCGATAAGTGAGCACCTTTTGGGCCGGATTCTCGTCCATTTTCTCCCACCGTTAAGACATTTTTGACACAAGCTCCAGCGCAAGCTATAATTGCACACAAACTCGGTTTTGATCAATTTAAAGAGATGTTCAATGTTGAAGCCTTTTCTAAGGGTACTTGCTCCAAACCAGGCACTGGACCTACTCAACATTTTCGGACCGACGGAGATTGAGCCGATCCCCATAACAGATGCTCTGTTTCGCGTCCTCGCTGAACCTGTAATATCGATTGAGGACATGCCCGGCTTCGATCGTTCCACTATGGACGGTTTCGCTGTGCGTTCCAGGGACACTTTTGGTTCCTCCGAAGGCGCACCTGCTCTTTTTCAAATTGTCGGCGAAGTATCAATGGGAGAAATCCCTAATATCATATTGAAAAAGGGGGAAGCAGTCCGAATCTGGACCGGGGGAGCTCTGCCGTCCGACTCTGATGCTGTGGTAATGATTGAGCACTCTGAGGAAATTGGTGATAATTCGCTTGAAGTCCTTAAGGCCGTCGCTCCGTTCGAGAATGTTGTTCGTCGCGGGGAAGATTTCAGGAAAGGCGAAACATTCCTCGATGCAGGGTTTCGTTTAAGACCCCAAGATTTGGGATCTGTTGGCCGCTATGGGACGGCAGACCGTAAGGGTCTATCGGAAACCCAATGTGGCAGTTGCCAGTTCCGGCGATGAAATCATCCCAATAGATCAGGAGCCGCTCCCTGGCTGTATGCGGGATGTGAACCGCTACACGATAACTTCGATGATTCAGGAGGCGCATGCAAACCCTTTGTGGATTGGCATCGCTCCCGACAACTTGGACGCTGTTTCTTCTTTGATCGAGAAAGGCATCGAAACGGCCGATTTGGTCGTGATCTCGGGCGGCAGCTCTATGGGAAGCCGTGACCATGTTATCGAAGCTATTCGATCTCATAAAGATTCGGAAATCCTGGTTCATGGAGTTTCGGTCTCGCCGGGAAAGCCGCTCATATTGGGTCGAGTCGGCCGAAAACCGATTGCCGGGTTGCCGGGGCATCCTGTTTCAGCAATGGTTTGTTTTGAGCAGTTCATTGTTCCACTGATTCGCCGCTTGGAAGGCGAAAACGTGATGCAGCCTTTCCTCAGACCGAGCTGCCATGGCGGTCCTTAGCAGGAATATTCCTTCCAGAGAGGGCCGAATGGATTTCGTTAGAGTTCGACTCCTGAAAAGGAACAATGATACGATTGCCGTGCCTGTGCCGGCCAAATCAGGGATGATCTCGTCTATGGTGCGGGCCGATGGGGTCATAACAATAGAGCCTGATTGCGAGGGCCTGTACAAGGGTCAAGAAGTCACTGTGAAATTATTTGCCCGCTGGACGGGGGAACGCATTGAGAAGGAACATCTATCTGGACATGAAGACACCGGAAGAAGCTCTGGCGATCTTTTTGAATCGACTCAGCAAGAAAAGCTTTCCCGGATCTGAAAACGTGCTGGTGACGGAAGCCCGTGGTAGAGTTACTGCCGGCCCGGTTTATGCCCGTCTTTCCTCCCCTTATTTTCATACTGCTGCTATGGATGGATTCGCGGTTGCCGCAAAAAAGACGTTTGGTGCGGGACCTGAAAACCCGGTCTTGTTAGCCGTAAACCGGGATGCCTGGCCGGTAAATACCGGGCGGCCCTTACCTCCCGCCGCAAACTCAGTAATCATGATAGAGAACGTCAATTTCCTTGACGATAACAATTTCGAGATTGAACAGGCGGTTGTTCCGTGGCAGAACGCGAGACGAGTGGGGGAAGATTTTGTTGCATCGGAGATGATACTCCCTGCTCGCCACATAGTGACCTCTTACGAAATTGGAGCGCTGCTGGCAGGCGGCGTAAGATCGATTGAGGTAATGCGCAAGCCCAAGGTTGCTATCATTCCGACCGGATCGGAATTAGTGAACCCCGATGTGCTGGCAGATGGAGGACCGGGACTGGGACCGGGAGAGGTCGTCGAGTATAACTCCTCGATACTGGCAGGTCTGGTTGAAGAGGCCGGGGGCATTGCTCTAAGACGACCCATTGTTCCCGATAATTACGATGCGATCAAAGAAGCCACAGCGGATGCAGTGAAATCGGATGCCCACCTCGTCGTAATCAATGCAGGATCTTCTGCCGGCAGTGAGGATTATACTGCCGCGGCGATAAGCGAACTGGGCGAAGTCCTGGTGCATGGGGTCGCGATGATGCCCGGGAAGCCGACCATCCTGGGCATTATTGACGACAAACCTGTGATGGGAAATCCAGGATATCCGGTCTCGGCAGTCTTTTCTTTCGAGGTCTTTGGAGTGCTCCTGTTGAAGGTCATGCAAGGGCTCCCTCACGGACGACGGGCAGCCATATCGGCGGTGACCGCCAGGAAAATCCCTTCGAAGCTCGGCCGAGAGGAATTCGTACGGGTACGTCTGGGGAAAGTGGCGGATCGCGTGATTGCCGCCCCGTTACCCAGAGGCGCAGGTTCCATTACCACACTGACCAGGGCGGATGGAATACTTCGGATACCGTCTCGCACAGAAGGAATCGAGCAGGGAACATCGGCCAATGTGGAGCTTCTCAGGCCTGCCGAGCAGATAGATCGCACTGTTGTGGTAATCGGCAGCCATGATTTGACCCTCGATCTGCTTGCAGACGAGATGATCCCTCATGGTGTCTTTCTATCTTCGAGCCACGTGGGGAGCTTGGGCGGTCTGATGGCTCTGAAGAATCGAACCGCGCATGTTGCGCCGTCGCACTTGCTGGACACTGACACGGGTGAATACAACTGGTCGTACATCCGCAAATACATTCCCGAAGTTCCGGTAAGGCTGTTTCACGGTGTAATGAGAGAGCAGGGATTCATTATCCGGAAGGGGAACCCCAAGTCCATCACTAGTTTTGAAGACCTCGTGCGAGATGATGTGACCTTTATCAACCGGCAGTCAGGCGCGGGAACCAGAGGTACTGCTGGATTACAACTTGGAGCGTCTTGGACTGGATGCCGCAAAAATCAAGGGCTACGAAATGGAAGAATTTACCCACACAACTGTGGCTGTGGCGGTTCTGTCCGGAGTGGCTGATGTCGGCATGGGTGTATTGGCCGCTGCGAGAGCCCTGGACCTAGACTTTATCCCTGTCGCGACGGAACAGTACGATCTTGTAATTCCTGAAGAATTCCTCCCGGACGAGAAGATTCAAGTCCTCCTCGGGGTTATCAAAGGCAACAGCTTCAAGAAGAAAGTGCTCGCCCTGGGCGGGTACGGTGTGGATAGGACCGGGGAAGAGATACTGCCGCGGTAGAGTCACTCGCTTACATCACTGGATAGCGGTTACGTTCTCATCATGCTCTGCATGAATCCGCGGTTGACAAAGACACGAGTGGGCGTGAGACTGCTAAACGAATGCCGGACATTTGGAGTTGCGATATGGAACGCCAATTCACACTGGAATACTGGCTGGACGATGATTGGTACGTGGGCAAGCTGAAGGAAGTCCCCGGTGTCTTTAGCCAAGGAGAATCGCTGGAAGAACTAGAAGAGAACATCCGAGACGCATATCAAGTGATGATGGAAGAGACGGAAACGGTAAGCTTATTCCGCATCCATACCACCCGAAATTAATTAGGCCGCATCGAATAAGGCCCTGCTAGAGACAAGTACCCACCATCACCGACGTCAAAGCGCCGGCCCTTATAGGGATTCTCAAAAGTAATCGCGAAAAGGAAGAGTGGCGCCGGGCATCTTGGGTGGGACCGGCATCTGAAACTGTCTCAGAATTGTCGCATCTGCCAAAATCGTAGCACGATGCCGCCGTAGGGGTAGGAACGACCGGTTACCCGGCGCTCCCCCCTCCGAACCGTACGTGCGGATCTCCCGCATACGGCTCTCCAGTCGGTGGTTCACCGCCGAGCGGATTGACAGGCCAAGACATGGGCTGTGGTAAGGAAGTACAACCCGTGCTCGGCAAAGTAGGCATTTGGCCAGCGTTGATGGTCAGCCCCCCGACCCCGTCCTTGGCCGCCGCGACGCTTGCGGAGGATGCTGCGCAGGCGCATGCGGGTCCAGCCATCCAAGCGCACGTAAGTGGAACGGGGGCTATGTTGGAAATAGCCAAACCAACCGCGGAGGGTCTGATTGATGTCCAGGATAATCGAATCGAAGATTCGGGGTCAGGTCTTGAAATGATAGTTTTCTTGTGAAAAAGGGTACATTCTTCTTTTTTGTTACTCTTCCCGTAGGGCTCGGGGGCTCTAGCTAGGGCAGACTCGCAGGTCGCGCCGTACAGATGCCGCAATGTTACGATTGAGAATCGAATTCGTGCCATGTGCGTTTATGGTTCCCGGACACACGGAGAAAAGGGCGACCGCCGGTCGCACCCTACAGCAGCTTGGATGAATCACCCTGCCATGTTTGTGCATTCCGCTTGAGTCCCCCGTACCATAATGTCGTAATTCCTTTGTGCTCAGCGCGGATTCACGTCTACTCTTGACTCACCTTTGAGCGTGCGAGCCTGCGGGAGTGTTCCAGGACGACCGGCAGGGACACCGGCCGCTACCAGACGCATGGAGATTGCCATCCCGCGTTTCGCGGGACTCCTCGCAATGACAGCCCTGACCGGGTCCACCAATCTTGTTTAATGGGAGACCCCTCCAGGGCATAAGCGTTAACTTAAGCGAGTTCGTGGTTGATGATAGTCCTTAGAGTTTCCGTTTGTAAAGATCTTTTTCTTGGCGCCTCCTGGAGACTCCTTGCGATAGTATTCCAGTTTCTCAGAACCGAGCTTAAGCCAGGACGAGGATTCGTGGCTTGCGACACATAATGGAGCATCATCGCCGTTTCTCGCCATAAGCATCTATTTATATTAGCGCTCTTCAATGAGTGCGTACCCCCAGGGGGAAAAAGTCGTCCCGGCTATTATGAGAGCCTCGGTTAGGAAAGCAACCAAAAGCTTGCCGTGAAGCCAAGCTCTGGCGCCATCAATGTCTACTTTTCGCAGGTGACCAAGACCGATTATCGACTTCAAGCGCTTGAAAGCCAATTCAACCTGCCATCTACCACGATAGGTCTCTAATACGATCATAGGGCCGAATTTACGTGGCAGCGTTGTGAACACAAATATGTACTCAGCGGCTTCCAATGTTTCCGGTTTCACTTTCCCTTTTTTGCTCCTCTGACGCAGAGTCTTCAGGCGCGCCGCCTCCCTGGATTTCTTACTCTTGCGTAATGCACAGACTCGGCCGCGTATTAAAGATTTGTCATGCTCTACCCACACATCCCAGTCGCCCATCTGCGTTCCTCTAATGGTCCTCAAATGGTCCAGCAAGGGAAAGGCGGCTCCATCTTCGTCCAAAAAAGGAACACTCTCAAGATTCGTCCTTACCAGGACATCTCCTCCACAACCTACCACGTGGGCTATTCCAGGGCGCTTCGCATATTGCTTGTCACCCAGCAGAAGATCACCATGCCTTATTTTGAATCTCTTGAACGACTCGCCGATCTGCGGACCGGTCACATACACTTCATCGCAAAGCAGAGACGGCAATCCCACTGAATAGTGTATTTTCCACGAAGAGCCTGTACTACCAGGCTCCTGAACATTTGACCCGTCTATCAGCCTGACCCGTAGATCAGGCCCATACAGATCCCCCGACTGCCTGGAAAACCAATTCGTCATCAGAGAGCAAGCCATCCATCGCAGCCACTCTCCTGACAATTTCAGTCGCTTGAAAAGAGCTACTGACGATACGTCCACCAGACCGCCGTGCTTGGCTCGTACAACAGTCTCTTTCAACGAGCAGCCATCTCCCAAATGAATAAGCAGCGTTCGCAGAAGTCTCTCCGCATCCGGGAATCCCCGACATCTTTGCAGAGCCCCAAGCTCTCTCGCCTTCTCCTCCCAACCCAAAGGAAAAAACCGCGTTAATACTGACCAATCGTCCTCACCCAGACAACCCAGTTGCTCTTTCATGGCGCCACCTCAAGGGCGGCTATAGAATATATCACGCGCGTACGCAACCCTTAAGTTAACGCTTATGCCCCTCCAGGGTCTTCTTTGTTAACGCTATCCTTTCCATGGGTTGCCACCCCGCGTCGCGCGGGACTACTGTTGGCGCCCCTCCTTTCCACGGGTTTGCACCCGTGGCTACTGTTGGTGAGTCCCTCCGGGACTCCAAGAAGACGCACGGGTCGTCATACCGTCCCGAAGCATCTACATCAGCCTTAATCTAACGCTAGCAATATAAAAGTTTTTGCCGGAGGGGGTCCGGGGGAATCCGGCTTTTTGCAAAAAGCGGGTTCCCCCGCATTCTTCCTTTCCTTCTCTTTTCTCTCCATCTGGTTCCTTCGCATCTTCTCTCCTGTTCTAGCCTTCTCTTTGGCTCCGGGAAAATTGGGCGTGTTTGTACCCTGAATGGAAAACTTGACTCGCGTCCCTGTATTAGGGCAGGTTGGGCAAGGCGATCCATTGAAAATACATTCGTCGCATGGAGATCAAATGGCTGAATTTACTCTGGACGAGGATCAACAGCAGATTCAGGACATGGCCCGAAAGTTTGCGGCCAAGGAACTCAGGCCGATTGCCCGGGATTGTGACGAGGAATCCAAACTCTCAGCCGATGTCCTCGACAAGGTGTGGCAGTTGGGTTTTTGCCCCAACGTGATTCCGGAAAAATATGGTGGCTATGAGCTGGGACGTTCCGTGCTTAATTCGGCCATAATGGTCGAGGAATTGGCCTGGGGCGACGTCAGCCTCACTCTAGGCGCTCTTTCGCCCCTCTTGATGATGTTACCCATCCTCGAATTCGGTTCCGAAGAACAAAAGGAAGAATGGCTTCCAAAATTCTGCGGAGAGCAATTTTTCCCTGCCACATCAGCCTTAATGGAGCCGAGGATCACTTTCGATCCTATGGACCTCCGAACCATGGCGCAAACAAGAGGCGACGAGATAGTAATCAATGGGAGTCAAGTGCATGGTGCCGATGGCCGAAGACGCCCGGCACATACTCGTTTACGCTGCCTCACCCGAAGGTGGCGGGCCAGGTTCGGCGAAAGCCGTAATCGTCGACAAGGACACGCCGGGCCTCAAAATATCTGAGCGGGAAAAGAACCTGGGACTCAATTCGTTGCCGTTGTTTCGAGTAACATTTGAAGACTGTGTAGTGCCCAAATCGCGGCAGGTCGGTGGAGATCAGGGGATTGATTATATGAGGTTACTCAATCTTTCAAGATCCACCCTTTGCGCTATGGCCGTAGGGGTTGCCCGCGCTTCGTATGAATATGCCGTGGGCTATGCGAAAGAGAGGTTTGCGTTCGGGGAACCCATTGCCGCCAGACAATCCATTGCCTTCATGTTAGCGGAATCCGCCATGGAGGTGGACGGAATGCGCATGCTTGCATGGAGGGCCGCATGGCGCCTGGACCGGAACGATGATGCCACACGTGACGCAGCTTTGGCAAAAATGTATTGCGCAGAGCAGGCCATGAAGGTTGTCGATTACGGCGTGCAGATTCTGGGAGGCCACGGCTATATCCGAGAACATCCTGTGGAAATGTGGTTCCGAAACGGCCGCGGTTTTTCCACCATGGAAGGTTTGGCTATAAGCTGAGGGGAGCCCGTTCCAGCAGCGATAACGGATTCTGTACCGAACAACATGGCGGTCTCTAAAAGGAGAAGCGGATGATAGACTTTGAACTGCTGCCGGCGACTAAACAGATGAGACAAATGGTTCGAGCCCTTGCAGAAGGAGTGTTTAGACCGGTCTCGCGATACTATGACGACCACGAGCACGACAAGGTGCAGGAGCTGTATGACGTGGTCGAGAGGATGGGTCTGAAGACCTTCAGGCAGGGCAAAGGAGGCAAGCCGGACGCCGATGGAAAGAAAACCTCCGAACCCAATGTCTCCCTGGTAGTGAATATGGAAGAGCTGTCCTGGGGCGACGTCGGAATCATGCTCTGCTTTCCCTTCCGCGGCCTGGGTAATGCCGCTATCGACGCTGTTGCTACACCCGAACAGAAAGCCAGATTCGGAGCCAAATTCGCGGCAATGGCGATCACCGAACCTGGAGCGGGCTCGGATACGGCAGCGATCGCCACAACGGCCAAGCTCGACCCTGAGACGAATGAATGGATACTCAATGGAGAGAAGATTTTCGTTACGTCGGGCCATCACTCCGAAGCTGTCGTGGTCTGGGCCACGCTGGACCGCAGTCAGGGTCGAGCCGCAATAAAGAGCTTCGTGGTGGAGAAAGGCACGCCCGGGTTGACGGTTACCAAGCTGGAACACAAACTCGGGATCCGAGCTTCCGACACGGCCTCAATCGTTCTACAAGATTGCCGAATACCACATGATAATATCCTGGGCAGCTCGGAAATAACAGAAAGAAAAGAAGGGCTTGGCGGCGCAATGGCAACTTTCGACGCTACCCGGCCGGGAGTGGCTGCCATGGCAATCGGCGTGGCCAGAGCCTCGCTGGAGTTCACGAAGCAGAAACTGGAGGCAGAAGGCTACACTTTTCCGTACGACGTGAGTCTGCATAAACTGAATTACGTGCAGAAGACGATGATGGAGATGGAGGCTAATCTGGATGTTGCTCGACTGCTCAACTGGCGTGCGGCCTCCATGCTGGATGACCGCCTTAGGAACAGCCTGGAAGCTTCCATAGCCAAGGCCAAAGCCGGTCGTGCTGCTACTCTGGTAACTCAAAAGTGCGTGGAGCTTCTGGGACCGCTCGGTTACTCGCGTGAATGGCTGGTCGAGAAGTGGATGCGAGATTCCAAGATCACCGATATCTTCGAGGGTACCGGCCAGATTCAAATGCTGGTAATCGCTCGCAACATTCTGGGGTTTTCTCGCGAAATTTTGAAATAATCAGAACCAGAGGCCTTTTGTAGAAAAAGCGTTACCTTAAGGGCAGTCATAGTTCCGTAGGAACTTCTGAGAATAGCACGGCGATTCATCGCCGGGTCAAGAATGCAGCTCCAGTAAAGGCCGTTCAGTCCCATAGGGACGGCTGAAGGTGTTAAAGCCGGCTTCAATTGATCAGTCGTCCCTAACGGGACTGGAATCTTTGGCGATACGCTTTCCCGGCAATAAATTGCCGGGCTACTATCATCTCGTCCCACTAGGACGAGCGGACAAGAACGCTAAGTTAACGCCTATGGGCCTTTGTAGTCTATCTCCGTGCATTCTCTTTTCAGTTTCGGCTATATAACCGGGACGGGTACCGCTCCAAATACCCCGAAATGGCAAGACCGACACATAATTCAACGATAAATAGCACCCCAAGGAGCAGATTTTGAGTCCGCTGCACCTGATAAGCAAGGGCCTGTCCTACATCGAACCGACGCTCGGAGACCGAGAACAGGGGTACCGTCTGTCTTTCCTGGAGACGGACAAGAAGAGGTTCTCGCAGGGGCTGGCGCTGGGGTCTTTGCTTGTCTTGGCGTTTTTCTATAGCGACTACCTTTTCTTTGGAGAAAGTAGACAATTCTGGGTGCTCCTCGCTTCTAGAGTGTTTTTTGTGACCGCGGTTATAACTTTTATTACCTTTTCCAAGAAGCTGAAGACGCCCGGGCAATTGGATTGGGCCGCTTTCGCTGCCGCGCTTATGGGCGCCATCCTACTACTGTACATAACCAGGACTCGACCGGTCTCGCACACGGTGTTGAGCGTGGAGCCGTTGATCGCTATAAGCTGTTACTTGCTCTGCCCCGGGAATTTGATCTTCCGTGCCTTTCCGGCATTCGTGATTACTATAGGAAACATGTGGGTTTACCTTCAATTCAAGGGTAGTTGGGAGTTTCAGAAGTTCATATTAATACTGGCAACGCACGTAGCGGCCAACGTGCTGGGTATTTTTGTTTCTGTTCTCCTCAGCAATGCAAGGAGAAGGCAGTTCCTGTCGCAAGTGACTGTTGAAGAGGCCAGAGCGGAGCTTGAACTAGCCAATAAGTCTCTCGAATCCGAAATCATAGAGCGTGAACGAGCGGAACGGACACTTCGACAGAGCGAAGAGAGATTCAAAGAATTGGCTGAGCTTCTACCCACGTTTGTTTACGAGTTTGACGATAAGGGTAAGTTCACTTTCGTGAACCGAAGCTGGTTAGAGTTAGGCGGATACACGCAGGACGACCTGGCCGCAGGGGTTACTGTGGCGGGCGTGGTCATACCGGAAGATCTCGAAAGGGCCGTCAGCAACATATCCAGAGTTATGAGCGGCGAGAGGCTGTACGCGGAACCATACACGCTTCTGAAGAAAAACCGCGGTACTGCTCAGATAGAAACGTGGTCGAGTCCGATCATACGTGATAATACGATTGTGGGCGTAAGGGGCGTCGGCATAGACGTCACCGAACGAAAGGCGGACGAAGCACGTATCAAGGCTTCGCTCAAGGAAAAAGAGGTGCTCCTCCGGGAAATCCATCATAGGGTGAAGAACAACCTCGCTGTGATTAGCGCTCTTCTCAACCTCCAATCGCAGTTCGGCACCGACGACGTCAAGGATATGTTCGAGAGCGTTCAAGATCGCATAAGGGCTATGGCCATTGCCCACGAAAAACTTTATCAAACGGAAAACCTGGCCGCTTTGAATGTGGATGGGTACACAAAAACCCTACTGGAACAGCTTTTTGGTTATTATAGCGACCTGGCGGCACGTGTCACTTTAAGGACGGACATTGAGAGAATTTCTTTAGGAATTGATACGGCGATCCCGTTTGGTATGATCACGACCGAATTGGTATCAAATTGTCTGAAACACGCTTATCCGGAAGGGAGGAATGGAGAAGTAGCAGTCTCTGTTCGGGCCGTCGGAAAGCAAGAGTACCGAATTGATAGTGAGCGACAACGGTGTAGGAATTCTGGAGGATGCGGGTGGGAACAGCTCCAAATCGTTCGGCTTAGATTTGGTGGGCGCCCTCGTGGATCAACTTGACGGTCGGATCGAGATCGGCAGAGTCAATGGAACACGTGTGCGGATATGTTTTAAGGAAGTCAAGAAGAGTCGAGGAGGGGCTGCGGCATGAAGAAACCGCGAATCCTTGTGGTCGAGGATGACAGGATAATTGCCAGGTCGTTGCGGTTGATTCTGGAGCAATTGGGTTATGAAGTAACCGCGCTCGCGTCTACAGGGCAAGCTGCTATTCGTGAGGCAGAAGAGACGAAACCCGATCTGATTTTGATGGACATTGTTCTGGATGGTGACATGGACGGAATAGAAGCTGCCGGTGTGATACGTTCAAATCAATCCATCCCGATAATCTACTTGACGGCCCATGCGGACCATGCCACGCGCGAACGATCGGATGCTACACAGCCTTTCGGCTACCTTTCAAAACCCATTATGAAGGAAGATTTGCGCCGTATTGTGGAGCAGGCAGTATCTATGCCCCAAGAGTGAACGGAAGAAGAATGAGAATTGTTTCCTTGCCAGGAGAGGCGTCTTCCTTGACAGAGGACCGCTTAATGGGTGACCCCGCAATTGGGGGAGCGCCGAGCACTTAGATTTCCAGGAGCCATCGCTTTCCTTGCATTTTAGCTCCCACCCTCATTGCAGCCAGAAATGAAGACCGCAGCGTGTCGCTCATCAGCGCTTTTTTCACCGGCGAGAGTCTCAGGAATCCTCCAACAAAGCCTCGCATCGCTTTCTGGGTTAGGCTTTGCGGATTGATAAATATCTGCTTCTCAAGCGTTCCTCTCTCGAGACACTGCAGGATCACTCTCTCAAAAGTGGTATCCGGGTGAATCAGGCGCTGTTTGCGTTTAACCAGCCCAATGCCGTCTAGAGCACAGACGAGCGCGCATACGCCGCATCCAAGACATACACTCTCATCAATTCTAGCGGCCTTCTTTGTTTTCGATTTTGGATTGTCACTCGCTCTAACCTCAATGGCATTGACTGGACAGGTATCGACACACCTCCCGCAACCGTTACATCTTTCTTGATTCACCGCTGAAATAAAGCTGGAGGTCACGATCGTGTTCGGAAAACCATGCCTGGTAACGCCCAACATCAGATTGCAGCAGCATTTGCAGCAATGGCAAATAAAGTTGACCCGCTGCTTGACATTATCTGACGTGAGCGCAAGTTTCATCTCTTTTGAACGGGCCAGCTTCTCCAGCATTTCCGTTTTCGAAACCTCTTTGGCCAAACTGCGCCTGATCATGAAATCAGCCACCGCCCCAAAAGCGGAGCAAGTCTCCAGAGGCACATCACATTGTTTCTCACCAACGTGCAGTTTTTCATGACGACATGAACATAGGCCAATGGCAAAACGATCGGCGTCGTCGATAATCGCTGTGGCCTTTTCGTAATCCAGAACCTCAACGTGCTCAGCCGGCCGGATCGCCTCTTCGTGAGGCAGGGTTCTCATGCCCGAGACTCGTTCATCATGCCCGAAGTTCGCCGCATAGAAAGCATCGTCTCCATTCAAGTATTGGTGAAACAGCTCGGCCCATTTTTTCGAGCTCAGGGCATCCCCAGTTCTCATCATGACCAGCTCAAAGATTCCTACGATCAAGGGTGAAGGCATATAGCGGTACTCGCCCTGGATCCACAGGTCAATGACCAGGCCCTGTGAACAAAGGCTTTCCAGGATTTTCTGTAGCTTGGTTCTTTCGTATTTCGTCAGCATCTCAATCGTGTCCAGTGTGGCAAGACCGCAAGGCATCTTGATGATCACATCCGCTTCTTCCAGGTCAAACACGGTCTTGAGCATGGCGCAAAAGGCTTCGTTCCAGGGGGTTCTGGTTTGCAGACTATCAATCTTTTCCCCGAGATTGCGATAAGCACGGTCTCCATTCAGGTGTGCCACTGTTTGCCTCCTTGGCTTAGCGTTGCGTCATGCGATCCGGAATTGTGCGGCGCCCTTGCCATTCCGAGGTCTGAAGGATGATAACGAAAAGTAGGATGGATTCGCTGAAGCCGTAAACGTTTCCCTATAGTCCACTCCAAGGCGGACTCCAACAAAACTCGGGGATGACAAAATGTGCATGGGATCAATTCTGCTCTTGGCTCATTTGGAGCTCTCGCTCGATGCGTTCCATTCGCCCCCGCAGGCTCGTATCTCCCCTGAATTCATTGCTCTATTGATAATCTACGGATCCGGGAAGATCGCTTCGCAGCGTCTGCCGCTGTTGATGACTATGATACCATGGTTTCGGACGGCGACAAAGTCCTGGACATGGCCACACAATGAAGCGCTGGAAGTAGGTACCAAGAGCAGACTTGGCCATGCAACTTCTTGCCTCATGTTTCAGAGCTAAGAAGCAGACCTGATACTCACATACGAGGCTTTGTACCTGTCACGTGTGACACTGGATGACCGGCGCCGCGAAGATCCACAGGCTAGATCCATTGACACCACCCGAACTTAACGTTGCGGTATTGTTAGTCCTTGGGCGTTTTCTCGTTCCCAGGCTCTGCCTGGGAACCCATATCTTGCGGGCTTTGCCCAGTAACATCTGGCATCCCGGTCTATTATCAAGGCGGAGCCTAGGAACGAGAAAAGACATCGAAGGTAGCTCGCTCTGTGCCCGACATCCTTATCATGACCCTGGGAGAAATCATGGCGGCCACAGGCCGCCCTACCCTTTCTTGCATTGACCTTTGATATACCAGATAGTGGGTTGCCTCGTTCCAGACCGACCGGCAGGGACGCCGGCCGCTACTGGAGCCTCAGGGGGCAGCGCGTGGAGACGCATTGAGCCTTTCCCGACCCGATTTCATGACTAGTGGCCTATAATGGAGGCGGAGCCCCCCTACCCGGGCGGCTGGTTCTAGTTCCGGTAGCGGCCAGCCTCCGCGCCGGTCGAATATTCATTCCAGGAAATCCAGGTGGGATCAGTTCGTTCATCTGAAGTTCCCTCTCTATCCCCTCTATTCGCCCCCGCAGGCTCGCATCTTCCCTGATCTCATTGTTCATGCGTGCGTAAAACCTCGCTACATGGCCTCACAACACCAGGACCCTCAAAGGTGAGCGAAGAGCAGACCCGACCCATTAGTTGAGGATTCGTTCCTATCACGTATGAGGGTAGAGATTGCTTCGCTGCGCTCGCAATTGTAAATTTCCGGTCGGGGATTAAATGCCGTCGGAATATCCCGGTGGGGCCAAGTCCTCATTTGGACTCCTGCTCGATGCCTTCTATTCCTCTCCGTAGGCGGGAGCCTAATATGACCAGGCCATTTTCGGCTGGCGACCAACACGCGGTGCGCTTGACCGGCGGCGTTCGATGGGATACAGTCGTGACTAGTAAAACGCGGGCTTTTTCGCCACTATTACGATGGTCTTGCTTCCGTCGGGTCTTCCAGGGCGCCTCTTTAGGTTCAAAGAATCACTCCCGCAGCTTATGGCCCGCCGACTCCTAGACTGCCAAACGTGCCGCATAATACCGGTTTATACGGATTGCCACTGAATACATTCCCAATGGCCGACTCTTAGAGGCCGATTGTCTTCGTTTTGCCTTCCTTGAGTCGGCTCTTTTAGCCGAGGTTATAACCCCAAAAACAACCGGTGAGAATTGGAATTCTCACAGAGGAGTGTTCATGAGAGTTCTTTTAGCAAATCCAGGTTACCCGCAAACCTTCTGGTCTTTCGGCAATGTTCTGAAGATGATAGGTAAAAAAATCCTGTTTCCGCCTCTCGGGCTATTGACCGTCGCTGCGCTGCTTCCCGAGGATTGGGAGGTCAAACTCAGGGACTTAACCGGCCAAAAGATATCGGACGAAGATTGGCGGTCTTGCGATGTTGTGATGATTTCGGGAATGATCACTCAATACACCGGAATCGTAGAACTGATCCGAGAAAGCAAAAGCAATGGGAAGACTGTCGTGTTAGGCGGTCCTTTGGCATTTCACATTCCGCAGGAGATGTTGGAATTCGGAGCGGATATTGTCGTCAGAGGAGAGGTGGAAGAGGGTGTTCAGAAGCTCGTGGAGGCACTGAAATCCGGGCAATCGGGCATTGTCATCGAGATGCCTCCCGGACCGGATTTGAAACATAGTGTGACGCCGAGATACGATCTGTTGGACTTCGGCATTTATGAGAGTATGGCTGTTCAGTCTTCCAGAGGATGCCCATTCCACTGTGAGTTCTGTGACATTACCCTCATGTTCGGGAGATCGGTCAGGACAAAAACGCCGCAACAAATCCTAAAGGAACTCGATATTCTTTACGACCTTGGCTGGAGAAAAGGTGTTTTGTTTGTCGACGACAACTTCATCGGCCAGCCGCTCAGCGCAAAAGCGCTGCTGGAGAACTGATTCCGTGGATGGAAGAACGAGGTCATCCATTCGAGTTCGTCACCCAAGCGTCTGTGAACCTTGCCGCAGATTCCGAAATGATGGATTTGATGGTCCGAGCGGGATTCTTCAGAGTTTTTATGGGGATCGAGACAACGGATCATGAATCCCTTCGCCAGGCAAAGAAATTTCAGAATAGTGCCGTGGATCTCGATCAGGCATGCAAGGCGGTGAACCGAGCCGGATTGCAGATAATCGCCGGCTGCATAATAGGCTTTGACAATGAGGCGCCGGGCGCCGATCAACGCTTGATCGAGTTTGCCAATCGCAACCACATACCGGAGATGTTTGTTACCCTGCTGCAGGCAGGCCCGGGAACGGAGATCTGGAAACGGCTCCAGGCTGAAGATCGGCTTCTCTCAACCGTCTGTGACGACAGCTTCGGTAATCAAACCGGCCTGATGAACTTCCTTCCAACCAGGCCGATAAGCCAGATCGTCGAAGAGTTCATCAATATCCACGAGGTGCTTTATGAGAGGAAATCCTATCTTAAACGCGCGTTTGACCACTTATCGAGGATGGTTCCGCCTCCGATAACTGATGGCTTTGGCGCACCGTCACTGTTGGAGATACTGGCAGTGCTAAAGGTGGTCTTACGTTTGGGGGTAATCTACTCTTCCAGATGGACGTTCTGGACATCGATCATCCGCGGACTGATAAAGTTCCCCGGGAGGATGCGTCATTTTTTGGTCTACTGCATTACGCTGGAGCACTATCACGCTTACCGTCTAACCATCAGAGACGAATTAATGACAAAGTTGCCGATAATCCAGGAGGAAGCCCGCCTGCGACGATCTGTGCTGTTCCAGACAGCTCAAAAGGAAAAGGCTGTTGGTTATTGACGTTTCCGTTCCCTCTGCCGCGGGTTCCCCCGCATCTTCTCTTCCGGAAAGAGGGTTGCCTTGTTCCAGGACGACCGGCAGGGACTCCTGCCGCTACCAGAGCCAGGAATGGACTAGCATGGAGAGCATTGAGGCATCCCGACCTGGTTCAATGATTAGTGGATCGCGAACGACGTCGGCCACAGGCCGCCCTACCCTTTCTTGCATTTACCTTTTATACCAGAAAGTGGGTTGCTTCGTTTCAAAATATCTCTGCATCTAGCTTCTGTGGCAGGCCGGAGAGCCTGCCCAATATAATCCCGCATTCTCCGCGGGACTTGCCGGAAGGGATGCGGGTCCACTCGGCGTGGAGCCAACATGCATCTTGAGGCCGAGAGCCTTCGATCCAGCACGATGCCCGGTTATGCATGGTCGCCGTGAGCGGAGCACCTTCTTTCAAGAAACGGGTTCCCCCGCATCCTGCTTTGCCTTCCCGCGGTTTCCCTCGCATTTCTCCTTCCCCCTTCCCCGTTCTCAGCGCCTCTGTTCGGGCTGGAGCATGCTTACCCGATTGCCCTCACTATCCATAAACGAGACATAGAGGCCGACCCCGGGTATCTCCATAGGCTCGCCGAGCACTTCACCGCCTGCCTCAGTAACTTTCTTGGAAGCATCCTTGATATCATCCACCGCAATGACTATGGATGGATATTGAGCCGGCCAATCCGGATTTTTAGGATAGAAACCGCCATTAATGGTGCCGGGTGTCTTGACCATTCTGTTCTCGTCAGTTTCTGTCGTACCCGCAAGAACATAGTCGCCCATATCCTTGCCCAGGTTATTCATCTGCCATCCAAAGGCCTGTGTATAAAACTTCACGACCCGTTCGGGGTCTTCATACGGCATTTCAAAATGCACAACCGGATTATTTTTGTTGCTCATAGTTTTTCTCCTTAATTTTAATAAGTTGGAACTCTATTAATTTGGATCTTCATTCCTTCCCCTCATATGCCCGCTTGAGCGCTTCGATATCGAGTTTCTTCATTTGGAGAAACGCTTGGGTTACCCGAGCGAGCTTCTTCTCATCTTTGTCCTTCATCATATCGCCCATAGCGGTAGGAACGATCTGCCATGAAAGTCCGAACTTGTCCTTTAGCCAGCCGCACTGTTCCGATTCCGGGACTGCGGAGAGTTTCTCCCAGTAGTAGTCTATTTCATCCTGGGTATCGCGGTACACGATGAACGAGATCGCTTCATTAAACTTAAACTCGGGACCAGCCGAGATCATCATGAATTCCTGCCCCAAAAGCTCGATGGTAACGACATCGACCGTGCCGGAAGGGGTATCGTGGAGCGTCGTTATATCTTTGATCTCTGAGTTGGGGAAAACGGAAGTGTAGAATTCGGCCGCCTCTTTAGCTTCTTTGTCATACCATAAATGTGGAGTGATCTTTTGCATGTCTATCTCCTCGGTCGGTTGACGCACGCCGCGGGCTCGTGACCTGCCCGCTTCGTCTTGTCATGCTATTGTGGCCAGGTACGCTTCCATGCGATCCAGGCATTCGCTCCAACCTTCTCGATGCGAATCGCGATCTTCGATCGTTTCGAAGACAGCCTGGTGGAATGTGAGTTTAGTCTTACCGTGGTGTTCGTCAAAGGTCACTGTGACCAGTGTTTCGTGGCCGGGTTCACCCTTTTCGTCCTCCCATGCAAAGGTGAAGACGATGCGCTCGGGCTCGACGATCTCGCGATAGACGCCCTGCATCCGGTAGTCTGTGCCTTCGGCCGACCGTATGAGGGCGCGATAGGCGCCACCCGGTCGGAAGTCCATCTCGCAAGACGGCGTGGTAAAGCCGCGCGGGCCCAACCAGCGTGCCCAGTGCTCGGGCGTGGTCCAGACCTTGAATACGAGGCTGCGCGTGGCATCGAGGATGCGTACGATCTCGAGGACCGGCTCCTCTGCTTTGGCAATTGAACTATTTCTTGTGGCCATTTTGCTTCTCCTCTTCTTGCAGTTCGACTAGGTAATCACCCAAACGATCAAGGCTTTGGTCCCAGAAGCTGCGATACTGTTCGAGCCACAGGACGACCTCCTTGAGCGGATCTGCTTGAAGCCGGCAGGGCCGCCACTGCGCATCGCGGCTGCGTTCGATCAGACCCGCACGCTCCAGCACCTGTAATACCAAGTAGCAATCAGATGGGTACCTTTGGGTGATCTCCATTTAGAAATGAGTCGCATTGAAGATATGGGAAATTGGTTAGTGATCGGAGCCTATCGGGGTTGTCGTGCAATTTGTTTAGTGCTAGACAGAGCCTGTCTTGAAGCTCATCAAGTGATCGGAAGGCTTCGTTGTGGAAGTCGTCTTCTCTGATGGCATCCCAGATGTGTTCGGCTGGATTGAGTTCGGGGCTGTGAGAGGGTTGTTCGATGAAGCGGATGTTTTCGGGGATGGTGAGGTTTTGTGATGTGTGCCATCCCGCTTTGTCGACGAGCATCACGACGAAGAATTCTTTAAAATCCTGAGCGACTTGATCCAGAAAGATATTCATCATGTCCGAGTTTGCGTAGGGCAGGACGAGTGAAGTCATCCTTCCCAAAGCTGGGGCTACAGCGGAGAATGCGTGCAAGTATTCCCTTACAACCTGCCGTGGCGCTGTTGGGCGTACACCAGGAGGGGCCCAAGCAGGCTTGGGATTACTGATCCGACCGAAACGTCCTTCGTCCTGAGGCATTATGAGAACTGGCCGTGAGTCTTCCGGATCTCTGCTTGCCAGTACCTCACTCACCTTTGCCGGGAATTTTTTTTGAACTCTTCCTGTTCCGCCTTGTTAGCTTGAACGTGTGACGGACGAGGAACTATCTTCCTCCAGCCGTGGCGTTTGAGCAATCGATATGCCGTGGTCTTGTGCACTGTGTGGCCCAGATGCTTTTCCAGTTTTCTTTTGATTTCCATTGCAGTAGCGACCTTACCGGTACTCGCTCGCTCGAAAAACGGCTCGATGAATTCAGCCTCCTCTTCCAAGGTCATGTAAGCCCTTCGCCTGCCACCTTTTCCCGGACCCTCGACAACATCTGGCCCAAAACGGTTATATCGGGAAACTAAATTCCGTACCGTTTGCCAGGCCAAACCAACATGCCTCGCCACCTCCATCAAAGGTCTTGGATCAACCAGCAGATTGTAGATAACAAGCCATTTCTGGTACTCTCCAAAAACCTACAGTTCCCTTAATTCTCTCCAAGACCTGGTCAGCAGAAAGATGCCCCGCGACAGAAGCAATCCTTGCCATGCTCACCTCCCCTATATTGGGGAGAACCGGATATCATAGTGCCGCTCCGTATGCAACCATATTCAGTACTCTTCAGACAGCAACTTGGTATAAGTGCTTGGAGATGGCGGGCAGGCTCATCTTGAAAGGTTTGGCCAGCTCGGTCACCGTTGCCTCACCCATCCTGAGACGAGTGAGGATCGCCCGTCGTGTCGGATCCGCGAGTGCTGCGAAAGTGGTGCTGAGTTTATCCTGTGCCATATCGTGATTAACCATTCGGTTAATTAACCTAATGGTAAAATAATGCCCAAAGCGAATGTGTCAAGGGAGAAGGCCACCGGGCATCCGCGGGAGGAGAAATGGGAAAGGCGGGGGAACCCGCTTTTTGTGCAAAAAACCGGATTCTCTCGCATTTTTGCCTTCCCCTTCTCCTCCGTGTCAGAGGATATCAAGAAAAATCAGTCCCATGCGTACAGGATCGGAGGAACTCTATGCGCTGAACTCAGGTGCAGGTGTGTCCGGTCGACTGTGCCTTGAATCGTGTCACCGGGTCCAACTTCCGGTGGTGAAGAAAAAAGTTGTTGTACTTCAGATCGGAAAACGAATTGTTATCTCAAGAGCGGACAGCTCAAATAAAGATCTCAGGAGCGGGACAATGAAAAAAGTATTGGCGGCGGTCGTAGGAATCCTCTTTGTTGGCGGGATCGTAGTCGGGCTCAGCACATCAGCCGCTATAGCCGGTCCTCACGGGCATCATGGCGGGCATCATGGGCATCATGGCGGACACTGGGGTTTCGGGCCGGGCGTTATCGCAACCGGAAGCTCAGTCCCTGTCGATGATGGCTGCACGATGGTCAAGCAGTGCTACATCAACAAATTCGGGGAGAAACGCTGTCGATGGGTGCAAGAGTGTGACTGACCCTTTCTGGTTTTGTCATAATCCTTCCGGTGGCTTGGCGTCCCGCGTTCCGCGGGACTATTATTTGAGCCGCCCCTTCAGGGCTCGTGCTTATTCCGCTGTCCACAGCCTTGCGCTCGCCGCCCAGGTTTTCATGGCGTCAGCCAGTGCCTGAGAAATCACCGCTCTTGACTCACCTTCCAGCGTGCGAGGCCTGGTGTGTGTTTCAGGACGACTGGCAGGGACGCCGGCCGCTACCGGAGCAGGGAAGGGATTGGATATGCCGTATGTCACGGTCACTCGCAATATTCTGCTATCTACCCCAACAGTTTAGAGTTTTTGGCGGAGGGGGTGCGGGTCCACTCGGCGTGGGGCCAACATGAATCTTGAGAGTGAGAGCCTTCGATATAGCACGATGCCCGCGGAGAAAAGGGGACGTTCTTCTTTTTGTTACTGTTCCCAATGGCCTTTTCGGAGCCCGTGGGCAGCGGGTGCTCTGCGTGTGAACCCAGAGAGAAAAGGGCGACCGCCGGTCGCCCCTACAGCAGCTTGGATGAATCACCGTGCCAATCGGTTGCACGATTCTGTGGCACACCTCCAAACAGTTTAGAGTTTTTGCCGGAGGGGTCGGGAACCGGCTTTTTGCACAAAGAGCGGGTTCCCGATGGCCTTCTCGGGACCCCTGCGGAGACCGGCTGCTACCGAAATTGGCACTGAGTCAGACCGCTGCCCTACCTTTAATCCACCGCTAGCCATATAAAAGTTCTTGCCGGAGGGGTCCGGGGAATCCGGCTTCTTTCAAGAAGCGGGTTCCCCGGATTCTCTTTGGCTCCAGGAAAGGCGGGTTCCCCCGCATCTTCTCTTCCTTCTCCCGCGGGTTCCCCTGTCACAGCGTGGTGATCTTAATTTCGATTCTGCGATTCAGGCGCCGTGCTTCAGTCGTGAGGTTGGGATCCACCGGATGAAATTCTCCGAACGAAGATGCGCCAACTCTATCAGGCGGGATTCCCCTTTCGATGAGGTATTTGACAACCTCCATCGCGCGGGCCGAGGCCAATTCCCAGTTAGAGCGATACCGCGCCGACCGGATGGGAACATCATCCGTGTAACCCTGTATAAGTATGACCAGGTCCAGGTCCTTTGGGATCTTGGGTACCATTTCATTGTAGATCTTCACGAACTTGTCCAACTCTTTTTTGCCGCCCTCGTTTATGTCGGCCTTGCCGGAAGCAAATAGAATTTCAGATTGGAAGACGAACCGGTCTCCATGAACTTTAATGTCCGGGACTCCCTGGAAAATTTGTTCCAACTTTGCTAGAAACTCGCTGCGGTACTTGGCCAGCTTGCGAAGGCGATCTATCTCCTTCTCTTTTTCGCCAAGAAGCTCCACCAGTTGCGAAACGCGAAATCCCTCCGTGCGTTTTTCTTGTGCAGCGGCAAGTTTCCCTGATATATCGTCCAGCTTTGAGCGCAAAGACGAAATTTCTTTTTGCAGGTCCGCGGCCCTAGTGGTTTGGGCCTTTTCCGATTGCTTGGCTTCAGCCAAGATCTTATTCAAGCTGTTCACCTGATCTATATATTCAGCCATCTTTTTATTCAATTGAGCAATGATGTTATTGAGCGTGTCTATCTTGGCCCTGAGTTCCGTAATCGTGTCCGCCTTTTTATTCATATCGGATTCTGTTTCTGAAAGTTTGCGGCCGGACTCGTCGAGCTTCAGGCTCATTTCACTTAGAGTCTTTTCTTTTTCTTGAAGGATTGCGCTCTTTTCTCGGAGCTGAGACAGGAGCGCGGACATTTCACTGCTTTGTTGTTCTAGAGATCGCTTTTTTTCTTCAATATCGGCTGCTTGCTGCTGCACGTTCGACCGCACGTCTTTCAGTTCTTCTTGCAGCGCTGTGATGGTCTTCTGCCTCTCCTCCGCCAGAAGGATTTTTTCACTGATCTGGGCAAGGGCCGATTCCAATTGTTCCTGCATCTGCTTGAGGAGCTCTTCCAAACTGGTCGTCTTTTTCACTTGGCTCCCGAACATTTCCTGCAAGCGGTCTATTTCGTGCTTGAGCTTCTCGATTTCATCTATTCTCAAAGAGACCTGCCGTTGGAGGCGGTCCAGTTCCGTGTCTTTTTCGGTAAGACTCCTGGAGAGAATGGTCTCTGTGACGGTAAACAGCGTGATCACGAAGACAAAGATCAGCAGCAATCCGGTCATGATATCCGTGAAGCCGGGCCACGGATCTATCCGGGTCTGTTCCGAACGAGAAGATCTTGTCCTACGCAACATCAGCTACTCTTTTTTACCTGAATCTGAGGGTTTACGGCCTTTCGATCCGGGTGATTCGCCTTGGGGTTTCAGATCCGAAAACCCTAGCGACAGTGTCTTGTTTGTTATCTCGCCCTGTAGCTTTATCTGGTCCAGCAAAGCTTTGCCCATTCCATCGAGGCCCTCTCTAGCGAGGCGAGTCTCTTTGATGATTCGTTCCATATGACGGCCCAGATGGTCTACGCGCTCCAGGAGACTTTGTCGCATCTGGTTCCCGAGTTGGAGGGCCTCCTTTGTTTCGTTTTGCTGCTCTTTCAGGGTTTCCAGCACTCCTCGTATTTCCACCAGCGCCTCTGATAGCTTTTCGTCGGTTGCCGCTTGCGCGGAAATGACCTCGGCCAGCCGCCGCAGGTTTTCTCCCAGTGTTTCCTGCGACGCGAGATGGTATAATCTCCCGCCGACCGGCTCCCCTGTTATCGTGAACTCTGGTTCGAGTGCACTGGGGCCACGGGTGGGAAGGAGCGTGGGAATAAGGACTGAAATAACGAAGTTATCCAATTCCGCCAGGAATCCGGCACGGGCCTGTCTGGCTTGCACGTCCACAAACCCGAGCACGACTGTGCCAGCGAGTCCGAAGAGCGATGTGCTGAAGGCCGTTGACATGCCACCAAGCAACCCTCCTATGGAGGACTTAAGCTGTGCGGCAAATGCTGTAGCATCCTGCGCTTGCCGAGGATCGAGCGTATCGAGCACTTCCTTAACGCCGGACACGGTAATCAAAAGACCCCAGAAAGTCCCTATCAGTCCCAAGAAAACCATTATCCCGATGATGTACCGTGCTACTGCCCCCCTTACCTCAGCCATTTCCCGGTCTGCATCGGAAACCGCAGCAGCAGCTTCCGTAACCTGAACTCCGGATTGATCGACCATGTGCATAATGCGGTCGCATCGGTTTTTTATCAGGCCCGGCTTGAGGTCTTTTATCGATTGCTCCATGGCCGACCTTGGCTGCTTTGTCCTGAGGAAATCAATAAGAATTTCAAGCTGCCGACTCTGTACGAGCATGGAGAACAGTTCTACAAGATAGAGAACGAGGGCAATGACACCGAGTGCCAGGATGATTCCATTTATCCATGCTCGGGCCATGAAGAACTGAAACAACTGATCTCTCGACCAGAATAGACCGAAACCGATAATTACAAGAAACAGCAATACCCGGAAGATGACTTTGTATAAATTTCCGGCTGATCGAGCAGGAGCCATATCAAAGCCTCCTTGCTAAAGGAATGACCGCTCGGGCGGGGTTATCGACGAGAACGACCGACACAATCACAAAGGCCCCATGATTCTAAATCATTCGTGGCAACATGCAAAGTTAGGATAAGATAAGCGCTCCCTCTTTCCGGTTCCTACCTTGATCTTTCCATAACTTGCGATCTGCAGCCGGACGTTATATAAAAAAGCAGTGTCGAGCGCATTCCCATTGCGATAAAAACCCGCGCCATACGGCCGGATTTTCGAAGGTGAACCATGGCTGTTAATCCAAAATTACTGGAAATTCTGGTATGCCCCAAATGCAAAGGGGACCTCGTGCTCACGGAACCCGGTGATGGCCTGATCTGCCACGCCTGCAGGTTGAGATATGAAATAAAAGACGATATCCCCATAATGTTGATTGATGAAGCGATTCCTCTGGATCAAGACATTCCGAAACCCGAGACGCCGCAATCCTGATGGCGCACATTTTGGGCTGCTGATTTGAACCTCAATAGGAAAATGCACGCGCACGGACCGAACGTGCCGGAAAACCTTTCACGCATCCTGGTTCGCGGGACCAACTGGGTCGGCGACACGGTTATGAGCCTACCAGCGGTTAAACAACTGCGCAGGCTGTTCCCTTCGGCTCACATAACATTATGGTGTCCGGACGGTTTGAAGGTCCTGTGGGCAACGACCGGAATACCGGATCAGGTGATCTCATTCAGTGCCAATTCCGGTGGTCCCCTGAGAAGATCATTGCGAATGAGCAGGCGTATTGCTTCGCAAAATTTTGACCTCGTGGTTCTATTTCAGAACGCGTTTGAGAGCGCGTTCACAGCCTGGTTGGCCCGTATTCCTTTTCGGGTAGGATACGGCACGGACCTGCGAGGACCTTTGCTGAATATAAAAGTCACACAGACAGACGAAATTAGGCAGAAACATGAGGTATTTTATTATCTTGCCATAACGGATTTCCTGGCTGATCTGTTACAAACACCGATCACCCGCGAAAACGAAACACCCGATTGCTCCATTTCTCTCGATGCAGAAAAAATGGAATCCGCACGGGCCATGATGTTATCCGGCAATTTCGATCTAAATCGTCCTATCTTTTGTCTGTGTCCGGGATCAGTGAATTCCGACGCAAAAAGATGGCCTGCGGACTACTTTGCCGAATTGGCGGATCTCCTGATCCGGGATGGCGGACAGGTTGTTTTCCTTGGGGCCCCCGAAGAGTACGATTTAATAGAAACTATCCGATCGCTCATGCAAAATCGGGGCTCTATGAACCTGACGAGAACCTCTGATATGATTACTGCAATGGCTGTAATGAATCTGGCAGAGATGGTTATTTCCAACGATACGGGGAGCGCTCATCTTGCCGCGGCAGCCGGGGCATCCATCTTAACTATCTTCGGCCCCACGTCTCCTGGCGCTACAGCGCCTTATGGAAGCCGCAGCTACACGATCCGGGGCGAAGCTCCTTGTGCGCCTTGTCGCCATTTCAAGTGCCCTTTGGCGACTCAACTCTGCATGCGCAACATTAAACCTGCGTCGGTATTCCGCAGGATTCAGTCAATTGCGGACAGCGCTGTCCAAAAACTGAGTTCAGCCCCACATTAGCACCTCAATGGAACGCAAGGATTCTCCCCTGATTTCCGTGATCATTCCGACTTTCAATAGAATCAATTTGTTGAAAGAAACGGTGGATTCCGTAAGAAATCAGAGTTTCCGCGAATTTGAAATTATAGTTGTAAACGACGGATCTACCGATGGGACCGGTGAATGGCTTCGGGATCAAACTGATCTTCGAGCAATTGAACAGACCAATCTCGGAATAGCCACAGCGAGAAACAACGGAGCGGCAGCCGCCAAGGGGGATTGGCTGGCTTTCCTGGACCACGATGATTTATGGGCACCCGATAAGCTGCTTATTCAGGCCGAGTTCGTGCGGAACAGTCCCGATGTAGCGCTGGTCGCAGTTCGACACGTCAGGATGGGTCAGCCGAATCGAGAGCCAAAAAATCCGCAGTGGATCAAGGGCGATCTATTTCTGAAAGAATATTCCCAGAGTTTTATCCATACGTCTTCAGTCATGATACGCCGCGACATATTTCGAACAGGTTGGTGGCTTCCCGACGAAATATCATTTTGCAGATGAATTCGACGTGTGGCTGAAAATATCAGCGGCATATCCGATCGCGTATTTCGACCGGCCTCTGGTTTTTATCCGTTTTTACGAATCCAATACGAGCCATAACCGTATTGGTGTACGGACCGACACTTATGACATCCTACTGAGGCACTATGATCCTGAACGGATTCCTCCCCGGATATTCCTCAAGACATTATCCGATCATGACATTTCTTTTGGCCGGGCGTATTTGCAAGTAGGCAATCTTTCAGAAGCTCTCAAGTGGTTCCGAAGCTCGCTTCGAAGGACGCCATTGAGGCTGAGAAGCTGGCGTTATTACCTGAGATATTGGATCAAATCCGCATTGGGCAGGAAACGAGGAGCGGAGAATACGAACTAGGAACAGGACCGGTGGCAAGCTTTCTTGCGGCAGCGAAGCAATTTCCTACGTCTCGATTAATAACTTTCCGAATAGTGGTGAGAGTTGAGCTTGGTATTAAAAATCCATCCTGAATCGTCGAGCATCCTGGCCTGCGAACCGGGTGCTATCCCGGACTTCTTGTCCTCGGTGCTCGAGCAACACCGGCGGCTTCTCTCGGAGGGAAGTAAATCCGTGCTGAAGGACAGTCCTGAGAGTGCCGTTACAATGGTACAGGTGACGGGTTTTCCCCGGGTCTGCGTAAAAGAGTTGCGATGGAGGGGTTTGCTCCATTCGTTGAAAGGTCTTTTTCGAGCGACTCAAGGTGTAAGGAGCTATAAGAACGGATGGAGATTGCACGCGGCGGGATTTGGAGTGGCTTCGCCGCTGGCACTCATTACGGATAGGCACTTGGGCTTGGTTCGGTCCGAATGGATCGTAATGGAAGTCATACCCCTGGCCATCGAACTGGACAGGCACATTGTTAGGAGAACCGCCCAGCAGTGGCTGCCCGAAGAAAAAATTGCGTTGGCCAGGCAGTTTGGCCGATTCATCGGATCGATGCATGGTGCAGGGATTTTCCATTCCGATCTAAAGACATGCAATGTCCTGGTCTCGGAGGATTTTGCTCAATCGGAGGATCCATCGGATACCTTCGGTCAAGGCTGCACCGAAGTAACTTCCCCTCGGAGGGTGCTGCGGTTCTCATTGCTTGATTACGACAAGGTGCGGTTTTCCAGACAGGTCTCTATGAGGCGAAAAATAAAGAACCTGGTCCAGATATTCCTATCCACGCCGTTGGCAATTAACGATACGCAGCGTCTGCTCTTTCTCAATGAGTACGCAATGCATGCCGGTCTGGATCCCTCTGAGAAGCGACGCACAGCCCGAGCTATTATTGAAGCAGCTCAAGGAAAAGAGATTTTGTACGTAGGCTTCGAGGGTGATGTGACAGAGAAATGGGACTGATTAGGCGGGGAAGGAGAATGGGAAATGCGGGGGAACCCGCGGGAAGGGGCGCTGAGAAGGCCACCGGGAAACCCTTTTTTGTGTAAAAAGTGTTTCCCGGACCCTTCCCAAAAACTCTAGATGTTTGGCTGGATCACAGAATATTGCGATACCTACTCTGGCGTGAATTCAGGAAGTCACGCCGTGCTCACCCCCCGACAAAACTTATATGGCTGGCGGTGGATCACAGAATATTGCAAGTAGCGTGACATAGGGATGTATTCAGACCTCTGGAACCATGTCGGGCACAGCCCGACCTACCTGAAGACAGCATTGAAGCTGCATAGATCAAGAGAATGGGAGACCCCTGCAGGGTCATGTTTTATGAACATCATCCTTTCCCCGGGTTTGCACCCACGTCCCGGAGACTCTCATTGGGCCGATCTTAGCCCATGCTGTCAATAGCGGTCTGTGGCCGACCGGGAGCCATACACCACTATGCACGCTGTCTCGCAACATTCTGTGATCCATCGCCAACCATATAGAGTTTCTTTCGGGAAGGGGTCCGGGAAATCCTGTCTTGCTCTCAAAAGCGGGTTTCCCCGCATCTTCTCTCCCCGGTCTTTCTTCCCTCTCCCGCGGGTTCCCGATCAATTTCTTGTCATTGCCCGGACAACATACCTCGTCACCATGCCGGTTTCCTCCAGGCAGGCGCATATCAGCGTTATGAGTCGATTAAACAGCTCGGGTCTTTCGGCTGAAGCCTCGGCGATCTTCTCTTCAATCGGATATTCTTCTCCTTCGAGCACTGAATACTCCGGATCATCGATCCGAGAATCGTTAAGTACTAGTTCGAATGTTCGATTCAGCGCCACCGCAAGATCAGCCGCTACCTTCGAGGACCTTCGTATTACTTGCTCAAGTGTGGAACCAGAGTAATCGCCTCTCTTTTCCAAGGCGGATATGAAAGCGTGAAGCGACCCATCCTTTACCGCCTCATTCATAATGTAATGAACCATAGCTTCAAAGATGTGATGCCGGTTGACCAGGTAATTTTTGGGAAGTGATGAGCTACGGGAAACCAATCGTCGGACAACTCCCCACAAGATTCTGGACAACGGAAACGGCAAGGCCCGAGCATGGTACGGCTGTGTCACATCCTGTAGATAGTGGGCAGCCCAAGCAGCGAACCTCCATCCCCAGTAAGGCGCTTCCTCGCGAATTGCGAATCGAGCCAATTCTAAAAAGAGCCGAGCCCTTTGGTCCACGAAAGTGATTCGTAGATCGGGATATATCCAGGCCAACACAGGATTCTCATGATAAAAGGCCATGTGGAACGCCGCCTGTGAACTCAGGCCGGTTGCAATGCCAAACGGCGCGTGGCCATACGGGTAATTCTCGATGCTGTATAGCTCCTGATCCATGCCCCAATCCGGCTCATCGGAAAAAGTTGCGAAAATCTCACTGACTCTCATCTGCTCTCCTTCGGTCGTTTGCTCATATGAAGGAGCGGGAGGTCCGGATCGAGACATGTCATGCCCACTGAGACCACGCGTTTGCTCAGGTTCAATGGCTCGCACGTATGGAATGGTAGTCTTCGGATTGAGTTTCAGGGCGATCAGCAGGTCACCGGGAGTGGATATTGTGACCTTATTTCCGCTGCGGGTTTGCTCACCAGGCAAACGTAAATTGGCCGCAATCACATCCTGCAGGTCTTCTCCTGCCAGGGCAAGGAACTCTTCAAGGCTCATGATCCTTACTGAATCAGTTAAGCCTGCTGTTGTGCAATCTCGCACAGCAGCACGGGTTATCAAATAATGTGTGTTCCATGAAAGCTTTTTGTTAATCATAAGTTAACCTGTGGCACCTGAATTCTCTTTGCAGCATTGTCCAAATAAGAGACCAAATTATCATCTGAGTGCATTTCAATGCCGAGGGCCTTTTCCCAAACATATTCGGATTCCATGCAAAAGTACACGGCAGCTTCGGGAGCATGATGTCTGATCCTGTCGATTATCCGGCGATAAATCTCAATGCGGCGATCCGCCTGTAGTCGACTCTTCCCATCGAGTCCGGTAAGAAAGCCATCATGGAAATATCCGATCGGACCAAATCGATATCCAGCGACGCGTTTCAATTCGGGCACGAATCTCAACACACCTAGGGAGATCCAGGCCAGCGAAGATGAATTCACGTGATCGAATATCCGATCCACTGTCCGACAGTATTCTGATTCCCAGCCCGGAATCGGGATAATAGGATCGAAATGAAATCCGATCCCATAACCTGATCGTTCGGCCCGAGCAGCGGAAGCAAGTCTTTTCTCGAGCGGCGCCGCCCTCTTCTCTTCTTGGCTCACAACCGGGGCAGCATTGACGGAAAAACTCAATATCACTCGTCCGCCGGGGTGCCGGTCCAAAAGTGGTCCTATCGAATCGGTCTTGGTCTTGATTTCAAGCGATGCATTATTCTGCTTGGCAAAGAAATCAACCAGCCTTGAAGATAGCCCCGTCAGCGCATCTAAGGCCAAAGAATCAGTGAATTCTCCGGTACAAATTCGGTGAAATCGCTGAGGATCTTGCGCCAGATAATTGTCAACTGCATGCAACATGTCTTCTGTATTAACGAAAATTTCAAGCACGGGCCTGTTGAAATAGACCTGAAGCGCACAATATCGACAGTCCATCGGGCAACCCTGGCCTATGTGGAGAATTTCCAGCCCGCAACAGATGTATTTCGGCGTGCCTGGGCAAGGCTTCACAAATGCACCTTTGTGCTTCATGAGCCTGAGTATCTTCTTACCCTGTGACAATGGGTCGGATCTTAAATTGAGCTCCCGCAGCCTGTCCTTGCAGTCGCCGCTTTTAAAGATTTTTGCCGACGGAAGCTTGCCCACAATTTGGGCCGTTAACGCCTCATCATTGGCGTCTTCGTCAATCCATATTTCTTCAATAATGAATTTCATAAGTTTTCAGAGGGCAGCGCTATAATTTGTCCTTGATGGTATTGATCAATTCCTCGGCACGATTCCTGGAATCTGTTCTAATTTCGATTATGCACTGCTCAGTCTCGAATGAAGGTAACGGGCGCACGGATAACCTATCTGACCGCGGGAGAGTTTCTCGCCACTTCCGGAACTCAGCCTCTTTATTTGCTAATTCAGGGAACTTGCATGATCGCAAGAAGTCTCGAAAACGACTTGCACGCTCCGGCACCGGAATGTTCTGATCCGCCAGCACGGCCTGGGCTTCTCTGGTTTGAATCAATTCGAGAACCGGTCTTGCGTAAAAAACAGAGAGGTCTATGAGCCGCTCTATTATTTCTGCTTTCTTATTGGCATTTAATCCAAGCTCTTCGCCGAATCCGAATAGTGCCATTCTCTCCTGAGGCTGTAGCTCGGCTACCATAAGAGCTGTTTTTTCGTGAATATGTCCCAAAGAAACCGCACGCAATATGATCTCTTCGAGCCCGGCCAATGTTTTTAGCTGTTCCAGTCGCGGTCCGCGTGGTGGGACGCCAAGAATAGGAAGGAATTCTTTTGCTATAAACTCACGAGAAAATAGCTCCAGCAGCCTTTTCACTATAACCGCGACACACGCCGGATCACATAGCCGGTGAATATTGTCCCAGAACGTTATTAAAAAGCCGTCTTGCTCCGGCATCGACGCCGGAACCACGCTGGACTCAACTGTTGCCATACCTAATTCTGATGCCGCTTTAAGCCGACGTCTCCCGAGGACAGGAATCAAAACTCCGGTCGATCTTTCCTGCACCACCGGTTTATTGATTATGCCTACCCGTTCGATTGAGTTTATCAGGGATTCCGGACCTGAAAAGCATGGGACATAATATGTCTTATCCGCTAAGTCGATTTTCTGTGGGTCCAGTGTGCGAGGAGTCATATTTTCGAGCCAATTCAATATAATGCTCCGCTTCTTCGAATTTTCCTTTTTTCTTACAACCTAATGCGACGATATGACACTTACGAATTAGTTCAAGTGTTGCAGCCTGCCGGTAATCGGATTTCAACTCCGGATCGTTAAGAATCTTCAATATAGCCTGAATTCTGAAGCGATCGATCGCGGGTATTGTTTCGGACAGTTGGTCAGGACTGCCGCCGTGTTTAATGATTAAAGGTTCCGGAATGAATTCTACCTCGTAATATGCAGTGATTCTAAGCCAAAGATCGTAATCCTCAGCAGCCAACAAGCTTTCGTCAAAATATCCTATTCGATCGAATAACGATCGGGCAATAATTACTGACGAAGGACTGATGAGGCATCTTTCCAATGCTCTTTTGAAAAACCAACCGCCCTGCTTAGAATGGATTTTTTTCTGCGGGACTTCTTTTCCGTTCCGCAACCATGTCTCGTCCGTATGACATATGAAAAATGGTTTTTCATTGTATTTCCGGACCTGTCGATTCAGCTTGTCAGTACGCCATTCATCATCCGAATCCAGGAAAGCCAAAAGCCGACCGCTTGAATGCTGAATTCCGGTATTGCGTGCCGCGGACACACCTGCGTGTTCTTGAGGTATCCCTATTATTCGGTCTTGAAATTTCTCCAACAGATCCTGAGTGGAATCGTTTGAACCGTCGTCCACGACGATCAACTCAAAATCCGAAAATGTCTGCCCGAGAACAGAGTCGATCGCTCGCTCCAAGTAATGGGCCCGATTATAACTGGGAATGATTACACTGACGAGAGGCAATGTATTCTTCTGTCGATTGATTGAAAGATTATGATTATTTTATACGGCAAACCGACGATCAGTCAAACCCAATGCTAAGCTTTTCTAGCTGATATGGAACAAGAAAGTCTGAGGTAAATTCTATTACGGAAGTCAAGAAGTTTAGCTGGCATGGCTTTGGTAATGACGGGCGGTAACCAACGACCAAACGAATGTAATCAGAATGACCGTGGGTATTAAACCATAAAACCAAATCCGACGACCGATACTATTCACGATCTCCTCATTCCTCAAATTAGGACACTGCCGATTTTTTTATTGACTGGAATATCTGTGTTTTTATACTAGATGCCCTTTTGGGCTATTTAGGGGGATTTCAATCGCTTAACTCTTCAGTAGAACCGTCCCTGATGTACTCCTGGCCAAAGGCGCAGATGTTAACGCAGAGGCAACGTTGGCCGAACGCCACTCATTTCGGCTGCAGCGAGAGTTCAAGTTGAACTTGCAAAAAATTGTCCTGGAAAGAGGTGCTGATACAAATGCAAAGACACAGGATGATCAGACAGCGCTCAGTAGTGCGATCAAATCTCAGAAGATGCCAGTTCTCGGACGGGGACTTGCCGCACACACTAACCTTGGAATTTTCTTAAAAAGGAAGAGTGAAAAATGCGAATCCAGCTTTGGCACGGTTGGCGGTCTCAGCTCTTTTTCTATCTCTTTTTTTTAATCACGTTATTCTCGGCGTTAGATTTGGATTGGTCTTTTGCCGCAGAAAAAATGCCAGAGGAAGATCGCCAGCGCCTTTTTGCGTATATCAATACGTACGAAAGTGACAAATTTCTGAAGGATCCCGCAGTTTGGCCCAAATTGGAAATTGTCGCAGGGTCAGCATTGAGGAGTGTGCTGAAGAACATTGAGGTACACGGGCCTATTGGGATCGTATCGAACACCCTCTTCGTTTCTGGAAGCGCGCAGCATTTAGGATTAAGCCGACACGGATTCGTGGGAATTGACCTTCACGATGGTTTTGTTTACGCGGCCATTTATTCAGAAGGCACAGTTCATGCGTATGGAAAGACTGAAGACTTCAGGCACTTACCAACATGTGTCAGAGATTGGGTTTTCCAGACTTGGGCATGGATGGCCCTCGGTGGCCAGAAGCCTCCGAACGTGAATTTGCACGTGCAACATTTGCTTCCTAGCAACTAAAGTTAAAGATGACATCGGGAGGATATTATGCCACGACTAGGACCAACTAGAGATGCCAACAGCGCTCAGTGGTCACTAAAGCAGCGCTTCCTGCAAGAGAGTTGTTATAAAAACTCGCGGTGATCTTCCTCTCCGACCTCAGCCCGGTCATGATCATGCACGCTCCACCTGTCGCCGGCTGGGCGTTTGTTTTTCATAATGATCCTGAATTCTTCGGCAGGCATCATCCTTCACCGTTTGCCATGAACAAAATGCAGTGGTTCGTATTTTGCCGGTATCTGTATCCTCGTAGGCGAACACAGCCGGACAATCGTGCAATCTGGCATCTTCAAGTCCGCCCTTATCCTCATATGGTATGGTCATCAGTGTTAGCACGTGTTTGAAACTTGTTCTTTCACTGAGTATTGCATCGATTTTCTTTCCGCGAAAAAGATCCAAGAGAGCCATTAGACCATTGGTCAAACTATGCGGACCGAATATCTTCCTGAAGTGTAAAGCCTTGCCTAATAACAAGGCCGTCTTAGCGAACGTGAATGCATTAAATAGAGCTCTCCGAAATCCTGATGCCGGGACCCGAGCAGCCTTGGCCGCGCAAGAGCGGTCTAATTGTCGTAAGCGAACCAATAGGTCCGATAACGGAATGGTCAGATACGTGGAAATCGGACTGTAATTCACTCCGTTCGACACCAGCAAGGTAGCGCTCTCGCAGTTCGGGTGTGATCCTCCCAAAGTCTGTTTGCCGAAGAACCGTGAAAGGACCTCGAATTTCATCAGGCCAGTGGAAACGAATTCGATATCGGGTATTGTTTTCTCGAAAATCGTCTCCACGCATTCTGTGGTTGTGGGTTCCAGCTTCACCTTGCCTGGCTCCCAGCAGGGCGTCAGCGGAACAAAGGCCCAGACTGAGACGTGATCTCTGTAACCGTGTATGAAATCGAGTATATCCGCCATATTCGCATCATTGACTCCGACAGCCACAGTAGTGATTACCGCAAGTTTGTTTACTCCGCATTCAATCACATTCTCAAACGCCTTTTTCTTCACCGCGAGAGACTCGTCACCCCGCAACGTGCGATAGATTTCGGGTTCCGTGCCATCAAAGCCGAAATTTATTTGTAGGCCCATGGCACAAAGATCACGACAGTATTTCTTATCAGCCAACCTGATGCCGTTCGTAAACAGTTGCACCTGGAAACCATAGGAACGGGCCAGCCGGACAATTTCCAGGAAATCAGGATGCACAGTCGGTTCCCCGCCAAAGAAACACATATTGGGTTTTGGGTCATCATTTAGGAAATGACGGAAAATTTTGTCAAAGTATTCCACAGGCGGGCGGTATACAAATCCCATTGCATCCACATAAGCGAGACAAATCGGACAATTCTGATTACACAAGTTGGTAACATCTATAGCTACTGTACTGGGCTTAGTGTGGGAGTGATGGTCACAGGAGCCACAATCCATCGAACAGGCTGGCATCGAAGGTTCATGATAATCCGCGATTTCTCTTTTCCAGCGCCACTTCCGGGCATCTTTGGTGACTAGAGACGCGGTTCTGCCGCATTCCGGGCAGAACTTGACCAGGAACACTTTATTGCTTCTTATTTCATAACAGGCGTCGGCGGGTTTTTTGCATTTCTCACATAGGCCCAGCTTCATCATATACTCCTTGAATTAGCAAAGTCACTTGGGACGAAGTTTTTGCCGGAATAACTTTCATGAATCGGCATCCGGAGCGCATCTGCAAGTGGTATAATCTGTTTTTTGCGGCGCAATGCATATCACATAAATTTTAGTTGTCAAGGTAAAAAGAAATTTGCTATTTTAAAAAGTTACGTTCGATATGCGATTTAGTTACTTCGATAAAAATCAGAGGTTACCGGATCATAAATGACTCTCCTCTATTTCTTTCGACCGCCGCTCTGATCGTTTTCGCGCGAAACCTCGCCATTGAAAGGAATTCATGAGCGCTCGTTCAGTATTGATTTTGGCTGGAGAAGCGTCAGGGGACTACCACGCAGCGGCCCTTGTCCGGCAATTAAAGCAGTTGTCTCCCGGTCTTCACGTCGCTGGGATTGGAGGCGATAAGCTAGCCCAAGCTGGAATGGAGCTTCTTCACCATTACCGAGATATCAATACCATTGGACTCAGCGAGGGCTTCCGCAAGGTTCGGAATATTTTTTCTGCGTATATGGATATGAAAAAGGAGATAAGAAGCGGAAAATATGATCTTTTCATACCTGTGGATTTTCCTGACGTGAATCTGCGGCTCTGCAGAATCGCCAAGAGCGCCGGACTGCGCGTTTATTATTATATAAGTCCTCAGATCTGGGCCTGGAGAAGGGGCAGGATTCGCAAGATCGCTGCTCGCGTCGACAGAATTATGACTATTTTCCCATTCGAAGAACAAATTTACAGGGACGCAGGCGTTCAGGCCAATTTTGTTGGGCACACAATGGTCCGGGACATTCCTGATAATCCGGACAAAGATCTTTTGCGCAAACAACTGGGAATTCAATCATCACGGACTGCCGTGGCTATAGTCCCGGGGAGCCGCCCGGCCGAAATAGCACGCATACTTCCGATAATGTCTGAAGCGGCCCAAATATACTCCACTTCCTACCCTGACGCTCAGTTTGTTCTTCCGCTGGCAGGCCCGCACCTCAAATCGGCTGTGGAAGCTATTTTGTCAGAATACAAAGTACCGGTAACAGTCCATTCAGCTGAAGCAGCGACTGTAATGGCCGCTTGCGATTGCGGTCTCGTAACCTCCGGCACTGCCACGCTGCAAGCAGCGTTGGCGGAGATGCCGCACGCGGTGGTTTATGTCTTGGACCGGTTTTCCTGGTGGTTGGCCATCAGGATCCTCAAACCCCTGGTAATGGATAAAGATATTCACGTGGCAATGGCCAACGTTCTGGCCATCCATAGAGATAAAATCGGCGGCGGTCCCATAAAAAGAATGTCGGAGAACGGATTTGATATAGCTTGCAATGAATGCGGCAGGCCGTTATTCGTGCCTGAACTGCTTCAACACAATGCCACACCGCAAAATCTCGCGAAATGGCTCGAGCGCTTCACATCCGATCAATCTCTTCGTCGAGCAACGATAGAAGGATTCAAAGAAATAAGAAAAATGCTTCTCCCTCCGGCTGAAGACATTACCGCTGCCAAAATGGTGCTGGAAGCAATTTCATAACTATTCGAAAGAATCCGTTTGATTTATATATATTAGTGTGGGGTTGGTCGTAATGAATGGAGGACTGTAAATGCAAAAAAAGATACTTGTTGTCGATGATGAAAAAGATATCAGAGATTTAGTTGAAGTGACCCTGCTCAGAGGCGACCATCTCGTTATGAAGGCCGAATCCGGTGATAGGGCTGTGGACATCGCTAGAACACAAAAACCCGATCTGATTTTGATGGACATAATGATGCCCGGAAATATTGACGGGCTGGAAGCCACGCGGATTCTGAAAAATGATCCCGAAACACGGCAGTGCAAGGTAGTATTGCTGACGGCAAAAGGGCAACTGGCGGATCGTCAAGAAGGCATCAAGGCGGGAGCTGACGATTATTTTTCGAAACCGTTCAGCCCATTGGAACTGTTGAAAAAAGTGGATCAAATCCTGGACACATAGGTTTTTTTATATCATAACAGATGGTAATACTCCCACACATCTATGGGATTCATCCCATAGAAAACAATCCCCAACTCTAAGATGCGAAGCTGCTTTTTTTAGATCGACTGCGCTCTTACCGCGCAATTCCAAGAACTTATAATTTCTGTTGCTTGCCCTAAGAGCTTGGCATTGAACTTGCCCTGTCAAGTGTCAACTGGCCCAACCGGTAAACCGGTCGGACCAGGGAGGGAGGACAATACAGTGAGAAACATCTCGTTGAAAATATTATTCGCGGTGCTCATCGGCGTTGTAATTATTCAAGCCCCGCGAGCGGGAAATGCACAGGAATTCCGGAAGGAACTGATGAAGGGGATAATTCAAACTGTAGGTCAGGATACGTTCAAGGACCTAGCCAAATCGGTGATCAAGGAGCTGGCCAAGGATGAAGAGTTCAGGAAGCAAGTAATACAGCAGATTGTCCGAGACGCTGTCAGTGCGATCGGGCCGGAAAACATCAAGGAAATGATGAAATCAACTAACGGAGAGTTAGATTCGCACGTCCCAAAATTCCGTACGGCGGATGTCACAGCGGCTGCAGATGTTGATTCCGTGAGAACCGCCCTCGTATCTCTTGCGGGCGAATTCACCAAAGATCCCGCGGTCATGAATGCCCTTTCGTCCAGTGGTCCCGTGTCCAATCCACAGGCCCTTCTGGCCGTAGTTAAGAAGAAAATCGCCGATTCGAGTACTATGAAAATAAAATCCAACCCGGAGACCGCATCTGCCCCAAAAAACTTTCGTCACGATCTTATAGCTGTAATCACCCATCCTTCAAATCCGGTTGATAGTCTAACCCTTGATCAAGTTCGCAAAATCTTCAGCGGTGAATACTCTAACTGGTCTCAAGTTGGCGGGGCTGATTTGCCGGTTCAGCTGGTTACGTCTAGGGACGCCCCTGCCGCGCTAGAATCCCTCCTCGATACCCACCTTGCCCCCAGCGCGGCTAGGGTACCCCTTTTAAGTTTTCTTTTTGTTGGTGTCGCAGAAAAGGAAGGGGCTGTGGGTTTCCTGCCCACAGCTAATATCGAACAACTTGAGTTTATAAGAAGTCATGGAGCAATCAAAAAGATCGCCATCAGAAAAGACCATCATTCTCCTGCGTTCACTCCGAATCCCGGGGCAGTGCTTGACGGCTCCTACCCATTATTGGCTCACGATGCAAATTAGGAAGGTAACCCATGGAGATCCGGACATACAAATATAGAGGCAAGAAATTGTTTGAGGTTGTAGCAGCCGAAACCAATGCCTCAATCCCGATTACCACGCATGTTCAAAGCGATATTGAATTGCAGGATGATTTAGACCGGGTGTCGGCAATCATCGCTGCAAATGAGTCTGCAGATTGCCTGAACCTCTCAGTTGCCTGAAGGTGCGGTGAACCATGCAAAATAGCAACGTCATACAGATAAGGCCAAGTAAGAATCCTCAAAGAATTAAACGTCGAATAGATGCAAAAGAGGCTTTGGCGGACATTCGATGCGGTATGACCGATCGGGCTCTGATGAAGAAATATGCGATCTCAGCCGCAGGACTGCAAAGTCTATTCGACAAGCTGCTGGAGTCAGGTTTTATTGAACAGTTAGAAATTGATGAAAGAGTATCATTGAGCGAAAAAACCGTCGACATTGCCATATCCGAAGTCTCGGAATCAGACGTCACACTTGCGACGAATCCTCAAAACAAAACCGTCGGCTCGGGCATTAGTACTGAACAAATTATGCAGTACGCAAGGGATCTGGCCAGGATCCACGCTGAAGAGAAGGCCAGGAGGGCGGAGCTGGAGCAGGCTAATCACCGGCTGTTAGTGGAGGTCACGGAACGTAAACGGGCGGAAGCAGCATTACGGGAAAGCGAGGAGCGATATCGAGCCTTAACCGAAAATTCCCTAACGGGCATATATATCCACGAAGACGGCGAGCTGGTTTATGTAAACGAGCGACTCGCCGCTATGGCAGGGCATACAGCGGGAGAAATGATTGGCAGACAATTCTGGGATTTTATTCATCCTGACGACAGAAGACTGGTGAATGCTGGGTACATCCCCGGTTCTCTCGATAAACCGCTGCCGGGTCACTACGAGTTCCGTCTTTTGTGTGAAGACGGAGAAACCAAATGGGTGAAGGCTCTAACGAGCACAATCAGTCATCGAGGACGATTGGCCACCATGGGGAACGTGACCGATGTTTCTAAGCGGAAAGTGGCTGAGCAAGAAACCCAAAAACTCATCGCCGATCTCACAATGGCAAGAGAAGCGCTGAATTTCCAAGCAAACCGCGATGCGCTGACATCTCTTTGGAATCGATCCGCTGTGCTGAACAAATTGCGAACAGAACTGGATCGAGCGGCAAGGGAGAAAACGTCTCTGGCCGTGATTATGGCCGATTTGGATCATTTCAAAAAGATTAATGACACATACGGGCACCAGGTGGGGGACATTGTGCTGAGGGAGACGGCTGCCAGGATACGCTCTTCTTTACGCCCTTACGATATTGTGGGCAGGTACGGTGGAGAGGAAATTTTAATTATTTTGCCCGGCTGCGATGAATTTGGTGCAGCTAATTTTGCGGAAAGGATTCGTCGCCATATTTGCGACAACACGATCGAGACCGACAGAGGTCCTATAGCTGTTTCGCTGAGCCTAGGAGTAGCCTGTACAAAAGATGTCGCAGACACAAACTGGCACGCAATAATCGCCGAGGCTGACAGCGCGCTATATCAAGCCAAAAGATCAGGACGCAACCGTGTCGTGGTTAACGGAGACGAAGAATACGCAGCCGACTCGTGCGCCCCTGGTGGGGAGAGCGACTGTCGAGACCGCTTTGGTGCTCTTGATGAAATCTCAACAGGATAAGCCATCAAATGGAGAATCGCCGATGCAACTCAAACGCAAAATAAAAGCCAAGGACATAGTGAATGATATCCGTGAAGGTATGAATGACGTACAACTGATGGACAAACATAAACTGTCCTCCAAGGGGCTTCAAAGCGTCTTTAAGAAACTAATTGAGGTTAAGGCTATAAAGCCTAGGGAAGTATTCAGTCGGGATCCGACCCCGGGGGATGACACGGCGGATGTGGCAAGTGTCAGATTAATTTCCAGGGATTTCATGGAGCCGCTGTTGCCGATCTGTGATGCGGATGATCCAAAAAACATGGGCACAATAGCGGATATTACCGAGAAAGGCTTAGGGATTCTTGGAATTCAGGTTCAGAAAGGCGAAACCAAAACGCTTGTATTTTTCTCAGACAGACTCTTTCCCGTTGGCCCGTTCTCTCTTGAGGCCCAATGCCGTTGGGTCAAACAAGGGAATGGCAACGGCCAAACAGAGTCCGGTTTTGAGATAACCAGTATCTCAGAATCCGGCTCGCAACAGCTCAAGAAAATCATCGAATGGGTTGCGCTTCGAGACTGAAATCGATTCGAGCATCCGGATCACGAAGTGACAATCACTTAAAATGGCCAACCCTCAGCTAAAAGACTGGACCGCTCTTTCGGCAGAATGGAGGTATTGTGTGAAAGGGGATACTAACGCCTATCAACTGGATTTTCAGGAGCCCGATCAGTGGGACTGTCTATATTGCAAAATCGCAAGACGATGCCCGTACGGCAAGGCAGCGGCGGAATTACGCGATTTTTGTCGGCTTCAAGCGTCGTGTCCTATCAGAGAGCCGGTAGAATGCGGAGAAATCGTGTCATCCGAAATCGAGGCATGTCTCTTGGAAACCTATGGTCACGACGCGTTAATGACCGCGGATGAATTGGCCGTTTACATGAGGATTCATAGGTGCTACGGCTGAAACGTTATCAGGAAAAAGGTAGAGAATTATGCCATCCAGAGAGAAAATTTCCGCAGTAGAATTTGTGCAGAATCTGCGCAGCGGCTTCACTTCGTGCGAGCTGATGGACAAATATTCTCTGAGTCATAGAGAACTCGACGGAGTTCTGGCTCAAATCAAGAAGGCATTTGCCGATCCTGCCGAGCTTTACGGACGAGCTGCGCCGACTAGGACAAATGGGACGACGACCAAATTCCGTTTCCTGCGCCGTCACAAAATCGAGTTGCCGGTTCTGATCTATGATGCCAACGATCCGACAATCCATGGAGAGGTACAAGACATATCGGAAAGAGGCATACGCGTTCAAAACATGGACACAAAGTTGGATGAGATCAAGAGCTTAGTTGTTTTGGCCAATGAATATTTCTCGATCGATCCTTTCAGATTCCAGGCTCAATGCCGCTGGACCGGTCCCACCAAGAATGAGAGGGGTATGCTTGCCGGTTTCGAGATAATCGAAATATCGGAGGAGAGCCTCAAAAGCTTAGCTAAATTTATCGAGACTTACGCCAATGCCCCACGCGGTTCCAAAGTCAATTCAGTTGCCCCTGATGCCAGGGGGCCGGCTTCTCGTGAACCTCGACATGAAACGGTCTGGGTATGCCCGTTCTGCGAAATGCCTCAATCCGGAGAATTTGACGAATGCCCGCAATGCGGAATAATAGTCTCCAAATACCTGTTCAAGCTCGAGTCCAACAGGAGCGAAGTTGTAGAGGCGATTGAGAAGCAGCCTTGGACCCTAGTGCCAGCGGTTCCTAAACAAAACTCAATCAAGGAAAAAACAATTGCTATTTCCGCCCAGGCCTGGAAAGAACTTGAATCTCTAGGAGGAAGTCCTTACGAGCATTTTGATAATGCTTTGACTACATATTTACTCAGAGCGAAAGTAAGTCAGTACAACAAATAAAAGCCGGTCTGTAGTGGCATGGATTCCAATGTTATGATCGAACAGCATGGTTTTCCAGCAGCCGCACTATTTCTGAATGTCCTTGGCTTCTCGCTAATTCGATTGCAGCAAAACCATCGTCATTCCTCAACTCTGCATTAGCTCCCGCACCTAAAAGCAATTCCACCACCTCAGTATGGCCATTGAAGCATGCCACCATGAGAGGAGTGATTCCGTGTTGTTCACTGATATTCGGATCCGCTGCCTTTCTCCAGCAACATTCTCACAATTTCCCGATTGCCTTTTCCTGATGCCCCGAATAAAGCCGTGAATCCTTGCACTGTCATAATGTTGACATCAGCCCCTCGCTCCAGGAGCATGTTCACAATCTTGGGATGTCCTTTTACCGAAGCAGCGATTAAAGCGGTAGCATTCTCTTCATCTTTGTAATTGATATCCACACCGTTATCGATCAAACTGCGCACTTCGCGAACGGAACCTCTCATAGCTGCAGCCAGCATGCTCTCAGGATCGTAAGTTAGGGATGTTTCGCCCGATAATTTTCGAAGCCAGTCTGATATTTTTTCCATGGTGAACTGTCCTCTGTTTATGGCAAATTGGCCAAAGCAATAATGTACGGGAATCTATGAAACTTTAACATATTCTGATCCCGTATTGTGATAACGCAAGCGGTGGAGGGGCGAGGATAGGAGCTGGACATGATCGATCTTCTTATCATTTGCGTGGCATTTGTTCTATTAATAGCACTTCTGATTGCCGAGAAAAAAGCGATTCCAAAATGGATCTTGATATTCAAGATCCTGCTCTCCGCGTTTTTCGTAATTACTGCCATTATCCAGCCTCACCCGATCCCGACCTATTATTACGCTGTTCTCGCGGGTCTGATCTGGGGTCTAGTGGGCGACGTTTGCCTGGCAATACCCGGGAAGAATGCCTTCAGAGCCGGTTTAGTAGCCTTCCTGTTGGGTCATATTCTCTATATTGTTGCTTTTGCGGGTCTCATTAACTCGAGTCAGTGGTTCAGCCCGGCGCATCTGGTCATTGCTGCTGTTAGCATTGGGATTTTCATGTGGCTCCGCCCGCATTTGGGAAAGATGCTGATCCCAGTAGCGGCTTATATTATTGTGATTAGCGTGATGATGGCTGCAGCGTCGGTTGTTTTCTTTAATACCCCTGTGAACCGGGCTGGCGGCTGGAGTGTGTTGATCGGAGCATTATGTTTTTATTTATCGGATATATTAGTAGCCAGAGACAGGTTTGTGGCCCCGCAATTTGTCTAACAGACTAATGGGATTACCGATGTACTACACAAGCCAATTTCTAATAGCATTTTCCGTCGGGCTGGTCCGGTAGGATCGGTCGGTGCTTGGGGATAGGGATCCGCATCGCCCACCAAAGAGGTCACCGACCTGGACCTCCGTATGACGACCTGACCCCACAATAACCCCACAATGTGTCATTGCGAGGAGTCCCGCGTTGTGCGGGAAAGCAATCTCGGGTTTGGTCCTACCGCGAGGCCCCAACTTGTCATTGCGAGGCCGTCAGGCCGTGGCAATCTCCGAAGCTTTGTGAGGTTGCTTCCCCCGTTTTTTCAACGGGGGTCGCTATCACACTCTTTGGCCGCCTGTACCTGCAGGGTTACCCGAACTGCATTGTCCGCCGCAATCCGGTAGGCCACGCACTGCTTGTGGGCAGGAATCTCCATCGCCCACTAAAGAGGGCACCGAACGGCAGCTCCGGATGAATGACCTGACCCCACCGACAGACCCCACGATTTAATCCGAGACCCGTCATTCCGATGAGAGAAATCCATTTAGTACCACGTGCGACATCGTGTATTTTCTTCTTGACCTGGACAATCGGTATTTCTTATACTGGCCATCCTTCTAAGGGGTTAGCAGGAATATCAATAACTTAGCTTTTCAATGTAACTCCTCTCGGTATGAGGGGACCCGGGGAGAAGTTTACTGTCACCGGAAATGCATGTGGGCCTCTGACATGAGATCCGGAGCCACTGAAGAAAAAAACTTTCACCGCAGATAACGCAGATGTCGCAGATATAAAGTATGCGTTTAGTAAAGCACATGAAATTTGATTTCTCTGCGACGCACTCGATATTGCAAATCAACAAGACCGCAGCAAGATTGAAGCGCTCCTAAGAGCCCACGGAGCGAAAGATCGTGATGAATCGGAGTGAGGATGGGGTCAAGTCGTTCCAGAATATCGGGGAGGGACGTTTTTGCAAAAACGCCCCTCCCCGAACCCCTTCCCCCAGAACAACTCACTTTATACGTTTGCAGGTAAGGTAAGCAGCGCTCCTGCGGTAAGGCCAGTGCTTAGACTCGTCATTGCGAGGAATGAAATGACGAAGCAATCCCCACAATTTCGATAGCGGCCGGCATCCCCTTTTTGCTCCCCTTTTCTAAAGGGGGATACAGGGGGGATTTCGAGTATTTAAGAAAAAGGGCGTTGCAAACACGGTAACCGGTTATTGGATCGGTAGCGGCCAGAGCCTGCCCCGGACACAGATCCGGGTCCCTGCCGGTCGTGTCGATCCAGCGGGAGATGAGTCAAGAGCAGACTTGATCCCTGTCTACAGGAAGGAAGGTTCACATTGCGCAAGCCAAGAATAGCCGTAATTGCAGCGGAGCTGCTGATTGTGTCGACAATTATCTGTTCCGCGACCTTTACGGAGGATCAAGATCAGGCGTTGATAATGGCTTCCCGTAAAGGCGACTTGAAGCAAGTGCAGGAGCTTTTGGACCAGGGGGCCGATGCGAATGCTAAGGATAAGTTCGGTCGGACGGTCTTGGACGTCGCAAAGTACGATGCCATCGATTCGACCTTGCTTCTTCACAAAGCCAATCGAGAGAATAGCTCAGAAGAGCTGAAGATTGCCGCATTCGCTGACAGAGTCGTACGTCGGGGGGGTGAACTTTTTTTCCGTCTGAGGGACGGGAAAGTAACATCCCAAAGAGACAACCCGATTTATCCGGCTGAGGGCGCCGATTACTACTCTGATGCTACGGGTGCCGCAAACGTTTACTATTCGTTCATTGGCTTTAATGACCCCTGGTACATAATTCAGATGAATTACATGGAAAGTGTGGGAACGGAGCTTATCAATCGAGTGACGGGGACGGTGATCAGCGTCGGAGGAGATGGTGTGCTTTCTCCCGATAAAACCCACCTTCTTGTAGAAAACTGTCCTTCAGGTGGGACGGAGATTTGGAAATTGTCAAGCAACAGCGTCGCCAGAGAATGGGCACTGGGGGATTGCGATCATCAATACAATTGGTGCATGGGGTCGTTGTGTTAACCGAGAATGACGCGGTAGGGGCGCCGCTTGCTGCGCCCCCATATGCCCTGCCCAGAAAGGGCGCAGCAAGCAGCGCCCCTACATTGGGTCGTATCGTTCGGACATTCAAATCCATATCTGCTATCCTGCTGAACCGAATATTGTCTCGAACGGGCGTGCCTCTGTGGCAGCGCAATTATTACGAACATATCATCCGAAATGAAAGATCGTTAAACGCTATCCGAAACTACATTCTGAACAATCCCAACCGATGGTCGCATGATCCCGACAACCCCGAATCATGGGGCCAACCACGCATAGCGATATTCTAACCAAACGGCGGCTTAACCAATATAAAAGGGCGACCGCCGGTCGCGCCGTACAAAGTGGGAAGAATGAAAACGGGACATTCTTCTTTTTTGTTAGTGTTTGCCGGCTTCCCGACCGGCTTTTATCGTGACATGGGAAAGAGGTCAAGTCTGCTCTTGACTCACATTTCAGGGCCAAGACCCAGACTGGGCTCGCAACGATGAAGCAATTCCAAAGCCGAGATTGCTTCCCCCGTTTTTCAACGGGGTCGCAATGACATTCTATGGTCGCCTGCACGTGCAGGGTTACCCAGGCTGCATTATCAACCGCAACCGGCGATGCCTTAAAATCTGGTTGGATGTTTAAAGCAGGAATTGAAGGTTGAAATTTGATTTGATCGTAATCTATTTTAGGGAAGGTACGATAGTGCTTCTCAAAAGTTCAGTCGAAATAGAATTGCACTGCTGTACAAGCCAACGGTTGCAGCCGGAATGATGTAGATCATGGAGGAGTGTGTATGAGCGACTGGCACTGCCTCCCCTGTTCTGGTAGGCACCGGCGTCCCTGCCGGTGCGAAACATAATCGATCCCGCGAATCGCGGGAAGGCCGGTCACTACCGGAAACTTCGTCGATGCCGATCCACGCAAGATGCCCGTCGCCACCATATCAGCTTTTTTTCCGCGATTATTTTTGAGAATCCCTATTGTACAAAAAGCACGTTATAAGGACCACTATAGTAGCGGATATGCGTAACCCACGAAGCGCGGACAGAGGGAAGCCATCAGGCCACAAATCCCAAGCCGACCCGCGCCCTTAAAATATTCCGGCCGTTATGGCGGTGGTATTCAATTCCATCTACCATTTGCTTTACGAGATGGATACCCAAACCGCCTACTACGCTCTCCGAAATCGATTCGCGATTTTTGGGGACAGGCGCGGCGAGCGGATCGAATTCCTCTCCATCGTCTTCGAATTCGAGTACCAGCTCATTTTCCTTCAAAATCATTTCGATGATGATATCGTGTTTTATTGTGTCTTTGAATGCGTATTTAATTATATTGGTAAGCACTTCTTCGAGTATCAGATGCACCTTATAGACAATTTCTGTAGGCAAATGATGAGATTCCATAAATCCATCAGCTTGCCTTGTCAATTCAACCAGGTCAGTTAGTCGATTCTGTATGAGCAGCTTCAATTCGGTTTTCATTCAGAGTATCACTAGCAAAATAAACGTACGGAATGCCTCGGAACCCGTTCCGAATATGGGGAGCGCCCAAATGCGGTAACTCCTTGGTCGATAGAGCCGACGTCATTGCCCGCGACTTAATGATCTCGGCCCCGATCGGATTTGTAAATCAAGCCAATCAGTATGCCAACAGTCTCTTGGCGTCTTCCTCATCTTCGGCTATCGGAATCAGCTTCACCGTACCTGAATTCAACAGTGTTTCTTTGACCATTGGCAGCGGATTTATGACCACCATCTTTTTTCCTGAGGCCCCCAGCGACTTGGCACCTGCAAACAACAGGCGTATGCCGAGTGATGCGAGATAGGAAACCTGGCTGAGGTCCACTAAAACGTTGGAGCTGCTTCCGTCTACAATCCGCCTGAATTCATCTCCGATTTGGCCTTCACCCTCCACATCGAGTTTCCCCACGAGTCCAATTCGCGTTACGGTCGGGTCGGTTCGCATAATTTTCAGTTCCATTAGGTGCTCCTTCCGATTTACTTATTCTATCGATCTATTGCGGCAAGGTATAGATTTTCTTGCCCCCTAGACGTAGCCACCTGATACACTCCGACTTCCACACCGCCCAGGTGTATGCATATTCCGATCCACATTATGCAATTACATGTGGAATTGCCCCCACTGCGGTCCTAAATCGGAGTAGCAGTTTTTGCGGGCGTCGGCAAGTGTGAGATTAGCTGACCCCGGGCTAAAGGAAATAATCCATGGACATGAAGAGAGACCATTATGAAGACATCCGGCTTTTCTCTTCGGGTGTCGTTTTGGTCCGGATCTTAATTTCTATGGGCTTTTTGATTGCTTTTCCTTTCAATGCGGTGTGGCTTGGCGCGCCCTGTACGCGCAGCCGGATCGCACCGTCGAGGATCAAAAAGAGCGCTATAAGTAAAAGCGACCATGCAGCTAGCTGGCGAGGGGCAAACGGTTCTTGAACCATTTTCGCATATTGAGTAGCAACACTCACAAAAATCAAAATAGCTGAGAAAGAGTGAATATTACTGCGGATTCATGAAAAATAGAGTCGCGGAAATTTTGAGGAAGCCTCTCGACAACAAAAGGCTAATAGCCTGAAAAGAAGCTAAACTCAGAATTTGCTGCAACGATCAAAATCAATGATTGTCAGGATACAGCTTATCCGCCAGTACCCTCGTAAAAACCTGTCTATCCACATTTCCGCCCGAAAGTACGATTGCCACATTCTTGCCGTGCAGTGATTCGCGTTCCCGAAACGCTGCTGCAAAAGAGATTGCGCCTGCGCCTTCAGCCACATTGTGAGTATCCTGAAACAGGGCTCGCATCGCGTCGGCGACTTCATCGTCGCTGACCGCGACAATGTGGTCTACGCCGTGCCAGATGATCTCCAGCGCTTTCGGTTCCGGCGTGCGGCATGCCACACCGTCAGCCAATTGCGTAGTGACAGGGTGCTCCACCGGCGCTTTTTTCTCGAATGATAACGCATAGGCCGGGGCATGTTTTGACACAACGCCGACAATACGAGTCGACAGTCCGAGGGCCTCCCGTGCTGCAATCATACCGCAGATGCCAGATCCCAGGCCGATCGGCACGTACACGACGTCCAGGTCTCGCACATGTCGCAGGAGTTCAAGTGCGTACGTAGCCACTCCCCGGATCAGATGCGGATCGAAAGATGGAATCAAGTGGAGAGCCCGTTCTCGCGCCAATACTCCCGCGTATTCGTAAGCCGCCTGAAAATCGTCACCGTGTTCAATGAGGTCCACTCCGAGCGCAATCATTGCAGCATTCTTTTCGCGACTGTTCCCGAAAGGGACGACGATCGTTGCCGGGATGCCATAACGGCGTGCGGCAAAGCCTATCGATTGGCCATGGTTGCCTCTCGTCGCGCTGATCACCCCTTTTGGTCGGTCAAGTTCCTGAGCCAGGTGGTGAAAATAGACAAGGCCCCCGCGGATTTTGAAAGCCCCTATAGGGGTATGATTCTCGTGCTTAACCCACACATTCGTCCCAAGGCGTTTGGACAACAACGGCCAGTTGGTACTGCGGGGTGGGGGTAAGCACTTGATAAACAATCTCGGCAGCAGCTTCAATTTGGGTAAGCGTAGGTTTCATGGTATCTCACACTCTTCAGTAATTCTCTCTGTCCGGTTTCAAGGATCAGACTCCTCGATGACATCCGTCTTTGGCAGTTACCTCGTTTCAGTATGTCTTACCGCTACCACACCAGTCAAACGTAATCTTTGCACACCTAGCCAACTTTTCAGCGGTTCCAACCATTGCAGACATGCACCGGCCTCTCCAATCTTAAAGGCAAACCCTTCCCACGAATCCCTGATGCATTTAGCAGAACATTTTGAACTTGATTAGTTTTTTGCTCACATTTGTCAGGGTTATGAGACATTGAAACTACACGTTCTTTTCAAATCAGGGGCACGCTCTTTTATTCATCCGCGTCCGGTGCTTTTCAACTCTCACTGCTTGGATGAGTTCCACTGTCGGAAAGGATATCTGCTTTTGACTTGCATGGACAGCTCTGAGTATCAATATATATAAACAGGGTTGGTATGGTCTTGACAGCGGGCTAGGAGTGACAGCAGTGAACTCTCCGACTCAAGTGGTCGAAAAACTCAAGGTGCAATGTTGTATAGTCGGTGGCGGACCGGCCGGAATGATGCTCGGATTTCTGCTTGCTCGTACCGGCATCGAGGTGATCGTGCTCGAAAAACACGCAGATTTTCTGCGAGATTTTCGCGGAGATACTATTCATCCATCAACCCTTGAGATCATGTACGAGTTGGACCTTCTGAATGATTTCCTAAATGAACCTCATGATGAAGTGCGGCACCTCAGCGCGCAAGTTGGGGAGGCAGTGATAAGTACTGCAGATTTCACGAATCTTCCCACAAAGTGTCAGTTTTTGGCATTTATGCCGCAGTGGAATTTCTTGAATTTTCTTGCGGAGCATACAAAAAGCTATTCGGGGTTTCGGCTTAGAATGGAAGCGCATGTCACCGAATTAATAGTCGAGAGTGGACGAATTGCAGGTGTTATCGCTAAAACTCCATCCGGAATAATTGAGGTACGCGGAGACCTGATAGTCGGAGCCGACGGCCGGCACTCTACGGTTCGTGAAAAGGCTGGTTTGGATGTTGTCGAACTAAGTGTTCCAATCGATGTTCTGTGGATGAGATTGTCACGGCATCCCAGTGATCAGGGGCAGCCGCTGCTCAGATTTAATTATGGGAAGGTGCTTGTGATGATCGACCGCGGCGACTATTTTCAGTGCGGTTTAGTTATCCCCAAGGGCGCATTCGACGAAATCCGGCAGCTCGGTCTGGCTGCACTGCGCAAGGACCTCGCAAAATTGGCGCCCTTCCTAAGTGATCGGCTCGATGAGATTCGTGATTGGAATGACATTCACATGTTGACGGTCAGGGTCGATCGGCTGCACAAATGGTTTCGGCCCGGGCTTCTGTGCATTGGTGATGCAGCTCATGCCATGTCTCCCATCGGGGGAGTCGGTATCAATCTGGCCATCCAAGACGCCGTTGCGACCTCAAATATTTTAGTGAAGAAAATGGGACAATTTGATACGGGCACGGATACATTGCAGAAAGTGCAACGGCGCCGAGAATTGCCGGCCCGCATAATTCAAGCTCTGCAAACCTTTATCCAAAATCAGGTGATTCCACGCGTCCTGGGAAAAAATCACCAAATGAGGCCTCCTTTACCGCTGAAGCTACTCGGACGACTGCGATTCTTACGCCGCATTACGGGGCGACTCATTGGAATTGGTTTTCGTCCGGAACACGTGCAAACCCCGGATTCGGTTGGCTCAGGTCCGCGCCAAATTTCATAAAAATTACTTGCAGATTACACTTTAATTCAGCTTATATTCATTGGTTCGTTTCAAGCTAATCTCTGGAAACGTGTTTCAGAAAAGCCGTGGCCAAAGCTTTCCTATTTCAGTGGGAGTTCCCAAACGGGAAGTGTGGGCAAATTACTACCGACTCAATTTCGGGCTCACCGCCTAACGTATGATTCCCAATACGTCTGGGACTCATTGTGACATTGAACTGAGAAAATGAGAATTATAAGTTGGCATGGAACTGCCGTCGTGGTAAAGAAACCAAGCAACCGAAAAAAAAATGGTCAAAAAGTCAAATTGCCGCGCCCTTCAGAGGCAAAATCGCATAAGAATTAATGGATCTTGGCTACGTAAGTACTAGATTAATATAGAAAACAAATGATATTCAAGCACTTACGAAGTAATTCGGTATATATTGTTTTTTCAAAGGCGCCCGTGATGCCACATAACTGAGCCATTATGACTCAAACGACCAAAGGTGTGACATAACACGACCTTACTTAACAATAGCTTACCGGGACTGAGTCATTCTGACCCGAATCAACTGACAGCTTGATATCCATCAGTTGTTTCGCCACAGCTCTAAGCTGTTATTATCAAAATGAAGTTTCGATTAAATGAAAATTTTGTTCTAACGCTGGCATACTTAATGCTACATTTGCCATTAGCCATGTGCGGAAAAAAGAGTGTGATTCGATAACGGCTGCGGAGTTGAGCGCAAGCATTTCATTGTTCCAAATCTGCAGCTATGAATCAGAATTGTCTGGAATTTGAGTAATGCAATTTCCGCGTAAGGATTTTTAAAGGATCTTGTGCAAGTTTAGAAGAGCACGACAAATAAAACTCTGAGGAGCTCTGATGAAGAGAGAAGAGCAGATGAAGGCGGCATGGACTCTGCTGCAGGAGGTGGAACTCGATCCACGTACCTACACGGCACGAGGAAGGCCGCAAGTGCGACAAACGGCAAGGATTAGCTGTAGCCTATCCGAAGATGTAGTGAAGAGGCTTGACAACTTAGGAAATGCTAGATCACACCATGTGGAAAAGGCTGTTAAGCTTTACTTGCTCCTCATGGAACATTTTGTATCTGGACCAACCCTCGTCGATTCCCGAAAATAGTTCCTGTCGTCTTACCCTTTGGGCCGTATCCTCTTAAACTTTATCCAATAATGTCCTACGGTGTCGGATCAATTACGGAAATACCTCTCGGTGCTTTTTCGAGTTGTTGTTTCGCAGCTTTTTGGTTATCCTACATCGTCGGACCTCACTCTTCCTCGGATAACGGTAAGAACAGTGACGAATGGTCAAGCACCAGAAAGTACGGAGACGATTCTCTTGGTAGAGGACGAAGATTTGGTACGCGATGTGACAAAAAGGATCCTGAAGCGGGCCGGATACAAAGTGCTCATAGCGGTCAATGGGAAAGAGGCTTTGAATTTATACGCGAAAAAGAGGGATCAGATTTCCTTGGTAATTCTCGATCTTATTATGCCCGAAATGGGCGGCAAGGAGTGTCTAGAGAAACTCCGCGAGATTGATCCTGATGCCAAAATCCTAATAACCAGCGGATATTATACGACTGAAATAGCAAGAGAGATCACTGAATCCGGAGCTGCGGGTTTCATCCTGAAGCCTTACGATATCAAACAAATGCTCGCTAAAGTCCGCGATGTCTTGGCCGAATGATCTATGTATTTTATGAATTGATATTTAAATGACGACACTTACTGTTCATTTTTGATTGAACAACAGGGCCTAATCCAAATCTAAGACAATTTGTGACTTTCAGCCTTGCCTCAGAGCAACGACCTCATGCGACCAACCAATTCGTTCACACGGAAAGGAATTTGCGCGCTGGTACCGGCGACGGAGCACCAGTCATCACGAAACCGGACAAGAACCCCGCCGGCGTCTCTTCAAAACTTCAATTGCGGAGAGTATGGTGTATGTGCTCAAAAATTCTTAAAGAAAATGATCGGGACGTTCAGTCCTCCACGATAGCAACCGGGCGACACCATCCTGCGCTCGCACGTTTGATTTTGATAGGGAAGCAACAAACCATAAATCCGTGCGAGCGGCCTATTGCGGAAAGATTGGCGAGCTTTTCCATATGACAGTAACCAATATCAATGCCGGCAAAGTGTGCCTCCCATATTACTTTTGGATCCTTGGTCGCCTGGAACTCCTTGGCCAGAAAGGGCAGCGGACGATCCCAGCTCCATGCGTCTATGCCAACGACCCTAATGCCCTTTATTCGTGAGAAAGAGCGTACTCTCACGATCCATACCCGCTCCTTTCACCAGATATTCCGGCGTGCCCCAGGCAGCGTCAGCTCCGGTCTGGATCAAAACAATATCGAGAGGCTTTAAGTCATAGCCTATGCGCTCAAGCTCTGCTTCGATATCCTTGGCGGTGATACGCTCGCCATCGGCTTTGTGGCGGAAGTCAAGAAGCACACCATCGCTAAAACACCATTCCAGTGGCACCTCGTCTATGGTCAGGCTGGTCTTTCCTTTGTCCATAGTGGGATGATAGTGGTAAGGAGCATCAAGATGTGTGCCGCTGTGCGTGGTCAGGCTAAGGAACTCAATGGCCCAACCAAGACCCTCGGGCAATTGCTCTGTGGCCAGACCCGGGAAGAAATCCTTCATCTGCTGGGCGCCGGCAGAGTGATCTATATAGTCTATTTTCGGGATCATCATTGGAGGATCGCTTGGCAGGTCTGCCTCTATGCTGATGCTGAGATCTATTAAACGCTTTCGGCTCATTTGCTCTTCTTTCAGGCTCCATGACCGGCACTCGAATAAATGTCGCCGGGAAGAATTTCACGGATGTAAGCGGATACCTCGGTCTTCTTGTTTGTCGCGTAAGCTGTCAACAGAATCATTGTCAAGCATTTTCTTACTGATGAACGACATAGCTCCGTCGGCAGGGCTAAACGCTTCCAGCGGAAACCATCTTTGCCGAACTCAAAAAACTGAATTAAATGAAACAATGCCAAAATTCTCAAGCTGGAACTTTAAAAAAATTGACAGTACATACAAAACCAGGAATGGAGATGACGAGCATATTCACGCTTAACTCAAAATATCGGGAATACTGGAAGGAGTAAGAAATGGAGCCAACAGAGATCAGGGAAGAGGTAAAAGAGGAACTTGAACATGAAGAAAAGAAACAAAAATGGATCAGCTATTTGGCCTTGACCACTGTTCTTCTCGCCGTGGGAGCGACACTGTCCAGCTTCAAACTGGAGCACTTTTCAGTTGATTCAATCCTCAAGCAAGCCCAGGCGTCCGACCAGTGGGCTTTTTATCAATCCAAGAGCCTGAAAGGGTATTTGTACGAATTGCAGAAGGAAAAAATTGAACTCGAGTTGAAATCCGTGGAAAAAAACTCTCCTGATCTTGTCGGCGAGTATAGCCAAAAGATCGAATTTTACGGGAACCAGGTGAAGAAGTACGAGAAGGAAAAGAAAGATATTATGAAAGACGCGAAACACCTGGAACACGAACGAGACGAGGCGCAGGAAAGGCGTGAGATCTTTGGGATAACGATAATATTTTTTCAAATGGGAATTCTCTTTTGTTCCATTGCAGCGTTGATGAGAAAGAAATACATCTGGATGATAGGGTCAATCGTCGGGGCTATTGGACTTGCATATTTTGCCAACGGTTTTCTTCATTTCATGTGAGTATACATTGCTCGGATCTTAGTGCCCTATATTCCCAAGGCTATAGCATCGCCATTGACTTCATCTTCCGGCGGGAAAGCAATTGTGATAAACTAAATTGGTTAAAAGACTGTTGGTGGGAGATGAAATAAATGAAAAAATTAACAACGATACTCGCAATTGCGGTATTTTTCGCACTACTGCCGGCGCTCTCGGGCTTGGTTTTCGCTCAGCCGCTCATCAATCCGGCAGATATAGGATGCAAAGGACTGCGTCCGTTCATGCTCGCACAGCATGATTTCGGCGGACCATTCGACCTTAACTACTGCCAGTGGGAATGCCGCATGCGGTTCGGCTTGGAACCGAGCGGAACAGGTGGAGGAGGCGGAGGCATGCAGTCGGAATCTGAAGACGGCAACAAGGGAAACGAACTTCAGCAAAGTTCCCCAACTTACAATCAATATTCGGCTTGCATAGCTAACTGCAACCGGGCCTTTTGGCAGGAGTTCGAAAAAAATACAAGCGGGCTTGGAAAGACACGCTGAATCCGATAGTGGAGATGAACTCCGAGTTCCACATCAAAACTCAAGGAGCTTTTTTGACTGTCGCCGCGGCGCAGATGTCCGTCTTTAAATGAATTATAATCACTTATATTACGAGAACCGTCCGACCTTCCCGGCCCGAGTAAGAGATCAGCGCGCCCTCCGCTCCACAGTAATCCGGAATTTATCACTCGGTCCTGATACTACTTTAACCTTCAGGCTGATCAACCGCGGACATTTTGTTTGACTCGGGCGCATGCGGTGAGGTATGCCCAAACAGGTAAGAAAGCATTTTTTGGCAATCCGGCTGAGCAGGCGAGTTCGCTCACTGGAGGGTTATCGATATGGCCAAGGTCAAAATCGATGCACGGGATGTCTTAAAGGATATTCGGGACGGGCTTGACGATACTGCGCTGATGACAAAGTATCGACTCTCCGGAACAGGCTTACAAAGCCTCTTCTCAAAATTGACTGAGGCCGGACTACTTAAACGGGCAGATCTCGACAAGAGGATGCCCAATTTTGAGAAGACTGTGGAGCTTACGATGGTCAAGTGCCCATCGTGTGGCATGCCTCAGTTCTCAGAGTTTGATGTGTGCCCGCAGTGCGGGGTGATAGTCAAAAAATTCCTGGAAGGTCGAGAGGGCGCTAAAACCGAAACTCCGACTACAATTGAAGACCTCCCTCGAATCGAGCCAACTATAGCCCCTCAGAAAAAAGCGTCCGAGCAAAAAACCGTAAGAATTTCAGCTTTCCTGTGGGAGGAGCTGAAATCACTCGGGGGCAATCCCGATGAACACGTGACCAGCGCGGTTTCCATGTATGTGTTGAGGACCAAGGAAAACCCTCCGACGACGTGATCGCGGCTGTAATCTTATTACTGTAAGGTCTCTATGCGGTGAAGTGTTGTCCGGAAAGATTTATGTTGCATGATTATTCCTTGGAAATGCCATAGTTGCGGCAGAGAATTCGATTCATCAAGCGGCGGACTATGTAAAAAGTGCGGTAAGCCAACCTGTAATCTTTGTTTCGGTATCGGAACGCTTCGACAGATCCTAAAACTAAGAATGCCTGAATCACGGCTTTGCAGATCTTGCGCAAAAGCGGAAGAACCGAATAATCCAGCTTCAAAATAGAACCGGCTCGTACATAATCACGAATTTAATCGTTCACCGGTGCGCGGGGAACTCCAATCGTTAGACCTCATGCCCGCTACCCTGCTTCTCTCAACTCCCAGTAATCCATATGTTCATGATGCCTAAGTTTATATATCCTCCTATCCTTCGTCTCTATTCTAAAATATAAATAGTCCGGTTCGCGCCAAGATTCCAGGACTGACCGAACCTTGATCTCGCTCTCGTCCAACAGAAATGAGATGGGCCTTTCGTTTGCTCTGGAGCTTGCCAGACACCGGACTTCGGTACGAACCCACCGCTTGATAGGAGTCTCAGACATGGGGTCCTTCAGGTAATGACATAGGCGCCTTTGCCTCCATGAAAAAGTTCACAGCGGAGTGCGCAGAGAACGCGGGAGAGGGAAAGAAGGAAAGGGTGCGGGGACCCCTTTTTTGCAAAAAAGCGGTCCCCGCACCCTCCGCAAAAAACTCCTATATGGCTGACGGCGGGGACAGCGCTTTTGCAGGGGCAGGACTCGTTGTCATCCGACGGAAGCCGGGACCCAGAATAGATCGGCGGAATGCCGGTCATCCCAACTGACAGGCTGGAAGCCTCTTCATACCAATACAGCTTGCTTCGACCGGCCCCCTCGCCGCGACAAAACATTTAGGAGTTTTTGAGGAGGGGTCTGGGGAGGGCGTTTTTGCAAAAACGCCCTCCCCGGAAACTCTTGCCTCTGCGCAGTCCGCGGTGAAGTCTCCTCTTGTGGTCCACGGTTGCTCATACGTTTGCCAATTTTTCAAATACAGTCACTAGCGCGGAGTGGTCCAGCTCTCCACCGGAACTCGCCATTAAAGCATTCATCAACTCGGTCACAATAGAGGAAACCGGCAAAGCTACTCCTAGCTCCCTCGCGGTGTCCAGCACAATCGCCATGTCTTTACGGTGTAGCTTCAATTTGAAGCCTGGCTGAAAATTGCGCTGCAACATCCGATTGCCGTGTACTTCAAGAATTCGGCTTTGAGCGAAGCCACCCAGAAGCGCCTCTCGCACTTTGCCGGGATCTACACCGGCCTTTTTAGCCATCACCAAGGCTTCACCAACTGCTGCAATTGTTCCACTGCAAACAATTTGATTGGCCGCCTTGGTTATCTGGCCGGCGCCGGCTTCTCCAATATGAACGATATTCTTTCCCATGTTTTCGAGAATCGGCTTCGCACGCTCAAATTCCGCGTCAGAGCCGCCAACCATAATCGAAAGGGTGCCGTTTTCAGCCCCCATCTGTCCGCCTGACACAGGTGCATCCAGTGCCGCACCGCCTTTTTGTGCCGCCACCTGCGCGATGTGGCGGGCCAGCGACGGCAACACTGTGCTCATATCTATCGTCAGGCCTCCCGAATGCAACCCTTCCAAAACCCCGTTCGAACCCAAAACAACCTTCTCGACATCAGGGGAATCCGGCAACATAGTAATTACAACATCGCTCTGCTCAGCCACATGCTGCGGAGATCTGCCAGCGGTCGCTCCTGCTGCGACTAACTCATTCTCTGGTCCCTGACTTCGATTCAAAACGACCATGGGATAACCGGCTCTTAATAATCGCAGAGCCATCGGCTTGCCCATGATTCCAAGACCGATAAAACCGAGCCGTTCCATTTTGGGTTCCCTCCTCTGTTATGAATTGACAAGGATTGTGTTTCATTAACGATTCACCGCAGAGTGCCTAGAAAACACTGATTGATGCGGAACCTTTTTTTGTCCCGCGGGCCGTGGGATTCTCGCTCCTCCACAAAAAAACTCCTATGTCGCTGATTGACACAAAGTAGCCCTGCACGTAACGAAATGTATAAGTTCCGGAAGCACCTAGTTTCCCCGGCTTTTTCGACGCTCTCTGCTGCGAAGGATCATTTTCTGGTATATCTTTACACCTAATTACCCGTGTGTGATAGACCGATAGAAGTAATCTTGAATAAGGATCGGCCGGAAATGAGAAATGATATTGTAATAATCTTTCTTGCCTTGTGCTTTATTGCTTTTATCATCTTCATCTTTCGACTTGTTTTCCATACCGGTACTACATGGAGTGAAGACATTTTGGAAAGACTGAATCGAAGAAAACCCGCTTCGCGATTGCTCATCGAAATGGAAAATGAACCGAGGGAAAAACTTGTCGAAACCGCCCTGGCTTTAGCTCTCGCCCCCTATCATTGGCCCGCTCGCAGATCCGACAATGATGAAGGAATTGCCCGGGCCCATCAACGGTATGTCCTTTTTTGGGCATCAATGACTGATGAAGAACTCCGAAAGTGGATAGAAGACAAAGTCAAGGATACGCATTCGTTGTTACTCAAGGTCGCTCTCGAATCATTAGAAGGTAAATCGTCAAACAAGATCTAGTTGCATCAAGAATACCGGTTCTCAGTGTTCTGTCTGCCGCCATGAATCGACACACATCGTGAAACTATTCAATTACAGTGGCAAGAAAGATATGTAGGCTTTGAAACCCTCACCATTGCCATAATCGGATGCCGGGGAGCCTTCCACTTGTTGTTGGGAACCCTAAAAAGGGTCGCACCGTCAATCCCCCTGGTGTAGCTGGAAAGATTGCCTGCCTCGCTTTTTTGTGATCGCAGTGACAGCTTTATTTGCCTCCAATCAATGATGAAGGGAGAGCAACCTTTCAGTTTCAGGCGGCTAAAAGATGTCATTGCGAATCCCGCGTTCCGTGGGACTGACGGCCTCGCAATGACAAATCCACACCTGATGCCTAACTGACGGGTTAAAGGTGTCATAGCGGGTGGGGCGAAGCAATCTCGCGGCTTTGGGGGTTGCTTTCCCGCGGAGCGCGGGATCTCACTCTTTTCAACGACAAATCCACACGTCCTAACTGAGGGGTTACGAGGGAGACAAGAAAAGAGTTGACGTGCAGTTTAATTGGCCGTAAATTAGGGTACAGTATACGTTTGAATTGACCAAATCATTCCTAATATCAATGCATTAAATATTTCTGATTTGCTTTTGGACCAGAAGCCACATGAGTCCAAATAAACTACGGCTGATAATAAAAGATCCTATTTCCATTCGGAAAAAGGTCTATGCCGCGATCAGAGAGCATATACTCGACGGTTCCTTTCCGCCTGGAGAGCGGCTTGTGGAAAGCCGGATTGCGGAACAAATAAAAACGTCTCGGACTCCGGTGCGCGAAGCGCTCCATCTGCTTGAGAGTGAAGGCCTCCTGGAAGCCATTCCCAGAGCCGGTTATCGGGTAAAACCTCTTCATTGGGAAGAAGTTGAAGAGATTTGCGAAATAAGGGTGGTCAATGAGACCTTGGCTGCCCGGTGGGCAATGAAAAGGATCACCCCTAAAGAGTTGTTGGCGCTCGAAAACAATCTGAAAGTCGCAGAACATGAAGTGAGAAGCGGCAATCCGAAGGCTTTTGTGCATAGGGACGCGGAGTTTCATGAAATTCTGGCTCACGCCAGTCGGAGCGAGCGTCTTCTGGAACTTTGTCAATTATTACGTAAGCATATGCTGCGCTACCGGATCGAAAGCCTTTATTTGCCTGAAACAGCTTTAAGGGCCATTCAAGGTCATCGCCGGATACTGGAAGCTCTGAAGGCTTCAGACGAGAGCGGACTCGGAGAGGCGATGCGCAACCACTTGGAACAGTTTAGAATAGATACTCGTCGTTATGCGTTTGGGAAAACTGAAGAACACAGTGCCATATCGAGAAACGAAAATGCTTGAAATCAAGTTTCACGGCCGAGGCGGACAGGGAGTGGTGATTGCCTCTCAGATGCTTGGCATGGCTTTTTTCAGGAAGGACATGTACCCGCAGTGCTATTCTCTATTCGGAGGCGAGCGCCGGGGAGCTCCGGTCGTGAGTTTTCTACGTGTAGGGAATGAGAAGATACTCCTCAAATGTGAGATAAAAAATCCCAACGAGCTGATAGTCTTTGAACCAAGTCTTTTGGATCCGCAGGAAGTGCGTTCAGTGATGCCTCTCGGATCAAAAATTCTCATAAATTCACGCATAAAGCCTGATTTTTTATCGGAGCTGACCGATTACCGGGTGGGACTTGTCGACGCCCAAAGCATTGCTGATAGTCTGGAGCTGGGCCATGTTATAAATACTGCAATCCTGGGGGCTTACTGCCGATTCACCGGCCACATCGCAATCGAAAGCTTTGTGGAAACCGTTCACGATATGGCTCCGCAAAGGAAAGAAATCAACGCCGAGGCCGCAAGACAAGGATACGAAAAAGTCACCACCATAAATGGCGATAACCTATGAAAGATATCCCTCCGTACATAGATCCCGAGAAGATAGTGCCAATTGCGCGGGGTTCCACGGAAGCGTTCAAGACAGGTACCTGGAGCAACCGTCGTCCTGTCCATATGCAAAAAGTATCACCTTGTTGGACGGATTGCCCGGCTGGGAACAGCATCCCGAGAGCTTTACTAAGAGCGTCCCAGGGTAACATGGACGGCGCTCTCGGCGTCTTCCTCGAGGAGACTCCGTTGCCCGGAGTTTGCGGCAGCGTTTGCTACCACCCATGCGAATTGGTCTGCAATCGAGGCTCTTGGGACGGTGCAGTCAACATTCGGGCCGTGGAACGGGCGGCATCGCAGTTCGGCAATGCTCATCCTGAGATTTTGACTCGGGAAGGCTCCGATAAACCGGTTGCGGTAGTTGGTTCCGGTCCGGCAGGACTGTCCGCTGCTTATCACCTAGCTCGGATGGGACATCCGGTGACCCTTTACGAAGCCGAGAAGGAATTGGGAGGGTTACTCAGGTGGGGTATTCCCGGGTATCGACTGCGTCCGGACGTCTTGCAGCGTGACCTGGACCGCGTACTTTCATTGAATATAGATGTCAAAACCCGCGCCAAAGTCGATGACCAGGAGTTAAGAGCGATAAGTGATGCGCATAAGGCGGTATTCTTGGCTATTGGATGCGGCAGTGATACCAGGATGAGTATATCCGGCGAGGACGAGGAAGGGGTCTTTCAGGGTGTCGCTTTCTTGAAGGCGTTCGGGCTGGGAGCAGACGTCAGGGTCGGCAAATCCGTGGCGGTCATCGGTGGAGGAAATGCAGCGATGGACGCGGCCCGCACCAGCTTGCGCCTTGGCGCTGACAAGGTTTCGATCCTTTACCGCCGCACCCGGCAGGAGATGCCGGCCTTTGAAGAGGAAATAGAAGCCGCAATCGAAGAAGGGATTACAATCCATTTCTTAGCAGCCCCGGTCGGGGTAATTCCGAAAAATGGTAGAACCACCGACCTTAAATGTATCAAGACCCGGCTGGGCGAACCCGACAGCTCCGGGAGACGGCGAGCGGTGCCTGTCGAGGGATCGGAATTCATTTTCGATGCCGATACGGTGATTTCCGCTATCGGTCAACAGGCGGACCTCGACCTCTTCAAGGCCGACCGGTTCGCGGGCGCTGTTTCGGCTGACTCCTTTTCGATTCAAGCGCATTCCGCGAGCATGGAAACGCCGGTTGCAGGGTTGTTTGCCGGAGGCGACCTGGTAAATGGTCCGGCCTCGGTGGTTCAGGCCATAGCGGACGGTAAGCGAGCAGCCGCGGCGATCCATTTCCGACTCCAAGGGAAGGATTTCTCAGTCGCGCTGCGGCAGGCAAGATTGGGCCAAGGCCCAGGATTCTCCATAGATGCCTTGTTCCGAAAAAAGGAAGGGTGGGACCCAAGCTCGGTTGTGAAGTTCGAAGACCTCGAACAGTTGTTCCTCGATAAACGGACGAGACGCACCTTGCCGGTTTTGGATATTGACTCTAGAAAGAAAAGTTTTGAAGAGGTGAACCAACCTGCGGATTTGAACACAGCGGCGACCGATGCCGCGCGGTGTTTTTTCTGCGGGACATGTTCAGCGTGTGACAGATGTTATCTCTTTTGTCCCGATATATGCATTCGTGACACTGGCGAAGGCCAACCTAGTTACACGGCAAATCCGGACTACTGCAAGGGTTGCGGTATTTGCGTTGCTGTCTGTCCGAGAGGCGTGATGTCCATGAGTGAAGGTCTATGAAAAAGGTAAATGTTCGAGAGGCGAGTGTAACAGTCCAAAATTACGATGGGGGAGGCATGGAGGGGGAGATGCGTCTCACCCTCCATCCTCACCGGGCGCAGAGCCGCCTCAAGTCCGGTGAACTAAGATGAGAAGTTTTATCACAGGAAATGATGCCGTAGCCGAAGCAGTGCGCCTTTGTCGGGCGCAGTTTGTAGCTGCGTACCCGATTACGCCGCAGACTCCCATTTATGAAAGGCTGTCGAGCTGGGAAGCAAACGGCGAACTAGGCGGGACAATGATGCGAACCGAGTCCGAGCATTCAGCCATGGCCGCGTGTCTTTCAGCTTCGCTGACGGGTGTCCGGACATTTACTGCCACGTCTTCTCAGGGCCTTGCCCTTATGCACGAAATGCTCCATATGGCGTCCGGATGCCGAACGCCGGTCGTCATGGTGTGCGTCAATAGGACATTGGCAGTGCCTTGGGCTTTTTGGAGCGACCAGACAGACTCTTTGTCGCAGCGTGACACGGGCTGGATGCAGATCTATTGTGAAGATAATCAGGAATCATTGGATTCGGTTATTCAGGCTTTTCGCCTGGCAGAGACCATGCTGCTGCCCTGCATGGTGGTGACTGAAGCCAATTTCATCTCGCATTTTATGGAACCGGTTGATGTACCGTCTCCGGAAGAGGTCGATGCATTTGTCCCGCCCGTGAGTATTCCTCGGCGCTTTGACGTGGATAATCCCGCGTATGTGGCTGCCGTGGTCAACCAGGCCCAGTTTCGGGATTATAGACGCCTCACGCAAGAAGCTATGGAAGCCTCCTTGAGTGTCATAGAGGATATTGATAACGAATTTCGCCGAAGCTTCGGGAGAGGGTACGGGCTGCTCGATTCGGTTCACACCGAGGATGCAGATGTAGTCCTGGTCACTACTGCCACGATCACATCAACAGCTCGCCTGGTTATTGGACAACTCCGAGACAAAGGCTATAGAGTAGGTTTGTTGAAGATAAGGGTTTTCAGACCTTTTCCCACGTTGCAGTTACGGAAACTTCTTGAGCAGGTGCCTCGAATAGCAGTGATTGATCGCAACATCTCGCTCGGACGGGAAGGCATTTTTTGCTCGGAGCTTAAAGCAGCGCTGGCAAATTCTCCCCAGCGACATATTATACAGGGCTATCTCGCAGGTATCGGCGGGACAGACGTGACACCGGACCTTATCGAACAAGTAGTACTCCTTGCACTGGAAATGAAAGAAGCAACGGACGGCCCCATATGGATGGCTTAGCTTTAAATTCGACTCAGGAATCTCGTCCCCGAGAAATTCTTCGTTCCGGGCATCTTGCTTGTCCGGGTTGCGGTATAGCCATGGGCATGCGCATGGTGCTCCGAGCCATCGGCCCACGAGTTATCGTCGTGGTGGTGCCGTCTTGTGTGGCAGTCACCTCCGGCCCTTACCCCAACGCGGCGCTAGGAGTGCCTGCCTTTCATTCCGCGTTTGAAATTGCAGCCCCCACCGCTGCGGGGATATCCAGCGCTTTGAAGCTCCAGGGTATCGAAGACATTCCGGTACTGACATTTGCAGGAGACGGCGGAACATTCGATATAGGACTGCAATCCCTATCCGGAGCCGCGGCGCGTGACGATGATCTCATTTACGTGTGCATGGATAATGAAGCGTACATGAACACCGGTATCCAGGTCAGCTCTTCTACCCCGAAATTCGCATGGACCGGGACTTCGCCGAGGGGTAATCCTCGCCGGAAAAAGCAGATAATGGAAATCATGGCCGCTCACCGTATCCCGTACGCGGCAACGGTATCTGTGGGGTTTCCCGACGATCTGACAATGAAAATAAAGCGGGCAGCCGGCATTCGTGGGACTCGATTCATTCATTGCTTAACTCCGTGCAATGCCGGATGGAAAATACCCGAGAATTTGTCGCCCAAGGTCGCTGTGGCCGCGGTGGAGACTAACATATTTCCTTTATATGAAATCATTGATGGAACAGAGTTCACCATTACCCATGATTCCAAGAACCTTCCGGTTGAGACGTATCTGAGCTTGCAAGGCAGGTACAAGCACCTGACTCAGAATGAAATCCAGGAGATTCAGAGAGAGACGGATCGGTTATGGTCGGACTTGCGGCGCAAGGCTGCGAATAACTCGCATTAAAGAATTGACTTCCCCGTAAAAATGGGAGCTCCCCGGTTGGTGACACTTTCCAGGAGTTCCGCAACATGTACCCTAACCAACGAACAAGGAGGGTTCGATGTCATCGAAGAGAATTTATCAAATCGCCATGATCCTCGGGATCTTGACGCTTCTGGTCGGATGGTCTGTAAGCCAGGCAGCGGACAAGATTACTATTAAGGCGGTCAGCGCTTGGCCTAAGACTACGTACGAAACTGAAAATTTCATGAAGCTTCTGGAAATTATAAAAGCCAAAGTGGACAAGGAGGCTCCCGGCCAATTTGAAATTCAGTTCTTGGGCGGCCCGGAAGTGATCCCAAATATGGAGCAGGTGGAGGCAGCTCGGAAGGGCTTGGTTGATCTGGTTTCCACCACTGCCGGGTATTATCTGTCCGTTGTGCCTGAGGCCGACTCCATGACTTTGAGCCGTATCAAATCTTGGGAAGAGCGTGCAAAAGGTGTGAATGACCTACTGAATGAAATTCACCAAAAGAAGATCAACTGTTTTTATCTGGGCAGGATCGGCACTGAAATTCCCTTTACGATATACCTTACGAAACCCGTGGACAAGGCCGACTTCAACGACATGTCCATCAGGTGTGCACCTACTCATGTGGCAGCGCTAAAAAAGCTGAACGCGAAACCGGTGGTCATTCCACCGACAGAAGTTTATACAGCCTTGGAAAGAGGAGTTTGTCAGGGCCTTATCTGGCCTGCGGGCCTGATCCGCGATTGGGGCTGGGACAAGGTGGTCAAGTACACTGTGGAGCCCGGTTTTTACCAGGGTGCAATGTTAATTCTCATGAATTTGGACACATGGAAGAAGCTGCCGCCCAACATTCAGAAGATCGTGCTGGAGGCGGAGGACCAGGCCGAGCACTTGGCAGACGAACGGGCCAAGCAGCGCACAAAAGAAGCGGCGGAAGCAATGGCTAAAGAAGGGATGAAAACCATTAAACTACCCGACCCCGAGGCCAAAAAGTTGGTGGATACCGCGTATTCAACACTCTGGGAAGTAGTGATCGGAAAATCGCCTGAATACGGACCCAAACTGAAAGAGATGGTCTCAAAATAAACTCTGTTCAAAAAGTCGCCCTCCAGACGCCCCCTCCCGTCGAGGGAGGGGGATACAAAACCCTCACCTGATCGCAACCGGAAGGTAGAGGGATGAGAAACCCTGAAAAGCAGGCCCATTCCCAATGCGGAACACCAACGAGGTCAAGCCATGGGAAAATTGATCAATTTTATTTGTAATGCATGTGCTGTGGCCGCCGGGATCCTGTTGATCCTGGTGACTCTATTCATAGGGTATGTCATTCTCGCCCGAATTATTCATATATCCTCCCCGGCTTGGATAACGCAGTTCACGGAGTATGCTCTGCTCTGGATAACTTTTCTGGGCACGGCCTGGGTTTTGGGTAGAGATCGTCACATCGCGATCGATCTTATCACCAGTCATTTGGGAACACACAAGAAGCTTGCATTCAATATCTCCCACTACTTTGTAGGATGTGCCGTATGCCTAGTCCTATGTTACTTCGGCGTTGTGACCGCGTGGAGCATGATTGAACGTGGAGTTGTAGATGTCCAGGTGATAGATGTTGCCAAGTACAAGGTAATTCTCGTCATTCCACTCGGTTTTTTTCTGTTGGCGCTACAATTCATGCGAAAAATGTTTATAGCGGTTCAATCTATCAGGCATTCGGACTCGTTTCATGGAATTATTCAGAGCACAAGTTCGGATACTGCCAAATAACGGCTGATAAAATGAATCGGGGAAGGGGTTGATTCTATGGAATGGTGGGCGGTACTTGGCTTGTTTTTGGCTGGCATCATCATTGTCCTTGTGTGGGGAATTCCTGTCGCTTTTGCTTTTCTGTTGGTGGATATTATCGGAGTGCTCATCTTCATGGGGCCACAAGGCCTTACCCAGGTGACGCTCCAGATTTTCAGTTCGTTGTCCACTTTTGCTCTCACCCCTATTCCGCTCTTTATACTCATGGGCGAGCTTTTGTTCCATTCCGGTATGGCTTATAAGACGCTCGACGTTCTGGACATGTGGCTTGGCCGCATCCCGGGCCGGTTAGGCGTGCTGTCCGCAGCGAGCGGAACAATGTTCGCTGCTATGAGCGGATCGACTATTGCCAACACTGCTATGCTCGGGACGGTGCTGCTCCCGGAAATGAGGAGGAGGGGTTACTCCACAAGTATGGCGGTAGGACCAATCATCTCAGCAGGACCTTTGGCTGCGCTGATTCCGCCATCTTCTTTGGCCGTTGTGCTGGCCAGCATCGCCAGAATTCCGGTTGGGGATATGCTTTTAGGAGGGGTTGGTCCGGGTGTTTTCTTGGGCCTCACTTTTTGCGTGTACATAATGCTCCGTTGCTGGTTGAATCCCTCTTTGGCTCCACATTACGAGCGAACTGACGTATCTCTCAGAGAGAGAGTGCTCGGTTTTATAGTATACGTGCTGCCATTAGGGTCCATCATTTTCAGTGTTCTAGGACTGATGATACTAGGGCTCGCCACTCCCACCGAAGCCGCTGCGTCCGGGGCAATTGTAACTCTGGTAGTCGCTGTTTGTTACGGCAAATTAACCAAGAAAATGGTGATGGATTCGCTTATCGGGACATTGGAAATCACCATCATGGTTTTCATGATCATCGCAGCGTCGAATACTTTCAGCAGCCTTCTCGCTTATACCGGTGCAACCACGGGATTGGTAGCAACCGTCCAAGGATTAGAAGTATCCCCACTGATGATTCTGGTTGGGATGAATATAGTGGTCCTGATCATGGGCTGCTTCATGGAAACAATTGCAATTATGATGATTACCTTGCCCATTTTCATGCCTATAATTACGACCCTGGGGTTCGATCCGGTTTGGTTCGGGGTGATTATATTGGTCAATTGCGAGACCGGAATGCTTACGCCACCTTTCGGGATGCTCTTATTTGTTATGAAAGGAGTGGCTCCACCTGATATTACTATGCAGGACATTATACGCGGCAGCGTTCCCGTATATTTTAATTTATATTGCATCCCTGGCGGTGCTTATTGCTTTCCCACCCTTGATTTTGTGGCTTCCTAGCGTAGCAGGTCGATGACCATGACATTCAGAACTCCCCCCGAAGATCGTTATTTCGAAGACTATATTGCAGGGTCTGTTCATGAGGTGGGTCATGTGACGCTCGAGCAGAAAGAAATGATCGCATTCGCCAAGCGCTTTGACCCGCAACCTTTTCATACTGACCCGGCTAAGGCAAAGAAATCAATCTTTGGAGGATTGATCGCGAGCGGCTGGTATACGGCAAGCGTTACTATGCGTATTTTAGTCGATCATTACGTATCTCATGTGGCCAGTTTAGGGTCACCCGGCGTAGATGCCCTGCGGTGGCTCAAACCTGTCCGACCCGGCGATACGCTTTCGGTTCGAGTAACAATAGTAGAAACCAAACAATCTCGGACAAAACCAGACCGCGGATTTGTTCGCACGTCGGTGGACGTGTTCAATCAGCACGGAGACGTGGTAATGACCTGGAAATCCGGCGGTTTTGTCCGGTTGCGGGACGTCAGTGGGAAGCCCGAGCCTTCAACTCAACTGAAATCCGGAAACAGCGATTAATGAAACAGCCTGGTAACCATTACCTCGATGAAAAAGTAATGAGTTCTGTGAGTGAGGAGGCGGGGATTGTTGCGTTGAGCTCATCTATCTCTACCAAACTCCAGTTGAATTCAGGAAATTACCCGAAAAGAGTCTACTAACTTTTATTCGGCAGGACCCGAATGGCGGGACGAGCTTGTGTGGCGCACTGGGGATGCCAACCGACACCGGATTATTGTGTTTGGAAGAGAAAGTGTATAATTGAATCTTGTACGCAAGACCTAGCTACCCAAAATTAACAAAAGCAAGTTTTTCGAAAGGAGCAATTCAATGAGAATGAGAAAAATGGCGGTAATCTTGACATCTTTGGTAGTGATCTCGTGCTTTGTATTGTCCGCTGTTGCTCAAGAATCCAAGCCTATTCCACTACCAGCGCCTAAGCTTGACCCAAGCAAATCCCTTGCACAGGCGCTCAAAGACAGGAAGACAACGCGGGAAACTGCGACCCAAAATCTTCCGGAACAGACGCTTTCAAACGTGCTGTGGGCCGCATGGGGCATCAATCGACCCGATTCCGGCAGACGAACAGCGCCCTCCGCTCTAAATCGGCAAGAGATTGATTTATATGTCGCCAACGATAAGGGAATCTACCTTTATGACCCGAAAGGAAATGCTCTGGTCCCGGTAGCGTCCGGAGATTTTCGCCAACAGACGTACACTCAAGCTCCGTGGAAGGATGCTCCGGTCCATCTAGTCTTTGTCGCGGATTTTGCAAAAATGGGGGACGCGGAAGAAAACATTAAAATGGCACTGGCCGCCATGGATACAGGCTTCATCGCCGAAAATATCTATCTGTACTGCGCATCCGAAGGATTACCCACAGGATACCGTGTGTCCCTTGACAAGCCGACATTGAGTAAAACGATGAAATTGCGGCCGGAACAAAGGATTTTGGGCGTTCAGAGCGTGGGTCTTCCAAAGGGAAAATGAGGTTTAAGTCCTTTCTGTTACGCCAAATTTATTGTTCGAATTTCGGAGTCACTTTGGGACGGTGCTTGCTGAGGAATACCGGGAGCGCGATCTTCGCTCCCGGCTTTTTTCATATCTTTAATTTACCGCATTTATTGGATTAAGTGCATTCCCCCCCTTGACGATAAAGAATTCTCACCCATACCATTATAGGCTGATAGCGACTGTCGCTACATGGTTTGAGCCACTAGTTCATAGAGCAAATTTGGGCAAGAAACCATCCTTTTGGGAACCGGGTATCGTTGCCTCAATCCTGGAATGGTCGACAGTCTTCCAGATATATTCTGTACTCAGAATCTCGTATGGCCTGAATCGCGCCTTGTAACGCATCGAAGGGCAGCCTTGGATATAGAACCCCATGTAATAGTAAGGAATCCCTTTTGCTCGGCAAAACAGGATCTCCCAAATAGCGGAGAATGTCCCGAGGCTTCTCTTGGAAAACTTCGGATCGTAATACGCATAGACGCTGGAAAAGGACCTGGAGCATATGTCTGCAAGGGAAACAGCAACGATTTGCTTTCCTATACGATATTCGAACTCTAGAGTCATAATAGGTGACACGTAAAGATGATCTCGGAAACTTTCCGGAGAGTCTTCCTGATCGGCATTGTGTTGAAATTTCAAATAATCACAAAAAATCCTGAATTTCTCTTCAGTGACTTGAGGTGACCTAACCGACACCGTCAGATCCTGGTTTTTCCGCAATATCCGCCTTTGAGATTTGGAAGGCAGAAAATCCCTAATCCCAACTCTTATGGCTCGACACTCCTGGCATTCTTTGCAAGTTGGTCGGTAGAAAAGATTTCCCGATCTACGAAAGCCATAATCCATAAAATCGTGGTAAAGCTCCGGCTCGAATTCAAAAGCGGCGAATACTTGTTCTGTTGCCGGCTTTTCAGGAAGGTAAGGGCACGGATGAGTGTCGCTGACAATAAGAAAATCCAGCGGGATTGTACCGAAGACGGGGGATTCAACCTGAGTATCGTTGACGGAAAATTGCGAGGGTTTGAAGTGCGTCTCCATGATATTCAAAGGCGCCATGCTTTTAGAAGTTCGGTGCGCATCATGGCCCAGGGTGAGACTTATTCACAGTAGCGCTCAAAAAATACCCCTGATCGTCATCCAGCAGAAAATCTATTTTGAATCCCGCCGTTTGGAACAGAGTTTCCATTTCCGAGGCATCGGGCATCAGGTCATTGAGCAAAGATGGATGCGCTTTGCGGTGAAGATCGTTAATATCCGAAGAATTCAGGAAATGGAATACCATGAATTTTCCGGCCGGCTTCAAGGCCGAGGACAAAATATTTATCGCGGCCCTCTTATCGTCAAAATGAGGAAACACGTTATGACAGATGACCATGTCAAAAGCCTCTTTAGAAAAAGGGAATTCCTCCACTGCCGCGCACTGGATTTTGACATTTCTTCGAGCTGCCAAGCGACGCCGGCATGCTTCAATCATCCTTGGGCTTATGTCAAGTGCCATAACAAGACCATCCGATCCAACCGAATCAGCCAGAATCTCTGTTAAGCGCCCTGTGCCACAGCCTGGCTCAACGATACGCTGACCGCCGTGTATATCCGCCTCAGCAATGAGATACTCGATTTTTCTCATCTGATCCGGACTATAGTCCGGCGCGGCCCATTCAGCGTGCGCTTGGCTGTCAAAATACGAGGCTTTCAGTTGATTCACCGTTTTTCCCTTGTCTAACATCTTTCAAGCCTAAATGTAACCCGAAACCAACGCTTCCTCAACCACTTTCTGACTCCGGCACAAACTTTCAGTGAAGTGGGCTGCATCATACCCTTTTACAGTGGAGAACTCAGAGAGCGAAGAACAGGATTCAAATGATCGTTCTCAGCAATCTTTGCGGTGAGAAACAGGTTCTTGGGATTTCTTCATAGATGCTTCAACAATTGATTTGCGGCGGTGAGCATCGGGTCCCAGACAGGGGAAAACGGCGGAGCATAAGCCAGATCGCACTGAAAGAATTCTTCAACAGTCATGTTTGCGTGAAGCGCAACAGCGATAGCATCTATGCGGTGGGCCACTCCTTCTTTGCCTACCATGTTGCCACCAATCAATTTACCCGTTTTTTTGTCAGCCAGAAGATTCACATGAATGGTCTGATTACCGGGATGAGCATGGGCCCTGGATCGGCTCTGTATCGTCTCCTGTACCAGGTCAAAACCGGCTGATACAGCTTCGTGCACGTTCAAACCAGTGTGAGCCACCTCCAGGTCCAGCACCTTAAACACTGCCGTTCCTGCTACGCCCGGCAACTCTACGGTGTTGCCGGCGATATTGTCGGCCACCGCCCAGCCGGATCGATTAGCCCGCAAAGCGAGTGGTATCCAGACCCTTTTTTCAGTCACTACATGGAACGCGTCTGCACAGTCACCGGCGGCAAATATATCCGGGTCGGACGTGCGTAAAGTTTTATCCACGGCTATGGCATTTGATGGGCCGAGTTCCAGGCCCGCTTCTGCGGCTATTTCCGAATTCGGAACGATCCCCACCGCCGTCATGACCATGTCCACTTCAATTCCGGAACCATTGAAATTCAAACCTAGATGTTGTCCTACCCGTTCTATGGACTGTACATCGGTGCCCATGTGGAGTTGCACGCCTTTGTCTTCGAGTTCTTTGCGTACGACTTCAGCCATCATCTCCGGCATCCACGGCAACAGCCCTGGTAGAACGTCGAACATGTGGATGGCAACATCGAGTGCACGGAATGCTTCCGCCATTTCCAAGCCTATGTACCCGGTGCCTATAATGGCGGCTCTCTTCACCCCGTGAGCCTCTATATAATTCTTTAGAATCCGGCCGTCTTCGAGAGATTTAAGAACTACCACGCCCGGCAAATCGTTGCCCGGACTGTTTAAGACTCTGGCTCTTGCCCCTGTAGCTATAAGAAGTTTGTCGAAAGCCATATCGAAATTCTTGCCATCAGTGCCTCGGCCCATGATTTTTTTATTCGCCCTATCTATGTGTTGGACTTTATGACCAAGCCGAACATCAATCTTTTGCTTTTCCCTGAAAACCTCCGCCCGACGAACGATAAGCTCATCCATATCTCTCTTAGGGTCTGCTATATTGTATGGCATGCCGCACGCGGAATAAGACACGTCGGATGTTTGCTCAAAGACTGTTATTTCCATGCCGGAATCATTGCGTTTTGCTTTGGAAGCCGCACTCATCCCCGCAGCATCTCCGCCTATTATAACGAATCTCATTGTTAAGCTCCGTAATGAGCCTCCGGGCTCATTGAGGCGCATCAAATCCAGAGAAGCAACTCCGGATCGTTTCGGATTACATGATACAATCTATTTCATCAGATGTTTAAGTGCTAGTTTTACCACTTGGGATAGAGTCAAGCCCGGCTCCGAATCCTTGACTACTTTCCTGGCCGCTGCCGCTGCGGTACGTTCCGGATATCCCAAATTGACGAGAGATGACGCAAGATCGCCTTCCAGAGTAGTCGCCCTTCCCTTTCCAAGAGGCCCGACTTCCGGGCTGAGTCTTCGGATTTTGTCTTTGAGTTCCAGGACTATGCGTTCCGCAGATTTCAGACCGATGCCCGGAATAGATGTTAACTTGTGCAAGTCGGCCTCCAGCACCGCCTGTTTGAAACCATCAGGTGAAATGCCGGAAAGTATTAGCATGGAAGTCCTCGGGCCTATGCCGGCCACGCTAAGCAACATTTCAAAAAGGGCTTTTTCCTCTTCGGTCTTGAATCCATAAAGTTCGAGCGCATTTTCCCGCATAGCCGTGTGAATATACAGGAACACCTCATCCGTCTGGGATAGCGACTCTGCAGTAGTAATTGAAACGGCTACATCGTAACCGACCCCGTGGGTTTCTATAATCACGCGATTGAGGCTTCTAGAGATTACCTGTCCGCGCAAGGAAGCAATCATGAGCCATACCTATCGAACGGACAAATATGCGAATGATACAAGGCCATAGCAAGAGCGTCCGCTTCATCCAGGGATTTTAAATCCGGTATTTGCAGCAACTTACTCACCATGAACAGTACCTGCCCTTTTTCCGCATTGCCGTAACCTGTAAGGCCCTTTTTTATCTGAAGCGGAGCATACTCGAAAATTTCCATTCCGTGCATTTCCCCAAGGAGCAGGACTATCCCCCGCGCCTGACTCAATTTCATCAGGCTTTGACTATTTACGCCATGAAAAAGTGATTCCACCACCATAATCGAGGGGTTGTGCTCCCGAATCACCTCTTCCAATTTCTGATAGATCTGCCACAGACGTTTTGGTTGACCGCCATTTGCTGATGTGCGTATTACTCCACTAGCAACGTGCTCCGAACAGGCGCGATTTTTTTTCACTATCCCGTATCCGGTCGCATTACTGCCTGGATCGACTCCAAGTATCAGCATCCGCTATTGTCCTCAATTGGAGAGCAGCAAAATGGCATATGGCTATTCTGCTCCGCCGCGGTACAGGATGAAGGCATGCTACAACGGAGATACCACATTCAGTCTGGCTATTAGCCTGCGGCCATGAACCGGACAGCGATGTCTATACTATTGATTAAGGGATCTTTCCAGGATTTTCTGCAAACAAGTAAGAACGTCGTTCCCAACATGCAGAGAATAGGTAGGATTCAGCTCAAGCGGACATTTTTAGCATGTCCTCCTCGGAAATATCGAAATTAGCGAAGACTTTTTGCATATCGTCATTGTCATCCAAAGCATCCATCATCTTGAGCATTTGTTCGGCTTTCTTGCCTTCCAGCTTCACAGTGGTTTGAGGTATCATGGTCACTTCGGCTAACTCAACCTTCCAACCTTTGTCTTCCACAGCTTTGCGAACAGTCTCGACATCAGCCGGATCGGCCGTCAGCTCGAATCCGTCGCCTTCTTTTTTCACATCGAAAGCTCCGCATTCCAGAGCCATCTCCATTACTTGGTCTTCATCCAGGTTATCGGCTGCTATGACCACTATGCCCTGTTTCTTGAACATCCAGGAAACACACCCGGATTCCCCAAGATTGCCGTTGTATTTTTCAAAGATATGGCGCACTTCAGCCACTGTACGGTTTTTGTTATCGGTAAGCACTTCGACGAGCATGGCTACTCCTCCGGGGCCGTAACCTTCATAGATGATCTCTTCGTAATTAACCCCCGCAATTTCGCCGGTTCCTCTCTTTATGGCTTTTTCTACATTATCCTTGGGCATATTCGCTGCTCGTGCTGCATTAACCGCGGTCCTCAATCGAGGATTGCCCTCGGGGTCGCCACCCCCCATGCGGGCGGCTATGGTAATTTCTTTAATAATCTTGGAAAATAATTTACCTCGCTTCGCGTCCGCTGCACCTTTCTTGTGTTTTATGGTGCTCCATTTATTGTGACCTGACATGCCGGTAGCCCTCCGGTTTTTTTCCAATGAATATCTGGAATTGTGATTGGACTAAAATCGTCGCCTAATACAAATGCTTATTTTACAGTCGCACTGCCCGACTTTGCAATCTAATCAGTCACTACCACGTACACCAAGAAGTTTCAACCGCAATACACAAAGATTAGTTAGGCAGAGCAAGTGTTTTCGCCATTGTGGATCAGACCCGAGCTGCGGCATTCCAAAATCTCCTGTTACCCCCTTCTATTGGGAGGAATGAAGCGACAAAGCAACCATCCACCAGGGAAATTGCCTCGCAGCGCTTGCAATGACACATGTATAGGTAACCTGCAACCCACCCCCATAAGGCTGGTTACGCCGAAGACGACTCTGTGATAAAGTGGCTCCCCGATATGAGCGCGGCAATCTAACGATCGACCCAAGACCACGAATGTTTCTCGCAAGGACGAATACATGGACGAAGAACGTGTAATCACAGGCAGTCGCGTTACGGAAGATGATGAGGTCGAACGGGCTTTACGGCCAAAGCGCCTCGTGGATTATGTCGGCCAAGAACGAATAAAGGAGAATCTATACGTTTTTATCGAGGCGGCCCGTGCCAGGGGGGAGGCAATGGATCATATCCTCTTTCACGGTCCTCCAGGGCTGGGCAAAACTACCCTGGCGCATATTATAGCTAATGAGATGGATGTTCAAATCCGAACTACTTCCGGACCGGTAATTGAGAGAGCCGGCGATCTGGCTGCCATCCTAACAAATCTGGACAAATTTGATGTGCTGTTTATAGATGAAATACATAGGCTTAGCCCAATTGTAGAAGAAATACTTTATCCAGCTATGGAGGATTTCAAGCTTGACCTGCTCGTCGGCCAGGGACCGAGCGCCAGGACCATCAAACTCGAGTTGATGCCCTTTACCTTGATTGGAGCCACGACACGTAGTGGACTGCTCACCAATCCCTTGCGGGACCGGTTCGGAATCATGTTTCATCTGGATTTTTATTCTGTCGATGAACTAAAAATTATTGTAAAAAGATCGGCCTCACTTCTTAAAGTCGAGATAGACGAAGCGGGCGCCACGGAGATCGCTAGTCGCGCACGGGCTACACCTCGTGTGGCCAACAGACTGACCAGAAGGGTCAGGGATTTCGCTCAGGTCAGAGGCGAGGGCCGAATCGATAAAAAAACCGCCATGGGAGCGCTTGACATGCTCGATGTGGACGTTCTGGGGCTGGATAATATGGACCGGAAGTTCCTGGAAACTCTGATATATAAATTCGGGGGCGGACCTGTGGGGATTGAAACCCTCTCTGCCGCCATCGGAGAAGAACGAGACACTCTGGAAGATGTTTATGAACCGTACCTCGTCAAAGAAGGATTTGTGGACAGGACCCCCGCGGGCGAGTAGCCACTCAGAGGGCTTTTCACCATTTTAAAGCGAAACTCCCCGCCGATCGGCAGTCGCAACTGTTCGAGCAAGGATGATTGATGAAAATCGTTTCCTGAGTGACGTGCTCAAGATGGTTTCGGCTCGCTTACGACAACGCTGAAACCAAAAAGTAGTCCCCAGCAGTTTGTCTGAAAAGATATGCCAGGACGTATTAAGATTCTTGATGAAGCAGTTATAAATCGGATCGCGGCCGGTGAGGTCGTCGAGCGCCCGGTTTCCGTCGTCAAAGAGTTAGTGGAGAATTCAATAGACGCCGGCTCGACATCGATACAAGTGGACATCGAAGGCGGAGGCAAGAAGCTCATCAGGGTCAAAGACAACGGCGCCGGGATGAGTCATGATGACGCGTTCCTCGCCCTGGAAAGACATGCCACGTCAAAGCTTAGTTCGGAGAAAGACTTGCAGAACGTCGCAACTATGGGGTTCCGAGGCGAAGCGCTGGCAAGCATTGCTTCGGTCTCCAGGCTCAGGCTGAGGACCAATGACGAATCCGATATCGCAGGCACGGAAATAATAATCGAAGGAGGGGTGCTGCGAAAATCCGTACAGGCAGGAATGCCACGAGGCACTGTGATTGAAGTCGCAAATCTGTTCTACAATGTCCCGGTCCGCCGAAAGTTTCTGAAGACCGTTGGTATTGAAGCCTCTTACATTCAAGAATTGGTCACGAAAATTGCTTTGGCCTCAATATCCGTCGGATTCATCTATTCCGAAGACGGCAGAGTGAAATTGGATACTCCGCCGGTCAAATCTACATTCGAACGAATCCACACTCTCTATTCCAAGGACGTGCGTGAGAACCTGGTCGAGGTGGACTACTCCGTGGAAGGGGCGCGTCTTAGAGGCTACGTGGCCAAGCCCCCTTACGCGCGATCCAGTATGCGTTCAGTCCTAACTTTTGTAAATGGACGGCCTGTAAGGGACAGGCTGGTTAACGCGGCGGTCAATCGTGCCTTTTCCAGCCTCGTCGAGCGCGGGCGTTTTCCTCTTGCCATTCTATTTATAGAATTGCCGCCGGAGGAATTGGACGTGAATGTGCACCCTCAAAAGGCAGAGGTCCGTTTCCTCAAACCCAGACAGATTTCGGACCTTATTCTTGACGGCGTGTACAAAGCGATTATGGGCGCTCCGTTCAATCCGCCGCCTGGAGGATGGGAGCCGATCTTTCCACGATCGCCGGCCGCGCCGGTATCTCGCCACGTTCGGGAGGAAGAAAGGAAACCGCAAACTGATTCACAGTTTTCGACACATCCACATCCCATTGGCCAACCTCCCGAGCCTGCCCATCCAGGACCTCAAGCTGCTTTGGCCGATCCGCCCGGCAGCCTCTCGACTCTCGGGATCTTAGGATCGCTTCCGGGTTCGTTCTTGGTGCTCCATAGCGATGACGAATTAATAGTAATGGATCAGCACGCGGCTCACGAACGTGTGCTCTTCGACAATCTTGTCACGGCGGATCGTCAGGGAGAGAAGTTCGCGTCTCAGGACCTTCTGATGCCTATATTGCTGGAATATCCTCCCGTTGAAGCCCGTGCCCTCGCCGCGCATTTGGACATTTTGCAGAGCGCGGGGTTTCGCATCGAAGAGTTCGGCGAAACGGACTTCCTCGTCAAAGGCGTCCCCACCTGGGTGGGAAGCACGGATGTGAACGAGTTGGTCAATGAATTGATCGATGTCATATTGGACACGGGTCTGCGAAGCGTTCCTGCCAAGTTTCGAGAGGAAATGTTCAAGACAATGGCCTGTAAGGCCGCGGTAAAAGAGACCCAGCCCATGCGCACCGAGGAGATCCGAAATCTCCTGATGCAACTGGATCGAGCCGGCTCACCGGAAGTCTGCCCGCACGGCCGTCCTTTGATGGTGAAATTTCCCCTGAGTGAGATCAGAAGACGAGTAGGGCGAAAATAGATTACCTGAAAACACTGAGAGCAACTGGCTGAGTTTATCCCGAATATCCTTTAATTGTCAGAAAAATCCCAACAGCACAGGATATTGTCATAGAAATTATCAAAGCGGGACCGACCGTTATCGGTTGCCACAGGCTGAGCATTGACCCCGGAAAAAGCATCAGAATCAATCCCTTAATTAGAGCAATCCAACCGATAATCGTTATAAGTACCGGCCAAGCAGCTTGCCATCTATTGTGAAACTGCAAAACAACGAGTCCTAAAACAAAGGCCATTAATCCACCCAAATAGCATAGAGAGGGACTTTTGCTGAATTCCTCATAAAAGCGTTGGTACTGGGCGAAGTTTAGAACCATCCCGATCGCCGGGACAATCATGGTCGGGCCGATAATCCTGGCCAAAATTTTAGAGGTTTCCATTCGCGGTTCTCCTTGAACATTCCTTTAGAAAATATATTCATTTGGAGAGTTTCTAATCAAGCCGTATGATCAGAAATACACACCGGCGGCCAATCTGCGGCACGAAGCCCGGGGCAATCACCCGCTGGACAAGAGTCCGATGGGCCTTGCCTGCCATAACATCTCGTGTGAATAGATGTCGAGTCGGAGTTCGTAAAGATTATGTTACAGGAGTTCTTTGTTTCTCGTGACGCCAGGAATCGTGAGCAACAAAGGAATCAAAAGAGCGTTACTCTTACGGGGCGGGAAAGATTGACGAATGATCCATTGGGGCTTCGATCCCTGGAGGTAACGCCGACGTACATTTTTAGAGCGTCGCTCAGCCTTTTGGCCTTGTCGGCGGTCATCCGAACGCATCCGTGAGACTGCGCCGACCCGATGCTCGAGGGCGCATCCGTTCCATGTAGGCGATATCCACCGCTATCGACGACCTTTGCCTTGACGGCAACCTGATCCAATTCGGACAGAGACTCTTCTTCTTTTGCGGATCTATCGGCCGGTATTTTTCTATACAATGGGATCATATGGCCGCCGTAAGTCAAAGTACTGGGAGACATTCCATAAGCCCAGTCACTGGGCGGAGGTATCCATAATGGTTTGTCATCATAGATTCGGAGAGCATAATATGAGCCGCGTGGGGTCGGGAATTCTGCGGAGCCCAGTCCCACTTTGCACGAATAGAGCAGTTTTCTTTCCTCCCCGCGTATCCCGTACAAATTCAAAGTGAAATTTGAGCGATCCACCAGAATATCAAAGGTCGAAAAAATGCCGGATGGATCTCCAACCAGACTTCCCGCTGATTGGGCAGCATCCCCAGTATCCAGGATAGTGTCGCCGCCTCGAGTAGCGGCCGGAATCCTGGTATCAACGGAAGCAAGCCTCGCCGATGAGCCTCGAAGAGAACTCGATCCGACACTTCCCGGAAGAATTGCATTGTCTCTTGGAACCAATAAGGCAGCAGTATCGCTTCGCTTATTTCGCAAATAGTCTTCAGTTGTATATTTTTGTATGCCGGCTACAAAGGGATCTTCTTTCGGGCCGGTTAAAGTGACAGATAAAACCTTTTCTATGACACCGTCTTCTTTGATGTACGGCGCGGAAATCTCCATCGGGTGGACGAGACTGAGTAGAAGCTCCCTGACCGCGGGCTCTTTGGCATATACGTTGCCGGTAACCACCGCCACTGCTGCGACAGCAAACACCAAGAGCGCCAGCCGCCTCTCCGTGAAACCATCCCTAAAATTTTTCAATGCAGACCCTCTAACTACAACAAAATTCAATTTAACCGCGGTGACAGCCCTCATACCAAGCAGCCACAAAATTCACAGTGATATATCTAATCTCTCAGAATCGTTTTGGAGTCAAGTCAAAAAATCAAACAAGGCGAAATTTCGCTTGGAAGAGGCAATTTAATGATATTATACTTGATGTAAGCGTTTTGACGCAATCCGTGATGTTGGATTCTCACGAGAAAATCCCATACCGCATAGACCGCAGTGAATGTGTGTTATTATCCGGACGTCGGCGCTACCGTACGGCCGCGAGGCGTGGTCATGCGCCTGAAGGCCGTGCGGTCGATCAACATTGCGCCCACTTGACTTTGAATTTCATGTGCATGTAGCACTTTGCAAAAACTTCCTCGCCCGAAACCTTTCTCCGCTCTATCCGCTCGCCGTGTTCTTGTCAATCAAATGTGTGCTGATTAAGGGCCGGCTTATGCTCTGCTTGCACAATGAAGTTCTTTGCGATAAAGTTTCGATAATAAGGTCGGTCGCGTCGTGGCTCCTAATTCCTCGGATGCAGAATATTTAATCAAAAAAAGAATCATTTTCTTAGGTTGATCAGGAGAAGATGATGGATCATAAATTCGTGCGAACCACGTGTCCTTACTGCGGATGCGGATGTGAACTGTTACTGGAAGTGCTGGATGGACGGCTCCTGGGAACGCTTCCTTCTAAAACTAATCCCATGAATCAGGGGAAACTCTGTATTAAAGGCTGGAATTGCCATGAATTCATCCACAGCCCAAACAGACTCACCACTCCTCTGATCCGCAAAGAAGGACAACTCCAGGAGTGTTCCTGGGACGAAGCTCTGAACTACACGGCTTCCCGACTGAAAGAAATTAAAGGAGCGAATGGCGGAAACAGCCTGGCTTTCTTGACTTCAGCCAAATGCACGAACGAGGAAAACTACGTCTTTCAAAAATTTGCTCGAGTGGGGTTTGGAACCAACAACATCGATCACTGCGCCCGTCTTTGACACTCCGCGACGGTGGCAGGTCTTGCCGCCGCTTTCGGAAGTGGAGCGATGACCAACTCAATACCGGAAATAGAAGATTCCGACTGCGTCTTCATCATCGGATCAAATACCACTGTGGCTCATCCCCTGATTGCGTACCGTGTCTATCGGGCCAAGGCAAAAGGGGCAAAAGTGATTGTGGCTGATCCGCGCAAGATCCATATGGGTTCCGTAGCAGACATTGAAGTCCATCAGAAATTGGGCTCGGACGTGGCATTACTCAATGGGATCATGAACGTGATTTTGTCGAAAAGCCTGCATAATAAGAAATTTATTGAAGAGCGCACCGAAGGCTTCGACAAGCTCGAAGCTTTGCTAAAAGATTATCCTCCGGAGAAGGCGTCCGAAATCTGCGACGTCGCTGTGGAGGACATCATCAGAATCGCGGAAACCTATTCAACAGCGAAGAATGCTTCGATCCTCTACACCATGGGGATCACGCAGCATACGCACGGTGTGGACAACGTTAAGTCTCTGGCGAACCTGGCCATGATGACAGGCAATCTGGGGCGTCGAGCGACCGGCGTTAATCCGCTCAGAGGCCAGAATAATGTGCAGGGCGCGTGCGACATGGGCGGTCTGCCCAATGTTTATCCCGCATATCAGGTCGTGACGGATGCCGGCGTCAAGGAAAAATTCGAAAACGCGTGGCAGGCCAAAAATCTCTCTGATAAGGTCGGTTACACGATCATGGAGATGATGCACGGTCTGGAAGACGGGTCAGTCAAAGGCATGGTGATTTTGGGCGAAAACCCGGTCGGGAGTGACCCCGATGTCGCTCATGTCAAGCATGCTTTGGAATCCGCAGAATTTCTGGCAGTAATAGATATATTCCTAACCGACACGGCGAAGCTGGCCCATGTCGTATTGCCGGCCGCTGCCTTTGCCGAAAAGGATGGCACTTTCAGCAATACCGAGCGCAATGTTCTCAGGGTTCGCAAGGCGGTGGATCCGCCGGGGCAGGCTCGGCCCGATTGGCAGATCATATGCGATCTATCCACGCGATTCGGGCTTCCAATGAGCTATGAATCGGCCGGCCAGATATTCGATGAGATTGCCACAGTTACCCCAAGTTATGCCGGCCTGGATTATGATCGACTGGATAAAGGGCCTATCGCTTGGCCCTGCCCTGCCAAAGACCATCCGGGTACACCGGTGCTTCATGCGGAACGCTTCACCCGAGGCAAAGGGCTGTTCCACGCCATTGAATACCGACCGCCCGCAGAGCTAATTGACGATGAATTCCCGCTTCAACTGACTACCGGCCGATATTTCCCTCATTATCATACAGGAACAATGACGCGGAACTCATCTTCCTTGGAACACGAGATGCCTGAAGGGCACGTGGAAATGAATCCCTCTGACGCATCCAGCCTGGGAATCAAGGACTATGACGAGGCGAAAATTATCTCGCGTCGGGGTGAAGTTGTTACCAAAGTTCAACTGACCGACCGGATTAATCCCGGAACGATTTTCATGAGCTTCCATTTTATGGAGGCCAATGCCAATGTATTAACAAATCCGGCGCTGGACCCTATCTGCAAGATCCCGGAATATAAGGTCTGCGCCGTGCGCGTTGAAAAAGTCGGTGATGCCGGACAAAAAGCGGCAGCGGCTGAGTGAGATAAAAAAACTCGGAAGAGAACGTACTTTTCTCGGTTCACTATCGGTGAACACAGCGGTCGTTCTAAGGAATTATCGATGATCCGGGGCTAATCCTCGATAAGCTCTGCCCCCCCGTGATCGAAATAATTGAACTTGCCTGCGCGTACATAAGTTACAACATCTACATTGCTCTGTTTCGCCATGCCAACAGCCATTGAGCTGGCGCTGGACCGGGAAATGACTATAGGAAACCGGCTTCTGGCCGCCTTGACGAGCATTTCCGATGTTATACGACCAGTGGAGAGCAGCAGCTTGTCCCGTGTATCCGTCTGAGTGAGAAAGCAATGACCGACAATTTTGTCCACCGCATTGTGACGTCCCAAGTCTTCCAGGATTGCAATGGTTCGCGAAGAATCCGCCAACGCAGCCGCGTGCACACCCCGTGTGATGCTGTACGTGCCCTCAAATCTGTCCAATTCCTGCATTCTTTTGATGATTGTCGAGCAATGAATTTTCAGGCGCTTGCGTTTATTTCCTGCAGGTAGGAGAGCCACTTCCACTGAGAAAACCATGCCCCCCGCGCATCCGGACGTGAGCATACCCTTGCTTTCAAATTTGGAGACCCGCTCGGACGGCACATCCAGTTCGATCCTCACGAGTCTCGCCGCATGGTCGACCGCGCATACCAAAAGTTTCTTTCGGTTTTACGAGGATTCCCTCCGAAACCAGAAACCCTACGAAAAGTTCCTTCAAATTACTCGGCAGGGTCGAAATGGAGAGGATTTCACGATCATTAACAAAGAGGGTGTAAGGCACTTCTCGCGCAACCGAGATATTCTTGTTCTCCAGAATCCCTTTTGAGTAACGTTGAGCCTGGATTTCGAAAGTTAACTGTCCACCGCCGGTATCACTCTTGTCCGCCAAAAGCTTCCTCCAAGCCGATCATTGCAAATCGCAAAAGACAAAGTATCAGCAATTGTTCATGGGAGCGCTCAGAAATTTATCTCAATCCTTCGCGAATCCCCCCATGGCCATTTTCAGGAAACGTCACGCCTTCTTCTGCTCGGGAATCCCCGGCTGCACGGCTAATCTCTTGAATAATTCATTGAACTGCTGATCTGTGTAATTGTCACAACGCCTCGTGAGTTTGCTATAGGTATCGAGTAGTTCGAGACCTTCTCTTGTAAGTCTGGAACCTTCACTCGTCCTTTCCACGATTTTGAAACCGCACCGTTGCTCGGTGGCCCTGATTTTGCCCCAGACTGCTCGGAAAGGTTGTTTAAGTTTTTGGGCAGCCTTATTCATCGAGCCTAATTCCAGGATTGCTTCAAGAATGCGTAGCCTCCCTGTTCCGATGACTAATTTTCCATCATCGTTTTCGATCCAAACCTTAGACCGAACCCGAAGTGCCATCATCACCGTCCTTTCTTCAGAAAAAAGTCGCTCAGGGACAATCCAGTATACATTCTGTCTTTGACCGTAACCATTATAAGTTCAACCGGCTCTCGCTTGCAACTTACCAAATGCTCAGCCAACGAAGACGTTATTTCCATGTAAAAAGGCGGCGCCTATCTTGAACAGATCCTCCCCGTTGTGCTATTCAGCTTCATCGGTCAGCTTTTCATGGAGGCAACATGGGACTCGAAAAAACCAAAATAGCGCTCCTCTTCGGAGGCCGTTCCGCTGAGCACGAGGTTTCTTTGCGATCTGCTCGATCAGTTTTTGAGGCACTCGACCGGAACAAATATCAAGTAATTCCGATACTCATCACAAGGGAAGGGAATTGGTATATTAGACCGGAAGAATTATCCTCCTTCGATTCCAGGCCAGAACTCAACGAAAGAGACCGACTCATGGTCCCGGCCGATCCCGCGCACCGCGGATTACTCCATCTGAATAGATCAGGTGGGTACGATCTGATGCCGGTTGTGATAGTGTTTCCTGTCCTACACGGGACCTTCGGAGAAGATGGAACAGTGCAGGGTCTGCTGGAATTGGCGAACCTACCTTATGTTGGATGCGGCGTGTTGGCTTCTTCCGTAGGCATGGATAAAGTCTTAATGAAAGCTGCGTTCCGCGATATCGGCCTCACGGTAGGACCTTTCTTCTGGTTTCTTCGTTCCGAATGGAAAAGAAACCCAGCTAAGATTATGGAAAGGCTTCGCTCGAGCCGTTTCCCGGTTTTTGTCAAGCCTGCAAATTTAGGGTCATCGGTTGGCATCAGCCGAGTGACCGAACCCTCCGGTTTTAAGCCGGCCGTAGATATTGCAGCATCATACGACAGAAAGATCGTTGTGGAAGACGGTATTAACGGCAGGGAGCTGGAGGTCAGCGTTTTAGGCAATGATGAGCCGATAGCCAGTCTCCCTGGCGAGGTAATTTCTCATGCGGAATTTTACGATTACAAAGAAAAATATCTTCAGAATACGGCAGAGCTCAAAATTCCGGCTGAATTGCCGAAGGATATAATCGAAGCGGCCCGTGAGGTCGCGATTACAGCTTTTCGTGCCGTGGACGGTTCAGGACTGGCCCGAGTGGACCTTTTTCTAACAGAAGAAAACGAAATAATAGTTAATGAGATTAACACGATGCCCGGATTCACTTCGATCAGCATGTATCCTAAATTGTGGGAGGCCACCGGTTTGAGTTACCCCAAGCTTCTTGACCGACTTTTGGAATTGGCTCTTGAAAGGCACCAGGATAAGCAAGAAATACGGACAGCCAAGGATTGATTCGTGGTGCCAGTGTAGCTTTCCACATTTAGTTGTAATGTCAGTTAAAGGCCCATTCACATGAAAGCGATGGTTCTTACAGCCGGGCTCGGCACTCGCCTGCGTCCACTTACCTTGGAACGTGCCAAACCGGCTATTCCTCTTTTGGAAAAGCCACTGGTCATGCACTTAATTACCAAATTAGTGGAGGAGGACGTCACCGGTTTCCGTCTGAATCTTCATCATCTTCCGAATACAATCGAGAGAATTTTTCAGTCGCCTCTCTGGGCTGACCTCCCGGTGTCGTTTTCCTACGAATCGAAAATCCTCGGGACAGCGGGCGGGCTTAAGTCCAATGAATCCTTTTTCGACAATGAGACTTTCCTTATGGCGAATGGCGATATTGTGATGGATTTTCCATTAAAGGAGGCACTGGCGTTTCATCGGCAAAATGAGGCGCTTGCCACATTGATCTTGTATCCGCAATCGCCGCCTTATAGGTATTATCCGATACGGATTGACGAAGCATACTTGCTAAGGAATTTCAAAAACGCGTGTCCAAATGGTAATCTCAGGCCGGAAACCTACGTTTTCACAGGAGTCCATATACTCCAACCGGAGATTTTCAGCCTTATTCCGCCCGGCGTTCCATGGGAAATCACCGATCAAGTTTATTCGACCGCCCTGAATGCAGGGGCAAAAATTCTAGGTTATCCCGTTGAAGGTTACTGGAGCGACCTCGGCAATCCTGCGCGGTACCTGGGCACACAAGAAAAGTTGCTGATAAGGACGGGATCAGCGCCGCAGGGGCATATTTCCCCTGGAGCCGAAGTATCACCGGAAAGCGCTGTCGGGCACTTTGCCTCAATAGGCGAAGGATGCATAGTGGAGCCCGGTGCCAGGATTGAGAACTCAATCTTGTGGGAAAACATTCGAGTGAAGAAAAATTGCTCTGTCAGGAATTGCCTTGTAGGCTCTGACGTCGTAATAGATCGTGACCGTTCTGACACTGTCATAACCCGCAACGGAGAAGCTCCTATTGTTTAAAGTAAAATCCGATTTTGAACAGAGTATTATGAAATTGCTGTGGAGAGGCGAGGTTCCGAATGCGATCGTACAATTAGCTGGTGACGCTTCGAACCGCTCGTTTTTCCGCGTGTTATACCCCAACGGACTCTCGGCTGTGGCCATGGCGTACCATGATGCCGGGATCGGCGATGAAGAAGGTTTTCTGGAGATACAACGTTTTCTGAAAGACTTGGGGCTTCCTGTACCTGCGATATATAACCATTTTCGGGGAGATCGTGTCGTTTTGTTGGAAGATTTGGGGGATGACCTACTCGAAAAGGTTGTCGAACGCTCGGACGAAACGCGTGTAGCCGCGCTCTACCGGCAGGCCGTGGATCTGCTACTGGTCCTACGCAAGGCTACTACCAAGCTCAGCTCAGGTTGCCGGGCCTTCAACTTGGCTTTTGATCAAGAAAAATTGATGCAGGAGATGGAATTTTTTGTGGACCATTTCGTCCGAAGCCTTTGTCGGATCAAGTACTCAGCGTCAGCTTCTGTAGCCTTGGATCGTTTTTTTCTTAAGATTTGCTCCATTTTGGCTGAAGAGCCGAAGATCTTCACTCACAGGGACTATCATTCCAGGAATCTGATTCTCCACGGAGACCAGCTTGTCATGATTGATTTTCAGGACGCAAGAATGGGCACTGCTCAATACGATTTGGCATCTCTGCTCAGAGATTCTTATGTCACTCTCCCTGAAGACCTAGTTGATACTCTTGTAAATTACTATGCTGAAATGACTGGAAATACGTCGCAGGAATCAATCCGGCGGTTTCGCTATATATTCGATGTCATGTCGCTGCAACGCAATATTAAGGCGCTTGGGACCTTTGGTTATCAGGCGACCGCACGCGGGAAGAGGAGTTACTTGAAATCGGTTCCACGTACGGGTGAATACATAGCCGGAAATATAGCCAAATACAAAGAATTTGCTGTATTTCGGTCGGTAGTGGAGGACGTTATATGTTCTCCGGCAGCAGAGTTTAGGAAGGAGCGACGATCAAGATTGTCGTAGAATATAGTATCATGATACCAGTATGATATTTTCAATTACTAATCCAATGAGTTGTTAATTATTGTAATATACTGCTATATATGGTATAAGCATATGAGTCCGGTTCTTCCGGGAGTTGAACAATGATAAAATTACTTGCTGCCTGTATAACTCTTATTCCTTTTGTGCTGATTGGCTCGATTGTTTCGGCATCGAATGTCACCGGCGCGGATTTGAAGATCGATGCGATTAAGCAAACCTTGGAAGTTCAATTGGAGCGCATCAGAAATGCCCGGGAAAAAGCAGACACCCAGATGAGTCTCGCTAAAGTGCGAATTGCGGAACGGCTGAGATTGTCTTCAGAAGAACTGACCAGGCAACTGGAAGTCCTGGAGCGTCTTAGAGAACAGTTGAGCGCAGGGTCGGGAGAATCTCAGCAGGCAATCGATCAATTCAAAAGCGACTGGGCTGGACTTCTACAGACGGCCTTTGCCGAAATTAATTCACAAGTGGGGCAAACCAACAGCCTTATAAGCCAGATGGAATCGTTGAAGGACAGTTTTGAAGATTCCCCTGCATCAACTCCGACATTATCAGACTCCCAAACTCCACAAGCGCCCCAGTTATTCTCTCCATCCGAGCCTCCGACGACCATTGATTCGCTACCGATTACAACCACACCGACCTTGACTACGCCGACTTTGACCACACCGACGGCTCCATCTACGGGCTCAACTTGACCGTTTGCCAATAATGCTTCCAGGTAGGAAGATATCTCTGGTTATGTTCGGGACATAGTTCCGTATGTCGAGGCCGATACTCTTCGATCTGGCCTGGTTTATAGCAATTCCAAAAATGATGACGTTCTCTCGACCCGTCACCCCGGCGAAAGCCGGGTCCAGTCCCGCGTGCCGCGGGATTGGAAAGACTGGATTCCGGCGTACGCCGGAATGACGGCATAAGGCCACCTCGAATCGGACAAAACTTTTGGCAATTGCTATAAACCGGGATGCTTGCCACTCTCATGTTCTTTGAAAAGGACTTTAAAGGCAATGCTGAATGATGCATTTTCACGGCATAACTGAACATATGCCTCGACGCACCAAAAGACTTCCATCTCTTTGTTATTTCGGTGTATAATGGGACAATTTTTCCAAAAGGCACTCGTTGGTTAGGTCAATTAATTGGAAGCAACATGCATCAAATGTGAAGCGGTTTGCCGATTACGTGACGAAAAGATCCCCTTGGGAAAGTCGTATATTCTATGTCCTGTATGTAACTCTCGGATAAATATATTCAAGGGAGTCAGAGCAGGATCCGTCCTGATGAATCTTACCGGACTAAGATTCTCCGGTTCGGCTGAGGAGTTGATGGAGCGCTTCTGCGAACGGGGTGAGCTCTGGCGTGTGATCAACGTGGTCCAGCCATGCCCGGAAAAAGGAAAAGGGAAACCTTGCGAAGTCAGAACATGGGCCGGTGCCCCAATCAGAGGCTTATCGTGAGACTTCGCTTTGAGAAAAGCCTTTATAAAACCTGCCTATATCGCAGGGGTAGGCGAATTTTTGAAAAAAGTGAGGATGCCCCTGTCGGCCGAGTCCCCATTTCGAGCGGGTTACCATTACAACCCGCACCAACGACCAGAACTAGATAGATTAATTCTCATTCGGCATCATTAGCCGCATAGATCAGCAAGAGCAGCGAGAGAGTTCGCTCACTTTCTTGAAAGCCGTAGTAGTTCTGATCCTTCGTCAGCCATATAGAAATTTGTTGCGGAGAGTGCGGGAACCGGCTTTTTGAAAAGTCGTTCCCGCATTCTTTATCCTGCGGGGTTTTCGCTTAGTTATGTTTCCATTCGGGTTTGCGCTTCTCCAGAAATGCATTGATACCTTCATTGGCATCATAGCTTTCCATAAGTTCTTTCAGATAAAGCTCTTGCATGTAAGGGAGGTCTTCCGTGATCCTGCGGAAAAACTGTTTGCGAACAGCTCGATTGGCAATTCTCAAGCTGGACGCGCTCTTAGGCAAGATTTGCTTCTGTATCCAAGACCCGGCAGCTTCCCAAGCGTCTTGTCCCTCGCCTGAAAGTACATGTACCAGCCCGATTCTTTGTGCCTCTACCGCGTCTATGGATCGGCCCGTAAGTACTATATCGTCCGCATAAGATTGGCCCACTTTCATGGGAAGAATCACCGACGCGGGCGGAGGGAACACAGCCAAAACTATTTCAGGTTGCCCGAATGCCGCGGTACGGTCTGCCACGATAAAATTGCAGAATAAAGCGAGTTCCATGCCTCCCCCAAGGCATTGCCCGCGGACAACAGCCATGGTGGGAACTGCGAGTTTGACCAGTTGATAGAATACCCCATGAAACGCATCCAGCATCATCCCTGCGTTTTCCTTGGTATGCTCCGGAACGCTCGCGCCGAATGAGAAATGCTTGCCTTCACCCTCGAAAACCAGCAATTTCAAGCTGTTCTCTTTCTCCAGACCGGTTAGCGCGGAAGAAATTTCCTTGAGCATTGCAGCTTCCAGCACATTGGCCTTGGGGGCATTAAGAACGATTTTGACAACTTCATTGTTGAAATGGCCCTCACACTTTATTAACCGGTATTCCATGGAATCCTCCTCTCCTCAACGGCCTCCGTCGCTGACTCATAAGGTGACAAGCCAGCGTACGAGCCAGGAAAGTTGAGCCCTCACGTCAATAACGGAGGGCTCGATAACAGTGTCTCGACCGCGAACTTAACAAATGATTTTAACCAAAATCCTGGCTAATTTATGCTTTAGGTTTGGCAAAGACCTCTGCAAACGCTTCCTCAGTCATAGGTTTGCTCTCTGCAACAAACTGTCGGAACTTCAAGAAATCGATGACGTCCTTGTCTGTGAGCTTCTTGGTGTTGAAAGCATTGAAGCCCAAGAACGCTTCATAGCCCATATTTGCCATCAGCCAATGTCTGTTGGGGAGTTTCATCTGATCCCAGAAGAATTTCTTCTTGGCTCGGATGCCGTCAATGGATTTGATCAAGCAGCCCGGGAATAGATTCGCGAACGTCCAGATGATGTTGTTCAGTTCCTTGTCCAGAAGCTCGAAATCCGTGGTCAGAGTCTTCGAGAGTTCCCTGGCCTCTTTAGCCGCTGCGCCGGTCTTGAATTCGCCGTACACTATGGCGCCATCCTGGACGTAGGTCTCGGTAATAATCTGTGGATTGCGTACCCACTTGTCACCCTGTTTGAGTACAGGGACGACCTTGGATATCAGGTTCTTGGCCTTCATCTTGTACGCGCTCCACATTTCGCAGCTCACGCAGTTCCACATAGCGTCTTCCATGGAAAGGTACCATGGGAGGAAGTCCGAAGAACCGCCGTCCGGGGCGGAACCGTGCCGCGGGCCTGCCTGCCCGTAGATCGCGGTGTCGGACGAGATGGTCAAATCGCACGCCAGGCCGATCTCCTGGCCACCAGCGACTCGCATACCGTTGGCGCGACAGATAACGGGCTTCTTGCACATAAGGATCGAGTCCACCATGCCGTTGAACAGGTCCATGTACTCGCCGTACTCGGCTGGTCGCTTAGCATAATACTCGGCGTATTCCTTGGTGTTTCCACCTGTGCAGAACGCCCTGTCCCCGGTGCCGGTGAAAACTGCGGCCACAACTGAGCGGTCCTGTCCCGCAGCGCTGAATCCGGCGATCACTCCCTTGACCATTTCAGTGGTATAGGAGTTGTACTGACCGGGATTGTTCAGACGAATCCATGATACGTAAAGCCCCGGTATCTCCTTCCCGTCCGGAGAGGTCAAAGGCTTCTTCTCATAGACCGTGGACGGGGCTTCCGTACCCCAGTGTTCGCCGCCTATCAGGATATGATTCCTCTGCTTGTTGTCTCGCGGTAGCCACTCTAATGCCATGTTGCCTCCTAGTTTTTAAGGTTTACCTCGACTTGTCGCTGCATCTGCTTTCAATCGACGGAACAGGTTCTCACAAAACCGCACAAGATGGTCGAGTCACCCTTGAAACGATACAACGGGAATAACCAGTGAAGCACGAACCCCTATTCCGAACGACCGAAACTCCTGCAAAGTCTTGTTCCCGGAGTGAGTAGTGTCGGCCGGTAATGACACCTCTCCGGAAGCTCTGAAATCTATTTTACCGGCTCAAAAGCATAGAACACGCGTGGGATCTCCACTACTTCTGGACCCATGTCCTGCGGGACCGGATCTACATCAAATACTGCCAGTTTCACTTGATCTCCCGGCGTACGCGGATTTTCCTGACGCCCGCCCGCCCTCAAAATTGAAGGCGCTGCACATCGCAGTAGTAACCAGTTATTTTCAGTTTGTTGCCGTTGAGGCTCCGGCCTTCCTGCAGGACACCCTCAGGAATCTACCGTGCCCGAATTTCACTTTACAGTATTCCGATCCCTGAACGCAATCTCTTTTTAGAGGGGAAATGCTCCTATTTATTGAGCGGTGTCTAAGGTAAATGAGCCAATACTAGAGCCTCATTCAGAATGAGGCAATGAAAATCCTCTGTGTCCTATTTCCAATTTTGTGTGGGTTTATGCTTTTCAGGTGAGTGAATTTTGTGCAACAAATAGTTTCAATACAATCCGGGAAACGTTAGCTACATAGAAAAGCCTTGAAGGCCTCATAACACACCCAGACATCATCCTTTGAACTTACTTCCAAAGGTGAATGCATTCCCAAAAGCGCCGGCCCGCAATCGATAATTTCCATTCCCATATTGGCCAAATACTTCGCTACGGTCCCGCCGCCCCCCTCATCCACCTTTCCAAGAACGGACGCTTGCCAGATTATTTTGTTATCGTTGAACAGTTTCCGTACCCAACCTGCGTATTCAGCATTGGCATCGGAGGCCAGCCCCTTGCCGCCGCGTCCCGTGGTACTTTTTCAAGGCAATTCCATAGCCGAGTTTGGCATCGTTACGCTTCTCATAAACGTCCGAATATGTCGGATCAATTGCCGCGGCCACATCCGCAGACAAGGCTTTACTGTTGAAGAACAGCTTATGAATATTCGTGGGCGATGCCTCCAACTCCGATGATTCCAGAAGATCGACCAAAAACATTTCTAAGAAACGGGATTGAGCGCTGGTGTTACCTTCGCTCCCGATTTCTTCTTTATCATAGAACACGACTACTGCCGTATGGTCCGGTTTAGCTGTGCCTAATACCGCCCGAAAGCTTGTGTAGGCGCACACGCGATCATCTTGTCCGTATCCGATTATGAGACCTGCATCAAGACCGCCGTCTCTTGCCGGCTCAGCGGGAATCACCTGAATCTCCGCGGTAGTGAAATCCTCTTCAGTGATGTTATATTTGCGCTGAAGCCAATCCAAAACCATCAGTTTCACTCGGTCTTCGGTTTGCTCCGCACCGTATGGAACACTGCCCGCGATTATATTTAGACTCTCCCCGGAGATGAACTCCGATGCCTTCTGGTCCATCTGCTTGCGAGCGAGATGCGGTAGGAGGTCAGGTATGGTAAAAACAGGCTCATCAGGTTTCAAACCTATCTCAATGTCCACTACGGAACCGTCTTTGCGAACTACTGTCCCGCAGATCGCCAAATGCCTCGAAATCCATTGATATTTCTTTATTCCCCCATCGTACTGGGTTTTCAGCAGAGCCAGACCCATATCTTCGTACAGTGGATTAGGCTTCAGATCCAACCTGGGACTATCAATATGCGAGGCGACCAGACGGATACCATCTGTTATGGGCCTCTTGCCTAGCACAGCAATTGCGAGAGCCTTGCCTCTCATAACTCGAAACAGTTTCGGACCCCGGGATTTTCCACCCTCCATATCCCTGAATCCGCTCTTTAAGGCCTGTTCAACAAAATACTTGACCACTAGCCGCTCGGTTCGGCATTGACTCAAGAAATTCCGATATTCTTTGGTGAAGCCAAAGACTAGCTTCCTTTCCTGCTCGGATAACTTTTCCCACACAGGAATGGTTTTTCGGAAAAGCTTGTCCTTTAGCTCCCGAGTCTTTTCTCTTTTCTTTGTGCTCGGCATACGAAAGCTTTCTGGTAGACTTTTTTACGGTTTCAGTTTCCAGGGAGGATCCAACGGATTGAAGGATTCCGACCGGCCGCGTGGTATGTCGGCAACCGGACCCAATGGTGCAGCGCCAGTCGCTGATGCAGCCCTGACAGGTTGATGAGTTTTCCGATCCAGAAACTCCTTGGCTATATTGACCGGAGTGGCAAATCCGATACCCTGGCTCTTCCAGAGTAGTATAGTGTTTATTCCGATTACCTCACCTTCGAGATTAAACAAGGGACCGCCCGAATTGCCCAGATTCATCGCAGCATCGATCTGAATCAGGGGAGGATAACCCGAGCCGGGGATCATTCTCCTCTGTGCGCTCACAATCCCGATCATCACGGATTGCCCAATTCCATAAGGATTTCCGATTCCGATCACCCACTCACCTAGCTCGACCGAATCGGAATCGCCCATCTTGACCGGCTGGGTATTTGTCACGTCGACTTTGAGAAGCGCTAAATCGTTTTTGGCATCTCTGAACAATACTTTGGCCAAGAATTTTCTGCCACCCAGCAATTCCACTTCTATCTGGGTCCCGTTACGAAGCACATGTTCATTGGTCAAAATGTGGCCATTACTTGATACAATGAAACCGGACCCGTATCCAAGTGCTTTCCCGGTAGATTCACCGGCCAGGCCCAAACTGCCCAGTGGAAAACTCGAGCCCGAATCCAGCATACGAATAGACACTACTGAGCGATTAACCTTTTTGATCAAATCTCGAATATCCGGGAATGGGTTCTGGCGTGGGGCAACTTCCTGTTGCTCATTCTCCGCGGGCCCTGTTTTGAAAGGGACGGGAGACAATCCGATCTTATTCTTCCTGTTCACATTGCCGGGTTCCTCGATAATTTTCGAACGGTGATTCTGAATGGTTTGCGCCGAGGAGGGCGTAGCCGCCTTCCGAAGCACAATATTCTCAGCAGTCGAAAGCGAGGGGAGAAACAACAATACCACTATAAGATATGATAAAATAGACACTAGAGTTCCGAATCGGAAAGCCGACATCCAACAACTCCTTTGGCAGATTTCCTTGGAAATCAAAAAGGCTCCGGCCGGTTTTCCGGTCACCTGGATCTGGATATATTCCCAATTCAGGTAGGTTGTCAATGTCTTTTTATGTTTTGGTTGACATAACCAAGTTGTTGTATTCATTCTCTAACGTTTTTAGCAAACCAGCATTTAGAATATTTCAGGAGCAAATTTATGTACGAAATTGAAATCATCGCCGGTTTTTCGGCAGCTCATCTCTTAAGAGAGTATAAAGGAAAATGTGAACATTTGCACGGGCACAATTATAAGGTGTACGTGACGGTTCAAGTGGAATCTCTTGGACCGGGCGGTATGGTGATGGATTTCGGTGATCTGAAGCGAATCGCGACTGGCGTTTTGGAACCGCTCGATCATGCTTTTTTGAACGAAATTGCACCTTTTGACACGATCGAACCGTCCGCCGAAAATCTTGCAAGCTACCTTTTCCAAGAAATTGCTTCCAAATTGCCCGATCATGGCGGTAGATTGAATAGCGTATCCGTTTGTGAATCCGATACGGCCCGAGCCACGTTTCGGCTCAAGGGAGAATGAATTGAAATTATTACACATTCCTGATGTTCAAAATCAGCCTGATGAGCGCAAGATTCCGATTGATAAAGTTGGTGTAAAAGGTTTGCGTTACCCCATTTCAGTAAAGGATCGAAGCAAACAATTGCAGCATACTGTTGGTACATTTGATCTTTTCGTGAACTTACCTCATGATTTCAAAGGCACGCACATGAGCCGCTTCATAGAGGTGCTCAATGAATTCCGAGGCGAGATCTCAATGCAGAAGTTTCAGCTCATTCTTGAAAAGATCAAGAATAAGCTGGACGCCGAGAGCGCCCATATGAATGTGGAATTCCCGTACTTCATGGAAAAAGCAGCCCCGATAACAAGCACCCCCGGACTGATGTCATATACATGTTTTATGCGGGGCTCGCTTGCTGATCAATTTGATCTTATCGTCGGGGTTGAAGTTCCGGTTAATACAGTCTGCCCGTGCTCGAAGGAAATATCCGCGTATGGAGCGCATAATCAACGCGGAGTTGTAAGAATCCAATTACGGTGCAAGACATTTTTCTGGATCGAGGAAATTATAGAATTAGTAGAGTCTTCAGTCAGTTCCGAAATATACTCTCTGCTCAAGAGACCGGATGAAAAATACGTGACTGAAAAAGCTTATGAGAATCCGATGTTTGTGGAGGACGTGGTGCGGTCCGCGCTTTCCAGGCTCCGGGAGAAGGACAACTTTCCGTGGTACCGGATCGAGGCCGAAAATTTCGAATCCATCCACAATCATAGCGCTTACACGATGATCGAAAAAGACTTCTTACCCGAACCGGAATGCATCTAGGGTGCATGGCACTGGGTCGTAAAGAATCGATCCAGCATGATAGTCTCGATCTAGCCATCCCGGGTTGCAATGGCACAGTTGCGGCTAGCAATGTTTTTCAGAACTTCCCTGGCTTACGCACCTCGCACTCGGGCGGTATTCCCATGATGTCCGACGTTTTTGGCTGTTAGTTATGCTTTTGCCTAATTTGAGACGCGATCGCTTGCTTCTCCCGGAATATGGTAGTCCAGGCTCTAGACCTCTTAACCAGCGCAATTGGAGTCATGAACAAGTTTAGATTCTTGGGGGTAGGTGCGAGGAGGAGTTTTTTGCACACACAAAAAAACTCCGCTAACATCATAATATCATGGCGAATCCAGAATCAGGGTTACCGGGCCGTCATTGACCAGTTCCACTTGCATCATAGCACCAAATATACCTTGTTGAACCGAAATCCCTTGTGCTCGGAGTGTCTCGATGAAGCTGCGATAAAGAATCTCAGCCTCATGCGGCGGCGCAGCTTCCGAATAGGACGGACGTTTACCTTTTCGGCAGTCACCATAGAGGGTGAACTGCGAAACGACGAGGATTTCACCCACAACGTCGATTAGACTCAGATTCATTTTTCCTTCCGTATCCGGAAAGATTCTAAGGCCAGGGATCTTTTCAGCCATCCAGCGGACCTGTTCGGCATTATCCCTCTTAGCAGCGGCCAAAAGAACCAGCAGGCCCGGGCCGATGCTCCCGACCACTTTACCGTCTACAGCCACGGTCGCTCGAGACACCCTCTGACAAACTGCTCTCATTTCGATATCCTCAAAAATTCATTCCACAGAAATATAAATGCAGGCACAAATTCCTCGGGTGTTTCCAACATTCTGCGAGTCAATTCTGCGGGTTGCACAAATCCTCCCCATTGCAGTTCATCCGAATTAGGTATTGGTATTTGATCGGTCATAATCTTGAATACCGCTACGTGTTCATGGTCCGTGATTTCCAAAGCCTGGACCCGGAAAACCTCCTCCATGAACCCGCTGATGCCTATTTCTTCTCGAAGCTCTCTCATCGCAGTTTCGTGGTACGATTCGCCGGGATCGACATGACCGGCCGCGGAGGAATCCAATTTTCCCGGATGTCTATCTTTGGCGTCCGAACGCCTTTGCACGTAAATCTCACCTTGTCCGTTGAACACAAAAATATGCACAGCGCGGTGCATTAGCCCCAATCTGTGTATCTCGGCACGAGTCGCCGTTGCGATCACGTTATCCTCAGAATCGACAATTTCGAGGATTTCGTTGTCTGTCGAGTGCATGATTCATCCAGTATGAAAAAGACGAGAATCCGCGCAGAGTCCGTCCAGAACGCGGGAAAAGACCTGGCTTCTCCATGATTCCAACTACTTCTGCCACATGGCGCCCAACCCGTTCCCTGGTACTCACGAGGCGCTGATTTCCGCAACATCTTTCTCTCGTAACTAATTATACTTCCATTTCTGGAAAAGGAATCGCTGAAAAGGGATCATCGATAAAAGACGGCACGAACTATTGAACAAACACCCTGTTCAGTGTTAAAAAAAGATCTTGTGACATGAGAATCATTGCTGGTCGTTTCAAAGGGAAGCGCCTCCCCACACTCCGGGGCAAGATTGTTCGCCCCACCACAGAACGGGTCCGAGAGGCCGTTTTTAATATTCTAGGACCGGTGGTGGAGGGCGCGCGCATCCTTGAGTTATTTGCCGGCAGCGGCGCATTCGGTTTTGAAGCATTGAGTCGAGGAGCGGCTTCCGTGGTTTTTGTCGATAAAGACAAGAAGGTGGCCGCGACCATTGTTGAAACTGCTAGGATGTTCGGATTAAAGGATAGTGCCAGCATCCTGGTGATGGACGCGTTACGGGCTATGGAAAAGCTGGCCCGAGCCGATGAAAGGTTTTCAATCATATACCTTGATCCCCCCTATGATACGGGGTGGATTGCAAAAATCGTCAATGCTCCAGCTCTGACAACTTTATTCGCGGCTGATGGAGTGTTGTTGGTAGAAAAGGGAATCCATACTCCTGATGCGCCTTTGCCGGATGCGTTCTGCAAAAGGCTTGTGAGGCAGTCACGGTGATACACTGGTCGAAATGTTTGACTTGACAGGAGCGCCGCTGAAAGAAGACCTTTAAAGAAGGCCTTACGCGCGCGCCTTTCAATCTTAATTCTTTTCAGATTTTCGGGCAGGAAAATATGGGCAAAAAGATTGCAATTTATCCTGGCACATTTGACCCGTTTCACAGCGGGCACTTGGAGATCATTCGTCGAGCGCTTGGGACGTTCGACCAAATAATTGTAGCTCTCGGCGCAAACCCTGAGAAGGACACCATATTCACAGTTGAAGAGCGCATGGATATGATCAGGAACAGTTTACGAGGCAATCCCCGAATCGAGTGCGATCAGTTTGAAGGGCTCACGGTAAGGTACGCTGAAAAACGCAAGGCGTGCGCTATCGTCCGAGGCCTAAGAGCTGTATCGGATTTCGAATACGAATTCCAGTTAGCTTTGATGAATCGAAAACTCAGCAGGAAAATAGAAACATTCTTCCTGATGACTGCCCATCGATATTTGTATGTAAGCTCCCGCATAATCAAAGCTACATTGGTAGCCGGCGGATCGCCTGAAGGACTTGTGCCGGAATATGTTTTGGGTATCCTGAAGAAAAGGTTCCCGGAAATTAATAATGCAAGAAACAAGAACGCAAAAAACAAGAGCAAGCGATGAAAAAAATTCTATCGGAAAAAGCCCTACAATTGAAGCCGTCAGCAACACTGGCTATCTCGGCGAAGGAAAAAGAGCTGAAGAGCCAGGGTGTGGATGTGGTCGGGTTCGGCGCCGGCGAGCCTGATTTCCCGACGCCGGAGCGCATTCGAGAAGCTGCTAAGAGATCGCTGGACAGATGTGAAACCTTTTATACACCGGTGGCCGGAACACCCGAGCTCAAAAAGGCCGTGACGCACAGATTCTACGAAGATTACCAATTGGTCTATTCCCCGGACCAGATCCTGATATCGTGCGGAGCCAAGCACAGTCTGTACAACATTTTTCATGCGATCCTCGATCCTGGAGATGAAGTGCTGATTTTCGCTCCTTATTGGGTATCGTATCCGGAAATGGTGGGATTAGCAGAAGGCAAGCCGGTTATCGTGCCAACCACGGAAGAGAACCTGTTTATTCCTGACCTCGAAATAGCGGCATCCCTCATCACACGATCTACAAAAGCGATGCTCATCAACTCCCCCTCAAATCCAAGCGGAGTCGTCTATCCTAGTTCGGTTATGGAGAAACTTGCCGAACTTGCCGAAGAACATGACTTGCTTGTTATATCGGATGAGATTTACGACAAGTTGATTTATGACAACCAGAAATTTACCCCCTTTGCTTCAATAGCGGGTATGAAAGACCGAACTATAACTGTTAACGGTGTATCAAAGACTTATGCCATGACAGGTTTTCGGATTGGTTATCTGGCCACCACAAATGCACAAATTGTGAAAGCAGCCACCGATATCCAGAGTCAATCGACTTCCAATCCCAGCAACCCCTCCCAGGCAGCTGCGGTGGAAGCTTTATTGGGTTCGCAGGAAGAGGTAGTTCAGAGGAGGCAGATTTTCGAACAACGTCGCAATGTGATGACCAACCGGCTTCGCGATATCCCAGGGATATCGCTTGTAAAACCTGGAGGAACATTTTACGTGTTTGCCAATGTCTCTGCTTTTCTGGGGAAAAATGGCATCATGAATTCAACCGATTTTTCCACGTATCTCCTGGAAAAATATCACGTGGCCTGCGTTCCCGGTGGGCCTTTCGGATTTGATCAACACGTGCGTCTTTCTTTCGCTAGCAGTGAGGAAGTAATTGCCAAAGGTTTGGATCGGATCCGCGTTGCTTGCCAAGAATTGCGATGACGAATAAGGATCCTTTAATTCTTCTCACTAATGACGACGGCATACACGCAGAAGGATTGCGTTACCTGCTGACGGCCGCGGAAAAAATAGGCCAAGTTAGTATAGTGGCCCCTGAATCGGAACAGAGTGCGGTCGGACACTCGATTACGCTTTATGATCCTATTAAGGCTCACGAAATCACTAGAAGCGGTATTTTTTACGGTTACGGCATCAGCGGAACCCCCGCGGATTCGGTGAAATTGGCTCTCTATTCTCTACTGCCCCGTCGACCGGACCTGGTAATCTCCGGAATTAATAACGGTGCGAACCTTGGGATTAACGTGCTATATTCGGGCACTGTATCGGCAGCTACAGAAGCGGCTATTTTGGGGGTTCCCTCCATGGCGGTTTCTCTTGACGCAAAAAAAGAGCCTCCTTTCGAATGGGCGCTACCACATGTTCAGACATTAGCGCGGTGGGTAATCAACAACGGCTTGCCTCACGGTGTGGCTCTCAATATCAATATACCTGCGCTACCACCTGATCGGATAAAGGGATTCAAGGTTACAAAACAGGGACTGTCCCGGTTCAACGAATCATTCGAGCGGCGTGAAGATCCGCGCGGGAACCATTATTATTGGCTGTCCGGCCAAGCCACCGCGGATGAAACCGATGAAAGAATAGATATTGTAGCTGTTAAAGCCGGTTACATATCAATCACACCGCTTTATTACGATCTTACCGATCACTCTCATACGGAAGATTTAGTATGTGCTCTGACGAAAATTTAGACATCAGAAATGAACTTGATCATATGCCGGAAATAGAGAGCGTCATCGGGCACCGGTTTACAACTTCATCTCATCTGGTGAATGCCTTGACTCGCCGAAGTTTCTGGCATGAAAACCGAGATTTTTGCCTGGAGCATAACGAACGCCTGGAATTTTTGGGTGATGCTGTTATCGGCTTAGTAATCGCCAACATGCTCTATCGAGAATTCCCCAACGCGGAAGAAGGGGAACTCCAGAAGAAACGGGCGAGTATCGTGAACAAGAAGGCTCTGGCCAGCGTTATGAGAGGTATGAATCTGGCGAACTTCATCAGAATGGGCCGAGGTGATGAACTTTCCGGATGCCGAGATCGCGATTCCGTGCTTGCTGATACTTTGGAAGCGTTGATAGCAGCTGTTTATATTGACGGCGGGTTCGATCGTGCCGAGGAAGTTATTGAGAAACATTTTAATCCTCTCGTTTCGGGATGCACTACTATCGAGGGTATTGACGACTCCAAGAGCGTTCTTCAAGAAAGGGCTCAGGGTCAACTGGGAATTACTCCCACTTATCAGGTTATGGATCAGTGGGGTGAAGACCACCAGAAAATGTTTCGCGTCGGTGTGTACCCTGGGAGACCAGGTTGTAGGCGTCGGCAATGGTCGTAATAAGCGAGAGGCGCAACAGAATGCGGCCAGGGATGCATTATCCAATTTGAAATGAGGCCGCTCAGCTTCAAGAGATATCGTTCGTGTAAGCTTGACGGAAAGGTTGAGGCAGACAGAGCTAGCGGGAACATGGGAAAACTCCGGAGATTCATTGGCGTACCATCGATGTGCTCCTTCGAACTCTAAACCTGTCAAGGGAGGCCGTTTGGGATCGATAGCTGGAAGGGAACATACCTTAAATCTTTTTGTTGTTGACCCTGATAAATGCAAACGTGATGGTATATGCGTTGGCGAGTGTCCGGTGCAGATCATTGAACTCAAGGATCGAGCATCTCTCCCCGAGTTGATTCCCGGTGGCGCCGAACTCTGCATAAATTGCGGGCATTGCGTTTCAGTATGTCCTCATGGCGCGATGTCACTCAAAACGATGCCCTCGGAACAGTGTCCACCCTTGAATAGAGCTATATTGCCCACTCAGCAACAAATTGATCACTTTCTGCGCTCACGACGATCAAGCCGCGTCTACAAAAATAACCCGATTGACAAAGAAATTCTGGCTTCCCTTATCGACATCGCACGATTTGCGCCGTCCGGCCATAATTTGCAGCCGGTTTGCTGGGTCGTCATTCAAGAAAAAAAGGAGCTGAAAAGGCTTGCCGGTATCGTAATAGACTGGATGCGGGTAATGATCGACGATAATGCCCCCATAGCTAGGGCCATGCACTTTGATCGAGCCGTTGACGTTTGGGATAAAGGCACAGACAGAATTTTGCGAGATGCTCCGTGTCTTATTATTGCGCACGGTCGCTCTGACTTATCGGCCAGCCAACCTGCATGCATCATTGCCCTAACTTATTTGGAATTGGTGGCCTACTCCTACGGACTTGGTGCCTGCTGGGCGGGTTATTTCAATGCAGCGGCCAATTTCCATAAACCGATGCAAGATGCGCTCTCATTGCCCGAAGGTCATCAATGTTTCGGAGCAATGATGATTGGCTATCCTAAAAATAAATATTACCGATTGCCGATGAGGAATGAGGCCAACATAGATTGGAGATAGGTGGCTAATATTAAGTCAAGCTTTCTGAAATTTTGTTGCTCATCGGTCTCTAAATGCTGAAAATGGTCTTTCTCACCAGGATTTGCTAACGAAATATTCGTATTTCCATTTGATGAATTCAGAGAATAGCAGGCTGATAGCCTGCCCCACATCTACGCTTAATATTCCTTATGATTCAATGGCCTAAACTCATCCAAGGCACCCTCATAAAGAGATACAAACGTTTTCTGGCGGACATAAAGCTGGGAGACGGCCAAGTAATCACAGCCCATTGCCCTAATTCGGGTAGCATGCGTGGGTGCTCGGAGCCAGGTCGAACGGTTTACCTTTCTCGGAGCGAGACTCCAAATAGACGTTATCCATACACATGGGAATTGATAGAAATGCCCAGCTCCCTCGTGTGTGTTAATACGCTGGTCGCTAATCGCCTCATGCGAAAAGCGACAATTGAGCGGGCTATTCGGTCATTGTCGGAATACCGTTTCGTAAGGACAGAAGTGAAATGCTTTGAACGCTCTAGATTGGATATTCTTCTGGAAGATCCGGCAGGCCGATCATGTTTTTTGGAAATAAAGAGTTGCACTCTTGTTGAAGATGAAATCGCCTATTTTCCCGATGCAGTGACAATTCGCGGCCGAAAACATCTTCGTGATCTTCAGCGCCAGGTTAACTTAGGAAATCGGGCGATGATTCTGTTTCTGATACAGCGCTCTGACGCAAGATTATTTAAACCGGCTGATCACATCGATCCCGCCTATGGGGATGAGCTTCGATTAGCCGTTCAGAACCGCGTCGAAATACAAGTTCATGATGTTGATCTCACTCTGCGATATATAAGACCCAACAATCAAATTCCATGGGAACTTTGAAAAGCTCCGATGGACCATTATAATTATGTAACATATGGGGGGCTGTGCATGATATCCAGCCGCTTCTTATTCCAATCCACCATCGAAGAAATAATAAGCAGTAAAGCAGAAATCGGAAAGTCTCCGAAGCTACGTTTCATTCTTAGTGGAAGAGACTCGTCAAGCCCACCTGGATCGGGTCAACTGAAAGGAGTGATGTTATGGAAAATGGTATTAGCAGGCGCGAAGTAATTATGGGCGCAGGCGCAGCAGCCACAGTCGGGGTGATTTCCTACTTTCTCGGTTCTGAAGCGTTTGGGCAACCTCCAAAAGAGGGAGCAGGTATGTTTATGCACAAATTGCCGCCTCTCCCGTATCCTGACGATGCCCTGGAACCGGTGATTGACAAGCAGACGGTCAACATCCATTACACCAAGCACTTTGATGCCTACGTAAAGGGTCTCAACTCAGCGCTGGAACAGTTGGAGAAAGCCAGGACCGCAGGAAATTTCGATCCGATAAAAGCGATCAGTCGCGATTTGGCTTTCAATGGCTCAGGAGTGGTCCTTCACTGGATCTACTTTGATACTATCGGTCCTAAAGCGGGCGGCGAACCGTCCGGCCAGTTGGCCGATATGATCAAGAGGGACTTCGGTTCGTTCGCCGCATTTTGGAAACAGTTTGCAGCTGCATCCAAAGCGGTCGAGGGCTCGGGATGGGGTATATTGGCATGGGAGCCTTTCAGCAAGAGGCTGATCGTAATGCAGGCTGAAAAGCACCAGAACCTAACGAGTTGGGGGGCGATGCCTATTATGGTATGTGATGTTTGGGAGCACGCATATTATCTCAAATATCAGAACCGCAGGCCGGAATATGTCGATAACTTCGCAAAAATCATTGATTGGAAGAAGGTGGAAGATCGGTTCAAAAAGTATTGTTCTGAGAAATAGAATTTTGAGACATGTCCTTGCAGAGAACTTGGCATTATCTCAATCCGGAGGTTCTGCAGTACTTTGATGATATGCGACTGCTATTGTTTCTTGTTTGTTTGTGAGTGTTCCTAAGGGATTAGACCAGATTCAAATTAGTTTTTCCGGGGGACGTCTTTCGGGCACGTACTGATGTGGAATTTTGCCCGCATTCCATTCTTGAGATACATAAAGCTCGCAATAACAGGCGCCATATTCGGCTACATCCGGGATTCGGTATATGCATGGGCAGATAATGTCTTTGTCGTGCTGTCGATCGTTAGCAGCCAGCCTGCACGGGCAACACATATATCCGTAGCGCTTCCTGTTTGTAATAAGCCCTTCCAGGAGTTCAAAGACTTTTTCCTTATCCGCGTTGAAAAAGTAACCCTTGGGCTCCTGGAGGTTCTTCAAGGTTTCATAAAGCTTCTCAACTTCATTCATTGTTCTCGAACAACCTTTCTATATCCGCGATTGTTTCCAATATATAATCAGGCGAATAATCATATTTTTCGAGATTCCCAAGAGTCGTCGCCCCGGTCAAAACCAGAGCGGAATCAATTTTAGCTTTCTTGGCGAACAGGATGTCTGTATCCATACGATCGCCCACAACCAGACAAGATTCCCTCGAAAGGTGCAGCCGTTCCAGCGCCAGATCCGCCATATCCGTTTCAGGTTTACCGAAAACGCGGTCGGGGGGACGGCCCACGGCTGTGACCACTGGAGCTACTACGCTGCCCGCGCCCGGCTGAAAGCCCCCCGGCACAGGGAATGTCGGATCCAAATTGGTGGCCCAAAACAGAGCGCCTCGGGTAATCGCCTGATAGGCGAGTTTTATCTTCTCGTAAGTTAATCCGGTATCCATACCTATGACAACTATGTCCGTTTTTGAGGGATCGCTTTCGATAACTGAACCAGCCATTTGAATTCCTTGAATCAGGCTGGGTTCACCTATGACCATGACATGAGCCCCGATATGATCTTTTTCCAAAGAGTTAACTACCACGGAAGCAGAGTTCACAACCTGCTCGCCGGTCACCGGCAAACCGAGCCTGCATAGTTTCTTAGCCAAATCGTCTGCCTGTTTCTGGGCATTGTTGGAAAGAAACAGCCAGTGGATGCCTCTGGCGGATAGCTTGGAGTACACTTCGTGGACTCCATCGATGAGAAGATCTCCCCTGTTTATAGTTCCGTCCAAGTCGGCCAGGATGCCTGAATAGTTCTTGTCATGATCTCTGATTTTTCCGAAGCTAATTTTTTCCAATACTCTGCTCCGTGAGCGATAAAAGCCATCCGATGACCGCGTCAAATCGGGGGCACGACCAATTATTGACAGTCATTCCGGCGACTGCCGGAATCCCGGATCATAGCCGTTTTGTGCCTGTGGTGCCGCCGTAGAAACAATGTCATCCAGATCCGGACTCCGTTTTTCAACGGCGAGATGGAATAACCGGCGTCGAACCGGCCGTGGTCAATTCCGGCACATCCCTTTTTTGAAGCGCAAGGCCCAAATTATATTGGGCCTCCTTGTACCCGGTGTTCAATTGAAGCGCCCGATTGTAACATTCTACAGCGACATCATACTCATTTATTTTATAATGAAAAAATCCTCTATTATTCCATACAACGGCATCGTTTGGATTTGTCGCAACGGATTTCTGAAAATCCTCACGAGCCTTTATCAGCTGGCCCAAATTGAATCGGGCTATTCCTCGTAGACTTAGAGCTCGAGCGGAATCGGGCCTAACCCGCAAAACGGCATCAAGATCCGCCAAGGCCAAGTGATGCTCGTCCATCTTTATGTAGACTGAAGCCCTGTCATACAATATACGCGGGTCTCGAACAAGCGACTCCAATGCCTTTGTAAAATCGGCAATGGCTGCATCGTAAAGAAAACGATTCATATAAGTCAGCCCCCGCATAGCCGGGATTTCACCGTCCGAGGGATCAAGTTCAACAGCGGCGGTTAAATCCAGTGCCGCCCGAACATGTTCATTCAATTCCATGAATATCCTGGCTCGCTCCTTGTATGCCTCGACCAAAGATGAGTCGAGTTCTATGGCTCGATTCAGGTTTTCCAGCGCTTGATCAGGCTGGCGATTGCGCGAATGGACAACTCCGCGGTACAAATAAGCTGGAGCATATGTAGGATTCTTCCCCAGCCCTAATTTAAGTATTCGATTCGCCTCAACATAATTCTTGAGCAATATGTGAGCCCTAGCCTGGAGGACCAGAAGTTCCACTTCACCTGTATGTTTGATCGCGTACCTCGACAAAGCTTCCAAAGCCTTGCCAGGTTCATTTGTCTTAAAGAATACCAACACTTTCTCCTCAAGAACTTTGTCATCACCCGGCATTATCTGTTGAACTTTCGCATAGTCTGCCAAGGCTGGTTGATAGTCCTTCAGTTTCACGTTGATTCGGGCTCGAGTCAGGAGAACTTCCGGGTTGTCCGGGTCGAGTCGTCTCCACAAGTTGGCGTCTTCAAGCGCTTTTCTTGGTTTGCCCTCTCGCAGTAACAACTTCGTTCTCATTTCCAGCGCCATAATGGAGTGCGCGTCATAATGGAGTGCGCGGATGTATTCATCTTCGGCTTTGGCTAGGAAACCCTCCTTTTCGTAAATCATCCCTTTGAGGACATACGGCTTGGCCATTCCCGGATTTGTGGACAATACTACTTCCACCACCTTTGAAGCTTCATCGAGTTGATCGAGCAGAATCAGGCAGTAGGCCTTTTCGAGCAACGGTGGAATGATCTTGCGAGTGTGGGCTAAAGCATGATTAAAGTCCTCCACAGCCTTGAAATAGTCTTTGATTTTCATATATTCAAGCGCTCGCTCGAAATACAAATTAGATAAGGATTCACCTCTGATGGATGAATCCTTAATGGCCTCATCCAGAAGTTCTATCCGCCGGATCGGATCGTTCGTTCCTTGGATTTGTGTCAATGTTGGGGATAGGCTTTCTGCTGCGAGTGAAAGAGATGGTAAGCTCATCAATGAGGCTATTACAAGGCAAAGCGTCGGCACATAACGACATCTGATATATTGCTGGAACGAAGACCAGCAGATCTGCAATCTTCTCTCCTTATCCGGGAATTCTTCCTTTTAATTCTTGCACGAGTATCTCTAGAATTTCGTCAAATTGTCTTTGCATGCGTATCATGTTTTCGCGCATTGCCAGGATGACCTCGACTCCCGCGAGGTTTACCTCAAGGTCCCGCACGAGGTTATTAATTATACGTATACGTTCCACTTGATCCGGAGGAAAAACTCGTTCCTGCTCGGATTCATCTTCAACCGAGTGGACCAAATCCTCGGCTTCAAGTTTATCGAGAAAGGTGTCGTCACATTCAAAGATCTCAATAATTTGTCTTCTGTAATAAAAACTAGGCGCCATAGTGGTCTTCCTGAATCCTATCATCTGTACGGACAGGGCAAGCCCTGGCCGGCAGCGAGGGAGTTGCAGATAATTCATTATTGGCCTCCCCACTTCTAAAGGGGATTATGGGGCGATTTCGACTCAAGGCGTTTAAAATCTCCCTAAATCCTCTTTTGAACGGGGACTTCAGGTTTTCCAGTGACTCACCAATCGGACTCAAATTGCCATCCTTGCTCGTCACAAACGAATGTCCTGGCGTACATCGCCATCATAGTATCGGTCGAGACCTCTGGCCGCGTCAAGAGCCTCAGGATTGTTTGTAGACGGAACCTGAACCCGAATTGTCACGTACATGTCACCCGGTACTTTCGTTTTCAGATTCGGGACTCCCTTTCCTTTCAATCTGAGACGTCGACCTGATTTGGTTCCCGGCGGTATTTTCAACTGGACCTGCCCGTCAGGAGTCGGCACTACAACCTCAGCACCATTCATAGCTTCACTAATGGTTACCGGAAGATCAACGCTGAGAGTATTCCCGTCTCTCTTGAAAACCGGATGCGGTTGAACACGAGTAATTATGTACAAATCACCAGGAGGCGCTCCTTGTCTGCCAGGCTCTCCTTTACCGGCCAATCTAATTTTGGATCCGTCATTCACGCCTGGGGGAATATTCACATCAATGGTTTCAGAGGCCGGCACCGTCCCCGAACCTCGGCACGTTTTGCATACTTCGCCGGCTCGTCCAGTTCCCCCGCATTCAGGGCAGGTCTGATTGAAATTCAACGGACCTTGGGCTACTCGAGTTTGGCCGGTCCCTTTGCACGTCTCACATACTGAATCCTTCAGGATGCGACCTGTTCCGTTACATTGCGGACATTGCGCTTCTTTCTGGATAGTGACCCGCGTCGTGGCGCCTTTAATAGCAGTAATGAAATCAATTTCCAGGCTGCTTTCAATGTCGCGTCCTTTTATTGGCCCTTTGGGGGCTGCGCGGCCACCTCCTCCTCCAAACAACTCACTAAATATGTCTTCAAAACCACTGTATCTTTGTCCCCCCTGGTCGGCGGAATAATCGTAGTAGAAAGACCCGCCTCCCGGCCCACCAGTGCTTCCTCGAAAGCCCCCTGCTTTTTGCCATTCTCTGGTACTGCCGAGCGGTCTCGGGATCAAAGCCGGCTTTTAGTCCTTCCTCGCCGAATTCATCATAAATCTTTCTCTTTTCAGGATCTGATAACACCTCATGCGCTGCGGATACACGTTTAAATTGCTCTTCCGCATCTTTGTTTCCAGGGTTCACATCCGGATGGTATTTTCGAGCGAGTTTTCGGTAAGCTTTTTTTACCTGATCGGTGGTCGCGTCTTTGTTAACGCCGAGAACCGAATAAAAATCAGTGCCCGCCATATTAGGGCCTCCTATATACGCGAGGAGACTGAGGTAAATTGCATTGCAGGTGAGGCAGGGAATTCAAAAATATGTTATTCATATTACCGCTTAATAAGGCAACCAGTGTTTGCGCTGTTGAATAATTAAGTACTCTCAAATTCTTGTCAAGCGGCGTCGCGGGAAGTTCCGTTTTCAAACATGGAATACGCGGCGAGAGCAGACAGTGCGGAAAAAAGGAAAGCCGTGGAACACGCTTTTGCAAAAACCGAAATCCCCTGCGCCCGCTCCGGCACGAACTCTATATGGCTGGCAGCAGGGACAACATTCTTGTGAGGGTGCTGGTTTCATTGCCCGGTGCGAGAAATGCAAACCTTGCTTAGTTCAAAAAGCAAGAGTTATTAAGAGCTTTGATCATTGTTTCATCCATCCTGCTTTATCTGCATGAATTTCTTTTTTTCAGTGGGAGCGTTCGCTCATGATTATCGATTGTCACGTTCACCTGCTGCCTCATGACGTTCAACAGGATCGGTCGCAATTCATCCACAGGGATTCTGCATTCGCATCTCTCTATTCGTCTGAGAAAGCCAAGTTGGCCTCGGGAGAACAAATAATCGAATACCTCGACGAGTCCGGTATCGACCGGGCCGTGGTATTTGGTTTTCCGTGGGAGGATCCGGATCTCATCCGGCGAAACAACGACGAAATATGGGATTTTCACCAGCGACACTCGGATCGGATCATCCCTTTTGCTGTTCTCTCTCCCAGGTGTAATGAAGCTGATTCCTTAGAAGCCGAGAGGACGATTGCGGACGGATTCGCCGGTATAGGCGAGTTGGCCATGTATCATGGCGGGTGGAGCGCTGAGAATTTGGAGGCTATTTCTACATGTCTTAATGTGGCTGAAAAGACCGGAGCGCCGGTTATGATTCATGTTAACGAGCCTGTCGGTCATTCGTACCCGGGAAAAATCCCCGTCGATTTTCAAGGATTATTGCGGCTCATAACTGAATATTTGGATTTGAATTTTATTCTCGCTCACTTTGGTGGCGGAATCTTTTTTTATAATCTTATGCCTGAAGTGGCCAAAATTTTGAGTAACTGCTATTTCGACACAGCGGCTACGCCTTTTCTGTACGATTCCAGGATATTTGAAGTAGCCTCTCGAATTCTCGGCCCGGAGAAAATACTCTTCGGGAGTGATTTCCCTCTGCTATCTCTGCCCAGATATCTGATGGAATTGGGTAAGGCAGACTTAGATGAGACGGTCAGAGAAGGCATATTGGGCAAGAATATTTTGAAATTGTTAGATAAGAATTCCCGAGTTCACGATGCTCCGTCTGAATAGGACTGACTTACAGGTAGATTTCTTGCTTATTTAACCGCTTCGTCAGCCGCTATCATGACCATTATGACCTCTCCGCGTATGCACTCTTCGCCGTCGGAATAGACTGAGCAAGCAATTGTCCTACTCGTACGACCCTTCTTGATAACTCTGGCTCGCAAGAGCACTTCTTTATCCAATCGGGCAGGTTTTAAGAATTCAACCTTGAGCGCGCGAGTCCAGCCCGTTGGAAGGCCTTCCCCTTGCTCCATGTTAATTCCTCGTTCATCGCACTCCGCGGCGAACGCTGTCCATGCAGAGTGACAATCGATTAAAGTAGTGGCGACGCCTCCATTGAGAAACCCCGGATAGGCACAGTGATGCTCCTGCGCCCGCCATCTGCCGATGCCTTCATTTCCCTCGAAGAAACTCTTTAATTGCAGCCCCTTCTTGTTGTCCGTTCCGCATCCGTAACAATGACGTATTTCAGCTTCCGGGTTTAGACGATCTTGCAACGGGATTCGATCAGCCATAATGGTTCTCCTGTATGAATACTGGGGTCAGTTGTCTCTCAGTACGACCGGCACCTTGCGACTCAGCAGTCACCCTCACCTAATGGTGCCTGCAAATTGCCCGTCCCACAAGTGGCCATCACTTGGACTTTTCCTCGAAATATTGTTGGGCTTCGTGCGAGAAGATCTCATGTATGAGCAGACCTTCATCCTACTCAGTCCGGGAAATCTTCTTTCCAGTTCAGGCCACATAGGAGCCATCAATTCCGCGGGTCTCACCGAAATAGGATCCTCGCCTTTTGCTTTCTTGGAGCCATCAGCATTCATACTGACCCTTCAGACTGAATTAATTTACTTTGTTAAGCGGATTTGATCCTCTGTTGGGAATGTAGATGTTTTCCGAACGAGATCTATTTCATCCTGTTTAGTAACTACTTCTCCGTCGAGCCGAGCATCCCGAAGCGCAGTAAGAATCTTCGCAAAGATCGGACCCGGTTCATATCCCAGTGCTATGAGGTCTTTGCCGGTCAGCAGAGCGTGCGTATGCCTTAAGGTCGTAATATATTCGGAGATCGCCATTCGCGTCGCTTGACGAGCCGTCCTGGCCATCATAAATAAAAGCGCTTCCATACTGAAACGCCTCAGCGTTTCCACAATCCTGCTGGGGCGATCCAATTGATCTCGTGAAAAGGCGGCAAGGGTTCGGCGAATCTGCGCTCGCTCCTGTCCCAGATCTTTCAACTTGGGCCTTATGATCGACAGCCGTTTCATAACTTGATCAAATTCTTCATCACCCAAGCTTTCCGTAAATCCCAGGAAATATACCACCCATATTTCAAGACTATCTTTTGCAAAGAGATACTTCCACCAGGACAGTACACCTGAAATAGATTCCATCAATTCGAATGTCCGAGAGGTCAAATTCAGAGCCGGGTGCAAAGCCTGAGGAATTCCGAATCCGGCCATCATATTCAGCGCCGGAATCGGATTCTTCTCATTGAGAATGTGAATCAGCTCATTGAGAAGCCGCTTGCCCTCAATTTTATCGAACATCTGCATTTTGAGGGCGCCTCTCATCAGGGTCAAAGTGTGCTTGCTAATCGCAAAGGAGAAACGGGTGCTGAAACGTATGGCCCGCATTATCCTGGTCGGGTCTTCGACAAACGCCAAGTTGTGCAATACCCTGATTACTTTCTCCTTAATGTCTCTGGCCCCTCCGAAAAAGTCTATGAGCTGTCCGAACGATTTAGTGTTTAGGTTTACGGCCAGCGTATTCATCGTGAAATCGCGGCGGTAAAGATCTCGTTTAATCGAACTGGTTTCCACTGTCGGCAATGCTCCCGGACGTGCATAATATTCATGCCTTGCGGTGGCCACATCGATCTTAAATCCATCCGGGAAAAGAATCACAGCGGTGCCGAATTTTTCGTGTCCTCTGACTCTACAACCCTCAAAATCTCGGGCCAGCTCTCTGGCAAAGCTTATGCCTGCTCCTTCGATCACAAGATCAATGTCTAAATTGTGATTTCTTAACAAAAAGTCCCTTACCGCCCCCCCCACAACATAAGCCTCTTCGCCCCTACGCTCGGCAATAGCTCCTGCATGACGTAAAATATTTATTATGCGATCGGGTAGAAGCTCTTCCATTGGTTTGCGAACGCTTCGACTGCGAGCGCGCCCGACAGGATACTCCTCCGGGCCGGCGGAGTCGCTGCGCCGCGGCAGCTTCATATGTTCCAGAAGATCGCTCCTGCTTATGACCCCGACTATCCTATCGTCGTCCACCACCGGAATAATACGTTGCCGGGTGTCGACTGTAGTCTGTGTGACCTGTTCTATGGTCTGTTCAGGTGTGACGAAAACCATTCCCGGGTTCATATATTCGGAAACCCGAGCGAGTTCGAGACCATGATGTAGAGCTTTTTCCACTGAATTGCGATGCAAGATGCCTAGAATGGATGTGTCTTGAACGACCGGCAGAGAACTGATCTGATAACGGCTCAACAGTTCGGCTGCCTTTTCTATGGTCTTATCAGGTCCAATTGTAATAACCGGTCGGCTCATGATTTCGGCTGCTGTGCGTTTTGGCCGGACTCTCTCGCCCAGGAGAGCGATCAATTTATCTCTCGCCTGGTGTATTGTCATATCCTTTATGTTGGCACTGGCTGCGGTGGGGTGTCCTCCTCCACCGAATTCTGCTGCAATCTCAGCGGCATTGACTTCGTCCACACTGCTCCGAGCAATCAAGTGAACACGATCATCCATTCTGATCACAGCAAATATTGCCTCGAAATTTTCCATATCTTTTAGTTTGTGAACCAGAATCGCCAAATCTCCGACATAACCCTCGGCCCCCGCTGTCGTGATCACCACTTCAACACCACCGATATTTACGATTTCCGTGCCTTCGATCAGTTGGTGGAGGACCTCAACTTGATCTCTACTCAGATCCGTGGTCATCATATTGGAAATGACATTGAGGTTGGCGCCTTTTCCAAGGAGCCATGCAGCCGCCTCCAGGTCCTCCGCCGTGGTCGATGAAAAAGTAAACGATCCCGTATCTTCGTAAATTCCGAGTGAAAGAACCGTTGCTTCTTCGGCATTTATGTCGATGTCGCGGGCCCGAATCAGCCTTATCAGCAAGGCCGTCGTGGAACCAAGGGGCCTTATGAGTTCGTAATCCCCTTTCACGTCGTCTTCAGCATCGGGGTGGTGATCGTAAATATGGATCTCGGGTTTACGGGATTCCACGAGCTCGGCGAATCGACCTATACGACTCATTTGCCGGGTATCGACAAGGATCAGGCGCGTGACCTTGTCCAGATCGATATCTTTCGCTCGTTCGATAGACAATATATAAAGAGTGGATTCCATGAAGAAATCACGTAGGCTTTTCTCTTGCGAACCAGGAAATGCCACCACCGCATTCGGATAGAGCTTTTGGGCCGCCAGCATTGAAGCAAAAGCATCAAAATCCGCATTCACATGTGTGGTGATGATTTCCATACTGTAACTAAACCTTATCTTCCCATGAGCGCGCGCCTAGAATCATCGACAACATTGCAGCGCCTTTAGGTCCATCTTATAAACTATCTTATATCGTGAAAGCCGTTGAAAGCGAAGACAAGTATTTGGAACAATTTCACCGTTCTTGCAGAACACCTCCCTAGAAAATCTTGCGCCCGGGCTCTCCACAACTTCTGCGTTCTCTACGGTAAAATGGTATTACGTAACCCCTCGATTACGAGTGGGCCGTGGTTTGTCATTGCGAGCGGAGCGAAGCAATCCCCCAAGCTGGAGATTGCTTCGCTCCGCTCGCAATGACAGTTTTTGGCGCCTCATGACTGAAGGAATGCGGTACTACTGCTAAATGGCTTGCGGGTGAAGAGCCGACTTGATAAGCTGAATACGGATTTGGCTATTTCATGAGGTTTAAGCCGTTGGATGAACAAGAACTGACGAAAAAACAACAGGATTGGCTGACGCTCTCGAGAAAAATCGGACCTGGCCCGATGACCAAAAGTGAACGTGAGGCGCTGGAAAAGCTTTATAAAAAAATGCTCCCGCGCGAGCAGCAGGAGCTTTTCGAGGTACATCCGTGAGCATTTTGGTGAAAAGCAAACGGAACCGGCTGACACCGAGGACCTTATTTCGGTTATGCAGGGTAAAATCTGGACTCCCCCCTCGCCCGCGCTCCGGGCAGCGTTATCCCGAACCGGCGCTTCTCGACCACGGCCCGACAAGGACCGCCTATGACCCGTAACCGCGAGGGCATTTCACCGCAGAGTACCCAGAGAGAGCAGCGAGAGAAAGAGGGAATGAATGTGGGGGGAACCCCCGTTGAGGAGATTTAAATGTTGGATATAGCCTTTATTCGGAATAATCAGGACACCATACGCGATGGCATGCGCAAGAAAAAGATGACCATGGATCTGGATGAACTGCTTTCAATAGATGATGAAGTGCGCAAGCTGCGGGCTGAGGTGGAAAAATTCCGTGCCGACCGGAATCGTCTTTCCAAGGAAATCGCGAAGCTGAAAGGCGAAGACAAAGACGGGGCGGTCGCGGAAGTCAAGACGGCAAAAGACGGACTCGCCGAGAAGGAGCCCAAGCTGCGGGATGCGGAGATCCGTTTTGAACAATTGATGTTACTGGTCCCGAATCCTCCATTGCCGGTAGTGCCCGAGGGGGAATCGGAAGAAGACAACGTGGAGGTTCGCCGGTTCGGCTCGCCCCCGGAATTCGATTTTCCTCCAAAAGATCATCTCGAACTGGCTGAAGGCCTGGACATTCTTGACATGCCCAGAGCAGTTAAATTCGCGGGCGCTCGGATGTATTGCCTAAAAAATGAAGGCGCTATGCTGGAATTTGCGCTTTTCAAATTCACCCTGGATCATCTGGTCTCCAAAGGGTTTCATCCCATGATCGTCCCGCAGCTTGTGCGCCGCGAAGCTATGATAGGAACAGGCTTTTTTCCTCTCGGGGAAGAGGACACATTTTTCATAGAGAAAGACCAGCTCTATCTAATCGGGACATCCGAAGTCGCGCTCGTCTCATACCACATGGACGAGATACTGAATGAAAAGGAATTGCCGAAGCACTACTGCGGTTATTCAAGCTGCTTCCGCCGAGAGGCCGGTTCTTACGGGCGGGATACACGTGGCTTCTACAGGCTTCATCAATTCAATAAGGTTGAACAAGTCACGATCTGTGTGAATGACCCGGAAGTCTCCAGACGGGAGCATCAGATATTGCTTAATAATTCCGAAGAATTAATGCAGGCGCTCGGGTTGCCGCATCGTGTGGCGCTGGCTTGCGGAGCTGAAGTCGGTCAGGGACAGGTGATCAAGCACGAGATAGAAACATGGATGCCGAGCCGAGGGAAATACTCTGAAACCCACTCGTGCTCATCCTTACACGAATTTCAGTCAAGGCGGCTGAAAATCCGGTGGCGAAGCAAAGAAGGTAAGACTCAATATTGCCACACTCTCAATAACACGGCAGTGGCGTCGCCTAGGATATTGATACCGTTGTTGGAGAATTTCCAAAATGCCGACGGCAGCGTCACCATTCCACCAGCGCTCCGGCCGCTCATGAACGGCATGGAACGAATCGAACCGAAGACATGAGTTTTCTGGAGAACGTAACCGGGGAGGCCCTTTTTGCAAAAAGGGCCTCTCCGGACCCCTCCCCAAAAACTCCTATCATTTTGTATTTTTGCCGGTGTGGTATGTCAGAACTGAGGCGGTTGACAATCTGGCAGACCTGTATTTCAGTTTCAAAACGAATGCTCGCTGAGCGAGCGCAATAGTTAGAGAGTTTTTGAAGGAGGTGCAGGAGGAAACTTTTTGCAGAAAGTTTCCCTCCTGCATGTCTTCGTCCCAATGATAACATTAAAGAAAAATGCCGATCGGAGAGTGCGCAGAGGCCATCTCTGGGTCTTCTCCAATGAAATAGCCGAACCCGCGGTCTCGGAGCTGGAGCCGGGCTCCATCCATGAGCTACATGATCGCCGCGGCGAATTCCTGGGCATGGTCTATGCCAGCCCGTCCAGCCTCATTGCTGCCAGGATCTTATCCAGGAACAAAGTGGCCATAGACCGCCTGTTCTTTCATGAGCGAATCTTATCGGCTCTGCAGAGGAGATCGCGTCTCTTCCCGGATAAAGATTTATACAGGCTTGTTTATGGAGAATCCGATTTCCTCCCCGGTCTCATTGTGGACAGGTACAGCCGCTTTCTTGCAGTTCAGAGCCTGACCTCGGGAATGGATCGCTTTTTGGAAGATGTGTTGGAAGCTCTGGTAAGCATTTTAGAGCCTGAAGGCATTTATCTTCGTAATGACTCACCCTTCAGAACTCTGGAAGGACTTCCACAGGAAAAGAAACCGGCTTTCGGAACCGTTCCGGAGAGCGTCAACATAAATTCGCACGGCCTGGAATTTCATGGTGGACATAGAGAACGGGCAAAAGACCGGGTTCTACCTGGATCAGGAAGCGAACCGTTCTCTCATGAAGCAGTACGTTTCGCCGGAAGCAACTGTTCTGGACCTGTTTTGTTACACCGGAGCGTGGGGATTACACGCGATTGCCGCGGGAGCAGCGGAAGTGACCGCGGTCGATTCGAGTCGCCCGGCGCTGAAATTGGCCGAGTCCAATGCTGAATTGAACGGCGTGCAGGAGCGATTCCATGCCGTCAAGGATAACGCCATCGATTTCTTGAAAAAGGCTCCGCGAAGCTGGGACATGATCGTATTGGACCCGCCCGCATTCATAAAGAGCCGCTCACAGATTAAAGAAGGCCTCAAGGGATACATTGATCTGAATCGCCGTGCGCTGACTAAACTGAGGCCCGATGGGATTCTGATCACCTGCTCATGTTCGCATCACATGGATCGAATTACTTTTGAAGATATGTTATTGAGTGCATCCAGGCAAAGCGGCCGTGAACTCCGCATCTTGGACACCCGCGGACAAGGACCCGACCACCCTATCCTGCTTTCCATGCCCGAAACACGCTATCTGAAGCTCATTGTAGCCCAGGCCGTATGATGGGATGAGAAATGACTTTCAGAAAGCGGATTGCCCGGGGGAAAACCCTTTTGCAAAAGGGTTTTCCCCCGGGACCCCCTTTCCGAAAACTCCTATTCGCTGCGATGAAATGGAACGAATAAGACGGCTGGACACCCGCACACGTGCCTACTGGCACCAGTCGCCCCTACAGACACCTCTTGCGCCCGAACCGAGCTGCTAGTCAAAGCCTCTCGCCTCCTCAGCGCTTGCCTCAGTGAGGCAAGCGCTCAATTATAGGAGTTTTTGGGGAGGGGTCCGGGGAGGCCCTTTTTGCAAAAAGGGCCTCCCCGGATACTCTTCAAGGAATCCTATTGCAGCATTTCGGCTCTTTTGGGCTTCAACATTTCAAGCAGTTCATGTATATCTATGGAAACGGGCTGTTCTCCTTCGAAACCGAATACGCAGGTGTTGCCGGAGTTAATGGCGAAAGCAAAATATCCGTCCGTATATTGAGCTATAAGGGTAGCCCCGGTGCAAGGCACGTCCGTCACTACCAAATCTTTGTCCAGGACGAGGGTCATCAAGACCTGTTCGTCGTTCATGCTCCGTGCTCCTTCTTTGCAGTATATATTTATGGTGGCATGGGCCTCTATACGTAAATGACCTTATCACAAACCATAGTATTTTTCAATAGCTGGCATTGGTTTCACTAATGGTGGACACGAATCGGGGACCGAATTTGACAGACAATCCACCTCAATCCGCCTCGACGGACGCTAGTCCTGGCAGTTCTTCTGCTTCCACACATGATGATCATTATCCTAACATCACGGAACGTATGCTCCGGTTACTCGGCAATACAGATCGACCGATGCTGGGCTACATTTGGCGTGCGTGGCTGATGGCCCTCATTCCGAGTCTCGCACTCACAGCAATGGTCGCACTTTCAGCTGTGTTGCGCGGAACTTCGGTTAAGAATCCGCCGTTAGGCGAGTCACCGTGGGGAATTGCCTTAGGTGGTTTGATCATATCCCCTTGGCTAGAGACTCTCCTGATGTGGCCGATTTTAGGATTGGTAAGAATCTTTACGCAGAAACCGTTAGAGGTTGCCTTGGCATCCGGGCTAATTTGGGGTGGACTGCATTCCTTAGCCATGCCTACTTGGGGTTTAATAGCCTGGTGGCCGTTCGTTGTGCTTTCTCTGTGCTTCATGGCATGGCAGAAGAAGTCTGTTGGGAGGGCTATTACCGTTACCGCTTTGGTCCATACATGCCATAACGCATTACCGATCATTTTTATCTTGCTGCCCATTTTTCTACTAGGGATTCCTTCTTCCGAATCCGCCAATACACATCCCGGTCCGGGAACTAACAGATCCACTGTCGAACAAGAGAAGATTAAGCCAAACACAGAAGCGCCGATTCCCAGCGCCCCGGTTAAACAGCCCGCATCGAAGGAAGCCGTTGAAGCAACTGCCAAAGAGAAATCTCTCCCGCCACGAGCTCCGAATTTTCGCTGGGGATATGACGCTCTGCAAGTTAATCCGCGTCCATCGTCATCTCCTCTGGAACCGAAGAAAAATGGATCATCATCAAACAAAAGAATTGACGAATCTTCTCGTTCTCAAAGGGGAACAAAGCCATCCGCACCTGAAAATCAAAAATATCGATGGGGCATGTAGATTTATGATGTCCCAAATCTTTCCCCCATGTAGAATTCCCTTTTCTCCGGAGATCCCTATGATTGTATGTAGGAACTGCCTCTTTGAGCAAAGAATTAGTGAAAGTCAGCGATCCCAGGAAGATAAATCCAGGAGAGGTCTTTATACAAGGTGGTTTCCCGGGCCACGCTGTGATTGCCATCGATGTCGCTGTCAATCCGGCAGGTGAGCGATGCTTTCTTTTGGCTCAGAGTTTTATGCCAGCGCAGGAGCTTCACATCCTAAAGAATCCGAATTCCGCATTAAGCCCTTGGTATCACGCTCAAGCCGAGGGTAAACTCAATACACCGGAGTGGGAATTCAAGCACGGGGATCTCAAGCGATTTCCGGATGTTGACTGTGTGCAAAAACCTCGGAGAAGGGGATTGTGAGGAGGGTTGGTCAGTATGGCCAGTGAGGCTGTTAGTTTCCTTTATTTAGTGTTTGGCATCCTGTATCTCATCTGCTACTATTGGATCCTACGCAAGTATGTTAGAATTATAGCCACTCCGAAATGGTAGAAAATCCCGGTGAGCAGTCTTTGTAAAACAGTTGGGGAAATCGGGAGGTAAAGGATATTTGAGGGAATTTATGCAGGCCATTAGCTGCTTAGGGGTGATTCTATTAGTTATTCAGATTGGGGTTCCGCCTTTCTGTGTGGCAGCCGATCAAGAAACTACCGTTACCGATCCGTCGACCAAAAAATCCTCGGCCTTTGAAACGGATCTGCTCGAAATATTCTCAAAAGAAGCGCCGGAAAGATGTTGCGCTGACAAATATCCCGCCATTGTATGTGGAACCGCAGATGCCTGGAGAAGGCATTTGGGTGAAACAAGAGTTATCAGAAGGAGATACTTCCTCTCCACTCATTTACAAGACTTTCTATCGTCCCAGCAGCGAATACCCTAATGCAATAGCTTACATGATGCTTCTCAATATGAAGCAGATTTCTCCCAAGATGTATCTCGGATCTGCCGAACCGTATTGGAAAGATTCCTGCCCTCGCCTTGAAACAGCGGACCAGTCTCGCCTTTTGGCTATTACCAACGCCTTGTGGATAACCAAGCACGCGGGAAGAGGGGGAATAATCCTCCAGGGTGAAGTCTTAAAACCAATGGAAAAGGGAGTTGCGACGATAGTTTTCTACAAAAATGGTTCAGTAGACATCATTGAGTGGAGCGATCAAATTCCTGTTTCAGAAGTTCAAGATGCGCGGCAATTATTGCACCTTATTGTTAAAGACGGCCAGATACTAACCTCCGTAGTCAGGAGAGGATTACTACTTTCCGCGGAGATCGGACTCGGTTCCCTCTTGAATGAAGAACAGCCGATAATGATGGTCCCGGCGTCCGCTCCGGGAGACAAACCGACATCCAAGATGAACTTCACATCAGGGGATCTTTGGTTCCTGGCTACTCGCAGCGCCTTCGGCATCCGACCTGATGGAAACCTGGTGTTCGCAGTGGGACATCACATTAGCACTGTGGATCTGGCAAAATCGCTGGCGCTGGCCGGATGTGTGCGAGGCATTCATGCAGACGCCAACCCCGGCAACTGTCTCGGTGTCCTTTATCCCCGTGATGCAACCGGGAAAATAGCGGATAAAGTTCGCCTGTCGCCCGCTCAGAATAAAAATACGGTCGATCGATATCTGAAAGGAGTTGCTCAAAAAGATTTCTTTGCTTTTTTCAGGCGCACACCGGAGGGAAGTTAGTTTCGGGGCAAGAGAGAAAGGCTGAGACAAACTTTTTGTAATTGCAAATGAGCCCCCCCTGAACCGGAGCAGGACAAGTACCCCATTTCGGCTGATCAGTTGGATTCAGAATTCTCACCTATTCCCAGAACCGGGTAAAGTTCCATAGGTTTCTCTATCCCCTTGAGCGGCACGGTCCTCGCCGGTCCCAATTCCATATCTCTTTCAATCCTCTCTCGTACTGTCTGAGTTATCAAGATCTCGCCGCCATTTCGGTCCGTTTGGGCTTCAACTCGGAAAGCAATATTGATGGCGCTCCCAATCGCGCCATATTTCTTGCGTTCCTCCGAGCCAATGTTTCCCACAACCAAGCGACCGCTGTTGATACCTATTCCCATTCGCAATTCCGGCAATCCAAGAACGAAATTTTCATTGTTTAGTTCCGGCATAGCCCTCTGCATATCCAGGGCGCACCGAACAGCTCTTTCTGCCGCATCCTCGATGAACCGAGGAGCGCCGAATAACACGAGAATTCCGTCCCCTGTGAACTCATCGATCGTTCCGCCATGTCTCATGATGATTTTAACCATCTTGTCCAAGTATCTGTTAATTACCTTAAGGACCACGGGAGGTTCCAGGGCTTCTCCCATTGGGGTAGAGCCCCTAAGATCCGATACCAGGACTGTGATATCCCTGACCTCTCCTGTGAGATTGATCCCTCCGGGCGATTTCAGGATTTCCGCGACAACATCATCGCTCATATATCGTCCAAATGTCTCCCGTATTTGGCGCCGATCTTTCTCGGTCGAAACGGCACGAGAAATCAAGAATCCGGCCGCTGCCGGCAGAAAGACGAAAGAAGACTCAGCCACGGGAATATCCAATAGTCTCCAACCAAAAAGTAAGATAAGGAAAAGCGCATAAATGCTATATAAAGCCAAATACAGCACTACCGCACGATAAAATCGAAGCCTGAGCGCCCGAGCCAAAGGCCCCAAGAAAACAAGGACCGACACTATTACCGGTATGGGAAAAGCCCCGACTTCATGAATGAACCTTCCAGTGAGCATTGTGTCCAGGGCACTTGAATGTATCCTGCTGAGCAGAATTTGTTTTTCCAGCGGGCTGGCGCCCATATCGCTACTGCCGGACCATGCGATGGACACGATAACTATTTTATCTTTGTACCTTGCTTCGATGCCGGGCTCCGGCTCCTTTTCAAGTACATCCCGGGCGGAATAATTCTCAAAACTCTCCCAAACGTCACGCGGCCAATTTACAAGCATATCTCCTTCAGAATCGACAGGGATTTTTACGGTCCCGCCGGGATGATGGATTTCAATCTCGTTCTCGCCAAAAACTATTTTGTTTGGATCTGCATTCAGATAGGCAGCCAGTGCGGCCAAGCTAAGACTCGGAACAAAGCGATCTTTAAATCTTATGAAAAGACTAATCCTTCGATGAATCCCATCTTCATCAGGCGTAGCATTAATATGCCCAATCTCTTTGGCCCCCTTGGCGACGGGCAACAGGGGAATAGTGGAGTCTCTCGGCGCTTCAACATATGGAAGCTTGAATTCCGGCGGGACAGAAATCGGCCAGGCTTTTTCAGCCAAACCCACTATTTTCATCACGGTCGTCGAGTCCGGTTCCTCGCCCGGTTTTAATGGCTGGCTATCGAACAGACCTGTGGCCATGACGACACGACGCGATTCGGAAACGGCCTTAGCTAGTGCTTCATCTCCCTCTCTACTCCGCCCCAGTGAAGCATACATTATGTCAAAGACAATTACTCTGGCACCCAATTCCGTAAGGCGGTTAACGATTTGGGCGCTTAACGCTCTATCCCAAGGCCACTGGCCATATTTCTTTATAGCTTCATCATCGATATCCAGGTGTACTATCTCGGGATTCAGCCCGGACCTGGCAAAGAGCTTGCATTTCAGATCATAAAGTTTTTGGTTTAGCATTTCGAAGCCGGTCGACATCAAGACGGTCGCCAGGCTCGGCTTCCGATCAGGCAGATCCGTCGGATACCGAAGGCCTGGTAGTGTATGGCGTTCAATATTCGGTTGCGAAGCAAAATAAATCATTAAAGGCGACAGGACAGCCCACGAGATACTAAGCAACACTCCGACCAGCAGTATTCTACGGCCGTCCCAGCCTGTTGAAAATGCCATTACTTAGGCTCCGAGGCGCCTTACTCGTTTGGTACTCAGTTATTGGTTCTCCGTCATTGTGAGAAGAACAGTGAGGCAAGTGTCCCAACCATGCCGTAAATCACCGGCGAGGTGTAGATTTCACCTGCAATCTTCAATGCTGATGGAGATTGCTCCACTTCGCTCGCAATGATAATCTTCAAAATCCTATAACTGGATGTCTATCGTTTCTCAAGCCGGCTATTCTTTCCCAACTTTTTCCTCTTCGGGTTTGAGGCCTTGACCGCCCGTGACCCCTCCGGGTTTCACACTTTTCGGCGCCATGAGTTCGAGGGTAATTCCGCTGCTGCCGGCAGCCTTTAAAATAACGGCTTGTCGATTAAAGCCGTCATCCCGAGCTAGATTTTCGATTTTCGCGGCGAGGGCAGCAAGTTGCGCACTATCTGTATGAGGAATTCTGATTACGGGTTGGCTTTCGGATGTCTTAAAAGGATCAAGTTTGAAAGGTTTTGAGGATGCATAAAAAATAATCACGGCTTCCTTGATTTTTTCACTCGCAGTCACTTGAATAGTCGAATCGGGCCCGAACAAAGTGTAGGTCTTACCGGGGAGAATGAGGTTATCAGGAGATTCTCCGTTCGGAAACAAAACCATGACGTCTCCTTTGGGAGATACATTGAGCGCCATCATATAGGCTTTGCGAGACGTCTCGAAATTCAAAATAATCGGTTCTCCTTGCGAGAAAGTTTCGCCCTCCTTCTTTTGTGTCCAAACCTTTAGCCCGATTTCATTTGGTCCTTTCTTGCCCGCCGACATCCAGACCTGCCTGGGGTCTGAATTGCTTTCCGAAGCTGCAAACACAGCGATTGAATTCAGTGCAACACTTCCTATAAAAATGCTCAAGATGAGAATGATTTTCCAAGATGCCTTCATGGACCCAAACCCCCTTTCTCTTATATCGTTGAGAATCAAAGCCGGTCTGTCAAATAGAATTCTATCTGTTATCTTAAACTTTATAGGAATCACAACCATTATTGAGCTTCACCGAACAGTATGAAAGGAGCCCAGAAGAACGGATGATCGTACCCGTTGTTCCGGACGTCGGCTCTTGCCAATCTGAGGGCTTCAATTTTCCCTTTTCCGGATTCTACATATCTAAAGAAATTTTTCACCAGATCCACTGAGGACCTTTCGGCCACGCTCCACATACTCATCAGAACACTTTGAGCACCGGCATATTGAAAAGACCTGCCCATTCCCATAGTGCCTTCTCCCGGGACCTGGCGGCCCAGACCTGTCTGGCAAGCTCCCAAAACCACTGTGGCGGCATTCAGGCGAAGCCCCATGACCTCATTGGCCCGCAAAAAACCGTCAGTCCCGGGCGGGACCAGCGATAAAATCAGCAACGGTTCACTCATCCCAAGTCCAGAGCTTTCCAAGTATCCATGTGTCGCGAAAACGATGGATTGGTATCGTGCTAATGAAGGGCCGATTGTAGTAAGAAAGGTCTCTTTGGCGGCATTTAATCCGGTAAAGACGTCACTCCTATTCGTATACATCTGTTTGAGATCCTCGGCAAGCTCGCCTGTTTGGGGGAGTCTGTTGAACCCGAGACCCTCAACGCCGCTTTTTTTCATTGCAGACATTAGCTGATAAACGTGTTTGCCTTCTCCGGAGTCCGCCGGTACGAACCGCCTGTTTCTGGATTCTTGGGTCCTTTGCATCGAAGACCGGATCGGCCATCACCAATATGCGATCGTCAGGCTTCGTCCGATCAGCCAGCGTCCTGGTGAGAGTCAAAGCTGTAATCGACTGGCAGTAGACTACGGGGTTCCTGTCGCCAAGGAATTGCACCCCCTCGATGCGGGGCAATCCGGACGATTCCCTGATCCTACCATCTCCGTCCAAAATCAGCATTTCAAATGGGAGACTCGCAAGACAATCATCCGGGGAAATCAATATGATAACCCCTTCAGGAACTATTGGCAGTATATTTCTCAGTAATAAATCGGCAATCTTCTTTCCGGCGTTAAAATCGAACGCCTTCAATTTTTCTACAAGGTCATCTTGTCCTGGAACCACCTGAAGTGGAGTCATGAACTTCTTCACAAGCTCTTCCAGCTCGGCTCTGGGCATAGGCTCAAAGACCCCCTTCAGGATCTCCCGCCCCCGAGTGACGTAAACTAAAATCCCCTCATCGGTCACATCGTAGGTCAAAACCAGTTCATCCGCTTTTAAGGCAGTCTGACCCAAATCCGAAGGCTCGGGATATTTGGTAGCTGCGAATAGAGGATACTCAGTCCGGAGCTTTTCAATGTGAGCTTTCAACCCACTTTTGGCATGTTCGATTTGAGGCTGGAGAGCCTGGGAGACTTTCGTATCCGCTGCTTCATTGGCATTCCTTCTGTGTTTAAGAAGCGCAGCCAGATGCTCATTTACTTCAAGGTCTTTTTCCATTATCTCTTCGGGAATGTCGCGGAAAATGCCCTCAACCCGGTGAGAAATCGCCTCGGAAAAAGCCCTGGCTTTTGTCAATTCCGACTCTTTGAGCCCGTCGGCAGGCTTATTCATTTTTACGGACACCCGCGCAATTCCTTCATAGGGCGCCGTTCGAAGGAACCCACCAATTCGGACGTTGAAGAAATCCGATCTTTCCGGCACAGTCAAGGTGGAGCGTATTTCTTCAACAGATTCTATAGCTTTTTGGAAAGACTTCGCTGCTGTTACAAGATCCCCAAGCCCTTCCTGTGCTAGCCCCAACCCGGTATAGGCGACAAACAGATTGTCCACGTTTCCGCTCTTCTCGGCCTGCTGAGCCAGCGTTTCGTATTGATGAACTGCTCCTGCATAGTCCTGTTTAACAAGGCACAGTCTACCCCTGGATAGATCCGAACCGGACTTCCTGATCAATGCTTCGGCCTTTTGCACTTCTCCCATATCCAGGTGCAGGTTCGCTATGAGATCGTCTACCTTCTTTGAGACGGCGGTATTCTGTTTGGAGATTTCTTTGCGCGGACGAAGGCTTCCAATGACTGTTCTTGTCGGCCGATGGATTGATAAAGTAGCCCCAACTGGATTAATGCTTCTGCCTCACTGCTTTTGTCGCCTGTCTTTTTTGCCATGGCCAGCGCCTGTTCAAACAGGTCCGTGGCCTTTTCGTGTTTTCCCCATTTGAAAAAGGACTGTCCAAGGCACGTCAGGGATTCGGCTTCTTCTTTTTTCTTGCCGCTCTTTTTCGCTACCTCCAGAGACGCTTGGAGATTTTCCAGGGCTTTCGGGTAATTACCAAGAACATTATAAACCCGGCCGAGTCCCCTTAGAGTGTCTCCTTCAAGCTTCGCGTTTTTGGTTTTCCTTGCCTTCTCAAGTCCCTGCTGAAAAGCTTCCGCTGATTTGTTGTACTGTCCACGATTGAGATGCAACAAGCCCAAGGCGTAGAGGTTCTCAGTTACCTGTTTAAAATCGCCTGTAAGCTCAGCCTGCTGTATTCCTTGTCGCAAATGATCAATAGCTAAGCTGTTCCGCCCCGCTGACTGATACATCTTGCCCAATTGTCCGTGAGCTTTTGCCTGATCTCTAACGTTCCCTGTCTTCTTCGAAGCCTCCAGTGCCTTTTCAAAATGCTCAGCCGCTTTGTCGAATTGCCCGAGCGCTATTTCCGCCCTACCGGTCCCTTGATACGCCCACCCTATAGCTTGGGCATCGCCGGATTTTTCAGCAAGTTCCAGCGCTTCGCGGTATTTTTCCAATGCAGCGGCTGTATTGCCTTTTAGCCTATCGATGTCACCCATGTGCTTGGTAACTCGTGCCATCCGTCCTGTGTCTTGCGCCCTTCCTGCAAGCTCAAGGGCTTTTTTGTAAAACTGCTCGGCTTGACCGTAATCCCCTCGGCCCTGATGGGCCCAGCCCATAAGATCAATGGCCAAACCTTGCTGCATAGGATTGCCGATCTGACTGCTTACATCGAGCCCCTGTTCGAAAAGTTCGAGCGCTTTATCGAACTTCCCCTGATCCACCAGGGCCTTGCCTTGCCATATGTTCGCTCCGGCCACTCCTTGCTTGTGTCCTATTGCTCCCCAGATCGCCTCGGCCTGTTTGAACTTTTCTGCGGCCTCATCGAGTTCTTCTTTTGTGCGCGCCTTATTGTACAAATCCTGACCTTCATTAAAAAGCTGTTTACCACGACGCTTCTCTGCAGCAACGGGATCTTGCTGTCTCCCGAACCCTTTCCAGCGTTTGTCGCAATATGAAGGCCGCTCAGTCAACAAGAGTACTGATATTAGTATGGCTCCAACTAGAAAGAGTCTTTTTGGTCGACTGGTCATGAGCTGATCTCCTGCTTATGTGACTCGAGCGTTTACTTACTCCTGGAAAATTAGTGGGCAAAACTCAATAAATGAGACACCGTTACTACTTTTCTGCAATTCTGCCAATTGTCCTCAAGGAAAGAATTGAACCAAATCGTCGGTCGTCACCATTCCGGTTAGCTAATGCGAGAGAACTATTCGCCGCCTACGAGCTCCTTCTTCTCCTGAAACGGCCTGCAAGCAGCATCATTGAACCTCTCCGACCAATATGAACGGGGCCCAGAAGAATGGATGATCGTAACCCGCCTGCCGGATTTCCGATCTTGCCAATTTCAGTGCTTCAAGTCTCCCCTTTCCTGTGAGAACCGGCCATAAAGGAGAATTATAGCAATTGCCAAAAGTTTTGTCCGATTCGAGGTGGCCTTATGCCGTCATTCCGGCGTACGCCGGAATCCAGTCTTTTCAATCCCGCGGCACGCGGGACTGGACCCCGGCTTTCGCCGGGGTGACGGGTCGAGAGAACGTCATCATTTTTGGCAATTGCTATAACGTTTCCGGCTTCAGACCCTGGAGGACAGATGAATTGTTTGTCTCACCCGTTTTTGCAGAATTCTTCGCGTTCTTTTGGGCCTATTTGATGAGTCAGACTAAACTATAACAGACTGTTGACGGATCGAACAGGAGCGATTTTACAGAAGTTTTATTTCTGTTGCAACGCATTTGCGGATTAAAAAGAAATGCTTTCCGATTGGAGATTTGCTCTCAGTCCGGCTGGTCCTGAGAATTGTGGACGTCCGCTACTGACCTTCAATGACAACTACAGCGCATGCGGATCCGGCTGTGTGAGTGAGAGAGACATGGATAGCCGATACATTCATGGAATCGGCTAGAGTCAATGCTTCGGATAGGAGGTGTATTGTAGGCTGGGTCCTCTCGCCGCCGCCAACTACTATGGCGGAAGGGGTTATTCCTCTGGAAAAACCGGTCCCGAACGCCTTAACGGCAGCTTCCTTGGCTGCAAATCGCGGCGGCGTACGCTTCCACAGGTCTGGCTGCCTTTTCGCAAACGATGATTTCTTCAGGGCGGAATACTCTTTCGATGAACCGTCTGGCCCAGGGTCGGTCGAGAATCCGCTGCATTCGTGGTATTTCCACCAGATCGACGCCTATCCCGAGTATCACGCTTCAATCCTCTCCCTAAGAATCGCGTCAACCACCTTACAAGCTTGGACCGTGTACGCGGCATTGTGAGCCCTCACTATTGAGGCCCCCCTCATGACGGCCGCAGTAATTGCTGCCACGGTTCCTATGTCGCGCTCCGCGGGAATCGGTTGATCTAGAATTTTTCCGAGAAACGCTTTTCTGGCGGGCCCTACCAAAATATGTTTTCCAAGATCTTTGAATATTTCCAACCGATTCAGCAGGAATAGATTTTGATCGAACGTTTTGCCGAACCCAATTCCCGGATCTATGATAATTTTTTCAGGAGAGACACCGGCACGCTCCAATACAGTAATCCTTTCTCGAAAAAAATTGTAAATATCATTGGGAAAGGATTCGTAACGTATTTCCTGCTGCATCGTCTTGGGCGAGCCCAGCATGTGCATCACAATCACGGCAGAACCGGATTCCCGCGCCAGATCTATCGTACTTGGATCATCCCTAAAACCCGTTATATCATTAATTATCTGGGCGCCGGCTTCAATGGCAATGTCTGCAACGGGCCGGCGTCGAGTATCGATTGAGATCACCGCATCCGGCCGGTTGTCAAGAATACCATGAATTACAGGCCGAATTCGGTTTATTTCTTCCTCAATATCAATCGGTGAGGAACCCGGACGGGTCGATTCGCCGCCTACATCAATTATATCGGCGCCGAATTCCAACATTTTCAGAGCCGCGCTTATGGCCACTTCCGGATCAAGGTGTTTGCCGCCGTCGGAAAAGGAATCCGGAGTTGTATTCACAACGCCCATGACCAGAGTGTGTGCGGACGGATCCAATTTACAGGAAGGCAGTGGAATTAGCGGTAGAGTCATGGATTCATTAAAAACGTAATGTCGGCAAAGAGTAGAGCAACTGGTGAGTCGCTCCCGTTGGATTGATTTCTGCTGCATTCATTTAGAAAGGGCTTTGAAATTTCACGATGTATTTTCTCCCCTTCTCCCAGCCAAGGGCAAGGGTGTCAAATCCCCCTCCCGGATAGGAGGGGGAATGGGAAGGTGCGTTTTGATCCGGATTCAATACGGAGTGCTACAATTTCACAGTTTTCCGGGGTCAGGAGCGCTTGTGGGTGTGCCCATGACCAAATCGCGACGGTCCGGCTGGGTGACTTCGGCTTTCTCTCGGTCCTTTGCTTGGGAAATCGGTTTTTCCATGGGCGGGAGTTCCCGTCCTTGCATCAGGACTTCTAATTCTTGCGAATTTAAAGTTTCGCGCTCCAGTAACGCTTCCGCGATTTTTTGTACCGTTCCTTTGTTTTCAGCAATGACCGATGCAGCTCTCTTATAGTTCTCCGTAACAAATCTACGGATCTCAGTATCTATCGTCATTGCTGTCTCTTCCGAGAAATCCCTATGACGGGCAAATTCTTTTCCCAGAAAGATTTGCTCCTCTTTTTGACCGAATGTCAACGGCCCCAGCGCATCACTCATGCCCCATTCACAGACCATCTTCCTGGCCAACTCGGTGGCACGCTGTATGTCGTTGCCGGCCCCAGTAGTCATGTGATTGAGAAACATTTCTTCCGAGGCCCTTCCACCCATTAGCACAGCTATCTGGGCGAGCAGATAATCCTTGGCATAGGTATGACGGTCATCGATGGGAAGTTGCTGAGTTACTCCCAAAGCCCGGCCTCTGGGGATGATTGTCACTTTGTGAATCGGATCTGAGCCCGGCATCATTCGCGCCACGAAAGCGTGCCCCGCTTCGTGGTATGCTGTGTTGCGCCGCTCTTCCTCTGAAAGGACCAGACTTCGCCGTTCCATTCCCATCAGGACCTTGTCTTTCGCGTATTCAAAGTCAAACATCGCGATCTGGTCGCCATCTCTGCGCGCCGCAGCTAAAGCCGCTTCATTCACCAGATTTGCCAGATCCGCCCCGGAAAAACCGGGGGTCCCTCTACTGACGGTTTCAAGATCCACATCTTTCGCCAAAGGCGACTTTCTCGTATGAACCCTAAGAATTGCCGTCCGGCCACGTATGTCCGGAGGCGGCACAACCACCTGCCGGTCAAAACGACCAGGCCGTAAAAGCGCGGGATCGAGCACGTCGGGTCTATTGGTGGCGCTGATCAGGATGACTCCTTCGTTAGTTTCAAATCCGTCCATCTCTACCAGCAATTGATTTAGGGTTTGCTCGCGTTCGTCATGGCCTCCGCCAAGTCCGGCGCCTCTGTGACGGCCGACTGCGTCGATTTCATCTATAAATATTATGCAAGGAGCATTCTTCTTCCCTTGTATGAATAGGTCCCTCACTCGGGATGCGCCCACTCCAACAAACATTTCGACAAAATCAGATCCGGAAATTGAGAAAAAAGGCACGCTGGCCTCTCCGGCCACAGCTTTAGCCAAAAGGGTTTTCCCCGTTCCCGGAGCGCCCATTAGAAGAACGCCTTTGGGGATCTTGCCACCGAGGCGTGTAAACTTCTTTGGATCCCGGAGGAATTCTATCACCTCACGTAATTCTTCTTTGGCCTCTTCTACACCCGCCACGTCATCAAAAGTTACTTTGTTCTGAGCTTCATTTATCAGGCGAGCGCGACTCTTACCGAAGCTCATTGCACGCCCTCCCCCGGCCTGCATCTGCCTCATGAAGAAAACGAACACGCCGATTAGGAAAATCATAGGCAACCATGATACAAGGGCTGTCAAGTACCATGGGTTATCATCCTCCGGCATTACCTGGATCTCAACCTTGTTCTTCTTCAACGCCGGTAGTAGCTCTTTATCATCTTTCGGAGCGAGCGTCTTGAAGTTGCCGGACCCGTCCAAGTAGGAGCCCCGTATGCGATTATCCTGAAGGTAAACCGATTTTATGGCTCCCTGGTCCACTTCCTGTGTAAACGTGCTATAACTTATCTCTTTTGGGGATGGTTTCGTCTGGTTAAAAAGATGAAACATGAAGATCATCACCAGACAGATGATTAACCAAAGCCCTACATTTTTATATATATTGTTCAACCAATTCTCCGATCAGCCGATTTGTCCAATGAATTAGGATTAATATACCACGAAGAAAACCTATAGGCAATTGGCATGAGACCACTCGAATTAAGATGTGTTATCGAACCGCCGTTGTCAAGATCGGCCGAAGCATACGGATCATGGTAGAGAGGCTCTTTGTGGGGCAGCTTTCCAGCATGACATTCCCAAATGTACATGATGACAAGGTCAGAAAGCGCTGCTCCAGGATAATGCGAACTTTCTGATATCCACAAATTATCATTTGACAAAATGCCTTTCCGAAATTAACAACACTGCGGACGAAATGCCCTGGAGGGAATCCAGAATGAAGGCTCTTGTTGCAAAATTTAGTCTCGGCAGAGAAGTTTGGGACCGTTTCAAATCACGGTTGTTCAGTCGTCCGACAGAATCACAGGCTCTGTCACTGGAACTAACTGAAATACCTGAATTTTCTATCATCGGATCGCAGTGGGTCAAGATACGGACAATAATGTCCGGCATCTCAGGAATGGATGAGAGTTTATTCATTCACAACGATTTGTCACCTTATGCTGCCTTTCTGTCATTCCCCTTTATTCCGGGACACGAGAACCTGGGGCTGGTAATACAAACAGGGCGGGACGTCGATAGCATTGAAGAAGGTGAACGAGTTATATTGGACCCGGTACTGTCATGCAGGCCAAGAGGCGTGAGCCCCCCCTGCCCCTCTTGTGCACGGGGAGAACCTTCGGCTTGTCGCAATTTCGATAAAGGCATTTTGGGGCCCGGTATTCTCATCGGTGCTTGCAGAGATACCGGGGGTGGTTGGAGCGATGGTTTTATTGCACATAGAAGTCAAGTTCGCGTGTTACCTCAGGAGATGGAAAGCGATCATGCAATCCTTGTCCCCGAATTCACGCGGGCCGTCAGAGCTGTATTGCAGCATCCACCCTCACCCGGTGACTCTGTGATCGTGGTGGGGGCACGTCCGCTTGGCTGTCTGACTGCAATGGCTCTCCGTTTGCTCCACCCCAACGTTAATGTCTTGATGGTTGAAGAGTACCCTCTGCCAACTGACCTGCAAGCCAAGTTCAGCGATCATCATGTGACTCTCTCGCTTGGAATTGATTTGGCTTATGAAGAAGTTGCCCAGTTTGTTAAAGGCGCTGTTCGCTATCCGGAAGTGGGGCGCCTTACAATGGAAGGGGGGGCCGATCTTGTCTATGAGACGACAGGTACAGGAGAAAACATTGAGCATGCTCTCAGGTTCACGGGTGAGGGCAGAAAGCTCGTTCTGCTGGAAATGAATCGACCTATGGGGTTTGATTTTTCTCCTCTGTGGCTTAAGAATATCAGAATGTTTGGGACCCTTTTTTCAGGTAGGGATTCTTACAAACAAGGAGTACTCGAAACCTTTGATATCGCGCTCGGATTGGCGTCAATGGAGAGCGTCTCTTTCCGCGAGTTAATCACACATAAGTTCAGGTTGGAAGATTATCATTCCGCTTTCCAGACATTAAAAGATCGCTCCTCAAATGGAGCCATGAAGGTCATTTTCCAGCACGTTATGTGAACATAAAAAACTATGAGCAGAGTGCGCCGAGAATGTTGTGCGGGAAGAGCGTAAAGAATCCGAGAACCCTTTTTTGTGAAAATGCGGGGTATTTCGCTTTCTACCGTACCCTATCTCTCCGTGTCCTCTGCAATTCTATGTGGTGAACCACCATTCTTACGTGAGGCATGTGTGCCGCTCAAAAAAATCCAATTAATAATTCGGGATGCAGGCATTGGCTCGAGACGAGCGGCTGATCAGATCATCCGCGAAGGCCGTGTCACGGTAAATGGAGCAGTAGTAAGCGATCTCGCCGGTATTGCGGATCCTGAAAAGGACCACATAAAAGTCGATGGCAAATTGATCAAATACCTGGAACCAACTAAGGTTTATTATCTTTTTAACAAGCCTCGCAATGTGGTCTCAACGATGAAAGATCCCGAGGGACGCCCGTGCATCGGCGATATCATGAAGACGGTCGGTAAAAAGCTCTTCCCGATAGGCCGCCTTGATTTTGACGCGGAAGGCCTGATGATACTGACCAATGACGGTCAATTCGCCCAAAAGCTTAGTCACCCTTCCCATCGGGTTCAGCGAAGTTATCTTGTAAAAGTGCGAGGTAATCCCGACGATAAATCGTTGCGTCGGATTCGAAAAGGAATGGATATTGGAGAAGGGGAGCGTCTGGGAGAGATTCAATTTTCAGTTATCAATAGGCAGAAAACCACCACATGGATCAAATTGGCTTTGTCCGAAGGGAAAAAGAATGAGATAAAGCGGATTTTTTTCAAGATCGACCACCCGGTTCGAAAGATACGCAGAATTGGTTTCGGACCGTTCAGTTTGGGCAGCCTGCCGGCCGGCCAATGGAGGCCTTTTACAAAAGACGAGCAAGCCAAATTGTCCTCAATGTTAAAATAAGGGACTATAGCTTATAGCGAAGAGCAGGCAACCTGCCGGTCACACTATGAATACCTCCAGTCCATAAATGCTTTCCGGTCGTGACCAAAACCTGTCCCGAAAATGTCCGGAATCCTTGCCGGTTCGTGGACGCACACAGTGACACCGGCGCGCCTGCGCTTCAACCAGAGACTTAGCTCGTGTTGGCCATAGAGGAACCCATGTGTCCGCCATACTGCCCTCCTGCTGGATGCGGACAAAAGTTGACAAGTTGACTGAATATCTTCTACTCTGATCTAAGTGAGGCACCAGGATCATAAGGGGAGGAGGAATCATGCAAGACGGAAGGATAGCGCGAGTTACCGAAGTTATAGCGGGTTCGCCTAACGGCTTCGACGATGCAATCAAATTATGCTTCGAGCGAGCGAACAAAACCTTAAGAGGCATTACCGGGATGAAGATCACCGAATTAAGAGTGAACTGCGAAGCTGGCAAAATTCAGGAATACCGGGCCAGAGCCGAGGTGATTTTTCTACTTGAGGATTAGTTTCCATACACCAAGATACACTTTTTGCTGATCTTGGCGTTGCCTCACTTATCCCAACCATATTCTAAAGCGAAAGTTACTGATATACTGCTTGGGCCGTTTCAGCGTCCCCTCGAAGGCGGGATGCTCTCGGCCAGTTTTTGCGATAGGCCCGTCGATTGAAATCACTGGTTCTTACTGTCTCAATTCTTATCTTAATCTGGATTGTTGTTATCTCTATCATAAATCCCGCGGGGGAATTTATGATCAATGATGACTGGGCCTTTGTGCGAACTCTCGAAATCCTTGTCTCAGAAGGTCGCCTGGCCCCAACAGGCTGGGGTCCAAGTTGGGCGCCGGGAGGCCCCGCGCTCCTGACGCACCTCATCTGGGGCCGACTGTTCACATATTTTTGGGGATTCTCACTAACCGGACTTCGTGTCTCTGTTCTCGTCTTAGGAATATTGGGATCAGTGGCTATGCTCATTCTGCTGCGATTGTCGAAGGCCGGTGTCGCTGAAGCATTCTGGGCAACCCTGACGATGGTTTTCAATCCTCTTTTCCTGTCTCAAAGCTTCACTTACATGACCGATGTAACGTTCACATCGATGATGATTTTCTCTGTGCTGTTTCTCGCCACGGGAATCGACAACCGCAAGATTCACATTGTTGCGCTTGGACTAATTTTTGCCCTGCTAGCTATACTGACTAGGCAACTCGGTATAGTAATACCCGTAGCCTTTGTTCTGATATGCTTCGTCCATCCGGCGGGCTTGAGTATGGGAAAGTGGAAAGCGCTTTGCCTGACGCTCATTCTCGTGATAATTCCCTGGGCTGCATACGAGTATTATTTATCCGTCACAGGCAGTACTCCCATCTCCCGGCATCTGGTACTGCAGGAAGTATTTCTTCATCCAAGTGAAAAGGGCTTCCCGGATTATTTAAAGTTTCTTTTCGGGAATTTGTTCAGTTGCGGTCTTATGTATATCGCTCTATTCATTTCGCCTGTCCTGGTGTTCAAGTATCGATCACTGCTTTCACGGACTCCTTTCAAGTACCTTCCTTCCGGTTTTTACCGGCACGTTTCTCATTTTTGAAATTGCCCTTATCGCAGGAGCTATGGATGCGCCTGTGAAGTTTTGTTCCAACGTGATATTCAATTTCGGCATTGGCCCGATACTTTTGAAAGACGTATACATTCTCGGTGTTCACCACGCTTCGGAATTGTCACCTGCCGTGTACTACTTGATAGTTTACTGGGCTGTGATTGCAGTCGTCGCATTTCTCAGTCTTGCGTCGTGGTCGCTGGCACGTCTGCTGAGAGGACTCACATCTCAGGATCGTATTGAAATCGCATTCTTGCCGAGTTTCACTCTGGCGGCCGGGCTATTCTATTTGGGCATCATAGTCCTTTCCGGGTTTCAGGACCGTTATCTGATTGCACCTTGCGTCCTTTTTATTATCTGGTCGATTTCGGATCGAGAGCTTTCCAATGAAAGTCCCTTTAGGCCTATCGAGCTTTTAGCGGGCGGGATTCCGCTTCTTTTTTTGGCCTGGTTTTCCATAACGGGTACCCACGATTTTATGGAGCTAAAGAGGGCTCAGAAAGAGGCTGTAGATTTTTTGGTTCAGGAAAAGGCTGTGAATCCTTGCCATATCGACGCTGGATTCGAATTCAACGGCTATTACTGTTACGATCCGAATTTTCAGCCGATGAAAGGCTTAAGTTGGTGGTGGGTCCATCAGGAGGATTATGTGCTCACTCTAGGGCCACTGCCGGGATACGAGGCGATTCGCACCGTCCCATTCAAGAGATATGCCGGCCCACCGGGCGCTATTCACGTCTTGAAACCCAAACAGCCGCAGCCTCGATGAAATCGCAACGCCCGATCTGTACCAACGCGAGGATGTTTTGCCGAGGAAATACCTGTGGACCGCAATTTTGATCGTTTGTGATATTCTGTGAAGTTATAAGCTTCTGTTCCGCCTCGATCGTTAACCACGTCTTATTCTTCTTTGCAGGAGTATTGAATGGCCTTGGATAAAATTAAAGTTCTTCAATCCGGAGATAAATACGGCAACGACATGATAGTAAAGATGTCTTTTGCCGGCGGACTCGAAATTCTTGGGCTTGCCACCAAGAATCTGTACTCAGGCGATTGGGATTTTGGCCCCACCTGGAATTATCTGATTAATTCGGATAAGCGTTTCCTCATGGATACCGGCAGGAGAGGCATGGGCCCGGTGCTTATGGAAATGATTGAATACGGGGGAACCAAAGCCGCGGATCTGGACTTCGTGATTTTGAGCCACGGACACGAAGATCATGACGGCGGCTTGTTTGCTTTGAAGCAAGCTGCCGGGATGCAAGTTATGGCGCATGAACCTTATGAGGCCCTGACAGCTTTTTCTCGCGACCAAGCGCCATCAGAACGGCTGCAAAACTTCCCGGCCTCTTGCTGGCACTGCCCCATGCCGGAGAGCTTTTCCGAAAAGCATTGTCGGGATTATCATTGTGAGCGTAACGAGCTTGGAGTGACCTCCATTACCGGAGAAGTTTGTGAAGTCGCTCCTGGAGTCACTGTTCTCCACGTTCCCGGTCACTCGCCGGATTGTATAGCTGTCCTCCTCAAAGATGAAGTAATTTTGGCGGGTGATACGATACTCCCAGAAATCACTCCGCACCCTTCGAGGGAGCACTACTTCAAGAACACACGCTGCATGTTGCCTTCCCACTATGCCAGCGCCGATCAGCTTTACGGATTGCGTGCATATATCCGCTCGGTAAAGAATCTACGCAAAATAGCCGATCGGTTTCCGAATCTAACCGTTTTACCCGGCCACAGATTTACTTCCAATGGTGATTTCAATCTGGTGAATCTTGGCCAAAGATGCGACGAGCTGGTTCAGCACCATGTCCAGCGCTGCTCTGACATTCTGAAACTGATTACGTTAAAGCCCAAAACACCCGAAGAAATTGCTCAGGAATATTTCGAGCCTGAATTGCTCAAAGGCTTTGGGATGCACCTCGCCACAAATGAGCTGCTCAGTCACTTTGAATTATTGGAACTCAGCGGTGACATCGTATGGAGGGACGGGGAAGTGGTTTCCACCGGCAATAGAGGGTTTGAAGGCTTTATCGAAGCTATTCATTAGAACTGCCCGGGGGAATGAATCTTTTGCAACCCCGCTGTTTGGCGGGGTTCACGCCGCCCTCGTTTAGAAACGCCTGTAAGGTTGAGGACTAGCCCCAGACCAGAGACAAATTGGCCTGCCCGCACGAAGTATCAAGCCAGGGCCATAAACCTATGGCTTGCAGTCTCACATACGATTAGTTTAGAGTTTTCAGGGGAATGTTTTGGAAACTTTTTTCTTGCAGAAAAGGGTTCCCCAAAAGGACTTTCAACTCCACTCTCCCAAGGAGTCTTGCTATGTTTCAGACTAGAGTTACCGATCTTTTGGGCATCAAATATCCCATTGTTGGCGGGACAATGATGTGGATTTCAACACCGGAATTCACTGCGAGCATATCCAATGCCGGCGGTCTCGGAGTGCTCGCCTCAGCCATGTACTCCAGTTCCGAAGAATTTGCCGCGGCGGTCGATCGACTGCTGGACCTTACTGACAAACCTTTTGCGGTAAATCTCAACCTTTTCCCAGCTATGCGCCCAATCGACAATAACGAATACCTGGACGTCTTGTTACAAAAAGGCATCAAGATTGTTGAGACATCTGGGCATTCCGCTCCCGAGGAGCTTTGCGCTCGTTTTAAGAAGGCGGGCCTCACCTGGATACATAAGTGCGTCGGTTTGCGTTACGCCCTCAAGGTCCAGGAAATGGGCGCAGACATTGTCACTGTGGTGGGATACGAGAATGGCGGCGCTACTGGAAGACTGGACATAGGAAGTCTGGTTCTTATACCGACGGTCGCAGATGCCCTCAGGATACCTCTCATCGGCGGCGGTGGAGTCTCCGATGGCCGCGGATTCCTCGCCGTGTTAGCGCTCGGCGCTGATGGAATCATCATGGGAACTCGGTTGTTATTAACTCGGGAAGCTCCCATTCATCAAAATCTGAAGGATGCCCTTCGTCAGGCTTCGGAACTTGATACTATGCTCGTGTTGCGGTCTGTGGGATCCACTCACCGTGTCTGGGTCAATCCTGCAGCCAAGAAATGCTCCGAACTGGAAACATGCAATGCCGAGCTCCCGGAGCTCCTTGCTGTTGCCGGAGGAGAGAAGGCCAAATTGATGTACGCTGAGGGCGATGTGACTGCAGGAATAATCTCCTGCGGCCAGGGGGTTGGTATGGCACATGATATCCCAACAGTCCAGGAGTTGTTTTATAGAATTATTTCTCAGGCGGAGCAATTGAGCAGGAAGTTCGGACAAAATTAGTGCAGACCGCTAGATACAGAAGGAAAACGCTGGACGGGAGAGAAGGAAGGATGCGGGCACCCCTTTTTTGCAGAAGAACGGTTCCCGCACTCACCACGAAACTGCGAGATGGTACGCGCAGTAATGCCGACTCCATAAGACCTACGGATGCCAACTCGATCAATAGATTCCAGGCAAGATCTCGTTTTTCTCTTCATCGTCTGCGTCTTCAGCTGTGAATTCTTCGCCTCGCAGTGAATTTCCAAGCAAGGAATCTTCCAATGTATTTCCCGAAGATCGATCCGAATAAATGTAGAAATCACGGTGATTGCTTCAGAATATGCCCCGAGGACGTATTCGACAGGGATGGCGAAAATCGGGTCACCGTAGCCAGACCAGGCGATTGCACAAAATGTGAATCATGTGTAGTCGTCTGCCCCGAGGAGGCAATCACGGTTGAGGAGCTGTAGGCTATTCTCTTGCCCCATGATCTTTCAGCAATTTTATGACAGCAGTGTGACCGTTGGATGAGGCCAATGTAAGAGCGGTTACGCCCCAATTGTCTTTCACATTGACATCAGCATTTCGGTTTACAAGCACGTTCACGACCGCGAGACGCCCCCAGAGGGACGCCTCCATCAAGGCAGTCCAACCGAAGTCATTCTGCGAATTGATATCAGCTCCCTTGTCCAGAAGGAGTTTCATTGTTTCCAGGTGACGCCGGCGACAAGCATACATTAGAGCAGTCCTGCACTAGCGGTCTTTTTCATTTACATCAACCCCTTTTCCCAATAATTCTTCCAATTTGTTCAGTTCACCCCGTTGGGAATAGGTCCTCACGAAGTATTTGAGACCATCAATATCAGGCTGATTCTCCCACGTGCTCCACCGAGGAGCCAGGCAGAAGTCTTGAAGGAAGCTCAGGATCAGGCGCAGATCGGATCGACGTGATCTTTATTGGCCAACTTCGCCAGTACATATTTAATTTGCTTCTTGGCATTTCAGGGTAGCGCCAGGGATCAGCTGTGGTAGGTGACGCGCTCCCCGAAGTAGGGCGATTTCATCGGGCGTAAGTTGATTGGGCAAGCACCCGAAATAACCTCGAGAAGCTTCTTCAAACCCGTGACACCCATTCCCGAGGTAGTATTTCTCCGCAAGAATAGTTGGTACAGCCTGGTCCGCTGTCCAGTTGCGGCTGATCCATATAGCTGCGACATCTGCTGCTCGGATGAACCTCTTGCATAAGGTCCACTCCGTTTTTATAGAGGCAGCTCATTTGGCAGCAGAATCACCAGCTGCTAGGCTCGTAGCTCGATGAACCTTTGGGCGATCCAACAGCTTCTCGTATAGATCTGGGGCGTAAGAAGGGCGTTCGAAGATCAGACGAATCAATCATGAATTGGCCAGACGCTCAATGACTATAGGGTGGGACCAGAATTCCGCCATCCACGCGGCTTTCAACAGCCAGAGCGGGTATTCCTTGACCTGTAGGATTTCTCTCCTTCGGCAACCAACTAATTCCATAGGTATAAGCCGCTCCTAACAGAAGACTACCGCTATAAAAAACGATTAGCACAATGGCGGTTGCAACCACCAATAGCGCTTTGGCAGTTCGGGCGGCCATGTTGCTCCGGAGAGTGTCCAGCGGCTCACCGGCGTCCCTTTGACAATGGGTCGACGACTGCTTGCTGACAATATACCTGTAGATGCCCAGCACTAGCGGCGGACAGACCACAATAAGAAAGGAGCACATAAGAAACAGGAAGAGATCGGAGGAATCTTTGAGCGTGGGAGTAAAACCCTCCAATATTCTCCACAAATCGATTCCTATCAGGCCGATGAACAAGACAGCCCAATGGACCACGCGTATCTTGGCATTTCGTCTGATGCGTTGAATAATCGCGATTAAGGCCCAGGCGGTGACGATCAACAGAACTGCCGGTATAAGCATCGTCCTAGCCTCGAACTTCCCTCATGAGGGGGAATCCGGCTCTTTGCAAAAAGAGGGTTCCCCCACGCTTTCTCCGAGCCTTTGATCTACCTTCCGGCGCTGCTAATCGACCATCATCAAACAGTACAAGTTGTTTGTATCCGTTCGCTGGCTAAGAGTTTGAATAGTAAAACCATTATTGCGGGCAGTTTGATAAACGTCGATTCCGCAACCTTCCATAGAGGGTCTGGCCTTTCGGCCAGAGGCACAGGGCTTCCCTTCAAGAGCGGCACATTTCTCGCATTGTCTGCAAGGTCCTGCCAAAAAGAGGAAAGCCTTGTAGTATTGATCCTTGAACATCTCGCCTTCAAGCTCGACAAGCTTGTCCAAATATTTTTTGTTGCTTTTTTCTCTGCTGTCCGTGCCTTTGACTTCTATATGAAACAGAATCGCTCTTTTGTAAGAATCCAGGATACTCCTGGTCTCATCCGGTGTCGGGGTATGAGGCGGACAGCAGAGGCCTCTGCCGTATCCCGGACAGCCAAATTGGCATTTCAATCGCACCCAGGGCGCAGTGACAACGCTGCTTGGATGTATCTGTTTGGCATGGGTCGCTCCGGCTTCGATGCCCGAAGAGCAATATTTCTCCAGGTCCTTATCTGCTGCCAAAATCCTGCCCTCAGTGAAAGGATTCAGTGACGAAGATTGCATGTAATTTCCTCCTCAAGATTTCGGGTCGCTCACGGTCCTGTTTAAAGCCGCTGCACAGTCGTACAGTTAACGATAAACAAGTCTGTCGCGCAAGGATCCTCCGTCTGCCTCTTTCTATTACCACAGAACCGGCAACTTGAAATATGCTATAGTTTACGAATCAATCTTGGATGGAGGCTGAAATTGAGCTTCTCCTCGGCCTCAAGAAACAACCTCCAAGAAATCATGCGACCTGACTGAACACGGTCACGACATCCAGGGGAGATAAAATTCGTCCAGAGAGCAAAGGCTCCGGAGCGTGTTTTGCCTACTTTCGGTCGAGGATTTTGTTCCATTCGTCCAGGAACTTCTTGGTCTTTGCGAACAATTCGGTCGTATCGTCATCGATCACAACGGCTTCGATCAGATCGTTCTGTTGGATACTATTCACCACTTTTTGATCTTCAGTAGCAACTACCTCTCCGAAGACGGTATGCTTTCCGTCAAGCCAGGATGTGGGGACGTGAGTGATGAAGAATTGACTCCCGTTGGTATTTGGTCCGGAGTTTGCCATGGATAGCATCCCAGGTTTGTCATGCTTCAGTTCGCGCACAAACTCATCCTGGAACTTGTATCCCGGACCGCCAGTCCCGGTTCCTAGCGGACAACCCCCTTGGATCATGAACTCATTGATAACCCTGTGGAATTTCAGCCCGTTATAAAACCCCCTCTTGGCGAGGTTTACGAAGTTTGCAACCGTTATCGGAGCCTGGTCGTCAAAAAGTTTCAAAGAAATGTCGCCCTTGGCGGTCTTGATTGTTGCTTTCATTTTGTGTGTCCTCCTGATTGAGCCTTGGCTGACAATCAGCGAGTTTCCACACACAAATTGTCTGGCCTTTTCGGGAGAGTATAGAACCGAACAAATCGGATTGCAATGCTGGCAAGGTTTTCTCGGCAGGCACCACGTTCTCTGCGGAACGGACTGTTTCTTTTGTCCTCAAGATGATCCGGGAAGGCCTCCCTCCCCAAAAACTCCTATAATATTATTCATTACCGCGTGCGGCCAAGCCGCCGCGAATTGGTATGCGTCAGATGGGTCAGATGGGTGTCAGTATTACACATCAACCTTTTCCCTCAAAAAGCTAGCTGGCCCGCTTACGGATGTTCCGAGTTGAGCGTCCGGTCAAGCACGCATTCAACCCTTCACGGACTGCTTCACGTACCATGTCGGAGAGCGTAAGTCCGTGGGCAAACTGCCTAAGAGCGTCATTCATCATGGTTTGATAGTTACCGCCAACCGTCGCGGCACGGGCTTTGAAGACAGCCAGCACTTCGTTATCAATCCGCATGGTGATGCGAGTCTTTTGACCGGATTGAGCCTGCAATTTTGCCAAATGGGGTGTTTCGGCAACCGGCTTCGCATCGGCAAAATCAAGGTCCTTGAATTTCTCAAATATTTTATCTGAATTGCTCTTCATATCGCCTCCGTTGCGGTCCATTGGCCCTCCAAGCTGAGATCAACCTTATTGTTTCCTCCCTGTAGGTGTACACTACCACCAGGATTCGCCCCCTTGCGCCCATGCCCAGTGTAACGAAACGTTGCTCATTCTCGGCATGATGATCCTCATGCGTCAGAGCAGCAGAATCAAAGAGGACTTGCTTGGCCTCTTCAAAGGTTACCCCCTCGTGTCTCTTAGGGTTGTCTGCAGCCTTGTCGAGGTCCCAAACAATTTCCATGCGGTAAGTATATGCACAAAAGTATGCACGGTCAAGCTATATTAGAAGATCGGCCATGCCTGAGCGAAAAGGGCCAACTCCCTTTTCGCGCCCGATGTCAGTCCAACTAGGCCGCGATTCGCTTACCTTCGAGAAGTTTCAAGCCCAGGGCGTGCATCTGGGCCAATTCATAGAAACTGCTTATCGTGCGAACATTTGCTGCAATATGCCCAGAACCTTTTCCAACGTGGGTGTAGAAAGCTCCCAAGTCTACGCACTAATCGCTCCCCATCGACAGTGCGAATCTGGTCAAGGACCACATAGCACGTGCGGCCTTGAAAGTGGCATCGTACACGGAAGGGATAAGGATGGCTGCCAGTGGTGAGTGGCGCCACGATGAAGGTTCGGAAATGAGCGTTGAGTTCATCGGGAGAGACTATCACGCAGGGACGGGTCTTCCGTATCTCATCTCCACGAGTCGAGTCCAAACTTACTAAAAATACATCCCCGCGGTGGACAGCCTCAGCCATCACCACTCCCATTCCTCTTCATCAAAATGCGTAGGGGTAACAGGATCAAGCAACCGATCCTCATTTCGCTTCCGCATTTCTTTGGCCGCCTCTTCCCACCCCGAACGGACGGTAGTCGCACGTTCAAGAATGATAGTCCCATCCCTAACGTGCAGTTCGATTTCATCGCTCAAACCGGCTTGGGCAATCAGTGACTTAGGCAGGCGGACACCACGTGAATTACCGATACGGACTAAACGGGTCCTCACAGAAAACCCCCTTCGACATAAATGTAATTACATTATAAGTCCTGTGCAAGAGCCACGTCAAGTTCCGTTTATTCCTCCGAGCCTCTCTTCCATTTGAGTTTGCGGTCTTGATCCAGGATTTTTTCCAGAATTATTTTCAGATCAGGATCTTTTACCGGTTCCAGGATCTTGCCGATCATACGGCTCTCCTGGTCTGTCATTTCGGGCGGCTGAGACACCTGTTTCGGATCCTCCGTTCTTGCCCAGGAACGTTGCATGAACCGAATTTCGGTAAATGGAGCTGCGTTGGGTGGCAAACTCGCGTTGACCTTCTCCAAGAGAAGATTCCTAATGGCAGACATTTCATTCATCCAGACGGATGAATCCACCGCCAGGAAAAGCGTGGAACCGGAAACACTTTCCACCTTTGCATGCCGAGCGACAGCAGAATCGACAATCTTGGGCCAAAGACGAGCAATATTATGCCTTGCGAGAGGCGCCTGTAATCCCATGCGCTGAAGAATCTCTCCGATAACGGAGCCCGCCCGCGTGGCGATGGACTTAGTCTTATTCTTCATGAGCTAGCTCGCTAGGCCATTTCTTGCCGTGAGGCCGGTTTTTTTCTTGCAGGAAGACCTGCGCTCGGATTCCAGATAACAACTCTAAAATTGCGCCCTTATCGGTTGCGACAGCCAAAATCCTGACGTATGGTGGGACACCATTGCCTGCTTAATGCACCCCCAACGCGCGTGCATGCATATGCACGCGTCTCATTAATAAGACCTGTCGCAGCCGAATAAAAGCTTACATGAAGTCGTCCAGCGAGTTAACATTCTGAGGTCACATACTATTCTCTCGTCATCCCGGCCGACTTTCATCCTTCGTTGTGCCGTCGAGACATGACGGTTTTAGGAAAAGAGCTTTCAGGAGGAACCTCGCCAAACAGCGGGATTCCTCCCAAGGATCTTTCTCGAGCCTCAAGCGCATTCGGAGGGATCACCCTGGATTTTGGTGATAGCGTGTTTGAGCGCAGGCAAAACCGCTTCAAGGTTCTCGATGGCCCCTTTAGGACTGCCAGGAAGATTGATGATCAATGTCCTGCCTCGCACTCCAGCGACCGCTCGCGAGATCATTGCATGAGGGGTTTTTAACAGGCTGGCCGCCCTCATCGCTTCGGCCATTCCCGGAATTAGCCGCTGAACAACAGCCGTTGTGGCCTCGGGTGTAACGTCTCGGGGAGATAAGCCCGTCCCTCCGGTGGTTATGATCAAGTCTGCCCGTTGATCGTCAGACCATTTTATTAATGCCAGTCGAATGTCACGTTCTTCGTCGGGCACAACTGCGGTCCAAGCCACTTCTATGTCGTGTTGACGAAGTACGTCCGCAAGCCGAGGGCCTGAAGAGTCTTGTCTCAGGCCCTGGGACGAACGGTCACTAATTGTGAGCACTCCCGCATTCAGCATGTTCTAAGGACCTATATTCGACCGGACGCTTTTCGTTTTCTGTCGGGATCCCTCTGCGAAAATCACGAATTTGAATCTCGTGTGCTTCCAAATGCTCATTGAGGAAATCCGCGGCCTTCCATGGGTCGACTTTCGTGCCACATGTGAAAATATCCACCGCTGCGTAGCCGTATTCAGGCCATGTATGAATTGTCAGGTGTGACTCGGCGATTACTACGACCCCCGAGACCCCCTGTGGGTTGAAATCCTGAAAAGCCGTTTTCAGAACCGTGGCTCCTGCCGCTTCAGCCGCTTGAGCCATGGTTCTTTCCAGATAATCGAGGTTGTTTATCTTTTGTCGATTGCAGGATGTCAACTCGATCAGAAGATGAATACCTAAAGCTTTCATTGTCATCCCCCGTACCGAGTGGGCTTTGAGCCTCTCGAAAAATACACTAATGATAATTACCGCCACTACTCCAGGCTCATTATAGTTAAGCCCGGACAGTTGACAGCCCCAATTTGCGACAGTACTGACCGAAGTTCGGCTCCCAGTTTAAGACAGTGAATTTCCGGAGCGCGCGGTCAAAGATCCGAGGGAAGCGAGCTTCCCAAAGCCGGAAAGCTCAGGGTCTTAACTTCGCGAGGAGGAAATATAAATTCTCCCCGCTTACGCCAGTCCCTCCTGTCAAAGATTTTGTTAATGTGGAATAGAAAAGGAAAGCGCGGGAATCCGAACCGCTGAAGCAAACTTCACCGTTGAAATAAACTGAAAACGTTCGGTGAGCATTTTTTCGGATCATCTTCCCGTCCAATGGTGAAAGCCAGTAAGAATTGAATTTAAGCGTTCTTTTTTGTCTTTTTTTATTGTCCGTGTCAAGAAAAAAAGATCCCAATCTGAGACAGATCGGCTTCAAGAACTCAAATTTTTTTGTCTTAGGTCGCGAGCGCTGTCGCGAACAATTTGCCGTCTTATCGTTGAATCAGTCTGTGTCTCTAAAATACCGGAAAATGAATGCTTAAGTACATTGACGTCAGACGCTTCGTGGTCTGCCCGGAGCACAGAACCGACCCAAGTTTACAGTTTGGCCGCATAACGCGCAAGTGGTACGACATGGGTCCAAACGAGACCGACATTTGCTACAAAAACGAGGTGTATCCGTCCCCAGGAGTGGCGTGGCAAAGCCACACCTAGAACATTGATCCGAATCCTCATGGGAGTAAGCTCCGCAACCAGGGCATATGATCAGCGCGCCTTCTCCCAGTGATGGGAAAGGAAAGCTGCTGCGAAATTCCTTAATGCGCCTGTTCATCAGCCAAGCCATAAAGAGCATAAGAGGTAACAATGAGAATACAGCGAGTTTCGGATAGGCCGCCACAACGAAATTGTACATTCCATGCAGAGCGGTGGAAATTAAGAATCCCTGCAGAATTATTGCAATCTCGCCCTCACGTTTGAACCGGGCCAGGCCCATAGAATATCCCCACATAGCGGAAAACATCACGTGAGCCGGTGTGGCATATGCGGCTCGCGATACCAGAACACTTGGACCCATAAGCCCAAGGTAAATGACATTTTCAATGCAGGCAAAACCGAGCGCCGCAGTAGCAGAATAAATAATTCCATCGATCGGCTCACGGAAATCTTGCGTCCGGTACACCGATATCCACACTGCCAGTAATTTGGCGAACTCCTCAATAGGAGCAATGACCAAAAAACTCGCCCCAGCGGCTAGCGCCAGGTTTGGTTGTCTGAGTCCCGCCCCGGCCGTGTTCTCGATCACAATCACAGGAACAGTACAGATACAGCCCCAAAAAAAGACACGTAACAGGTTTGAAAACGATTTCGGTTGATGTCGCTCTTTCTGACGGAAGTACACCAACCATGCAGCGCCGGGAGCAAGACCTAATATAGGATAAACTGTGTCCAGATGTTCACCTCGCATTGACTTTGTTGTGTGGCGTCCGTATAACACGAAAAAACGGGAGAGCCAAGTGGTTCGACGCTATTTTGGACGGATTCCCCGTTTGGAATACGATTAAAGCTACTCCTAATTCAGGAAACGTAAGATATGAATGCAACCGCTGTATCGCATGCCCGCAATTATGAAGCCGATGAAGAACTCGTGAGCATTGAAGGATTAGTTAAGCTATTTCCGGTTAAGAAGATTTTTCTCCAAAAAAAATCCCAATACGTTCATGCGGTAGATGGAGTGGATCTTGCCATACGAAGGGGTGAAACTCTCGGCATGGTGGGAGAATCCGGCTGTGGCAAAAGCACTTTGGGACGGCTCATCTTGAGACTGGAAAAACCAACTTCAGGCCGGGTCAATTTCGAAGGGATCGATCTCGCAACCGTCAGCCCCAAAGAAATGAAACACCTTCGGCGGAGAATGCAGATCATTTTCCAGGATCCCTACTCGTCTCTTAATCCTCGAAAAACCGTTCAGAGCATTATCATGGAACCTCTAACTGTCCATGGAATAGGAACACGCTGCTGAGCGACGAAAGAAAGTACTTGAATTAATGGATGATGTTGGTTTGGGCCCCGAACACCTGCATCGATACCCGCACGAATTTTCAGGTGGTCAAAGACAAAGGATCGGAATCGCGCGAGCTTTGGCGTTGAATCCTTCTCTGATTATCGCTGATGAGCCCGTTTCCGCGCTGGATGTTTCGATCCGATCGCAGATATTGAATTTGCTCGAGGATTTGCAGGACAAATACAACTTGACTTATCTGTTCATCTCGCACGACCTTTCGGTAGTGGAACATATTGCAGACCGAGTGGCCGTGATGTACCTCGGCAAAATAGTTGAAATAGGCGACAAAAAGAGCATTTATGAAAATACTCTCCATCCCTATACTGAAGCGCTCCTGAGCGCTGTCCCTATCCCGGATCCAAGCCAGACTCGAGAGCGCATCATTCTGAAAGGCGATGTGCCGAGCCCGATTGAACCGCCGTCCGGGTGCCGTTTTCACCCCCGCTGTTGGTTAAGGATTCCCATCTGTTCAGAAGTGATCCCTCCGTTGCACGATATCGGAGATGGCCACATGGCTGCTTGTCACGTCCGTGCACCCGCATTTCAGCCCTGAAGCGAGATCCCGTGGTCGCCCGGATTTGTGCCGCAAGCATGATGGTAATTTCCAGTTAATCTCGATGCCTGGAGATCATACTGTGTCCGAAAATTTATCCACACCTGTTTATAAGTTCTGATGCGGGCTCCGAAGACTCCCCCGAAATTCTAAATGCTTACCTTTCTAGCTAATTTTATTAATGTTTTTTTCTGCCCCACGATGATACAAAACGCTGTAAATGCACGAAACCAGCGGCTTCGGGATGGTTTTCCACAGAGTTACAGGCAAGTTATCCACAGGAAATGTGGATATCCGAAACGGACATAATTCCAACTCTGCCGACCCGCTATGGTCACAAAATCACGTCGATTTAGGACATCTGAGTGGATTTATACGATCCCGAATGTTCGGTCCGTTCGGTGAATAGGTGTATCCACCCCGACATATCCTACATTCAAATGACAACTCACTATAAATCCTCGGAATTCAGATATCTCAGGTTGGCTACGGCAAGAAAGTATATTGTGTATATTAGTGCCGGGCTTGCTACCGGGCTGGTTTGTAATGCGGCTCCGGGCATTGGTGGAAATCTATTATTATATTCATTAACTATCAATATATGATTGGTATCGCAGTATTTCTCGGATCATTTAAATATTTTGTCGAATTTCAGCAATGAACTGGGGTGTTCGCCGTCTCTTGCAAAATGCTCTCAAATATGATTTTCATAATAACCAGCCGTTTCACGCAGAAATGGTATATTACTCCAGGGCCTTTGTCGGTCTCAAATCAATTAGTTCATGCAATATATTAAAGATCTTTTTTATTCTATCAGCATAATAAACGTGCTGGATATAGCGATAATAACGACCCTGATCTACGCTGTAATAGCCTGGTTTAAAGATACTCGTGCTTTTCAAATACTGGCGACAGTAATGGGTATGGGTATCCTCTACTTCGCCGCATCCAAATCGGGACTGATTCTCACTTCAATTTTATTTCAGTACTTGTGGGCGGCAATTATTATCGTGCTGGTCATCGTGTTCCAGCCGGAAATTCGAGAGATGCTCGACCGGGCCTCTCCCGTACGGTATCTCAGCGGCCGCCAAAATAATGAAATCAAATCCGATATAATAGACGAAACAGTCAATGCGGTGAGCGAATTAGCCGGGTTGCGCATCGGTGCCATAATAGTTTTCCAGCGGCGGGATAGACTTGATAATGTCATAATTAAAGGTAAACCTCTCGAGAGCCTGCTGTCTACTGAGGCGCTGATCATGATTTTTCAGAAAGCGTCTCCCCTCCATGACGGCGCAGTGCTCGTAGCAGGCGCTAGAATCAAATCAGCAGGTTGCATACTCCCGTTATCGCGGGATGAACATTTGAGCAGCCAATACGGGACTCGTCACAGAGCCGCCCTGGGCCTGACCGAGCGTTCCGATGCTTTGTGCGTGGTAATTTCAGAGGAACGGAGTGAAGTATCCATCGCGGAAGGGAAGACGATAACCACATATCGGAAAAAAGGAGATTTTCGGGATGCTCTGGATAGAGGATTGCTAAGAGCCAGTCCCGGACAACAAGGCTTCCATGCAGGAATTATCGGCGCCCTTAAATCAAACTGGCATCTGAAGCTACTTGCGCTTTTCACTTCAATATTGCTCTGGCTTCTCATAGTAGGACCTCAGCGATCTGAATTGGGAATCAGCATCCCGCTACAGTACACGAATCTTCCGCCGGATGTGGAAATCACCGGTAAGTGGATGGACCGAATCGACGTGCGGCTGCGCGGATCGGAGGCAGGCTTGGCAAATCTTAATCCAGGCTCTGTACGGGCGGTGGTTAACCTTGCGAATGTTGTCACCGGCGTGAACTATTTTAGGATCACAGGCAAGAACGTCCAGGTTCCACCTGGAATAACAATATCAGAAATCAGACCTTCAGATCTTCACTTGAATATTGAGACCGCTTTAATAAAGAAGATCAGTGTAGTGCCAACTCTCACTGGCGTCGTTCCTGACAAGACTAAAATCGTAATTGCACCCGCAGAGGTGCAGCTCAAAGGTGTCCAGGCGGAACTGAGAAAGATCACTTCTGTCGTGACGGAACCCATCAATATCGAACAACTTAAAATGAGCGGCAAGCTGACGCTTCCGGTGGTAATCAAACCTGATGGGATCAGAATCGACTCCGTGGATCCCGTGCAAGTCACAGTGACTCTCGAATTGGAACAGAGTTGAATGTGAGACGGGAAGAGAAGAATGGTGGGGAGTACTCTTTTGGACAATAGAAACTTCGCCTGAAGAGTTATTGAAGGCCGGCACCCATGGACCAGCGGGACAAAGAATTATTAAATGAAATCCAGGCAGGATTTCCTGTTGAGCCCCATCCCTACAGGATTTTGGGCGAGCGACTCAACATGGACGAGGACGAGGTTATCGTCCGAATTGCCAAACTTAGGCAAGCGGGAATCATAAGACGCCTTGGAGCATCCATTGATTCAAGGCGCGTGGGGTTTGTCAGCACTTTGCTTGCAGCCAAAGTGCCCGAGGAGAAGTTCGAGACAGTCGTCAAGATCATCAATGCATGCGCCGGCGTCACCCATAATTATGAAAGAAGGCATGAATACAATGTTTGGTTCACGCTCATTGCCTCATCCCTTGAAGAAAAAGAGAGGATAATCGGTCAATTGCGCGAAAAAGCCGGCGTTGAGATCCTCGAATTACCGGCCAAGAAAATATTTAAAATCAGGGTCGATTTTCGATTCTGAAGGTCGAACAAATCCTATTGTCAACGAATGAGGCTGATAAAATTATTGTATATTTGCCGGGCATGTCGGTCCAGGTCCGGTTTCAATTCGTCGTACCGCCGCAAAATCTCTGTCCAAGTGCGTGGAGTCTTTGAACCAGTCAGCGAGAATTTCGCGTGTCACTTCTACATGGAACTGCAACCCGAAGGCATTGCGGTACCGGATCGCCTGATTGGGGCAATCATTTCCAGTCGCAATCAAAGCTCCGTCTTCGGGAATCTCGAACATGTCTCCGTGCCATTGAAGCACGTCCAGTGTCTCAGGTACCCCGCTGAATAACAAATCGCTTTGACCCGCCTCGGTCAGGAAAATCTTGCCCCAACCGATTTCTTCTTTGGGGGATCTGACTACTCGCGCTCCGGATGCTTTGGCTATCATCTGCGCTCCCAGACATATCCCTAATACCGGAAGATTGGCAGCGATCGCCTTCCGCAACAGGGTCGTCTCATCACGCAAAAACGGGTATTCGTTCTCCTCATAGACATTCATCGGCCCACCCATAGAAATTATGGCCTGTAGACCATCAATATTTTCCGGAAGCCGTTCCCCGGAATAAACTGGAGCCGAGTGGACAGCGATGCCGGACGAATCCAAGAAGCTGCCCAACGTGCCGGGGCCTTCCGATTCAATATGAACAATAATCAACACGCTCATCAAGCCGGCTCCTCTAGTTTACCATCGAGATACCGATTGGTTATGGGCAGTCTCCAGTCTTTTCCAAAAGCCTTGGGAGTGATTTTTACACCGGGCGGAGCTTGTCGGCGCTTGTACTCATTCCGATCCACCATTCGGATTACTTCGCGCACGAGTGCAGGTTCGAAATTTTCTATCTCTTCCGGGGCCTTATCCTCTTCAACATAAGCTGTCAATATCGGGTCGAGCACAGGATAAGGGGGCAATGAATCTTCATCCTTTTGATCCGGTTTCAACTCTGCCGAAGGGGCCCGTTCTATGACGCTGCGCGGTATCAATTCCTTCCCGGCCTGTTGGTTAACATATTCGGACAGCTCGTAAATCAATGTCTTCGGCACATCTTTAACAACGGCAAAGCCCCCGGCGGTATCCCCATATAGCGTACTGTAGCCCACAGCAGTTTCGCTCTTATTGCCGGTCGTCAATACCAGCCAGCCGAACCTATTGGAAAGAGTCATCAACATATTGCCCCTGATGCGAGCCTGAAGGTTTTCCAGTTCAATACTGGGACTTCCCTTACTGAGAGGTTCTTCCATTGCTTTGACATACGCATCGAATACGCTGTTGATGGGCAATGTGATCAATTCAATATTCAAATTCTTGGCCAATGCAGCCGCATCCGAAAAAGTCCCCGTTGAAGTATATTCTGAAGGCATTGTAACGCCGACCACATTGTCAGCGCCAACGGCCTTTACGGCGATAGCCGCCGTAAGAGCGGAATCTATACCCCCACTTAACCCGATTACCACCTTCTTGAACCCGTTCTTACGAACATAGTCCTTTGTGCCCAACACCAGTGCTAAATAAATTTCTTCGATTCGGCCTAAAGCAGGACATATCGAAGGCTTGAGGTAGGGCCGGCCTGTAGCAGCCTCGAATTTGAGCTGGCTAGGCTGCCCACATATGTCCCAGAGTGGGCCCTTCGTGGCTAAGGAATCTATATTGATATCCGTTACGAAGAGATCTTCTTGGAAAAATTTTGCACAACCCAAGAGTTCTCCACTGGCATCAACGACCATGCTGCCGCCGTCGAAAACTAATTCGTCTTGCCCGCCGACCATGTTTGTATAGCAGACCAGAGTGTTAGTGGCCCTTGCAAATCGCTTGACGATCGATCTGCGCACCGCAAGCTTATCCGCGTAAAAAGGAGAGCCGGATATATTCAAAGTTATCTGTGCGTCATTTTTTATCGCGCAAGCTTCCGTGAGTGACCCTTCCACCCATATATCTTCACAAATAGTTACACAAACCCGCACTCCGCTGATTTCAAAGATCGAGCACCTGGAGCCGGGTTCAAAATATCTCTTTTCGTCAAAAACACCGTAATTCGGCAGTTCGATCTTATGATAAATATCGAGCACGGTTCCGTTAGCAAGCAACGCGGCAGCATTTCGCGCTTTGACGTCAACAGAATCGGCAAATCCGACCAGCACTAATAAGCCTCGACACCTGGGCGCCAACATATCCAGCGCACGTCGATTGTCTCGAAGGAATTTCCTCCGGAACAGGAGATCCTCAGGCGGATACCCGCATAGCGCAAGTTCCGGAAACATCACAATATCAGCTCCAGTTGCCCGCGCCCGGACGATCCATTCACTGATCTTTTCCAGATTCCCGCGGAAATCTCCCACGGTCGAGTTCATTTGAGCTTGAGCTATCCTTATTAAAGCCATAGTGGTATTTATATTAGCACAAATGGGAACAGGATTCAGCGTGGCGCAGCAGGAAGGAAAACCGTTTACTGTATGATCCGGAAATAACCCAAAAGTAATCAGGCATTCAATTGTCCGATAACGACCTCTGTGACATTGAAAACCAAGGCCTGAATATCCTAAAGCTTTCTGCTCTTACCCTTGAATGGAAAATACTTCTTGCTAAGAGAATCAAAAATCTGCTCCGCCCGTTCTTCAGCCTCCTGCACCCAAATAAGTGACTCTCCTCTTTCAAAAGGGCATCCAAACTCTTTTTCTAAAGCCTTCAAAAACTCGGGAGTGACCTTCTTCGGGTCCAGCCCCAGGGATGCAATTACCGCCCCGTAGCGCTCTTTTCCTTCAGTATCATTAAAAAAGAACATTTACGTCTCCAGGGATTGCTGATTAAGAACTATTCTTAATTAGCAAGCGCAAACCTGTGACTCAGATTTTTTCACGGAATTCCATCCATCTCAAATATCTAATTACACAGGGACGCGGGACGCGCAACAATTTTCCTTTAAGCTACGACCCATGGGCCACATCCAGGCTAACATTCGACGCGACATGCTTTCTGTCAATTAACCCTTTCCCCCTCTCGTTCCAGGGACGAGTGATTGAAACCCGGCCCCCTGGACGCGAGAGGAAGGGGAAGAGTGATAAGAGACCACTGGCGCGGATCTTGAAAGTTGGCGCTCGATCTCTAAGTCCCGTTTTACGAAAAGGTCATTTAATGCCTCACACGGGACGGAGAGAGTAGGACAATCCAGCGCCTCCGATCGTCCTACGATTCAGGCCTAGTCGCAATTCCTTGCGACAATTCTCCAAAACAGCCCTTGATCAATTCTCTGCAAGAGGACAGGTTAGAATCCTGCCCTCCACAGAAGCTTCTTATCTTTGGTACAAAGCCTAGCAGTCGAAATACAGGGCAAACTCATACGGATGAGGTCTCGTCCTTATAGGGTTAAGCTCCGCCTCGATCTTATACTCAATCCATTTGTCAATAACGTCCTGCGTAAAGACATCGCCCTTCAACAGGAACTCATAATCTGCTTCCAGCGCGCTGAGGGCCTCTTCCAGGCTTCCGGGAGTGGAAGGAACGCGATCGAGTTCTTCCGGCGCGAGTGCGTAGATGTCCTTATCCAGCGGTTCACCCGGATCCAATTTATTTTCGATTCCGTCCAGGGTCGCCATAAGTATGGCGCTGAACGCCAAATACCCATTGCACGACGGATCAGGAGTTCTATATTCGATCCGCTTCGCTTTGGGACTGGCGCTGTACATCGGGAGACGGCAACAGGCGGATCGATTTCTTGAAGAATAAGCCAGTTTGTTCGGGGCCTCGAATCCTGGAACCAATCGTTTATACGAATTTGTTGTAGGGTTGCATATGCCGCAAAGAGCTGGCGCGTGCTTCAGAATTCCACCAATACCCCAGAGCGCCTCCTGGGAGAGACCTGCATACTTATCGCCTGCAAAAATATTGGTTCCACCTTTCCAGATGCTGATGTGCGTGTGCATGCCGGAACCATTGTCTTCGAATAGAGGCTTAGGCATGAATGTCACTGTCTTACAATATCTTTTGGCAACGTTCTTCAGCACATATTTAAACCACATGAGTTGGTCGCCCATAATGACCAGAGGTGAAAACCTCATGTCTATTTCACCCTGCCCTGCTGTCGCTACTTCATGATGCTGAGCCTCAATATTGATCCCGAGTTTCTCGAGGATCAGGACCATCTCGGTTCGCATATCTTGCTGTGAATCTGTGGGAGAAACCGGGAAGTAGCCTTCCTTGTGGCGAGGTTTATACCCCAAGTTCGGATTCTCCTCTCGACCGGTATTCCACCATCCTTCAATGGAATCTATATGATGGAACCCCCCGTTGGAACTGTAACCGTACCGAACGTCATCGAAGATGAAGAATTCCGCCTCAGGTCCAAAATAAGCGGTGTCTCCGAGTTTAGTATATTTGAGGTAAGCTTCCGCCTTTTGAGCAATATTGCGTGGATCTCTGGTATAGCGTTCCTTTGTCACAGGATCCACGATGTTGCAGATGAGGGAAAGGGTTGGATGCTGCATGAAAGGATCCATCACCGCTGTGGCCGGATCTGGAACCACCAACATGTCCGAAGCGTGAATAGGTTGCCAGCCACGAATAGATGAACCGTCAAACCCGAAGCCGGCTTCAAAAGAATCCTCTTCAAGCTCATGCAGCGGAACACTGAAATGTTGCCACATTCCAGGGAAGTCCATGAATTTGAGATCGACCATTACGGCCCCATTCTTCTTGGCGAATTCAAGCACCTCTTTTGGTCCCATTTATAACTCCTTCTACTATAAGATTTACGCAGGCATTCATCAGTCCTGCTGCCTTCGAATCGCTGGCACGGAGAAAAATCCCACCGTTAGATACGGTAGGGCTGTATTCCAAGCCATTCGGACTTACATTCTTGCACCGAGAATAGGGCTTCAGATCATCTCCCGCACTCTTTCTGCCGTTTTGCGCGGGAAAAGATATCGAACCTCTTCGCCTTCGAGAGATGCTCTGGGCAAAGTGGCTGATCAGGTTCCACCACCTGCGATATTCTCATAAAGCGTCTTCGTCACGCTCTCCCGTCCTGATGCGAACAACGGTCGTGACCGGGATGACAAATATTTTGCCGTCTCCTATGCTGCCGGTTCTTGCAGCGGCTACGATTTTCTCGATCACCTGGTCCACGAGTTCCGAAGGAACTACCATTTCCAATTTCACCTTGGGCAAAAAGTCTACCAGGTATTCGGCCCCGCGGTAGATTTCCTTATGCCCTTTTTGGCGGCCAAACCCTTTCACCTCGGTGACGGTCATTCCATGCACGCCCAACGAACTGACGGCTTCTTTCACGTCGTCTAATTTGAAGGGCTTGATTATTGCTTCCACCTTTTTCATGCTTACCCCCAGTAAAGTTAGGGTCCAAATATTTACATACCTAAAATTTAGGTATGCGGCAACACGATCACTCTATGACGTGTCGTGTGTTCCGCATACAGTAACACACCCCGTGAATACAGTTCCCTTGAACATTCACGGGGTGCCCGGTGAAAGCTCGTCTGCCCTTTTATGAAGCAATGACCGTGCCAAGTTCGTTTATTAACCACGCGTGTCAATAGGTTGTAATATTTACCAAAACCTTCTTTGTACGCGAATAATGAACCGACAGCAGGTTCACGCGTCCATACATTTTTGTAGGATCGGTTAGAAAAATGTAACATTTTTGTACCTTGAACAGCCATTCGAAGTCCTTCACCCTTGATACTTGGAACCAATACAAAAACAATCCACTGTTAAATCGCGTCCAGATCGCGTTCGCCTGTGCGAATTCGAACTATACCTTCGACAGGCGTGATGAAAATCTTTCCGTCCCCAATGGTGCCTGTACGGGCTGCAGAGATTATTTTCTCGACAGCCTGCTCTACAATTTCAGCGGGCACGACCATTTCCATTTTGATTTTGGGCAGGAAATCCACCAGGTATTCCGCCCCACGATATATCTCTTTATGTCCCTTTTGTCGCCCGAATCCTTTCACTTCCGTTACAGTCATACCTTGCACACCGATTGAGCTGAGCGCCTCTTTTACGTCATCTAATTTAAAAGGTTTGATAACCGCCTCGATTCTTTTCATGTGAACACCCTTTCGTATCAATGGATTCGGTTACAGGTTATATGCTGTTTCTCCGTGAGCGGAGGTATCCACGCCGGTCTCCTCTTCTTCGTCGGTTACCCGTAATCCCATTACGGCTTTGATAATATAAAGGATGATCAAAGTCACCACGAGCGAATAGATCGTCGTTGCCAAAACCGCAATTACTTGAGGCCCCAACTGGGCGGCGCTTCCAAAAAATAAGCCGTCTGCTCCGCCAAATGCTTTCGAAGCAAAGAATCCTATGGCCAAAGTTCCCAAAACACCGCCGACTCCGTGAATTCCTACAACGTCCAAGGCATCATCGTATCCGAGATTTGCCTTAGCCAGGACAGCCAGATAGCACACCACTCCTGCAATCAGTCCAATGATAATCGCCGATCCCGGTCCGACGAACCCTGAAGCGGGTGTTATCGTTGCCAATCCGGCGATAGCGCCGGATGCTGCACCTAATGTGGTCGGTTTGCCTTTGAGCCCCCATTCGGCAAATACCCAGGCCAGCGCTCCCATAGCCGCAGACATGTGCGTGACCACGAAAGCCATGGTAGCTGTTTCGTTTGCTTTCAGGGCGCTGCCCGCGTTGAAACCGAACCACCCGAACCAGAGTAAGCCGGCTCCCAGCAAGGTGAGCGTCACATTGTGAGGTATCATCGGAAGCACGCCGTATCCTTTGCGCTTACCAATCACCAGAGCGCATGCCAGAGCCGCCACACCTGAATTGATGTGCACTACCGTGCCCCCTGCGAAATCCAGGGCTCCTATCTTTGCAAGCCAACCGCCCGGACCCCAGACCCAATGAGCCACTGGGCAATAAACGAAAGTCATCCACAATGCCATGAATACGATGAACGAACTGAACTTCATACGCTCGGCAAACGCCCCGGAAATTAGCGCCGGGGTAATTACCGCGAACATGCACTGAAATATCATAAAGGTGGCACCTGGAATCGTCTGATCCGGCCAAGGCGCTCCCCCTACCCCGCTTAGCCCGAAATGCTGGAAGCCCCCAATCAGGCCGCCGAAAGCGTCCTGCCCGAAGGACAGGGTGAATCCGTAAACAAACCATATAACTGTCGCAAGCCCCATAAGGAAGAAGCTGTGCATCATGGTCGAGAGCACGTTTTTGGACCGAGTAAGGCCTCCATAGAACAAGGCCAGACCCGGAGTCATCAAGAGAACCAATGCGGACGAAGCAAGGACCCATGCGTTATCGGCAGGATTCATTTCGCGTACCTCCAGAAGCTGTAATCCCGTTAGGAAGAACTTTCCTACAGGAGCAAAGTTACAGTTTTGGCAGTAAAGCAACCCGCGTGCCAAAAGAACTTCTGGAGGTTCTCTTGCTGACTAACGTGCTAATATAATTTCCATTTCATGGAATATTCAGAGGAGAGTGGCCGAATTGTATTTCACATTCGGCTACCACTCCGTAGGATATCCGGAAATTCAGTTACATTATTGTACGATTGACCTCCCCCCTTGATATGGATTATCGACCGACCCCTTCTCAGACAGCGTCGGTACCCTTTTCGCTCGTCCTGATCCGTATTACCGTCTCGACCGGTGTTACAAAAATCTTGCCGTCTCCAATGGTCCCAGTGCGCGCGGAGGCAACGATCTTTTCGATTACCTGGTCTGCCATTTCCGTGACCACAACTGTTTCGATTTTTATTTTAGGGAGGAAATCCACCAGATATTCGGCCCCGCGGTAGATTTCTTTGTGCCCCTTTTGCCTTCCGAAGCCCTTGACTTCGGTGACGGTCATCCCCTGCACTCCAATCGAACTGAGCGCCTCCTTCACGTCATCCAATTTGAAGGGCTTAATAATTGCTTCGATTTTCTTCATTGTTATTCCCTCTTTCACTTGCCGAATATCCATGGCCAATCCGGCTCCCGGCTAAAGAAAGGCGTGTCCGTAATTCCGGGAAATCGGCATTTATAAGTTGTACCCAGCCTCGCCATGGACCGAGGTATCAACTCCGACCACTTCGTCCTCCTCGCTGACTCGTAGCCCCATCACAGCCTTGATGATGTAAAGAATCACGAGGCTCAAAACGAACGAGTAGACTATGGTAGCGACCACGGCCACTATCTGAATCCATAGCTGCCCGGGGTTCCCGAAGAACAGGCCTCCCTCGGTCGAGGCATTGATGAGTTTGGATGCAAAGAGGCCGGTCGCTATAGCGCCCCATGTCCCGCCAATGCCATGGACCCCGACGACATCCAATGAATCGTCATACCCGAGCCGACTCTTGGCCAAAACTGCCAGATAGCAAACTACACCCGCGATTGCACCGATAATGACGGATGATACAGGGCCGACATATCCGGAAGCAGGGGTGATTGCCACAAGCCCTGCCACTGCCCCGGACGCCACGCCCAGCGTAGTGGGCTTACCTCTTATTATCCATTCCGCAAATACCCAGGACAATGCCGCGGCAGCAGTGGCCATGTGAGTCACCACAAAGGCCATCGAAGCCGATTCACCGGCTGTCAGCGCGCTCCCCGCATTGAATCCGAACCATCCGAACCAGAGAAGGCCGGCACCCAGCAATGTCAAAGTAAGATTGTGAGGAGGCATTGCGGCCGTCCCGTAACCTTTTCGCTTCCCGATGACGAGAGCGCATGCCAGAGCCGCCACACCGGCATTGATGTGAACTACCGTCCCGCCGGCGAAATCCAGTGCGCCCATTCCCGAGAGCCAGCCGCCGGGACCCCAGACCCAATGGGCCACTGGACAGTAGACAAAAGTCATCCAGAGAATCATAAACACAATGAAGGAACTAAACTTCATTCGTTCGGCAAAGGCGCCGGAAATCAGGGCGGGAGTGATGACCGCGAACATACACTGGAATATCATGAAAGTAGTTCCGGGAATGGTCATGGTCTTGGTGGGATCGCTCAGGTCAGGGAATAATCCTCCGCCGATGCCGTGTAATCCAAAATAGGAGGTCCCGCCCAAGAGTCCGCCGAAGGCGTCCGGCCCAAAAGCAAGACTGAATCCATAAAATAGCCAAATTATGGATGCAAGCCCCATAAGAAAGAAGCTGTGCATCATTGTTGACAAAACGTTCTTGGCGCGGGTCATACCACCATAAAACATGGCCAAACCCGGGGTCATCAAGAGCACCAGTGCCGACGAGACCAGGACCCACGCGTTGTCGGCTGCATTCATTTTGGAACACCTCCAAGTGTACTCACGTCCAGCCGTTAACTCTGAGCCGAATTATTGCAGATGGGATGATAGTCGGCTTTGTGAAACAGCTGCTTGGTACAAATTCGAAATTCCCCTATATCCTCGCCTCGCCGGTCCGGAGTTATCCCACGCTCCGAACTCGATCCGCCGGAATGCTTGCCGGCACTGGAGTATTCAAGAAAGAATGGCGAACCGGTACAAGTTGCATTGATCCAAAAGCAATCTCGATGCCAATTAACGACCAGCAAGTTTTGAAAAACACATCAGCTTGATTTTGCAGCTTTTTATTCGAAAAATGGAGGCATGATGAGAATTTCGCCCAGGGGACCAAAGCTACATAATGGTATGTTAAACTAACTATTGTGACGTTCTTGTGCGAAATCGTTTGGCGTCTATACCCAACTTCTCCACTCGCAAACCCATAATCCGCTCGGATATCCCTAATGCCCTCGCGGCTTTTGCCCTATTCCCTCGCGAAGCCTTTAAAGCATCCAAAATAAGATCTCTCTCCACCGCGTGCAGGGTGCTTTCCAAGGTTCCGCTATGGGTTGTTCCACTGGCTTCAGCTGTTTGAAGAGTCGGCGGGAGATGGTGCCCGTGAATCACGGAATCCGCGCTCAGTAACACGGCCCTTTCAACACAATTCTCCAATTCCCGCACGTTTCCAGGCCAATGATAGCTCATCAGCATGTCTATAGCGGGCGTGGAAATCCGGCGAACGGCCTTGTGATTGAGTCTACTGTATCTTTCTATAAAAAAATCGGCCAGCAGCGGAATATCTGTCTTGCGCTCACGAAGAGGCGGAACATGGATGGGGAACACGTTGAGCCGATAGTAAAGATCCTCTCTGAACTTAGTTTCTCGGATAAGCTGTTCCAGCGGCCTATTTGTCGCAGTAATCACTCTCACATTCGTTTTAATAGTCGCGGTCCCGCCGACGCGCTCGAACTCTTTCTCCTGAATCACCCGCAGAAGCTTGATCTGAGTTGTCGGAGAAAGGTCGCCAATCTCATCCATGAAAATGCTGCCGCCGTGCGCTATTTCGAAACGCCCTTTCCGCGTGGCTATTGCACCGGTGAACGCGCCTTTCTCGTGGCCGAATAATTCACTTTCAACGATGCTTTCCGGCAACGCGCCGCAGTTGACTTTTACAAAAGGCTTCTCCGCGCGGTGGCTGTTGTAGTGGATCGCATGGGCCACAAGCTCCTTTCCCGTCCCGCTTTCACCTCTTATAAGAACAGTAGTATCGCTCCTGGAGACTTGGGCGATCAGATCGTACACAACCTGCATGCCTTTTGAATTTCCAATGATATTGGATGGCCTGAACCGTTCCTTTAGCTGAGTTTGAAGCCGCAGATTCTCTTCCAAAAGTCGATGCCGCTCTTCTTGAGCAGATTGTCTCAAGCGTACTGCCTGAGCGATCATGGATGCGATTATCGATAGTAGACGCACGTCTTCTTCGAACCCGATACCTTCCTCAAACAAGCGGTCCGCACTCAGTGCCCCTATGACTTCGTTGCCCAATTTGATGGGAACACATAGGAAAGACACGTCCTTTTTGCGAGGATCTTTCCTGGCTCCAGTACGATCCAAGAACAGCGGTTCCTCGGATATGTGAGGAACGACAGCCGGTTTTCCAGTAGCGATGACTTTTCCGGTAACTCCTTCCCCCGGTCTGTATCTTCCGCGTTCCATTTGTATTTCTGAAAGTCCATGCGCGGCCTCGATAAATATTTCACCCGATTGCCGGTTGAGAAGAGTCAGCGTCCCGCGCATCATTCCCATATGTTTTGCAATGGCCTCTAACACCGGTCCAACAACATCTCGGAGATCAAGGCTCCGGTCGAGGATTTGACTGATATCGAAAAGGAGCAGCAGCTCCAGTAGTTCTCTTTTCACTTTTGGTTCTCTGCTTGCCATGCCTGTCTCGCTCGGAGCGTGCTAGTTATCGCATTAAGTGCAAAATGCTACGAAATTGTAGGATACTCCAAAGGAATTGTCAAAGATGTATTTTTCACGATTTCTTATCGTCATACACATTTCAATTAGTCCGCCGCTTGACTGGACAGGCCTCAAGTTCTAATGTAGACACCATGATTAGCCTAGAAAACCGGCTTATACTGCCTCCCAATGATAAACCTGTCGATGACGCACCGCGATCTTGCATGTTCTTGCATATCGCACTACTGATTTTTATTTCTATTTTCACGGGTGCCTCCTGGGTTTGCGGTATGACCATCGCGTCGGGACCGGCCCAGGAATATCTCTTCAAAGAAGGGAAAAGATATTACGATTCCGGGGATTTCGACCGCGCTCGTGCAACTTGGGAGAACATCTTGCCCGATACGCTTTACGGCCCGGTTGCGTATCTGCTGTTGGCCAGGAACAGGGCGTCCGGTAATCCTAATCAGGCCGAAATACTTCTAAAAGAGCTACTCAGCAAACATCCGAACACCGTTTATAACGGCCGGGCCCGTGAAGCCCTCGCGGATGTTCTCTGCCGGCAAGCCAAACCGGAAGCAAAGGCGCTGCTGCTATCTATGATGGAAAAGGCTCCTGAGAGGAATAGGCCGTCTTTGCTACTACAGTTGGGTAATTTCGAAAAATCCATTGGGAACTATTCTGACGCTGCTTCGCATTATAGAATCCTTTTTCTGAACTATCCTGCTTCAGTCGAGGGCCTGAAAGCGGCCGATGACCTCGCCTGGATGATTTTCCACGGGAAGATAGCCAAACCCGAGTATTCTGAAGCCGAGCAGTTGAACCGCGCTGGTCGCCTTTTTACTAAAGGAAGGTTCGATCTGGCTGCGGACATATATACTGCCCTGCTAACGGCCAAACCGCGGGATACGTCTCTGAAGCTCAAACTCGCCCAGTGCCGCTATAAAGATCGTCAGAACCAAAAAGCCATAGGTATTCTGAAGGAACTGCTCGAAGGGGCTTTGCCTGAAAAGCAGCGTACCGAAGCGCTTCACACTATGAGTCTCATTTATTGGAGGTTAGACAAAGAAAAAGATTTTGAATTTTGTTGTAATAAAATTCTGTCCTCCGGTTCTTCGGCTGCGAAAAAAAAGGCCCTTTTCAATCTGGGGACATATAATTTTGAAAAAGGCAGATTTCCGGCGGCACAGAATTACTTCAACAAACTTCTTACAGCCAACCCGGAGCCTCCAGTAAAGGTGACGATTAGATGGAAACTCGCTTGGATCAAATATCTTAACCATGATTACGGTGCTGCGGCCGAGGCGTTTCATGAAGCGCGAAAGGGAGCATCCGGCGATAGGATCGAGAACCCTTCCAAATATTGGCAAGCTCGTGCTCTTATACAGGGCCGTCGTCCTAAAGACGCGGAACCTTTGCTCAGAGAATTGGCGCTTAATTCTCCGTTGGATTATTATGGTCTTGAAGCCGCTCGCGTACTGAAATCCCTGAATCCGGAATCGAAACGGGAAAAGACATCTGAGCAACTATTTCCGGAACTAAAACTTACACCCGCTGAGAGTTCCAATAGTATGGTTGCGGCGGCGTTGAAATTGACGGCGATAGGGTTGGACGATTTTGCCTTAATCAACCTTGAAGCGCTTCCCAAATCTATGAAATCGTCTCCTGCTGTCGCTTTTGTGACGGCACGGGCAGCTTATAGGGCCGAACAGTATCGGATCGCGGATGAAGCCTTATCGCTAGGATTCAAGTCATTCATGGAGAATCCCCCTTCGAATGCGCCTGCTGAGTTCGTGGAGATTGCTTTTCCACGTATCCACTTGAATTACACGACTCAGGTCGCGGCGAGGCATTCGATTGATCCCCATCTGGTATGGGCAGTAATGCGGCAGGAGAGCCGATACGATGCGTCCGCGGTCTCGCCGGCCGGCGCTTTGGGCCTGATGCAGATTACTCCCGGGGCTGCCGGGCTCTCCAGATCTCATGGCAAGATCCCGGCCAACGCGATTGCCGAGATCCTTGATCCAAAACAGAATGTGTCGTTGGGAATAAAGATATTGAGCAAGAACCTGGCGGGGTTTAAAGGGAAAATTATCCCTGCTGTAGCATCCTATAATGCGGATATTAGAAAAGTCAGGGAGTGGTTGCATAAGAACGGCAAGATGAAAGATGATGAGTTTATCGAGAATATGCCGTACCTTGAAACCCGAATTTACGTCAAGAAAGTCCTGGCCGGGTACCGAGCATATAGCCGGCTGTACGGAAAAAAAGAATTCGCGGAACTGTGGTAGCAGAATGGACGATAGCTCAAGAAATGATCATGAGAAGCTGTTTGATGTCACGCCATATCTAAAACTTGTAATCGATAAAGATGGTCGATGGTTTCAAAACGGCTCTGAAATTATCCATCCTGAAATATATAAGTACTTTAATGAATTACTGGAAAAAACTTCCGATGCCGAATATCGGATCCGGATGAATAATGAGGTTTGTCGAGTCGAAGTGGAGGATGCCCCTTTTGTAGTTCGGGCGGTTCGCGAGGTTGAGAAAGCTATTATCTGCATACATCTGAACGACGGGTCGGAAGAGCTGTTTAACCCTGAATTGTTTCGGGTCGGAAAAGATAATGTTCCCTATTGCCTCGTAAAAAATAGCTCATTTCACGCGAGGTTCTCGCGACCGGCATATTATGCTTTAGCCCCCTACATTGTTGCTGATTCGGATGAACGGAATTTCTTCCTGCACATTAACGGACAGCGAACGCCAATTAAGAATTCACGACCTCCTTTTAATTCTTAGTGGTGCTGAACGACAACTCGTTACAAAACCTGCATTGAATGCGAGGCGCTGGATTATTTATAAGGTCCTTTCGTCAGCCGCCCTACATTAGGTGACTTCTCGAGCACGTTTATGTTGCATTCAGATATAGCATTGCGCCAGTTGTCGTGCTTCCCAGCCCCTTGACACTTACCGGACTGATGAAAATCTAAAGTCGTAGGAAACTAAGAAATTAGCCCGAGATCCATCTATATCCAAAACTTAATCTGGCCAAGGAGGTTCAGGAAATGTTCGAACTTGAGCCCTGGAAGAGAAGAGTGGAAAACGCTCCGGCAGCCTTTCGCCGTGAATTTGATGACCTTATGCAAAGGTTTTTTGGGGCCGAGCGGCCCGACTGGCTGTCAGGACACGGTTTTTCGCCCGTAGTGGATATTACCGAAAACGAAAGCGAAGTGCTTGTGAAAGCTGAACTCCCTGGGATCGATCAGAAAGATATTGAAGTCAGTTTATCTGGAGACGTGCTAACCATTAAGGGTGAAAAGAGAGAAGAGAAAGAAGAAAAAAGTGAAAATGTTCACAGAATCGAGCGCTCCTATGGAAGCTTTTCTCGTGCCTTCACCCTGCCCTGCGAAGTGAAAAGTGAGGCGGTTGAGGCGAAATTCAAAGATGGAGTGCTTTCTCTGAAATTACCAAAGAGCGAGACCGGCAAGAAGAAATCCATAAAAATCAACGTAGAATAATTTGATCTTACAACATCCAAGGGAGAGCTTGTCGTAGTTCCCCCGGGAAGCTCTCCCATTAGCTTCAGATTCGTTCATTGTCCTTTCCAGACCATAGCGTAGGGAATCATACCTGGATAATGTGCCGCTTAATATCTGAAAATAAGAATTCAGTCATCAAGTTGTCTGGGGGACGAAGCACCTCCAGAAGCAATTGCGGCCCAAGTAAGACAACCGCTAACGTGTGCGGATCTTCGTCGTTTCACTCCTCGAAATTAAAATCAGATTAATCGCCGAATGGCATCTTCATGTTGTATGCCTGGGTGCGTTATGATATCAAATCGATTGTCTTTCGCTAAATGCCTCGAATGGGCTTGCATCAAAATCGATAATCTCTGTGATGCAATGAGTTCACCGGAAAATATAGTTCGCGAAATTCTGAGTAAGATCGGGATTAAGATCGGTGGTCCGAATCCGTGGGATATCCAGGTGAAGGACGACAGAATGTATGCGCGGGCCTTGCGAGACAAAAATCTTGGACTCGGCGAATCTTATATGGAGGGCTGGTGGGAATGTCCTCGAATCGATCAATTCATCTACCGAGTGCTCACCGCCGGGGTCGATGGCCAGGTTGCGGGCGGACGGAAACTGCTCATTCCGTACCTGCAGGCTTTGCTGTTCAATCGTCAGACACGAACCCTCTCTCGTGAAGTTGCCGAACAACATTATGATCTCGATAGTGAGCTCTTTATGAGCTTCCTGGACCCTTATAATCAATACAGTTGCGCATATTTCAACGGTACTGACGATTTGAATAAAGCTCAGCTCAATAAGATGGACCTGATTTGCAGAAAACTCGAGCTTAAGGCCACGGATCATCTTCTGGATATCGGGTTCGGCTGGGGCGGCTTGGCCAAATTCGCTGGCTGAAAAGTACGGATGCAAAGTGACCGGCGTAAATATATCCGGTGAGCAAATCCGGTACGCTAAAGACTTTTGTAAAGGGCTTCCGATAAAGATTCTCGAACAGGATTATCGCGATATTCAAGGGACGTTCGACAAGATTGTGTCTGTCGGCATGTTTGAGCATGTCGGCGTCAAAAATTACAGAAAATTCATACAAGTTGCGCATCGATGTCTCAGCAAGGACGGCATCTTTTTATTGCACACCATCGGCAGTAATGAATCCAAAATAAAAGCTGATCCGTGGATCACAAAGTACATATTTCCTAACGGCGTGCTGCCCAGCATTGCCCAAATCAGTAAAGCCGCCGAAGGTCTGTTTGTAATCGAGGATCTGCACAATCTAGGGCCACATTATGATAAGACTTTAATGGCCTGGAATAATAATTTTCAAAGTGCCTGGCATAAACTTAAGACCCGATTCGGCGACAGGTTTAAAAGAATGTGGGAGTACTATTTGCTCTCGTGTGCCGGCGCATTCCGTGCCCGAGATATTCAGCTCTGGCAGATTGTTTTCACAAAATACGGCACAATCCAACCCATTCGCAGGTAAGGTCAGACAAGCCCTCACTTACGAGGCGGTTCGTTCTGTCATTGCGAGGAGTGAAACGACGAAGCGATCCCCAAAGCGGGGGGATGGCTTCGCTCTGCTCGCAACGACACATTTCCCGTGCCGGTCATTTGTCATTGCGAGGGCGTAGCCCGTGGCAATCCCCATCGCCTAGGGGATTGCTTCGCTCCGCTCGCAATGACACACCTCCTTTTTCGCACGCGTAACTCAAGGCTCACAGCGTGAGACGACGCCTCTCCCCTTGACTCTTCGAGGATAGAACTTAACTTCACAACAGACGGTTCGTACATGATTTCAGATCGGCGGTTCGCGTGCAGGATTGACCGTACAGACGCCTGCCGCATGACTGATCACCACGCGGTAATTTAGGGTCTGGACACGCAAGCAGCATACTGCTTTTTGCGAACCGCCGTCATTACAAATTGGGCTTCTGCCGAGATTGAGGTTTAAAATGAGAAAGAGCAAAGGTCCACCGTATTCTCAATATAGCTGTTGTGTTCGCAGCTCGTGTTCCAAATTTGACTCTATGCTGGAAGTGGCTGATTGTTACAATAGGGACGGAAAGGTCGTCAAGAATTGTTCCGGTTGTAAATAGATGATAGGTTCATTCCGTTTGAGTTGAATTGAGCGTGAGCTCGCGTAGACCTGGTTCACTACCCTCAATTTTATTTGTTATACCAGTCGCTAAAAGTTTTGTCCGATTGCATATCGCGAGATTCCGTCATTCCGGCGAAAGCCGGAATCCAGTCTTTTCAATCCCACGGCACGCGGGACTGAACCCCGGCTTTCGCCGGGGTGACGGGTCGCGAGAAGGTCATTGTTTTCGGCAATTGCTATATGTACCTGTAATTTTATTTGTCAAAATGCACGATGTTGTCAAAATATGCTAATTTATTTCCGGCAATTGACCAGAAACTTACAGCCGGGAGCGAATTACCATAGAACCGTTTCATGATCCAGCGCCGGCTAGCCGCAGACGTTGGGCTATCTTTATAATCGGCAGCATCAATTTTCTGATCTCGATGTTCTACCGAGTGTCCACCGCGGTAATAAGCCCTTTTTTGGTTAGAGATCTAGGATTCACGAATGCCCAACTCAGCGATTTAGCCGCTGTCTTCTTCTACGCTTTTGCTCTGAGTCAAATACCCATCGGAATTGCTTTAGATCGCCTTGGATCCAGGATAACCATGTTCGTCCTGGCGCGTTGCGGCGGTGGGGGGGGCTGTGTTGTTTGCCCTGGGGCAAACCCCGGCCCATTTAATAATGGCCAGAGCGCTTCTGGGAATAGGCATGAGTGGTAACCTCATGATTATATATGCCCTCCTGGCAGCCTGGTTTCCGCTGGACCGGTTTGCGTTTTTGGGCGGATTGCTGGTTTCTATTGGCGTTGCCGGAAATCTTTTGGCAGCCACCCCGCTGACTCTCCTGACCATTTCGATCGGATGGAGAACAAGCTTTCTGATATTTGCCTTGATAAACGCTTTTGTTGTAGCGATATTTCTCCTGGTGGTGAGAGATCGGCCGGACTCGTCTGCGCCCATCGGGTTGAACACCGGCTCAGCAATAATCGGCCTTGGGCGTTTGCTCAGAATGTACAGCTATTGGGCCATTAGCCTGAGTCAATTTGTGCGTTATGGCTACTTTGCCGCTCTGCAAAGCCTCTGGGTCGCCCCATTTCTCATTTATGGTTTAGGATTCAGCGAAATCACTGCAAGCAACGCGATTTTTTTCCTCGGATTGGGTTACATGGTCAGCATGCCATTGAGCGGCTGGATGAGCGATCGTGTCCTCCGATCGCGGAAAGCAGTTATATTGGGCACTATGTGGGGACTTTGCCTGCTTTCCGGTAGTGTAATTTGGTGGACTCAAACAGTGCCGATGTGGCTGGTTATGGCGACTCTTTTTGGTATTGGTGTCACGGCAGCGCCGGGACAGATAATGTATGCTCACATTAAAGAGCTTCTTCCACCGACAATGGTCGCTCAAGCAATGACCGCTGTAAACATGTTTACTGTGCTTGGAGCCGGCGTAATGACGCATATTTTGGGTTTTGTAATCGGACGAGAGCCATCAAATCTAGCCGGGCCTTCGGATTTCAGTTTAGTGTGGTATGTGGGAGTCTTTACAGTCGGTCTGGCCTGTATCATGTACAGCTTGGTTCCTGAAAGCCCCGCGTTTAAGCGGACAGACGTTGAAAAAGGCTCGTGAGAGCTTTAGAATGAACAAAAGGAGTTGGGGCAGTTTGCCATGGAATTTTCCTCATTGGGGAAATGGCTCATTTTTTTGGGATTATGTATAGCAGCCATCGGCATCCTGGTATGGCTTGCCGGAAAATCAGGACTGCCGTTCGGAAGTCTCCCCGGCGATATTCGGGTTGAAAGGCCCGGCTTCTCGTTCAATTTCCCTCTGATGACCGGTATTGTAATCAGTATAATAATAACCGTGATTCTGAATCTCGTGCTCTGGTTTTTCCGCAGGTAATCCGAGCCGCTCGCCTGTTCCGGGCCTGGTGCTCCGGTCTTCATCTTCCGTAACTTGTCTCTCGAACAACTCTGGCAAGCAGGTCCGCGAAAGATTCGGTTTCCTCAAGAGTCAGCACGGAACCAGGGACAGTTAGGACCAGGTGTAGCCGCTTACGATAAATGAAAGCATACAAATTTATCTGGGCATTTCCCGCGAGCTTGTATCCGGTGCCATGAACGTCAATTATTTCAAATCCTCCTGCATGTGTAAGAAAGGAACCTTCGCCGGGTCGCCCTTCTATAAGCTCCGGCCAGACTACTCCAAGGAATCCCACCGCTATCGAGAATTTTTGGCTTCTCATAAAATAACTTGCCACTCTTTGCCGGATGACAAAAGGGAACAAAGTAAAGAAGGCGGCTCCCATTGCAATGGATCCGCGGACTATCAGATCTATATTCCTGCTGAGCTGTTTCTTGCGGCGTTCAGCAACTGAATGAGCAAACTCGACGAGGTTATTTCGTTCTTCCGGTTTTGATCGGAAGAAAATAGTTGAGCTGTAATTCTTTTCATCTTCTCCGCCGAATCTTTGTCTCATATTCACCGTTACAACGCTCGTATTTATCCCAGGAAAGATATTTCTGTTTTTATTCCATTCATCCAAAGCTCGATTTGCGCAAACGACAATATGATCCACGAGGTTGATTCCTGCTTCTGCTACGTTCGTTTTTATTTCTTGAAAATCTTCAGCGGGGAAGACTCGGAGCACGTGCTGCTCAGTGAGTTCATCCGTCCTCCCTGTCCCGTGTGGTACTGCGGGCTTTTGCTTTCGATACTTCAGATCTCGGAGTAATTGGCGTCCCAAATGTTTCCAGCCGGTTTTCTCGGGTTTCGAAGCATTTTTCTTGGACGTAGAAAACACGTACGTCATGGATTGCCATCCAGACGAACGGCCGTTGATCATCGCATCATACCGCCCTAGCATTTCACTCACTATTTTTAGGGCCATGCCCGCATCCGCAGCCACATGATGAAATATGAATACCAGCAGAAAATATTCAGGCTGAAAGTGCATAACATGGACTTCGAGGGGAGGTTCATGCCAAAGGTCCCATTGCTTGTCCAACACGGGTCTCAGGTGATCCATAATGGCATTGAAGCTCCCTTCAGGTCCGGTAGGGCGGCTCACGTCAGATACCATGACTGGAATTTCCAGATCGGGATGATCCTCTCTGAAAAGTGATAATCTTGCTCCCTCTCGAACTTCCCGTAGCGTGCCTGTGAGTGTTGGAAATGCGTGCGAGACTTCTTTTACTGCAAGCCTAAAAACTTCTTCGTCAAAAGGTCCCTTTGCTTCGGCAGCCATCATGATGATGTTTTTGGAGTTCCTGAAACTACTCATTACCATCAATTGGGACATAACATCGAGCTTTCGTAATTCCGACAAGGGGCTCTAATCCTCCAATTCGGTATTATAGTAATTATGCTCCGGACAACCTGAGGGCCTTATCTAATTTCTACTCAACTTACATTTAGACATCCGGTTTTGCAATCCGCCAAACAAGTTGCAAGATGGGACTTCCAAATCGGAATCTCATGTTGTCGGGGGGGCGAATCTTTGATTTTGAAACCGAGCATTGCCTCCGAACTATTGCGCTACAATGTAGAATGGCCTAAAAATAGTACCTTAGCCTCTGGTCAAATCTGAAACGTTTAGCGGGAGCTTCCGGCATGATTGACAAATTTTGGTACTTCGTAATGGTGCCTATGGTGTACCTCGCTTTTGCGTGGTGCATCGTTTGGATCGTCGTCAAAATCGTAGATGTGCTCAGAGCGCCTAATATTCCTCCAACGCTGCGGATTTTTCCTGAAGCCAATACGCGCAATGCATGGGATTATCCATTCGCCGGTGGGGTCTGGGATTCCTTCACAATGCCGTCTGTACACAAGCACAATAGCGTGCTTTGGGTTTTTCTTTGCATTTTTCATCTAGCCATCGCTCTGCTGATATTGGCCCATATCGATCTATTACCACACGTGGATATTATGCCCGCGACATCCGAGCACATGATAGGCAACGGGGTTATCGGCATTGCGATGACCATTTCCATACTCTATTTTTTGTTCCGTCGATTTCGAACGCCGGTGCGCGAAGTTTCAGTGCCTGCCGACTATTTGCTGCTGATCTTGCTCTTAGCCATAGTCGTAACAGGCGACATAATGAGTTGGGGCAACTCATGGGCCGAGAACGGTTTTGTGATAACCAAAAAAGATTTTGGAGATTATCTCTCTAGCCTTCTGCGGTTGACTTTCTCCGATCCACGTCAGTTCCTTACCGGCTCTCACTATGCAGTCATAGGCACTCATGTGCTCTTGGCCAATTTGTTTCTAATAGTCTTGCCATTTAGCAAGATCATGCACGCGTTCTTTGCAGTGCCGATGAACAAACTTAGGAGAGGCTAATCATGGAACAGTCGGAAAAGAAGGAAGTCCTAAGCTTAATGGCCGCGAAATTGAGCCGCTCCGTGAAAATGTTACTTGGATAATTGCACTCGCTGCGGTGTCTGCATTGATGCGTGCCATGCATATGCGTCCACGGGAGACATTCGGTATAGTGCGGTCGCACGGGCGCAGAATATACGAAGGCTATTCGAAAATTACCACAAGATCACCGGCAAGATGGCGCCTTGGCTGAACGAAGCGGTTGATCTCGATGAAAGATGGATGGAAAAGGTTTACGAGACCGCCTTCACCTGTACCGGGTGCCGACGCTGCATGACTTATTGTCCGTTTGGTATTGATACGCAACAAATCCAGGCCATTGCCAAGGCCATGCTCATCGGTGCGGACATGGATCCCAAGCCGCTTACAATGCGTGCAAAGGCTGAAATTGATAAAGGTCAGAAACTCGAAGTAACCAAAGAGAAATTCGCCAAAGAAGTGGAAAAAGTCCGAGCGGAGATGATCGAAAAGTGGCCAAGGACAGGCGGTTACGATCTAATCCCGCTGGACGTGAAGAACGCGGATGTGCTCTTTGTTTCTATGGCAGAGAAGCCTTCGATCCTCACGGCTGCGAGAATCCTGAACTCGGCCGGCGAAAAATGGACGTTGAGCTGCTTTGAAGCAGTTAATTTCGGGGCATTTCTGGGCAGCCAATCCATGACCGAGCAGATTTATCAACGGATTATTTCGGAAGCCGAGCAACTTGGTGTCAAGGAACTGGTCATATGCGAGTGCGGGACCGCATACCGATTAATGAAGCATGTAATCGGCAAGCGAAGCTTTAATGTGATTACATTCATGGAACTTATCGATCGATATATCCGGGACGGAAGGATCCAACTGGACAAATCCAGAATTGAAGGAACTATCACTTATCACGATCCCTGCCAAATTGCTCGGAATGGCGGCATCTACGAAGAACCAAGGAACTGCCTGAAAGCAGTGACTAACGATTTCATCGAGATGACTCCGAACCGGCAGGCAAACTGGTGCTGCGGAGGAGGAGGCGGACTCGTGATTGCAGCGGAGCCGGAATTTCGCATGTTGACATCACGAGTGAAGGCCGATCAAATAAAGGCCACATCCGCTGACATTGTAGCGACCGCATGCGAAATGTGCTTTGCCCAGCTCAAGGATTTAAACGACGATTATGAGTTGGACCTGCGGGTAAGCTTGGTCTCGGACCTTGTGGCGGAAGCCTTGGTAGAAAACTAGAGTGGAGCAGCCTGATTAATGTATACAATTCATCCATTGGCAGTAGGTTTCAACGAGACCGATCAGGGAATAATGACGTATCAGCGTTATTATGGAAAACGCATAATATTACCGATTTACACGTTTGCCATCAAAGGCGGAGACCGAAAGATCCTCGTAGATACCGGCATTGAAGATTTCATGCCTTCTCAAGAAATAGAAGATCAAGTCGGTTTTCCCATTATGCAATTCGAAGATGCATTGGCTACCGTTGGCTGGAAACCGGAAGAGATCGACATTATAATTCACACCCATCTGCACAACGACCACTGTGAAAATGACGTTCTTTGCTCAAATGCTGAAGTATATGTCCAGCAGGCGGAAATCGACTTTTTCAACGATCCCCATCCGATTGACCATCGCTATTATCCGGATGTCCTGGAAGGCGTGAACTTGAAAATAATCGACGGTGATGCCGAAATCATAGATGGGATTGAAGTTTTATTCACGCCGGGCCATACACCGGGCGGACAGTCCGTTGTGGTGGAAACATCAAAAGGTAGGGCTATCATTACCGGACTCTGTTGCAACGCCGAGAACTTCCCTCGCGGAGGCGGGGTCATCGCTCCGGGCGTTCACCTGGATGTGATCCAGGCGTACGAGAGCATGAAGCGTATAAAAGATGCCGCGGATATTATCATTCCGATACACGATCTTGAGATCGGGAAAAAGAAAGTTATCCCTGATTCGTAATCAATTTTTTTCGGGGGAGTCCCGGAACCCGCATTCTTGTGCGGTCTGTAGGATAGATAGCCAGGACCTAACATATGAGTCGCCTTTCTCGTTCAATCCCGATCCTGCAGTGGCTGCCGGCATATCGTAAGAGCTTCTTGCGGCCGGACATTATGGCTGGATTGACACTGGCCGCTTTTACTGTTCCGGAAGCCATAGCTTACGCGGAATTGGCACGACTTCCGGCTATAACCGGTCTTTACGCCGCAATTGTGGCTCCGATCCTATATATGCTGTTCGGGACGTCTCGTCAGCTCGCTGTTGGTCCAACGGCAGCCATGTCGATTCTCGTGGCTTCCGGGCTAGGCGGACTCGCGCTCTCCTCCCCCGACCAGTACGTTACATTGGCGGCCACGACTGCGGCCCTTGTCGGAGTAATGGCCCTACTCTCGTATGTCCTCAGGTTGGGATTTTTAGTGAATTTCATTTCCGAATCTGTCCTGGTGGGATTTTCAACCGGGGTAGCAGTGTACATTGCCGCTACTCAGCTCAGCAAGCTATTCGGAATACCCGGGATCCACGGCCACTTTTTCGACCGAATCCTGGACCTGGCTCATCATATCGGTGCCACCAACATATGGGCATTCAGTCTCGGGGTTGCGGGAATAATCATTCTATTAATAGGCGAACGCATTTTTCCGACGGTCCCATGGGCGCTAATTTTGGTCTTGGGCTCGATCGGTTTGATGCACTTTACAGGCCTTTCCGGTCGAGGGGTGCACGTTGTGGGTGAGATTCCGACGGGATTCCCTTTTCCGGCACTGCCAATCGCCCCAATCTCACTGATGGGAGATCTTTTAAAATTAGCCATCGGAGCCTTTATATTAGCGTGCCTTGACGCCATGAGTGTGGCGCGAATGTTCGCCAGACAAAACAGCTATCGAGTCGATACGAACCAGGAACTGCTCGCTTTGGGATGTGCGAGTCTCGGTTCGGCATTCACTCAAGGCTATCCGGTAGACGGAAGTTTCTCTCGGTCTGCCTTGAATAATGAATGCGGAGCAAAGACTCAGTTGGCCAACGGAATCAGTGGTGCCATGCTTGCGTTAGTTGTGGTATTTTTCGCCGGTCTCTTCAGCAAGTTGCCCGAACCTGATTTTGGCAGCGGTAGTGCTGATAGCCGTCCGGGGCCTGTTCAAAGTTTCTGCGCTACGCAGATTGTATCGTCTCAGACCGGCTGAATTCTGGACAGCCATGGTAGCAATGGCCGGTGTCCTAATATTAGGAGTACTTGACGGCGTAATTATCGGCGCTGTCATGTCTCTGCTCCTTGTCATTGCACGAGGCTCGGAGTCACGTGTCAGCGTCCTCGGGAAAGTGCCGGGACAGCCGCAGTTCACTTCCATACGGGAAAATCCTGACAATCTCACAATCCCCGGTCTTCTCATTGTCCGAGCCGAAGAGGGTATATTTTATGTCAACGCAGAATCGATTCGGAATCAAGTGATGGCCCTGATGTGGGAAGCGAATACCCCGATAGAAACAGTGATACTGGATCTGGAAATGACCGGCGATCTCGACCTTGCCGGGGCCGAAATGCTTGAGGAATTGCATTCAGAATTGCGGGATATCGGTGTGCGCCTGAGACTCGCAAGAGTTCAGCGATCGGCGCGAGTGCTACTAGCTCGAATGAAAATCATTAGCAAAATCGGCGTAAAGAATGTCCATCCACGCGTGCTCTTTGCGGTTGCCTCATACCTCGCCGATGAGGGCTCTGACCGGAGACTGACGTGCGATATCGTGCCGGATATGATCAGATGTGTAAAGGAGATGGTGCTTGACAGATGCGAATTGGAGACAGGAAGCGAGCTGGAGAGCCTGAACGATGTCTGTCGCCAACTTGATAATATTCTTGAAGATCTGAACAAACTTGATTGCAAAATTGATACCGGCTACCGCGATATTCAGGGTACCCGAAAATTTGGGACAACGCCTTAGCCCGTGGGGCGCACGACTTGGTAGGGACCGGCATCTTGCCGGTCCCCGGACATGCATCATGGCTTACGGGACCGGCAAGATGCCGGTCCTACTGATTATTCCTCATTCGGCAAGTTCTTTTAGGATCACCAGTTCTCGTAAGTAAAAGAGTAGGATGTGGTGAGCGAAGCGAACCGCATCGTTCGCGAAAAACCTCGATTGATGCGGTTCCTCGTGGTCACCGCATCCTACAGGAACTGACGCGTTATCCATGACCCGAATTTTTGATTGACCCTTGGGCGGAGGGCAGGTACGTTCAATGTGAAACAGGGATTTCTCAAGGTAATGACAACGTCTTGGTCCGTGGCCAGTTACAGCGGGCGAAAAGAATTGAATATCGTAGGACTGCTCATAATTCCTGGGTAATGTTCCATGTCAAAATTCAAGGAGGTTTCACTCAATGAAAACAAGCCATATTATCGTCGCAGTGGTCTGCTGTTGCCTTTTGCTTGCATCCGGCGCCGGTGCCCAACAGGCTGTAAAACAGGAGACCAAGGTGGAATATTTCAAGACACCCAGACCCATGGCCCTGCCTTTCTCTGATGCAGTGCGTGTGGGCAATATACTTTATCTCTCGGGAGAAATTGGTCTTGATTACGCCACAATGAAACTTGTGCCGGGCGGAATTCAGGCAGAAACAAAGCAGGCCATGGAAAATATAAAAACAACCCTTGAAAAATATGGCTCCTCGATGGACAACGTTTTCAAATGCACGGTCATGATAACAGACATGAAGGAATGGCCGTTAATGAATGAGGTCTATGTGACTTATTTTAAGAAGGACCGGCTCCCTGCCCGAAGCGCCATTGGTGCGAACGGCCTCGCTTTGGGCGCAAAGATCGAGATTGAATGCCTCGCCACCATAGATAAGTGAAGATGAAGTCGTCGGGAAAACCTTTTTTGCAATCCCGCGTTCTGCGCGGGACCCAAACCCTTTCCCAATCCCGCGAAACGCGGGACTAAACGGTTGACACAGCCATCAGCACCTATCTCTCCATTATCTGCCTTTATGCGGTATGCATACAGCCTGCTGCACTTTGGAAACCCAGTAAAAGAGTAGGATGTGGTGAGCGAAGCGAACCACATCGTCCGCGAAAAACCTCGATTGATGCGGTTCCCCTGCGAAAACGGGTCACCGCATCCTACGGGGACTCGCAGGCGCCCTTTGATATACCGCTAGCCATTTAGGAGTTTTTGCCGGAGGGGGTGCGGGGGAATCCGGCTTTTTGCAAGAAGCGGGTTCCCCCGCATTTTTCCTTCTCTCCTCAAACAGGCCGCTTTTCTTCGGCCAATCCTTTTAAGATTTTCTCCGGAGTAAACGGGGTCGAGTACAGCCTCACGCCTGTCGCGTCATAGACCGCATTGGCAATAGCTGCGAGTATCCCTGACACGTAGCCTTCCCCGACCTCCTTTGTTCGATAGGCTCGTCCGGATTCATAGCTTTCCGTGATCACATCTATATGCTCGGATGAACACATGTTGTGAATGCATGGCATATGGTAATCCAGCCAACTCGGGTTTAGTGTCTGACCGTTTTTCATCAGAACTTCTTCCATCAAAGCATGGCCCACTGCCATTGATACCTGGCCGTCTATTTGGCCCTCTACCAGTAGAGGATTAATAGGGAAACCACAGTCGTGCGCAGTGACTGCCTTCAACACACGCACCAGGCCTGTCTCGATATCTACCTCCACTTCGGCTACTTGCGCATCGAAGGCATAATTTTCGCTCCAGCGGCCTTTAGCCGTTGCGAGGCTGGGCGGGTTCCTCTCATCACGCATAATACGCCAATGCCCCTCGCCTATAACCGGGTCTCCGCGATTGTTGCGGATGCTCAGTGAAACCAGTTCCTGATAGGTAAGTTTGTCGCTGGGAGAGGCCTTGGCGTAGACACTCTTATTCTCGAGCACTAGATCGTTCAAATCTGCTTCAAGCTCCTCCGCCGCAACATGGAGCAATTTCTTACGGACCTGGCAAGCCGCTAATCGTGCAGCATTTCCGGACACATAAGCGCCCCCGCTGATCCATGCTCCAATATCCACTGGTGTAGTCTCCGTGTCGGCTGCTATCACTTGGATCTGTTCAACGGGCATTTGCAGCTCTTCCGCCACTATCTGACTGAGAATGGTCTCAGCCCCTTGTCCTATGTCAAGAGCACCAGTTAATACCGTGACGGTTCCGTCGTCGTTCATCTTCACAATGACTGACGAGCTGTTCGGGTAGATCAATGCGCCACCGAAGTAGGCGCTGACCCCCATACCGATGCCTCGACGGAATCTGCCGTTAGCCTGGTTAGCTCTTCTGCCCACTCCGTATTTAGCCGGGAATTGAGTATGATCGGAAGCTTTCCGGATACAATCGGACAGCCCGCAATTGTGGACATTATCACCATTGGGCAGTTGTTCGTGGGACTGTCGGGCATTCTTCAATCGGATCTCTATGGGATCCAGATTCAACTTTTCAGCTATCATATCCAGTTGCGATTCGATGGCAAAACGCATCTGTGGAGCGCCGTGGCCGCGTTGCGGAGCTCGCACGGGGTTGTTGGTGTAGACATTGTACCCCGTGTAATGGAAATGGCGTATTCGATACGGCAACATAGCGAAACCCCAGGAGAGAAAAACAACCACAATACCGCTGCCTCTGTAGGCGCCACTGTTATTAATGACTTTTATCTGCTGTGCCATTAACGTTCCATCTGATTTTACGCCTGTTTTAAGCTCCATTAGCAGAGGTTGCCCGTGGCGATAAGCAGTAAAAATCTCCTCACGAGTGGCTACAATCTTCACCGGACGGGAAGCTTTCATTGAAAGCAGAGCAGCACAATATTCATGCGAAAAAAGATCTATTTTCCCACCGAACGCCCCACCCACATATGCCTTGTGAACTCTTATTGCCGAAAGCGGTAGATCCAAAGTACGGGCTAATTTAGCACGTTTGATAAAGGTCCCTTGCGAAGAAGTCCACACGTGGAGCTGTCCGCCAGGTTCGTAATTTGCGACAGTGGCCTGAGGTTCCAGGTAACCATGTGTGCGAAGATGGCTTTCGAATCGGTCCTCAGCTATGTAGTCGGATTGCGCAAAGCCCTCCTCAATATTTCCCCAACCTGACTCTGTTTTGCCGCCGATGTTACGGAAAGGATCGGTGATTTTAGGGTGTCTCGGATGGATCTCAGGGGCATCAGGTTGCATGGCTTCGATTGGATCGAAGACCGCCGGGAGGGGATCATATTCGACTCGGATCAGACTCAGAGCCTCTTCTGCAGCGTACCTGTCGACTGCAGCAACGGCTGCGATTTCTTCTCCGATGTGCCGCACCTTGTCTATTGCCAAAACTAGTTGGTCGGGAGGATATCGTCTGGCCGATTCCACGAAAGCATGCGTGATCCCCAAAGTGTCGCGGCCTGTAATGATTGCTTTTACTCCCGGGACCCGTTCTGCCGCGGATGTGTCGATATTCATAATTTTAGCGTGAGGATGAGGACTGCGGAGTATACGGCCCACCAACATACCGGGCAAACTGACGTCCACAGTGTATATGGCTTTTCCTGTGACTTTTTGGGGGCCGTCTTTGCGTAAAACGCTCTTGCCAACATATTGCAAGTCGCTCATCTTTCACCTTCTGGAGGGTTATGAGGATCTGCCGGAGAGGCCCTTTTTGCAAAAAGGGCCTCCCCGGACCCCTCCCCAAAAACTCCTATTAATTTCGCCCTTGCCTGCTAGGCAAGGGCCTCATCCACCGGCAACGATCGTTTCATTTCCAGCGGGACAGCCATATCTGACAGCTAAAGGTCCACATAACTGAGAGTTTTTAAAGGGGGTGCTGGGGGAAACTTTTTGCAAAAAGTTTCCCCCAGCAAGTCTTCCTTCCTTCCCTCCTGCCTTCCTGCTTTCAAACTCCCTGTCTTTCGCCTGCCGCTGCTATTGCGTGCATGATTTTGTTGTACCCTGTGCACCGGCAGACATTGCCTTCCAGCGCCCTTTTTATTTCCGAATCTGTGGGATTAGGTGTTTCCTTGAGCAGAGCGGTTATGGTCAAGACCATGCCCGGTGTACAAAAGCCGCACTGCACAGCTCCTTTTTCCAGGAAACTCTGTTGCACTTCCGTGAGATGTTCCCCCTGCGCGAGACCTTCTATAGTCGTGATTTCGGCATCTTGGCAATCAACAGCAAGAGTGAGACACGAGAGAATCGGTTTGTCATCCAGAAGTACAGTGCAACTGCCGCATTCGCCGGTCCCGCAACCTTCCTTCGCACCTGTCAACTCTAGTTGCTCACGAAGCGCTTCGAGTAATGTGGTTTGAGGTTCCACAGCAAATTCGTGAAGCTCTCCATTGACCTTTAGACTAATCAGCTCTTTCATTTTCGTTTACCTGATATGAGATCCGCTCAGACTGATTACGATATGCGTTGCGCAGCCAGAGTAAGAGCGTCCTTCGTGTAAACCTTTAGACATTTTTTCAGGTACGCCGCAGAGAACCCGTGATGAGAAAAAACTTTGATTTCACCAGCGACTTTTTGAGCCACTTCGTGGAAAAGATCCTTTGAAAGTTGTTGGCCGCTGAGGAGAGTCTCGGCCTCGCGGCCTCGCAGCGGCCCGGCGGAAACAGAGCCGATTACAATGCGAGCCTTCTCGCAAGTAGCTTTATCATCCATCATTTCAAGCAGCACAGCCACAGAGAGACCGGCGAATTCCAGACCGCCGCGCAAGCTGAATTTCATGAAAGCTGAGCCTCTCGGAAGCGTTGCTTTCGGAATGACAACCCGGCTCACCATTTCCGCGGGGAAAAGCGCCAGGGGACGTAGAGAATAGCCACTGTAGAGATCCTCCACAGGGATCCGCCGAGCATTTCCAGCGGAGATCACCTCGATTTGGGCGTTTAAAGCGATCAAGGCCGGCGCGGTATCACCGGAAAAAACAGCCCAGCATCTTTGTCCCTTGGGCACGTGGTAGCAAAGGTCTCCTTCTCGCTTGAAACATGGCTCCACAAATTGAAATGTATGGCTCTGGTTATAGTACATGCATCGATTCTCAAGACACAGATTGCCGCCTAGGGTCCCCATATTACGGATTTGATACGACCCAACTGATGAAGCCGCCTCCGCAAGTAGCGGCGCGTGTTCGCGAACCGATTCGGACTGAATCACCTGAGCCAGAGGAGTTACCGCGTCCAAAGATAAGAATTGGTCCTGGATAGTGATCTGTGCCCTGGAGATCGACTTCTTCAAGCTAATAACCACTTCAGGGAGCGTTACCCGGTACTTGATACGCGGAAAGAGATCCGTACCACCGGCGTAAATCTTTGCGGTGGCGCCGTAACGAGTTAAAATATCGAGCGCTTCTTCAACTGATTCAGGCCGTAGAACCTGAAATTTCGGGAGATACATGGCTCACCTCTTCAGCGGAAGGCCGTATTAGCGTGAAGTTACATCCAGCACGAAGATGAATGAAGAGTGTGGCCCAGATGGGCTCTTGCCTATGGCGACAATACCTGCTTGTTGACTTGGCAGTCAATGAAAAATGGGCCTCTACGTTAATTCACTTAGCTTTAGGTCTTTTGAATCTCATAACCATCTGCGGAGAGCAAGCGACTGATGCCCGTAATATGCGGGATTCCCACAAAAATTGCGGCATCTCCTTTTTCCAGGTAGTTCCGCATTCGCTCATAAAAAAGGCTGTCGCGCTGGTCTATAACCGACGGGCTGCGAGTGGGAAATCGGTAGGAATTTGAATGAATCTTGTCCAAATCCCCGTCCAGATACCATTTAACGAAATCACGCGTATAATTCTCCCATTGATCGATTCGCCTGAGGAAGTCAATGATCTGGGGGCGAGATATCGTGTCTAAAACTTCTATCTGCTCCTCGATAGTTTCCATGAAGACTATGTCCTTACCCATTGTCCGGGCAAGATGGAAAACCTCCATATCTACCGAATATTTCCATCCATTGTTCTGTACGAATCTGGAATAGATACTAAAGAAAGCCATCCAGGGCTTCATTCCTTCGATCATCGGACGAATGGGAGGATTCGGCACGCTCAATAATGATTCGAGGCCTGTTGGAAAGCCACTGCCGGAATCCACCGGCGCCAGAATCTTAGCAACTTTTGCCACAGTGGCTTTGTCCAATTCATCAAGTATGCAATCGGAGCAGTCTCCTTGTAAGCCTGCATTTACTACTTTCGACATGCTGGCTTCATCCAGAGGGCCTTCGAATAAGACTTTTTCAACTTGCTTCAACAATTTTGAGATAGAGGTCCTGAAACTATATGGAAAGAAATGAGCAGTTCCGACAAGAAATGATCTCCGGCCGTCCTTCTGTACGCGCCAAATGGTTTTTAATGTTTTGCGTCTAAATCTGTTCAAGAACAATCTAATGCACCCCTTGATTCATCTTAGGCCTGTAGCCTCAATTATGGAATCCCAAAACGAATACTTCCTGAGCGGGAGTTCGCACGATTCGTACGGCAGACCCGGTATCCCGCCCCATTTCTTCTTGAATTGGCGTATGCCATCGTTTACGCCCAGACCCAGATGAATATACTTTTTTTTCTGTTCCGTGCTTACTTTGATCATTTCGAGGAACAAAAGGTCGGACGCCCCTTCAATTTGTTTTGAATGACATCCGATCACATAACTGGAGAACTCGGTTGGCGACATATCCATCACATAAAAAGCCGCCAATTTGTCGCGATGATCCCATGCATTCAGAACCAGAGAGCCATCTGATTGCCCCACATAATCCCACATTCTAAACAGCAGTTCCTTAATCGATGGCCGAAGCTCGACCCTTGCAGCGAATTCTTGAGCCAGCTCCCGGTGAGCGTCACCTAATTTCGTGCCCCTGTCGACGACCAACCTTTCCATAGCTTTGCTGCAAACTTTTTGTAGTCTGCCTGGAACGACTCTGCCATCCAAATCGAGTGTGTAGTAACAATCGCTCTCCCGTTCGCTGCACGATTTGGCGAATGTGAACGGCAACTCAGGTGCGATGAGCGAAATATGGGCAGGGTGAAATATTTCGTTTATTTCAAGCAAAGCTTGATCGAATTCTTCAACACTGAAATCGTGCTGTAACGGGTACCCGATTAGAATCAATCGATCTTCCGTGCGACAGCAAAAGTAGTCCTGGAATAGAAACGGCTCCCCGCCCGAAAGCTGTGCTATCAACTCCACTGAGTGCTCCGGAACGTAAGCTTTATTAAGAATCTCAATCTTTTCGCCATCCGTGATCATTATTCAAATCCTGCGATCACTTTATTTATGGCGCTATACTGCTATATTATTTTCGTGTAATCCAGTGTTCTGCGAGTTAATAGGGACTATAATGTTAAATGACGAGGAACAAAATTTCATTTACAGTCACGCATACGTGCCGGAACACTTGCCGGATTACGTGGAATCAATTTCCGGCGCTGAACCCTTTCTGCATGAGGGCCATGTCTGCTTTGTCCTACAGCGCCACCTAATATTTCTGGGATACCCGCTTCAAAACGGTGAAATCGAGATTAAGGACATTTATGAGTCCGCGTGCGATCGTTTCCGGGCAAAAACCGTCGCGTTTATCGGGCCGAGCATTCCCTCTGAAATAGGCCCAACAGAAGATTTTGCAGACGATAGTTACTACAAATTGGACCTACCACTAACACGGTTAAATCAAGATGTGGCTTACATGATTCGCCGGGCCCGGCGGGAACTGCGTATTTCTGAAGGCATCTTTGGCGATGAGCATAGAGCCATTGTCGATGCATTTTTATCCGAACGCAACTTGGATCCCGGACACCATGAGATATTCAACAACTTGCCATTATATTTGAGTTATTCCAAAACCGTCCGCCTGATAGAAGCCAGAAAAGGGAATGACCTGGCGGCTTTCGATGTTATCGATTTTGGCTCGGCGAATTATATGTTCTATATGTTCAATTTCAGATCGTCACAAATAAATATCCCTGGAGCAAGCGATCTGCTTCTTTACGAAATGGCGCGGTTGGCCGAAAGCAAAGGGAAACTCTCTATCAATCTTGGATTAGGTATAAGCCCGGGTGTCCGGCGATTTAAAGAAAAATGGGGCGCAGTCCCCTTCCTTGCGTATACATCTGCTTTGTTTCGAAGACAGACCCGGGGACTGCTCGCCAGGATTTTCGGGTTCGGGAACGCACATGAATAGGGACGCTGCTTCAATGAAGTCCTCATCAACGACCGTTGAAAACGAAGCGCATAATGCGCTTGCGACTCCTACCAATAAACCAATGTCTTTGGTCCAAAAAATCTTGCACAAATTGCTTGGCCCTCCAGGACAAGCTAAGCAGCAGGTGTCTTTACGTAAAAGAAAACGCTGGCGGCTGCTCCAGGTGGAATCTGCCTTAGCATGCAATCTTAGATGCATCATGTGCCCCTGGAAAGATTTCCGTGCCCAGGTTCGCCACGGCGGGATAATGCAGCCGGAGATCTGGGAAGCGATTAGACCTCACTTAACTGACGTTCTATCCGTCGATTTCACAGGCGGGGGTGAGCCGTTGCTTCAGCCTAAGCTTGTAGAATGGGTTTCTGACGCAAATCGTGCCGGATGCGAAACGGGAATCCTCACCAATGCTCTACTTCTCACCAGTGAAATGTCCCGGAAGCTAATTGCAGCGGGCATTGACTGGGTCTGCATCTCCATTGACGGCGCAGCTAAAGAGGAATATGAGGCTATTCGGATAGGATCTAATTTTGAAAAGGTTTGCGAAAACGTGGCGAATCTAGTAGGGCTACGCACAGGCAAGATCCCCAAAACAATGATTAATTTCGTGATGATGTCTCACAATTTCCATCAGGTGGAACATATTGTGAGACTTGCCGCAGGACTTGGTGTGGATCAGGTGAACTTTAAACAGTGTGAAGTCATCCGTGGGGAACACGGCAAAGGACACGGGCTTTTCGGAAAAGAATTAACCAAGGAGATAAGATCACGGCAAAAGCAGTTGGACAGAGCGCAACGTTTAGCTAAGAAACTGGGTGTTCAAACCACAGCTTCGCCTTTTACTCCGACGCAAAGACCGGTATGTGAGCAGGATCCCAGGGATTCAGTATTTATCAGCTACGAAGGAGAGGTTGCTCCGTGCATAAATCTTATTAAGGGAGGTCCAACCATTTTCTTGGGCCGGGAAACGATCATGCCATCAGTATGTTACGGATGTCTCCCGGGTATGGATCTGCGGGAAATGATGGAGAGCGAAACCTGCAAAATCTATCAAGAAGGATTCCATCAACGTGCCCGCGTTTATGAACAGGTTTCAATGCATGTGCTGATGACCGACTCAATGCCGACTCCGGCAAAAATTATGCGGAGGCTCTCAGAAAGATGCCGGAGGCGCCTGAAGGCTGTAGAGAATGCCATTTCCTTTATGGCATATAGAAAAGGATGCGTGGGGATGTCATTGCTTTATGAAGTCAATATTTCAAAGATGACAAATTGATCAGGAGGTAATTTATGAACACCAGGTTGTTTGCTGTAATCATAACAATATGCGCTTTTTCTCTTCGCCTGTTTTTCCGGCATTTTTGCTCAAGAGCTTAAACCGATCCAGCTTTCGCCGCCTCATCTGGAAAAAAGCAAACCTCTCATGCAGGTCCTGAAAGAGAGGCACACTAGTCGCGAATTCAATCCCGACAAGCTACCCGTTGATGTGCTCTCGAATCTTCTTTGGGCTGCAGCGGGGATCAATCGGCCCGATTCCGGAAAGCGGACATCCCCGACAGCTCAGAACAAACAGGAAATCGACATTTATGTGTCAACCGCGGAAGGTATTTACCTTTACGATCCAAAGGAAAATGTCCTGAAACCGATTGTACCAGGAGATCTGCGGGGTTACACCGGACTCCAGGATTTTGTGAAGGACGCCCCTGTAAACCTAGTTTACGTGGCGGATCTGGCTAAAATGAGCGAGCGCGAAGAAAAAGAAAAAATGATGTGGGCCGGAGCGGACACCGGGTTCATTAGCGAAAATGTATATTTGTTCTGCACCTCAGAGGGATTGGCAACCGTGGTCCGAGCCAATGTCGATCGGCCTAAATTAGCCGAGGTAATGAAACTCCGACCGGATCAAAAGATTACATTTACTCAAACCATCGGGTACCCAAAAGGAAGTAAAGCCAAATAGCTATTGTTACTCAGAACGATCATCGGATAACATAGAAATCGTAGAGAAGCAGAGGGCATCATCCAATTGACATGTACTTAAAACGAAAGGGGGGAAATCAATGACATTCAAATGGCAACTTCTGATGGCATTCGCTGTATCTCTTGCTCTGGTGGGGTGCGGTTCCTCGCTGGAGAAGCAGGTATCTCAACTCTCCGAAACAGTAAAGAGCCTGGAGCAACAAGTTTCCGGATCAAAGGAAGCCATTGCCAAATTGGAACAAAAAGAGGCGGCGCTGAAAGCTGATGTAGACAAGCAGTTTGCGCAGATTAAGGAAGGAATGCAAAAATTGGAACAACAGGCGTCCCAGCCAAAGGAAGCCATCAGTAGGCTAGAACAGAAAGGGGACTCTCTGAAAACAGATTTTTACAAAGAATTGGGGGAACTTAGGGAAGCGATAAAAGAGATGGGAAAAAAGGTTGGGCAACCAAAAGAAGGCGGCAGCCCGGCGGAACCCCCGAAACCGCCTCCTCAGTAGAATCCACTGTCGCTGTTTGATTTGCTGACAACTTGCCCATGTTGGATAGGGGCGCACGGCCCGTGCGCCCATCGCCGGTTTTCGATTATCCTACCACGAGCGGGTTTAAAACCCGCCCCTACAGCGCATCGTCCTGCGATTTTGGCGGATGCCGTAATTGGGAAATAATTCCGCAACAACTGCCATAACGCCCTCTAGTTCTCAACCTCGGTTTCCCAGAGCCGTAGGACCACTCGTCCGTCCTTTAATCGACCCCTTATTTTTTCCATGTGTCTTAGAGCCGCTGTTTCTCTCTTGAACGTATCTTCGCTGATTTGGAGATCTTTCCGCACGTCCGCTGGTTCGGCCTCGACTGCGTTACGCAAGAAATCAATTATCCGCGACTGAATTTCATTCAGTTGGAGGCCCTGCGAGCCCGCGGCTTCCAGGCGTTTGGCGCTGTGGATCGCCCACGGATCGCAGGAGCGAGTAGGTGAAAGCGCATCCATGTAGCAGTCATCACACAGGGTATGGCCACAGTGGTCGTGCGATTCGCTCTCGGGAATCTGAGTCTGACATTTGTCGCAATTCATGATTAAGCCTCGTTCAAGGTTGGGATCTTTGATCTATATCCGTTTGCAATTCAAATCGTAACGAAACGATGTTAGACTGCGTGGGGAGGCCTGCTATCTCGGCTAGTTTGATAAACTAGTTCAAGCATAACCTTCCCTAATTCCAATTGAACCTGTCTGTCCTTAGACTGCAATTGCGAAGCTTCTGCAAGATTCAAGTGCGATTTGATGAACACGTTGTTCTCTTCCAATATTACATATAATTTTGGATATAAGGCTAGGCTCCAACAGACAAATGCATTCATTTCAGGCGTCGGTTTGTGCCCAAGTTTTTTATAGTATTGGCACGCCAAAGAAAGCATATAGTCATTGACTTCTTCTTTAATTCCTTCGAGCACCTTTTCGGTGTCACGTGCGCCATGCTTGAAAAAATTTGCTGCCTCACTAATTAATCCCCAAAACTCTTTCTCTTTACCGGGGATTACCATCTGCTTAAGAAGTTCATGCTCTTGTACGGAGCCTCTCTTATTAGCAACATCGCGTAAGATGCGGAAAGCGGCTGAAACTAAGGTGTGAATCGCAACAGGGTCTTCATTAGTGAACAGCAAACGAATCGCAACGTCTATTTGTCGTTGAGCAGCCTCGATTTTGTTGACCCTAATTTCTGCCATTCTTCTTCCACAGCCTAACAATGTGATAGCCGCAGTCCAATTATCCTGCGCATGTCAATGGGCGCTCATCCGTACCAAGGCCGGTCTCCTCGCCAAAGCGATGCCGAGCCAAGAAATTGATGATGAATATCGCGTATTCGTCCGGTTGGAGTTCGTACGTGTTATGGCCACACTTCGGCAGGACTGCAAGCTCCCCTTTAGGAAGCCCACGATAAAACGCGACACCCTGCTCCACTTCGAAAAGAAAGCTCCTGTCAGGATATAGAACCAGGGTTGGGCAACTCACTTTCGGCAGAACCGGCCTTATATCGAAGAAATAGCGACCGTATTCGCCGCCGTACAAGCGAAACTGGTCGAAAAAAGTTTGAGTCTTTTCTCCGTGCCATTCAGTCAGCTTTGCTTGCATCTCGGGGTCGAGCTCATGGAATGGCTTTGCAAATTTTTCCGCGTTAAAGTCAGATAAATGAACGGTGCTGTAGCACATCGTGCTTGATATGATAACGTTTTTCACGTACTGAGGGTATTTGGCCGCATAATCGATTGCCAGCACGCCGCCTTCGCACTGACCAACGAGATGAGATGTGTCAAGCCCGAGCCAATCGCGGAATTCCTCCAGTTCACGCACGCTTTCCTGTCTGAACTCCTCACTGACGTAAAATTCGTCGAATCCTTCTCCCCGTTCAGACTGCCCGAATCCTCTTCGGTCATAGCAGATTGTCTTGTACCCCTGCTCTACCAATCGGGGAACCAGTTTGTCCCACATTTTCGTGCAACCGAAACCATGATGCAAAAGCAGGACCGGGTCGCCAAACCCCTGAATGTCATAATACAAGTTGATCCCATTTATCTCGGCAAAAGGCATGACGAAAACCTCCGAAGAGTTTCCGGGGGAGGCCTTTTGAAAAATGGCATTCCCCACTCCCTCTCACAAATTATTCCCCATTTTTTGGCACCGGGAGCCAGTCACATTAAAAGGAATCGTAGCTCTCGCAAACCTACAGTAAAATTCCATACGGCTCGTAACCGTGGGCTCTTTAAAGCATTAGCATATACACACTGAAGCTTCAATATTCACTATTCCCCGGACAATCTAACTCACCGACGGATTTGGCTCCACGTTGCCAGCTCCTTCACTGCATGCAAACTAAACAGGAGGCCCAGAGGAGAAGTCGTTTTCGGCTTCGTATACGCGATCCTAACCGGGTTTTTAGCATGTCGAGGGGGAACTACACACACAGCGCGGGGATGTAGATCCCACCGTACGTGCGAAGTGCTAAGCCTGGTAGTACGTCAGAAATACCGGCCGCCACAGGTCGCCCTACCATCTCGGAATATCTGCACAACCCTAGATGCGACGCCAGCCTAATAAAAGTTCTTGCCGGAGGGCCCGGGAACCGGCTTCTTTCAAGAAGCGGGTTCCCGGACTTCTCCCATTCTCGTTATCGTTTTAACGCCAGCGTGAGCCCGTCGGCTATGGGCACCATGCTCAAGAATATCCGATCGTCATCAAGAAGCTTTGCATTGAATGCTTTGATTGAGGAAGTGTCCGGATCGTATTGACCGGATTCCAGCACTCTGCCGCTCCAGAGCACATTATCGACCGCTATTAGCCCACCGGTCCGCAACAATTTCAGGGACTTCTCGTAATAATCATCATAGTTCTCTTTATCAGCATCTATGAAGATGAAATCGAAAGAACCTGCCAAGTTTCTCATCCAAAAGACTGTCAAGCGTCTCAATTGCCGGCGCGAGCCTGAGATCCACTTTGTGGGACACACCGGCTTCGGCCCAATATTTTTTGGCCACGGATGTCCATTCCTCGTTAAGATCGCACGCGATGAGCTTCCCGTTATCGGGTATGGCCAAAGCCACACAAAGGGAGCTGTAACCCGTATACACACCTATATCTATGGTTTTGGTCGCGCCTATCAAATGGATCAGTAGCGACATGAATTGCCCCTGGTCCGGCGAAATTTGCATGAACGAGTGCGGGTAAGGCTCCGTTTCCTCACGTAAACGGCGCAAGATATCAGGCTCCCGCAGAGAAACCGACAGAATATACTTGTACAATTCATCAGAAACCTTGATCATTCCCTTGGACATTCAGCTCTCCGATTATTCTCGACAACTTTAGATATGCAAGGGAGAAACAATTTTGCGGCCCCCCTCAAGATTCTGAGACTGCAATCTAATCGTAATGTTTCAGCGAGCAAGACCGGTTTACGCTGGAGATCGATAGTTTTTAGGAGTTCGGCCGGAGCGGTACGGAGGAATCCGACTTTTTGCAAATTGCATTAGCTCCGTTTGATGGGATGAGAAATGACTTTCAGAAAGAGGACTGCCAGGGGGAAAACCCTTTTGCAAAAGGGTTTTCCCCCTTGACCCTCTTTCCGAAAACTCCTAAATGGTTTCAATTAATCCATACCACGGTACTTGCATTCACCTTTGATATACCGCGAGCCAGTTAGCGTTTTTGCCGGAGGGGCCGGGCCCAATGGGCGTGGCGCCAACATGCATCGTGAGGCTGAGAGCCGTTGATAAGCTCCGATGTTGCGTTATGCATGCTCGCCGTACGCGGAGCACCATAAAAAGCGGGTTCCCGGGCTCTTTCTCGGTTCGGAAACAGGTTCCCGAAATTTTCCCTTCCCTCTCCGATTTCTGCGGTCAATTTATCAAGCCGCTTTCTCGTCGCTTTCCCAGACGCCGAACGGATTACTTTGAGGGTCCATCAAAACCGCATACCATCCCATACCTTTGACTGGAGTCCTCGGCACGATTATTGACCCTCCTGTTTCCATTGTCTTTCTAATCGCTTCTTCAGACGAATCCACGCAAACATAGTACGTCGGTTTCTGATCCGGGCTCATGCGGGCCATCATGCCGCCCATTGGTTTTTCTTCGCCATGTTTGACGTTGTAATACTCCATGTCGCCCGCGATCTTTTCGAAATCCCACTCAAAGAGATTGCTGTAAAAGCCTTGCAATGCTCCAACATTGTCCGCAGGGATCTCGACATGACAAATGCTTCCTTTCATAATTCGATCCTCCCGCTTTTGTTGCATAAAGTGCAACGGTGATTTGGTATTCCGGCGCTGTTTGTAATACAGGCACAGAAAATTCTTATCAAAAAGTAGTTACGTCGATGAAGGTAGGCAAACTGACACCAATCATTTCTGAAAAGCGTCTTCCGCTGCAATCCAAAATCGTCGATGAACCGTGTGCTATCACGAGAGACATACATTAAAGGTAGAGAGAGCTATGCTTTTTTTGAGACAGCCACATATTTAGTAAATGGAGGCAACAAAATGCCGGGCCTTTCGGGTCCTTTGAAAATCAAAGGCATAACGTTACGCAATGAAAAAAGCGGATCCGGTGCTGCCGGCGCGAGAGATGCTTATGGATCCATATTGGCCGTACAGGGCAGCTATAGCTCCCGATGCGAAGTGCAAATATCGGGGCCAGGCGCCTTACGCCCACTTGATCCAGAATATTCTCATTTCAGAACGAGGTTACGACCATGACGATATTGATAATCAAAACATTATTCATAGCTTGCGGTATGTTCCTGCTGTTTTCTATGACCGCTGGAGCTGAATCCAAATTCGAAAAAGCCACATTTGCAGGGGGATGTTTCTGGTGCATGGAATCGGCTTTTGAAAAAATTCCCGGAGTTATCGATGTAGTATCGGGCTATGAAGGCGGGACCGGAAAAGACCCGACCTATCAGACCTATGCCCAAAAAGGACATATCGAAGTTATCCAGGTCACGTACGATCCTTCCAAAATATCCTATGAAGAACTTCTGAAGGTCTTCTGGATGCAAATAGATCCTACGGATGCCGGAGGCCAGTTCGTCGATCGAGGCCCACAATACCGGTCCGCGGTCTTTTACCGGAATGAAGATCAAAAGAGATTGGCTGAAAAGTCAAAAGAGGAGATCGGTAAATCGGGGAAATTCGAAGGACCTGTGGTGACGGAAATCATTCCGTCTTCCACATTTTACAAGGCCGAAGATTATCATCAGGATTATTACAAGAAAAATCCGCTGCGATATAGATATTACCGGTTTGCTTCGGGCCGAGATCAGTTTCTGGATAAAGTCTGGGGCAAGGACCGGATTGAACATTGGGAGAAGGCCGCCACAAAGGGCAATAGAATGAGCAAGGAGGAACTCAAGCAGAAGCTCAACCCTCTCCAGTATAAGGTTACTCAGGAGGAGGGAACGGAACCGGCTTTTCATAATGAGTATTGGGATAATAAGAAACCGGGAATCTATGTGGATGTAGTTTCCGGAGAGCCTCTTTTCAGCTCTTTGGATAAATACGATTCCGGCACAGGATGGCCTAGCTTCACCAAACCTTTGGAGCCGGAAAATGTAAAGGAAAAAGAAGACAGGAGCTTTTTCACTACTCGAACCGAAGTGCGCAGTAAAGGAGCGGATTCCCACTTAGGGCATGTGTTTAACGACGGACCTAAACCAACCGGGCTCCGGTATTGCATGAATTCCGCAGCACTCCGGTTCATCCCGAAAGAGGATCTGGAAAAAGAAGGATACGGAAAATATAAAGAGCTTTTCAAGGAATAGGTTTAAGAACGACCGGCGCAGGGGGCGCACGCTACAGAATTTTGGTAAGGGCCGGTCTCACTCGGAGTGGGGCCAACATGTATTTTGAGACTGCGAGCCTTCGATACATTCCGATGTCGCGAATTTATGCACACCCTTGGGTTACCGCCAGCCAATTAGAGTTTTTGCCGGAGGGTTCGGGAACCGGCTTTTTACATAAAAAGCGGGTTCCCGGATTATCTTCCTACTTCCCAAACCCGAATTCCCAGTCGGCGGCGATCACAATATAAAAGCGGCGCTTAGGCGGCGTATTATTTGTTGAACAAAATCGAGCTTTCTGGATTTTAGATTTCGACTAATATATCCCGCCCACGCTGTGGATTTGTACGGGGCCAATCTCGAAAAAATATCAATGAGCTGTCCGTCCAAACCGATCAGGACGCGACCTTTCTTTTTCTTAATTGCTTTAATAATGCTTTTGGCTGCGTCCTCAGCAGAGGTGAGTGCTGCATTTTCAAAAAATGCGATGCATTCTTCCTGTGTCATTCCCTCACACGCGATTTTGAAGAATCGAGCATTGCGGTGCAAATTTGTCTTCACTCCACCAGGAATAACAGACGTAACCGAAATCTTTGTGCCCTGCAATTCCTGGAACAGCGTTTCCGTAAAGCACCTCAAAGCGGCTTTAGCCGAAGCGTATGCCCCATTGTTGGGATTTGGCACAATGCCATCGACACTGGATAAATTAACTATATGAGCCTCAGGACTTTGTTTGAGGAATGGGAGAAAGGCCTTGGTTGTGTAAACAGCGCCCCAGAAATTGACACCCATTACCCATTCAAAATATTCATAACCGATGTCCTCGATTGTCTCCAATACTGCCACGCCTGCGCAGTTGATCAGGATGTCTATTCGTCCGTGGGCTTGAATTATGTCCGCGGCAAATTCATATACTTTTGTTCGATCGGCAATGTCCAAAAAATGAATTGTGGTGCTTGATTTCGAATCAATCTGGTCTGCAACAGAAGCGAGTCCTTTCTCATCGAGATCCGCAAGCGCTAGTACACATCCCTGATCCGCCAACTGGACCGCGAGCGCACGACCAATGCCTGAAGCGCTCCCCACGATTACAGCAACCTTGTTATTTAAATCTTTCATTAAAGAGATCTCCTTTTGATTCCGACACTGCTTCGAGATCCCTCATATACCGAGATCAATAGCATCTTTTATGTTCTCCCAAATCACTTGAAAGTCTTGTTGCACTAGCCAGTCTATTGTTTCAAACATCGCAACGGCTTCCATATCCGTACGACCGGGCGACCACAGGTAGTCAGCCCATCCGAATTGACCTCGTGCATATTTCCCGACTACAAATTGTCCGACAGCAAAAAATCCTATGGCAACTTGCCCGAATCCTACCGCAAGACACAATGCAAGTTGGCCTAAACCTATTACACCAAGAACCACTTGACCTATTGCTACCAGTCCTATCGCATATTGACCGATGGCCAATCCACCTACCGCAATGTTACCTATGGCTATAAAACCCTTTGCTATCCTCTGCTTACCGGCTTCGTCCACGCCATATAATATACAAATGAGAGGGATTCCGCAAAATCCGGCTCGGGTCTTCCATTCGAAACCGGACGGCCTGCGTGCTTTCTCGGTTCTCTTGGGATCATCTTTGATAAGCAGCGATGGCTGAATCTCACCCTCCGGCATATTTGTCTCCTGAAACCAGAACCGATCTGATTATTGGAATATCATATTATAGACAAATAGCCACTACGCGCGCATATTTTTAACATGAAACAGGAACGACTTGAATCATATAAGGAAAGACGGGATTTTCAGCGCACTCCGGAACCGGCTGGAAAGGCGGAGAAGGAGCACAAGAAACCGATGTTTGTGATCCAAAAGCATGACACGCGGCGTCTCCATTACGATTTACGCATTGAACTGAATGGAGTGCTCAAATCATGGGCGGTTCCCAAGGGTCCGTCAACCGATCCCGCAGAGAAGAGACTCGCTGTGCTTACTGAAGATCATCCTATGGAGTACACGGAATTTGAGGGGTCGATTCCGAAGGGAGAATACGGCGCGGGCGAAATGATTGTCTGGGACAGGGGATACTACGTTAATATTACGGAGAAAAATGGTAAAAGCATCCCTGTGGATAAGGCTATAGAACATGGCCATCTCGCCATTTGGTTAATGGGCGAAAAAATTAAGGGTGGATATGCTCTGAATCGATTCAAACGAGAGGATAAAGAACAATGGCTGCTGGTGAAGATGAAAGATGAAGCGGCCGATCCTAGCGATGATCTTTTAGTCACACAACCGGAATCGGTTCTCAGCGGCCGCACTGTTGAAGATTTGAGAGCAATGAACAAGAGTGAAGGACCTGCAAGTAATCTAAAACAGGCCATTAATTTAGCTCAGAATCTGGCCGCGAAGAAACGGGGCACCGATAAGAAGATGCCCGCGCGGATTGAACCGATGCTTGCCTTACTCTCCAAAATGCCGGCCAACCCTGAAGATTATACTTTTGAGTTCAAATGGGACGGGATCCGCGCCGTATATTACTGGAATGGAAAGAGAATGCGGATGGAGAGCCGCAACAAAATCGATATGACCCACCGTTGGCCCGAATTGAAGAAGCTTGGCAAAGTATTCGGTTCCACGCCGGTAATTCTGGACGGAGAAATTGTCGCTTTGGATGAAAACGGCCGAATCAGTTTTAGTCTGCTGAAAAGGCGAATGCATTTATCCTCAAAACCCACTGCAGAGCAAATTCGTTCAGTGCCGATGGTCTACATGATCTTTGACGTTTTGTATTTCCATGATCGTGTTCTAATGCCATTGCCCTATACCCAGCGCCGAGAAATTCTGGAAGAACTGAACCTGGGGAGTGATAACTGGCAGGTACCGCCGTCATCGAAAGGCAATGGAGAGGCCCAATTGAAAGCGGCTCTCGAAAATCAGTTGGAAGGCATAGTAGCCAAAATGAGCAACAGCCCGTACCAGCCGGGGACCCGCTCAAGGGCTTGGCTTAAAATAAAGGGTGTCAATAGACAAGAATTCGTGATCGGCGGCTGGATTCCCGAAAAGGAAGATGTGAAGCGTGGCGTCGGTGCATTATTGGTGGGATATCACGACGATAATGGCCAATTAATCTTTGCCGGTAAAGTTGGGACAGGTTTCAATGATCACGATCGGATCGAGCTCAGAGATCAATTTAATAAAATTACCCGAGACAGTAACCCTTTCTCATCTAACATTCGCGACAGAAATGTAATTTTTGTTGATCCCGTTACAGTCGCGGAAGTTGAATTTCGTGAATGGACACCGGATGGACGCTTGCGCCATCCATCGTTTAAAGGTCTCCGGGAGGACAAGAAACCGAGTGAAATTATAAGGGAAACTCCCGTATCTAATTGACAAATAAGGAATTACTATTAGGAGAGCAATTATGCCCAGAGCGCTTTGGAGCGGTTCAATTAGTTTTGGACTTGTAAACATTCCCGTTAAAATGTTTCCCGCTACTCAGGACAAGGGGATCCACTTTCATCAAATAGACTCGAAAACCAAGTGTCGAGTGCATCACAAATTGTTTTGTCCGGGACGCGGGGATATCTCGCCCACTGATATAACGAAAGGTTACGAAATAGCTCCGGATCAATATATCATTGTTGATAAAAACGAGCTGGAAGCATTGGAACCGGAAAAGAGCCGTGCCATTGAAATAACGGAATTTGTGGATTTGGCTTCAATTGACCCGCTGTATTATGACAGACCATACTATCTGTTGCCCGATAAAACCGCGGCAAAGGCTTACCGCTTGCTGGTGGCCGCAATGTCCAAGTCAAACAAAGTCGGAATCGCAAAATTTGTGATGCGAAATAAGGAATATGTTGCAGCTCTGCGCCCTATTGGCGATGTCATGTGCATTGAAATTATGCGTTTTGCGGATGAGCTGGTTTCGACTGAACAGCTTGAAACGCCCAATAATGTCGAAGTCGGCGACAAGGAATTGAAGATGGCGCAGCAATTGATCGAATCGCTAACTGAGGAGTTTCAGCCCGAAAAATACCACGATGATTATACCGAAAAGGTGAAGGAGCTGATCGATCGTAAAGCACAGGGCAAGGAGATCGTTACCGAACCGGCTGCAGCTAAGACAGAGGGTAAAGTCGTTAGTCTTATGGCGGCACTCGAAAAAAGCCTGAAAAAAGCAGCCGAGAAGAAGGCGGCTGCGACGAGCACCTCATCGAAAAAGAGGAACCGCAAGGCATCATGAGTGCTGTCCAATCTAAAGAAGAGACGGATACAAAATATCTCACCATCAATGAGAAACGTGTAAAGCTCACGCATCTTGGTAAGATTTTGTATCCGGAAAGTGATTTCACCAAAGCGGATGTGATCGACTACTATGCCCGCATCGGCCCGGTCATAACGCCGCATCTGAAAAATCGGCCTTTGACATTGAAACGCTACCCGAACGGAGTGGATGAAGAGTATTTTTATGAAAAGCAATGCCCCAAGTTTCATCCGAAATGGATTGAAACCGCAAAAGTTCACGGTGAAGAAAAGATTATAAATTTTTGTATGGCAAACGATGTGCCTTCACTCATATGGGTCGCGAATCTGGCTTCCTTAGAATTGCACACCTCTTTGTCCTTATCGAATGACATTATGCGACCCACAATGATGGTATTCGACCTCGACCCCGGCCCACCTGCCACACTGCTCCAATGCATCGAGATCGGTCTTAAATTACGCGATGTATTGCAAGATTTAGGATTGCAAAGTTTTCCCAAAACCTCGGGAGGAAAAGGGCTGCACGTTTATATTCCATTGAACACGCCGGTTACATACGATCAGACAAAACCATTTGCCCATGCTATTGCTGAATTAATGGAAAAGCGTCACAGGGATCTGGTGACTTCCAACATGAGAAAAGATTTACGTAAGGGAAAGGTATTCGTGGATTGGAGCCAAAATGACGATCACAAAACAACTGTTTGTGCCTATTCGCTGAGAGCCCGGCCCAAGCCCACGGTTTCTGCTCCCATAGAATGGAAGGAATGCGAGAAGGCTCTCAAACAACAAGACACATCAAAGCTTATCTTTGAAGCTCCCGGTATGCTCAAACGGGTCGATCGTAAAGGCGATCTTTTCGCTCCGGTGACGAAGCTGAAACAGAAGCTGCCTTCGCTTTGACGCGGCCTGAACAGGTTGCCCAACAGACAGATAGGGTTAATTGACACTCGCCCTTTAAGCCCATAAGTTCATGGTGACGATTAGCCTACCTTGCGTTCGGGATTTTCGGGATCGTTTTGCCATCTTGCAGGGTTTGTGCGAATATATTCTCGAATAGCATTCAACCCCTTTTCGCCTCGAATGATGTGCTCATAATAATTCCGCTGCCATACCTGGATCGTTGCAAGCCCCCGTGTTTTTTTGATCGCTATGGTGCATGTCGATTTAAATCCGGCGATGAGTATCACCTGTCGGCGTGTTTGCTGGTTCGACCGCGATAACATAAGCAGCAAGAACCGCTAACAGAGCAGCAACGAGTGAACAATTACTGACAATTTTCATAATCATCCCACTTTTTTTATCAATTTGGGACTCAACAACTCCGCAATATGTAATTTCACTGCAACGAGTATACATATCAGCACCCCCCTGGTAATGTCATTTATCTTTTAGACCGTGCACGACATTTAGTGTTCTAGATATTCGGCCGGTTTGAACTTATTATGTTTACTTTTCCGGCCACACAGCGTTCTTGAGCGCAATTCTACTAAAACAAAAATGGCAATAATTTGTAACTATCGATGTGCTACAATTCGCTCAGTCGCTCCGTACCAAATTTCTACTCAATTACCATTGATGGAACTAGCCGTCGGAAATCGCTGCAAAAGAATTGTTAATGCAGTTTCCATCTCTTCGAGTTTAATTCCTATATTAGCTTATTCGTGGCGGATTGCGGGCGACTCTTCCCTGAGAAAAGCTGCCCGCACCTCCTTGGCCTCAGAATGATTTGCCTATGCAGTCGATCCTAAAAAACCGCTGCTTCGACAGGCATCTGCTCCTGAAAGTTTTCATCACTGGCACGCTTGTCTGACATTTGCCTATGGGCATGCTCGTGTGACATTTCACTGCGTGAGGACCCGGTGTCTTTCGAAGACACTTTCAAGCCCGAAAGGTCCCCTTCCGAAATCTCTCCAGAATTCAACTCGTCTTTCCACACCAATTCGAATTCGAGTTTACGCTTCCCATCCTTGTGCTTGGCCTTAATTTCCATTTCAACTGCTTCGCCTGTAAGCATCTCCATGGATCGGCCGTCATGCTCAAAATGTACTCCCCCTTCTTTCAAGTGGTTCAGTATTTCTTCAACTAGAGCGACCGCCCGTTCTGATTTCATAATCGCTGTCGCTTTGATTTTTTCCTCACTCATATCTGCCTCCGATTGCTGTAATTCAGATATCAGGTTTGTTATGGCTTGTTCCTAGCGTCCCCGGCCTCAAAAGGCCGGTGAATTTTGCGCAATTCTTACTATCCGATATCGAGAGCGGCCCGAAGTTTAGACTACCGGCCTCCTGTGGCTAATGAGGGATATCAAGAAGAGCACTAGAAAGATGATGAACAGCAGTTTCGCAATGCCTGCAAACGCAACGACCAGGCTCGTGAATCCAAGAATTCCTGCAATCATAGCCAGAATGAGAAATGTTACCACTAATCCTAACATTGTCTTCAACCTCCTTGCGTAATCAATTTCGGAACGCCATTAGTCGTCTAAGCAATTGTCTCAATCGGTGACCAGTGGCGTTTTGTCGACGGTTCACTTGTCTAAATTTAATTCCGTTTAAAAGCCCCGGCAAGGGCGATCTGCTGGGAGGATCCTCGCGCAGAGTTCAGACCTGTGCTTCCTCTCTCGACGGAACGCGGATTAATTATCGGTATTCAGTTCTCTGCTGGAGTTACAAACCTTGCGGGGGGATAACCGGAGTGCGTTTATGGATCAGGATCGCAACATATAGTCGATATCAATCGTTTAGGATTCAAAGCTCCCAATTAGATTATCATTTTTTCAATCCAGACCAAACATTTGATATTAAGCCCCTATCTTTTTATGAACGACCGTATGAATTCACCGGCATCTGCTTTTGTCCGGAAAATACCGAAATGTCCTTCCAGAAGCAGATCCGCATCCAAATTTAAGAGCATTTTCAAAGAATCCTGATATTGGTCTTCGTTGGAAAGCAATGTCGGGTTTATTGGCCCGTGTACGTCCTGTCCGAAGAGCACCAACTGATCTTCCAGTTTCGCCGTGTACACAACGGAGCCGGGGGAGTGGCCTGGGCAATGGATGGCAGTCATCTCGCCGTCACCGATCGTGAGCACGGATTTCTCCCCTTTCAACTTTAAATCAATTGCAAAAGGTTCCAGTCGAGCCCCGTACCAAGATGCCGCAGTCACCCGATTGTCGCCCGATTCCAGATAAACTGCATCGAGTTCGTGAGCCACTATGCGGCAATCAAACTGATCTCTGACTGCAGCGGCGCCGCCCGTGTGATCGAAATGACAGTGGGTCAACAGCAAATACTCAATTTGAATATCCGGCGCCAAACATTCTGCGATATTTTTCTTCAATCGTGAGTAACCCCAACCGCATCCGGCATCTATTAGAGCCGCCTTGGACCCAAATCGAATCAGATAAATCGCGGCATCAGCGTTATCGGTCAGGTCGCCTCCTCCCACTTGCCAAAGATCATCTAGGATTTTTTCGATCATGTCACCTTCCTCCCGACTGCGACAATCGCAAACGGCCAAATCATAGCACGAAACGCCGGAATCTAAGTCAACAGAGGATTTCATCGCATGAAATTCTTAGAGCGCTAGATCTGCGCCGAACAAATACCGGCTTTATTACTGGATACGATTTCTTCTATGCGAAAGACGGCAACTTCGAATTCAGAAGCTTGAGTGAGTTGGAACTTTTGACAACGTCAGTAGTCAACAAGAATTTAGCTTGAAAAGGAGGTCTAGCAGATGGAGTTCCTCAATGATTTGATCAATTCCGGCTGGTCAATTCTGGAAAACGGCTTTGACCTGCAAACCTTCTTAACCTGGAAACAAATGTCATTCGCCTGTCTCGTTGGTTTGTTAGGTCCCCTTCATTTTTACACTCGCAATTTTAATCGGTTTACGTCGGGACGCCACCCGCAAAGTCTTTTAGCTGCCGAGGGAATCCTGGCCGCGGCCAAGGAAGAAATAGCAAAGGCAGATGGTTCTGTTCCCGGTGCCAACAACTCAATGGATGCTGCCAATGCGCGGCCAGCTTGTTCTGAGTGATCCAGTTCTCGATTACCTGTTTGTTAATTACTCATTTAGGTTTTCGGGCAGGCAACATTTTTGATGGTTGCGAGTGCATGCGGAGGCTCCACAAGTGACTGAATGGGTATATTTCTGAAAAGACATTTTTCTCTGCCTTTCAACGCCTCCGTGGCGAATTCTTCTCTCGATTGATGCGGTTCCCTCGCATCGAGTGCGGGGTCACCACATCCTACGGCTTCATCGTTCTTACAAGCAATGAAAATCCCCCTGTATCCCCCTTTACCAAAGGGGGACTTTGAGCCGCCTTCGGAGCCCTGGCACGCGAGCCGCACATGTCCTTTGACAATCGGTTGCTCACGTACTCTCAATGCCCGTGTGCGAAGGACTAGGTATGTTATTTTGTCTCAAACTTCACCGCAACCTCATAAAAGTTTTCTGAAAAGGGGTTCCAGTCCCGCGAGACGCGGGATTTTGCAAAAGAGTTTTCCCCCTGGCCATTCCTAATCCCCGAACGAACCGTGCTTGCCCTTCCCTGCCGAGAATCTTTGCGCTCCGGCAAGGCTTTGGCCACTCTCGATGATTTTGATTCCATGACTGAACTCATTTTGGAGAGCGGTCTGGAAAGGCATGTCCCATTGCTCGTAAGCGCTGAGCCGATCGCTTCTCATGCACTCCTGCGGGAAAAGAGCAATCTGAGCCGCCAATTTTTCCGCAGCCTCCCGAGCCTGGCCGTCCGGAACAATACGGTTCGCCAACCCCATAGACAGAGCTTCTTGTGCGCCTACTGGTCGGCCGGTGAGCATCAAATCCATGGCCCGGCTCATGCCGATCAGCCGCGGCAATCGGATTGTCCCTCCATCAATGAGAGGCACACCGAAACGGCGGCAGAAGACGCCAAAGATCGCGGATTCTTCCATAACCCGGAGATCGCACCAAAGAGCCAGTTCCAGGCCGCCGGCAACTGCATAACCGGACACCGCGGCTATGACTGGCTTGGTCAGCCTGAGACGGCTGGGTCCCATCGGCGCGTCCCCTTCCGGATTCAATCGAGATTTGTGACTCTCATATGCGGAAGAGAATTCTTTTAGATCGGCTCCGGCGCAGAACGTGCCGCCCTTTCCTGAAAGCACGGCTACGAATGAGCTGTCATCGGTCTCGAAATCTCGAAAAGACTGAGCCAGCGCCGCGGCAGTGGGGCCATCCACCGCGTTCTTGGCATGTGGCCGATTCAGTATGACCGTTGTTACGTGATCCTTTTTCTCGACCAGCACTGGGGATTCTTTATTTTCCATGTGTCACCTGGTGTTCAAAAGCCACAAAGGACGTCAGACGTTCATTCCGACAATCAGGGTCTTGATCTCTCGACGGTTTATGGCCGTCCAGTATTTAGTATTAAGGGCTAACGGAATCACGGAAATACATGTTAAGCGATTCACATTTTGTTAGCTTGAATTAAAATTGAAAAAAGAGGAAAAACCAAATCTTACGACCTCTATGCGGCAGCTATAGGCTCCATAACCGGCTCCAGAAATTCGGTGCGGCCCGAGGGCTGGATGGAAGAGGGAAAATGTCGGGAACACACTTTTTATTAATAACATTTGATCTCTTGTTTTCCGGAAAAGAAATGGTTGAAGTAGCTATCTAAGCTGCCAATTTTGTGAGTGAAATAGCGTCAGCCTCCCGTGCGGTGAGCAGGCGGCGAAAACGGGAGGACAGAACGGAGCCCCAGCGGGGCGATCCAACAGTAGCCGTGGGTGCCAACCCACGGAAAGGATCAAAACAACGACAATGAGGACCCTGGCGGGGTCCACCAATCTTTAGAATGGGAGACCCTTTCAGGGTCATATCTCTTCAACATTATCCTCCCCACGGGTTGGCACCCGTGGCTACTATTGGGAAGTCCCTTCGGGACTACCAAAGACTTCTTTTCTCTCGATATTGATCGGTGAAATGTCCCTTGCCTGCGATTGACTTAATGCCTGCACAAAGGCATTGCTCGCCGTGCGCGGAGCACCTTTTGCAAAAGGGTTTTTCCCCTGGCAGTCCTCTTTCTGAAAGTCATTTCTCATCCCACCAAACGGAGCTAATGCAATAATCCTTTAAGAAAATATGTTTCCTATTAACCGACTTAATGGAGGAAATTTCGATAAGTTCTTTTCAGATAGCTTCTGCAGCGGAGCAGACCGGCGAGCAAATTCCTTCAATAATCTGACCATCTGATTCGGCCAGGACAAGGCCGGCATTCTAAAATTTACTCCCGCATTAGTATAATATTGGGCAACTCTTTTGTACACGGCGGGTTTCAAATCAGGGCCGAATCTGAGCCCTAAAGTGTGAATTCCTTTATCAATACATGATTTACAAAATTCATGTTTACGCTTTAATTCCTGTATTGCATCAAACGAGTCGGATAAGAAATTAATTATCGTAAATCTAAGTGGATCATAAACCAAAGGACAAAGCTGCACCTCGCCTCGTGCATTTATGACAATTTGATCTTCGAGAAAACTACATGGAAATCTCTTGAAAAGCCGTGCTACGCTGATCAATTCTTCATATGGAAAAAGCAGAATTTCCAGAAGCTCCTTTTCATTTCTTTGCATCTCTTCTCTTTTGATCGGATCGGACAAGTACACCAAGAGCTTTTCCAGTGGAAATAAAGCGGCAATGGTTTGTCGAAACGCAAAACCGAGAGAGGTGGCAAAATCCCTCATTAAGACAAGTTCATCCAGGTTTCCTAAGTATCTTATATAATTGACTTCTATTCTAGTTCGACTATTCGTCTGTTTCTTTATTTCTGCCAGCAATTGCATGTTCTGTTTAACTTTTTCTATATTTCCACCTTTATGCATTTTGCTATATATGTATTGCGTAAATCCGGAAGTACTTATTACGAAGTTGGCGGGATTACTCGCGATAACACGATCCATATTTCGCATGATGTGTAAATTCGAACTAATGCCGCAAGGAATGTTATATGAGTTAACAACGTTAATAAGTTCCGGAAGCGCCGGATTCAAGAAGGGCTCTCCCCAATCGTACAGGTATACAAATGATATTTTGCTTTCTCCGGTTGCTTTCCTTAATATTGAATCCAAAAGCTCCGGTTGCATTAGTTCATTGCCGCTTGAATTGTGGCCGTTGCCCTGCGGACAAGAAGGGCACTTCAAATTGCATCTGGATGCCACATCTATTGAAAAAGTATAGCTTTTGTTCATCTAATGAATGCCTCCAAGGCAGTTAGTAAATGAAAGTGAATGATACTAAATAGAGTCGCTTGTAGATAATTCGGAATGTGTATTAGAAGCGCTGTTCTGCTCGGCAATTAACGTATTATATCCAAAACAGGTTAGCTGAAAAACGTGCTAATTGTCAAGATCCCATGGCGCTAAGGATCATGAATCACGCTCAACTGGAGCGATGCACGACTTTCCGCACATCCGCAATAGTTCAAGTCTAAGAAAAGAGGCGCATCATCTGCACGTTTCAGCTCCAGGCTCATTACTGCCTGATTGCAGGAACCAACTGGCGAGACTTCTCCTTCACCTCGCTCGAAACGCTGTCGAAATTCCGGATAAGCTATTATAATAGATTCCAATTTGACAAAACCGGAGGTGCCGGCCTGTGGTCGAACAAAAACTTAATTACTCCGCCGAGGAGATCCTGCGAAGAATAGAAGAATTGGGAACCGAAGAGCAGTGGTTCCACTGCATCGAGTTGGGCGGTGGAATCGTCACGATGAAAGAACCGATAAAACATTTGCAGGACCTTTGGGGAGTGATTGACAACCATGTTCCCAGCGACTTGTCGGGGATGCGAGTATTGGATATAGGCTGCAATGCAGGTTTTTTCAGTGTGGCCGCGAAAAAACGGAACGCAGATTACGTGCTCGGAATTGACATGTCCGAGGGATATCTCAAACAGGCTGAATTTGTGAGGAGTGTATTAAATCTGGATATTGATTACAGAAAAATGAGCGTATATGAGCTGCCGTTATTGCAGGAATCATTCGATCTGGTTTTTTGCCTTGGGGTCATCTATCACTGCGCGGATCCGTTCCTTGCCGCGAGAAACGTGCTGTCGGTCACGGGAAAAACAGCAGTGATTGAGTCTGCGTTAATGCAAGCATCAGAGCTTCAAGATCGATCGCTCTGGGAGTTCGTTTTCCCCGGGTACAAAGTCGACGAGGATGAGCGGCATTACAACTGGTGGTTCCCGAACATGTCCGGTTTGAAGGCCCTGTTCCAATCAGCAGGATTCAGTTCCGTGGAAGCGGTCCACGAGGCCAACGACAGAGGCTGCATAATCTGTCACAAATAGTAAATTACCAAGTGTGGGACAAATACCAGTGGCTCCAGTTACAGGCTGCCAAAAAATGTCGTTGCGACCCCGTTGAAAAAACGGGGGAAGCAATCTCGCTTTGGGGATTGCTTCCCAGCGGAACGCACGTTTATTTGACACCGGTCCGCCTCCGCTGTTAGCTGTCTTTTGGCTCAAGTACCCGGAAAAGCAGGCGCTTGACACCTGAGTACAAACTCTGTAAATTGACGGTTTGTGGGGATGTAGCTCAGCGGGAGAGCACCGCGTTCGCAACGCGGGGGTCGAGGGTTCAAATCCCTTCATCTCCACCAACACTTCCCCCCTGAGTTCGGCGGCTTATTCAGAATTCAAATATTAGCAGGACATCGATACAGCAATCCAGGGGGGTTCCGGTGATAACTCCGGATTATGCAGATCTTCAAATTTCGTGATTTCAGACTGAGGATGTCTGCAAACTGACATCAATGGTTTTCGACTTCTGAAGCTTAACGGTGATGCAAGAATGGTGGAACCATGAAATCCGCTCAACGGCCCGAATGGGCAGTGACGCCTGAAAAAGTCGAGAGGGCGGTTCAAAAAATTGTTGAGGTTGGGAAGCCTCGCAAAATCATTCTGTTCGGTTTCTTATGAAAAAGGCCTCGGGACGATCAACAGCGATTTGGATGTGCTCGTCATCACCGGGGACCATGTTACAGACCCGCGAAAAGAAAGTGTACAAATTCGGAGGGCATTGCGGGGGATCTCCATGCCTATGGATATCGTTGTCATTCCGGAGGCAAAGTGGTTGCGAATTAAAGACTGTACGGGAACTATTTATCAGGAGGCTTGGCGCACGGGAAAGGTTGCCTATGAAGCCTGACAGGCGAGCAAAAGTTCCGGGCACTCCGGCTGAGTGGATGAGTCACGCGAAAAGCGATTTGCGATTGACGCAATTGGCGGCAGGCGATGAATTTGTCCGGAGTGAACAAGTTTGCTTTCATGCGCAGCAGGCAGCGGAAAAGTCGATCAAAGCGCTGTTGTTGTCCCAAGCAATTGAATTCCCTCTTACGCATGACATCGAGGAGCTATTGGAAATAGCTGAAAGCAATGGCTTGGTCTTGCCAAAAGATATTGCAGACGTGAGTCATCTGACTCCATATGCCGTTGAGACTCGATACCCGGGCTATTGGGATGAAATATCCGAAGATGACGTAAAGGAAGCGTTGCGGCTGGCCACAATAACAGTGGAATGGGCGGACGAGGTGTTGACGAAGTCAGGAACCCGTCATTGATCGCTCAACTGGCTCGCTTTCGCGTTCGCAACGCGGGGGTCGAGGGTTCAAATCCCTTCATCTCCACCAAGGATTTCAGAAGAGGATCAGGATGTTAAGCTTGTGAGGCGGCATCCTGATTTTCCTGTTCTGACCCCTTGATTGCCAAATAGAGACTGTCAGGGATCCTCGCGGCATTCTTCATATGGTCGGGAGCCAAATGTGAATACCGCATGGTCATTCTTATGTCTTTGTGCTCCATTAGCTCTCGAACCGAACGGATATCTACCTCCCATTACGCTATTGGTATCGTGCATATAGGCAACCCCGGAAACGTTAATATCAATTGGCCTTAGCAACTGCCACAAGTGACTTATAGCTAATCCGGAATCTCGAATTATCAGGAACATTGTTGGATTCTAATCAATGGTGCACTTGACTTGCATTGTTTACTACTCGCTCAATCAGCGTGTACAATATGATTCAATTCGACATAGAAAAGGATAAATGAATGGGTGCAACACATAAAGTTCGATGGCCCACGATGTTTTCAGGTTTGCGAGGAAGTCACGTGGGCAAATTTTCCCCGCGAGATCTCAGCCGGCATTACCCTGGCGGCCTTGATCATCCCCCTCAATATAGGCTATGCGCAGGTGGCCGGGTTACCTCCTGTGTTTGGCCTCTATGCGGGCATCATTCCACTCGCGATATTTGCCCTCTTCACCAGCTCGCGCCATGTCGTGGGAAGCCCGGATGCCCCCATTGCCGCGATCCTGGGAGCGGTACTTATTGGCTTTGCTCCGATAGGAGACCCGCTGCGTGTGCAATATGCCTTGGCCCTTGCGCTGATGTGCGGCCTGCTGTTCTTTGTGTTCTGGTTTTTTCGGCTGGCGTTTCTCGCCAATTTTCTATCCCGGGCGGTGTTGGCCGGCTTCATCACCGGTCTGGGGATCGAGGTGTTGACCAACCAGGTCAGAAGGATCCTTGGGGCTTCTCATGCAGAAGGATCGGGATTGGCGGCGATCGCCCAACAACTCCATGATTCGATGGCAACTTCCGTTGACACCACGGGTTATTTTGTGGAACTCATCGCCCTGGTTGAGTCCATACCTCATGCGAATCTTTACTCGGTCGCGATCGGGCTGGGCGCTTTTGTTATCGTGCGTTTAATGAAAGGATACGCACCCAAAGCACCGGCGGCGTTGATCGCACTGATCCTGATGACGGTCATCGTAGCCGTGTTCGGCTTGGATCAAAAAGGGGTTGGGCGTGCTGGGTACACTGCCGTCGGGACTACCATCCCTGACGATGCCCAACGTGCCGCCTAGCCGACTATCTGCGCTTGCTGCCCGGTGCCATGGCGGTGGTTGGCATCACCCTGTGCGAGGCATTGCTGCTGGTCCGCAGCTGCAGCCGCAAGCACAACACCAAGGCGGATGGTGACCAGGTGTTGTTTGCCTACGGCATGGCCAGTATAGCCAGCGGGTTCACCGGTTCGTTGGTCTCGGGCCCCAGTGCCTCGCGCACCGCGGCAATGGACGCCGCCGGGTCCCGCACGCAACTCTCCAGTCTGGTGGCGGCAGTGACGGTCGCGCTGGTCATGGTTTTCTTTACAGAGGAGCTGGCGTACCTGCCCACTGCGGCATTGGCCGGGGTTGTCGCCAGTGCCGTGTTGAATCTGATTGAAGTCGAGGAGCTTCGAGAATTGTGGCAGATGCGCCGGTCTGAATTCTGGATTGCTGCCGTCTGCCTGCTCAGTGTCCTGGTGTTTGGGCCATTACAGGCTGTCATCATTGCCTTTCTGCTTGCCACGATTGATCTGCTCCGGCGGGCGTCCCGGCCCGGCACCTGGGTGTTGCAGGAGGCGCCGGACGGCAGTCATTTTGTCCCTGAGGAAACAGACCATGCCCCGGATACTTCCGGGATAATCATTTATCGCTTTGGCGCACCACTCTATTTCGCCAATGCCGCTCTTTTTGAGGAAGAGGTGGAGAAACTGGTCACGCAAGCCGCCACACCCGTCAAATGGTTTGTGCTGGATGCGGAAGCGATGAATGATATTGACACCACCGGTGAGGAAGTACTGCATCAGGTTCTGACGTGGCTGGCAAACCGTGGCGTGACCGTTGCCGTAAGCCGCGCCAATCAGTCGACCATCTGCGTTGTTAACGCATTATCATCTATTGGAATTGATTGGGGAAAACCGGCTGTACCCGACCAACCGCCATGCGATCGCGGCATTTCGCCGGGAAACGGGGCAAGCGACGCCGGAAACTAAAGCAACATAGTTTCAATACGCTTTGAAATTGTTGAGTTTCTCGGAAAGATCGTTTACTCGATTAATGGATTTTTGCCTTCGCAAAGCGGGGGTCGGGGGTTCAAATCCCTTCATCTCCACCAAAGATTTGACAAAAGAATCAGGATGTTGTGCGGGGCCACTCCACCCCGATTTCTTCGTTTCTGACCCCTTGGTGTCCCAACTTGGCTCTCAAAAAATCTACAGGTCTGCAACTCCAGCAGAAGTTTGAACGGAAAAGGTAGCGCAGCATACGAGGCAAGGACCACACATTAAGACTTTATGGATGAGTCAAGAGCAGGCTTGACCCCTTTATCTTTTGGGCTCACCCACTTGCATAGTCATCTATGATAGCCTTTATGCCGGCTTTCTTGTCTTCCTCGTATTCTTCGAATAATGAAGACTCGTAAATGGATCTGATCCGTGGCATGATTTTGCTGATATCAAGCATCTCTTTCAACAGATTCAAACGGTAAGTTTCCTTGATACCCCGGACCTCATCGGGAAGAACATTGAAGCTCGCCAAGAAATCTATCAAATGCTTTTCTGAGGTTAGGAGGCCGATGCATTGATAAAAATCTTCTTGACTCGCCCACGTCTTCCAGTCATAGAGCAGGTCAGGAACTCTTTCTTCTTCAAGCAATGTCCCGTCATGCGCTTTGTTAATGATCAGTGCTGATACTTGACCTTTCAATTCACCGAGTTGAGCGCTATCGACCATGAAGTATTCTAATTGAAATTTAGGAAGAATAGACTCAGGCTTATTTTCTTCGTGACGCTTATGTTCGTCAGTGATTGCCCACACCACGGCATATATACTTTTATTATCCTCAAAGGTGTGAATGGCGTCCGATAGAAACCTGGAACCGTTCTTCAAGGGAGTTCAGACTCTGAGAAAATGCGAAAACTAGCCGACTAATTTGTCCTGCCATAGGCCACCCGCTTCGGTCCCGTTGGGCGGTTAAGGATACGGCACCAAGGCTAAGTAACCCGGTCATTACACTAGTTATTTGTTGGCACGACGAGTTGCTCCTATCCAAAAATGGCAAGGTGTCTAGGAATTCTGCAAGTCGGTTTTCATCTTTCAACCGCTTTAGTTCACCAAGGAACTGTCGAGTGTCTGTCGCACTGGATAAAATACGATCAATCTCCTTTTGGGAAAACTCATCCGCCGACAAAAGGAGCTTAAAATACCTGTTGAAATGTTCTGGGCTACAAATTCTCTTATTCTGACGCCATTCTGATTCTGTCTCCCACCCAGATGTTCCCGAGCCTGAACTATAGACATCAGCAATTTTTGGGAAAGTTATTCCCACTATCTCTCGCAATTGCTGCACGGGAATCTTAACTGACCGTTTAAGTATCTCCTCACACTGCTCTTTAAGTTGTTTCTTATATTCGGTGTCATCTTTATTGAACAGCACGCTTGAGAGAGTGTCTGGACCGTATTTTCCGGTAAACAAGCTTCTATTCCTATGGATTTCACTGTATATGGCTGGCTCGTGAACTTGGACAGCAGTCATCACCGCCAAATCCCGAAACCTGACATCGCCCTTTAGCAACGCGTAACTGAAAACAAATGTATTGAGATATCGTGTGACATCTCTAAGAGTTGAAAAGAAAGTACCGCAATTGCAGATCGTACACACCGTCCCAGACGTTTTCGTCCCACGCATCTCCAACGATTTCCTTAAGTCGATCGTGTAATTGCAGTCTTATCTCTGACTGGTCAGGGGAAACGATATCGAAGCAAACCGGAATGATCTTTTCCAGGTAGAGCTGCCCTGGTGCCTTCTGAACCTCGGCCAAAGCGTCTATCGCCACCTGCTTATCGAAGGCCAGCAAATAAATTGTGTTCTTAAAATCGGCGAGAGATTTAACCAACTGGAATACTTGTCTTATTTCTATACTGTTCAGGCGGTCTATATCATCAATAATAATAATTACTTTGTTTTCTTTGCTTCCCAATTCGTCATCAAGGGCATTCTTTAGAGCAGTCAAATCCTTTTCCTGCTTAGATAGCCGATATTTGATTATTTTCGACCAGGCCTTAAAGAATACGCTGCCAGCTCCAAAAATAAAACCCATAGCGGGATTAACTAAGGTCAGTGGCGCCAAACCAAGAAAATATAGATGCATATGGTCAAGCAATTCCGCAATATGTTCTCCTTTTTCGTAATCTGAAGTGTGTTTTATGGCCGCCGACAGATCTCTAAAGAACATCGCTATGAGTTGGTTTTGATCTGAATAATGCCAAGGGGCAAAATTAATGACCAAAGGTTTGTGTTTGGAATTCAACTCGGTTGATTTTTCCTCAATGTATTTCTTTACAAGATTCAGTATGGATGTCTTGCCCGTCCCCCAGAACCGTAAAGACCGATAGCAATGCTGTCCATTTTGTCATAGCTCAATATGGCTTTACCCAACGATTCGGCAAAAGGCCATCGGCCAAGGCTGTCCTCATTCCGGTCCTGAATTGGCTGACCAGCTTCAAACATGTGATTGCCCCTTTTTGAGATGAGAATTTAACAAATAAGTACAGAATGGAAATGGTTTGTCAAAAAATGGTTTCTGTTATTCAGCGATGCCGCCCTTTTCCACGATTCTTTGACTTTACGAACGCCAGTTAGAGCCACAGATTCTGCTAAAACCTCCCGCATTATGTGTTGGTTTGACTTAGACTAAGACTACGATTCTGGGCAGTCAATTACCTGAATGTGATGAGAATCAGAAAGGAAGACGCGGCACTGAGCCAGAAGACCGAACTTTCTAAACAATCGATTTTGGAAATGTCATGAATTGTTTTGGCAGTCAGATAAAGCCTAGTCCGCCGTCCTAAGGAGATCCCTTATCGGCGGCTAAGTGTTGTCAGGTCGTTTCAAATATACTCTCAGAGCCTACGATCCTTGTTACCTCTGTTTTTGGGTGCAGAGATGTGCGGTATATTTTATTCATCTACGGTAAAAAACAATGTACGTCTATTTAGGTGGCTCTAGTCAATCCCTCACCGCAAGTCTCAGAAAAAGGGCACCCGTTTGAAGACCCGCACCCTTGACTCTGACACCCCGGGGGGTCTTTTGCGGTAAGGGGGGGGACCTAGGCTAGCTGTGACTCTTACTATGCAACCTGATCTGTCATGACGGCATCTCGACGCGCATATATCTACACCTCGCTCCCAGGCATCCGCGCTGTGAAATAACTACTCAACCCATCAATTCCACAGCCACTTTTCTAATTAAATCTCATAGTAATTAAATCCACCTACAACCGAGCAAATTTGATGCGGTTTGGTGCCAATTATTTCACCCTAAACTGCATAAGAAATGATGTTTCAACGAATTTTTTGCTTGTACAGTGCTTTTAACATTTGTACACTAATCCTGGTTAAGGAAAAACGCACTCCACCACAGGTGAAAGTGGCGATAACGCGCGAAATCGGTAAAGAGCCCGGTTTCCACATTCAATACCGCAAGGCATACTCGATAAGCAGCGTAGCGCGATTTAATGGACACAGAAACGGACGATACTGTGTCCACAAGATAAGTTACTAAGGAGATTGTCAAATGAAACAAGCAGTTGGATATGTTCGCTTAAGCAAGGACGATGAAAACTCGATTTCAACTGATTACCAGCGAGCCGAGATAAAGAAATATTGTAAGGCACACGATCTGTGTCTGATTGGCATGGAATGTGACAATGGTGTCTCGGGAAAGTCGAGAAAGCTCGTCCTGCGGTCCGGCGTGTGCTGTCAATGGTCGATGAGCAATCGGTTGACGCTGTGGTCGTTTATAAAAGTGACCGCATGTCCCGCAATGGCATCGAGAGCTTACAAATTGAGAACCTGTTCATACGTAAACAGATTGAATATTTGTCACTGACAGAGGGCAATCTGTCAGGTCAATCTGTAGATGATGAATTCATGAGCTTCGTTAGAGCCGGTCTAAACCAACGTGAGCGTAAATTGATTGGACTGCGAACCAGACAGAGCACTCCAACGCAAACGCGAACGCGGCGAACGTGGCGGTGGTCAACCTCGATACGGTTTTAAAGTCGCCGGCAAGGAATTGGTGGAAAACTCCCAGGAACTGATCGCTGTAGGGAAAATCAAGAGCTTGCATGAACAAGGTTTCTCGACAAGAGCCATTGTGAGGGTGCTAGACCAAGAAAACGTCAAAACTCGAAAAGGAACGGCGTTTCAAAAGACGCAGGTAATTCGAATCCTCAAAGTTGCATGATGGCATCAGGGAATAATAAGGAAAGACCGGAACGGAAACACATATTGTTCTAAACGTAAACAATTCTGGGCGACTTTGATCACGGTCTTTGCCCTATTGTTCCATAACCGAGATCCTCGTTCTGCGTGGTTCTGGTGAAGTTCATTTTAACTATTGTGCGATCCTGAGGAGTTCATGCATAGTTCCGAATAACCGCGGGAGAAGCTCATTCAGTCTAAGAAAACAACACATTATTCCATGTGTGAGTTGGAGGAAACACAAAAGCATCTAGTGACCACTGCCAACCCGGCAACGGCTCACTTGCAACATTCTACGGAGTTGGCCATCCTTAATACATTTCCCTTGCAAAGGAAATCGAGACTGAGGAAATATGTAGCCTGTAATAATACCCGATAGTATGTTTTTACGAATCGGGCGGTTGGCAACGCTTTTCATTATCCTCTACTAAGACGCACGTATTTCAGTGGAAATGCAGTATTCCTACGGAGCCGCGCCTGGGGGAGGCGATATGCCTGGAAGATACGGATCTAGTTACAAAGAGAACCAATTTTATTATGAGGAATTCAAAGAGGCTTGCGCTCACTATCGTCATCTGGAGGAGGCAACGATCACGGCATCTTAGATTTTTTCTTCTTCTGGCAGCGGGATTGATTGCCCTCTTTGGCTATCTGGTCAACGGCAAAAATCAGCCAAGCATCCCAAAGACTGGGGTCAATTTTATTGGCGGCCTGATTATGGTTTTGCTCCAGCTTCTTGATACCATCACATTTGTGACCGTTCGCCGTCTTCAGGAGGCTAGATTACGGCACGAGGAAGTAAAAAGATATGTCAGGCGCAAACTTTCCCGAGGAGACAGGTCCATAGCCAAAATTTGGGATTCGTTTGGCCGGCGCAGAGGACTTAGCGTGCAATCTACGATTGAATTTACTCTTCACCTGTTCGCCGTCATTCTCTTCCAAGCCGCGGTTTTTATCTTTGCCACGCAGGGGCAGCCATTCTGGCAATGTCTATTGGTGCTTGCTTTCACAAATATTCTTTTCATAATTCATATTCTGGTCTTTCTTCATTTCAGCAATCCAGAAGACGGAAAATGCAATAAATGATTCAGATAAATTTGGTTTCTGACAAGACCGAGCTGGGGAGGAAAAATTTGCTTGTTACCATTTTGTTACCTTTTTTTCGGACTGATATGGATCCAAATGGATTGAATCTAATCGACGCATACTGAAATAGTTGGAGAATTAGGTGAGGGCACTGATTTTATGAGCGTCGTTTTTGCGTTCGCAACGCGGGGGTCGAGGGTTCAAATCCTTCATCTCTACCAAGGAATTCACGGAATATCAGGATGTTGTCTAGGCCGCGGCATCCTGATTTTGTTGTTCTGACCCCTTGGTGTCCCAACTTGGCTCTCAAAAAATCTACAGGTCTGCAACTCCAGCAGAAGTTTGAACGGAAAAGGTAGCGCAGCATACGAGGCAAGGACCACACATTAAGACTTTATGGATGAGTCAAGAGCAGGCTTGACCCCTTTTCAAACCATTCCCAATTCTCGACACCGTTTTTTGGCCTTGTAGTATATAGGGAGAGTATTTGGAAACTAATTGTTATAACATCATTTTTTTATTGTCCTTTTTTTGGATCTTAAGCGGAATAGCTAAAAAGGCATCTCTTAATTGAAGTGATTTTTTGCCCAGCCGGTACGAGGTAAGAACTATATCACAAGCAGACTGTGAACAGCTCCAGAAGTTGCTCAGATCATTGGGCTGCGTCATTTAGGACTTCAGTAGGCCAGCGAGCCGCCGCTCCTAGGTTGACAATTGGTAATCTTGTTGATATAATTGATTAAAGAAGTGTTTTAACATTGCCATTAGACTTGGATACGACGTTGTCGGTCTTGGATTGAGTACCAATGCCCTTGGCTGAGCGGCACAAATCAGTTGGGTTGGCGCTTAGGCTGTCTGAATGCGGTGGAAGTTCAGAAGCCTAAGGGTCTCCGAGATCGCACGAGATTCGAACATGCTATGACGGACCTAGCTTCAAGGAGCAATTGAAATGGAGACCATCCAAGCGTCCGTTTCCGGAAAGCAACAGACCGGTCGGTCTGGTCGTCGTTGGGGTTTGAAACTTGGCCTGTTTGGCATATTTGTCATTTGTATTGTAGTTTTTTCATACATCCTTGTGCGCAATGACCCATATTCTGTTGAGACTACTCTCCTGTTTATCTCTGGACATGAGGTGGCGGGAGAGGCTGCCAAGCTATCGCTAAGCCAAGAGATCCACCTTTTGAAAACCCCCCAGATTAGTTCTCTGCTTGCCGGAGAAATCTACGGGTTCGGTCCTCGTGCCGCCACCGGACAGGAGAAACCGGCTCCGGCAAAAGCTGCAGCTGAGAGTGGTCCCCCCATCCTCGCACCGCCGGTACACGCGCGGTTCGGCAACAAAGGCCAATTCACACAATGGCTATCAGAAGGGCTTTCTACAGAAGAGGAGGTACTATCACGCGGACTCGTCAAGGTAACCCTCCGCCTTCAAGGAGATGACCCCAATCTTCTCTCATCTATTCTAACCTCCTATGTCTCGCAATACGTTGATTACAGGCGGTCTCTGGAACCTGAAAAGAAGGAGAATAAGGCGGACGCGGTTCTGAATCCTCCGTTGGTAGAGGCGCACGAAAGTGCTGTACCCGAGGCACCTGACAGGGAATTGCAGAAACTCGACGCCGACCAGCAGAGCTACAAGGTTGCTCTTCAGTTAATTGATAGCGACAAAGGAGTCTTTAGAGGCTTTATTCCTGATGACCAGATATTGGGAATGTCTTTGCTGTCACGCCTCCAAGATAGAATTATTCGGCTACAGATACACAAGGAGGCGCTATTCGTCAGTTTCTATCCCGAAAGCAGGGAAATCAGAAGGTCCGACGAGGAGATTAGGGATTTGCGAAATGACCTCAGGGAGTTCCTCGCGGAAATGGTGAGGTTTTCTCAGAAAAGAAAGGAAATTCTTCTAGCCCAGACGAGAGCCGCAGGTGTCCAAATGGCAAAGGCACCGAAGATAGATACGCCCCCTACCCCTAACGCGTTGTGTGGCCCACAGCCGCCGGATACAGGTGCGCTCTTTGTGTCAAGTGACGGAATATCGGTTTTCTGGCAAAAGACCTCCATCACGAGAAAACCTTTTCTTTTGAGAGCGAAGCAATACATAAAGGGAATGGCGACCAAACCGTGGGGTACCCCGAAAACGTAGTGAACTTGATTGTACAGCCGGTAACGATGGACCGTCGTTCGCAAGAGATGGACGCCGGAATGCAGTGTTCAGTGATTTGGCCCTGACACCAACACTACGGAGTGTCGTTTCAAAGCCGGATAGTTTTCAGCTCTGACCCGAAAGAGGACGTGATTCACAAAATCTCCACTTTTTCAGGAATCGGCAAGGAGAGAGCCGTTTTCTATGGCCAGCCGAAACGCAAAGGCTTTTCTGCGGAGGTCGGTCAGCATGACTTTGGCGATTTCCCTAACCCTGTCCGACATTTCCTGTCGCTTTTCAGGTGAGAGTTCTGTAAAATTCAGAGGGTTCACGACAAATGTCAAGTACCGTCGATTTGTGAATATTTGGTGATAATTGTTCGAATCAAGATACTGCTGGACCGATGATAAAGTAGGCTCCTCAGACATGCTTGCCGGGACTGCGGGTTCTTCAATTTTGCTTTCGGGCTCGTGACTTGGAAGTACAGGATTCGCCAATTGCCATTTCAGATTTTGGGGCCTCGGTGTCGCTGTTGGTAGGCGAAACTTCGGCTCTGGTCACCTTCTCTCTCCTAAGACTTTCCGCTTGAATCAGTTCGAGGAACTTTTGCCAATCGCCTTTCATAACGCTAACCACGTCGAAGCCGACGACGCTAGCCCCTCGAACCGGCTCTGGTCTGATCCATTGGCATCGTGCTTTGAACAAGACCGGTGCCTTCTTGATTGGGATCACAAAAGTCCTAGTCTCGTGAACCTGGGCCTCAAGACCTATTACTGCGAGCCCCCCATCGGAAACGTTAAGGATTTCCCCTCTCATTTCAGAATGCCCCGCCTCATAGATAGGCAGTCGGAACTTCAGATCATTTCTGGGGAATAGACGAATGTTCTTGACTTCAGGGCTCTCGCAAAACAAAGCTGACCATTGAACGAAGTCAAACGAGCTTAACGCCTTATGATCCAAGAGTTTCCTGAAGAGCCTCGCAAGTCCATTGGATGACAGCTTATATTTATCCATCATGTTGGAGTCGGTCATTCCACCGCGGACATCATCGATAACATCCGAAACTCTGATTTGTCCCAATGACACTGCGCTTGCTCCTCATTGCAGCCGGATCCAGGCTTACTTACTTCCTAACTCACTGGTTCTGAAGCGACTCCCTTATGTTGGAATTAGGGTGACCACCCTGAAGGCGTTGACTGCTTTGTGTTTAGCATATTATTCTAAGCAGTGCAATAAGATACAACAAATAAATATGTACAACATTAGCTAATAGAGATTTCATATGGATTAATTTGGATAAATTTCTTTCCAGATTTGCAAGATCTCCAACCGTTTTGGATAAAATAAACGTGACTTAAC
>CAVUHP010000026.1:0-107750 GCA_963741425.1 uncultured delta proteobacterium
ATTTCTTTCGCCGTTGCCTTTATCTCCCCGAACAACTGTAACCACATCGTGCAATCAAAACTCGTGTCAATAATGCGAAGATAACCTGCACACACATCAAATGCTTCGCACGATACACACGAGGAACCTGATAAAAAGAGACTCTTCTTGGATTGATAAGCAATTTGTAAAGAGCCGATTCCTTGTCGATCTGTGGGTCCGCTGTGACCGAGCCAAAGAATTTTCCTGCTCCGGCCAGTCTTGAAGAACTGGTAATTGCGCCCGATGCGTCAATATAAAGGTGTTGTTCCGGGGATTCGGGGTAAACGTCTGCCAGTGATGAGTTCCCACCCTGTATCTGCGCTGTGAACAGGGAATGAAAGAATTCAATCGGCACCTCCAAATGCCTTTCATGAAGATAATAGTCGAGCACGGAAATCAGTTCCGAGTCATCGGACAAAGAATCGAGGTTTATAACAACCGGAATTTGGGCGGAAGTGACGATCCTGACTCCTTCCAGCAGGCCCTTTTCAGCACCCATGAGTACCGCCATAGAGAAGCGGTCGGAAAGCCAACTGCTGGTATAAACATTAGCGGCTTCTGCCGGGCGCAGGTTCAGCGTCAACGAAAGTCCTTGAGGCAATGAGGACAACAGTGAGACATCGTCGGCGAGCTTTTCAAGTTCGACGCCGATTACTCGGTCCCCCAGAACTTTGTGGGCCCGAACAATATCGCCGCAACTTCCGGAACGGATTACGACAGGTCCGAAACCAATCTTGTCGCACAATTCGGCCGGAACGTTTATGACCGGTTGGTCACGCATGGGTAGCCTCAAAAAATAGTTTGTAACCTTCGCACCAGACGGTCTTACAGCGGACCCCGGACGCCGCCGCGCAACCGCCTGCGCAGAATTTCCACCATTGGCATGAACCGCACTCGCCTTGCCTGATAATCTCGCGCCTTGCGGAACGCCACGATGAATCCGGGCTCATTAGTATCTTGTCCAGGCTGTCGGAAAGCACGTTACCGATTTTTCCCTCGGAAATATCAAGCAGTCTCACACAAGGGTATATATCGCCTTCGGGGATATCGCCAGCGTAGGCTCACAGCAGTTAAGCGACTCACTATACGAGTGGGACGGAGCGTCCGTTCCGGACGAAAGAGATTCCCAGCCTGCGAAGGGCTCCAGAGGGAGCGAACAATTGTCGCTTCGCCAGACCTCATAGATTTCTGTGAGGAACCGGCCCCAGGAAGCGGCATCCAGCCGATAACCGTCAAAAGCGCCTGCGGGTTCTTCAAGCGGAATAATGGTCAGGCTGTCTACCCCGAGGTTCTTGAAATAGTAATAGATTTCTTGCGGATACTTGAGAGACTCGCCATGAGCGACATAGACCATTCCGACCCGAAATCCGTGAGCGAGGGCTGATTCAAAGCCTTCATACCAACGGTCGAGGTACGTGGAGCCGTCCTTAAGCCTTCGGTATTCCTCGAATGGGTCCAAAGACGTCCCGATGCCGCCGTCGTTCAGCAGGTCACGAAGGACATCCAGCAGATCAGGGGATGCAAGGGTTAGGTTGGATTGCATCAAATGCGTAGGACGTTTCTCAAAGATTTTCCGATCCAGCTCAAGCACATCTTTGAAGAATTTGGCGCCCATCAGCATAGGTTCGCCGCCATGCCATAACATAGTGACCGAACATTGGGGCTCGGGTCCAACATAATCTGACAGCATTCGAAACAATCTCTCAACCACATCGAGGTCCATAAAGTGAGGCTTCTGCGCCACATTGCAATAACTACACATGGCATTGCACTGCAATGTAGGCTTGATGACAATTTCAATATGTTCTGGTATTTCCAATGTGAGTTCCGGGTTCAGTAATTATGGGTGTGATTGTCACAAATGAGCGACCGATGGGAAGCGAGGCTCTCAGCTCAGTGTTCTCAGATCAATATGGCAGCAACTCTGATCAATTGGGTTCTTCACAAGCAGCCTCAGCGCCTGAGGCGCCGTTGGCCGTCGCCGGCATGCGATAGCGACGATCGGAAGAAAATCTACAATCGCTCAAATCAAATCTCTATTCAGAGCATTTGAAGGTCGGAGCCGGTCAGTTCCTATTCCCCCATACACGGCAACGGCTGGCATTTCCCCACACACGGCAGCCGACTCTATTTCCCCATACACGGCACCCGTGGCGCCTGTGCCCGTTGCCCCACACGCGGCGTCGCCACCATTGCTCCTCGATGTCAGGATCATTGGGGCGGGCAGAACCGTCATGCTCGGGCCGCAGGTCATCGCCGTCACGCAATTCCTCTTTGGGAGCATCGGAGCCCACTGCCTCAGAAAAGCCAACAGCAGCCGCAGCTACTACTACCGCCGACCATTTGCCCAGGCCGGTCAAGAAAGATCGTCTGGACAGGACTTCTTCATCCAGTTTGTCCTTTTTCTTGTCATCCATTTGGCGCCTCCAGCCGGCACAGCAATCGGATCTTCTGAACAAAAATGGGACACAGGAACGCCCCGCAAAACCGGCAAATACATCCAAACTTTTTGTGTCCTAAAGTGTAGAGAAATCTGACACTTCTGTCAATCGCTTTTCTGGGGAATTTGAGTCATTCAGTTCCGCAGGGAGAGCAGCCATACTCATTGTTAATGACCTTAAGCGCCCTTTTTCGCGGGTTTGTTCCGATTATAGAGAATACGAAGGCCTTCCATCGTAAGATCTTCATCGATCTCGTCCACCAGCTTGGTCTGAGCGCAGATTACTCTGGAAAGGCCCCCCGTGGCCAGTCACCCTGGGCCTGGATCCCAGCTCGTCAAACATTCGTTGCAGGATCCCATCTACAAGAGACGCGTACCCGAAAATGATGCCGGATTGGATGGCCGAAGCGGTATCTTTGGCAATAACACGGGGGGAGCTATGAATTCAACTCTGAAGAGCTTCGACGCCTGCTGAAAAAGGGCTTCGGCGGCTATCTTGACTCCGGGAGCGATCGCGCCGCCCTCATATTCGCCCGCCTTGTTGATGTAATCGAAAGTGGTCGCAGTCCCGAAATCCACCGCGATCAGGTCCGATCTATACTTCTCGTATGCCGCGACCGCATTGACTATCCTGTCTGCCCCCACTTCGCGGGGGTTATCGTATCGGATGGGCATACCGGTTTTGATTCCCGGCCCTACGAATATGGCGCTCACTTTGAGAAAATCTCTACAGAGGTCTTCCAGGGCTCCGCTCAGTGGAGGGACCACGCACGAGATTATTGCCCCGTCAATGTCCGGCGATTTCAGTCCTTCGAGGCTGATCAGGTTATGCAGGATAATCCGATACTCGTCTGCCGTGGTTTCCCTCAGAGTTCTTATTCTCCAGAACCCGACAGGCTTATCATCGTGATAAATTCCTATGACCGTATTGGTATTGCCTACGTCAACTGCAAGCAGCATCGGATATTCCTTTCATTTACTCGGTTCTCTACCCATCACATCTTCCGATCAAGCCCTGACGCAAATGTGTCTCTATTTCTCCAAAAGTGTCTCCACGCCCGTCCAATCCGGCGGGACGCCGTTCACCATGTAGTTGGCGCAGCGTTTCAGATAGATTCGGGCAGCCAGGTCCTCGGGATTCTTTTCCAGCACCTGGTTGAAATGAACACTGGCTTCGGAAAATTTCTTGCCATAGTAGAGCTGAAGACCGTTTTCAAATGCGGGTTTCGTTTGCTCTTTCAGGCTGGCTATGTCTTCAGGATCTCCCTCAAAAACCTCATAAACTGTGACGGCGTCCTCTCTACCCTTTACACGCACTTTGTCGATAAAACGATGCCTGTATCGGTCCGGTTCTTTTATCGCGGAAAGAGTCTCGTCGCTCAGGCTGACATAGGAGCCGTACATCTTGTTCAAACCCTCAATTCGCGCTGCAAGGTTCACCGCATCTGCAACCACGGCCCCTTGCATGCGATCTTCACTACCGATGACGCCCAGCATGAGATCGGCACGGTGTAGCCCAATGCCGATTCCGATGGGCTCAAACCCGTCTCTCTCGCGTTCCCTGTTGTACTCGGCCACAGCCTCCTGCATTCCGACGGCTGCCCTCACCGCATCGTCCGGTGTTCCGGGAAAAGAGCCATCACGCCGTCGCCGTAGTACTGATCTATGAACCCATTGCAGTCCTTGATCACAGGGTTCACTCGTCTCAGATACGCATTAATGAAACTGAAAGCCTCCTCCGGGGTCATTTTCTCCAACAGGGTGGTCCATCCCCGAATGTCCGCAAACATGACGGTCATTTCTTGGCTCACCTGATCGCCCAAACTGATTTCGAGGATGCTCTTCTTCTTCAGCAAATCGATGAACTCTCTGGGAACGAAACGCTCATAGACGTTGTTCAACGAGGCCAGCTCTGCGGTTCGTTCTCGCACTCTTTCTTCCAGGCGTTCGCTGTAGGCCCGGAGTTCCTCGTTTTTCTCCGCCAGGCTCTGTTTCAAGCGGCTCATGGTGAGATGAGTATTGACCCTCACATGAACTTCTTCAGGTTGAAAAGGCTTAGCGATGTAGTCCACGGCCCCTGTCGCGAACCCCTTCACCTTATTGGCGGTATCATCAAGGGCGGAAAGAAAAATGACCGGGATATCACAAGTTTCCGGATCGGCTTTCAGTCTGCTGCACACTTCAAACCCATCCATGCCGGGCATCATGATATCGAGAAGAATGATATCCGGTCGCGGTTCTGTGGCAGCCATTTTGAGCGCTTTCTCTCCGTTAATCGCAGCCACGATGGCATACTGATCCTTCAAGGTCCCCATCAGGACCTGGATATTTTCCGGAGTGTCATCCACAATCAGCACTTTGGGTTTTCTCTCGGCTTCTCCCATCTCTCTTCCCTCTTATGGATTATTGCATTAGCTCCGCTTTAGCCCAAAGAGGCGACTGAAACCTGTGTGGCAATTTTCCGCGCTAAAGGTGGGGAGAATTACGTTCTTTCTGGTTCCCAAGCGGGACCTTGGGTCGAGATCGCCATGTTCGTGACAGGCTTTCCAGCCTGCCGTCATAAAGGTCATTCTGGCAGGCGGAAAGCCTGCCCCAGATTGAAAGCCCATGCTGGTGGCACCGCCAGCCAGGAATTTCTCGCAAAACGTTTTTGCGAGAAAGGTTTTGCTACAGCCAGTCCCAAAAGTCCTGAATGGTACAGGAAGTGCGGCTGGCGCTCGTCATCCCGACTTGATCCGGGATCAAAGTCCCTGCCGGTCGATTCCTGGATTCCTGCTTTCGCAGGAATGCCGTGCAGACCAAGCAGGCGATTCACCGCATCCATGTCAGTTCTTGCCGGAAGGTTCGGAACCGGTTTCCCGGTTCCCGATCCTTCCCCTTTTCACGGCATTGTTATCTCCAGGACGGAGAAATCATCCTCAAGAGTTTCTGAGCCTGCGATTTGCCGTACGTGCGCCCATAGATCGTCCATGATCGATTTGCCCCTGTCGGCTGAATTCTCCAGGTAAGCCTTCAGGTCGTCGAACTCCCAACAGGCGCCGTCTTCATTCATGATCTCATATACGCCGTCACTAAATACATAGAGCCTGGCAGGACCTTTGATCGTAACCTGGTCACAATCGAAATCCAGGCCCGCCATTCCACCTATAATCATGTTCGGCGTTCTCAGCTCTCGGATCTCCGAGCTTTCTCCCGTTATCCTCTATCAACAAGGCCGGCGGATGCCCGCCGCTGGCGTATGTCAAGACTCGAGACACGCAGTTGTACACGCCGTACCATATGGTAAAGAACATTTCCTTATGGTTTTCCATGGGAAAAATCGCATTCAGGCCAGCCAAAACCTGGTCCGGTCTCCGAAAATCAGTATTTTGCAAGTTCTGTGAGCGGAGGACGTTTAGCACGGACACCGAGTGGAGCGCTGCTCCCACTCCGTGCCCGCACACATCAACCAGGTAGATCGCGAATGAGTCTTTGTCGAGCCAATGGTAACCTAAGCCGTCTCCTCCGAGTGTGGTCGAGGGCACAAAGCGCCAATCGGCCTTCAGCGGTCCGTCGGTGAGCGGCTGCGGCAAGATGAACTTCACGTAATCGGCAGCGTCGGCAAGCTCCTTATTGAGTGCCGAAAGCACAGCTTCCAGCTTTGCTCTCTGAATTGCTTCGATGTCGCGCAGTCTCTTTAGATCCAGGTGGGCTTTCACCCTCGCTTTGACCACAGGGATACTGAACGGCTTGGTAATATAATCTACAGCGCCCAGCTCAAATCCAAGGGTCTCGTCTTCCACCTCCACCTTTGCCGTGACGAAGATGATCGGTATGTCTCGCGCTTGCTCGTCGGCTTTGAGTCTGCGGCAGACCTCGTATCCGTCCATGCCGGGCATCATGATGTCCAGGAGAATGAGATCCGGTCGCGGTTCAGCGACCGCCATCTTGAGGGCCTTTTCGCCGTTGATTGCGGCCACGATGGTGTATTGATCCTTCAGAGTCCCCATCAGGATCTGGATGTTCTCCGGAGTGTCATCCACGATGAGAATCTTGGGTTTTCTCTCAAGTTCCACCGTCTTTTTCCTTCCTATGCCTCTATATCCAGCTTTCCGGCAATGATATCAAGAGACGTTAAGGCACCATCCGTGTCAAAACCTTCAACTTGCTTCTCCAGCCGCCGGAATTCCTCAGCAACCGATGAATTCGCCAGGTGATGCTTTAAGGCTTCGAGGCGGTCCATGGCCTCGGTCACATCGCTCTCCAGAAGCTGAGCCATTTCCTGAAGCAGCAATTTGACAGCCTCTTTATCGATCTGTACCTCTCCCGTAGGCTTCCCGAGTTCCTCGCGAGCGGCCTGGCTTTCTTCAAAAGCCTTTATCCCTTCCATGACCACCTTCAACTGAGCTCCGAACGCCGTCATTGGGGTATCCAGGTTCTCTTTGCCTTCTTTGATCGCTTTCTCCAGGTCGGCCGCAGCACGGTAGAGGTCCTCTCCACCCAGATTTCCGGAGACACCTTTTACCGTATGAGCAAGCCGGGCGGCCGTTTCCACATCTCCTGATCGGAGCGCTGCCTTTATCTGTTCCACTGCCGTTTCCTGGCCGTCCTTGAACTGCCTCAGGAGCTTCGCATAGAGCTTCTTGTTCCCACCTACCCTGCCGAGACCCGATGCTATGGAAATCCCGGGCAACTCGGAAGGGAGAATGTCCTCTAATTCCTTCTTTTCGGTCAATGAATCACTCACGCCTTCGGCGATCTCCCGCTTACCAGGCTTGATCCATTTCATCAGGGCGGATAATAGCTGGTCCGGATCGATGGGCTTGGTCACATGATCGACCATGCCGGCTTCAAGGCTTTTCTCGCGATCGCCCGCCATTGCGTGAGCGGTCATGGCGATGATCGGCAAATCCTTAAACCTCGCATCGTTACGAATCGCCTGGGTTGCTTCAAATCCACCCATCACAGGCATTTGTATATCCATGAGCACTACATCAAACTTCTCAGCGCCGACCATCTCCAGGGCCTCTTTCCCATTGTTGGCAATACTCACCACCAATCCCGCTTGCTGCAAAATTTCTTCAGCTACCTGCTGGTTGATCTCATTATCTTCTGCCAGTAATACTCTTGCCCCGTGAATCTTTTGCAGCTCTATCTCATCAGTACCGCTCGCCTGCACCACGTGCTCACGTTCTGCGGCCTCTTTCCCAAAGGCGACCATTATTGTATCAAAGAGCATGGACTGGCTCACAGGTTTAAGAAGGAAACCGTCGGCGCCCACCTGCTCGGATCGCTGCATGACCTCCTCACGACCATAGGCTGTCGCGATAATAATCTTGGGCTTCTGAGGGAGATTCGGATGCTTCTTAATCACAGCAGATGCTTTGATCCCGTCCATCCCGGGCATCCTCCAGTCCATTACGACCAGCTTGTAGGGCCGGGATTTGGCTGCTTTCTCCAACTCCGCTATCCCCTCCTCGCCTGAAGCTGCAACGGTCACTTCAAAGCTCATGGTTTCCAGCAGGGACTGAAGAATCTCCCTGGACGACGCATTGTCGTCCACCACCAGAACCCGCATGCCTCGCAGATCTACTGAAGGCTCCAGGCGCTTCCTCGAGATCTTCCTTGCTAAACCGAATTTGGCCGTGAATATGAATTCGCTCCCCTTTCCAGGTTCGCTCTCAACCCAGATCTCCCCTCCCATCATGTTGACTAACCGCTTGCAGATCGTCAGGCCGAGACCTGTTCCTCCGTATTTCCTCGTCGTGGAAGTGTCTGCCTGGCTAAACGCCTGAAAGAGCTTGCCTTTCTGTTCTTCGGTCAGGCCGACTCCGGTGTCTCGCACGGTGAACTGGAGCGTGACCGACTCAGTCTCTTTTTTTATCAGCCTCGTGGAAATGACAATTTCACCCTCTTCCGTGAATTTCACAGCGTTATTGCAGAGGTTGATCATGACCTGTCCCAATCTGAGCGGGTCGCCAACCAACGCGAGGGGCACATCATGTGAGGTATCCATCAAGAATTCCAGCTCTTTCTCATGCACTTTGACGCCGACAACAGTAGATACATTGTCGAGGACCTCGTCCAGGCTGAAATCCACTGCCTCCATCTGCAATTTCCCTGCTTCGATCTTAGAGAAATCCAGAATGTCATTGATGATCCCCAGAAGCGAATGTGCGGAGCGCTGGATTTTTTGCAGATAGTCCGCCTGCTTTGCAGTCAGCTCAGTCTGAAGCGCCAAATGGGCCATCCCGATCACAGCATTCATCGGTGTCCTGATCTCGTGACTCATGTTCGCGAGGAAATCTGACTTTGCTTTGGTGGCTTCCTCAGCTATCTCCTTGGCGCGGCGCACCTGCTCCTCTGCCTGTTTCCGGGCCGTTATGTCGGTGACAAGTGCGAAAGATCCTTTTTTGACCCCTTTTTCGTCAAAGAAAGTGCTGGCATTGAACAGACAGGGCACATTCACGCCGTCAGCCCTTTGCAGGCAAATCTCATAGGCGCCCGATGCTCCTTTCCTTCTTAGTGAGAGCTGGTGTTCAAAAACACGACGATTCTCATCATCGACGAAATCAAAAATATGACGGCCGACTATCTCTTCCTGCGGTCTGCCAAGGATCTGGCACAGGGCCGGGTTGGCAATCATAGTGACGGCATCGTTGTCAACCATCCAGACCCCCTCGATAGCGGTCTGCAAAATAATTCGTGTTCTGCTTTCACTCGCGGCCAGCGCCGCCTCAGCTTGGCGACGATCGGTGATGTCTCTAAAAGAGACCACAGACCCGACAACACCGCCGTCCTTATGGATAGGGTTGCTGGAATAGGCTACGGGAAAACTGGTCCCATCTTTTCGCCAAAGGACTTCACTATCGATGTGATCCGCGGTTCCCAATGAGATGGACTGGAACATGGGACAATCTTCTCGAGGGTATGGAGAGCCATCCTCACGAGAATGATGAACGAGGCGAATGGAGTCCCTTACCGATGAATTCATCCGCCGAGTATCCGAGCATTCGAGAAGCAGCAGGATTGACAAAGGTAACCTGGCCGTCCAGGTTCACACCGATGATCCCTTCGCCTGCAGATTCGAGGAGCAGCCGCGTGCGCTCTTCCGAAACCAGCAGCTCTTCGGTGCGATCCTTGACCAGCACTTCCAGGTGATCCCTGTATTGTGCGATCTCGCTGCGGGCCATTTCTGCATCTTCGGCAAGGCTCAAAGCCGCGGCTTGGCTGCGGCGCAGTTCCTCGGCCCTCTTTTTTAGATCCTCGGCTGCCTGTGACGCGCGAATTCGGTCTAACGTGAGGGAGCCCACGATCTTGGCGAAGCCTGACAAGAAGCCGAGAATGCTTGGCAGTTTTGCCTCGTCCATCATTGGTACTTCCTTGATGGCAGCCAAGTAGTCGTCTTCATCATAACCATATTCCTTAGCCTGGCGACGGAAGAAGTCCAGATCAGGTTCCTGCAAGTGGAACTGGCCGATAAGAATATTGGCCACATGCTTGCCGTCTATGATCAGCGGCGAAGCCGCGTCCGTCAGGCCATTTTTGCATTTATATATGGTGAAATCCTGACCTTCCACGAGTCTGGAACCCAGTACTGCGTCGCTTTCGCCACAGCGTTGAGAGGAAATTTCGCCAACACGATGGAATTGGGTGCAAGCTCGCCGAAAATTTGCGAATGCCAGCAAGTTGCCTTTGAGGTCTGATATAGCGGAGGCAACTCCTACTGCGTCGCAGAAGTGGGTGAGAAGGGTCTGCAAATCCTCGACATTCAATAAGTTCCGCGACATCCAATTCTTCAGCTCCGGAGCCTGCGCTTTCACCTCGATTCGTCATGGACATGGCCAGGTTGTTCAATGCCTCGTCTTCTTCAATCCGGTCCACACCAGCTTGTTCAATGCCTCGTCTTCTTCAATCCGATCCAAGGAGCCGTAAGGCACGGGCTTGCCTGCAGCCAGCGCCAAGTCGTTAGCCTCTTTCTTCAAGTCGAGGATCCGCTGTTCCCTTGCCATGACCAGGCGGTTGAATCGCTCGAATTCCAGGATTTTCTCCTGCAATTCTGATTGAGCAGGGCCGTCCCTGTTTCGACTTTATTGCCGAATACTTCCGTGTCGATGGCCGGCGGCTTTTCTACTGGGAAGCGGTTTTGTTCAGTCATAGTGGACTCCAACAAATTGTTCGACAACTGTGCAATATGGTTTTAAATCCGTACATCCAGAGTTACCGCAGCGGATTTTATCACGGTTCTTACTGAATGCAAAATCCAGACCCTTTGGTGCGGGCAGCCAGGGAGAAGAGGCGGAAATGTTATCAGGGGAAGAGCGGCAGATTTTCCGGGGAGGGACTTTTTGCAAAAAGTCCCTCCCCGGACCCCACCCCAAAAACTCCTAAATGTTTACGAATCGGCTATGAGCTAACGAGAGCTTGGGTTAGCCGCACACGAACATATCGCGAAAGATTTCGCCGCCGAGGAAAGCAATGCTTTCGTCCAGGGAGGAAGTTACTTGCGGGCAGGAATGATAAAGACGCATTTTTGGCCCCACGCCCAGTGGACCTGGACCCTCTTTCCGAAAACTCCCATTCTGTTGCGGCGCAAGGAGGAGAAATGACTCGTTGCGGCGCCGCACACTTCAAATGGGTACGTTTCCAATTATCCCTGAAAATATTAGAGTTTTTGCCGGAGGGTTCGGGAACCGGCTTTTTACTCAAAACGCTGCCTTCGGCCGCAACCAAAATGACCAGGTAGTTTCTTATTTTTTATGTACTGTTCGTCAAAAAAAGAGGAGCCACGACTTGGTCCATTGACCGATCAATATCGGGAGAAAAGAAGTCTTTGGTAGTCCCGAAGGGACTTCCCGATAGTAGCCACGGGGTGCCAACCCGTGGGGAGGACTCTCATTCTGAAGATTGGTAGACCCCGCCAGGGTCCTCATCGTCGTTGTATTGATCCTATCAGTGGGATGGCATCCGCGCGCCACGCGGGACTACTGTTGGGTCGCCCCGCTGGGGCTCGTTTCTGTTTACTCGTTATCGCCGCCCTGCTCACCGCACGAGAGGTTGACGCCATTTCACTTACAAAACTGGCAGCTTAGACAGCTCCCTCAACCATTTCTTTTCTGGAAAACAAGAGATCAAATGTTATTAATAAAAAGCGGGTTCCCGAGACTTTCCCTTTTCCATCCAGCGCAGAGGTCGGGCAGCGGCCGACATGCTTTATGACATCAGCCCGGCCCGTGATAGATCCGGCGGCCATGGGCCGCTCTACCATCATGGGAAAGCCGGAAAACTGGAGTGGCATCTAAAGAAATTCAAATTATTACAAGCTCCTGTGGGGACTCGTAACATGGATAGAAACTCGTCGCTACTGGATTTGCGAAGTCCTCTCGGGATGGAAACTTCTTGCAACGTCTTTAGCTTCTGCGGTTTCGGGGTGCGCCACTCGGTTACGATGAAATATGATGAGATATATAATCACCGCACAGATAGGAAAGAAAATCGTAAAGGAAAACGGCTGAAATGCTGGGTTGTGAGGTATGAGCTTTTCTGTAAAGTTGTGAGCAATGTGCACGCCAATTGCCAATTCCAGCCCGTTGCTCTTCAAAGTCAGTAATGTGAGATAAAAGCCGATTTCAAAACAGGCCAGGAGAAACAACATGGCACTCGGTCGATCTAGCTCGCTGTGCGCAGACATGAACAAAACGGCGCATGCCAGACCCAGTAGGAGCCGATTTTTGGTCAAGACTGCGAGTGCCTGTAAGATATATCCCCGATAAAACACCTCCTCAACTGCGGCACTGATCATAATACTCCCGAATAGCATTACCGCCCCCCGAGCGGATACTTCCGGCAATCTTATCCCGAATCGGAATTCAGTATCCGCAAATATATTTTCCGTTACCGTCGCCGCAATTAAGAGGAATAACAGGTACAGGCTGAAGCCCTGAGCGAAACGTTTCCAATTAAGGCGATTGTTGGCTGTAAGAACACTAAGAATACGGCGTTGATGCAGCACGCGAATGACTAAGAAAACAGAGGCCAGCATTGGAAGCTTGCCTAAATCCAGGTCGTGTGTAAACCGGTATATGTACCAGAAGATGTCGGAAAAAATTGTAATTTGGGCAAGAGCTTGTCTCAGGGTGAGTTCTCCAAGTTCGTATAAAATTGCGGGTGCCGTCACAATGAGCCCCCAACCCAGCAAAAACGTCCACCATTGATGTCTGCCGGTTTTGGCCAAGTCTATGAATTGAATGACGTTATCTTGCAAATCTGCCTCAGAAACCGGGTTGAACTGCAGCACCCGCTGGTTTGCGAGTGTATCTGAGAAGACAAAGATGTGACTGCAACGATCAATCTACTGACTCGGTGGCACTCTAAGCAGTGATTCGTCACTCGGTATTGTCCTAAGGTGAAATGGAGTTATCGCCCTACTCGTTTACGATTATTTTGGCAAACGAGGCGGTTCCATTATTTTGTCGAGTTCCGATTTGGGTTTGTCCGGAGCCTGCGAGGCACCCCGAAGTGGTGAATCACTCCAGTTGAACTGAGATAAACACTTATCCTTGCAATGCTGCTTTGACGAATCATCCTGAAATTTCCGTTTTTCGCATTCTTGTAAGCACTTGGAATAATCAGAGTAGCTAAGCAGCGTTCCGATTCCGCAACCCGAAGAGGCAGTTAGCAGCAAAATTGAAACCAGAACTATTCTTGCTTTTGTCCTTAGCAAGCGGAGTAGTGGATGCCCTTCTTTCTTTTTCCGTACTCAGCCTCCAGAGTGGTGATCTCATCACTCCCTGCCTTTGCTTTTCCTCTTAGGTTTGAGTATCCGCTTCACATTTTCAACATCTTCTATGACTTTATCAAAACAATATTACGCCGTAAACCCACAAAATTGATCATAGCATGCTACGTCAGTCTGGTCCTAGCCATTCATTTCACCTAGAAGTGGATGCGTTCTCCATGGCAACGGATATTTATCTGGATTTTCCTGGGGCTTGCCCGCAATCGAAAAAAAGCTTCGGCTATATCCATCCGCTACATCCATCGGGAAGAAGTAGACCACCTATGTTCACCAACGTTTCTTGATAGGGATTTGGAATTAATTTGGCTTTACCCTTTGCACAGATGGGACAGAACACTAGAATTTTATCTTTAGTGCAACGTCAGGTCCTGTCATACCTGCATCAAAGAAGAGGCTGCCTGCTCTCTCAAAGCTATAGTGCAGGTACCTGTACTCTATAGCAGCGGATGCGTATTCCGAAAATTGGAAATCGAACCCAGCAACAACGTGCCACATAAATGCGATTAGGCCACCTGCTTCGCCTCTGAATGCGAACCGTACCCCGGGTGCCACATCGAAGAGAAGCCGGGTTCCGGCAAACAGGTCAACCCAGTATGGGCTCAATTCGATCTTCCGGTCGATTAGTGATTGTATTGGTGCGCTTGCGAGTAATTGCGGGTAGATCTTCAAAACAGGGTCCCTGAATTTCGGAGGCAGCTGGCCTACCCTGGTGGATATCCTGGTGTTTACAAGCTCTCCCAGGTCAACATCCATCTTAAGGTCCATAGATGTGTACCTGCCGCCGGCAAAGAAATCGACGGATCCCAGTCTATGAGCTACTTTGTAGCCTGTCACGATATCAGCGGAAAAGACCTGCACGTCAAGAGCAATATCGAGGATCGGACTATCCACGCTGGGGGACAGTTTCGCGTACGCGACGTCCGACATTAAGAAAAAGGCATCTTTGCTAACTTCGAATGTTCCCATGAGCGCTGGACCCAGATTCTTGGGAATGTCGGAGAAGCCGACATTAAAAGGAGCTGTCTTTCCCTTGAATCCCATGGTACCAGTCATGCCCACAATTCCCAAAGAGCCTGTGAGCGCTACCCCGAAACCGCCGGGCAGTAATTTCCGGGGCAGAACCGGATGCTAAAAGATCAAACAAAGTAATCTCAGCTTGAGCAGACGCTGTAGCGGCCAGCGCCAATATGATTGCAAACACGAACTTTGTTTTCATGTATTGCTCCCGGCGGAATCATGCTGCGGTCCAGCCGTTTCGGTGCGTTTTGCGCCGCGTAAGGCGATGGCTCACTGTCCCCGGAAAATGTCCTATATATCCCTCCCGCGGCGCCGGAGAGACCAGACCGTGGTCACATTGCTGAAAAGGCGGTATTTTGGGTTTCTGAGCTTACCTCACCGTTGCCTTCCAGTCCAGAACAACAAGGTTAGGTTAGGAAAGGAACCATACGGTTAAGAGAACGGACCGCAAGTCGTTCATCGCGACACTCATGGAGTGGCTATGAGGAAAGCAGGAATGCCTTGACTCAGAACTTTGTACTGGCTTGGGGTCGATTCCCGGGCGGTGGTTTTTTCGGCTCATTCAGGATCAGATCCTCTTGAATCTTACACGTACTCGTGTGCCATGGTCGCTGGAAATCTCCATGCTGCCCTTGAGCTTATCAACAAAGGCATAAACCAAATCCAGACCCGATGATCCGCGATTCTCCGGATCCACATCGCCCGGAATCTCCACACCATCATCACTGACTAACAGGTCGAATTGATTATCACCATTGGAATGGAGAACTATTCTGATTTCTCCTTCTTTTCCGTTAGGGAACCCATGCTGCAGCGAATTGCTGACCAGCTCAGTCAGAATGAACCCAAAGGGGATCGCGGTATCAAGTCCGAAAGATAAGTCGTCTATTTCCTTCCTGAGTTGGATTTTAGTCCCGGGGTTGGTAGAGCCGACCAGGTGATCCACCAGTTCGTCAATATATTCGCGGACATCGAGATTCGCCAGATTGTCCGCGGCGTACACTTTTTCATGTGCCATAGCCATTGACATGATCCGTGCCTCCAAACCCTCGAACATCCTAAGGTGTGTTTCATCTTTAACATTACAGCACTGGATATTGAGAAGCCCGCATATGATTGCAAAGTTATTATTGACTCTGTGCTGGATTTCTCTGAGAAGAACTTCCTTTTCTTCGAGGAATCCTTCAATTTGTTTTTCCGCTTTCTTGAGTTCCGAAATATCGGAGACCGCTGAAATGACTCCCTTGCTCGGATCACTGCCGTCGACAGGCTTTATTCTTATGCTGGCGTCGAAGTCTGAACCGTCCTTTCTCCTGAATCTGGCCTCGGTCTCGATAATCCCGCCATTTGTCAAAGTCTTGTCGAGCAGGCTCCCGATCCGTTCGTACTCCTCGGCAGAAGAATAGAGCAGCCTTGTGCTTTGTCCTCTGGTTTCTCTTTCGGTCTCGAATCCGAACATCTTTAGCCAGGCATCATTGGCCCATATGATTTCACGTTCGCGCGTAAAGTATATACCTACCGGGCAGGTAGACAGGATACCGCTCAGGATATACGGGCGTTCAATAGCGTAAGCCAATGATCTTGATATGCGATGCGGGTTCCACAGATCTTTAACCAGATAGTCCTGCGCTCCTAACCTTACTGCCTCGATTGCCAACGATTCATCGTCCAACCCGGAGAGTATCACTATGGGAGTGTCCCGAGCACAATTCTGAATCTGGATGAATGTCTCTATTCCCCGGCTGTCGGACAGTCCTAAATCCAACGCCACCACGTCGAAATCTTCTTTTTCAAGACATTCTTTGGCCTCAGCCAATGTCTGTAGGTTGGACACGGCCAATTTAGCGCCGTTTGTTTCCTCCAGGGCTTCTTTGAGATAAAAGGCGTCCGCTAGATTATCTTCAACGATCAAGATTTTCATAGTGAGCGAATCCCTCTTGTGCAGAACTCCGCGATCTCCAGCGATTGCATAAGTCCTTGCTTTCTCGTGTATTGGTCCGGACTAGCCTTTGTTATCTCCATGCTTTGGGCTGCCGAATTTGAGCGCAAAACTAATTCTTGGCTGCTCCAGCTGCCTCGATCCCAGCATCAGGTCGCCGGGAATCGGGACCTTTGTTAGAAACAGTGGTGAACAGAAACGGACCGTCCCGTACCTGGTCGACTAGAACAAAGCATTTACCGTGCCATTGAACACGGTGGGCGAAAATTGAATGGAAAACTAATAATAACAGTGGGGTTAATGGCAGCTCCAGACCGGTCTGAATCGGGAATTACCAGTGAGCACGAGTCCGGGCGACTCACAAGCTGACCTCAAGAAAAGCTCGGCAATCAATAACCTTAACAGGTTAGCAACGAGCCATTGAGGCTCCGATGCAGATGCTCGCGAGTCGATTCGGCTCCTTTACAATCAACCTTGGAGGCTCAACGGTTATTCTTCCACTTGCCGATTTAAAGATCCTCCTCCTTAATCCGCGGAGCCGAGCAGAATGTTACGTTCTATGCCTTATCGAACACAGAGTTACGATACTCAGCCCTCAACGCGACGTTCCGATCCAGCTATGGCCTGAAAACATATTTTTTCATGAAATATTAAAAATGAAATTTCTTGACAGAACGACGTCCTCTCGTTTATTGTGCTGTCATGAAAATTAGGTTGGCAAAACAGCGACTTAGCGAGCAGGCGTATCGTATTCTCCGGGAGATGATAATCAACGCGCGATTTCAGCGTGGAACCAGGTTGAATGTCGAACGGTTGGCTCGAGATATGGAAATAAGCCGCACCCCGATATGGGAGGCGGTGCATCGACTCATTCAGGAAGGACTTCTAGTTAGCATACCAAACCGCGGTGTCTTCATCTTGGACCTTACGGCCGAGGCGGCTTTAGAACTCTATACGGTACGTGAGGTGTTGGAAGGGCTGGCAGTTCGCCTTGCATGCCAAAACGTCGACGACAAAGCCATAGCCAGGATGGAAAAAAGCCTGAACGAGCAGTATGAGATGACCCGGAAGATAGATCTTGTCGGGTATTCCAAATACGACTTTGACTTCCACGCTGTTATCTATGAACTGTCGGGAAACAAGGTATTGCAGGAAATGCTTTATACCATACGGAGCAAAACGCGTCCGACCTCGATGGATTTCAAGCCATTGCTCCGAGCGTCGTACCAGGACCATATGGAGGTTTTACGAGCCTTGGAAGCAAGAGACCCGGCCGCGGCTGAGAAAGCAATCAGGACTCACATTCGTCGCCTGATACAAGTCTTGGAGAAGCCCGCCTCTGTTGAACCGGCAGCAAAGAAACGGCGAACAGGGGCTGCTTAGGCTGACCGAAGTTATAGAGGAAACTTTGCCGCAGATAACTTAGGCAGAGCACCGGAAAAGAGACAAGCAAATGAAAGGAGAGCGTTCCACGTCCGACGGTGTGAGGTCTTCTGCTTACCGCTTCCGGTCTGAAAGCAAGGCGATATTACGATTCGGCCTGTACCGCGCTCAGACCTGATCGGGGCTATGCCCGTATCGGGGAGCCTACGAGATGCTGTACTGGGGAGTCCAACGAAATTCTCTCTATCCGAAGTTCACGAAAGGAGCTGCATCAATGTTAGTCAAAAGAGCCAAGTGTTTGATTGTGTGTCTGGCAGTAGCGATGTTGTTGGTGGGTATCATATGTGCGGGCGCTAGCGCAGCCGACCCGAAAGAAAAAGGAAAAATTCCGACCGAGCCGATCAAGATAGGTTTTGTGGTTCCGATGTCGGGGGTTGCTGCTACACTTTCACCTAATGCCGATATTAACGCCGAGCTAGCCGTCGAATATATGAACAAGCACGAAGGCGGTATATTGGGCCGCCCTATAAAACCGATAATATACGACGAAAAAAATGCGCAGACTGCAGTCGAGTTTTTTGGGAAATTGGTCGAGAATGACAAGGTGGAGGCAATATTGGGGTGCCTGTCCTCCAGTACCGGCCTGGCCGTTGCCCCGAAGGTGGAAGCTCAATGGAAAATACCGACTCTTCTCCTTGAATCAACCACCATGGCTCTGTTCACTAAAGTCATTCCCAATCCGAAATATGTTTATAGAATAGGGCCGGACGATGTGATGCAGTCCATTGCCCACGTGACCGCAATACTCAAGGACAAACCCGATTTGAAGACCGTAGCGATAGGCGCTCCTGATTATGAGTGGGGCCACGACGTTGTGAAGCGATTCCAGGAAATCATGTCGAAGTTGAAGCCCGACGTGAAATTCGTATATGTCTTCCACCATCCCTTTGGAGAAGCAGGTCCCAATTTCGCAGCTTACATCACCAATGTTATGAAGCAAAAGCCGGATGTATATGTGGGTTACTCATGGGGGTCGGATGGAGTGGCCTGGCATAATCAGGCAGAGGCCATGGGACTGTACAAGGCAGTGCCCCTGGTCTTCGATGTATTTAGCGGAACAGCGAAGGGACAGATGGCAAGGGAAGGCGTATTGGCTGAAACTAGAGCGGGAAACGGTACGTTCCCGCCGTATGCGCTGGGCTACCCAAACAGCAAGCTCACTCCCGCTATACTTGCGAAAACCGGCGTTCTGCCTACCTACGGCATGGATATCCATATGCTGACAGGTCTTCTTTACCTGAAGAAAGCTTACGAAAAAGCATATGATTTGACCGGCCAATACCCCGGTCCTGAGATAGTGGCAAAGAGCCTGGATGGGTTATCGATTATAGGTCCGGATGGGATATCGTCCATGATAAATCACCAGTCGACCGCTCCCGGCATGGCTGTCGGCAGACTTCACAGCGAGAAAGGCGGCTGGGTCATGAAGGACATGATCCTGGTTCCCGATTATCTCAGAATCGTGCCGCCGTGGATGACAGTGGAACAGTTCATCAATACATTGGATAAACTGGAGAAATAGCTGTACTCAAGTGATGATTGTCTGTGCCGGCCGATCGGCGCAGACAATTATCTAATCAGAGCGAAAGTCACATAAGAACCGTTACATTCCGAAAGACAACCATAAATGCTAAGCACACTTTTTTCGTATGTCTTCAATGCCCTGCCGATGGTGTCGTACATTATCATGTTGTCGTTTGCGCTGAATTTCGTTTTATATATAGCCGGTCGCGTGTCGCTGACGTTCGCAGGAGTATACCTGGTAGGGGCATATGTAACGGTTTCACTTGGAAGATCCCTGTTAGGCACCGGTTTTTCATTTCCTATTTTTTTGGCGATCCTGTTTGCCGTGAGCCTGCTGGGAGCGGTAATTTCAATAATCGTATATGGAGCGTTCGAGCGCTTCTTAAACAGCGATGTTCACCGGATGATAGCTACCGCCTCATTGCTCGTTGTTTTTAGCGGTGCAATAAAGCTCATATGGGGAACTACTCCGGTTACCTATTCAGCTCCTTTCTTGAAGATGGGATCGACCGAGATTCTGGGGAACTTTGTCGCCAACTACTACTTTTTCATGTTTGGGTTTGCTCTGGCGCTGATGTTCGCGCTCGCATATTTTCTATATAGGACCTCCTGGGGCTTGAGATTTCGTGCAAGTTCGCTGGACGGTGACAGGACAATGGCTCAGTCCTGTGGCGTCAATCAGAACATTGTCACCATTATAACCTTCGCAATATCCGGGATGTTGGCAAGCTTGGCTGGAGGGCTGTATGCTCCCATAGCCGGCGCTTCTTACGGAATTGAGGGCAATGCCCTTCTCCTGGCAGCGCTGACCATTATCATCGGTGGAGTCGGCAGCATTGCGGGAGCGGTCCTGACCGCTTTTATAATAGGGATAGCCAGGGTAGTTACAGCTGTTGAAGTGCCCCTACTCGAACTGGCTATCCCTTTCATCATCGCTTCCATAACACTGATGATCAGGCCTTTCGGCATATGGGGCAAAGAATTCAAACACTGAACACATTAGAGTAAAGCCGGCCATATGAACACTGAAATCAGTATGACAATTCCGTCTCGGCGCAATAGCACGCTGATAACAACATTGGTGTTAACAGCCGTAGCTGTGGTAATTCCTTTTCTAATCAGTGGATACCAACGAACCTTATTCCAAAAGGGTTTATTGTGGATCCCGGCAATCTTTGGAGTCTATATCCTGTATAGTCTTCTGCGACAGGTTCATTTCGGTCAATCGATTTTTATCGGAATAGGCAGTTATATCACTGCCTTTCCTGGCAGGGAAAATACGACGTTACCAATGAACTCTCATACTTCTCCCGGCAGCCGTGGTCATCAGCATAGTTGTCGCCTATGTTCTGGGAATATTCATCACAAAGAGGACGGGATTTTACTTTGCGGTGATGGGTATCGCCGTGACAATGGTTTTCTGGTCGCTCGTTTACAAAGCTAGAGCAATAACCGGCGGGAGCGATGGTATTTCACACATAAAGAATCCGAGTCTGTTTAACATTCCGCTGAACGACCTGGGCCTATATTACGTCTGCCTGTTCGTCACCGTGGGCATGATCCTGCTAATGCTGCGAATTCTTAACTCGTCCTTTTCCCTCCAGCTTCGAGCAATTGCCGGAGACTTGGACAAGGCGGAGTCAATAGGCATCCCTGTGCACGGTATGTTGAGACTGGCATTCGTTATCGCAGGAGCATATGCAGGCGTTACCGGAGTTCTTCTCGCATTTTCTTACAACTATGTAGGCCCGGCAACCTTCGATTGGGGGTACGGAGCAAACTTCGTTCAATGCGCAATCATCGGAGGAGTCAATTCCTTCGCGGGTCCCATCGTTGGTTCCTTTGGTTTCATCAATCTGGAATTTTTCATATCCACATGGTTCGCAAACCTTTGGGAGATCGTCATCGGATTGACGATAGCTATCATCGTCGTGACTGTCGGGGAAGAAGGGGTGACCGGCATTGCGCAAACCCTGTATCGCAGAATCCGACGCAAATTGAGGAACTCATCGGAAAGCGCTGATAAGCATGGCAAATAAAGAACAAAAGCCGCCTCTAATAACGGTCGATAAGCTGAGAAAGTACTACGGAGAAGTGAAACCCGTTAATGACATTTCTCTGGAGATAGCTCAAGGACAAGTTCTCACACTGGTGGGCGCAAATGGGGCGGGCAAGACGACGTTCTTGAATTTGCTTACAGGGCTGGTGAGACCGGACCGAGGAGAAATCAGGCTCCTGGGCGAAAAAATCACCGGATTTTCACCAGATCGACGGGCTAAGATGGGGATAGTGAAGACTTTCCAGTTGGAACATATATTTGAAGATATGACGGTCTTCGACAACGTAAGGACTGCCTGGCTTTCAGCCTTGGGAAAGCATTACTCGCTGTTCAAAGACATCGAGGACGAAAAAGAAATCAACGAAAAAACCGACAATCTACTCGATCTGTTCGATCTTGCAGGCGTCAAATATACGCTTGTCAAGAATTTGGGGCACGGATACAAGAAAGTAATTGATATAGCTATGTGTTTCGCGATGAACCCTAAGATTCTGTTGGTTGACGAGCCTACAAGCGGTGTGGGTGAAGAAGAGAAATACCGAATTATGAATCTTCTAATGGATCAAATAAAAATTAATAATCTAGCATCGATAATCGTTGAACACGATCTTCAGCTTGTGAAGGAACTGTCAAAAGAGACAATCGTGATGTGTGATGGGGAATTCATAGCCAGAGGAACTCCCGAATATGTATTCAGCCAGGAAAAGGTCGTTGAGGTCCTCGTTGGGAAAGGATTCTAATTGCTTGAAATAGATGAACTAACAGTTTGTTACGGGACTGAAAAAGCCGTCAACAAGGTTTCCTTGAGAGTTTCGGGTGAAGTGGTCTGTCTGTGTGGCCGAAACGGCGCCGGCAAGTCCACCATGCTTAGAGCAGTTGCAGGGATGGTCGATGTAGATTCCGGCCGGATATTGCTTGATGGGAAGGATGTAATAGCCATACCTCTTTTCAAAAGATTGGAAAATAGCATCGGTTACGTTCCGGAGGACAGGAAGCTTTTCAAAGAGATGACGGTCAGGGAGAATATAGAAGTAGCCAGAATCGGTGGAAGGGCCTCCGGAAGAACGGAGATGAATATTGAGGAGCTGTTGCCGGAAGTGGCGTCATTCTACGACAGGAAGTGCAAATTACTGAGCGGAGGGCAGCAGAAAATAGTAAGTATTGCCAGGGCTATAGTTACCTCTCCGGGGGTCTTGTTATTTGACGAATTACTGGAGGGACTTGCACGGTCAATGATGATCAAAATTTCCGACATTGTGAAGAAACTAAAGGCAGAAGGGAAAGACATTCTCTGCGCTGAATCCAGCTTGGATAAGGCGAGTCTTTACGCAGACAGAATAATCTGGTTGGAAAAGGGTCAAATCGTGGCAACAGGAAACCCTGCCGAAATCAAGAGACAAATGACGGATGCCATCAGAGCGAAATAATATACACGGCTTATCTAGACTTAAGACGGTGAACTGGAGCGGCCTCCTATTTCCATTGCGGGCCGGAGGCAGCCGAGACCTGGCATTGCGGGCCTGTTATAAGAGACCTGACCATTACGAGTCCGTAACCCGCGAACTGTCATTGCAAGAGCGTAACCGGAGGAAGATTCTGGCGCCCGATGGCGGCAGATAAGGGCCCCCGGCAGGGATAAAATAAAGCTGATTCGAGCTGCTTTACGCGAGGTGTTGGGAGAATCAAATGAGTGACATAATAGAGCAGATTAAAGATGTAGTTGTGAACGGAAGGCACAAAGAAATCGAAGGACTCGTCAGGGCCGCTATTGATGAGAAGGTCGATCTCGGTGCGTTGATCAATGACGGTCTTATCGCAGCGATGGACATAGTGGGGAAAAAGTTCGGCTCCGGGGAAATCTTTGTCCCGGAAATGCTCGTCGCAGCAATCACCATGAAGCAGGGTCTGGACATAATTAAGCCACTGCTCCAGGGCGCTGATGCCCAGCCCAAAGGGACCATCGTCATGGGCACAGTCAAAGGCGATCTCCACGACATCGGAAAAAACCTGGTTATCATGATGCTCGAGGGCGCGGGTTTCAAAGTGATTGACCTCGGTATTGACCTTAGCGTCGAGAAGGTGGTCGAAAAGGTGCGGGAGCTTAAACCCGACGTACTCGGCCTTTCCGCTCTTCTCACCACCACCATGCCCGAGATGCAGAACGTGATCGCCATGATCCGAGAGCAGGGGCTGAGAGACAGCGTTAAGATCATGGTCGGCGGAGCGCCCGTGGATTCCGCGTTCGCTGATAGAATAGGCGCCGACGGATACGGCAAAGACGCTGTGGCTGCAGTGCAGCTCGCAAAGAAACTCATTGGCATTAGCTGATTGCTGGCGTTTCGACGGAAGCGCTTTCCCAACTGATGATGACGTTAACCAATAAATCTGGATGGGATGATTAATCATGAAATCGACACCATACAATCTCGTAATGTCGGCGCTCTACAAAGGCAAAAAAGGAGAGCGTCCCCCGGTTGCAAACCCCACATCGATCGTTTGCCAGGGCCTCATGGACGCGGCGGGCGTTTCCTTTCCACTGGCCCACACAGATGCCAATGCTATGGCCGAGCTTGCGCTGGCGGGGCATGAGATCGTAGGGTTCGACGCGGTCATGCCGGAGTAACAGTGTGCATCAGGAAGCCGGGGCCCTGGGCTGTGAAGTCGACTGGGGCAGCAGGGAACGGATGCCCGACAGCAGGAACTTTCCTTACGAAGACTTCTCCGAAATCCGGATCCCCGATGATCTTCTCGAAAAACCATCGATGCGGGTCGTGCTGGATGCCCTTTCCATATTGAGACGCCACGTCGGGGGCAAGGCGGCCGTAATCGGCAAGGTTATGGGTCCGTGGACGCTTGCCTACCACATGGCGGGGACTCAAAACTTTCTCCTCCAGGTTGGACTTGGCGAAACTGAGAAGGTAAACCGCATGCTTCGGCAGCTCATGCCTGTCACCATAGCCTATGCAAGGGCCCAGTTCGCAGCGGGAGCCGACATCGTAATACTGGCGGACCACGCAACCGGAAACCTTGTCGGAGCTTACCATTACAAGGAACTGCTGCTCTCTATCCATAAAGAGTTGACGGCAGAGATAGAAGGTCCCCTCATTCTCCACGTCTGCGGCAATTGCACTGACAGGCTGGAGCTTTTTGCCGAAGCAGGCTTTGACGGATACCATTTCGAATGGCAGATAGACTCCAGAACAGCTGTCGAAAAGGTTGGAGACCGTTTGGCGCTGGTCGGAAACGTCAACAATCCCCAGACCCTTTTCCAGGGGACTCCAGAAGACGTGCGAAAGCAGGTTCGGTATGCGATAGATGCCGGGGTGGATATTATTGCCCCGGAATGCGCTATCCCGCTTGCTACTCCGCTGGAGAACCTCAAGGCAATAGTACAGGCCGCTCACGAGGGCTACTAGCGGATTTTCAAATCATTCTCCAGCATACGCGGAGGTCCTATAGGGTTTCTCAAAAATAATCGCGAAAAATAAAACGATTTGGTGGCGACGGGCACCTTGCCGCACCGGGTCCTGGTAGTCCCGCGCAGAACGCGGGATTGCCTGTCCCATTTAATAGACGGGCTGGAAGCCCATCCTACCGGGATTAAGGCTGGAAGCCTGTCCTACCACCCTGCATCAAGCTCCGATCCTTTTTGGTTATGGGCACAAAACTTTTCATGATTGCCTGTAGGGATGATTTTTGCATGGAATTCATACAGGCGTTCCGAGCAGGCCGCACAGACTAAACCAGACGGCTAGGTAACATTGCAGTATCCAAAATTCGGCTTTATCAGGCAGAAGTTTCCAAGGGCGGACTGCCCTGAACCACGACAGGCGTTAATGGCCGAACTCGAAAAATCGGGCATCCTCAATCCGGTTCGCGGAGGGGACAGGGTACTCATCACCTGCGGCAGCCGGGGCATAGAGTCGATGAATGAGGTGCTCAGGACTTGCATCGCCGCAGTAAGGGAGAGAGGCGGAGACCCGCTGCTCTACCCTGCGATGGGAAGCCACGGCAGCGGGACAGCCCAGGGCCAGATGGACGTCCTGCGCCACCTGGGGATAACCGAATCGACGATTGGGGCTCCGGTATATTCCGGGCTGGAGATGGTCGAGATCGATCGTGTCCATGGTTCGGTCCCTGTCTACGCGGACAGGGCCGCGGTGGAAGCAGATCACATCCTGATCGTCAACCGCATTAAAGAGCATACGGAGTACATAGGAGAAACGGAATCGGGCATTTTAAAGATGGCGGTAGTCGGCTTCGGCCGGCAACTCGGCGCCGAAAGCATGCACCAATTGGCAGTCAACATCACCTACCATAAAGCTATACACTTGTTCGGGGCTTCTCTTTTTAAAAAACTGAAGATACTTGGCGGCATAGCGCTTCTCGAAGATCACTTCAACCGGCTTCGCAGGGTGGAGGCGATCCGCACCGGAGAAATATTTTCCAGGGAACCAGAGCTTCTGGAGGAGTCCAAACTGTATAAGCCCACCCTCCCCTTCGAGGAACTGGACATACTGGTTATCGACGAGATTGGGAAAGAGATTTCCGGCGCGGGGATGGACACCAAGGTGGTTGGCCGGATCATGAATGTTTACGAAAAAGAATGTGAAACTCCCCATATAACCCGCATCGTGGTTCGAGACCTTTCCGAAGCTACCGACGGCAATGCAACCGGTATAGGACTTGCCGACTACACCACGGTCAGGGCTGTCGACGAAAACCGATTTTTATGCAACAATGACGAATTGCGTTACCGCGGTTGCTCCCGAAAAGGGGCGCATGCCCCTGGCGTTTAAAACGGACAGGGAAGCTCTCGATGCAGCCTTCAAAACCATTGGAATCTGGACCCCGGACCGGGTCAGGGTTGCATGGATTTCCGATACGAAGAACCTCGAATGGCTTGCCGTTTCCCCAGCGCTCCTTGAGTCATTCAAAGAAGACACGAGTGATCTGTTCGAGCTGCCCTACGATACGAAAGGGAACCTGCCTAAACTCAAAGACTTTCTTCAAGCCTGTGGGACGAGCGGACCAGAAAGTTTAAATTAAGCTTATGCCCTGGAGAGGTCAAGTAAAAGAGTAGGATGTGGTGAGCGAAGTGAACCCCATCGTTCGCGAAGACCTCGATTGATGCGGTTCCTGCGAAACGCGGGGTCACCGCATCCTACGGGAGCTAACCCCTCCCCTTTCTCCATACCGGCACGCTGACTATTGAGACTACCTCGGCAATCGGCTCGTCGCTGAATGACCTGTCAAACTACCAACGAGTTTGTTGAAATAACCGGGCACCTTGGTCTCAAAGGTGAGCTGCTCGCGGCTGAACGGGTGTCTGAACGAAATCGATCTGGCATGAAGCGCCAAAGGTGTACGGGGTTCATTCCCTTTTCCGTACCTCTTGTCTCCCACCACCGGGTGTCCGATGCCCGCGAGATGTACACGTATCTGGTGTTTCCTGCCAGTTAACAGATCGACTTCCAACAGAGCGAGGTCTTTTGTCTGCTTGAGCACTTTGTAGGAAGTGTGAGCAAGTTTGCCTTTTGTGGCATCGGATGTGGAGTACACGTTATGGGCTTTGTTCTCGAGCAGGTAGGTGCTGATAGTCCCCGAGCTGTTCTCCAACTTGCCATGAACGACAGCAAGATACTTCTTCTTCGTTTCTTCCCATTGGCCCTGTAGCCGTAGCTTTGCCTCTTCGTTCTTCGCGAAGACCAGTATACCTGAAGTGTCCCTATCCAGTCGGTGAACGATGAAAATACGGTTCCGAGACCTGGCGAAGCCCTTGCGGACATAATCCGTTAGAATGAAATAAGCTGTTCGTGATTTCTCTTTGTCTGTACCCATCGTCAGGAGACCCGCGGGTTTGTCCACCACAATAATATCTCTGTCTTCGTGAATAATCACGAGTCCTTGCGGCAGAGGTTTGGTTTTCGGTCTTGAAGGTCTATTCATACTGAGGCCTTATAAGGGTTCTCAAAAATAATTGCGAAAAAAAACGATTTGGTGGCGAAGTCCCGCGCAGAACGCGGGATTGCCTGTCCCATTTAATAGACGGGCTGGAAGCCTGTCCTACCGGGATTAAGGGCTGGAAGCCCGTCCTACCACCCTGCATGACGCTCCGATCCTTATTGGTTATGGGCACAAAACTAGTGACAATTGCTACTCTTTCTGTCTTGACGCTCATGAATCCTCAATTCTCATCCTCAAACTTCTTGAAAGGACTCAAATGTCCGAGCTGTGGTGCCGCTGTTCCCGAGAATACCACGACATGTTAATATTGCCATACAGGGTAGTTTTGTCCACTGATGGAACGAGATTTATCTTAGTCGGGTATGTATGTCCTAATTGTGGCGAAAACAACGAGAAAGACCGTAACTATTGCAAAAAGTGCGGTTACGACCCGGTTGGAAGTGTCTATCTTGTCGACAGAGAATCCCTCTAGACACTATTCATTGCCTTTTCCGTAGGAAAAGTGAAAACTAAATCCCCCAAGAAAGGGAGAAAGGCAAGAAATTGGAAAGAGAAAGAGCTATTGAGGAATTGGAAACCCAAATAGTTACAAAAAGGACTAGAATTGAGCGCGGCCGACCGTGGAGGTCTCTCATATTGGGAGGAATTTTACTGATAGCAGCAGTCTCGTTGTTCGCTGCTCATGAAATGTGGTCTGCGATTGCTGGTGCGGTTCTGGTTTTTATTGCTTATGCGACCTCTGTTGAGGCCGTTGCGGATTTCATTCGTTGGCCGAAGACAAAACGGATTATAGAGAAGGAAATCGAAGAATTAGAACAGCAGCTATACATTTTAAAAAAAGAAGGATGATCGGGGCCGAATGCGATATTATAAGAAAGGAGGGATTGGGATTATGTTTCAGAAAAGACTGGCAGACAAGAGTGCGGTAATCTTGGGGCTGTTTCTGCTCATTCTTGTTTCAGGAACGGCGTTTGCCTCGGACATCGACAAAGACCAGGCTCTGAGAGAAGCCTGTGAGAAGGGCAATTTGGAAGATGTCAAACACCTGTTGAGTCAAGGAGCGGACGCCAATGCTGCAACGACTGTCTGGACAGCACTGATGCTCGCTTCGGGCGAGGGTCACACTGAGATTGTGAAACTGCTTCTTGATAAAGGGGTGGACATTAATGCAAAGACCAATGATGGCGAGACAGCACTGATTAGCGCTTCTAAGTGGGGTCACGCTGCGGTCGTGAAACTGCTTCTTGATAAGGGAGCCGATGTTAACGCTAAGATGAATAATGGCTGGGCGGCATTGATGTGGCCTTCTTTGGACGGACGCACCGAACTCGTAAAAAGCCTTCTTGATAAAGGCGCAGATATTAATACAAAGACCAATGAAGGCTGGACGGCACTGATGCAGGCTTCAAGGCAGGGTCACGCCGAAGTGGTGAAACTGCTTCTGGATAGGGGGGCGGATGTTAATGCAACGTTCGGTGGCGGCAGGACAGCACTGACGTTCGCTTCCGAAAGAGGTCACGCCGATGTGGTGAAACTTCTCAAAGCCCTCGGGGCAAAGGAGTAAATGCGAAACAAAAAAGAGGCCATAACGGCATTGTGCTGCGAATAAACGGGGTCGGTTCTGCTCACCACTGTCAGATAAAGTCCAAGCTACCACACTCTACGGATTATCCCGATTTACGGCGCGACGGACTCGACCGATCTGCTCACAATTTGCAGCCGTAAAATAACCGGACCTACATGCCTACTAATCAGACCGTTCCTCCACTGACATTCAATTCTCAGGTGAACATTTGATGCACGGCTTTTATCTGCGCCTGAATATTGATTCCCCTTGTACAAGCGACCGCACAAGATGAACACTCGCAACATTGCTTGATTTTCTGCAGAGCATCTCCCGTATGAACTACTTCTGCGGCGAGCCTGTCGTCTTTATACCCGTCATGGTACATGATCGCTCTCAGCAGATCGCCGTGAGCCACGCCATGAGGGCATTCTCCTATACAGCCGCCACACATCGTGCATATCCTTCCTTCAAGGTGGGCCTGATACTGCCTCAGCGTATCGAAATCCTTCTCGGACAAAGCTGTTCCCATAACAGCAGCACATTGCTCGACCTGTTCGATCGTGGTGACTCCTGGAATAGCAGCGGAAACGTGTTGATCCATTAGCACGTATTTGAGTGCAGCCTGATGAGGGCTGAGTCCACCCATGTCCTTTCTCTTATAACCTCCTGCCTGGGTCTTCATCGCCACGATCCCTATCCCTGATTTTGATGCTAATGCAACCGCTTCCTTCAAATCGTCTGAATGGGTAAAATTGTAGGAAACAAGAGCTACATCGTGGACATTCGCTTTGGCTGCTTCCCGTAAAAGGGCAGCCATCTGGGAGTGTGAAGAAAAGCCGGTAAAACGAGCCTTACCCTCTTTCTTCATCGCCTGGAGGAACTCAGTAATCATAGGATTGGAAACTTCATCAGGTTTCGTGAGTGAGTGAGCCAACAGCACATCCACATGGTCGGTTTGGAGTCTCCGAAGACTTGTCTCAACAGACTGCCTGTTTTCCTTTTCCTTACCATGGACGTGAATCTTTGTCTGTATGACCACTTTGTCTCGCTTTCCCCGAAATACCTTGCCCACCATTTCTTCGTTCCTGCCTCCCATATAGCCGTGTGCAGTATCGAAAAAATTGATGCCAAGATCCGAGGCGCGACGCAGCACAGCAGGATCCGTGCAATTCATGACTCCCATGCTGACGGCTGTCACCTTTAGTCCGGTCTTTCCAAGGGTCCGGAACTGAGGTGTACCTGCCTTTTCTGTCTCTGCAAAGGTAAGATTAGCATTCCAAAAGGGAGCCGTAGCCAGCCCGAGAACCGCAGATGACGCCCCCTTTATAAATTTTCGCCGCCCTATCTTTCTTGAACTCATGGCTTCTCCTTCGCGAAATTCAAAAAATTTCTTCGGCCTCTTCACATCTTAGCAGATAAGACCCAGCATGGTAACTCCATTGCATCCGTGTCAAACCCAATGCCAATTAGCGACACAGCGATCGTCAAGAAAGCCGACAATCCCTTTTCAGATGAGCAAACTGAACTCTTCATCAAATTGCAAAAAGGCGCATTTTCTCGGATAGCACTTGGCACGGCACAAGTCAACTAAGCACCCTCGAAGCTTAATTGAGTGTTCGAATCAGCTCCAGGAGCAGGTTTGCGCCTGGACCGAATATGAGGCGATTTGAGCAACTCTCCGGCTGACCCCTAGCTTTCCCCTGCCTTGATTGAGATTTCGCTATCAGGGGCATTTGAGGGAGGGAGTCGCTGCTCGGATCTATCTGTGAGGTTTGCTTCACGTAAGTTGTCCTCCTTCGCCTACACCACAGTTTTCGCCGACATGGGAATCTAACATCCCTCCCCAAGATGCGTCGAATAAGACAGGAAGCGTAAACCTGGCTCGAATTTAATCACATCGTGGAAGGAGAGGTTACATGAGACCCGGCAGGACATTCGTGTTCATCAGCTTAATGTCATTTTTCATGGCGGCAGTCTTTGCTGGCTCAAGTCATGCTCAGCAAGCAGCCGGGACCGCTTCCTACGCACAACTTTCGCCAGGGGAATACACAGACACCACTGTCACTCCTGAAGAATCCGGACTTCAGGCGTCCGTGACGACTGTGAGGTGGAAACATAGGTATTACTGGCACCAACCCCAGTGGCGAGGGTATTGGCATCCGTATTATAGATACGGCTCGTCTTACTTTTTCCCTCCGTACCCCGGACGCTGCTGGAATGGCAGGCGATAGATACGTCGCCCCAAAAGAGTCCTCATTTACAGAAAGGAAAGGGGTCACGTCCACAGAAAGGCGCTGACGTGTCCAAAAGGGCTAACGGCAGGACGGCCTTGAAGATTGCCCGGACGAAGGGTCGCAAAGAAATTGCGGAGATTCTCCGTGCCCACGGCGCGAAAGACTAGTGTCGTGTCCTGTCTCGCAACTAACTTTCATAATTGATAGGGGCTAACTTGGTGAAACTGCGTGGTAATTAGTGGTAGATTTTTCCGTTTTACTTGGCGTGTTTGATGCATTTGAAAGTCCCGAAGGGACTTCCCAACCGTAGCCACGGGCGAAACCCGTGGTAAAGATGATGTCGAAGAGACATGACCCTGAAGGGGTCTCCCATTACCGAATTGGTGGACCCCGCCAGGGTCCTCCATTAGATTTTATAAATTCCCTTCCGTGGGTTGGCACCCACGGCTACTGTTGGGCAGCCCCTTGTATGTTTACTCAAGATGTTTGTTCTTTTCCAGAACGTACATCATACAGCGAGAGTGCTTGTACTCGATAGAGAGGTACTTGGGGTTGCCTTAGAAGGCTGATCCAAGGTACAGGGGGGTACACGTCTGTCTAGTACTCGGCGGGGTGCTGGACAGAGGCGCCGGCAGATCGTTCGCCCCTTGGCCCACAGAGGCAGACCCGGAGCTGGATCGCCGGAGGCCGTTGTGTAATAAGCCCGAACAGACGCTTGGACCCTCTGAGGAGTCCGCAAACACAAGGGAGGGATTACACATGCCCAAAGAAGCTTTTGTCGGTATAGATGTCGCTAAGGATCGACTAGATGTGCATATTCTGCCCAAAGGGGTGTATTTTAGTTGTGAAAATGATGCCAAAGGCATTGCCTCTCTTCTACATCGCCTCCAAGCAGAGAATCCCAATGTGATCATCATGGAGGCCACGGGAGGCTATGAAATCAATGTGGCAGCAGAACTGGGAGCTGCCGGGTTACCTGTAGCCATCGTCAATCCTCGGCAAGTGCGGGACTTTGCCCGTGGAATTAGAAAGCTTGCAAAAACCGACGCTATAGACGCTTTTGTCCTCCGCGGTTTGGTGAGACAAACAAGCCGGAACCGCAGCCCATTCCAACTGATCAGGAAAAACTGATCAAACAACTTGTGACGCGTCGACGACAACTAATCGGTATGCGTGCCTCGGAAAGGAATCACCGCCATTCAGCTCGGTCTGGATGGGTGCAGCAGAGCATCAACACAGTCATAGCCACTCTCACCGGAGAAATCGAAGAGGTCGATAAGGAAATAGACGACCTGATCAGAAAAACTCCACTCTGGCGGGAGGAAGAGAAGCTGCTGAAAACATTCAAAGGAGTCGGCCCCGTCGTTAGCAGGATAATTCTGTCAAAACTGCCTGAACTCGGAACGCTCAACCGCCAGGAAATTGCATGTTTGGTCGGATTGGCTCCCCTCAATAGGGACAGTGGTAAAATGAGGGGCAAACGTATGATCTCAGGCGGCCGTAAGGAAGTCCGCGACGCTTTGTACATGGCGGCGCTCACTGCAATAGAACATAACATTGTTATTAAGCCATTGTACGAACGTCTCATGAAAGCCGGCAAGCTGTTTAAGGTAGCCATTACAGCATGTATGCGTAAGATCTTAATAATTCTTAACGCTATGCTCAAAACCAAAAAACCTTTTCAAGCTCCGCAAGTTTTCGCTTGACAAGAAACACAGACGCTCCCGGGCTATATGCTGAAGCAGAATAGGCCTGACTATATGAGAAAAGGGGGCATTCATCTTTTTACTCATGTTTGCCGGCTTCCCGACCGGCTTTTAGGGTAAATGGTGCTATGCCAAGAACCGCACGAGCTTCCAGATTCACGCTGCTACTCAACGGACTCCACCGGACCGAAGTAAAAAAGTAGAATGTCCCCTTTCTCCACACCTGTTGGGACTTAACGTTGATGTTCGCTTCAGGTTCCGAGCAAGCATTCCGGGCGGCGTTATGCGACCTCCTCCAAACGCTTCCCGGGAAGGGTTTGGAGGAGGAATAACGAAAATTGACTTTATGTATGGCCTAAATCAGTTCGTGCCTATTTCAGAAACGGGGTTTGGCAAGGTGATATTCCGTTTCCAATGGAACAATTTTGCCGTCTTTGGCCTGTGCCATTCGAAAGCCGTTAACACCATGATGCCGGTCGGGGCCGTACTCGACCACTGCACCTATTCCTTCAGGTTTCCAATCCTTAATCGACTCCATTCCTTTGGTAAAGCTGTCAATTGTAAGGTCCCTGCCGGCCCTTTTCAGCCCTTCTGCAAAGTGCATCATGTTGACCGCACCGAGGAGTGCGTGCCACTCCTTGCCCTTGATCTCGGGATTCTGCTTCACAATGATATCCACGACTCTGTCCGATTGAGGTTCCGCCCCAGGAATCCCGGAGTTGGCCGAAAGGGACACGTAGGTTCCCTCCCAGGCAGACTTGGCGATTTCGAACATCGTTTTATCAGCCAAGGGGAAACAGGCCACACGCTTCGGAGTGTAGCCCACCTTGACCATCTCCTTGGATATAAGCGCAGCGTGTTTAGGGTTGGTATACAAAATCACGGTATCCGCCCCGCTCTCTTTAAGCTTGAGAGCATGAGGTCCCATAGCGGTATCTCCAACCTCGTGCGGAACATCAGCAACAAGATCGGCCTTGCCGTCTATCCCTTGCTTCAAGCCGCTTAGGCCCATCTTGCCGTAATCGTCATTTTGATAGAAAATGGCAAACTTCTTTGAGCCCAGTTTTTCCATCGAGTATTTCCCCATGAACTCGCCCTCATCCACATAGTCGGGGTAGGAGGCAAAAACCCATTTCCTTTTATCCGGCTTTTGGTCAGCCCATATACGCACATTACACATAGTCTGGATGCCCACAAAATTATTCTCAGGAAACAGGTCCCGGACGGCACTACAGCAGGCGCTGCCAATCTGGCCCATGGTGGCGAAAACCTTACCCTTCATTTCCGCATAATTTGTTACTGTCCGGGTCGGATTGTACGCATCGTCTTTGACGAGGACCTTAATCATCCGGCCATGGACCCCTCCGTTCTGGTTGACGTAGTCAGCCCAGGCCTTGGACCCCATTGCCACAGCTCCCCAAAGGGCTGCCGGCCCGGAAAGCGGAGTGGATATGCCGACAACGACCTCAGTGTCCGTGACGCCGGGAACATCGGCCGATAAGACGGCATGGGGGAGGACCAGGAATACGATCACCGCAAAGATCGCTCCAGTGTGCTTCATGATGGCAACTCCTTTCTTTGGATATTACCTATAGTTGCTTTATCACTAGTCTTAGTCCTAACTACCGGATGGTATAGCTATTTCGGGCGCCTTGGTGGCTGTGAGGGCTCAGGAGGAAACAACTTTGACCTCGACAACAGCCGCGTGAGGATCCATGAACTTAATGCATCTACGTTCCGTGTTCCGTCCTACAGACTGGCCGATCAGTGAATTCAAGAGAATTATCCTTCCTTGCCCGTCATACCTTTCAAGAGAATGTTTCGAAAAGTTCTCACAAAAACAGGCACATCGATAGACTCTCCATCGACGAACCACTGGACCAGTATTCCCGTAAGACTTGCCATGATGACATGCGCATAGACTACCGAGTCTACGCTGGCGAGGACCGTGCCCTCCCGCTTCCCATCTTCCAGCATTCCCTCAAGAAAGATGCGGTATCTTTCCCATATTTCCTTGGTTACCCTTTCGGCTTCGGTGTTGGTCCCGGCGATCTCGCTCATTACGGTATGGAATGCCAGCGACAAGTCCCTGTTATCGCGAACAAACAGCACGGTAAATCTGTGAAAAGTCTTGTACTTCGCGATGAAATCACCGTCACAGTTCTGCACAGCTTCAATGAATCCGTCCACGAATCCACGTTCCCATTTCCGAAAGATACTCTCCAGGATCTCTTCTTTGCTCTTGAAGTACCAGTAAAGGGTACCTCTTCCAATTCCAGCCGCTTCGGTAATCTTCTTCACCGAAGTCCCCCGAAACCCGTTCGCTAGGAACAGCCTCGTGCTTTCTCTGATTATGGTATCCTTCACGTCGCTTATGGCGGAATTCTTCATGATGTATGTTTTGCTGGACTGACCGGTCGGTTTAGAGATGCCTATTAGCTCACTCGGAATACACTTGTCAACAAAATTCCAGAGGCTGGCGTAACCCTTTAGTTACAGGCGGCCAAAGACTGTCAATTGCGAGCGGAGCGAAGCAATCTCGCGGCTTTGGGGATTGCTTCGTCACCTCGTTCGTTGCAAAGACATTCGTGCTTCGCCAGCCTGATAAAAGTTTTTGCCGGAGGGTTCGGGAACCGGCTTTTTACAGAAGCGGGTTCCCGGAATTCTGCCACTCTTTCCGTGCTGAAGCATAGTCAGCGGACTGTCAGTGATTTGACTTTATCGACAATCTCATCAATTTCTCCGGCCGGATCTCTCCACCAATTCTGCGACCATACTCGATGAATCTTCCACCTGAACTTCTCCAATATGTCTAGCCTCCAGATGTCTCTGAACCGAGCGCTCGCACTCGAATGGTAACTTCGGCCATCGCATTCTATTCCCAGAATGTAGCGTCCTGAATCGAGGTCTCGCACAGCGAGGTCGATTCGGAATCCGCTCACAACCCACGTGGGACTCCACATCCAAGTGCTGAAGCCCGGTTTCCTGAAATCGTCGGGAAAGACGATCTCGAACGTCGTCCTCAAAAGCTGATTCAGGACTGTTCGTTTCACCGTCTCCGCCTGGTCCTTTACCCAATTCCCGTGCAAGCTTTAGGATTTGATGCTGTTCTTCAGATCTTGACTTGTCCACGGCTCGCACGTATTTCATGTACAAATGCAGGAATTCTTTCCCTCCATAAACAGCGCCCGGCGACAGGGTCAATGTTTTGGGTAGGAGAAATCTGGTCTATAGGGAGGGAAGTAACGACAATTTTCTGTAATCGAGCCCTACTGATGGCCACATTCAGGCGCCGTCGGACCATCCTGCATCGTATTCAGCGGTCCAAAATACCTCCTGAATACTCCGTCCGGTCCGTTTCCAAAAGTAGTCGAAAAGATAATTATATCGCGTTCATCCCCCTGCACATTTTCGAGATTCTTGACAAATAGCCCTTCATCTTGCTCCCCTTTTTTCCGCTGCCGCTGCCAATCGAGTCTTGAACCAAAGTCCGGAGATATCTCCGCTTGTCGATCCAGCAAGAGGTCGATGAGTTCGGCTTGAGGCTGGCTGAAAGTCACTACCCCAATTGTGGGAGGGTCTGCATCCCATTGGAAAATTTCTTCCAAAATGGCAACGATTTTAAGAGCTTCTTGTCCATTACATTGCTTCTCATACTGTCCGTTGACTTGATATAAAATTATGGGTTTGGTGATTTGGCCTTCGCAGTGCAGTGCGTTCGTAGGGGCTTGTAACCGACCACCGTAAAAAGCGTTGTTTGAGAACTCTATTAATTCGGAGAACCGAGATCGATAATGAATATCCAGGAACTTACCAGGCAGAATATCCGTTGACGCGGTTAAAAGGTCTTCAACTTCGCGCGCCAACTCTGTGCCCCAAGTCTGCATTTCTTTATCAAACGCCTCTTCATCGGGCAACTTCTCAGCCTTGATCAGGCGATTTCGCTGGGAAATTGCCAGGGTATCCATGTCAAACGCAGACTGGAGGAATGATGTGGGGGATAGCTGTTTTTCGTCACCTGCCACCACAATGGAACGGCCACGATAGATCGCCGGAATGGCCTGTTCAAGCGGGCATTGCGATGCTTCATCAAAAATGACGACATCGAAAAGCTTGGGTTCCAAAGGAAACAGTCGGCTCGCACTGTTTGGGTCCATTATCCAGCATGGAATCAGGTCGAACAATCCCATGGGACGGCCTATTTCAATGATCTGCCTAAGTCTCCTACCGCCTCTCCCTCCAAGGGCTAAGACCGGCCCCCAATTTTGTTCATACGCTTGCTTTTGTTTGGTCAACCATTGAGCCTTGATAAACGGGATTACTGAATTCGGTTTCTTTTCTAATTTTTCTCTGAGCTTCCCTTTGGTATGTTCGTACCAGCTCTGATTGAATTTCTGAAGAGGCTCACTATTAGCTTCAATTTGTACGGCCCATTCGTGATAAGCCGTCGCCATGCATAAGTCCCCCCATCGGCTCGGATCGTAGGTCGTCTTATTGCCAGGCGCCTTGATTTGATCAAGATAAAGTCTTTCTAGGATTCCGACTGCCCCCTTGGCTTTTTCATCTGACCTCTGGAGTTCCAATTTCAGGAAAACGATGTCCTTGGCGGACTGAAGTCCTGTTGTCAAGGCAAGCAGATCATTCTGAATTAATACTCCGGAAATGACTTTCTGTTCCAGTTCACCGACGTATTTGTCCCTTAGCCAGGGCCGCAATTGGTTCAATTTTTCCAGAATGGTTGCAACAACTAATTTTGCTCGATGAACTGCAATGTTGAAAGACGAAAGAACCGACTTGAACTCCCCAAAATCGCCTCGGCTTGCTGCTTCCCAGGCTTTAGCCGGCCAAGACGAGCGTTCTTCATTCAGTATAAACCATTGACTTATCTTTAGAGCATCCGCTTTAAGCGCGAGTAATTTGGGCAATTCCGGATCCGGACAGGAAAAAAGTTGTTTGGAATCCTCATGAAAGAGACTCTGAAGCAGAACTCTAAGCTCGTAGTCCAACAACTTTCGGTCGCAGTAAACCTTGATCTTATCAGCCAGATCAAAAGAAAAGTCATTTCCGATTCGGTTCAACAGCGGGATCAAATCTTGCTTAAAACGCCGGTACTTCGAGTGAAGCGAAGGACGCCATGCCCGTCTGTAACGAGTCAGGTAGCCGGTGATCTCACCATAATGTTTCAACTCCTCAGGCGTGCAGTCGTTGAGGCACAAATCCAGTTCTCCATGGAGTTCAAGTTTTAACCTTCGCTCCGAAAGTTCAATTGCCTGCCCCAGAGATTCGGCTGATCTTTCAAGTTCCTTCGGCTCGCGAGAATGCAGGCGTTTAGCCCACGCAAAAACTTCTTTTAATTGATGTTCGTTCTCTTTGATAAAGTTACGCTGAGTCCCGCCGCGATCGATGAAATGCTCCAGCTTCCCTTCTATGGGCATCCCGGCGCCATGTTTATCAATGTATTGGCGATGTTTTTCGTCCCACTTCTTGAGATCTTCCAGGGTCTTCGTAATTTCATCAATTTTTGCAAGGTCACCAAAATCCAGCCCGTCCTTGATGAACTGCCAGGGATTAGTCAGAGGATCGCACTTGCTCCAGCAGTCGGCCACACGTCGCACATTTTGTTCAAGAGTTCCTAATTGATTAAAATCGATATTCCGAACCAGGGGAAACAATTGGTCTAGAGGCTTGATATCGCCGTACAAACGGCGCCACGTCGTAATTATCTCACGATATGATAATCCCAAAGTGTCATTTGTGCCGAAGAGAGCGGCATAATAGTCATCTAACTCCTTTTCTAGGGCTTCGATCTGCCCGGAGAGAATACGAAAATCTTCCTTTCCCCCTGAGACACGCGCCAGTCCTGCATTCAAACAATCGCTGATCTTGGAAATGACTTGACTGCGATCTGTCTCCGGATCATTCACAAGAACAAAAAAATCTGCCAACCGCGCAGCGGACAGGCGTTCGGCCACAACGTCACGAGCGGCTTTCTTGTGGCACAAGATCAGAATCCTACCGCCTCTCGCAAGGGTATCGGCCACGATATTGACAATGGTCTGGGACTTGCCGGTCCCGGGCGGACCATGAATTGTTACACCCGGCTCGGAACGTGCCTGCCATATGGCTTGCTCCTGCGGGTAATCGGTTAGGCACACCAGATATCGGTCTGATTCAGGAGGCGGCGAGACTTGAACCGGCGGGAAAGGTTTGCTGGAGAGAAAATTCTCCACCACTGTTTGGCTTAACCCTTCCGGCTGTGAGCTTATGTGCAAGAGATTCTTCAGGTCTTCCATCAATTCGCGATTGTGCCACTGTACCACGCCCAATAACGCCTCGTTTAGCAACACGCGAGGCTGATTCTGTTTTCGTAGTTCGGTCTTGCTGGGTAGACCTTCAAATCCGCTTGAATTATCAGGAGGGAGTACCTCAAGTTGACTGAAAACATCCTGGATTCTTTTGAAAAATGACTCGGCGCTCGGTTCCGAGATGTTGTCGCTCAGGGTCTCAATTGTCACGTTTAGACGGTTTTGGATCCAGAATACTAGAGCCTCGTTAAAAATCGGTTCGAGATACTCTTCACTTCGCATTATTTCAATCTTGCCGAAGCCTCTTTCACTAGTAGAGATTGTGACCGGCCAGAGGAAGACCGGGGCCAGCACGTCATCCGGAGTAATCGCTTCGGTGCTGGTATTCCTCAAATAAATGATCGGGTAAATCAACCACATGGAACGAAAACCACGCTCCCGCCAGATAAATCTCGCTTTCTTCTCAATTTTGTCCAGGCGCAATCTTGTCCGTGCGTACGTCTTCTCTCGTTCTTTTCTTTCGTCCTCAGATCCGGACTGCAATTTAAAATCTATTAGAACGCTATGGGGCGGCTGAAAGAGGACTGGTGCTACTATAGATTCATAAGGATCGACAAGACTGCGTAGATCTGCGACATCGATTCTGGAGGTACGCTGTCCAGGATGGATGTTCAGGAGTTCGCTTCTTCGAAGAGAAGCGTTGAGTTTCTTGAAATAACTTTTGAGCATCCCTTTCAAAGTAGGAATCCCTCAAATCTATAATTTTGTGAACTGGAAAAGTCAAAGAGCGCACTATATCAAGAACACATAGATTGCTTCAAGGCCATTATCCCATCTTCGTAAATGCGAGTCATTTCAGAGGCTTCTCGTGTAATGATTGTATGCGGAAACAAAAGCTCAGGTTTTATTGAAACGCCATCAAGGCTTTTATTCGGCGAGCTGTGAAATGCAACTTCCTGTGTCAATTCAATGGCATAAGCGAATACACAAAACTTATGCAAGGCCGTTGCGGTTACGACAATCAGCAGAATTTCTCATACGCACGAACAGGCATTATCCTTAGAAAAAGTTAGGAGATCATTGCGATTTCCGATAAGAGTGTATCATGCTCCTGCTCAGGTGCGCGTGCGGAGTCTTCCTCATTGCTTTTCTCTAATGATGCGGTCCTATTCTGGTGCGTCGCAAAGTGCAGGATGCAGCAAAAGAAGCCGTTTCACAAAATGGCTACGGGGATAGCATTAGGATGAATGAAGTCTGGCGAAAGAAAAGCATTCAAGAGCTTCAACAGGAAGCAGGAACCGACGTTGGTCTCAAGAGAGTTTTGAGCGCCACGGATCTCGTTGCCATCGGCATAGGGGCCATAGTCGGGGCCGGGATATTCGTGCTCACAGGGCAGGCTGCTGCAAATTATGCGGGACCGGCCATAGTCTTTTCCTTCATTTTTGCGGCGATTGCATGCGCACTGGCCGGCCTGTGTTACGCTGAATTTGCGTCCATGATTCCCATCTCAGGCAGCGCCTATACGTATGCATATGCAACCTTGGGACAGGTGTTCGCCTGGTTCATCGGATGGGATTTGCTTATCGAATACTCCATAGGCGCCGCTGCAGTGGCCGTGGGTTGGTCCGGCTACCTGGTGAGCCTGTTGAATCAAATAGGTATCCACATCCCCCCTCAACTTACCGCGCCGCTTGGCACGCAACTCGTGTACCTGCCGACGGAACTCCTGGAAAAACTGCAGATTCCGGAACCGGTAGGATGGTACCAATTGAGTGCCTATGCTGAGGTCCTTACACAGGCGGGCATTTCGCCGACACAACTACAGCTGACAACGGCCCTATTTAACTTACCGGCTTTCCTCGTCGTCTCGCTTCTCACGGCTCTTTTAGTCAAAGGAATTCGCGAATCAACTTTCGTTAACTCTTTCATTGTGGCTCTGAAGGTCATACTGATTCTTGTAGTGATCGGGACCGGAGCGGCCTTCGTGAATACGTCCAACTGGATCCCATTTGTTCCACCCAATTTAGGGAAATTCGGGGAGTTCGGGTGGTCGGGCGTGATGCGGGGAGCGGCTGTAGTTTTCTTCGCATACATTGGGTTTGATGCTGTCTCCACTGCTGCACAAGAATCGCGCAATCCTTCACGCGACATGCCTATTGGCATTCTGGGCTCATTGATCGTTTGCTCCGTGCTCTACATTCTGATGGCCCTCATCCTTACAGGCATCGTTCCTTATACAAGACTCAATGTCGCAGATCCTGTGGCCGTTGCCATCGATGCAATCGGGATTCATTGGTTGGCTGTCATGGTAAAAATGGGAGCAGTTGCCGGGCTCACTTCCGTAATCCTGGTTCTGTTACTCGGGCAGCCGCGCATTCTGTTTAGCATGGCCCGCGACGGACTCTTGCCTCCGCTTTTTGCCAGGATTCATCCTCTCTATGGTACGCCTGCAAATACAACCATGCTGACTGGAGGGATAGTTGCGACAGCGGCAGCGCTTCTCCCTATCGGACTCTTGGGAGAACTAGTTTCAATCGGAACTCTGGCAGCATTCATAGTGGTATGCGCAGGCGTTTTGGTCCTTCGTTACAAAGAGCCCGATTTGCCGAGGCCTTTCAAAACTCCCTGGGTTCCGTGGGTGCCCCTGGCGGGTATAGCTTGCTGCCTCTATTTGGTCCTTAGCCTGCCCTTCGAAACGTGGCTGCGCCTTCTGGTATGGCTTGTTATTGGATTGGCCATCTATTTTCTTTACGGGATCAGGCACAGCCGTCTCAGGAGATTAAGCCAAGAGGATTCCTCGATTCAATAATCCTGCAAAGGATTGTTTCTTTTGCTCCGCAGGCTGCACGGGGGCTGGATGGAAGAAGGAAAATTTCGGGAACCGGCTTTTTATGTAAAAAGCCGGTTCCCGAACCCTCCGGCAAAAACTCTAATATTTTCACGGTTAACTGGAAACGTACCCATTTGTCGTGTGCGGGCGCCCCAATGAGCCATTTCTCCTCCTTGCGCCGCAACAGAATGGGAGTTTTCGGAAGAGGGCTCCAGGGGGAAAACCCTTGTGCAAAAGGGTTTTCCCCCTGGCAGTCCTCTTTCTGAAAGTCATTTCTCATCCCACCAAACTGAGCTAATGCAATAATCCTTTTATTAATAACATTTACAATTGCGGGGAGCAAAGTCCCGCGTCCAGCGGGAAAGCAATCTCGGGATTGCCACGGCCTGACGGCCTCGCAATGACAGTTCGCTGGTCACGCGCTCGCAATAACCGGTCTCTTGTGACAAGACACCAATGACAGTTTGAATTCTTTTCCAGGTGAATAATTCCCCTCAAGGGATCTGCACCAGTGATTTCAGTTAGTTGACTTAAGTAGTGTTTCGTCACCCCGGCGAAAGCCGGGGTCCAGTCCCGCGTGCCGCGGGATTGAAAACACTGGATTCCGGCCCCGTTTTTCAACGGGGCAAGCTTAAAACCGCCGGAATGACGGACCTTGGAACGGCGCAGCCTTAATTGGGTTTTCCCCCTGGTCTTCCTCTGAGGTGTCAGCAAATTTGTCACTTTGTAACGAACTTCTCCGTATAAACTAGTTCCTGATAATCGACCTCTTCAGTCAAAAGTTGTTTTTTTTTAGCTTGGTGTGTCCTGATTCATGCTGAACTCTTGGCTGGCACGGATTCTGCTTCTTTAAGTACAGCCTGCTTATGAACAATATTCAGGCTTAGTATCCACTTCAAATGGTTTTGATCGGATACGTCGGTCCAATTTTAATTCATCGACAGTTCGAAGACGACGAATTCGACGCAATCAATCTTCGATTGGTCGAAGTTCGCGAATGAAGCGCATCCGTAATTTTGTTCGGGCTCATTTAAACGGCAACGAAGGAAAACAACTTTGCCCGATCGAGACGAAACACCGAGGGAGAGCTAAATGGAGCGGACAGAAGCAATCGATGAACTTTTTGATGCAGGATGGCAGGCTTTGGAGAGCGATGATCCTGCGGTATTTATGGAGTGGCGAAGACGTGTCGCAGAAGTGCTGGGACCGGATCATCTTTACGCTCAACTTTTTCAAAATCCTGAAGACAAAAAGGGCCACTTGACCAGCGCAGATAATGCCGGTACAGACCAGGGGGCTGCGAAAAGCAAGCGTGTTGCTTGAAACCCGGCTGTGGGCCATGGCTCCTTTTTTAGTATGAATTCTCATCATTCGTCATGTCCCCTGTTCCTTCGGACTCAATTGACGGTTACAGCGCGTTCCCGCCATATTACGGCCCCGGGAATTAGAGAACATGGAATCCGTTCCAATCTAAGCTCTATCGATTCCATCAAGTGCCTAATCGGAAACCGGAATGCCAGGGAAGAACCTTTTGCAACCCCGCGGTTTCGCAAGGTTTATCCCGGCTGGGGTTCGAATATCAAATGCACTCTGCCAGCATCGGTCTACGCCTCGTCTCTTGCGCATTCTACCCAAAAAACAATATCATGTACCCCGAATATCATCAACGTGTCATTGCGAGGAGCAAAGCGACGTGAAGACATTCTCGCTGAACTGAAGGGCATGTACCATCGAGAAGGTACGGGATTACGCTCGCTGAGAAAACCAGGTTCTTTTCATTAATATGACAGCGGTTTTGCCGCCCTTTGTGCATGAGCATCCGTGACCTTTCTCGGGGTCAGGTGGTCTTGCCGATTCCTGCATTCCGTGGCAAACTCCGAAGAATGACAAAACCGCCGGATAATCGCGGGTAGAACCGTTGCGCTCCAAACCTGTGCAGTGAGTAATCACCGCGGAGGCCTAATGCCGGGGAGGTGAAGAGATGGATCTTTCAACCATCAGACAGCGACTGAAGGAAATCGTAGGAGATCAGTACGTTTTGACTTCCGACGTGGACTTGATGCTTTACGGATATGACGCGTACCTGGAGACAAAGAGGCCGGACGTGGTGGTTATTCCCGAAAACACCCTGGAAGTGAGCCGAATTGTGAGTTTAGCTTACGAGGCCGGGGTTCCCGTAACGGCTCGCGGGGCGGGCACTTGTCTGAGTGGAGGTCCTGTGCCTCTCAAAGGCGGGATCGTGATTCACCTTTCCAGGATGAACCGCATACTGGAGATTGATGTGCCCAACAAGAGAGCCAGAGTCGAGCCCGGCGTAATAACATTGGATTTGCAAACCGCTGCGGCAAAAAAAGGGCTGCAATACTCGCCCGACCCGGCCAGTCAAAAAACTTCCACCATGGGCGGGAATGTCGGAGAGAACTCCGGAGGACCTCACTGCCTCAAATACGGCGTGACTACCAACCATGTCTTGGGACTCAAAGTGGTGCTTTACGACGGTACAGTAATGGAACTCGGCGGCAAAGCGCCCGACAAGCCCGGGTATGATTTGACCGGAGTCATGGTAGGTTCCGAGGGAACGTTAGGCATAATCACGGAAATTACAGCGCGATTGATCGAACAACCGGAAGCGATCAAAACAATGCTGGCCATCTTTGATTCCGTCGAAGACGCGGGCAATACGGTATCGGCAATAATCGCCGACGGCATTTTGCCGGCCACATTGGAAATGATGGACAAACTGGTTATTCAAGTCGTCGAAGAGTCGATCCATGCCGGCTATCCATTAGATGCCGAAGCTGTCCTCATAATCGAACTGGACGGCCTGAAGGACGGCATGGAACGGCTTGCGGACCGGATCATTAAAGTATGCCGGGCCAACCGAGTCCGTGAGGTGAAAGTCGCCAAGGATGCAGCGGAACGAGACACTCTCTGGGTCGGCCGCCGTGGAGCCTTTGGCGCAGTTTCCAGACTAAAACCGAGCTACATGGTATGCGACGGGACGGTTCCACGGACGAAGCTTCCACAGGTGCTCGGCGAAGTCAGAGAAATCAGCCGAAAATATAATCTGCCCATCGCCAATGTATTCCACGCAGGCGACGGAAATCTTCATCCAATAATCCTGTTCGACATTCGTAACGAGGAGGAAACCCTCCGGGTGAAGAAGGCCGGCACCGAAATCCTGCGTTCGTGTGTGGACGCGGGTGGCACGATTAGCGGCGAACACGGGATCGGATTCGAGAAACTCGGGGAGATGTCGTTCATTTTTTCTCAAGACGACATCGCCGCGATGTGGAAGCTCAAGAATGCTTTCGATCCGGCAGGTCAACTTAATCCGGGCAAAGTCCTGCCCCCGATATCCTCGTGAACACAGGAAAGGGGACTGAAAAAATGAACATAAACCTGCTGAATCAAGTTTTGAGCCCTGAAACGGTGGTGACCGATTCCGCGGTCCTCGCCGGATTCTCCGTGGATGGGATCGTGCCGGAAGCCTTGGTTTACCCGGAAAATTTGAATCAAGTCGCTGAAGTAATTAAGCTGGCCAACTCTCAAAATTGGGGCGTCATCCCATGGGGCGGTGGTACCAAGATGGCCCTCGGCAAGACGCCTTTGAGATTTAACCTGGTCTTGAGCACAAGCCGACTCAACAAAATTCTCGATCTCGATGTGGATAATCTGACGGTCACTGCGCAGGCCGGCGTAAAGCTGGCTGACCTTCAGGACCTCGTTGCAGGCACAGAAAACAGATGTTTTTTCCTGCATGACGGTGATCTCAAAAAGCAAGCCGATTACATGTGCTCCGGAGGTGATTACAAAGGAGTTTTCCTGCCGCTGGACCCGCCATTTCCGGATCGGGTCACTCTGGGCGGCATTGTCGCTGCCAACTCGACCGGACCGAAACGACTGCGCTTCGGGCTGCCTCGCGATCTGATCCTGGGCGTGAAATACGTGACCCCCACAGGCGAGATTATCAGTATGGGCGGAAAAACGGTCAAGAATGTCAGTGGCTATGACGTTTCCAAAATCATGATCGGCGCTCTGGGAACACTCGGAATTCTCGGCGAGATAACGTTTCGGCTCTTGCCGCTGCCGGAGAGAGTTGGGACAGTACTCGCCGGTTTCGGGAGCTTCGCCTCGGCGCGGGCCTTCGCGGACAGTGTTTTGGACTCAAAGCTTTTACCCACTTCAGTGGAAATCCTCAATGGGCCCGGCTATGATCTCACGAAGTCGCAACACCTGAGCTTGCCGCCCGAGGGCTGGTGTGTGGCAGTAGGTGTGGAAGGATTCGAGGAAGAAGTGATCAGAGAAATTACGGATCTCAAAGACATGGCCCGACGAGAGAGCGCTCTCGAACCGGCTGAGCTGGATCGCGAAAAAACATTCACTTTTTGGCGGATGCTGGCCAATTGCGGCATAGCTCCGCAGGAAAAAACAGTTGTCAAGTTTAAAGGGAGTTTCTTAATTTCGCGCTATGCTGAAATCATGGACGCATGGTGTACTGCTTCCTCCGATTACCGGGCCGCATTGACGGTTTCGGCAGGATTGGGCTTGGCACACGGCTACATTTTTTGCGAGGCTGATGAGGATCCGGGAAAGCTTGCCGCGGTGGGATCGGCTTTTCGTGCCGCTGCCGAGAAGCATGAGGGCAATATGATAATGGAATCTGCTCCGGCAAGTCTTAAACAAAAGCTCGATCCGTGGGGCAGTCCGAGAGAAGATTTTCTGCTGATGAAAAGGATTAAAGCCAATGTCGATCCTATGGGTGTGCTCAATTCAGGTCGATTTCTGGGAGGGATATAGGCCATGAACATAGCTCAACTCAAGAAGCTGCAGTACGAAGAGGTGGCCAAATGTACCCGCTGCGGGTTTTGTCTCCCCAATTGCCCTACTTACGCTGTGCGCAGGACCGAAGCCTTCACACCCAGGGGGCGCAATGCTATAACACGAGCGGTCATTGAAGGCGACCTGGAACTTACGCCGTATCTGGCCCAGGCCATATTCACCTGTTTGGGCTGCGGCGCCTGCACAAAGGCGTGCTTCCCCGGTATCAACACAAAGGATGCAGTCCTCTCGGATAGGGCTTGTTTGACCGAGATTCAGGCCCACCCGAAAGTCTTCGAAAAGCTCGCACAAACGCTCGATCAATATCACAATATTTCCGAAGACGACAATGAGAGCCGGGCCAACTGGGGGCAATACTTGAGGAATGTTCCGAATGAAGTGCTTGAAAAAGACAAGGCTGAGATCGTGTATTTTGTGGGCTGCGGGGCCTCGTTCGTTCATACGGCGCAAAAGATCCCTGCGGACCTGGCTGCCATCATGTATCGCGCGGGCCTGGACTTCACAATCCTGGGCGGTGAGGAATGGTGCTGCGGCTCTCCGCTGCTCGGGGCCGGAATGCCGGACAAAGTCACTGAACTAAAGAACCACAATCTAGAGAAATTCAAAAGCATCGGCGCCAAAGAGGTAGTATTTTCATGCCCATCCTGCATGCACACCTGGAAAACTCTCTACGGCACTGATGCGAAACTGCGTCACTCGAGCCAGGTTTTGTCGGATTTGATCCGACAGGATAAGCTGGAATTAAAACAGCTCGAACTCAAGCTCACGTACCACGATCCTTGCCATCTCGGCCGTAATTCCGGCGTTTTCGAGGAACCGCGAGAGGTCATTAAATCCATACCCGGTATAGAATTCGTTGAACTCGCCAACAACAGGAATTTTAGCCTCTGCTGTGGCGGCGGCGGCAATGTGGAGATGGTGGACCCCGATCTTTCGGCGGCGGTTGCCAGGCGCAAGGTTGAGGAAATACAATCTACAGGTGCCGATACCGTAGTTTCTTCGTGTCAACAGTGCCTTCGCACGATCGGCGCTGCTGCCCGCAGCGAAGCTGTGGAACTTAACGTTCTTGATTTGACCCAACTGGTCGCCAAAGCCTTGATGTGAATTGATAAATGAGTGATCACGAACAAGTGCAGGCATTAAGTTGATCGCTGGCAAGCAGAGGTAGGTCGGGCCGTGCCCGACATGCTTCTTGTGACCTCAGCCAATGGCCGACGATAGAACCCGGCGGCCAGGAGGAGAACTCTTCTCCAAAGAAGTTGTCCCGCTGGGACGCCTTTTCCGAAAACGGGCACGTCTTCACGGCACAACGCCTCAGGGAAGTCCGGCGAGAGGGCGGCGGAATATTGCGCACACTAGGTAACCGGCTGATATCACAGCTGATTGTGTGTCTTCATGTGAACTGTTCGGATGTGCATTATCCATTTACGATTCCAGTCCGAATGAGTCTTTGTCTGGACCGTAAGAATATTCTCGGTTTCGGACACATATTGAAGTTATGAAGTCTGCTTGATCCGTTCGCTTTAGTCTGCAAGGGGGAGCGAAAATCATGCCAGGGCTCAACAAACGAATCAGCGCAAAACCTTTTGTCATGGGCACGATTGCCGCACCGTATAGATCTGTTAATTAACCAGCCTTTTTTTCAGAAGCGGCTTAATCACGTCAAAATAACCTTGATATGCCCGTTTCATAACTGTTGTGGCGCCGCAATACTCGCGTGTATTCGCACCTGCTCCCCTATCGGGGAGATTTGTAGTTTCGACAAGAGATCCAGGTAGTTGCAAACATGTCTGTTTTCATTATTTAAAGAGAAGAAGTCATTTATGTCGGATTCTCCCCTCCGGACAGGGATCTTCTTTATCTCTGAGCGATAACCCGGTCAATTTATGGATCGGCCGGTCCCCTCTCATGGTTGCGAATAGCAGATAACTACTTGACATAACTGAGGGATGGCACGCCAGTTCAGCATAAAGAACAATGATCATTCGAGTCAAGAAGAATTCCGGCAGGGAGATGAGAAACTTTCGGGAACCCGGTATTTGCAAAAACGTCCCTTCCCGATTTTCTTTTCTCCTCCCCTCTTCCCTTCTTCCATCCGGCATTCATTACCCAAAAAAGAATATCTTGACAGGCCCTTCATCTGGGTTTCTATCTACAATGTGCTCGTCTTTTCTCTCAGATTCTTGTGCCACGATATGGCTGAGACAGAAGATGTATCTGTGGAATTCCATAAGGGAGTCGGCTGCAAATGGGCGAGAAAAAGCGTGTATCGCTAAAAGAGGTTTTGTCGGATTTTCAGAGCGGGCTTGATGACGGCCAATTGATGTCGAAATACGGCCTCAGTGCCAAACAGCTTGAACAGGTCTACCGGAGGCTCGTGGAATCCGGAAGGTTGACTCAAACTGAATTGGATAACAGAAAAGGCTTGCTCGATGTGCTGGAGTTTGATGACGATTCTCTCCAAGAGTCGCCGCAGCCAGGCCCATCGAGGGACTTCACGGAAGGCGGTCGCCCACCGCTTCCTTCGTCTACTAGTTCTTCCGACTCTTTGCCACCCCAGCCGAAAAATTGGCAAAAAAAGGCAGCGCTGGGGATCATCAGCGGAATAGTAATAGCTTGGCGAGTGCCATTGTTCCAGCAATCAGAATACCGGGTATTGAGGAATGGGTTTTTCATGCTCTCGGGCCTTTCATGGCGCTGATCGGTTTAGCGATGCAGATATGGGGCTGTTATTATGTGGTCAAGGGCAAAGGTTACCACGGGGCCTTGAGTCTTCTGGGAATTCTGAGTTGCCTCGGCCTGGTTATTCTCCTGGCGCTCCCGAACAGGTATGCAGGGGGAAAAAACCTCCGGACTTCTGATTGCTCTTGTCGTTGGCCTTGTGGCGCTTATGGTAATTGCGGTTTTGGGCATCATCCTCGCCATCGCTATACCTTATTACGTTTCCTACAAACGGACTATGCTGTGATAGAGCGGCCCATAGCGGATGTCATAAAGCTCGAGCGGCTATTTGGACGCTAGGAAAGGAATTTGGGGAGCGAAACCTGAGATTGGATAACGATGCCATAGCCCGCGTGGTGGAAGGCAACGCATTGCAGCATATGGTCGGGCCACACTATGGATTTCGAGGGTCTACTGCTAAATGCGAAGTAGTTATAAGGATCAAGCGGGACCAGGACAAATGGATTATCGAAGGAACCTCTTTGAAGGGCTCCCGTCCCAAGGGGGCTCCTCCCATTATGTATACAGGGCAACTGTTGCCAAAGGCCCGGACTTGCCGGCCACCATAGGGACTGATGTGGCCAATGCGCAAAACGGAAAGTCACCCGACTGGAACTCGTATCCCTATGGCCCCCCCGGGCAACCTGAAATGTGCTACACAGAATCAATCATTCAGGAGGAGGGTCCGCCTGACAAGCGGACATTCTCATTAAGAGTCCCCAAGAGCGTCCCATGCAGCAAATTGGACCAGAAATAGGGTGAATAGGGGATCAGGGTAGCCGTGCTTGATCGTGTTGAGACGTCTAAAGTTTGACACCCGATATAACCGTAACCCGACAACCGGCTTGACCGCTTAAACCCCAGCCCCTAAAATATTTCATGAACTTTAAGGTACCTATCAGCAAAAGACTAAGCAAGCCGTTATCCCCCGGATCAAGTCCGGGGCAGGCTCCGATGCCACAGAGATCCGCTGATCAGATGCGTCGCAGATAAATTAAATTTCATGAGGTTTAATATTGGCATTTCGTCTTGTCTGCGACATCTGCGCCCTTTGCGGTGAGGGTCTTTCTCCGATTCTGGATTCGGCACCGGTTCCTTCGGACCGGGAAGGTTGCAAATGAAAAAGTCATTGAACTAATGCTCGTGAACGGACACTCAGTATGAGAAACAGAGATTCGTTCCGGTCAAGAAAAATCCGTTGGGAAGTTCCCCAGGAAATACTTCCCACTTTACAAGCCGATTCACATATGATACTTGATCGATTTCCTAGGGTTAGTACTTGCTTAGTGGAGGCCGGCTGTGACAAGACGTGGAAGTGGTAATGCCTTAGCATGGGGCGGTTCAATGAGCTGGCCCGCGGACGCAAACACAATGCCCTCCGGTATGTTGTTTCGAATCTTATATAAGGAGTAAAGCACGATGAAATTGGACGATGTGGAGATCTCCAGGGCAATTATAAAGAGATATTCCGAGAAGCTGCTGGATAGTTTGGAATCGGATGTAATCATTGTCGGAGGAGGCCCAGCCGGCCTGACTGCAGCTTATTACCTGGCAAAAGAGAAAAAGAAGGTCCTAGTCCTCGAGAGAAAGCTGTCAGTTGGCGGCGGGATGTGGGGTGGCGGCATTATGTTCAACGAAATCGTGGTGCAGACAGCGGGAAAGGAGATTCTGGACGAATTCGGCGTCAGCACGGCCCTTTTTACTGATGGTTATTATTGTGCCGATTCGATCGAGACCGTCTCGACCATCTGTTCGAAAGCCTGCAAAGCCGGAGCGAGGATTCTCAATCTCTTCAGCATGGAAGACGTTATGCTGATGGACAATCGAGTGACAGGACTTGTGATCAATTGGACAGCGGTTGAAATGGGCGGACTTCACGTCGATCCGGTTACCATCAGAACCAAATATGTGGTAGACGCCACAGGACATGCAGCGGAAATCGCTAGTATAATTCAGAAAAAGAGTGGAGCGGAACTGCTTACGCCCACAGGCAAGATAATGGGAGAAAGGCCCATGTATGCAGAGGTGGGCGAACAGATGATCCTGGAAAACACAAAGGAATTTTTCCCCGGCGTTTTTGCCGCAGGTATGTGCTGTAATGCGGTTTTCGGAGCCCCGAGAATGGGTCCGATTTTCGGGGGCATGCTGATGAGCGGGAAAAAGGTCGCAAATCTTTTATTGGAAAGATTGTAGGGGGCGATTTTCACGCCTAGCATATATTGACCTCGTGCGACATAACATAACCGCCCAGTTAGGAGGGGCGCTGGATTTGCCATTGCTGTCAAGTGAAATGACCGGCAATCCCGCGTTCTGCGCGGGACGGTGCCACCAGCAATCCCCGAAGCCGCGAGATTGCTTCCCCCGTTTTTCAACGGGGTCGCAATGACCTCCTTGGACCACCCGTACCTGAATGGTTACGACATTACACGTTTTTGTACAGATATATGGAATGATTTCCGGTAGTATATTTGTATGTATCGTATATATCTCATTGTCATTTTAGGTCATTCAACTATATCACAGGCCGTGCTCTTCGCACGATGATGATTTTGGGATTAACCGTGGTTGGCCACGTCGAGAAGCTGACCGGCCTGGAACTGGGCAAGGAGAGACTGCACAGGCCAATTTTAAAATCACAAGTCCACTTCAAGAGCGATCCGCATGCCGAAGATCGGGTCAATTTCCCCGCGGGGAGGAATGTTCGCATCAATGAAGCTCATTGAGCCGTGATGGCCGGCTCGCGCACGGTTGCGCATGGGTTTTGGACGGACGCTTGTGAGCGAAGCCTGCGAATGCCGGCCAGACTGGCGTGCTACTCAATATCTTTCCGCGAACCGGAACAAAATTGAGCGACTGCAAGATCGCTGTTACCTGAGAAGATTGTCGAATTCATTGCCGTTGACCGTACTTCACCAACCCACCTCCGTCAAACTAATTTTGTTTCCTGACCACGGACTACTGGAAGGTTGCTTCCTTTCGATAATTAGTGTTGACCGGCATTGGAGCGCGGGCTATCGTCAGTGACTGACGGAGATGGCCCCTACCTAGCTAGTTTGAATCCGCTTTGGCTCTTTGGGGCATACCAGGAGAGCGTTTCGGCTTCATCTCGACGGCTGGGAAGCTTGATCGTCAACTGAGGAGCCCAACCCCATGAAAGCCGGTTTGTGGATTCATAGTTAGAAACCGGCTGCGTTGTGGCCATGGTCGCTTTAGCTAACTTACAGGAGACGAAATCGATGAAACGCTTGTTAGTTTTTATGATGTTCTGCTTGGCGATGGTTTTATTGCCGGCTTCTTATGCTATCGGCGAGGAACCAATCAAGCTTGGGGCTCTGTACAACTTGACCGGAGACATGGGCGCCATAGACGGGCCTGCATACAATGGGGCTAGACTCGCATTGGAAATCATAAATCAGCAAGGAGGACTGCTGGGAGGTCGCAAACTTGAAATCATCGGTATCGACACTAAGTCCGATGTCGATGCCGCCAAGTCTGCGGCGAAAGAGATTCTGACAATGGATATTGTGGCGGGTCTGGGTTTAGGAGATAGTGACTATGTGTCGGCAGCGGTCCCTGCATTTCGAAGTCGCGGTATCCCTTTCGTCACCTCGGGAGCTACTGACCCCGATCTTCCCAAGCGACTCGGAAACAGCCTCTTCATGATGACATTCGGTGACGATGATCAGGCCTTTGCAATTGCGGATTTTGCGTACACGTCGCTCAAGATTCGCAGGGTGGCCGTTTGGAGTGACAAGTCACTGGAATTTACCCGGGTTCTGTCTTACTTTTTCAAGGATCGCTTCTTGGATGTTGGGGGGACCATCTCTTCGGAAGATGTATTCTTACAGGGGCGAAAAGATTTTTCGAGCATGATAGGAAAGCTCGAGAAATTGCAGCCTCCTCCTGACGCGATTTTTGTATCGGCTGTTGCCCATGACGCTGTCGCCATAGTGTCTCAGCTCAGAAAGGCAGGAGTGACCATGCCGATCCTGAGTGGAGACGGATTTGACGTAGACCTCGCTGCTGCTCTTCCCGGGCCGGGAATAGCGATTGCCAAAAGTTTTGTCCGATTGTTCAATGATTTTTATCACGTTAGGATCGGAAATATGATCTATCCTGGGCATGGCTGGGTCCCCGAACATGCCCAACCGGGAAAATGTCTTTTGGCTGATTTGGAGGTTGCTATGAAGGCCACCCCATAAGAGAGGATACGTTCGTATGAGCGCCATAAGAGTTTTGGGTTTGGGCTTTTCGATGACCAGTAGGCGCAGATGCATAATGTTCTAAACGCACGATTACCCGCTGGGTGAACTGTTTCAATGATCAAGGTGTTGACGGCTCATCGACCGTCTAGACGGGTCGAGCCAAGAAGATCGGTCTGAAAAAAGCGCAGAATATAGGAATTTGATCCAGACAGAGAAAGTAACCAGACGCATTGGACAGGAAGAAGTTTCATGGATACGGAGCAAACTGGACAACGAGATTGGTATGGCGGTACTCGTGGCTGCAGAAGGGGTTTCGGTCAAGGTGTCGTTGGGACGGAAGGACGAGGAAGGGGAAAGGCTTGTGGAATACTCAAGACTTCCTGACGATCTGACACTGACGTTTGGTTTTGATAGAACAGGTGTGAGGGAGATGCACGGTAGACGAAGATGGGATGCGAGGAGAGAAGATTACCGTGCCTACAGGGTACCATATTCGGATGAGCGTCACTGGATGGTGTGTGCGAAGGTGAATTGTATGCTCTCATGTCAGCATACAGATACCAATTCTTCAGATCTTTCTGACACGAACAAGACATCAGCTCAAGCAAGAGGAACATACTCATCTGCGACAATGCTATGGCCAAGACGCTCAAAACTGGGGGACTAGGGATCGCTGCGTACCGCAGATCTGAAGCAACGAGAAGCTGGGCTAATCGTGAAGGCGAATGGTCTCGGACTTGTAGCAAAGGACAGAGAGCAACTCATCGATCGCCTTTGCCAGGCCTTGAACTGGGTTGTTGACCGGAAAACCAGGAACAAGAAACATGCGATAGAAGAGTAAGAATTTAGTAGACAACATATATTTTTCAACTCACTTCTACCGAGGAGACACGCGGCCTAAGGCAATTTTCTTCACGGAATCTTACCGCAAGAAATACGGCAAAGATCCTGAAAACGCTTTTTCTGCGTTGGGCTATGATGCAGTCGATCTTATTGCGGATTCAATTAGGCGGGCCGGAACCACAGAAGCAAAGGCTCTTACCAACGTACTGGCAAGCACTCGCGCATTTGAAGGCGTTACAGGGCATATTTCGTATACAAGACCAAGCGGAGCTCCTTTGAAAACCATTACAATTGTTGGCCTAAAAAAGGGGAAGTACAGCTATCAGCTACAATCAATCCACATTGACCAGGCCGCGGTCTGACCCGACCACACGATAACCACAGGTTCGCTTGATGGATATTCGTGGGACTGTGACGGTGGCCCTCAAAACTTGACGAAAACGTTTTTGACCACATATAGGGATTCTCAAAAGTAATCGCGAAAAGAAACAGGATTTCGTGGCGACGTCCTCCGCAGAACGCGAGGTTGCCCGTCAAGTCTTGGTAGTCCCGCGCAGAACGCGGATTGCCTGTCATCCTTGGGCGACTCGCCAGTCGCGCCGTACAGCCTGTCCTACCATTCTGTATTACCCTCCGATCCTATCGTTACGGGTGCAAAACTTTTGAGAACTGTTATAATATTTTGTCGACAGGTGAAGAAGGGAACACGATCCCCATGAACATGAACAGGAGGGACTTCTTGATAGGAAGCGCACCGGCAATAGGGGCAATGGCAGCGGACGCTGGAATTTCTGCTGCTTCCGGGCAACAGGGATCGAGCATCGAAGAGACCAAAACCATACCGACATATGAAATTTTTGCTTTGAAATACGTCGGTCCTATGACCGGCAAATTGGCCCTCGTTCTATGGATGGAAGACTGGGACGAAGAAGTTGACCGAAACTATTACATATGGGCCATTAAGAGAAAAGACGAAATCATGGTAGTGGACACGGGATGCAGCCCGAGCTTGGCCAATCAGCGAAACGTGAAACATTATGAAAATCCGCTTGATGTTCTTGCAAGAATAGGAGCAACTGAAACTAACGTCAAAAAGGTTTTCGTCACTCACATGCATTGGGACCATCTAGGCGGTATCGAGATGTTCTCACGAGCTTTTCCCGAGGCGGTCTTTTACGTGCAAAAGAAGGAATTTGATTTTTGGATCAAAGACCCTATTGCCAAGAAGGCCCCTTTCTTGAAAGTATCCGATAAGGGGTCTCTATCCGCACTTGCCGCTCTTGATGGATCGCCACGTTTACAGCAACTTTCAGGAGACACACAGATCATGCCGGGTATTGAGGTTCTTCTTGCGCCCGGCCATACGATCGGTCTGCAAGCGGTAGCAGTGAACACGTTGAGAGGAACCGCAATTGTTGCCTCAGACTGCGCTCACGTCCATGAAAGTTTCGTGCGGGATATTCCGAGCTGCTTCATCACGGATATGGTCGCTTGGATGGAGTCTTACGATAAGTTGCGGGCCAAAGCCTCGTCTATCGATCTGATCTTCCCTGGACACGATTCAAAGATGCTGACCGATTTTCCAGAAGTGGCTGAAAATATCACCCGACTCGTGTGATGCGGCCGGCGTTGGATGGAGAGGGATGATTCGGGAACCCGCTTTTTCTGCAAAAAGGTGCTCCGCTCACGGCGAGCAATGCCTTTGTGCAATCAAGGCTCTGAGAGTCTCCCGGAAAACCCCTTTTTGCAAAAAGCGGTTTTCCGGGACCTTTCCCCAAAAACTCCTAGATGGTTTTGACTTAACCGGAGTCACAGTAATTGCATCAACCCTTGAACCACCGTGAGCCATTTAGAGTTTTTGCCGGAGGGTTCGGGAACCGGCTTTTTACACAAAAAGCGGGTTCCCGAAATTTTCCCTCTTCCATCCAGCCCCTGGGCAGCCTGGGAGCAAAAGATACAAGCCATTGTGTAAAAAAGTGTTTCCCGTAACCCTTCCCAAAAAACTCTAACATTATTGTGGATTAGACTGGATGTCGCAGTCTCCGGCACAGATGTCCTCCGCTGCCATTGAACTAGTGTGCGGGTAATTGACCTGTCGCTAGACCGCGGCTTCTCCGCAAATAAATGCGGGTGTTCGGAAAGCTGGTCCAGGGGGAAATCCCGCGTTCTGTGCGGGACTAGACTCCGTTTTGGCAACGGGGCGAATACGGAAAAGGGTTTTCTCTGTGCTCCGAAGCTGGAGGCTCGTACTCAGTTAAGCCTTGCCCATCGCAGCTAGTCCTGATAAATGGTCCGCTGTGGCGAGAGGATCCTCGAGCAGTGGGGCAAAAAGGAGAATGGCCCGTGAAACGTGAAGGATCAGGATACGAATGGTTTACGGCTGGCGATATAAACGGCTTTTTTGGTCTCATGTTTGACAATGTGGCCGTGCTCGCTTTCTTTGCCGGGAGCTTTGATCGTCGGCTTTAATTTTCCGTCCGATGTTGTGTACTTTCGAATGTTTCCCGGTCACGACATTCGGGGTCCTTTGTGGCGATTTGCTTTACACCTGGATGGCTTTCAGGCTTGCAAAGAAGACGGGGAAGCGAGACGTAACTGCAATGCCACTTGGCTTGGACACCCCTTCTACCATCGGCCTGGCACTCACCGTAATCGGACCGGCATTTGTAGCACTCAAGCAGGACGGACAGTCGCCGGAAGCGCCGCTATCGGGGCCTGGCACATAGGAATGGCCACAATGGTTATTATAGGGGCGGTCAAGTTTGTCTTGTCGTTTTGCGGGCCATGGATCCAAAGAATCGTGCCGCGAGCCGGGCTCTTGGGATCGATCGCCGGCGTGGGTCTTGCCCTTATCGGGTACATCCCTTTGGTGGAGATCTTCGGGTCACCCGTCCTGGGGATGCTGGCTCTCGGGATTGTGCTGTACTCTCTCGTTGCCGGTCTTCGATTGCCGAAGAACGTTCCCGGGGTACTCACTGCAATAGTTATCGGAACCTTGCTTTATCACGCTTCTCATTACGTGGGCCTCGATGCACAATTGGGGGGAAGCTATACTCTGCCTTGCTTGCAACTCCAGCCTGCACTTCCGATACCCACCCTCGACTTCATCGACGGTATGATACCTGCCCTTAAATACCTCCCGATCGCGGTGCCTTTTGCCATTCTCACGATTGTGGGAGGGATAAATGTTACTGAAAGTGCTCGCGTGGCCGGCGACGCCTTCGATACGCGACAGATACTTCTTACTGAGGCTGTTGCGACTTTGATTGCGGGAGTGTGCGGAGGAGTGGCCCAGTCGTGTCCATACATCGGACATCCTGCGTATAAAAGGATGGGAGCTCGGTCCGGATACACGCTACTGGTAGCGATCTTTGTCGGGCTGGGAGGGATGCTGGGATACGTTCCCTTCATCGTGGAGCTCATCCCTAAAGCCATTCTCGCTCCCATATTGCTCTTTGTCGCTCTGGAGATTACATCTCAGGCTTTTTTGGGCTCGCCTACGAAACATGCATCTGCTGTTGTGCTGGCCATTTTCCCCACAGTGGCTCGTTTATTGGCTATACAGTTTGAAACGCCTGCCATCGTTCCACCAGGTAATTTCAACGATCTGATGACTTTGGCGGGACCGAATCTGCCGGAAGTCCTGGTGACCGTTGCTTTGGGAAACGGCTTCATTTTGACGGGGATGCTCTGGGGAGCGTTTCTTGCCGAAATGATCGATCGACGCCTCAGGACGTGTGCACTATACATGCTTGTTTTGGCAGTGCTAACCTTTTTCGGTGTAGTACACTCGTCCTCGCCTGACGCGAACGTATACCTTCCCTGGTTGTTGACCGGGCCGGCCAAGGCGATTCCTTATCAATTTTCGCTCTCGTATCTGGTGTTAGGCATTTTGATTTTTCTTTTGTCCTTTGTCCAGCCTGCTGAATTTCCCCCACCATCAACAGTCGCTGCGCGTTCTGACGAAAGAGCGTAACCAGCAGGCCCAGACGCGGCTGACCCGAGAGGTCTTCCGTGGAGGGACTTTTTGTCCCGCGTTCTGCGCGGGATCCCTCCACGGACCCCACCTCAAAAACTCCCATATGTTTGCGGAGTGGCCATGAGCCGGTGAGAGTTTTGGTTTAGCCACACACGAGCCTGAGAATAATTGTTAAGGAATCGCAGGACACAACTTATCGGTGAATTTCTGTTAATGTTATCGACGTGCAGAACAGGCCCAGAAGCAAAAAGGAATTGTCAGGTCATTTGACAACTTGCTAGTGGTTGACATATTTAGTATAATGACGTGCCCTTGGGAGGCCAATTCGCCGTGAACAGAGAATACGACGAGCAGACAGATCAAGGATCGCTGCCAAAAAAGAAAAAAATTAACGCGAAGGAGTTCGTTGCCGCATTCAGGGAACACCCGGATGATTTCCATTTAATGGTGATGTTTTCAATGAGTCCGGGGCAGCTTAAGAAGATCTACTCTGCCTTATTGGCAAAGGGGCTGCTCTCGGAATATCGAGTACAACTGTCGCGAAAAGAAATTGGTGGATTCCGATGAGGATAAGTGGAAGTCTCCAGCCGCGTCGGAACTGGCAAGTCTGATTGAGAACCCTTCGGAAGTCCGCGCCGATCTTTTGTATTCGGGCCATGAGAAGGATTCGAATGTCGCCAAAGCGCTGGAGGAATTGAAACTCAAGAAAGAGTTCGACAAAAAGCTTTCGCGATCTGGAGCGCAGATTAGCGAATTGTGCCCGAAATGTAACCATCCTAAGGATCCTTCATCCCCCGATTCATGCGTCCATTGCGGCGTGGTGTTCGAAAAAATAGTGCCCCCCAAAAAATCCGGAAAATTCTCGTGGAGGCGATTCGGTCGATAAAAAGTGCTTCCGAACTTCCAGAGTTGCAAAAGGGTTCTCCCCCCTAATGATCCTCTCTTCACCTGGTGTTTTTCTTTTCGAGTTTTCCTTTTCCTCCGACAGCGGATTCCAGTCCTCCATCGCTTAACCAGGCTTTTGATGCAGAATTTTCCTTCAGGTATGCATCCCAAAATTTGGCTTGAGTACCTGCCGATGTATCATCCGAGATATGGGACGATCTCAGCCGTCTCGAGAGACATCGCTACACTGACTTCTTATCAGATAGTCTCTTTGACGTGCAAAAGTCCAGGGAATCTGTGCCTCTCCTTGTCCTAATTCTTCCGGTACATTGGCCGAATTTTCCGCGTTACTCGGGGAGTTGTGGTATGTTGATTGCCGTCAAAGGGCTATAGGGATTCTCAAAAGTAATCGCGAAAAGGAAGCGGATTTGGTAGCGACGTCCAGCGCAGAACGCGGGATTGCCCGTCATGTCTTGGTAGGACAGGCATCTTGCCTGTCATCCTTGGGCGACTCGCCAGTCGCCCCTACAGCCTGTCCTACCATTCTGCGTTACCCTCCGATCCTATCCGTTATGGGTACAAAACTTTTGAGAACTGCTATATACCGAAATATCTATGGGTTTCACAGGAGGAAAAGATGGATCTTTACGGTCTAAAGCCGCTGGCAATGCTGAGCGTTGTCGTATATTCAGCAATAGGTTTTGCAGTGTTTGCTGTGGCTTTTTACATCATGGCCAAGATCAGCCCGATTTCAATAGCAAAAGAGATCGAGGAGGATCAGAACATTGCCCTGGCGATTCTCATGGGCTCGATCTTTATCTCTCTGGCCATCATAATACAGGCAGCCATAAGAGGATGAGCCGGATCGGTCATCCGATGACATGCGGCACAAATTTTTCTCCGTGATCGGTGATGGGGGTGGCTGATTCCCTAATGCCGATGCCTGCGGCCTTGCCATCGACGATCCAGCTGCCGATCACAGGATACCGATCATCCAGAGAAGGTATGGGAGCTACGGCCTGGTAAACATAACCCTCTCGGCCGTAAGGGCCTGGGTATTTCGATGACCCGGTCTTTAGTTTTTAACCTGATGTTTGCGCCTTCCCGCGAGAGCAGAGGTTTACGGACGTACTCGCTCAGCGTTCTTGGCGCATCGGCGTAAGCATCTAACAAGTTTGGATGACCCGGATTCATTTCCCACAGAATCGGCAGAATTCCCTTATTGGAAAGCACCATCTTCCAGATGGGTTCTATCCAGTTCATGCGACGATACCTTTCAAGAAGGTGAGAAGCGAACTCTTCCGAAAGCATCCATTCCCACGGGTAGAGTTTAAAGATAGAGCCGATCTCGTTTTCATCAAGGTCCACAAAACCGATCTTGGGGCTCCATCCAATCTCGGACATTGTAATCTCTTTTGTGCTGATACCCGCTTCTTCGGCGCAGTCCCTTAAGTAAGTCACTGTCATAAGGTCTTCTCCTGAGCCGGTATCCATGTGACCAAAATAGAGCGGGCCGTGGAACCGCCCTTTCAGCTTGGTCCAGGTAGAAACTAGTCGCTCGTGGATGGAGTTGAACTGATCGTCCTGGGGAAACTTTTCCAGCAACCACCACCATTGCACTACGCTTGCTTCCAACAACGTCGTAGGGGTGTCCGCATTGTATTCCAGGAGCTTCGGGGGATGGATTCCGTCATAAGCAAGGTCCATTCTCCCATACAACGACGGCTCGCTGTTTTCCCAGGACCATTTCACGATGGGAATGGCTTCGGACGGGATGCCGAGACGAAGGAACAGATCATTCTTGATGACGTATTCTACTGCTTCAATACAGATTCGAGACAATTCGTTCGTGGCGTCTTCCAGGACATCCGCTTCTGGTGGCGAAAACCGGTAAAAAACGCTTTCATCCCAGTAAAGCTGACCTCCGGAATGGTGAAAAACAAGTCCCAGTTTTTCAACTTCGCTTCTCCAATGCGCTCTCGGAGTGGTGCTTTCTCGACGCATGCGGCACTCAACTCGCGGAGGCGTGGATGGCTCCCGTCTTCCCGAAACCTCCACGAACAGTCCCGGTCTGCGGATCAGCCTGGATACCGGAACGCGCTGCGGTCCCGGGGATGTGCCCACCCGATCTGCCAATATGGCCGCCATACCCACCGCCACCCGCTTCTTCCCGATCCTTCTGCTCCTGACGCTCTTTTAACTCTGAAGGCTGGTAGGGCCCCCCTGGCGGCCTGGAATCGCAACCCGTAATCAAGAGGAACGTAGCAGCTGTGGCTATCATCAGGGCCCCGCGTCGCACATCACGACTTTTCTTTTGATCGTCCGCTACCATGCTAATCCTTTCTGGGGGATTCTTGCCGAGACTAACTATCTTAACAATTTTTTGGAGAATTCGGGGTAAATTCCGAAAATTCCTGTTTGGCTTCCAGGATTCCGCTAAGGGCGGGCCGTTTATTAGCAACTGCGGTTATGAATGATTCTTGCAGCAGCAAATTTCCTTGACATTTCTTTTCATGAAGAATTCTGAGACAGCTTCAGATGCCTGTCCTACCAAGACATGACGGGCAGCATGCCACTCGCCACCAAATCCTGCTTCCTTTCGCGATTACTTTTGAGACCCCTACATAATCAATCGATATAATAATAAGAGCAATTCCGCTCCTGACATCCAGGACCCTAAGAGTTGGACGATTTACCAAATCGTCCGACCTCCGTAAACACACATCCGGGATAATGGACCCCTCATTTCTTGCCCTTCCCTGTGTCAGTGATTAACCATCCGGTAAGGTCATATGGTGGAGGTTCAGTCTAGGACATGGAGGATTGGACCATGAGAAATTACACAAAATCACCGCTAGCTCGGTGTTATTCATCTTTGCTGCTCGTAGGTTCGATTGTGATACCAGCGAGCCTTCTTTTGGTTTTGATCATGACAGCGGATCTAATCGTGTCAGGAACAGAGGAATCGGGCGACATGATGTTCCGGACGGGCGTGAACTACTTGGAAGGTCGAAGGGCGCCGCAGGATGACTCAAAGGCGGTAAGCTGGTTTCAAAAAGGCGCCGAGCAGGGTGATGCCCGGGCCCAAAACAACTTAGGGTTCATGTATGACAAGGGCCGTGGCGTGCCTCAGAACTATTCAGAGGCTGCCAAGTGGTAACGCAAAGCTGCCGAACAGGGTCACGTCAATGCCCAGAATAGCCTGGCAGTGATGTATGACGAAGGACTTGGAGCGCCTAAAGATTACCGGCAGGCCGTCAAATGGTATCGAAAAGCTGCTGCACAGGGGCTCAGCGAGGCTCAAGATAATTTGAAGGGAATATGTCAAGACTTATTGATGGGCTGTTAAGTGCATGCGCCCGCAAAAGTCGATTTTTTTGAGCTGTTGTTATCGATTGGACTCCACCTGACGGTGGTGAGTTAGTCTTTCGCAAAAGGTGCTCCGACCACGGAAAGCAATGTCTTTGTGGAGCGTTAAGTTGATCGGAGGTGTGCTATTCGTGCAGCCTTTTCGCAAGATGCCGCATTAACTCACTAACACTATTCAAAATCCCCAGTGACCCAGGCTCGTCATAATGTTGCTTGATCTGCATTCTATGATTACGCCACGCATCCTTCAGATTGTTAAAATGACTTACTGCTTCCGAATAAAATGATTGGACATCTTTCCATGCGGAGGTCGGGGTACGGCCGCAGAAATCAATTTCTTCCTGTATGTCTTGTAGTGCGTTGTCCAGGTTTTTCCCGACTTCAAGACTGAGACTTTCCCCAATCTTATTCAAGCCGGCTTCCATTATGCGCATTGAATGGAAAACTGATGCTGTATAGCGTTCCAGAGCAAAACACTTCGGCGCCTCGTCCATGTCTATATCGGCAGAGGGAAAACTTTCTCGAACTATAATTGGGAACAGGTTTTTAGTGCCGTCCAAATAACCAACCTTGTCTTCCGATAAAAACATTACCAGTTTTTTTGATAATTCACGCTCTAGACTGACGGATAAATCTCTTACGTGCATGTGATAACGGTGAACAGTCTGTGGCGGTAGGAGTATCCAATTCTCAGGTTCTCCTTTGACGGCGCTTTTCTTGATTTGTTCAAAAATGACCTCGTGAAGCTCGCGGGCAGGCCCCAGGGAGTACGAAAACCCGATTCTTTCCAATTCTTCGCAAATGTAAGCAATTCTGCGCTTTATAACAGTATAATCATTTACAAGAATAGCCTTAGACACCCCAGCCTCATACTCGGGCATGAAGAGCGATAATCGAAGAACTTCGTAATAGAGCCTGCCAGGATCAAATGTCTCCATCATGGCCACTCGCTCGCTATAAGATTGAAGCGTATTATTCTCGCGCCAATCCTTGTCTATTTGCAATTCAAAAGATAAGATCGATTTAGCTCCACTCCAAAGGTAAAACATACCGCTTGACTTCAGTTTGAGGGGAAATGTCCAACTCCTCCAGCATCTGAGGTAGATCGGGCCGTGGCCGACATGGTTTTTTGAGACAGTCTCTATTGTGTGGCGGCAAGGCTCGAAAGCGGGTTCAGACGGAAACAATCTAAACACGAGTTATCGCCAACGAAACAGGCAAGAAGGAGAATACTGTGGACTATCAACAAATGACGTCGCCATGTGGGTTGGATTGTTTCAATTGTCCGATGTACATAGCAAACGATGATATGAAGCTCAGGGCAGATATCTCCGAGAGACTCAATATATCTCTTGAGGAGGCGAGATGTAAGGGATGCAGAAATGAAGGAGGCACCATATCGCTTCTAGGTGATAGTAAGCCGTGCGCGGTATTCGGTTGCACCAGCAAAAAGGGCATCGCATATTGTTATGAATGCACTGACTTTCCATGCGATTATCTGCACCCCTATGCGGATAAAGCATCAGTCCGGCAGCATAACACGAAGCTATTTAATCTCTGCTTGATAAAGAAGATGGGTGTTGATGAATGGGCCAGGAGCAAGGCGCTCAATGTTAAGAGAACTTATTTCAATGGCAAGCTTAGAGTCCATAGTTCAGACAGTGAAGAATAATGAGATCTCCATTCACTGACCGCTTTTGGGAAGCACCAACTTTGCAGAATAAAAATTAAAGAACTTGTGCGTGATGCTGCCGAAATATAGGGGTTCTGAAAAGCAATCGCGAAAAGAAGTGGGATTAGGAGGCGACGTCCCGCTCAGAACGCGGGATTGCCTGTCGTGTCTTGGTAGGACAGGCCTGCCTGTCCCATTAAATAAACGGGCTGGAAGCCCGTCCTCCCGGGATTAAGGGCTGGCAGCCTTTCTTACCATTCTGTATTACCCTCCGATCCTATCCGTTACAGTGCAAAACTTTCACCTCAATGAATAGTCCTGATGCAGCTTCGGAGTCGTTCTGAATGAAGCAACCTTCTTATTATCTCGCAATTCCCATCTACAACTGTTAATCAATAGGTTTTAAGTTCGAGTCTTACTCGGGGAATGCCTTAGTAAGAGTAGGATGTGGCGAGCGAAGTGAACCGCATCGTCCGCGAAAACCTCGATTGATGCGGTTCCCCCGTGAAACGCAGGGTCACCGCATCCTACGAGAACTCTCCACAGTGACAATTGAGGATACATGATGAAGCAAGTAGGTCATTTTCTGGACAATTTCTTCTGGCCCGAGTCGGTGGCAATAGTCGGTGCAACCGATAACCCAATGAAGATCAATTTCAGGCTGGTGCAGAACCTCGTTCATCTGAATTTTGCGGGTAAGATCTATCCGGTTAATATTCGAGGCAATGAAATACTGGGTCTCAAGACCTACGCTCGCTTGCAGGACATTACCGACAAAGTCGATCTCGTGGTAACCGCGGTTCCGGCTGCCGCGACATTGGACGTGATCAGAGAGTGCGATGAGATTGGAGTCAGGCATGTAGTAATTATTACCGGCGGGTTCTCCGAAGGGGGCGAGGAAGGGAAGAAACTCCAACGCGAAATTGCCTCTTTTATTAGGGAAAAGGGGATACGCGCGCTCGGCCCGAATACGCTCAGCCCGATTAATACTGCCAATAACTTTGCTATTAGTTACAACCCTATTAGAAAGCTGAATCAAGGAGGCCTATCATTAGGTTTTCAGTCGGGATTTTACGAGCCCAAGGTGAATTGGCTCTTCTCACGTTTCCGCGTCAATAAGATGCTGGATATGGGAAACAAGATGGATATGAATGAACTGGACGTGCTCGAATACTTCGATCGCGATCCCGGCACAAAAGCCATCGCGTTGCATGTGGAGAGTATTCGCAGCGACGCCCGTGACTTCTTCGATCTCCTCAAGAATGTGTCAAAGCGAAAGCCGGTAGTCCTTTTCAAAACCGGGCGGACAGCGGCAGGTTCCAAAGCGGCTGCCTCGCATACAGGCTCTATCGCTCGAGAGAATGACCTGCTTTTCGACGGGATACTGAAGCAGACAGCAGCAATTCGAGCTCAAAATCTGGAAGAATTTTTCGATTTCGCCAAGGCCGTTGAATACCTGGAACCGCCGGAAGGGAACCACCTGGCAACCGTCATTATGTCAGGTGGAGAAGGCGTCATGGCTACGGACTCATGTGAACTCAACGGTTTGAAACCCGCGCAAATGTCGAAAACGACTCACGATAAATTGAAACGAATATTTCCTCCGTGGGAACTACAACTCAATCCATTTGACGCTGGCGTAAGTATGGAATTTCATATGTCCAACCCTGTGGATTTCTTTGCTGCATTCACTGCCATACCTGAAGATGAAAATGTCCACAGCACTATAATGCAAATGCCTCCGTCGCTGTTCGATTTCACACTCTCGGACCCGAATTTTTCAGAGGACATGGCGCTCTACATGTCCAAAGAGATCACCCGCTCCTTTTCAAAAATCAGGCAAGTAGGGAAACCCTTCGCGATGTGGCGAACCGCAATGCACGGGCAAGAAGAGATATGGGTACAAATGATCGAGGCCGAGGGAATACCCGTCTTCCAATCATCCGAAAGAGCAATAAAGGCCCTGGCCGCTCTATACCGCTTCCGCACGCGGCGGTCCCGCTGAGAAGGCCTCCGGGAACCAGCGGAAAAGAAATATGCGGGGGAACCCGCTTCTTGGAAAGGGCGCTAAGAAGGCCATCGGGAACCCACTTTTTGTGTAAAAAGCCGGTTCCCGAACCCTCCGGCAAAAACTCTAACATTGCTGGCGGTGAATCGAAGCATCGGTAGGGCCGACCGTTGCCGCCGATATTCGCCCTTACTTGCTTAGGTCATGAAACCCTGGGAAGCGAGGGAAAGGCCGTGAAGAACGGAATAAGCATTATTAAGCTTAATCTAATGAGAAACTGATCACTCAGGTCCAAATCCCCAAGTTGTGTAGAATTCCCCATTTTTTAAATATTAGGATTCATTTGCTTTTAATCGCACGCTGAGGAAAATTCCCCATTTGCCTACGGCCCGAATCTCCGATTTTGCAATCAGTTTAAATCAGGCTTATGAAGTTTTCTCATAGTTTCAGCTAATTACCGATCTTAAACTGCGATTAAAGAATTGGCACGGTTAATGATAAAGAGACCAGTAAATGAGAGCTAACGGCTTAAAGGCGACGATTGAGTTGAAACTGATTTGAGGGGGGAGTCATAGTGTAATTCTTTGTTGACCGAACTGCCCTAAGGTGCACCCGGTGATGGCAGGTCATGTGGTGATCACATATCTCAGGGCATACGGGTATAGGGAACAAGAGTTACAAACTAATTGTCGTATTTATTTATTGCAAGGGGATCGGGGCCGTCGGGGTCCTGGACATACTTATCTTCCACCATTTGACTCAGCACAAAGGAGCAGATGCGTTTACAGAGTTCATTTTGCTAGAGGGGGGGGCGAGAAATGAGAAAAAGCACGCTAAAAGTGTTAATCTCCGTGATGATCGGTTGTCTCATGGTGGTCGTGACAGGCCAAATCTCAAGTGCCCAGGAATTTCGTAAGGGGCTCGTGACGGGGATCTTTGAGTCTATAATGCACGATTTGCCTAAGGGCATGGTCAAATCCACGGTTGCGGAACTGGCCAAAGGCGAAGAATTCAGGATGCAAGCCATTCGGCAGCTTGTCCGGGAGGTCACTGACGTCATCGGTCCGGAAAACATGAAGGACATAGTGAAATCCGCCACTGCTGAAATGGTTGATGCTTACGGACTCAAGATGAGGATGGACAGAGGTGTAACGGCTGACCTGGATCTTGATTCCCTGAGGGTTCCTTCGTCATCTGTAGCAGGCGAACTGATCAAAAATCCCGAGGAAATGAATGCCCTCAAATCCCGCGGCCCAGTTAGCAACCAGCAAGCGCTGACAGAGATACTCCGAGAAAGAACGATCGGATCCGATGGATTGAGAATGCTGTCAAATCCGGAGACGACATCCGCCTCAAAAGGCTTTCGTAAAGATACAATAGCACTAATTGCCCATTCGTCAAACGTGGTTCATACTCTCACTGTAGACGAGGTCCGCAAGCTTTTCAGCGGTGAATATACGAACTGGTCCCAAGTAGGGGGTGCTGATTTGCCTGTCAACCTGATTACGACTAGAGATGTCGCAGCCAGGGTCGAATCCCTCCTCGATACCCACATTGCCCCCAGCGCAGCAAGAGTCCCTTTTTTGAGCTTTCTCTACGTCGGAGTGGCCGAAACGGAAGGAGCAGTGGGTTTTATCACCACGCACAATATGGACCGACTTGAGACTGTTAAGGGTCACGATGCAATCAACAAGATCGCTATTAAGAAGGATAACCATGCTCCGGATGGACTTCTCATCTCGGAGCCCTGATTGACGGCTCCGGCATGCCTGAAGTTCCAGCCTAGCGGACAGTTACTAATTGCTTTTACCGATAGCCCTGAACGACTACGAGCTATCATTGCGAGGAGCAATAGTCCCGCGGAACGCGGGATGGCAATCTCCATGCGTCTGGTAGCGACCGGCGTTCCTGCCGGTCAGATAGACGAAATCGCGGCATCTGTAGAGGAGACCTGCGAATCTGCCCTATCTAGAGGCCCAGAGCCCCACGGGAACAGCAGAAAAAAAGAAGAATGTCCCGTTTTCCTCCTTTTCCTGTTGCCACGCTGGTTGATGTCTGGATATAGCCAAAACCTATTTCAAAATCTGAGGCTTCGAGTTGTTAGGTGATGGGCTGTCGGGTCACCCCCACGCACGTGGGGACATTAGGGGTGACCAATTGGATAACATCAATTTCCCGAAGGCAATTCCGCACAATACTGCAAGAATAAGCTTCAAAACGCGATACGGCTGCGAGTTTCGCGGAGCAATGCTGCTTTGACACGTCTGACGAGTTTGAAACGACTGACGAGATGACGAGTTTAGTTCTGTACCTGCTCCCCCAGTACCCTCTTTTCTCCCCTTTCTTTTATTTATTATCTTCTTCTCCTCTTAAGAATAGGGGGATGAAGTCGTCAGGTCGTCAGTTTAAGAAATATATCAGCAAGATACCTTCTTCAAGGCATCAAAAGTCATCAGGAAGTCGTCAGGAAAGAGATTTGAGATGAACATCCTCGAGTCTTTGGCCGATAATCCCTCTTTCCAGAACGTAATCAAACCAAACAAATCCCGAATCGTGGAAATGTGCAAGCTGGACGTAACAGATGTTTGGGAAGCAACGGCGCGGCTGGGGACAGAGCCATGACGGCTCTCATAGGGACCCCGAAGGCCATCGGGGCCTCCACATGCGGTCGCTACCGGAAAACTGCGGTTGCGGGGAGCGCCGGAGATGACCGGCAAGATGCCGGTCCTAAAGCAAGAAATCGGCAGGCTGGAAAGCCTGCCCCACGTTGGAAACCCTGTTTACCCTACCGCTAGCAATATTAGAGTTTTTGGCGGAGGGCTCGGGCCCACTCGGCGTGGCGCCAACGGATCTTTTGGGGAAACCTTTTTTGCAAAAAAGGTTTTCCCAAACCCTTTCCCAAAAACTCCTAAATGGTTGACAAACTCTTCAGCACCTATGCCATTAGCATGCGTCTTCGTTGAATAGGCTTTGCACATGCATCTTGGGATTAAAAGCATGGGCACAGTTGCAGTCAAAATCTCTACATCGGCCTTGACCTACCGCTAGCCAATTGGAGTTTTTGCCGGAAGGGGTGCGGGGGCATTCGGCTTTTTGCACAAAAAGCGGGTTCCCTCGCATTTTGGCCTTTTCATCCCGCCTTCCCACTGGTTCCCGACGGCCTTCTCGGCGCCCCTTTCTCGCCTGTGTTATCACGGTTTTTCTCCCGTTACCTTGGACACAAAATCCTCGATTTCAGGGTCCAATTGAATTCCCGCGTCTTTGGCCTTGAGGAAATAGTCTGCTGCCTGTTTGTTATCGGGCGGATTTTTGGACGCGTGGCTTACGCCAAGACTATAATAAGCATCCGCTATAAGCGGCGACTTGTTTTGCTTATAAAGCTCCACGGCCTTCAGGCCATTGACGATTGCCTCATCATAGGAACCCATTTTTTTGTACACGTTTGCCAATCCAAAAAAACCTTCAGGGTTGGTGGGGTCTATTTCAGTCACTTTCTTATAAAGAGTAAGAGCCTTCGAAACGTCATTCTTGGTGTGGTAGTAAATGAGTGCCAGGTTGCCGTAAGGTACGGGGTTTTGGGGATTAATCCGGATACTGGTTTCATATGCTTCAATAGCTTTATCTGTCTGATTTGTGCGTCTGTAACAGATCCCTAGATGATCCCATGCGTCCACATTGCCTCTGGATTCTTCGACTGCTGCCAGGAACATTGGTATGGCTTCGGCATACAGATTCTGCTGGAGCTTGGCTGTCCCTTCATTGTAAAGCTTTGAGGATTTCGCATTGACGTCAATGGAATAATTCTTCTGTGGTGCAGTCATACGAACTCCATCTTTTGAAAGTTCGGGGAGACCGGTGGATTCCGCCCAAGAAAACTGTCGCAATGAAGCACAGCAAGAAAATTCCCAATAGCCGGATAATAGCAGGTGATTCTCTCATGTTACCCCTCCCGCCATGGAATGTGACGTGAACCAGCGGTTATTCAGTTGCCATTATACTTCGTTGTGCCGTCAAGACATGACTGTTTTCGGCAACAAGGTCCAGTCCCACGAGACGCGGGATTCTCCCTGAAGGTCCGCTTTCTGAAAATCATCTCTCATTCCGGGACGGTGCTATTTCCATAAAGATTGAAGAATTTTTTCATTCTTCTGGCCAAGAAATCCATGCTTCCGGCCTCGAGCCAGATGGAAACCGACACCTGCCATTGATCGTCAGGGGGCGGGACGTCGTTGCTTACAGTGGTTCGAAGCTGGATGTGTCCCATTCGATCTGCCGTTGCTTCGATTCGCAAGTCATCTCCTGCCGATCTAAATTCTTTCTTACCCTGCCATCCACGCCATTCCGCGGCCATGTCATCGAAAAACCGGACCAGTTCCGGCCCCTTCGGATGGAGATAAATGCGCTTTGTCGCATGAAAGGATTTATCGTAAGTACCTAGAGTGACTGTGATGAAATCGCCTTCATGCGCCGAAAACAAAAGTTCCCTCACAGGCGGATAAGCAGATTTAATGCTGAGTGTGCCCATAGCCTGACCTCAATGCAACGGGAACATGAGCCAACAATATATTCGAGAAGATCAGGCGGCAATGTTTTTGTGTCGCAATTTTGGGCCGCAGTGTCTTTGGAAAATTTGACCGGCAGTGCTACTTTGCCGGAACGGGTTACAGTAACACTTCGTAAACATTAATGTTGCCTCTCAATTTGCATGTCCGTATAAAATGCTTGACAACTTTTTGGCGAATGGTATACCAAATCATATACAAAATTATATGCAATGCACGAATGTGCACTAATCCTGCATTGTTGGAGCCTTTGACCTCAAAGATAATTGCTGTCAGCCGAAGATTTGATGGGAACCAAGATTCTTCAGGAATGGTATGCTAATATGACCCAAAACAAGATTGGTGTGTGCGCATGACAACAAAATGTGATACTTCAGGCAGTAAAGCTTGTTATAGGATCCGCCGAAAACGATGACGACATCAAGCTCGCACTCGGCGGATTCTAAGATTATATTGCCTGTGCTCGCCTCATCCTGCATTCGGGAGGGGAGCTTTCAATCCGGGAAAAAAATGGAGGGCTGTTCATGATCGGACATTCTGTATTTCTTTCCGTCTTAATGTTTCTTCTTGTTACAGTTCCAGGGCCCCAAGCAGCCATAGCTCAGAAAACGGATCCGTCCATCGTTGATTTCAAAGTCCAGGCTCTTTACCGTGCAGCCAAATTAAGCTGGAAGGCGAAAGAGGGACTGAAAGACCCGTTACGGTGCAGATTGTAAGATCCGAAACATTCGAAGAAGGTCCGTATAAGGAGCTGGAAGTGGCAAAGCTTGTCCCCGGGTACTGACTACTTACGATTATGTCGATAAAAGCATGGGGACCGAATCAAAGTACCACTACAAACTTGTCATTAAAGAAACCAATGAGTCTTTTGGACCAATAGCGACGAGGCCTTATTTCTCTCCTCCTGCTACGCATTTCCGGCCATCACAGCAGCATGGTCCATATTTAGCCTTTGGAGAGGCACCGAGGTAAATGGCTAGAGAACTCGATCGGCGTACCTTTCTGCGGCAGTGTGCGATTGGCGCTTGGGGAGTGAGCAGCATCATTGCTTTCGGCGACCTGGTCCACGTGCATGCCGCTTCAGAAGGTCAGACGATCCCATTAGCAAAAGCGATAATTTTGGTCGATAAGACACTCTGCTCGGGATGCCGCACCTGCGAAATGGCGTGCGCCAATTTTAATGCCGCGGGCCAAAATTCCTATTCTCACGCAAGGATTATGCTGGAAAAGGAATACATAGAAGGAAACTACCAACCCAAGGTTTGTTATCATTGCGCGGATCCCCCATGCCTGAAGGCTTGCCCGGTGGGAGCGATCCATGTGGATCGTTCAAGCGGAACATTTGCCCGCATAACAGATGAGGAAAAATGCATTGGTTGTGAGGAATGTGTCCAAGCTTGCGGGCAATTTTTCCGGCCTTCCCGGTCCAGGTTCGATCCCGAAAAAGAGAAGGCGTTTAAATGCCATCTCTGCTTTGGGGACCCGCAATGTGTGAAAATGTGCCCGTTCGGAGCCCTCACAATGGCAAGGTCGGAAAAGGGGTTCCTCGTTGGCTATCCGGTAATCAAAGGGGACTGAGATGACCACTTACGGCGGGTGGACTGGAAAAATACTCAGGGTTGATTTGACTACTCGGAAAGTTTCCGAATCTTCGACCTTTGATTATGTCCCCAAATTCTTGGGTGGCCGCGGGCTCGGGGCAAAAATTTGTTGGGATGAGGTCCCACCCGAGGTGAATGCCTTTGATCCGGAAAATCGGCTTATCTTTGCCACAGGGCCGCTTCAGGGGACTCTAGCGCCCACATCCGGAAGGTTCGTAGTTGTCGGGAAATCGCCTCAATCCACGCCGGTAGAATCATTTACCCGCTCCGGTGTAGGAGGACATTTTGCTCCCGAGCTAAAATGGGCAGGCTACGATGCCGTTGTTATTCAGGGAAAGGCCTCCCAACCGGTGTACCTATGGATTACCGATCAAAAGGCCGAAATCCTCGATGCCGAAAATCTCTGGGGACTGGATACTTATCAGACGCAGCAGGCGCTCTGGAAGATCCACGGGAATAGAACTCGAGTGATGGTCATCGGGAGAGCCGGGGAAAATAAAAGCCGCATTGCGTGCATTCTGACCGATACCGGCGACGCTTCAGGCCAGGGAGGATTTGGCGGTGTAATGGGTTCAAAGAACCTCAAAGCAGTTGCCGTCCGTGGAACCGGGTCCGTAAAGGTCGCCAGGCCAAAAGAATTGGCCAAGATTACTCATGAAATCCAGACGCTTTTCTCCCGAAGATCCATAAAGGGCAATCCTTACGAACCTGAGGAGAAGGATTTCAAATACAATGTCTGGGGCGGCGGCTACGGTCGAGGTAGCCTGACCCTTCTTCCAGGCGAGCTACTCGATCTTTGTAACGATTCATCTTCAGGCTATTCACAGAGTCCGGATGGTTGTTTCGCTTGTCCTGTCGGGTGCCGCTCTCGTGTGAAGGGGCCGGACATCACGGGTGGCGTGGCGTTGTGCGCTCAGTCTTATATGTATTTGGAGTCTATGGTCCACGAACCGGAAAAAGGATACAGCAAGATCACCTGGCAGGCGGCAAAACTCGCAGATTTGCTTGGAATCAATTCTTACGAGCTGATGGCAATCATCCCTTGGCTCGTGGATTGTCACCGGGCGAAGCTGATCACCGAGGAGGAAACAGGGCTCCCGCTCAACGAGGTCGGCTCCTGGAAATTCATCTCTATCCTTTTGGATAAAATTGCAAATCGTGAAGGGATCGGTGACGTTCTTGCAGATGGCGGGCAGCGTGCTGCTTCCAAACTGGGCGGTAAAGCCGAAGAACTTTCCTTCATGTATTACCCACGCGGGGGCAAGTTCGGTGGTTTCCGCGAACATTGGGTTTTCCTAGGCGGCTTCCCTACCGGCTATGCGGTACCACCATTGGCATTGATGTGGGCCGTGGATAATCGTGATGCTATGGTCTCGCACAGTTACATCTCCATGCTATGGGGTGCAGCATTTACCATCGGACAGAATGCCCTCACAGCAGTCCCGGAAGAAATCTTTCCTGTACCTGAAACCTGCAATGAAAGCCGTATATGGTTCGGAAGGACCTGCCGAGTTCTTCGGGCCGGATGGAAAGAGCTTGAACTGGAAATGGACTGCTCCGGTAGTTAAACGGTATCACGAACAATCTTTGCTAAAAGATAGCTATATCGTCTGCGATATCCTTTTCCCTTACCTTTTCAATCCCAATTCTTCGGATCATGTTGGAGATGTCACACTGGAATCCCGCCTCTATTCTGCCGTTACAGGAATAGATATGGACTTGCAAGAGTCGTTTCAGAAAGGAGAGATGCTTTGTACCGTGGAACGAGCGCTTGCGGTCCGAGATGGACGCACCAGCCAGGATGACGTCCTTCACGATCTGTACTTTGAGAAGAGTGACGCGGGAGGTAGGAAATACGAGCGCGAAGACCTGGAGCGTTCAAAGAGCGATTATTACTCATTGATGGGATGGGACGCTAAATCCGGTATTCCTACACCTCCAACCATGGAACGACTAGGTCTCAAAGATGTAACAAAAAAGTGATGTTGTCCCCGAATTTCGGAGTTGCTACGGGGTGGTTTATTATCGCCCTTTTTTTGAAAGCGGAATGAGCTTGCCGCCTTTGTCCACGTAGATCATTTCAAGCGAGTCCTCCTTTTCCAGACCATTGTGATCTGTCGCACTCATATTGAACCGACCGGCGGTTCCGGGCCAATCCCTGGTCTCCTCGATACCGTCGCGTATCAGCTCTCTTGCTTTCGCTACATCCATTTGCGGTGTGATCCCTTTATTTCTCATTGCGCCTATTACCAGCCTTATGGCATCGTAGGCATGCCCACCAAAAGTACTGGCTGAGGTTCCGAATCTATTCTCGTAATCATGTTTGTACGTCCATAGGGACCTCAATTGGGGGTGACCCCGTGGCAAGGAGTCAACGATCAAAAGGCGACCGGCAGGAAAGATTATCCCCTCGGCTGCGTCGCCGGCAGCTTCTATATATTTAGGGTTCCCAAATCCATGGCTCTGAAACAGCGGCATTGTCATTCCCAGCCGTTTCATCTCCTTAGGGACGACCGATTGCGCCGGCACTATGGACCAATTCACAACCGCTTGTGGCTGAGCTGCAGCGAGTTTTTGAAGCAACGGAGCCAAATCCGGGTCATTCGGTCCATAAGTTTCGTCGCCGACAACCTCAATTCCTTTAGCCTGGGCGTGCTCCTGCAAAAGTTTTCGACCAAGTTGCCCGAAGGGTAGACTCTCGGAAAGGATGGCCATCTTTGTTATTCCCATTTTGCTCATTTGATCCACAATTTTCATGACCACGTGGGAGTCCTTCTGAGGCGTCTTGAAAATATATGTGGATTCTTCTACCGGAGTCACGATGGCTTCCGCTGCCGCGCACGACACCATGGGCACTTTAGCTTTTTCGCAAATCGACTTTACGGCTAAGCTGGAACCGCTGGTAGACGGGCCTACTATGGCGAGAACCTTGCCTTGGAAAATCAGCTTTTGTACCGAGGAAACGGCCTTTGCCGTGTCGGTCTGATCGTCTTCAATCAGTATCTCTAAACGATGTCCTTTTATGCCGACTGTATCGTTTACCTTATCCACCACCATCTGAACCGTGTTCCGTTCAGGCTCGCCCAAGAGATTTGCAGAGCCTGTAATGGAAAAAATAGCGCCGATTTTCAAGCTGTTGCCTTCTTGAGCTACGGCATGAAACCCTTGCGGTAACAGCAGTACCACACCAACGGCCAAGAACTGGCTTAACCGACGCATCATCGTGCCTCCAAAATCATATTAATGATCTGGCGGTCCCGGCATTTGCGTGCCCTTTGGGCCGCCAACCGGTAGTGACACAGGTCCTCTGGTGCCGAACAGGCCACGGTGCAGATTTCCGCAATGCTCGAACGGAACAAACCGTGACAATGGATGGAAAGACTTCGTAAGAATACTTGCTTTTCCTGTCTCGGTCAAGAATTCTGGTTTCGCCTTGTTCGTGCAAATTCAACGAGGGAATGAACGATCTTTCAGAGAGCGGACCGCCACGGAACAAACCCTTTTCCTGCGTCACCACGTTGCAAAACTGGGACCAGTCCGGTCTATCAGTGTTTGCCGAAAACAATGGCGTGTTGCCACTCGTCACCCCGGCGATAGCCAGGGTCCAGACTTCGTCCTGAGTAACCGGATTGTTGTGTCGGCAAGAATAGCTATCGGGTCCACCGCTAATTCCTCAGTTACAAGCGGCCAAAGACTGTCATTGCGAGGAGTGAAGCGACGAAGCAATCTCAGGATTTAGTCCGGCCACGCACTAGAATAGAGATTGCTTCGCTGCGCTTGCAATGACATGACTGTAACCATATGTATTACAGTCTTTCCCGCACATGACTGAATGATTGCTGTCCCCGGAATTTACTTGGTTGATATGACGGATTCAACCATGATACATTTTCGGAGGGCCAAGATCATCTCGTGCATCCGGGTTTTCTGTTTTAGACGGAGACGAGCGTTTGACTATCTTGGGTCAAGGGGGCGTGAACTGCAAGGCACCAGGTCCAGGATTCAAAGCACACTCTTCAAATGCTTTGTTTGATGGTAGCAGCGTGTGGTACATCAAAAGCGGGCAAGATCTAGTTTTATCAGCGGGGTGAAGGCCCTTTCGGCCATGTTCATGTGCGACCTCCAAACGAGGCCCTGGGGTTCAGCGAGGCTATCTCCTGATCCCTGCGCAGCCAAAATGCCCAAGATGGCTAGATTGCCGCATAATTCAGTATCCCATTTTCATTATATAGGACTAAATCGCAATGGGTTTATTATCCTAAACCTTCGGACTTCCAAACCTTGAGGCGCACTGGCAACGTGGCAACACGCTGAGGTGAAGAATCATGAGCAAAGATAGCGGGTTAATTCCCGACCAGGGGGAATATTCTACGATTGAAGTCGGTGGCATCAAGATAGCCTGGGATATGCGGAAAGGCACGGCCTTTTTTGAGAATTTGCCCATTGCTATGATGGCGGTCGATACGACCTTATCCGGGCTCATGTCAGGTGTGCAGGCCATGGTAGGGACCGAGCGATTTTGGCTTGCATTACAGAGCGAGGGTCGAAAAAGCGTGGAACCGGACTGGCGGGTCATATCGAAATTCAGTGACTTCAGGGACGGATTCAAGGCAATTGCCAATAGGGCTGCTGTAGCCGGCTGGGGTGAGTGGACCCTGGTGTCTATGGATGCAGCGAATCGACAGTGCTGTTTCAGGGTAATAGATGGGTGGGAGGGCCGTTACCAGAAGACCTTGGGCGTGTGCTGGGGGAGCGGGGTGCTGGCAGGTAAGTTTGCAGGATACTGCTCCAAGCTCTTTGGAACCAATTGCTGGGCTGATCAGATCAGGTTCATAGCGAAAGGTGATCCGTATGACGAGTTTGTGGTTGGGCCCTCGGAAAGAACAGGTGAGGACGAAATCGATAAGCTGTTGCTCAGTGATGGAGCTACCCGCGAGGACATGGCGGTGGCACTCAAGAAGCTGGAGTCCGAGATCAAAGAACGGAAGCAGACAGAGGAGCGATTGAAGGAAAGCGAAGCCAAGTACCGATTCTTGACGGAGCACATGCACGATATCGTTTGGACGGTTGATTTGGACTTGCGCTCCCGTTATGTCAGCCCGTCCATCGAGGAGGCGCTTGGCTTTACACCGGAAGAACGTGTGAATATGCCTGCGTCGGAACAGCTTACCCCGGAATCTTTCGAACGGGCTCACAAGATGTTAGTTGAATCGCTTCAGATTGACAGAGATCCTGGAGTCGATCCGGACAGGACAGTCACGATGGAGTTGGACTTTTACCGGAAGGATGGTTCCGTAGCGTGCCTGGAATCCGCCATGAGTTTTATTCGCGACGAATATTCGAATCCGACCGGCGTCTATGGGCTTTCGCGAGACATCACAGGGCGGAAGCGAGCTGAAGACCTTTTGAGAGCCAGCGAGGAGCGATACCGCCTCATTACGGAAAGCTCCTTGACAGGAGTATACATTCATCAGGACGGGCTGTTCCAATACGTGAACGGTCCGTTGGCGGAAATGTTGGGCTACTCTCCCGACGAGATGATCGGAAAACCTTTTTGGGAATTTATTATTCCCGAAGACCAAGAGAGGGCCAAGGCATTCAGCTACGCAAGATTAAGAGGCAACCCCGCTCCTATACAATATGAGCTGAGGGCGCCGACCAAGGGCGGTGACACGAAATTGTTCGAGGTGCGGGCGAACGTCATCAATTATGGCGGCCATCCAGCCGTCATGGGGAACCTTGTTGATATCACCGAGCGCAGGCGAGCAGAGGCAGAGCGGCTCCTCTTGACGACAGCAATCGAACAGGCCGCAGAAACGATCATCATAACGGACAAGGACGGCATAATTCAATATGTGAATCCAGCATTCGAGGCAACGACAGGTTATTCCTCTAAAGAGGTTGCCGGAAAACACCCCAACATTCTCAAAAGCGGCATGCATGCTGATAATTACTACCGTGATGTGAGCCGGAGGCTGACACGAGGTGAGGTCTGGCGGGGCAATTTCACCAATAAGAAGAAGGATGGAACAATTTACGAAGAGACCTCAACTGTTTCTCCCGTCAAGGACGAGACCGGAAGAATTGTCAACTATGTTGCGGTTACGAGAGATGTCACCAGGGAGCTGATGCTGCAGAAGCAACTGCTCCAAGCGCAGAAGATGGAGGCAATCGGGACCCTGGCAGGAGGGATAGCTCATGATTTCAATAACCTGCTTCAAGCCATCCTAGGTTATTCGGAACTCCTTCTTATGAAGAAGGGACAGCAAGATCCGGATCGAAAGAAATTGGAAGCTATCATGCGTGCAGCGCGGGACGGAGCGGATCTGGTATCGAGAATCCTAGCCTTTGGCAGAAAAGGGGAATCCAAATTTCGCCCGATAGACTTGAATTATGAGGTCCGCAGGGTGGAAAAATTGCTACGTCGCTCCCTCCCCAGGATGATTCGGATCGACTTGGCGCTCGCTGACGATCTCAGAGTCATCGACGCTGACCCCGCGCAAATCGAGCAAGTGATGCTCAATCTTGGGGTCAACGCCCATCATGCAATGCCGGATGGGGGACAATTCCTGATAGAGACCGGAAATGTGTCGCTGGGCGATGAATACGTGAGCGCCCACCTAGGGGCCAAACCAGGCAAGTACGTGCTTCTCACCGTCTCGGACACCGGAGTGGGAATGCAGCCCGACGTCCTGGATCGGGTATTCGAGCCCTTTTTCACGACGAAGACAGACGGAGAAGGCACAGGCCTTGGTCTATCCATGGTCCATGGGATCATATCCCAGCATGGTGGCTACATAAGGTGCTACAGCGAACCGGGCAAGGGGACGTCTTTCAAGATTTATTTCCCGGTGTCCGAGTGCGAACTTACACCTGATTTGACGACGACAAGGGAAATGCCCGCTTTCGGCACTGAGACCATTCTCCTGGTTGATGACGACGACCGGATTCGCGATCTGGGACGGCAATTGATAGAGATGGGAGGATATCAAGTAATGACTGCCCGGAGCGGAGAAGAGGCCCTTGAGATATACGCCGAGCATGGAAAGAAAATCTCTCTCATAATCCTTGACCTCATCATGCCGGGAATGGGCGGTAACCGTTGCCTCCAGGAACTATTGCGTGTCGATCCGGACGTGAGAGTCCTCCTGGCAAGTGGATATTCTGAAAACGGTGTCACTGTAGAAGAAAGCAGGACTGGCGCCAGAGGATTCCTAAGAAAGCCTTATGATGCCAAGGACATTCTTGTAGCCATCAGGCAAGTGCTGGACAAGGGCCGCCTGTAAATTCGTCCCCCGAATTCGAAGACGCGGGTGGGTGGTACAAAAAGAAGTGCTGTTTCCGCCGATTCCGATACATATATCAATTGCCAAAAGTTTCGTCGGATTCGAGGTGGCCTTATGCCGTCATTCCGGCGTACGCCGGAATCCAGTCTCTTCAATCCCACGGCACGCGGGACTGGACCCCGGCTTTCGCCGGAGTGACGGGTCGAGAGAACGTCATTATTTTTGGCAATTGCTCTAGAGGTATGGGTATGATTCAACTCTTCTGGATTACATCCAGCCATGATTCAGCCTCATCAAAATCATAGAATGATTTCGCGGTTATTCCGGTCCTTCTGCTCGCATTACCAGCTTGTATTTCCTTGAACGTCGGATGGCTGTAAACCCTGGCCACCTTACTGATTCCCGCAGCAATATCTTGTTTGTGACATTCCTCTATTATGTCGGTAATAAAAAGACATTCCATATCTCTCCAATCGGCGAGAACCGTGAAGCCGGGGGTCAACTGGCTGATCGCTTCCTCATGGTGTCTCAAGCAATCGCAGAATCCGCCCAGCTTTAACCAATCTCCCTTGTAAGTCACATACAGGCGATTCTTCGCTTTATCGACCGAATAACTGTAATAAGGCGTAGTGGCGATAAGTTCCATTGGCTCCCCCCAATGTGACAAATTAGCAAAAGAACTCCGGAAGAGGCTTGCGGCTCATATAGCATCTTGAGAATAGATTACCCGCTCTTCGCTTCCACTAGGAATTACCGAACAGGCGATAAGCCTCATCCATGAAATCTTTTTGTTATGGCAGCCTGCCTTCGGTGCTGCGTTAATGATCTTCAGGCTCGAAGTCCGGATGATCATACAGTATGGGCATTCTGTTTATAATCCACTGAAAGCTCAAAACACCGATAGTAACGATCGTTATTGTTAGTACCACCTCCATCCAGTGGGGCACATACCTGTACTCCCACGGGAGGTGCCAATTGAAAGCAATAATGGAGTGATTGAGACGGTTTAATATTATGCCGAATGCCGCGACAATGGCCCAGCCCCGGACCATACGAACCGATCTGTTCTGTACTGCATACATCAATGCAAAGGCTGGAAGCAATACAAAGCCCAGGATCTCCAGCAGAAACCAATACCCGTATCCGGTAGCGAGGTAGGCCCAGGTGTTTCCATGCGCCAGCCCGACCACCTTCATGAAGAAGTAGGCAAACAGGGTCACTGAAGTGGCCTTGCCCAAGCCGAGTGTCACGCGGTTCAGGAGTTCCGGATCATGATTCTTAATCTGATTGGCGAAGATCTTGTGTGACGCCATACTCTCTATGATGGTCATGGCCAGCCCGCCCACAATGGCTGACATAAAGAACCAGAGCGGGATATATTCCGAGTACCACAGCGGGTGCAACTTTGAAGGCATCAAGAGGAAAATCGAGCCTAGCGCCGATTGGTGCAGCATAGACAGGCAGACTCCGAAGATTGTGGCCCCCACGGTGGCCTTCATGAAGATCCTGCGGAGCCTGTTCATGTGGAGCCATTCCCAGATCGCAGGGCACCATTCGACAAATTGACACGTCAGGTATAGCGCCACATGCCAGGCTACGAGAAATAGCACGGAGTTCACCCCCCAGGAGACGAACATCGGATAGGGTATGCGATAGTACCGGCCAAGGTCGAATGTGAGCGCAATAATGGCGAAAAGATATCCGAGAAAACCTGTGAGGACGGCCGGCCTGAACAGGAATCCATACTCTTTCATGCCCAGCAGGTGCACGGCAGTCCCGATGACGAAGCCTCCCGCGGCCAGACCGACTCCGCATAGCATGTCAAAACCTATCCAGAGCCCCCATGGGTTATTGTCCGATAGATTGGTCGAAGGACCCAGACCGAAGAGCAAACGATACATAATTACCGGTATGCCTACGGCCAGAATGAGACCCGCCACAGCATTGAACAGGGTAAAATTGCTCCTGAGATAGTCCTTGAACGTCATGCCCAGGAAGAGCTTCTCCTGGAACCAGTTGGGCTTGAATTCGGCGGCAGCGGTTGTGTCCATCATTTGGGCTCCTTATTCTCAAGAGCTTTCCTGATCTCTTCCTCGGCCAGTTTATCTCTTCGCCTCTTGAAACTGTGAAAGCCCATAGCCAGCGCGGGAATCGTTATGAACACGGGGGCTACTAATGAAAGGAATGGCTTGCCCAACTTCGGTATGGGATCGGTCCCAAGGTCGGTGCGGAAGCCTATCATATTGAACGGCACGGCGGAAAGATACATCCAGCTGGTACCGCCCACCTCGTTCTCACCGTACACATGGTTCACATATCGGCCGGGATTGTCCCGGATTTTCTTCTTGGCCAAATCTATAAGGTCGGTCCTTTTGCCGAACGTCATTGTTTCGATCGGACAGATCAGCACACAGGCCGGGATTCCTCCGTCCTTGCTGATCCGCTCGAAACAGAATGTGCACTTGGTCACCTCCGGCGTGAAGGCATTATCATACTGATATGCGGGCATATCAAAAGGACAGGCCGCCATACAGTACCGGCAACCCACACACAGGGAAGCGTCATACGTAACCGCGCCCACAGCGGTCTTTGTAAAGGCTTTGACAAAACACGAGGAAGCACAGCCAGGCTCATAGCAGTGCATACACTGCTTCTTGACATAGATGGGCTTTGAAGCGTCCCTCGGATTCTCGAACCGATTCAGCACCGTGTACGTATCGGCATTGGTTCGCCTTATCTTTTCAAAAACCGCCCGGTCTTTCTCATAGACCTTCAGAGGCTTCCGATTGGGCAGAACGTTCGAATTCTTGCAAGCCCACTCGCAGCGCCTACACCCTGCACAAACAGTGGTGTCCACCAGGACACCGAATTGATTGCGATAACCGGGTAAAGTCGGAACATCGGCTTTGGCCCTCTTCGGGTCACCAATGGCAGCTGCAATACCTGCTGCTGCAAGGATCTTCAGGAAGGACCGTCTGTTAGCGTCCATTTCCCACCATCTCCATGTTTTTCCGCTGTTCAAACAGGTACACAGTATGGTCTTCGGTCTTAGTCTTTATCTTTATCTTTATCTTTATCTTTATCTTTATGGGTTAAGAAACGCCAAAATGCGATGAACAAAATCAGATATAGAAGCACCACCAGGTATTCCATGCCCTTGGTCAACGTATAGAATTCATGAAGGATGTTCGGCATTGTCGTCTCCTTTCTCTGTGACATAAACCGCCCCCAGCCCCTCTTTCATTTCTGGGCCTCCAGGCCCGCCGTCTGAACATCTTCCTCCGTAGGATGGCATTTGACGCACTCCAATGCCGCAGGTTTTTGCTTCATGGTTTCATGGCATCCGATACACTGTCGATGGTACGCGGCCATTATTCCCGGTTTGCCCAACTCTTTCGGATCAAAGGGTCGAGAGTGGCAGGCGCTGCACTTGGGCACGTTCGCCGCCTGCTGTAGCTCACTTTTGTGATGGCACCCCGAGCAAAGCGCCTGCTTTCTTGCCGAGTGAAACCATCTCGCGAGAGGACTCACATTCGAAATACTCACCAACGTGTTTACTATCCTCAGATGCGGAAACTCCGCGGGCTTGAACTCGTTCTCAAGCACGTTGATCAGGAGCTTCTCAGGCAGCTTGTCCCTATCCCGGAAAGCGGGTGTTAAGGGTATCTCGACTATATCGCCGTAAGAGGCCCCGCGATGACAAACAGGGCACGAGCTGTTTGGCATCCCTGTAGTCATGAATTGATGGCACCCGGCGCATTTTTGATCTTCTTTCACCGAGGCGTGGCACCCCAGGCAGGATTGCTGTGCTCCGATTCTATGAAAGGCCCGCTCATAGCTGACACCACCGCCTTTGGGGTTACCATTTGGAGTGTGGCAATTGACGCATTTTTCAATAGACTTGTGATGGCAGGTATTGCAAAACTGGACTCGGGGTTCATGAGCCTTATGATTGAACGGCACCTCTTTCATTCTTATCGGTGGCATGATCCCGGGTTCAATCGGCACCTCCTGAACCCCTTGAGGCGAAATCTCGTAAGCAGGTTTCAGCACGAGGTCCATCATGTCCTTCTGGCCTCGCCGAAGCCTGGGGATCTTGACTATTTTATCCGGGCTGAGCTGATTGTGCCGACCATGACACGATTTGCAATGGAAAGCTCCGCCCAGCTTCATATGGCAGCCTATGCACGCGGCGTGCGCGACCTGCTTCATTGTGCGGGCGTTTTCCTCTTCTTTCCCCTTGTGACATGCTCGGCAAGAGTTCTCTATGTCTTTTTTATATATAAGTTTCTTTAGGTTTTCATCGTAAGCATGGTGGCATGTCTCGCAGTTTTTATCGCTTGCTTCGAGAACCTCCACCTCTTCCGCAATGATTAATTTCTCGGACGGGTCGAAGTTTTCGGCTGCCTCCGCGTGCTTGGCGTGGCCAGCATAGTTGAAAATGGGGCTCCAGGCCCAGGAAATATTGTTGACCGCTGCCTTTTTCACGTGGCACTTGCCGCAAAGACCGATTGGCGGGCCGGTCTTCTTGCCCTCTGCTGACATTTGCTTATGGCAGCCGGCGCAGGCCGTGTGATAAGCGTACATGATCGCGGACTTGTCCGTCCGGTCAAATTCTTGCTTGGGAAACTTGAATATCGAGATATACGGACTGTTCAGGCGCTTGTCGGTTTCCTGCAGGACATGGCATATTGCGCAGTCCTGTGCCCGTGTCTGCTGAAGAGCTGTCGTGTGCAGGTCGTGGTCAAAAGCCACGGCGGGCCTGTCCAACGCGGGAGCAGACCCCTTGTGGCCGATAGCGAGCGTCAGCCGCATAGAGTCTTTGGGATTTTGTTTTACTACACCACCGGCGCTGATCAGCCCGATTCCGCTCGCAAAGAAGATCAAAATCAAACCGGTGGTGACGATGAAGATTCTCTTTTTGATCCACCGCATGAATAGACTCCTATTCACACTTCATTCGTGCAGGAGGCGATTGAGCTACTCCGGCCTGAGTTCATCCGGAATTTCCATGCCTTACATGAGGACCAAAAATTGCGTCTCGAGTTCGTAGCCGCTTATGGCGACCTCTTGCGTCGCGCTGTTAAAATATTTTGACTTAGACCTATCAGGTGCTCCATTCGATATCGGGCATTTGCCCTTCGCTGACATGCGTAGCCGGGGCGTATTCAGACCCTAAGTATGTCCTTGTAAATGCCAGGAAGAGCATGTGAGTTATTCTGCTAAGGGGAATAACCATTAGCACCAGGGCCCCTGAAATTATGTGGATCACGACCATGGTTTCGTAGTCGAACCACTGACGATTGGCTATGAAGCCGGTAACAAACGGTGACGCGATAACAGCGAGAACAACGTAGTCGGAAGGGAATGCCACGAACCTCACTTCAGGGAGCATCCAACACCGCACAAGGAAGAAGATCACCGCCATCAGCATCAGTACGGTCAAACAATCGGCCGCTCGTTGGGATAGTGTCCCCCATTGGGGCCCCCATGCGAACGAGAACATCACGACATGAGCGGTGAGAAAAATCGGAACCAACAACAGGCCTGCGTGAAACGCCAATGTGACGAAGGCAGCCTCATATCCCATTCGCATGTTGCGGGAAGCGAACGGCACGAGCCAGTGAAGCAGCGAGCTAAATACATATTTCCGTCTAATATCCGGGCGTAGCGAGCCGTCGTGATTCCGGATTAGCCGTAGTTGCAGCAGATTAACGGCTTCTGCCGTTCCGAAACGGACTTTGGCCTTCTTGGCCAGTTTGCGCACGCGCACAAACTGGAGCACCAACCCGGCGATGAAGAGAATGAACGCAATCCAAACCAACGGCCCACTTACAAACTCGTACATCTTTTTTCTCCTCTGCTCAGAGAAGAGACTGCCTTACTCCAACTGCCTTCCACAAAATCTGCCGAATTCAAGAGTGTTGAGCAGGACCCTGGTGTAAGCCTCGAAGAGCAATGGTCACTCTTAGATGCACTTGACGGCTGCTTTGACGCCTCTGCGAACGTGAGCGCATAGTTCATTCGTGACTACCTTCCTTAGAATGGAGGGCACTTCAGCTCATAATGCTGAAGGAGCAACCGGACCACATATTGATGTGCCACCTGAACAATGGCTCTTTCAATCCTTCAACGAACTTACAAGTCTTGAGGGCCCCACCCCGCTTCCGCAAGGAAATCGGCATACTCCACTATGGCCGGACTGGATTGGCTCTCATAATAGATAAAATAGGGCCGCCGAAGCGGGTAACTGCCGTTGGCTATTGTGGCTCTGGAAGGTGTCACCGGTGCCGTCGCAGCATTTTGTTTAAGACCCATAATTTTTGTCTCCAATTCTCGTGTGCTGTGCCGTTCAAGGGCATCTCTAACCCGCACAAATCCAATGGCGCCGGTGATTGTTGCGACCTTTTTTATAACTGTCGGGAAATCCTCAGTAACGATAGCCGCCTTTGTGATAGGAGATCCTCCGAGAAAATCGTGTTCCAGGAAAATCAAGGTGCCTGGATGCTTTGACCCTGCAGAGATCATCTCAATGGGCTCGTCATTCCCTCCCACCTGATCCCATCGAGTGTAATCCCCCTTGAGGACCTTCCGCAGGTTCTCAATCGTGATCGAACTCAAAGGGTTTGATCGATTGATCAAAAGCACTATGCCTCCGTACCCTATTACACCTTCCACCAGCTCCTTTCCCTGGCCGACGGCCATCCGGATCTCCCGGTCGTTCATCCCGCGTGTGGACATGACTACATCGGTGGTTCCCTGTATTAGAGCGGGGATGCCTTCCTCTGCAAGGCGGCCCTTGGCAAAGTCTATGGTGATTTCCGGATGAGCTTTCATGAATATCTTGGATAGTGCGTTGATTCGTACGAGCATTCTATAGGGGCACGTCACCCGGATCCGTTTCTTGTCTATATCGGTCTGAGCGCCCGGAATCAGGACGAGGCTGAAGCTGCACAGCAAAACACCTGTGGTGATCGCTATCGTTTTTTTCATAGACCACACCCCTGGCGGCTTTCGTTGGAAGGTCCCCTTTGATACAGAAAGAGACGCCAGCTTCACATGACTACAAGAGCTGAAGCTCCCGATTGGGTCTCTACCGGCCACTGTCCGGCCAGTAATCCGGCCCCCGTGTGGCGCTTATACTCAGTCTAACGTTGAAAGTGGTTGGAAAACCTTAGGGAGAAGGAGAGAATACGTGAATGATTTGCAAGGTGCTTGTGGACCGATGCACCTCAGGCGCTTCTCAAAGCGCCGTTACCGCAGCATGTTACGCATGTGCAGGTTTTCCATCTGCAATAAAAGTCCCAGACAAGGCCCCACCTCCCTGGAGGCCGTTCTGACCGGCATTCGAGGGATGGACTCCGGAGCTATGAGTCGGCCATGCCTTTTCGGGCTGCTTGGTGCGGCGAATGGAGAGGCGACGATCATTCGGATACCGAAAAGGCTCGACGTAGCTCCTCCCACAAGACACTACGAACAAAAAAACAACTATCGCTCCAGTTTACCGTCTACCCCACCTCGCTGTTTCTGTCAACAGAAAAATCCTTTCCGTAGTATCCTCTCAGTTACGCGGGGCCGCGGGTTGTCATTGCGAGGAGTGAAATCCCGCGTTCCGCGGAAAAGCAATCCCCCAAGCTGGGAGATTGCTTCCCTCCGTTTTTTCAACGGAGTCGCAATGACACCTCTGACCCTTCAGGTATGCCCTCGCTGTGGATTTGTCATTGCGAGGCCGTCAGGCCATGGCAATCTCCGCAGCTTCGCGATGACATTCTTTGGCCGCCTGTAACTGAAGGGTTACTTACCGTACCGTACGCGAATACACTCCGGGAAACCTGAAGCCACATGCGCTCGCACTTGCCATTACGCCCAAATGGGCTACCCTGCCGCCAATTCTGAGCCGAGAAATGCCTTGATGCACCGTCAAGCAACTCTGGCCGTGCCTGATGCCAATTCGCTTTCAAAGACGTGTCTTGATTTGAAAGTCTCTTCTGAAGCATTCAGTTAGGCGGTGGAACGGCGCCAAACCCCGTACGGCGCGATCCAATAGTAGTCCCTCGCGACGCGGAACGGGAGCCCACGGTAAATGAGCGTCACCGACACGGCACGGACCCCTAGCAGGGGCATAGGCGTCAACTTAAAGGCAGGTATGGTTCCGTAGGAACCTCTGAGAGATAGGGGTAGGAACGACCGGTTACCCGGCGCTCCCCCCTCCGAACCGTACTGGCGGATCGCCCCATACGGCTCTCCAGTCGGTGGTTCACCCCATAGGGGACTGACTAACCATACAGAGGATGTAAGTGAGAGAACATCCCAAAATATGGCGAAGGACTCGACTCTTTCCCCCCATTACAGAGGTAGCCAGCGTGAGGTTCCAGGCTAAAACACGGTTAATCCAACTGATGGCAGTGGAGTTCTCCGGCGGTCTAGCCGGGCGGCCACTTGATACCGGTGTGTATTCCGTGTGACTAGCTGTAGCTCGCCCACCTTCCTGCCTCCCTTGGCTCCACGCCCATTACGGCGCTTCGTCGCTACTATGGAGGCTCTGACTCCTGTACGCCTCTCCCCAACGTACAGGTCTCCCTGCTTCACGTGCTCACCCTTCCTGACCATTCCGTCCCCAACCACCTGGTGTTCCCCTGTCGTCGCTTTATACACGCTACTTTGTTCTCAGCTCGACAGGTCTCCCATCTCAAGACCCTTTTTTGCCTTTTCCATAGACTCAGGCCATCGTCAGAATGGGTCCAGGCTTCGCCACTGGCTAGCAGGCTCGCCGGAAACACCCGGCCGAAACGGGTTCGTCATCCTACGGACTGGTCGTTCACCTCCTGTTGCTCTCCACCCCGCCTCACGAGCGACGCAGTTACAGTCGGTTACAGGCTGTAGCGTAGACCTGGAGAGGACTCTCACCTCTCTGTATAAGCACGCTCGCAGGCGCACTAACCCGCAATGTGTCATTGCGACCCCGTTGAAAAACTGGGGAAGCAATCTCCGTTGGTAGCGCCGGCGTCCCTGCCGGCACAATCGGAAACTGACCGGCACGGAGGTCGGTCACTACAGAGGTCGTGCTTGCCTGCGGAACGCGGGACTTCGCTCCTTGCAATTGTAAATGTGCAACATTGTCCGGCCTCCACGGTCATCTGCGCCGGAAATACTCGTACAGGTCATCAAAGATTGCGCTGCCCCGCTCAAGCCGCGTTTCATCCGACTTATGGGCCGATGCCAGCCCATTCATGAGCCCCCCAATTCCAGCGGTTTCGGATTTCTTGAATTTCGAGTCCTTGTAGTCCAGGTCGTGAATTATCTTGCCCAACTCTCCCAGAGCCTGATCGGCTGGGAAAAACTGTTTTACGAGCACTTCAAAAGAGCAGAGGTCGCCCTCGTGGGTGAATTCGCCTTCGAACATGTCGAAACGCAATTCGCCGGTTCTTGGCCTGTATCCTTTACCAGTGACGAACTTGAACTGTGCGTCGGGATCGATGAAACGGCGAATCAGCCAGGCACACGCTATACGATCCACGAACACGCCCTTCCTGGTCACCCATGTTCGTCCTCGTAGATTTGAAAGATCAAGTTTTTCCGATTTGCTCTTAGTAGGTTCACTCTTCTCTTGCGCTTGTTTCAGGCGCACCTCAAGGGTTTCGATCAAGGTCTCAGCAGGCTCTCGGCCCGGCGCTCCGAAGAAGTCTATGGCAGAAACCGACGAAAACTTCTTTCTCAAGCGATTAAGATTCGCTTCAAGCCCAGCTTTGTCTTCGTCGGTAATCGCTGCCGCGGTAGAGGGTAAGGAATCAACCAGAGACTTCGCTTCCTCGGTAATTTGCGCGTAATCGGAGTCCCTGGCGGCTTGAAACATGGCTTCGATCTGCTCGTCGGTGAGTCCCTCAACGAACTTTGCGGTACAGATTGACGCTTCCCCGCCTCCCTGGACGATCTCCCGCAAGACCCACTGGAAATCCTCAAGCGTTTCTTCATTCCTGGAAATGATATACACGGAGTTCTTGATCGCCACAGCACCCAGGCTCTGGAGCCTTCGCCAGATCTTCACCCGGAAATAAGCGGGCTTTATGGGAATCTGGTGGATGAGCAGCAACCACTTTCCGTCCGCACATTCGGCCATCGAGAGATCCTCCTTCATAACACTTGACACTATTATGATACATGCGTATCATTTGTCAATGCAATTGGAGAAGAGAACTTTGATGAACGGAACTTTCACAGCCAGGATCGGTCGCATCCCCGGGTTTTTGGGGCTGCAGCGCAGCACCGTCGGCTTGCTTGGCGTGGTCATCCTCGTGGGGATGGGCGAGCGCATGGCCGAACGATTTCTGCCCATCTACATGATCGCCCTGGGAGGCGGGGCACTATCCATCGGATTGCTCAATGCGATGGACAACCTGTTATCGGCATTGTACTCGTTCCCCGGGGGCTACCTGTCCGATCGAATCGGCGTCAAGCGGTCGTTGCTGGTGTTCAATCTGGTGGCTATGGCAGGCTTTGCTCTGGTAATTGCCATTCCCACATGGCGAGCGGTTCTTGTCGGTGCTGTGCTGTTCATATCGTGGTCAGCCATCTCGTTGCCGGCCACGATGAGCCTTATCTATCAGGTGCTCCCTCACAACAAGCGGACAATGGGCGTGACCATGCATTCGCTGGTGCGTCGCATTCCAATGGCACTGGGGCCGGTTTCTAGGGGGACTCTGTATAGGCACGTGGGGTGAAAAAGACGGTGTTCGCATCGCCTTTGTCGTTGCGCTGGTTTTTGCCGGAGTGGCTCTGGTGCTGCAACAGATCCTCATTGAAGACAAGAAGGCATCTGGGAGGGTGGACGAATGCGCTCTGGTTCCGGAAAAGAACCCTCTGAAGGTCTTCCGAATGATGGGGCACTCCATGAAGGGCTTGTTGGTAACCGACATCCTGATCCGGTTCTGCGAGCAGATACCTTATGCCTTCGTGGTCGTATGGTGCATGAAGGTAGTCGAGAGTCCGGTATCTGCGGTGCAGTTCGGTTTTTTGACCAGCATAGAGATGGCAACGGCCGTTCTGGTTTACATTCCGGTGGCCCACCTGGCCGACAGTGGCACGAAAAAGCCTTACGTGCTCATTACCTTTGTGTTTTTCACTTTGTTCCCGCTGGTGCTCATGTACTGCCGCTCATTCGAGTGGTTGGTGTTAGCGTTCATACTGAGAGGACTCAAAGAGTTTGGGGAGCCTACCCGCAAGTCATTGATCATGGACCTTTCTCCGGACAATTGTAAGGCTGCTATGTTCGGGCTGTATTATTTGATTCGGGACGTTTTCGTGTCCGCCGCGGCATTAGGTGGAGCTTTCCTCGGCAAATCAGCCCGGAAACAAACTTTCTGGCGGCTTTTCTTTTCGGCGTCGTCGGAACTGTAGGATTTGCAATCTATGGAAAGGACATACAACATACTTCCGGCGTGCGCTGAACGATCTCTAGCAGTTCTCAAAAGTTTTGCACCTGTAACGGATAGGATCGGAGGGTAATACAGAATGCTAGGACAGGCTTCTAGCCCGTCATCTTGGTAGGATGGGCTTCTAGCCCGTCTATTAAATGTGACAGGCAATCCCGCGTTCTGCGCGGGACGTCGCCACCAAATCCTGCTTCTTTTCGCGATTACTTCTGATAACCCCGTATCAATGCCACTTTGCCGGTTTCGGCCCTGTGGCCGAGGTTAACGTAAGGGAAACGACAATTTGCGAAGAAGGGAAATACAAAAATGGCTAATTCCATAACAGCCGAAGAGTTAAAGAATTTGCTGGCGACCGATCGGAACCCGGCGGTCTTCGATGTACGGAGAAAATCCGATTACGAAGCAGCGCCTCAAACCATCAACGGCGCTGCCTGGCTTGATCCGGAAAAGGCAGATGAATGGAAAGACGAGATCCCCCGAGACCGGCCGGTTGTCGTGTACCTGTGTGAAAGGCGGCTCGGTAAGCCAAGCAATAGCGGACCGTCTTCAGCAGAGCCACCCGGATGTCCGGTTTCTTGAGGGTGGTATCAAAGCCTGGGCGGAACTTGGCGAGGCTGAGGGAGAAGGCAAATGAAGTGGATAACCAGAGAAAACGCCAACGTGGACCGCATCGCTTGCCCGTGGCTCATCAGGAGATTCATAGACAAGGATGCGGAATTTCTCTTCGTACCGAAGGACGAGGTCATCCTTGGTGCCGAACGGGAACGAGCAATCCCCTATGATGTGCCGGGCGTGGAACTCGGCCACATCGAGGGACGCTGCTCCTTCGAAAGCATCATGCTCAAATATGGGCTTATGAACGATCCTGCCTTGATGGAGATGGCAAAAGTCGTACATTCCGCGGACGTGGCTGCGGATGCCGGCATGTGTCCACAGGGTGCAGGTTTGAAAGCCATAGCTCGCGGGTTCGCCATTCTGCATGGCTTGGACGATCATAAAAAGATTGAACTGGAAACCCCCATGTATGATGCTCTCTATGCCTGGTGCGAGGCGCAGACGCAAAAGGCCTGATGGGCGATCGCTTTTGGTTGGGCGCTGGAAAGGAAGACCTGAATTGAGCGAAACGAACAAGATGTCGGACGCTGATATAGAGAATGTCTGCGAGGGCATGCCCAGGAACCTGCCTTCATTCAGAGAAGCGTTCCGGGTCTGGCTCAAAGTGGCTCTTAACAGTTTTGGAGGCCCTGTGGCCCAGATAGCGGTTATGCATCGATATCTGGTGGAAGAAAAACAATGGATAAGTGAGAGCCGCTTTCTTCATGCCCTGAATTACTGCATGCTTCTTCCCGGTCCTGAAGCTCAACAGCTAGCCATTTACATCGGCTGGCTGCTGCACAGAATTCCGGGAGGCATCGTAGCCGGGACGCTCTTTGTCATTCCAGGGTTTGTTGCAATGTTGATCTTGAGCATTCTGTATGCTGGTTATCACAATTTGAGCATTGTGCAGTGGCTCTTCTTCGGACTCAAACCCGCGGTTCTGGCAGTCGTTATAGAGGCTGTCGTGCGCATAGGGAAACGAGTGCTGAAAAACCGGCTCACGGTAATGCTGGCGGGCTTATCCTTCGTCGGGATCTTCTTTTTGGATATTCCGTTCCCATTGATCGTTGTCTCAGCCGCCATTGTCGGGTACGTAGGAGGCCGCATCAGGCCGGACCTGTTCGAGATAAGTCAAGCACATGCGACGACCTCGGACCCGTGTGATTCTCCCGTCCTGGATGAGATGCTTGACCGGCAAGCGCTGGAACATGTCCGACCTTCTGCTTCAAGAGCTTTTGCAGTGGCTATTGGCTGGACAATCGTGTGGTTCGGTCCTATAGCGCTTATTCTTGTGTTCTTTGGATCAGAAAGCATCTATTTCCAGGAAGTCGCATTCTTCAGCAAAGCGGCTGTCGTGACTTTCGGCGGGGCCTATGCCGTATTGGCGTATGTAGCCCAGCAAGCCGTGGAAACCTACCACTGGGTCACACCAGGAGAGATGCTGGAAGGGCTAGGATTGGCCGAGACTACCCCTGGGCCACTTATTTTGGTACTACCGTTCGTCGGGTTCCTGGCGGCGTTCCGCAATCCCTCAGGTCTGGAGCCAATGATTGCGGGAACTCTCGGAGCCGTGCTGACAACCTGGGCCACATTTGTCCCTTGCTTCCTCTGGGTGCTCGTCGGCGGGCCGTATGTCGAATCACTGAGAGGAAACAAGTCGTTGCACACGGCAATGTCCTCAATAACAGCAGCCATAGTGGGGGTAGTTCTCAACCTGGCTGTCTGGTTCGCTCTGCACACCATCTTTGGTTCCGTTCGAGATGTTTATGCCTTCGGCGGGCACTTACAGATTCCAATATGGAGCAGCATGAACGTGCCATCGCTCGTGATCGCGGCCCTTGCGATGCTCGCAATCTTCCGTTTCAAATTGGGGATAATGCAGACCATAGGATGCAGCGCGGCGATTGGCATCATCTATCACCTGTTTCGATGGAGTCTGTCGTAGGTTACCCCGACAAGGGGGCAAGATCGGACGTTTTTACAAGATGATATGTAGAACATCGGTAGGATAGAACGTGCTTCTTCAGATGCGGCTCAGTTAGTTTTCAATCTCTCGACTCGTGAACGAGCGGACCTTCGCGACGGATTGATCCCCCTCGGTGTGACCCATATGAGCGCCGGTTCGTCCACACGTCCCGGTGGCTACGCTTCCTGCGGCGAACAAACGCTGCCGCAATTCGAGATCGAGGATCGGCGGACGCCGGCCGAGGCGATGATGCCGGTAGTACGAGCGGACTTCTCGATGGAGGACATTTGGTCCTTCATTGACTCCTAGCGTCACTTTTTCTCGTGCCGGCCGCTTCCCTGTCTTTCAATTCTGCGGTCTGTCTCCCCAATTTTTTTTCATACTCTAAGTTCACAAATAAATAATTTTGCCGTGCCCGTCGGCGCCGCATAGTTGGCTTGAGCGAGAACGATCTGATATCGCAAGGAATATTGTGGATCCGCATGGCAGCCATTGTCCTCCGCGGGTCAACAATCGCCTGGCCTGAGAGACTCCTTACCCCCCGTCTCGGACCTTCCCATTCTTAAGACTATGATTACATTTTGCTAAATGATCGGCGATTGAAACGTATTTTGAATTGATGAGGAAATTACAATGGCAAATCAAGCAAAGCAAATCCCGGAAGGTTTTCACACTGTGACTCCCTATTTAGTTGTACGTGACGCCGCAAGGGCGATTGATTTCTATAAAGAAGCTTTCGGGGCCGAGGAACTGTTTCGCCTTGAAGGTCCTCCCGGCAAAATCGGCCACGCTGAGATTAAAATTGGTGATTCGATAATCATGCTATCCGACGAGATGCAGGGCGGCGACTGTCGTTCGCCGCAATCCTTGGGTGGCACAGCGGTCAATATTGTCTTGTACGTGGAGGATGTCGACCGGATCTTCAATCAAGCCGTTGCTGCCGGGGCTAAAGTAACTATGCCGTTAGCGGATATGTTTTGGGGGGATCGGTACGGACAAGTGACTGATCCCTTTGGCCATTCTTGGGCGCTCGCGACGCACAAAGAGGACATACCTCCGGATGAGTTGCGAGAGCGGGCTCAAACGGCTATGGCGGAAATGCGGTGAAAGTCAGGCAGCCGGAGCTTTACTGCCGCCTTGGAGTCCTTACATGAATCGGCATGGTATGGAAGCGCATATGATACCTGAGAAGCAACATGAACTGGTGTGTCCGCCAAGTCCCCCTTGCAAACCCCCGGATATCTGGTCTGACGACCGAATATTCTTGGCATGGCAACGCACCCACATGGCAAATGAAAGGACCTTCTTGGCATGGGCTCGCACGGGGATAGCACTTTTGGCCTTCGGATTTGTAATCGAGCGGTTCGATCTATTCCTAAGGCAATTAACGCAGCTCAGCGGGGGTAAACTGCAATTCCCCACATCCGGGCAGATCGTTTATCTCAGTCTCTTCTTGTTTGTTCTTGCGGGCGTCACTACCCTCTTTTCAGGGATCAGATTTATCACCATGAGAAGGCACATCGATAGTGGCGAGCCGCACTACTCGGTGATTCCTGACATTCTGGTCATCATCTCCATGGCCGTAATCATTGTAGTCACCATAGCGCTTTCTCTGCCAAGCATTTGGGCATGGAAGCACCTGTGAGGCGTCCAAGGCGAATGATCGAAGCACTATCGTGTCGATGTCCATACTCTCACCTCATGGTAAATTCCCATGCAAGCATGGTGTCGTAAAGACTGTAATGAACAGCCCGGCCAAGAGAACCGTCAGAAATTTATTCAAGCCAAAGAACTTGGTATTCCAAAAGAAGAAGGGGAAATGCTCATCGACCTTCCGTGGTCCATGATACGTATCAAGTTTGACCGCGGCATAGCGAATGCTTACGTGTAGAGAAGATTTTAGAAAAGGAGAATTGAGCCATGACCAATTTCCTGAGACTTTTAATTATTTTGCCGTTGGTGATTATCCTGTCGCTGTCCGTTCCAAGTCCCGCTCCTGCTTCTGCCGATCTTGGCGAGGTCGCAAAGATTTTGGGATTTTCCGGCCAGATGGATGAGGGCGCTTTTGTCGTCCGTTTTGGGCGCAGCGACATTAAGGTGTCCGTTGATGGTGAGCCTATGCCCACTGCGCTTGGGTTCGGCTCCTGGACCGCATGGAAGGACATGGGCAAAGATACCATGGTAATGGGCGATCTGGTGCTGCTGGAAAAAGAGGTCAATCCCGTAATCTCCGCTCTTGAGGAGGCAAACATCCAGGTGACCGCTTTGCACAACCATTTCTTCTATGAACAGCCCCGGATCATGTTCATGCACATTGGCGGCATGGGCGATCCAGTGAGGATGGCGCAGCGGCATCAGAAATGCTTTGGACAAAACTGCCAGTCCTCATCCGAGCCCCGGTTCCTCCGGGGGCTCAGAACCTCCTCTGAACCTGGACACGAAAAAGATCGAGCAAATCATCGGACATTCCGGCAAGGCGGCGGGTGGTTCCTTCAAGATCACCGTGGGTCGGCCTGGAGTGAAAATGCACGAGGTGGAACTAACATCGAGCATGGGGCTGAACTCCTGGGCCGGATTCGTTGGAACCAATGAAAAAGCGCATGTAGCGGGCGATGTGGTCATGTCTGCCAAGGAAGTCAATCCGGTGATACAAACATTCAGAAAAGGTGGCATCGAGATAGTTGCGGTCCACAACCACATGTTGGATGAGCAACCGAGAGTGTTCTTTCTCCACTACTGGGGAACGGGTCCTGCGGAGAAATTGGCGCAGACCGTGCGAGCCGCGTTCGATCATGCAAAAGGTCCGATAAAGTAAGGACGAATTGAGCCGTGCTCAGCCGAGAGATCCGGATGCTGAGGTTTTGACATTTTCTGATTTAGAAAGGATCGAAATATGAATAAGACAATGATGCTCGCTATTGGATTAGTCCTTGCCGCGGTGGTTGTAGCAGCCCAAGGCAAAATGTCATGGAATTTCGACGCAGACAAAGCAGGTGAAATTGCTAAAGGATTCACCAACGAGATGGGCAAATGGGAAGTGGTGGCCGACGATACCGCCCCGTCAAAACCCAATGTGCTGGCTCAATTGGCGAAAAGCTCAGGTCCGACGTTCAATGTAACTTTGGTTAAGGACAGCACCTATAAGGACGTGGACGTCACAGTGAAGATGAAAGCCATCGCGGGCAGCACGGACCAAGGTGGTGGCATTTTGTGGAGAGCAAAAGATGCGAAAAACTATTATGTGGCCCGTTTCAATCCGCTTGAGGACAATTATAACCTTTACCGCGTGGCGAACGGTCGTCGTTCAGAAATCAAAGGCTCAAAGGTTAAGGCGAGTCCAGGATGGCATACGCTTCGAGTTACCATGATCGGGGACCACATCCAGTGCTATTTGGATGGCCAGAAGCATCTGGATGCCAAAGATTCCACGTTCAAAGAAGCGGGCAAGATCGGGCTGTGGACCAAATCCGATGCGCAGAGCCACTTCGACGATCTGGAAGTAAGCGGAAAACCTTGATCCCCTGAGGATACTCAAATGTCGTTGCGGGTGGGCAATGGGGGCTAAGCGCCCTTAAATCTGGCTGGAGGAAGAAAGCAGGAAAATTCGCTCATGTAGGTGAGGATTTATCCACCCTGATTATTCGCGTGCCTACTGCTTCCGCTTCGGAGCGGTTATGCGTCACGTAGAATAATGTAAATCCCAGGGTTTCCTGCAACCGCACTATCTCCGTGCGTAGATGGAGATTTAATTCCTCGTCCAAACTTGAGAGGGGCTCGTCCATCAACAATGCCAATGGCTGCATAACCAATGCCCTGGCTAAGGCAACTCTCTGCTGTTCTCCGCCGGAGAGTTGATGGGGTTTGGCTGAGCCATAGTCGTCGATTTTCAGCAATTTCAGCATCTCAACTATTCGCTGCTTTCGTTCAGTCAGGTGGAATACCCTTGGCCTTCAGCCCGAATTCCAAGTTGCCGTTAACGGTAAGATGGGGCCAGAGGGCCAAATCCTGAAAGACCATGCCCAAATTGCGCTCTTCAGGAGACAGCACGTTTTTTCCGTCACGAGCCGCTACGTTCCCTTGGATCAGGATGGTACCCTCATCGGGCGCAGTAAAACCCGCTAACATCCTGAGCAGTGTCGTCTTGCCGCAACCCGAGGGGCCAAAAAGAACGATACGTTCGCCCTGCTCCACGGCCAGAGAGAAATCGTGAATAGCGTTGCGTTGCCCGAAATGCTTTGAGACCTTGCGGTATTCAAATAGTATCATGCCCAACCTTCATATTTCCCCGCCCATTGGATGATTCCGAAAGGTATCAGGGCGAGAAGAATCAGCAGCACGCATAAAGCGGCAATCATGGCTGGTTCACCGTTAGCCATAAGTGTAAAAATCCTCACCGTCATGGGATCGGACCCGGGTGGATAGACCAGCATGGAAATTCCGGTATCGCGCAGGCAAAATATATATCCAATCAGCCATGCTATGCCCAGGTCTCTTTTCACCAAAGGCGCTACGATTCCGGTTATCCGTCGTGTCCAGGAGACTCCCATCACCTGAGCCGCCTCTTCCATCGAGGGAGGTATCCGAGACAGTGCAGCCAATGTGATGCGGCTCGGCAAGACCCAGTACTGGATAAGGTATCCGAGGATCAAAATTATAGGAGAGGCGTACACAAAGTTGGTAAAAGGACGATTCCAAACTCCGATCATGCCGATCCCGATGACCGTACTGGGCAAAGCGAACAGCAATATGGTCAGTATGTCCAGGAACCTCCAACTCTTAAGCCCTTGAACATGAATTAAATATCCGGTCAGGAACCCGAGGACAGTGAGGAGACTCGCAGCGACTGCAGCAAAAACCAGGCTGCGCAAAATGCTGTCCCAACCTTGCAATATCGCCGTCCGCCAGGCGTGGATCACCGCGGATTCGCTCAGCAACGCAAAAAGAGGCATGATCACTGTTGTGATTGTGAAAATCCACATCACCGCTGTCAGCCATTTCCTCGATTTTCCCGGATCAATCCGAATACATGACCCGTCTCCCGGTCCGATGCGTAGGTGGACGGTCTTTTTTTCCAGAAACACTCCACCGGCCAGCATTGCCAGCATTGCTATGAGTGCCAAAGGAACTGCCGTAGCCGCGGCTGCGCCGAAATCATAATAGGCCGAAAATTGCGTAAACGTCTCCACCGGAAACACGTTGATGCGTAGGAATAACGGAACCCCGAATTCTCCCAGGGTCAGTAGGAAGATTAAGAGCATGCCCAGGATAATCCCAGGCATAATAAGCGGGAGAGTGATCCGGCCCATGACTCTCGGCCATTTCGTAACCAATAACCCCGCTTCTTCCAGTCTTGGATTCACGCTTTGAATGAAGGCTATCGTCAGCAGCATAATGATAGGCATGTAACATCCAAACAGTATCCAGGCACAGCCTCCCAAACTGAATAGAAAATCAGAGCCCGCTTTCCAGTCTCCGCCTCCTAACCATCTCGATACCCAACCTTGTCGTCCCAATAAGTGGAACCAAGCCACTGCTTGCACATAGGGCGGGATCAAGAGTGGAATGGTAAGCAACGTAATCAGCAAAGTGCGGCCGGGAACATCCGACTTTCCCAGAACTATGCCTAGAGGCAGCCCTGCCAGCAATGACAGGAGAGTTACCAGTCCAGCTATGCTGAGAGAGGTAATCAGAAGATGCCAGGTTTGAGTCGAAGCAAAAAGGTTGCGAAAGAGATCTAGGTTGAAGTGACCGTTTGCGAACAGGCTCTGGGCGAAAATATCCACAAGCGGAGAGAGCCCTAGCCCTACTAACAGGACGGCAATCAACCAAAAAACGAAACGCCGTAGGTTCATAGTCCGGACCAGGTCTTCAGAAAGGGCTGGATATCCTGCATCTTTTTAGCCAGAGTCGCATAATTCACATCCATCACTTTTATGTTGTCCAACCGGGGAACCTCCGGGGGAGTTTCTACACCTGGGTGCAAGGGGATTTGGGCACAGTCGGCAAACGCCAATTTGCGCTCTGTCTCCCTGGAAAGTAGATAATCAATCAACTTTCTCGCCTGTTCCGGATGTGGGCTATTTTTTATTAAGACCACGGCATTCGGCAAAATCAGAGAGCCTATTCCGTCTTTTCCCTGATCCGGCACATCCATTTCTACGGCTTTCCCTTGCTTGATCCGGTTTACGACATCATCGCTGTCGACCAAGGAGAAATCAAATTCACCAGAAGTTACCAGGTCAGCGCTTTCCCCGTTGCTGCTGGCCACTTTTACCTGGTTTTCCTTCATCTGGTTCATAAATGATTGGGCTCGGTCATTTCCCCACAGCAAGGATAGCGCGGCCACGTAGTCGGTGGTGGTTCCGAAAATAGGATTAGCGATAACTCCTCGACCTTTCCAGCGGCCATTCGTGTAAGCGTTAATGGAAGAGGGCTTTTCATTCAGCCCTTTTTTCACCAAGAAAACTCTTGCACGTGCGGAGAACCCCGTCCAGTAGCCTTCAGGATCCTTGAATGCTGCTGGAATTTCCGCCGCATTAGGGGAGGCATAGCTGGCGGATACCCCTTTTCCTTTAAGTACCTCGGCACGGACCACTTCATTTGCCCAGTACACGTCTGCCTGGGGATTATTCTTCTCGGCAATGAGTCTGTTCATAACTCCAGTGCTTTTGGATTCCTCGGTATCATACACCGCTTTGACTTTGATCCCTGTTTCTTTTTGAAAATCCTCCAGGATAGGGGCTGCGAAGATCTGGTCCTCGCTTACATACACGACTACGACCTGATTGGCTGAATGAGACTCCCGGACCGGAAGAAAGGCGAGAGCGGTCAGGGCCATGGCAATCATCACATGGGAACGCAATAATTTCCTTTCCATGTCGGGCACCTTTCCTCAAATTAATTGTCCACCGTCAATAGCCTTCCCCAATTTTGGGTCTTGGCCTAATGGTCGTCAAGGTCGGGGACTTCACAGTGTTGGTCCAAAAGACTGTGACTCTCACTCGCGGGAGGTGCTGTCCTAGTCTAAAATGAAAACGCCCCGGCTGGCATTGACGCGGATCTGATTAATCAACGGCACGATTCTCCGGCCGTATTTATGTTCGTCGGACACAGCGCAACGCTTGATATCAAAATGATACTCATGTATCATCTTGTCAAGAGACAACGAATGAGAATTGCCGTCAGTTTTTGGGTTGGCTACCGGTAACCTTAAGTTGGTTTATTCATGACTTTATTACAAATTGGGACATTCCCTCCTCTGCCATTCGGTCGGGGTCAACCCTGACCGGGTGATCGATCCTGTCGCTGCGATCAGGATCTTGCTTGATATTGAGTTTGAAAGACCGGTAGAGTTCTCTGCCGGTGGACTACATAGGAGGTTCAGGCCATGAGAAAGGCAAGTATTCTTGTCCTGGCGCTCTTAATGATCGTGGGGACCTTGGCGTTGGTCTATCTGGAGAAGAGCGCGGCACAAGCCCAGCAACAGCCCGCTGCGGAACAGAAGAAATTCGTATCCAAGTCGAAGGACTTTCCCCAGGGGACGGCTACTCCGTCAGCCGAGTGTGGTGAATGCCATCAGGCAATTTACCGGGAGTATGCCTTCGGATTTGGTACTGACTTAATGTACAAGCCGATAGCCTACAAATCGGCCCAAGAGAAATTGCTTTCGCTCAAAGGGCTAGTCCTCACTCCTGGTTCTGCACATTCTTTCGCAGGGACCGATCCCTGGCCCATGCACGCCCGCGACATAGAGATGGGCGGCAAATCCTGCAACGTCTGTCACTACCCTGAGCCTTTTGACCTCCCCGATTTGAACAAGCCCGAGATCGAACGACCAAAAGCACGCCCTCAGGGTAAAGAAGCGCTTGGAATCACATGTGCGAGTTGTCATTTGACCCCGGACGGAAAGATTCGAGGACCCTATGGGGCGGAAGCTCAGCACGAAACCGTCAAGGATCCGAAAATTCAGACTGCTGCAATGTGTGCGTATTGTCATTCGGCAGGAAAGCGGGTTGTGGCAAAACAGACTCAAACTTTCCTTGAATGGCGCGATGATTTCCATAAGACTGGCTTGGGTTCGCAACAGTGCCAGGATTGTCACATGCCACGGACTCTGCGGAAATCGGCTGAGGACGACAATGTGCCCGTCAGAGCGGTAGCCAGACATTTGTGGACTGGCGGTCACTCTCCACAACGAATCTCAAGTGCATTGAGCCTTGTCATTGTGGCCGAGAAAGAATCAACATCAGCCCTGAATTTTCACGTAATCAACATTGGTGGCGGTCATTCGGTACCTACAGGGTCGAACCGCCGCGGCATGTATCTCAAAGCGGACGTGGTGGACGGCAAAGGTAAGAGTTGTCGCCAAACAGGACTGGCTGTTCGCTCCCATGTATGGAGATCGCCCTGACGACAAATCGTTCCTGGAGGAGGATAAGAAGCGCCCGGACGCTACTTCGGTAAGCATGGCCGATGCCCAGGGACCTCATGAAACCATTATTCGAGCAGGAGAAGAGCGTATCCTGAGCCTGGGACCCGAAGTTAAAAAAGGGCGATTACCAGGTCCAGCGCGAGCCTCGTCTATGACCTGAATCGCTACAACGATCCGAAATTTGAGGGAGACCAGACGACGATATTCCGCAAAACGTTGCCCTTTAAGGTAAAGTAAACGAAAGAAAGGAAGTGACGAGGCCGGAGCCGGAAAAAATCGGGATGGTGCAAAACGTTACAGGGGAAATCAGCGGCCCAACCATTGTCGCAACCAAGGTTGGGCAGGCACCATCTCTTCATCCATTTCATCGGCTACCTTGGAGTAATTGATTCTCATCATCTTGAAATCCCCTATCTTCCGAATATTGGGCGGCGTGGGGATTCCAGGGCGAAGAGGAATATAATCTCCGGACTCCACCATTTGTTGCTCGATCTTTTTGGAAAGAAGAAAATCGATGAGTTTTTTTCCGCCGTCTGTGTTAGGCGCTCCGCGGATTAGCACCAGGGTGGATGGTATGACCAAAGTTCCCAGGTCCTGCTGATCGGGATACACGATCTCCACGGTTGTTTGTTCTTTCATTGCTTCGGCAGCGTCATCGGTGTCCAGAAGACCGAAGGCCACCTCACCCCCAAGGACAAGCCCCTTGACTTCAGCGTGCGATCTGGCAATGCGAACATTGTTGGCTTTTAAATCGTTCAGGAATTCTTTCCCCTTCTCATCTCCCCAGGCTGCAAACAGAGCAGCGATTTGGTACGCGGCCGTCCCGAAAAGCGGATTAGCAATTGCCGTTTCACCTTTCCAACGAGGGTTGGTGAGGTCACGAATAGAAGACGGCATTTCCCCGGAGGCAATCCCGTTCTTGTTAACCAGAAGAACCCGTGCGCGAGCAGCGAGACCTGTCCAGGCTCCGTCAGGCGATTTGAATTCTGATGGAATATCAGCCGCAGCCGGCGAAATGTATGGTTGGGCAATCCCTCGATTAACTAGCAACAAGGAATGGGCTGGATCGCCAGACCAGAAAACGTCCGCTCGCGGGCTGGAAGATTCAGCAAGGGCGAGACCGACAAGACCTAGGCCCTTGGTTTGTTCACTATCGAACACGGCTCGCACCGGAATCCCCGTCTCTCGCTGGAATTGACTGAATATTTTTCGGGCAAGGGGTTGATCGACGGAGCTATAGACGACGACTTCTGCCGTTCCGTTGTATCTTCCCCACGAGAGATAAGCGAATACACTAGCGATTACTACCACGACCAATATTATGATTCTGAGTGTTCCCATTCTCTTGATTTCCATCATAAGCCTCTCAATACGCAGCGGTTAACACATTCAGAATGTGGCCACTGTTTGTTATTATTATTGACACGGTTGCAGATCATAGCAAGAGTATCTCCACGAACTTCCAGTTAAGCAATTATACTCATGTCCGTGACATTCGTTCAGGCGGGTAGATCCAAGTGGCGCTGCACAATCGGAGATTTGTGTTTGGACGGCTTGGGCATTTTCTTTAGCGAACTTGACAGGTTTTATCCGGGTATAATGCCACGCGCAGGGTGTCGCGTGACTGGTGAATTTGTGGAGAGGTACGGTCAACGACAGGATTGAGCAGGCTTTTTCGTCAACGTGAATGCGCTTTTGACTCTCTCGATCTTTTGGAGACCCATAAGTGGCACCGGGCATTAGCCCAAAGAACTACAAAATGGCAAGATTCCGATAAGTCTGTACAATGTTTCGTCTTCTTGCACGAATTGCAGAGTAAAATAGGTCTCCATGACGTTCTTGATCAACAAAAGACCGGAAGCCGAGACAAAAATCCTCCGACTGCCGGTCCTATCTATCCGTCGGCCGTCGGTCCCACTCATGTGAGACCTTCAGCGACAGGTTTTAAACTGAAGAACTCCAACATCGCACTAGATTATCTGATTCATCAAATCGATCACAAGTAGCCACCGATGCGCCTCCGGTTCAATAGGTGTAATCGTCACATATCCACTGAGTAGCCGTCCCAGTAGCAGTTGCTGTAGTTAGAGTAGTAACTATAGGGAACAGCAGCACCAAAGACAAACGGGCGAAAATGACGGAAATGGTGGAAACGGGCATTGTGGAATCGAAAGTTGTTGACGCGGGCCGCACGAAAACTATTGTTAAAGCGAGCACCACGAAAACTGCCAACACTGCCCCGTGAGAAGGCCATGCGACCACCACTGCCGCCATGCGAGCCTCTGACTAGTTGGACCGGAATAGTACTGTGGGTTCCGACCACATTGTCCACCCCGGACAGGATACTATTGGTTCCACCAGTCGTCTGTGCCGCATACGTAGGTCCGGCACCCGCCACTATCACAACTGAGAGTGCAAAAGCGATGAGTGCCAATGTCGTTATTTTTCTCATTGTTCGTACCCTTCTTTGTTGGGAAGTACGTCTTGTCTATTGTTAGCTCACATTTAGCCTTCCTATGTTTTTCAACTGGAAAATTCTTTCACTGGATGTTAAATTTTTCTTGTTACGCACTTCTCTTTTCGACTTCTTAACTATTAGACGGAAATCGCAGTCACTTGTTAAAAGACAATGAAATTTTCCTGTAATCCATCCAGAAAAACGGGGATCTCCTCGGTGAGGTATCAATAAGAACCGCGACAATTGATGGTCCCAAAGCCATGCTCTCCTACAAGCATTCACTTTACACGTCCCGAAGAACCACTACGATTTCCGTTTAGCTTTAGGTACGTGGCCTACCCTGCAAACCCTTTTCTGATCTTGAGTGAACCCGTAGGCGTCGATCTGCATCAATGGTCCTGAAGGGTTGTGGGGAGGCGCAGAGTGGAGCAATTGATATTTTCGATAATGCTTTTAATCTCTTGGCCGAATCCGGGCGTATCATTCGCTGTGGGTATCACGGGTCAACCGCCCGTCGTTGTGCCCATTTCTTATGCCGGTGCTCCGACGGCATTCCTCCGCGGCCTCCTAAGCGCCCAAGCTTCCGGGAACGGGCGAGATGGCCTCAGGCAGTCGGCACGAGAACACGGAGAAAGAAGCCGACTCTCAATACCATGGCTCAATGCAAAATTCGGGGGAGACCAGACGACTACATTCCGTAAGACATTGCCGATTAAAATAAAGTGAAAAATCTTCGGTGTGCAGTCGGAAAGTTGGAGGATTCCTCGGTCTTGCCAAAAACTAAAGGCGAATGTATAGCCTTGTAGACTAATCGGAGGTGCCAACCAGGATGAAAATCAAAAGTATCAAATGCCTATCAGGAGCTTTCTTCGCTGTTGGCATGATTCTTCAGCTTTGCCCATATGCTATTGCTGAATCCGGCAATTGGGAAACTGCAGTATCGATGATGAAAAAGGGAGCCGATCAGATGGTAGAAGGTAGGACGATTATGCAGCAGAAGAAAGAGCTAGGCTCGGCAGAAAAGATGATCAAAGACGGGCACAGAACGATGATGGAAGCTGAAAAGACCGCGGCACGCATCCAGAAAGATACTATGAAACAGGGTGCAAAGATGATGATGGACGGCCTACAAGCTCTGAAAGCCAAAAAGGATACAGGAGAGGCGGAGAAGTTGATGCAGCTAGGCCAGAAGATGATCTTGGAAGCCGAAAGAATGATGACTGACCCCAGGCCGGAAAAATTCATGACGGGCTCCAGGACAATGATGCGGGGGTTAAGAATGTTGCAAAAGACTGACGTGAACACTGCTGATAAGCTCGTGACGGATGGTCAAAGCCTCATGGTGGATGCCGCAAAGACCATGAGAGACAAGCAATAGATACAGAACACACCATTTGCGAAGCTGTCTTATTCATTTGTGAAACCGGAAGCCGGTGCATTGATCTAGGATGAACAAAATGATGAAGAGACTATGGTTGCTGGCGGCAATGACTTTCCTGGTACAGACCACCGGACAGGCGGGCCCAACGGTTCTGGATAGAGAAGCGCAAAGACCCAAAGATGCGCTGCAGGTGTACGGCCCTGGGGGCCCACTGGGCCCTATGAGGGAGCGTGCAGACATTTCTCCAAAAACACGGGGATCGATGTGCACATAACCACAGGTACTCCACCGCAGTGGATAGAACAGGCGAAACAAAGCGGTGACCTTATGTTTCAAGGCGCTGAATATATGCTCAACGATTTTATGCGCTCCTATCCGGGTTAGTGGATGAATGGTCAATCACCGGGCTGTATGCAAGGGTCGCTGTGATTCTCGTGACAAAAGGCAATCCCAAAGGCGTCAGGACGCTCGGCGATCTGACTAGACAGGGTATGAAAGTCATGGTTGTTACACAGGAAAAAATGGAGGAAGTGTACCAAGCGCGGACCCGGAATCCAGTACACAGATTGCCAAGCCTGTGCTCACAGGCGCAAGAGCTTCACGAATCTGGAAGACCGAACCGGCAGTCGATGCCTGGATCACTTATGAATCGTGGCATCACGCTCTGAAAGACGAGACAGATCCGGTTCATCTCCCCGACAAAGAGAAAGTCGTCCGCATCACTCCCATCGCCATAATGACCACATCGAGAAATAAGGAATTGGCTAGAAAATTCATTGACTTCTTAAAGAGTGAAGAAGCTCACAATATTTTCCAACAATGGGGATGGAGATAGGAACGTTGGCAATGGTAGAAGCGGCCACGACGCAATAAGAACACTGCGGTTGAAACAAAATTCCCAACCTGCAATACTACCCCTTGACAAAGAAGCCGCCCGGTCATATCAATATATGAATGAGTATTCATATAGTCTCTAATTCGGATAGATGCAATGGAATCATCGACTGAGGCCGCAAAAGACAGAATCGAAAAACTCCATGAACGACTCGCGGCAGTGGCCTTTGTCGTCAGGAGTCTTTCCGGACGAGAACCGGCTTCGGATCCTTCTGACTTTGAACAATGGAAAGAAGACTGTGTCAAAGATCGTTGAGGAAGTGGATCTCTCCCAGTCCCTGGTTTCCCATCACCTCAAGGAGTTGCGGCGGTCTCTCGTGGTACAAGTCGAGCGGAAAGGACTCTTTGTCTATTACGAGATAGCTGACAAGAGGGTCCTGGAGGTGATCGATATCCTGGCTGACCTGGTGGAAGATCTATTGGCCAACAGGAAAAACTTTTGAATTTTGGAGATGATGTGATGAGCAACGGAACTCTTCACCAACTGGTTGATTCCATGTCCCCCACTGATACTAAGTTGCTTTCAAGATGAGACTATTTATCCAGTCGAAGCCGGTGATACTTGCCACTTTCTCCGGGGATTGTTCCAAGGTGGCCAGAGCTTCCACAAGGACACTTTCGACTGCATCCAAGCTCTTGAAGACCTTGTTTGGGAACCACTTTTCACGGATCTCTTCCCAGAGGTGCTCTACGGGATTGAGTTCCGGGCTATAGGGTGGCAAGAAGATGATCCGCATATTCGTGGGAATCTTGAGGTCCTTGGCTCGGTGCCATCCGGCTTTATCCATTACC
>CAVUHP010000027.1:0-80353 GCA_963741425.1 uncultured delta proteobacterium
GGGTTTATTTTAGGTTGCCACACCGAAGAGACACTGAAGTTGCTGTTATACCATAATAGTTGCCGCTCTTGACGGTGGCGGAGCGAATGCTTACCAACAGGAAAAATTGCCATAAGGAGAATTGAGCTATGACTAATTTCTTGAGACTCTTAATTGTTTTCCCTCTGATGATTGTCCTGTCGTTGTCCGGTCCAAGCCCCGCCCCGGCTTCTACCGATTTTGGCGAGGTCGCAAAGATTTTGGGATTTTCCGGCCAGATGGATGAGGGCGCTTTTGTCGTTCGTTTTGGGCGCAGCGACATTAAGGTTTCGATTGATGGTGAGCCTATGCCCACTGCCCTTGGCTTCGGCTCTTGGACCGCATGGAAGGACATGGGCAAAGAGACAATGGTAATGGGCGATCTCGTACTGCTGGAAAAGGAAGTCAATCCCGTAATCTCCGCTCTTGAGGAGGCAAATGTCCAGGTGACCGCTTTGCACAACCATTTCTTCTATGAGCAGCTCCGGATCATGTTCATGCACATTGGCGGAATGGGCGATCCAGTGAAGATGGCTCAGGGCATCAGAAATGCTTTGGATAAAACTCCCACTCCTCATCCGAGCGCTGGTTCCCCCAGTGGCTCAGAAACCCCCTCTGAACCTGGACACGAAAAAGATCGAGCAAATCATCGGACATTCCGGCAAGGCAGCGGGTGGTTCCTTCAAGATCACTGTGGGTCGGCCTGGAGTGAAAATGCACAGGGTAGAACTAACCGCAAGCATGGGGCTGAACTCCTGGGCCGGATTCGTTGGAACCAATGAAAAAGCACATGTAGCGGGCGATGTGGTCATGTCTGCCAAGGAAGTCAATCCGGTGATACAAACATTCAGAAAAGGTGGCATCGAGATAGTTGCGGTCCACAACCACATGTTGGATGAGCAACCGAGAAGTGTTCTTTCTCCATTACTGGGGAACAGGTCCTGCGGAGAAATCGGCGCAGACCGTGCGAGCCGTGTTCGATCATGCAAAAGGTCCGATAAAGTAAGGACGATTGAGCCTGTACTGGAGCCGAGAGATCCGGATGCTGAGGTTTTGACATTTTCTGATTTAGAAAGGATCGAAATATGAATAAGACAATGATACTCGTTTTTGGATTAATGCTTGCCGCGGTAGTTGTAGCAGCCCAAGGCAAAATGTCATGGAACTTCGATGGTGACAAGGTGGGTGAAATTGCAAAAGGATTCACAAACGAGGTGGGCAAATGGGAAGTGGTAGCCGACGATACCGCCCCGTCAAAACCCAATGTGCTGGCTCAATTGGCGAAAAGCTCAGGTCCGACATTCAATATAACTCTCGTCAATGACACCAACTATAAAGACGTTGACATCACGGTTAAGATGAAAGCCATCTCGGGCAGCATGGACCAGGGCGGTGGCATCGTGTGGAGGGCGAAAGACGCGAAGAATTACTACATTGCCAGGTACAATCCATTGGAAGACAATTACCGGCTCTATAAGGTCGTGAATGGAGAACGCACCCAACTCAAGAGCGCGGACATCCCCCATACGCCCGGTTGGCACACGCTTCGTGTAGCGATGAACGGTGACCGAATCGAGTGCTACTACGATGACAAAAAACACCTGGATGCAAAGGATTCCACCATTCAAACCGCGGGTAAAATCGGCTTGTGGACCAAAGCGGATGCCCAAACACACTTTGATGACTTGACAGTAAGCGAGCAACCGTGAGCTTTTCTGGTTTCAGATGGCAGTTTTTGCGTGACGTCGACTCCCGGAGTAATAATGCGTTGGCATGCCATTCCAGTAAGCTGTACATTGGGGTAAACTTCTTGGCCTAGAACGTTCCGGTCCTGAAGAGATAATGTGATGATCCACTGAGGGGAATCGGGACGAAACATGCTCGCTATCGGAGCCATCAGGCTGGTTGTGCCCTTGCCGATCCTAAGCCTACATTTGGGGGCGTCCTCGGCGTTCGTGTGGGAGTTCTCGATGGAAGGAGAAGTCTTTTGGAAGAATCGATCCGTGGGACAACTGGGATCCAGTGGGTTCTTCGGTCAATACGACCTGGACAACAGCTCTACTCCGGGTAATTTCGCCTCGGTCAACGGTTGGGTGAGTGGCAAACTCAACGATCTCTCTTCATCGAGCGGTGCCGCGGACCAGGTGATGGAGGCGAATGCTCTTCGATCCTGTCTTTGCGATCAGGATCTTGCTTAATGTTCATTTTAAAGGACCGGTAGAGTTATCTGCCGGTGGACTACATAGGAGGTTCAGACCATGAGAAAGGCAAGTATTCTTGTCCTGGCGCTCTTAATGATCGTGGGGACCTTGGCGTTGGTCTATCTGGAGAAGAGCGCGGCACAAGCCCAGCAGCAGCGCGGTGACGGAACAAAAGAAATTAGTATCCAAGTCGAAGGACTTTCCCCAGGGGACGGCTACTCCGTCATCCGAATGTGGCGAGTGCCATCAGGCGATTTACCGGGAGTATGCCTTCGGATTTGGTCGACTTAATGTATAAGCCGATAGCCTACAAATCGGCCCAAGAGAAATTGCTTTCGCTCAAAGGGCGAGTCCTCACTCCTGGTTCTGCACATTCTTTCGCAGGAACCGATCCCTGGCCCATGCATGCTCGCGACATAGAGATGGGGGGCAAATCCTGCAACGTCTGTCACTACCCTGAGCCCTTTGACCTCCCCGATTTGAACAAGCCCGAGATCGAACGACCAAAAGCACGCCCTCAGGGTAAAGAAGCGCTTGGAATCACATGTGCGAGTTGTCATTTGACCCCGGACGGAAAGATTCGAGGACCCTATGGGGCGGAAGCTCAGCACGAAACCGTCAAGGATCCTAAAATTCAGACTGCTGCAATGTGTGCGTATTGTCATTCGGCAGGAAAGCGGGTTGTGGCAAAACAGACTCAAACTTTCCTTGAATGGCGCGATGATTTCCATAAGACTGGCTTGGGTTCGCAACAGTGCCAGGATTGTCACATGCCACGGACTCTTCGGAAATCGGCTGAGGACGACAATGTGCCCGTCAGAGCGGTAGCCAGACATTTGTGGACTGGCGGTCACTCTCCACAACGAATCTCAAGTGCATTGAGCCTTGTCATTGTGGCCGAGAAAGAATCAACATCAGCCCTGAATTTTCACGTAATCAACATTGGTGGCGGTCATTCGGTTCCTACCGGTTCAAATCGACGAGCCATTTATCTCAAAGCGGAGATAGTCGACGGAAGAGGTAAGGTAATTGCAAAGCAGGACTGGATGTTCGCTCCCTGGTATGGGGATCGACCCGACGACAAGTCTTTTCTCGAGGAGGACAAGAAGCGTCCTGATGCTGCTTCGGTAAGCGTGGCTGATGCCCAGGGACCTCATGAAACCATTCTTCGAGCAGGAGAAGAGCGTATTTGACCTGGGACCCGAAATTGGGAAAAGGCGAGTACCAGGTGCGGGCCAGCCTTGCTTATGACCTGAATCGGTACAACGATCCGAAATTTGAGGGAGACCAGACGACGATATTCCGCAAAACGTTGCCCTTTAAGGTAAAGTAAACGAAAGAAAGGAAGTGACGAGGCCGGAGCCGGAAAAAATCGGGATGGTGCAAAACGTTACAGGGGAAATAGCGGCCCAACCATTGTCGCAACCAAGGTTGGGCAGGCACCATCTCTTCATCCATGTCAACGACAGCATTGAGCAGGCTTTTTCGTCAACGTGAATGCGCTTTTGACTCTCTCGATCTTTTGGAGACCCATAAGTGGCACCGGGCATTAGCCCAAAGAACTACAAAATGGCAAGATTCCGATAAGTCTGTGCAATGATTCGTCTACTTGCACGAATTGCAGAGTAAAATAGGTCTCTATGACGTTCTGATCAACAAAAGACCGGAAGCCGAGAAGAAAATCTTCCGACTGCCGGTCCTTTCTATCCGTCGACCGTCGGCCCCACTCATGTGAGACCTGCAGCGACAGGTTTTAAACCGAAAAACTCCAACGTCGCACTAGATTATCCGTTTCATCAAATCGGTCACAAGTAGCCACCGATGCGCCCTCGGTTCAATAGGTGTAATCGTCACATACCCACGAGTAGCCGTCCCAGTAGCAGTTGCTATAGTTAGAGTAGTAACTATAGGGACAGCAGACACCAAAGACGAACGGCCGAAAATGACGGAAATGACGGAAACGGGCATTGTGGAACCGAAAGTTGTTGACGCGGGCCGCACGAAAACTATTGTTAAAGCGAGCACCGCGAAAACTGCCAACACTGCCGCGTGAGAAGGCCATGCGACCACCACTGCTGCCATGCGAGCCTCTGACTAGTTGGACCGGAATAGGACTTTGGGTTCCGACCACATTGTCCACCCCGGATAGGACACTATTGGTTCCATCAGTCGTCTGTGCCGCATACGTAGGTCCGGCCCCTGCCACTATCAAAACTGAGAGCGCAAAAGCGATGAGTGCTAATATCGTTATTTTTGTCATTGTTCGTACCCCTTCTTTGTTGGGAAGTACGTCTTGTCTATTGTTAGCTCACATTGAGCCTTCCTGTGTTTTTCACCCGGAAAATTCTTTCACTGGATGTTAAATTTTTCTTGCTACGCACTTCTCTTTTCGACTTCTTAATTGTTAGACGGAAATCACACTCGCTTGTTAAAAGACGATGAAATTTTCCTGTAATCCATCCAGAGAACCGGGGATCTCCTCTGTGAGGTATCAATGAGAACCGCGACAATGGATGGTCCCAAAGCCATGCTCTCCTACAAGCATTCACTTTACACGTCCCCGAGAACCACTGTAAAGCCTCGTATTGCCCGCAGGAGTGCGTAACGAGACCTTTGGCTCAGTGCCGAAGCCCCTCATTCCAGCGTTCTCAACCGACCGGCAGCGAGTATAAATTGCTGCCCAACAATTGCCCCTTCCAAGAATAGACCCGACAAAATCATTCCGCTGGATACGATTCGTAGTGCCCCATCTTCCTGTACGGGTCCGACTGCAGAGGTGTTTGGAATCACAATTCCATTTTCCAGGGTCCGTGTCACTCCTTCGAACGCGAAAATCATATGATGCCGTGCCAAGCAGCTTTCAGGACGTATGTTTTCCTGTGAACCCGTAGGCGTCGATCTGCATCAATAGTACCTGAAGGGTTGTGGGGAGGCGCAGAGTGGAGCAATTGATATTTTCGATAATGTTTTTAATCTCTTGGCCGAAACTGGACGTATCATTGGCCGCGGGCACCATGGAACGACCGGTTGTCGTTGTGCCCATTGCTGATGCCGGTGCTCCGACGGCATTCCTGCGCGGCTCCTAAGCTCCCAAGCTTCCGGGAACCGGCGAGATGGCCTCAGGCAGTCGGCACGAGAACACGGAGAAAGAAGCCGACTCTCAATACCACGGCTCATTTCAAAATTCGGGGGAGACCAGACGACTACATTCCGTAAGACATTGCCGATTAAAATAAAGTGAAAAATCTCCGGTGTGCAGTCGGAAAGTTGGAGGATTCCTCGGTCTTGCCAAAAACTAAAGGCGAATGTATAGCCTTGTAGACTAATCGGAGGTGCCAACCAGGATGAAAATCAAGAGTATCAAATGCCTATCAGGAGCTTTCTTCGCTGTTGGCATGATTCTTCAGCTTTGCCCATATGCTATTGCTGAATCCGGCAATTGGGAAACTGCAGTATCGATGATGAAAAAGGGAGCCGACCAGATGGTAGAAGGCAGGACGATTATGCAGCAAAAGAAAGATCTAGGCTCGGCAGAAAAGATGATCAAAGACGGGCACAGAACGATGATGGAAGCTGAAAAGACCGCGGCACGCATCCAGAAAGATACGATGAAACAGGGTGCAAAGATGATGATGGACGGCCTACAAGTTCCGAAAGCCAAAAAGGATACAGGAGAGGCGGAGAAGTTGATGCAGCTAGGTCAGAAGATGATCTTGGAAGCCGAAAGAATGATGACTGACCCCAGGCCGGAAAAATTCATGACGGGCTCCAGGACAATGATGCGGGGGTTAAGAATGTTGCAAAAGACTGACGTGAACACTGCTGATAAGCTCATGACGGATGGTCAAAGCCTCATGGTGGAAGCCGCAAAGACCATGAGAGACAAGCAATAGATACAGAACGCACCATTTGCGAAGCTGTCTTATTCATTTGTGAAAACCGGAAGCCGGTGCATTGACCTAGGATGAACAAAATGATGAAGAGACTATGGTTGTTGGCGGCAATAACTTTCCTGGTACAGACCACCGGACAGGCGGGCCCAACGGTTCTGGATAGAGAAGCGCAAAGACCCAAAGATGCGCTGCAGGTGTACGGCCCTGGGGGCCCACTGGGCCCTATGAGGGAGTGTGCAAACATTTTCTCCAAAAACACGGGGATCGATGTGCACATAACCACAGGTACTCCACCGCAGTGGATAGAACAGGCGAAACAAAGCGGTGACGTTATGTTTCAAGGCGCTGAATATATGCTCAACGATTTTATGCGGTCCTACCCCGGTCTAGTGGATGAATCGTCAATCACCGGGCTGTATGCAAGGGTCGCTGTGATTCTCGTGAGAAAAGGCAATCCCAAAGGCGTCAGGACGCTCGGCGATCTGACTAAACAGGGTATGAAAGTCATGGTTGTTACACAGGAAAAAATGGAGGAAGTGTACCAGTGCGTCCCTGGAATCCAGTACAACATTGTGAAGCCGGTGCTTACAGGCGCAGAAGCCGCACGAATCTGGAAGACCGAACCGGAACTCGATGCCTGGATCACTTATGAATCGTGGCACCACGCTCTGAAAGACGAGACAGATCCAGTTCATCTCCCCGACAAAGAGAAAGTCGTCCGCATCACTCCCATCGCCATAATGACCACCTCGAGAAATAAGGAATTGGCTAGAAAATTCATTGACTTCTTAAAGAGTGGAGATGCTCACAATATTTTCCAACAATGGGGATGGAAATAGGAACGTTGGCAATGGTACAAGCGGCCACGACGCCATAAGAACACTGCGGTTCGAAACAAAATTCTCAACCTGCCCGTACCACCCCTTGACAAAGAAGCCGCCCTGTCATATCAATATATGAATGAGTATTCATATAGTCTCTAATTCGGATAGATGCAATGGAATCATCGACTGAGGCCGCAAAAGACAGAATCGCAAAACTCCATGAACGACTCGCCGCAGTGGCCTTTGTCGTCAGGAGTCTTTCCGACGAGAACCGGCTTCGGATCCTTCTGACTTTGAACAATGGAAAGAAGACTGTGTCAAAGATCGTTGAGGAAGTGGATCTCTCCCAGTCCCTGGTTTCCCATCACCTCAAGGAGTTGCGGCGGTCTCTCGTGGTACAAGTCGAGCGGAAAGGGCTCTTTGTCTATTACGAGATAGCTGACAAGAGGGTCCTGGAGGTGATCGATATCCTGGCTGACCTGGTGGAAGATCTGTTGGCCAACAGGAAAAACTTTTGAATTTTGGAGATGATGTGATGAGCAACGGAACTCTTCACCAACTGGTTGATTCCATGTCCCCCACTGAGGCCCTGGATCAGATGGCTGTCGAAATAAGGCGGCTATTCTCCCATCTGAGAGAGGATGCCCGGATAGATTTCCTCAAGGGCCTGATGCGAGGCAGCCCTCAGGATAAAGAGTCCAGCCTGGTTCATCTCTGAATGGCCACCTGTATGGTCGAAGGTATCGACCCTGTGAGGATGTGCCGGGGGCTGATGGACAAAATGGCAGAATCGGAGCAATTGAAATCCGAGGCTGATCCGGGAATCCTCATCTTGTTTCAAGACTGGCTTGAACAGCTCGAAGAAGAGGCCATGAAAGTGGTTGAGAGAACCGGCTCCATAAACCCGATACGCCTTGCGGATGAACTGGGGCTGTCGGAATCCGGAGGTGTATTCCTTGTCGCAAGACTCAAACAGAAACGGAAGCTTTAAAACCGTCCCAGACAGGCGGAATTAGCCGGTCATATACCAAGGAGCGGATGAAACAATGGGACCCGAATATTTTTGGATGCACGGAATGTGGGCATTCCCGGTGATTATGCCGATTGTAATGATCGTCGTGTTGCTGATAGCGGTCTTTCTGATCTTCGGGAGGGGAGGCTTCAGACCGCCCTGGCAGGACCGGGGACATCCATATGAAGAACGTCCCGGTTCAGAGAGCGCCTTGGACATCTTAAAGAAACGATACGCCAGAGGCGAGATCAATAAAGACGAATTTGAGCAGATGAAGAAAGATATTTTATCGTGAAGGACTATCCATCATGAAAACCGATTTTACCGCTGAGGACAGAAAGAAGATCGAGGAGGGCATACGAGGCAAATACGCCAAGGTTGCAGTCAATCCTCAAGGACTTTTCAGTTACCCGACAGGCCGTACCGGGCTTGAGACTTTGAAATACAACCCTGACATTCTCCGATCCTTGCCTGACGCAGCCTTGGATTGTTTCTGCGGAGTGGGAAATCCGTTCTCGTTAGGAGAAATACGCGAGGGAGAGAGCGTCCTGGATATCGGGTGCGGCTGCGGAGTAGATTCGATGGTTGCCGCTAAAATGACAGGACCGACGGGTAGAGTAGTGGGTATAGATATGAGTTCCGAGATGGTGGAGAGGGCGAGGCAAAATCTCGGCCTGACCGATCTCAAAAATGTGTCCTTCCAGGAGTCCTCTGGCGAGGATTTGCCGTTCCCGGACCGGGACTTCGATGTTGTTATCTCCAGCGGGGTTTTCAACCTTATACCAGACAAATTGAAGGCCATGAGAGAGGTGTTTCGAGTTATGAAGCCTGGTGGAAGGCTGATGATGGCTGACCAGGTGCTCACCGGCTATCTATCGGAGGATGTAAGAGAACGGGTTGACAACTGGGCCGGGTGAATGGGCGGAGCAGTGCCAGGAAAGGATTTCCTGGCGATGATCAAACGGGCTGGTTTCACAAATCCTGAGATCGTTTCGGAGACAGGATTTAATAGCTCTCCCGTTACCAGAGGCTTTTTGTTCAGGGCTGTGCGCCCTGCCGTATCAGCATCTGATCGGAGGCCAAATTCAATGGATACACTCGGTAAGTATCAGGAATTTTTTGAAGGTGCTTATGCAGAGGGCGCACTTGATCGTAAGACAAAGCACCTCATTGCCTTGGGAGCCTCGTTGTCCGCCGGATGTGATCCGTGAACCCGCTACTGTCTTGCAGTTGCAAGACAACTGGGTGCAACCAATGAGGAACTGCGGGAAACTATGGCTATCGCCATGACTGTCGGAGCAACCAAAATTCAAATTTTGCATCAGAACTCCTTGGCTTCTGTCGATTTGGAAAAGCCCAAGGAAGAAGAGACGGCTTCGGCAGAAACGCCTGTGGAGGGCCAAGCTTGCGGCACTTGAGCTACACAAGCCCGCTCTGGATGAGCGGACGGAACATGGAGTACAACTCGCCTCTATTACAAAGGAGGCGGCATCTCCACAAAAAGACATCTTACCGGAAGGGGTTTAATAATGACTAAAAAGGCTACTTTACTCTATTTCATTTTCCTGGCTGCGGCCGTGATGCCATTGTTTGCTTTGACGCAAGTCTGTCGCGGATTCAAATCCCGGCGCAGTGCTGGGCGTGGATCAATTCATGAAAGAGGTGGACCGGCATAAAGGACCAATTAGTATCCAGGGCGTCGTGACCGCCGTTGTACCGGATAAGCGGATGATGGCTGTAGTGGACACAGAGCAATTCAAGCAATGTGGATTACTGCAATGCCCGTCGTACCTTGTTCTTCCAGTCATTTGGTCCGGGGACATGCCGGCATTGAAGGATGCGGTAATTATCCAGGGACAGATAAAGGAATCTGGAGGCAAGCTGGCATTCGAGGCGAATAAGATTGAGAAACAGGCTCTTCAGCTGGGAGGACAAAAATGAAGATAATAGGCAAAATCCTCAGAAGAGCCGCTCTGCCTGTTCTGGTTTTCGTTGTCGTGGCTCTTGTGCATTTCTGCTGGCTCAATGTCTTCCCTGAGCAGAATCCTGCCCAGAGCCGTTGGGCGACAGTATTGCCGGTCGAAGAGCCTACTTGGATAAATCGCTATGTTGAAGGGCAAAACTATTGGCTTGGATATTCGTATGCCCTCTCTCTTGCCTTTGCAGTGGTGGCGTTTCGCCGGTACAGAGAGAAGAATTCCATTTCAGGAAAGACCCTGGCTCTTGGCGGTATAACGTTCTCAGGGTTTATTGCTTTTGCAGGATGTTTTATTCTCGGTTGTTGCGGGTCTCCTATGCTGGCCGTATACTTGAGCCTTTTTGGAGCCGGATTCTTGCCTTTAGCCAAGCCGCTGATTGCAGTTCTGACCACAGTCTTTGTCGGCACATCCTGGTGGTGGATGAGCAGGTCTAAGCCTGGGGATCAATCTTGCAAGGAACCAGGTGAGATTTGCTCATGTTGCGGATCGGAAGCACCGAGGGCCCAAGCCTAGATCCCCCTTATCCGAAACAGTCATGTCTTGACGGCACAATTGAGGACTCTCTTTGTGTACCGTTTTCGAAGGCACAGCTAAAACCCATACCCGGCAGCAATCAGCGCCGGCCTTGTCGGCCGCTGGGTCATGATTTAAAGTTCAGCGTCGCTCACTTTTTCGGAAGCGGCTCACAAGGAGGTAGGATTCTACATCAACCTTGATAAGAGCCGTGGAAGGAGAGGACAAGAATTCTTCCATGTGCGGCTGCTTTTCCAGATAGACTCGTTCGAATCTTTCTCTTTCTGAGTCCGGGACTTCGAAGGCGATGCCTATTACCGTTACGGCCATCGCCTCGCGGATGTCCGTTGCGTCGTTGGACCGATTGTCTACGAGCAGTGCAACGCCGGACTTGGATGAAAGATTCCCGTACTTCCTGGTGGCCCTCGGTGTAGCAAACAGTAAGGTTCGGAGATCACAGGTCTCAGCGAAAGCAACCAGGTTGAGATACGGATGATCCTGCTCCTGAGTCGATAGGACGGCAACTTCTTGTGATGCCAACAGGTTCCTGACTTCTGACTCGAGTTTAATTTCTTCTTTCACTGCTTTCGGAGCCTCCTCGTGGAACCGTTGGAGTGGAGCGCCCAGCCACCCATGAGCTTTACCCGGCAGAATAGGGACATGTTTCTTCCTTTGTGCACGGCGCTCGGTCTTCTTCAGCGAGCGGCAAACTACAGGCGGCCGGCTTCATTTGAGCTTAATGCTAAACGGGCGTGGACCAGTTTTCGGTACTTCTCCGCTACCTTGACCGTATCTCCCTTCGCGAGCGCATTCAGCATGTCACCCTCCAGCTCGGCTACCTCGAGCCTCGAGTAATAGTCAAGGGTCTCCTTGAGATGGGCCAGCACGATCTTGCCCGTCAAGAGAGGATGATTGTTAGTCACGTTTGCATCCGGGAACTGCAATCCATGCTCCAACTCGACTTCCAATCCACGGCGGAACTCATCGGCAGTGATTTGGGTCGCCTCAGCTCCGACAGAGTTTCGTATTATCTGTGCCTCTTCAACAGTAACAGTGGCCTCTTTCAGTGCTGTCCAGTCCCTGATGCCGAGTTCACGACACACCCTCTGCACTTCATCAGTCGTAATGTATTGTGGAAGTTTCATGAACCTGCTCCTCTCGTAAGCCTCATGATGTCCCGAAGGGTGGTTTCCATATTACCATACCTGAATCCCTACTTTTTACAGAAGCTTATTGACACGGGCCACCGAGAGTTTGGGAATCCGGAATATTTTCAAAGGCAGCGGTTTTTCAGAGCGATCCTCTTGACAGAGGTCCATGTCGAACCCAACCTGAATCTCAGGACTCAAGGATCTCGCATCGACCAATTGAGGAGTTTTTCGGATAGCCTGTGATCTGTGGATGGTATTGGGTAGAGTGACAGATGGCCTTCGAGGCAATCACTGTTTCGCACTGCATCAAGCAAAGGCAATGTATTTATTGAGTTTTCCTCAACACTCCTTTCCTGAAATGCGGGTCCCTATCGTCCGTTTCAATGAACAGCACTTACGAAGAAGGAAGACCCCAATGTCCAAAGGAAACGCTTGTCCCCATTGTGGATCGGGAATGGACCCGGTGCGCACTCCGCTCGAGTCCAGCTGGGGTGGAGAGCTGCACCACATCTGTTTCAATGACGACTGCTCGTATTTCACCAACAGCTGGAAATCCTTGGAGAGCCAGGGCATTGAAAAGACTGGCTATCGTTGCAGAATGGACCCGCGTGGCGGCTGAGGACCGGCTCCTGTTTGGTCCAAGGAAGCGCTTAAAGACCTTGTTGTGAAGGAAGATTCCGATGAAATAAGTAGTCTCTCATGGCTCGGCGCTAACGATCTTGGTCGGGACGATGAGACGCCTGATGGAGATTTCTATACTAAGCCTCGCTTTGTAAATCATCTGGACTCGTATGCCCTTGAGACAGTTGAACAGCTCTATGCTCGATTGATTCTGCCGGACTCAACGATCCTGGACCTCATGGCCGGACCGGATTCCCATCTCGGGAAAGTGAGCGACCCCTCGATGGTTGTCGGGCTCGGACTCAACCAAACTGAATTGAAAGCTAATCCTGTTTTCTCAGTGCACGTAATCCAGGACCTGAACAGCGATCCGCTGCTGCCGTTCCCCGAAAACCATTTTGATGTGGTGGTTAACACGGTATCCGTCGACTACCTGACCCGGCCTCTTGAGGTCTTCAGGGAGGTTTCTCGCGTGCTGAAGCCCGATGGTCTGTTCATCGTGGTTTTTTCAAACAGGATGTTTCCCCCTAAAGCCGTGAATGTCTGGAAAAGAAGTACGGAAAAGCAAAGGGTGGAACTGGTTCGCAGATACTTCACGCTCTCCGGCCGGTTGCGGATCCAGGGGTATCACGAAAGCACGGGCAAACCACGTCCCAGGGATGACAAGTATTACGGACATGGCATCCCGAGCGATCCGATCTACGCGGTCTGGGGCAAACCCATTACCATTTCTCGGAGCATGACGTTAATATCCTCCGACTCAAAGCGAAACTGAGCCACGACCTGTCGCACTTCAGGCGAAACCCTCGCATAGCCGCACATGGCACGTCGTTTCGTTTCCAAAGCCATAGCGATCAAAGTAGAGAAGAAGATCGTAATGCTGGGTTCTTCTTTAGCCTTGTGGGAGGATCTCCGTTCAGTGTTAGTCCTGGGGACCGACGCCCCAGGGAGGTGTATTGAATGGAGAAGCTTGCTGGGGTGACGTTGGGTACTCCACTCGCCCTTGTTTATACCAAGGCTTAATGAAGTAACCCTGATATTGCCCCTGGACCCCGGCGTTAGGGACCGGCAGAGACCCTATTTGCGGTGCGGGCGCCGGATTGAAAAACTGGGCATTGGTAGTGTGCGACACTGCTAGAGAAAAGATCCCCACAAGAGTCGCCAAAAACAGTGGTCTGAACCCGAAACACGGACGGCCACGTCTTTCTTGTTTTATGGTTGAATGAATTTGTTTTCATTGCATTGCTCCCGTTGAACCCAAGCCGCTGCACAATTCCACCTTAATTCTGAAGCTCTCTGTCTTACGATAGAGATGGCTGATTCAAAGGGCAATACCTGGAAGGCGAAAATGTACTGTCGTTTGGACACTGGCTCCTTTTGGGAATCTTCACACTTCGCGATGTCATTGCGAAAGTAAGCGCCGGGGTTTCGGTGGGCTGTACACTGGAAGAGCCACGTGGAATGGAAACATCCACGTGGCCCTTCGTATGATCTTCAACTAATAAACGGAAAATTGGGTCTTATTCGATCGGGCTATACGGCAAACGGTTACCGTGGAGGACCTCCCCACGGGGGCGGGTTGAAAGCCGAGCCCTGCGACCCTGCCGCCGGGGGCGAGTAGCGCCCTTGTTTAGTCCAATCCTTCATGAAGTAGCCCTGATTCTGAGCTTGAACACCAGCATTGGAGGTCGGTACATCCCCAACCTGTGGAGGTTTCGCCGGTTGGAAAAATTGCGCTTCGGCCGTTTGCGAGACCACCAAGCAGCAAAAGCCGAGGAGCAGGGTCAACAGGACAAACTTCATTCCCGAATGACATGCTTTATTTCTCAGAGTTGATAAAATCTTTTTCATTGTAAAGCTCCTGTTCTCGCAAAGTTTTCACCATTAGAAATTGATTGCCAGGGTCGTCATTATTCCGAATATCCCGTCTATGCTCCTGTCCGGACTGACTCCAAAAGGGTAGGCAACGGGGGGCGTATCCCAACCGGGGACGGCCTTGTCGATGCAGGCAAAATTGAACCACTTACCAGGTTGCCAGTAAGCGCAAGTTATGTTGAGCATCCAGGATTCTAGCAGGTTCCAGTCAACACCCGAGGTCACTTCCCAACCGAGGCCGTCGTCAGGAATCGCGGGAGTGGGAGCGGCAAAAGTCCCGGTAGGCAAGTACCCTACCGCTCCTGAAATAGTGAGATCCGCGGCTGTACCCTTCGGGGTGATATATCCCCAACCGTAGCCATGAGACACTCTCGTGGCGTACAGGAAGGAGGAGAAAAAGTTTAGATTGGCAGCGGTCGCATAGTCAAATCTGGCCGCATAGACTCTCGCATCGACAATGTAGCCATCACCGCCACGGCCACGTACCGGTCCTGAAGTGGGCGCCGTGCTCGTAGCTCCCAGACCCGATCCGTAATTTGTGCTCAAGAGCAGGCTATACGGTTTAAAAACCGTTGTGTTTCCGTAGTCACGGCTGAAGTAAATTGTGTTAGGCCTGTATAAGTCCACGAAAACAGGTTGCCTATCTATAAGAAACACCATGTCGGCGATCCGGCCCCAGGCACGAAAGATGTAAGCAAAGACAGTTTCGCCGGTCCGCACATGGCATCCCAACTCAACCATATACCGCCAGGCTTCAGTATATTGCGGCCGAAAAACATCACTCCCCTCCGTATACTTCCGCCAATGCTGTGACACCGTCAGCCAAGAGAAAAGTGCCGGCAGCAGACTTCTGCCAGCGCGCGGTCCTATAAATCCAATCGGCTTCAGCGTTGAAAAAGAAGCGGCCGTTATTATATTTCAGGTAAACCGATCCTTCATTGAGCGTAACATCAAGCGGGGCCAGGTTCAGCCGGGTGAATGTATGCGATCACCACGTTCAGGGCCGGCGTGATACGAATTACCACGAACTCATAATTCCAGCTTCAAGCGGCCCGTTCTCGTAAGTCAGAAATCCGTAAAAATCGGTTTTGTTAGCTCCGTTGTTATCCGCAGTATTCCAATATAATTCGCTCAGGTCCCGATACTCGGAAATGGGCCTCCAAGGGTATATACCCAATCCAATCGTTAATGGCCCGTAATAACTCACAAGGGCCAAATGCTCTTGGGTCCTGTTCCCCAGGTCGTATTGCAATCCGCAGCCGAAGGAAAAAGGTCTCTTACCATACGCCACAAGGCCAAACGGAGAATTTATGCTGGCCCACCACTGCAGCCATTCACCGAAAGCAAATGAAACCGTGGAACCCAGGGAAAGATTCTGTGGGGCTGTTTCCTATGCGGTAAACTCCCTGTAAACTCACCGCCGGAGTTACCCGCAGGAATGGAAACAGGCTTGTGCTGAAATTACTTATCGACGCCACGCTGCCTGAAGAAATGTTGCCGACTTGTGGACCAAGCCAGCCGTTGGCCGAGGCAAACGCGCCTGCCGCGGCAACACTAGCGTCAAAATCGTAAGGGCCGAAGAACCCTCCCGGTCCCCCCTGCGAATACCTCTGGGTAATAAATGTTGAACTACCTAACATACTGAATTCCCATGCCAAGGTTGCTCCCGGCATGGCTATCAGCGTCAGAACGAAGACTATTCCAATCCGTAGGGATCGTTTTCCACCCATTCTCCTAACCTCCACAACTACAAGTAAACCACTACATTATGACGGAATCGCGTCCCTTGCCGCCGCTTTCCCCGTGAAGCAGCACACGTTGGTCAAACTGATCTCGTTATCTGTTCTGCCTTTTAGATAGTGGCTAGCACACTTTGGGCAGGAAAGTCAAAAGAAAAGTGAATTTGTGGAGTTACATCGTAGGATGAATTCCGGTTCTCAAAGGGCATTTTGTCCGATAAGTCCTAGCCATCATGGATACGATTCACTGACCACAAGCTGTCAGTTGCGAGCGTAGCCCAGGCATCTGTAACCCGCTCCGTCGTACTCGCTCGACAGCCATGTTTCCGCGGCGCCACGTTGATCTAAAGAAGGCAGTGGATTAATACCCGTCGCTAGGCTTGCCTCCGCTCGGTGTTTGTTGCTGCGGGGACTGCGTCTGCGGGAACTTCTGTTTAGCCATATTCATCAGGTCCTGGTAAATTTTCTGTTCTTCAGGTGACAGCTTTTCGAACGGCACATCCTGTTGCATTCGCTGTTTGTATTGCTCATAATCCTTTCTTTCAGAATCCGTGAGCTTGTCCTTTGCCTCCTGGAGACTCTTCTTCCGATCATACTCCCTACTTCGCGTCATCATATGGGCCCGCGTCCTCCAAGTCCATGACCCGCTTGATCTTCCTATAGTGGTGTTGCTGTGGCACATAGTTGGGCCCGTAATCGTTGCGTCTATTTTGGGAACTGATTTGCTTGTTTAGGGCGTCTTCACGAGCGCACTGGGCATCAAGGTCTTGTTTCCACGAAGTCAGTTTTCCGGTTCCACTGCCTGGCGAGTTATTGGGAGCTACATTACTCTGTCCCTGCTGGTTCGAGGCCGTAGTGTTGTCTGATGGTCCTCCCGGACCCTGCTGCGAGCCTTGGTTACCGGATTTGACGCCGGGTTGCCCACTGACGCTCGTATCACTTTTGTCCTACTTGATTTGCTGACGACGTATCATCCGTCGGCGAACCGCCCGAAGGTCCACCCGAATTCGATTTATTTTTTGAGGATGTATTCGATTGTTTCCCTACAGAGTTGTTTATTAGCTTGCTCACGGATCCCTTTGATATGACGCCCTGGTTACCGGCATTTGGTTGGCCGGAATTCGGTCCTGTGTTGCCTCCTGATTTAGAGAGACCTTGACTGCTCTGCACGGAACCAGTTGGGCCTGAGGATGGACCGAAATTAAAATGACTGCTATCACCCTGGTGCTGCCGGACCACATTGCTTATCGTCTTGTCAATGGCTCCCTTAGTCACAGCGTTGCTACCGGACGTTTTGTTACCATTGCTGTTGGTAACGCCGGTTCCCTTGCCCGTACCTGTGCCGCTCGAATTGAGGGAGTTTCCCGTCGAGCCGACGTTTGACGACGTCGATCCTGTTGAAGGGGACCAAGTCACTGTGCTCGTTGAGGAGTTCTGATTGGTCACCGACATTGTACGCGGAGCCGCTGCCGACGCCGGGGCGCCCCCTCCGCTAAACGCGCCCGCCACCGCCAAAGACACTGTGACGATCGTGAAACCGAGTGCCATGACAACTGAAACAGTCATCTTGAAGGTGCTATTCCTTGATTTCATGGGCCTGTCCTCCTGGTGAGGGGTTGCCGCAAGTGATGGTCGGTTGCTCCAGATGGACAATCTGTTTCGTCATCATCAGGTAGGAGATGGAGTAATTACGCAACCGTTCGATCCTCTCTCCTACTATTAAGATGCAAACGAATAGCGGAAGATTCGCCACCGAAAGCAAATTATGTTCACACGCCGGCGTGAATCTTCAATCATCTGTCAGCCCGCTTGTCCTCAAATTTAGCCACACTGGGCTGGAACCCAGACTTGACACGAGGATCTCTGCTGCGCTTGAAGAGAAACCCGAGGGTTTGGAATCCAAATGGCCTATTGTGCATCAACAAACCATAGATCGAAATTGATTTGGAATAGGGAGGAGGCAATGAATAAAAGAATAGCAGTCACATTGGCATTCTTATTGATCCTTTTGGTGGTCCAGGACAATCAAGTGAGAGCTGATGACGCGTCGGCAGAATTATTAGCCGCGATCAGGGCCGGGGATACCGACGATGTCGATGAGCTTTTGGCGGCCGGGGCGAACCCGGACAGCCGGGGCAATGACGGCGTAAGCGCTTTGATGATTGCCGCCTTCGGGGACAATACAGCTATTGTAAAACTCCTGGTGGAAAAGGGTGCCAGCGTCAATGCCAAAAGTGACAAAGGATTGACTGCTCTAATGATTGCCGCAGCGAAAGGCCACGCGGAAACCGTGAAACTGCTTTTAAGTCACGGAGCGGACGCAAATGCACAGGATGCTTCAGGACTAAATGCATTTCAAATGGCTGCAGCCGAGCATCACAAAGAAATTGCGGACTTACTGCTGACAGCGTACCAAAGGCGACACGAAGTGGCACACCAAGACTGTGGTCGGCCCTATGGAGGGCACGGAAAACTGTCTGCCGGTGACGAAGTCTCCTGACGAAAACTCGGCGAAGATGGCTTGCTTGCAGCCAGGACGCGAGGTCACCACTAAGGTTAACTCGAAGGATGACCAATGGACTATGCTGCGAAAACCGGTTGCAGGGTGGGTCCCGATGGAGAAATTGCAGGAAATGGTAGTTATAGATGAGCAGAAAAAACCTGCCGTGCAGCGATCATCCGCTTCGAGAGGATTTTCGGAAAGGACCGGACCAGCTTCTTCTGAAAGATCAACCAGCGAGGAAACTTCCTCTACCGATTCCGTGTCGGCTCCTCGAACCGGAGGAGGCCCCGATTGGTGGAAGCGACGGTAGCAGGCAGAATAAGGATGGCCCCCGTAGCCTTTGCTACGCTGCATTACACTTCCAGCATGACTGCGAACCATGCATTGGCGTGGACCTCACGGGTTTAACCATATGTGGACCTCGTTCACACGGGTTGAGAAACGAAGGACGTCATATAACGGCCTCTGCAATTGTTTCTCTCTCATTTGTAAAATTGCCCCCTCGACACTTGAGGCGGCAACTCAGCAAAAATCTGATGATACAGGAAGTCAAACGGGAGTCATGATACTTCGGAAATTCTTCTACAGTCGGCAAGTGCATTCCCGTGCTCTCGGGAAAGCCGAGATCGAGGATTAATTCGATGATCGCTAGGGTACCGCCGGACAAAAGCATTTCCGAGAGGCCCACAATTAGCGGGCTTATTGGCAGCGTTGCCACCACGAGCCACCACCCCCACCAGGGGTCGAGGGCAAATCAACCGGAGTTATTCCACTTTCATTTTTCTGAGAGGGTGCTTGCACGTTGTTCCGACGATCGGGCGGCACCAGGCTTGGCCTGATTTTCCCCCGAAGGAATATGCCCCTCTCATTTTAGATTTATGGTGACTTTGTCGGCTCTGGAGAGTACTTCTTGCCCTTCTCGGCCTATGCTGACTCAGGACCTGGACCAGTTCTCGGGGGCAGGTCAGCATTTCGTATCTAGGCGCATCTTTCGCCGTGACATAAAACGTTCTCTTGCCACGCACCAGCAGGCCGGACTGGTCACAAGATGCCAGCCATCGTTCATCGCCGCTATCGCCCAGGTAAACGCTCTAGAGGCAGAAAAAAACTGAACCACGAGAGTCAATTTTTCCTCTTTGACAAATCGCTTGACCGCTGGTAACTTCCCAAAAATGGCTTGGGGACCTTTTGGGTATTTCAGTGCCTGTAACAGTGAATGGAAGCAAATTCTTTTCTATTTCCTACGCCAAATAGCTCCCCAAAATGTAGGAGGCGGAGATGAAGACGGAGGGCACACAAGGGATGAAGTGGACTGTGCTGTTGCTATCGCTACTCGTGATATACGCTCTCATGCCCAATGAATCATGGCCTGGGCAGCTTGGCAGTGGTGGTGTGCAACCCGGCGTTGGTGCGAAAACACCAGGTGGGGCGCCAGGGGCGTTCCAGAATCAATCTATACAGGTAGGAGGACCGAAGCAGCCCCAATCGGAAAAATCGTGTGGAACACATGAAGGTGTGGGTCCCGACGGATAACCAAGGCCACGGTTATTATTCTCAAGCGGGAATTTTTCAGCGCACAGACGGTAGCTTCTATACTAGGGACTTGACTACTGGGGCGTATTTGAGAGAGTTACTCTCCGCCTCCGACGACTCCACAAGGCCCAAGTGGCCCGCAGACGGGAAATCCTATCAACCAACCTGGGGTGATGACTTACCCAGGAGATTATACGAAAGTGCCCACGCAGCCCACACAAAGCACCCAACCTTCACCTACCCCGCAGGGCCAGGGAACCCAGCCTGCGGGCACGCCACCAGCCGGGGACCAACCACCTCCGAACCAACCCCCGGAAACGACAATATATTACAAGGACCCGGCTACGGGCCAAGTAATGGTACGGGACAACAACAATGCTTACACAAGACCGGCCACGCCCAGTGAGGCCGCTGAGGCCACTTTGTCTCCTGCTCCTCGTTAATGAATTACCAATTGCTGGGAGGAAGCATGCGAATAGGCGGGCTGGCGACGATCTTTAATTCGATAAGGTGGTGCGAAATAATTCGATCGCGTCAAATACCGTCTGATTGGGACAACTTGAACTTGAGGATGGAGTTCATCATGAAAAGAGCACAGTTTTCCCGGCTGTGGGTGGTGTATATTTTTTTGCTCGCGGTTTGGCCGGCCTACATGCTTGCGATTGCCGACCAAGGGCCATCTCCATTGCATTTGGCCGTAGTAAGCGGAAACCTTCAGAATGTGGTCGACTTGGTGAACGGTGGAATGGATGTCAATGTTCGGGACAAGATTGGGGTTACGCCGCTAATGATCGCTTCCATGAAAGGCAACCTCGAAGTCGCGCGGTTCCTGGTTTCTAAGGGTGCGTCGGTTGATGCGAGGGAGGACACGGGGTTCACCGCACTGATGTGTGCGGCCACGAGCAAATCGGCCGAGCTTGCAGCCTTCCTTCTGAAGAACGCGCCACCCCTGATATCCACGACAACAACGGCTTGAACGCATTTCAGTGGGCCAACTTTCCCGGCGCTGCCGAAGTGGCTACGCTTCTACGGAAAGTGACCAAGGATCTCCGTATTGCGAAAAAGGTGACCATCGTCGGGAAGCTTCCGGATGGGGCCCCATGCCTTGAGGTCAAGGAACGTCCTCAGGAATCCGCAAAGAAAACAGGGTGTCTGAAATCGGCCACAGTCGTCTCCGCCGTAGGGACACCTGATGAAGCCGGTTGGATTCGGATAGAAAGGCCGGTTCGTGGCTGGATTCCGGCCAAGATTACCTCTGAAGGATTCGTGTGGGATGAGCGGCAGGGCTCGACACGGACTTCTGGACGTTCCGGTGCCAGACATAAGGAAGCCTCTAGTGAACCAGGTGTTTCTGGAACTTATCCTTCCGCTCCCTCGTCCAGGCCCTCCGGCGAGCACCGGCAGGTCCGAGCCCAGGCGGTGGCGCGGGCCGGGAATGGTGGCGACGTTGACACAGGACCAACTTCGGGCATTGGGGCCGGGTAGATTATCGGCTTACGGACGGATGCAGCCCAAGTAGTCGAAATTTGAAAGATGAATTGACGGCTCGGCTCCAGCCGAATCAAAGGCGGTGGTCTCAGCAAGAATCGATCTTGGGACCTGGAGATTAGGAATCTTCTGGCGTTTTGCTGCGATGATGGGAGGCCGCATCTTCATCGGCGGCCTGGTTCCAGGGGTGTTGGTAGCTTCCCCTATCGGGCTGTGGATAAGTTCCCGTACCGTTCTGTAGTCACCTTTTCGTGACCCTTGAGAGTTCATCGACCTAGGCCACATTCGAGCCATGGTCAAATCTCATACTGTCCACGGCATCGGGACGAGGGGAAGGCCGAGGCCACGTGAACTTGTCACATATCCGAACGTGATACGAGATCCGACTGCAACCTTTGCAATCCAACCGCAAGAAATCTCAAATTCTCCGGACATTACTATCAGGGTATAGGTATTCCATGTATTTAGCCGTGGCTCGGGCCACGGTTTCACCGCAATAGCGAGCGACGACCTTTAGCGCCATGTCGATGCCAGCCGAGATTCCTGCGGAGGTTATCACAGATCCATCCTCGACGACGTGCTCACCATACTCCACCGTCACTTCCGGAAACGATTCACGCATCCAATCGAGCGATCGCCAGTGAGTCGTTGCACGATGCCCGTCGAGCAGTCCGGCAAAACCCAGGAGCATCGACCCGGTACATACTGAGGTCAGAGTTTCCACTTCCGACGCACGGACGCCCAACCAGTTGAGCATTGCTGAGTTCTTGAGTTCTTTACGGGTGCCCCATCCCCCGGGAACGACGAGAATATCCAATTTGGGGCAGCTCTCAAATGTGTGGTCGGGAATAACTTTCATGCCGCCGGTCGTAACCACGGGAAAGTCTTTCTCTGCCACCAAAAGCACTTCAAACGGCGATGCTTCTTCGCGACGCCTGTCCTCATTCAGGCGAGTGGCTGAGAAGACTTCGAAAGGCCCGCAAAAATCCAGGACCTCGACATCTTCAAACAAGACGATACCGACACGCTTTCGTTCCATGGATTTCTTTCCTCGTCTCCGCCGGTGTGAGCCGGTCTTAAATAGTCATTAAGTAATACATGTATTTCGAAATCTTTTTCATATGCGATCTTGAAAGTACATCTGTTAAGTTTATCCTGTCACGTTAAATAAATCTAATTACATAATTCAATCGAATAGGGGCTGAAAGATTCGTGTAAGAGGCACCTCCACTGGCAGTCCTGAAAAGCGTAGCCAAGTTTGTAGTCGAAGAAATGCGGGGGTCCATCCTGAGTATGCCTTTATCCACAAATGAAAGCCAGCTGAGTTCGGGACTTTCTTTCCGGTCAGCGGCTGTGCTTGTAATGCTAACAAAATAACTACTCCTGCCGGCGGGCTTTTCACGTTGATCAACGTCTAAGTCTTTTCTCTCCTGCAGACCTTTTCAATTTCGCTTCTGGCTGAAAATGGACTGCTATGTTACACGCTTCCTCGGTAATCCGGACACGGCGCTTTGTCCTTGACAAGTGAACGGATAAGGATGTATAAACACTTAGAATTATTTCGTTAGCGCTTTGCTTTATTTTAGTCTTCACGAGACCGGCTTCGCAATAGCGTTGCAGCTAAATGACTGAAGTGCGGGTCATGGGCTGAAAATTGGGTCTTGCGTGATCGGGTTTCGCGAAGAAATCTTATCAGGGGTAGATATGAGAATGCGCCGCGTGCTCGGGCTGGGATGCGCTGTCTTGCTGGCATTCATTACATCGACTTCAGGTCATGCAGGCGGCTGGAGTGGATTTCAACATCCCGGATACCCCTTTGCGTCTGGCGCCACTTCGTTCTATGTAGGGTATTTTTCAGATCCGACAGGTTTAACCCTGTCTTTTCAAAATACAGACCCCGGTACCAGTCTCAATCTGATCTCGCAGACAGTGGCTTTTCAGGGCGTCTGGTTCGAGCTTCTTGCACCCATCAAGAGTTGCGGACCACTTGGCATGGTGCTGGGAGCGAATTATCACTTTCCAGTAAAGAAAAATTCTCAGGAAACGATTAATACGGGAGGAGTGGGGGTGAATTCGACCTGGAATGCTTCGCCGCAGTGGGGAGGCCTTCAACTCGCTCTCACGTATCAGATAAATCCTGCATTAACAGCTATCCTCGGATTCAAATATCAGTCGGTGCTGGTGAATCTTTTCCAGTCTGTCCCTGCAAATCCGAACGCGAATACCGCCGATATCAGTATAAATGAGTACATCCCATATTTCGGGTTTGCGTACAATGCGGTCCATCCGAGCAGCGGTTTAGAATTGGAAACTGCGTTAATAGGATTTCCGACCGTACTGGGGGCGGTTGACTTTAGAGAGACAGCAGCTTCGGGGTTTAACATCGGCGGCGTGGTCGTACCCGGTTTTCGGGGATCACAAAACTTCGGCAGCGGGCGGTTCCTTGAATGGTTTGCCGAAGTCTCATTGCCGGTAAGGGAATGCTGCCGATTGGGATCTTTCGTACGGTACAATGTGACTCAAACGTCAGGTACAGTTAATCCAGCCGAATTTAGCGGCAACATCCCACGCAATGTTTTCTATGACTTCAATCTTGACAAACGAATCTGGGCCGTGGGCGGAGTCGTATCTTTTAGTTTCTAGCCATTGGTCGAATTCAAACCTTTGATTCGAGCTGAATGGCAGGCCTCAAGGTCGCCGGGTCACGCTTCCGGGGCAGGCGCTGAGAGAATGACTAGATCGGTGCCTTTTCCAGAAGCACCTTCCGCCGGTTCCAGATGGGTTCCCGTCAAAGCTTCCACTGGTCCTCTCAAATCATGGCCCCTCTAACTTAATGTCAGCACGGTTTACTATGACCAAGCTCACTATTGTGAGACATATAGGTCGCTTCCATCAGTGTAGTCGCAGAGCAGTTGATCTTGTGCACTGTGCCGGAAGCCCAGCCCAAAAGCATCATCGAGCACTCCCCGTGAGAAAACCGACTGTGCCCGCCAAATTACACCTCCAATTGCAAAAGAGCCCTCGCCATTGTGCTATGCAAAGGTTTGGGTAATCCCTCCGTTAGGAACGGCGAGGATTTGTCATTGCGAGGCCGTCAGGCCGTGGCAATCCCCAAAGTAGCGAGATTGCTTCGCTCCGCTCGCAATGACATTCTTTGGCCGCCCGTAATTGAACTATTACAAGGCTTGGCCAATAATCCATTGACATACCGAGTACTTCTGTGATATAAGAGAAGCTAAACGATTCCTAATTGAGCTAACGCCCTTACTTCTCATTGCAAGGGGGGAAGGTCTAATAGTCTTCCCGGGTGGCGCCGTAGTGGAATCCACAGATTCGCTGCCGGGAACAGGCTACTGCCCGGGGCTTCAGGACCTCTGATGTGGTCGAACCTCCCAAATATCCTTCGTGGAAAAGTCACCGGTAACGGGGTGAGGCCGAGTCTTGCCGGAGCGCCGGACGGCATGTCTCGCCGATCATTCCTCGGTTACGCTGCGGGCCTTGCGGCCAGTAGAGGCATGCTGCCTTCTTTGAGCGATGATCTGCTCTGGACATCGAAAGAAAATCCGGATTGCCTTGTTCCCGATCAGGGAGACAGCCTTCCTCTTGAATGGCTTTTTCGATATAGAGCCCAAGAGGCCGCCAGGCTGGATGTTGACGCTAGCCGCTTGTTTCTGACATTTGACGACGGCCCCGTCTTCTGCACCTCTGATATCTTGGACAATCTAAAAGCAAAAGGCTACAAGGCTACCTTTTTCTTCATCGGCCGCAATCTGAACAACCCCCAATTGAAGAAATTAGCCACTAGAGCAGTCCAGGAAGGCCATGATGTAGGAAATCACTCATATAGTCACCCGGCTTTTTCGACGATCTCCTTCCGAAGAGCTGAAAAAGAGATTCTTTCGACACACGACTTGCTTGAAGAAGTCGTTGCTGCAGCGGGAATAGACCCCAAAACGCAGGATCTGTTTTTCCGTTTTCCATATGGGGCGGTTGGCTCCAAAGCTCAGTACAATGCTTGTCAGGAACTACTTGCCGAGCTAGGCTATCGAATCTCGTGGTGGGATGTTGATACAAACGATTGGCAAATGGGGCTGAGCTGGTTTCCGAGGTCCCCTTTCGCAGTTCTATCGTCTTTGAAGAAGGCACGGCCGACCGACGTAATCCTGCTCCACGACCGTGTCAAGACAGTCCAACTGTTGCCGAAGATGCTGAGTCTCTTGGAATCGAAAAGACTCATATCTGAAACCCTCTCCCATTATCCATCAGATTTCGAAACACCTCTTTCAGATCGGTTTCTCATAAGAAGTACGAGTTCCGAGGAAAAGGGACAACCCTCGCTATCGGATGGCATCGTCGCTGGAAAAACAGCCGGCCAAAACGTGGCGGCAATGGGCTATGGTAGCCTTTTCGACAGATTGCACATTCTTTAAACTGCATTATCGCCGTGCCAGAGCGCCTTTTTTTGTACAATAAATTATTGCATTATAGGGGTTTCAAAAGTAATCGCGAAAAGAAGCAGGATTTGGCGGCGACGTCCCGCGCAGAACGCGGGATTGCCAGTCACGTCTTGGTAGGATAGGCATCTGAGACTGTCTCAGAATTGTCGCATCTGCCAAAATCGTAGCACGATGCCGCCGTGGGGGCAGGGCTTGCCCTGCCCAGAAAGGGCGCAGCAAGCGGCGCCCCTACAGTAGCTGTTTGCTGCCGACCGCCAGTTTCCACGGCACACACATCAGGTGGGTTCCGTCTCGGTATCGTGGCACGATTTCGGGTTCATGAAGAATTCTGAGACAGTTTCATCTTGCCTGTCCTACCATTCTGTGTTGCCCTCCGATCCTATCCGTTACGGGTGCAAAACTTTTGAGAACTGCTATAGCTCCGCTCAAAGGAGGAGAAACGACTCATTTGGGATGCCCGCACACGACAAAACCTTACATTCCCGCTTCACCTTAAAAATGTTAGAGTTTTTTGGGAAGGGTCCGGGACACCCTTTTTTACACAAAAAAGGGTTTCCCGGAGAACTCGAAAATCTTTACCTCCCTATCCATCTATTCGGAGCTGGTGGGGCGGTTCACAAGGTAAATGCCGGCAGCCACCAACCCTAGCCCAGTCCACAGGGACAACGGCAATGATTCCTTTAGAATAAGTCCGCTGAGAATAACACCGAACACGGGCGTGAGGAATATGAACGAGACCAGCCGGCTGGCCTGGTATCGGTGCAACAATCGAAACCACATCAGGTACCCGATAAAGGCCACGATTACGCATTGATACGCCAAGGCACCGAGTGCCGCCGGTTCAGGGGAGACTTCCCTGCCCCATTCGAATGCCACTGCCCCACACATCAGCAGCGGGATCGAAAAGAAGTGATGCGCAAAAAGTGTCTGAAAGTGGGTTATGGAGGTGTTTTCTACGAACTTCTTTATGTATATATTGTTTACAGCCCAAAGCAGCCCTGTAGTGAGCATCATGGCATCGCCAATCCAGTGCATCTCTCCCAATGTCGCAGATCGTGAATCGAAAACTATAACCAGCCCGACGAAAGACATGCACAGTCCGACTGCTTTCGCCAAGTAAAGTCTATCACCAGGTAAAGTGAAATGGGCCAGGAGGGCCGTCGCAAGTGGTTGACAAAAAACAAGAATTATACCCCGGGAGGCATCGGTAAAGGAGAGGCCCCAATAGAGTAGTAGAAACTGGGCTCCGAATAGCAGCCCGAGAGCCACACCATGTTTTCTGAGTCCGACCGGAAGAGCGACCTGTACGTTCTGTGCTCGCGCCCAGAGCCACAGCAGGCAGCTCGCGACCACCGACCTTATGGTCGCAGCCAGGATGGGAGGTATACTTAGATTGCTGAATTTAATGCTGACAACGTTCCCGCCCACGATCAAACAGAACATTACCAGGAGCAGCGATTCCGTAACGGGTATGCGTTGAGACGTCTGGTTTATGTGAGTTACCAAAGATCTGACCTAATCTTGAATTGTGCAGCCGTTCCGCCATTTTGAGGGTTCGGATCGTGGCCTTTCGCTGGTTGCTCCTTCGGGGGCCCCCCGAATTCGGGGCGGGCCGGGAAAAGAGCTATGCCCTTGATGTTCGCTCCCAATCGGATTTTACTAGGTCTCGAATCCGCCGAGCACGCTCGGTATAGAGCTGCATCGACTCAAAATCAGGCCTGAATAAAACCTTCTGCATCAGGAGACCGTCATCATCGAACCATTGTGGAAGCACTCCACCCAGGAAAAAGCCTTTTGTTCGCAGAATTTTCACTGCATCCCCTACCCATGGGGAAGTAAGTTTGAGCCACACCTGAATGACGGTCGCTCCCTTTTGTACCGCCTGCGATTCCAAATCCGACATGTGTTCAGCGAAATCTGAACCGGTTCCGAGAAACGCTATCCGTGCCACCTTTGCAAAATCGAATATATCCATGGTGGATTTGGTGGCAGTGCCACCGGGAATGGGTTCACCAGCCTCATGAAAACTTCGGCCCGAAGAGAAATTTCCATACATAAATCTAAGCTCCTCATTGTATGGGGCCGGTAGATGAACCGCCTGCGGAATGTTTCGGTAACAGCGGAAAAACAAAAGCGTGCTCACTCGATCGGTTGTGACTCCTTCCCCTGAATACACTTCTCCAGGCATAAGACCCATTTCCAGGGCTGTTTGACGGAATCCGTTTGATTCGCCCGCCCTCTGCATGTGAATATGGAAGGTAACCGGCTCCCCAAAAACGGTGTGCATCCCAAGTTCGGGCACCACCTTATCAACCATTTGACTTATAATCGCAGCCGATACCTTCATTTGCCGCCAATCTTTCAGAACCAGTCCCACGCCCCATTCATAAACACCTCGACTCGGAGCCGAGCGAAACAGGTTATGAATACCTATGATTTCACCGGCATTGGACCTCGCAATAACACTATAGTAATCTCCTTGTTCATTAGCTTTCGTAAGCTTCTCCGGGTCATAGAAGATCTTGATCGGATAATCCTCCCCATGAACCGATCGGAAAAGTCTTGCGACCCCTTCTGCGTCTGCAGGGCGCATGAGACCCACCTCGAAGGCTTTTTCAGTTCCTTCTTGAGAATTCTGTGTGTCGGTTGCCATGATTCCTAATACCATCTCCTTCATAACAAGCATACGTTGCAGCTTGCAGCCGCAAAGACCTTCGGGTGTCCGTCCGCCGCATTGATGCGGACGAAAGATCCACCCGATCATATCCTTGAGTCTCCGAGGCCCTCAGCTGCCGTCTTTTGCCGAGCTATCCATAGACCTTTCCGACTTTACTTCACTGCAATTGGTTGGTCAAACCTTGCTGGGTCGGATCACTCAATGTAGGGCTCCGTCGGTTTCAGCTTCACCGTCTTTTGTGTCTCATAAAACAAGTACTGGGTTTTTCCGGGAACTCCTTCTCTGGGATCGCCACCCGTGGGCATGTACCAGAGTTGCACAGTTACCATCATTTCATCAGCCGTGACTTTTCTGGTTTTCTTTTGGTCTTTTTCTATGTCCTGAAAAGGAAACTTGATCTCAAACGTCTCAGCTCTTGTCTGACCCGGTTGAAGACTCGTGTCGCGAATAATACCTGCCTTCCAGCCGGGATACGCCCCGCCGGACCACATGAAATCCCCTTTTCCGTAAATGGGAGATTGAGGCATGTAAATTTTGGATTCTCTGAATATCTCATTGCCGTCTTTTGTTTTTGCGGTCACATCCAGGACCAGCCTATTGGGGGTCGGTCAACCATCGGGAATACGGTGACCCGCGTTGCTGGTCATCTTCACATTGACGACGGCGGTGGGGATCCAATTAAATGCTTTGGGATGGAAGTAATAGCCGAAAGTCTCTACTTCCACACGAACAGCATTCTTGGCCCTGTCCGGATCCCTGTATGAGGACATGAGATGTCCCTTGTCCATATGGCACTCCTGGCACGTCTTGGACCCCCCTGAAGGCACATATGCGTGCATGTGGCTGCCATAAAGCGTTGCACAATGAATTGGGTTGGGATGGTGAAAATCCGGACCGAGTCCGTGACATTGACCGCAGAAAATAGTCTCTTTCATCACCGGACTCTTTTTCAATGTATCGAACTCCGCGTTTTCATGCTCACCCTGGCTGTTGCCGTACATGACCCTTTTTTCTGGCGGACCGTCAACCCATTGGTGGAGGATCGCTTTCTTGTTATGGCAAACGATACAGTTGATGTTCACTTTTTCAAGCGTCTTTGTGTCGCCGTTCATTGCTGCTTGAGCAAGCTCTCTTGCAACATCGTCCGTAGCGTCCTTGATCTGCGGTAAATGGCATTGGAGGCATTGAATCACATGCTCGGTCTTAAGATCTTCAATCTTTGTCACGCCGGCATATTTCCATTGGCCTCCGAGCAAATAGTCCTTCACCATCCGACCGAAGGCGTCCGAAGTCCGAGGCGTGCCCAGAATTGAGCGGGCATGCAGCGATTTTTCCCATTCTTCATAGATCTTCTCGTGGCAAGACTTGCACGATGACACGTCATACATTCTAGCCAACTCATCTACTGTCTGCGCTTTCCGATCCTCTCCAGCCGCACATAAAGGCAGAAGGACGAGAGTGCAAGCACAAGCGATTAACAAGGACAATCTGCCCATAAAAACCTCCTCGATGTAAAGCTCCTTGGGACCGAAATGTCGCCCAATGCTCCGAAACATCTTTAATGGACGCTGGAAGACCATGTGGCCATTCCCCTAACCAACTTAGCACAAAATTCTTCGGTCAATGACATTGGGTACGAAATTAGTCTTCTTCTGAACAGCACCTCGCGGGGATTGCGGGGGCACTATACCCCGACGTGACACGAAACCGCCGGCAAACGCACTGATATCACTTGACTATCTCGATGTCACCCGGCCGCCACCTTTTGTTGATAGCGGCTTCGGTCGGGCCGTAGAGCCTGAGGATGGCGAAATACCCCTTGCCAGGCACTGTGGCGAGCCAATTGGCTTCTTTTCCCTCAGGCGATTTCGGCCCGAAGTAGAGATCCGTGCTACCATCGGCATTCTGAACCGGGTTATCGTGTGAACCCAGGGATGGGAACGGCTGGCCGTTCGCATAGCCGGAACCGTTCTCGGCCTCGTAGAGCGTCACTGACCAAAAAATGGCTGCTGGGATGTTTGGCGGCAGATTAAGCCGGTAAGTGCTGCCGGCCGACAGCAGCTTACCCTGATTGTCGGTGAACGCGACCATGTATTTGGCGCCCTTGCCCGGTACTTGGGAAACCATCCCCGGACTTGTCGAATAATAATTAGTGAAATACCAGATACGTGCATCGAGATCCAGATAACCGCCTGCGGTTCTCCTCCAGTTCAAATCGAACGGTCCCAGCGGATTATCGGGCGTCGCATCGGCCAGCGGGTTGAGCCAGTGGCGATCCGGATACACCCTGAAAGAGCGTCCGCTGACCGTATCTTGGAAACCGATAACGCGGCTCATCTTGTAGGCGGTTTTGGCGGCGAGATCTAAGATTCCGCGGGTGTGCTCATCAGGATTGAACGGCTGGCCTTTGATGATACCAATGGCCGCAAGCATGCCGCGCGAGTCGGAATCGGCAAGGTTGGCGCCCTCGCTGTCTACGAGCTGTTTCAGTTGGTCGAAGGCTCTGACGTCGCTGATCGGCAGCATGTTGGCCGGAACGCCGGAAGCATCGGGGAATGTCATGGATTTAGCCGTTCCTGTACCGTTCAGCGGATAGATCTTCGACTTTTCGATCAGCGCAACTGCCGGCGTCAGATTCTTAGGATCCTGATAAAACGAACGCAGGAAGATGAAGACGTTGTAGGTCGCCGAGCGGTAAACGTAGTAACCGGCAGGCACTTCGCCCGAATACCCGGGCGGAAGTATCAGAAACTTGCCGCCTTTGCCTGCGTCGGGTCCGGGCAGGCCGACGTCGCCAAAGAACTTGCCGCCATCCACCGGAATGGGGCACTGCCAGAAATCGAGCAGGATACCCTGCAACTGCGGAGGTGCTTCGAATACCAGCGGACCATCTATGCCGAGATCAACGTAGCTCATTGCATATATGACGTCAGAGTTGGGCGTCGTTATGAGGGTCTTGGCGTCGAGACGCTTTTTCCAGATCGGCATGACGTTATAACCAGCGCCGAAGACTTTTTCCGAGCCCGTCTTCATGCCGACCGTATTAATCAGGGGCAACGCCCAAAGATAGACCTGCGTTGCTCTCTGGAAGAGCAGTTCGTCGTGGAGTGTCTGCACTGTCTCGTTGGTGGCCCGGTTTTCGGCGACCAGGAGGTTCGCCCGTGTATCGAAGCGGGTCTCCCGGGCGAGGAGCTGCGTGTTGAGTCCGCTTATTACCAGCGCGGCAATGAGCATGGAGGAGAGGATGTTTCCCTTCTGTGTATTTTTCACAATCATTTTCCTTTCCGGGTTTACGAATTTGTTCACTTCACCTTCTCGATCTGAGGCGGCATCCAAGTTCTAATGCCTGCCATTGCGACCCCGTTGAAAGACAGGGGAAGCAATCTCTATTCTCATGCGTGGCGGGATTGCTTCGTCGCTTTGATCGAGGACTCGCCGGGATGCCTCAGCCAAATACTTGCAGCGAAATTTTTTCGAGTTGCGTTACAGGCTCGACCATCGGTTCCGGTATGAAGAATCCTTTCACCGTCTACTCAACGCCTGTGCAAGCACCACGAGCACTGTAACAGATTACTAATTGCCATCACAAGGTGTGCTAAACAAGTTCAATAGGCGCTTTGGAAGTGTCTATTTTATCGAGCAAGAATTTGCGACGATCGCGGAATAACCATCATGAACCTACATAAGACGTTGAACAGGAAAGAACCACGTGCGGTTTTGCGCCAAATTGGTGGCACCGAAAAAATAAGCGTTGTGTCCCTCGATTTTTTTATTGACAACAACACAAGATGTAGATAGCATACTATTGGTTAGTATACTATCTTAGTAACAGAGGCGCTATGCCCCGACTTGATCCATATGAGAGCCTCGGCTTTCTCTGCAATCTCACATTCAAGGCCTTTGTCTCGGTGCTGGAACACAAGCTACGCGGCACGCAGGTCAGCCGTGCACAGTTCCTTGCACTGGCGCATCTGACCGCTTTAGGGCCCCTGTCCCAGCGAGAGCTGAGCAGTCTTCTTTCGATAGCTCCTGCCACAGCTGTCAGGCTGGTGGATCGTATGGAGCGTGATGGATGGGTCACACGGCAGCCCGATCCCGAGGACAGGCGTGTGAAACGTGTTGTCCCCACCGACAGGGCGTCTGAAGTCTGGGAGGAGGTGTCAAAAAGCGGTCGAGCTACATTGGAGCAGGCATATCGAGGGATTTCGCCGGAGGAGATCCAAACCGTGAAGCGTATTCTGGCGCAGTTAAGGCGTAATTTGGGCTCGTAATTTTTTTTTGCAATATTAGGTAGCATGCTAACGAAGTTGAGAAACTGGATCTCACAATTAACTCCATCACCCACTCATTCGTCAGGTGGACGGTGGCAGGACCAAATGAATTCCAAGCACCTGCACTTCTAAGATCTATGGTTCGGTTTCGGACTAGCCGATCAACAACTGTGTTCCCCAAGGGAGCGCACCCCGACAAAAGGAGGATTCCATGAAACATAGATGGCCGACAATGTTGGCAGTCACAGCCGCATGCATCGTCTGGTTGCTTCCAGGCACCGCCATCGCGGCCAAAGCTTCGCCGACCGGGTCGGATGAACACTGCGAGGAATGCCGAGACGCTGAAGAAGAGGCAGGGCTCCTGCACGGGAATCTCGTCGATGTCTCGCAGGAGGCGAAGACGTTTCGGCTCCAAATCGGCAAAGACATTCAATTGCTCTATTTTGACGATTCGACCACATTGAAGAATGCGAGCGCCATACCCGATATTCCCATAGGGGATTCAATCAAGGTTCTGTACCACAAAAAGCACGGCAAGATTTTCGCCAAGGAGGTTGAAGTCAAGAAAGGTCTTAAGGTCCCACCCGAGCAGCTTGCTTCATTGGAAGAAGTCTCGAAGCTGGTTTCGCTCGGTCCCGATCGAGGCAAGTACGTCCTGCTGGATGGGCGCCCTGTAAACTGGTACAGCGCAGGACATATTCCCACCGCCCAGGCAATGCCTATCTGGGTTTTTGACGACCTCAAAGACAAGCTATTGCCCAAGGATAAAGACGTATTGCAGGTCTACTACTGCTCCGGCTTTGGGTGAGTGAATGCTCTCTTATCTGCCAGGAGGGCGGAAAAGCTCGGGTACAAGAACGTCAAGGTATTTGAAGCCGGTTGGCCTGCCTGGAAAAAGGCCGGCCATATAGCTGTGTCCGATATCGAAAACATCGAGAGCCTGAATAGACTCGAGGCTACTTACATCCTGCTGGACCTCAGGCCCGCAGCTCAGATGGTGAACGGCCACATTCCACGGGCGATCGCAGCAACCGATGGCGATGTCAATCACCTAAAGGCCCACCTCCCGGCTTTCAAAGGTGCGGCGATGATTCTTTACGACCAGGACGGCGATCTTAACGTCGCCACGGCACCCTACAAGACCTTAACAGAGTGGGGCTACACTCAGGTCAGCATCCTGGACGGCGGCTTCACAGCCTGGCAAAGGGCCGGCAGGGAGATTGCCCGAGGACCCGCTGCATCGGAAATAAAATACGTCCGAAAGCTGTTTGACGGCGAGATCGAAGTGGCTGAATTCAAGGGCCTGCTAGAAAAGCCATCCCCTGACAAAGTGGTACTCGATGTCCGAGGCGAAGCGGAGATCCAAAAGGAAGGCCCTCTGGCAGGAGCGGTCAACATTCCGTTAGAAGCTCTGGAAAAGCGTCTTGCTGAACTCCCTAAAGACAAGACATTGGTCATCCACGGCAAAACCGGGTGCCGTGCCGAAATGGGCTACAAAATTCTAAAAAAGGCCGGGCTTAAAAGTCAGTACCTCAAAGCTACCACTGAATTCGACGAACAGAACAAGGGCCTATTCAAGATCACTGAGTGAGGGATGACTTTCAGAAAGCGGATACCCTGGGGAAAAACCCTTTTGCAAAAGGGTTTTTCCCCGGCACTGCCCGGAAGGAAGAAGGCAAGATTCGGGAACCCGCTTTTTATGTAAAAAGCCGGTTCCCGAACCCTCCGGCAAAAACTCTAGGTGGTTGGCGGAGCTTCAATGGCTAATGCAACTACTATGACTCAGGTTAACTTAAAAACATCTAGGAGTTTTTGGGGAAAGGTCCGGCCCACTCGGCGTGGCGCCAACATGCATCGTAAGGCTGGGAGCCGTCGATACACTTCGCTCTGCGTTATGCATGCTCGCCGTGCGCGGAGCACTTGCAAAAAGGGGTTTTCCGTAGATTCTTCAAGACCCCGAAGGACCCCCGTGAAATGAACGGCTCGATCGGCACGTCTCTGTTGGGCCTGTACTGGCGCAATCTTATTTCAACTCCGTTAGCTTTCCTTATGGTGCTTGCGCTAAATCTTTTCACCCCTTTAGGTTTTTTCGATGAGGTCAGAGAGATTCTGGTAACGAAAGGCGCTTGGAAGCTGCTGCTCCTGGTGCTTTTGTCTCTACTTGCAGTCGCGGGCACTTTGCAGTATCTCGTTCAACGGCCTCTTGCTCAAGCAATCAAGAATCTCTGCAGTGGAAACCAAATCCAGCAACCGCTCAGCGAGAAAGCAGAGCGCAGGCTTCTTAAATTTGCCGTTTATCCTGGCGTTGATCAATCTTGTGACGGTACCTTTCCTGCCTGCTTTCACATTAGGTTACTTCTACTATTTCATGGAGTTACCTGCCAGACCGGCTGTCTTCATATTCTCTCGTATTATCATTGCCGCAATGGTGTCGTCGACTCTCTCCTTTTTCCTGGTGGAGGAGTTTTCAAGGAAAAACATAATTGCACGATACTTTCCCCGATGGAAACTCTCAGCGCCGGCGGGATCCATACGAATGTCCATCCGCTTACGGATTCGGGCATTGTACATTGGGGGTACTGTAATCCCGATGATCATCGTCTTGAGCACTCTATTGCTTGTTTGGTGGGATTTGGGCTTCACCAATGCTTCCCTTATGAAATTCAGTCGAGAAGTCTTGGTTTTTACAGGGGTATTGTATGGGATTTTCATTGTCTGCGCATCTGAAATTGAATTCGCTTGTGGAGAAGTCCATTGTGGACCCCATCAGAGACATGCTTAGGGTCATGGGCAAAGTGACGCACGGGGATTTCTCGACACGGATTGGAGTGGTTTCCAATGATGAGATCGGGATTCTCGCGGACACCGGCAATGAGATGATTCATGCGCTTTCCGAGAGGGAAATGATCAGGGACACATTCGGAAAGTATGTCAGCCCTGAGATACGGGATGAAATACTCGCTGGACGCATACCCTTGAACGGGAAAAGAACTGAAGCAACAATGCTCTTCTGCGATCTCCGCAATTTTACTCCTTTTGTGGAAGAGAATGATCCCGAAGAGGTCATTATGAGCATGCGGGCCTATTTCACCGTCATGCAAAAGGCTATTGCCAAGTTTGGGGGACTGGTGCTCCAGTATGTGGGTGACGAGATAGAAGCGGTTTTCGGCGTTCCATTGCCTTGCGAGGATCATCCTGATAAGGCCGTGCTCGCAGCGCTCGAAATGAGGAGAAGTCTGGATGCACTCAACGAACTAAGGCTCAGGGAAGGAAAGTCAGAATTGCGGCACGGTATAGGTATTCACACCGGCGAAGTCCTGGCAGGTAACATCGGCAGTGACGACAGGCTGTCCTATGCTCTGATCGGCGACACCGTCAACCTCGCCTCAAGAATTCAGGGCCTGACAAAAGTGTTCGGGTGTGGTCTCTTGATCAGTGAGGCGACTCAGAAGAAACTTAGAAATTCTTTTCGTCTGGAAAAGCATCCTCCCCGGTTCGTCAGGGGATACTCCAAACCTCTTACTTTGTATGGATTCCAGGGGACATGAGACTGGCTGCGTGTCTGATGTATTTGTTTGATTCTACTTCCGGATTGGAATATTCCCAGCGAGCTTCGGTATAGAGGACCTCACAGCCCAAAGCCCAACCGCAGCGGTGATGCAAAATACTTCAAGCCAAAACTCCTCGGGGGATGAGCGAACAATGTAGAAATCATAGATCTTGTTCCAAAAATCGAAAGGTGGAGCGGGTTCCAAAGCTCCAAAAAATGGCCATAGCAAGACCCCTGAACTCACGAAATCAGTGGCGAGATGCGAGGCCCACATAACCGAACCGACAACTAAGTACTTGGGACTGATTTTGAGCTTAGAAGATAAGATCCACGCCACTAATGTAATGGAAATGAGGATGAAAAGTGAATGCCCGACTCCCCTTCCCGGCACACCTAGCAGGATGCTGGCGGGCTTATCGAGAAGATCCGGCAAAACAGCGGCCCCAGCCAAGAAAACCCAGTTCTCTCTTTGAAAACAAGTCTGTTTGGCGATGCTCGCCAGTGCAAAATGTCCTAAAACCATTTGTATAAAGTATAGAGACTCCGCATCTCAGGGACAACTCAAAATTGAATTGTGAAAGAATTTCAAGGGTCGCCGGACTTGACGGCCGTGTTACCACTGATCGCTGCACCATTTAGAAACACAGGCTGCTCGATTTCACTGGGGAATTGACCGTTCTACGGAAGGTAGCTGGAAGTTGTTCGCGATGATGCTTAATTAACCATCAGACAGCAATACGGTAAAGCATCACGGGCTTTTCAATCCCCTTTAACGCAACAACTCCCTTCTTTGGGTACGCTTCGAATACGTCTCTGACACTTGCATAAACGTCTTCGGTCACAAGTATCTCTCCTGCGAGAGCTTTATCCTCAATCCGGAATGCCTCGTTGATCGCAGTCCCTACTGCACCGTATTTTCTTCGCTTCTCGCAGCCTATGTTGCCTACAACGACCTTACCTTTACTAATTGCTATCGCCATCTCCAGAAAAGGAAACTTCTGGGACGAGTCCCGGGTGCGTTCCGTGGCGTTTTCCTCTATCTGATGATTAACCTTGCCCAGATTGGCCTGCAGTTCTTTGTTAAGTCCGGGCATTGCGTGTTGCATATCAATAGCGCACTGTACAGCCCGCTGCACCGCATCGGTCATGTGCCGCGGAGCGCCGAAGAAGGCGAGGATTCCGTCACCTGTGAACTCATCTATGGTCCCGCCATGCATCATGATGACGTCTACCATTTTCTCCAAGAAACGGTTTATGATTTCCACTACAATCTCAGGGGACGAGGATGCAGTCAATTGCGTGAATCCTCTCAGATCGGACACCAGAATCGTGAGATCTCGCAACTCTCCACCAAGGTTCATGCCGGTCGGAGAATTGAGTATCTCTGACACAATTTCCGGGCTGAGGTAAGAGCCGAATGTGTCTCTTATAGAATTCCGCTCTCGCAACCCGGTCACCCCAAGGTTGAAACCCTCCGTCACGGAGCCGATCTCGTCATTAGACACAACAGGTATCTTCACCTCCAGGTCCCCTCGTCGAATCCTCTGCATCGCCATAACCATGCGGCGGAGTGGTATGGAAACGCTTCTTGCCAAAGATATCGACAGTCCCACGGAAACCAGTACGGCCCAGGAGCTCAGGAAGGCTATGACTGCAGGCATCTGTTCGACAAAGCTCCCGATGTCCTGGGACCCTGCTTTGATAAGGTGCACCTGGCTCAAGGTTATATAACTGACAATTATTACCGGTACTGCGCCTATCATCAGCGAAACAACCACGAGCTTCGGCAGGACATTGATGCGTATAGAGTCTGGAATTGTGGTGAGCAGGTCAGCAGGGAAGAGCAATTGGATTTTGCTTATAATAATCCATTCCAATATGAAATACTCAAAAAGTATGGTGAAAGGCGCTCCTACAAACATTATGCCGAAAAAGATCTCAAAGGTGTACCACGTTCCCCGCTCCTCTCCCATCCATATGACTCGAACAGGGCCAAATATGACTGCCGCTGCGATCCAGGCCAAGAGGCTGAAACCCGCAGAACTGAGAGGCAGATTCAGAAGCCTTCCTGTCAATGCTTTTAACCAATGGGGCTCCGGTTCCTTCAGAATTCTTGGGAGATCCTTCCGTAGAGGCCTGTAATACAACAATTTCAGCACCAGGGTCACCAGACACAACACGATCGTCATAAACACGAAATATGAAACCTGAGCTACAATACCCGCGCCGAATCGGTCCGGAGCAATGCTGGATCTGACAAACGTGAAGTAAACAAAAGTCAGTCCTGCGCCACACACATTCACCACAAGGCTGACAAGCGCTATAGATATTCTAAAATTTCTCAGCTCTGATTCTTTCAAAGGACAGCCCCTCGAACCAAGATTTGTTGCTTTCCGAAAACACATCACCCGGCATTATGCGCTGACCTGGCCGATCAGGTTAGTCCCGGGACCATTGACCGCCCTTTAGAAGCAAAATAAGTTCCGATTGTCCTTGCTGGTTTCCGGCATGAAAATCCCGACTTGACCCATGGACACATGTTAGTTCCTGTTTTTTCAGAGCATATCGTACTACTGCGATCGGAATCAAAGATAATGTCCACTTGACCTTTTGCTCAGGCGGATTATGAGGGACTGTACACTTGCTGTTCTGACCGGCTTCTGTTTAGACGGTTTCAGGATGGACCCGCTTTCGGATGTTGCTTCAAGAGCTAGCACTTCCTTCTAAATCGGCAAACCCAACCAGGAAAACACTCCCATCATTTTTAGCCCTATAATCATGAAAACTATCCCAAAAACTATCCTGAGCCGGTTGGAGGAGATCAAGTGGGCGGCTTTAGCCCCGACAACCGCCATGGGGATGCTCGAAACACCTAACAATCCAAATTGGAGCCAGTTCAGGTAACCGGTGCAATACGCGGGTAGCCCCTCAACGCCAATCCCGTTGACAAAATATGAGATCGATCCTCCCAGGGCGGTAAATATCATGAAAGCAGACGCGGTACCTACAGCATCATGAACACCAAATCCCAGGAAGCTAATCAAAACCGGAATCAACAAGCCGCCACCGCCTACCCCAGTCATCCCGGAAATGAACCCGAATATGACGCCACAAAGAATCAGCGCACCAATGCTATCGGCAGATGACCCGATTACATCATTGCTCTTTTTAGTTAACATTCTAATGGAAAGAAATATGCCCAGACTGCCAAAAGCAGTCGTCAGGTAGCCCCCGGAGACCCGCGAGGCAACATAGGCACCCAAAAAGGCCACGCTTGCTCCAATCAATCCAAGAATTACACCCGCCTTCCAGTGGACTGCTCCTTTTTGATGATGAGTTATGGCGCTGGTGATTGCAGTCGGCAGGATCACCAACAAGCTTGTTCCAAAGCTTACGCGAATAGCTATTGTGGGGTCGACTCCCATCCATTTTAACATCCAAAACTGCACCGGCACCATGATAAAGGCGCCTCCTACCCCCAACAAACCCGATGCGAAGCCCGTCAGCAGACCTGCAGCGAGCAGCACCTCTATTTGGAACGAACATATCTCTGTCATAAAATTACCAATATCTCTTTATGTTGCGATCTTCGTTGGATGCGAATTCTTATGTACCCCCAACCAAGACATCAGTTCCCACACTCGCCTCCTGCGAGATCCTCTGAAAACCAACTATACACTAATCAATCGGTGTATGTGCAAGGTCGGATGAGAAACGATCCTCAAATCGGTAGCGGCCGGCGTCCCGAAACTGTCTCAAAACTCAGAATCGAAAAGACATCGTCACTTCTCGTTCCCAGGCGGAGCCTGGGAACGCATGACCTGGAGGCTCCGACTCCATTATAGTCCAGAATGCCCGATAGTTAGCGGGCAGAGCCCGGAAGATAATGGTTCCCAGGCGGAGCCTGGGAACCAGGAAAATGATAATTTTCGTAGCACGATTGTAGCCTTTCTCGGATTTTTGAGACAGCCTCTCCCTGCCGGTCGAAAATCACGCGAAACTCGACGGCCGCGGGCTGCACTGCCTTTCCTCCCGTCACCCAATTCCAAAACGGGGTCCAGTAACGCGCAAAACGCGAGATTAGACAAAAATTGCGGTCCCAGGCTCCTCTTCTCTACCGAAGCGGGTTCCCGAAACTTCTCCTCTCCCAGCCGGAGGATAACTCTCTGCTTCGATGTTGCTTATGATATGAGCTTCGAGCGGATAGCTTCGCGCAAGGCTTGCCTGGACCGATACAGTTGATGCAAATTGGTATTCGACTGCCGACATTCGACTCCTTGAGTATGCTCTTGGGTCGTCAAGTCTCCTCATGGCCCACATAAGGATCTCTATTAGCAAAAATGTGGTTCCAGCATAGGTCACCAACAAGAGTGCCAATCCAAAGATCAATTGGGCAGCCATGATGCTCTCCTTTGCTGCATTCTCGCCGCTTTTGAGACACACCATACCGAAAGTGTCAATCGGACCATATTGATGCACCGGCGTTTTCGGCATTCGTCTTTCTCATGTTAGACGCAAGATCGATCCGGAATGTTAAAGATAGGGCGTTGCAATGTCAGATGACATGGCATTAATCGAGAACCAAGAATTAGCGGAAGATTTTTCGGCCACTCTTATACTGGACATGAGAAATGAATTAACCCTTATGCTACAATGATTTGTGATAACAAAGAATCTCGCTTTCCGTTATGCGTCAAGCACAAGTAAGAGATTCACCCCTTTTTAAAATCTGTTCCCAATTCCTAATTCAACTGGAAATTCCTTTGTCACTTTGATATAGGCGCAGCATCTTCACCTTAAGGGGGAATCAATGGCAATTTCGCACCAAAATAAGAGGCAAATAATCAAGCTTATTGCTGAAGGAGAATGCCTTAACATCTATGACTTGGAGGAATTTTATAGCTGGATGGAAGCCTCTTACGAGGCATTGAAGTTGAATCCTCGGGTGCGGGAGAGATTCGACGAATATTGCCGCTCATCTCGTGATTCTACACCGCTGAGGGTTTGTGCGGGTGTGTTGATGCTCAAGGATGCGCTCAATGGCGATTCCCCTAACTGTGCAGCGATGGATGCGCGAGTGTAACTCCTCGCGTAGGCTCAAACCTGATCTTGCCTTTCATACCTGGAGTGGTCCTTTTGGCCGTCGTCAAAAAGGTCGTTGAAAGTCATGGGGGGCGAATCTGGGTGGAATCCGAACCGGGAACGGGAACGATTTTCTATTTCGCGATACCTGAAAAGGGGTCTTTGGCATGATGGTTCGGACAGGAAAATTGAACTCCTTAATGGAATAATTTATAAAAGCTTTGACGTGCCTTGGAGGGTTCTTGTTCACTTTGGCAAGACTTCCGATTTCTCTTAGGTCATAGTAAAAGGTAGATATGGAAACGATTCGGCTCCTGATCGTTGAGGACAATCCAGTGGATGTCCTTTCTCTTAAAGACGCACTCCAGCAGTCCAAAGGCACTGATTTCGCTGTTTCTCATGTGGAGACCTTGGCGGAAGCGAAAGGATTTCTTGAAGAACAAAATATTGATGTTCTTGTGTTGGATCTCGGCCTGCCTGACAGCCAAGGGCTTGAAACGTTCATGGAAATTCAGGGGTCCGCTCCGAACCTCCCTATCGTAGTAGTCTCGGGCTTGGACGATGAATCCCTGGCGATTGAGACCGTAAAGAATGGAGCGCAGGATTATCTAATAAAGGACAAATGGGATGCACAACTGATTCTCCGCGCTCTTTATTATGCAATCCAACGACATCAGCTTCTTTTCACGTGTAAACAGGCGAACGAATCCTCACGAAGGGCAAACAGGGCACTCCGCGTCTTAAGTCTATGCAATCAACTGTTGGTGCGAGCAACCGAAGAGCAGGGGTTCATTCAAGATATATGCCGAATCCTCGTGGATTACGGAGGATATCGCATGGCATGGATTGGATTTGCCCTTCACGATGAGGCCAAGACCGTGCAGCCGGTAGCGATTGCCGGATTCGAAAACGGATATCTCCAAGCTGTGAAAATCTCCTGGTCAGATGATGCGACGGGGCGGGGTCCAACGGGAACAGCCATTCGGACAGGAATCAGCAAAATCAACAGAAACAGTTGGTCCAATCCGGCATACGGACCGTGGCGCTCAGAGGCGCTGAATCGCGGCTATGCTTCGTCTATTTCATTGCCACTCACGGATCATAACGGGATATTTGGGGCTCTGACGATATATGCGGCGGATCGGGATGCTTTTGATGATGAGGAAGTGACGTTGCTGGGCCAATTGGCCGATGACTTGGGCTATGGGATCACTACGCTGAGGATGCGGGCGGCCAAAGAAAAGTCAGATCTTGCCCGCCAAGAGACTGAACGGCGCTTCAGGGCAATCTTTGAAGGGGCGCAGGACTACATTTATCTCCAAGACCCGTCGTTCAGGTTTACTCTCGTGAATCCTGCAGTTGAAAGCCTCTTCGGCATGCCGCTCGCCAAAATTGTTGGAATGAGGTACGAGGACCTTTTCGGTGAGGAAGGCGCAGTGTTCGTCAGAGAATTGGATTCCCGTGTACTACAGGGCGAATCCATAGAGGAAGAACACACAAGACGAGTCAATGGAAGACCTATGGTATTTCTGGAAACAAGGATTCCACTGCGGGACGATGCAGGGGACATTGTTGGTATTTTCACGATTTCTCGTGATATCACCGAACGTAAAGGTACAGAATTCTTACCCTTGGAATCGGATGCTGCATGTTCATCCGAGGCCATGAGATCCACAGTGAGGATGGCTCACGCCGCGGCTCAAAATGACTCTACTATTTTGCTGCTGGGTGAAAGCGGTAGCGGCAAGGATTACCTGGCCAGGTACATACATAATCGTTCCAAACGGGCCGGCGGACCTTACTTTTCGGTAAATTGCGCTGCCATATCCTTAGAGCTTGCCGAATCCGAATTATTCGGTCATGAACCAGGATCTTTCACTGGTGCGCAAGGCCGCAAGAGGGGACTGGTGGAACTGGCAGAAGGGGGAACATTGCTCCTCAATGAAATCGGCGAGCTTTCACTGCCCTCTGCAGGCTAAACTGCTCACCTTTCTCGATACAATGAAATTTACCCGCGTGGGTGGGGAAAAAGAAATTTCGGTCAATCTTAGACTTATTGCTGCAACCAACAGAGATTTGGAAAAAGAGGTCGATAACGGACGTTTCAGAAAAGATCTATTCTATCGCATCAACGTGCTATCCATCACTGTCCCTCCCTTGCGAGACAGGCGCGAGGACATCCCGAGACTGGTCGAGGAAATTCTGTCCCAGCTTCATACTGAAATGCAGTTTGTCACTCGGCCCGGTATTGATGCGGCAACCATGGAAACCCTGAAAAGGTATTCCTGGCCCGGCAATGTGAGGGAACTACGTAACGTCTTGGAAAGAGCTGTCATAGTCTCGCCGGAGGGTCATCTGACCCTCGAATTACCGGGTGGGCAACCAAATCAAGATGATTTGTTCCAAATGCCTTTATCGCCCGGTCTTTCACTACAGGAAGCAACAGACGAACTTACAAGATCCTTGTTCCTGACAACTCTTCGAGCTTGCAATGGAAATAAGAAAGCGGCAGCCAAGATGCTAGGGATATCCCGAGATACTATATATCGGTTCGTGGAGAAGTTCGGAACGGAAACGGACGATTGATCCGAGTTCGAAACGGGTAAGTGGAACTTTCGAATATCAATTGCTTAACTGTATCACTCTCCTCAGTCGGTCAATGTCTTTTCAATGCGACGGTCAGGGATGAACCACATGACCGCCACCACTACGTATAGAGCGCAGGCCAACCATGAGCTCACGAAGGAAACGAGAATCCCCAAAGCATAGATCGCCACCGAAACCTTGCCTTTGACGTCTCGACCCACAGCGCTTGCGAGGACTGAATCCCGGCCGTGCAGAGAAATGAGGGAGCGAGTCAAAATATAATAGGCCACGCCAGCCAGCAAGAACACGGTCCCATACAAGGCAACGGGTCTGGAGGCAAATTGAGTCTCGCCCATCCATCCGGTGACAAACGGGGCGAGGGACAGCCAGAAGAGCAGATGCAAATTCGCCCACAGAACACGACCATCCACGCGCTTGGTAGCCTGGAGCAGGTGATGGTGGTTATTCCAGTAGATGCCGAGCATGGCGAAACTCAACACATAGCTCAGAAACACCGGGATTAGTGGGAGCAATGCGGCCCAATCGGTCTGGAGCGGAACTTTCAGTTCCAGCACCATGATCGTGATGAGGATCGCAATAACCCCATCGCTGAATGCTTCCAGTCTTGCTTTAGTCATTTTGAATATTCACTTGATCAGACTTCCCGCCGACCGACAGAGCTTTACGGCGAATATGATGGATTAACAAGACGGCTCAGACCTATCTTTTATGATTTACAAAGGTCCCGTTCCGGGTACTCCTCAAAGGCGACCCGCAATTCATCTTGAGTATTCATCACAATAGGACCGTACCAGGCCACCGGTTCACCGATAGGTTCTCCTGAGACGAGGAGGAACCTGACGGGATCGGCTTCCGTCGAGACCATTACTTCGTCTCCATCATCAAATAGGACGAGGTCCCGGTTGCTCAGGAAAGGGTCAGTCTGCATATCAAAATAGTTGGTCCCTTGGATCTCATAGGAAAACGGTTTCTTCTCTTTGCAGAAGTACCCTTTCCCCTCTATGACGTAAGCGAAGACAGAATGTCCACGCTTTGTGGCATGGGCGAATGCCGCCCCGGGAGGAACCGTAATATCAAGATATTCCGGGTCGGTGATGATATCTCTTACGGGGCCCTCTTCGCCGGCTACTTTACCGCATATTACCTTGATTCTTGTACCATTCTCCAGCAACACTTCCGGTATCTGCTCGCTTCGGACATCGCGATAGCGAGGGTCCATCATTTTGTGCGATTTGGGAAGATTGGCCCACAGTTGAAAGCCGTACATCCGTCCGTTCGGGTCTCCTTTGGGCATTTCTTGATGAATGATCCCGTTTCCCGCGGTCATCCATTGCACGTCACCTGAAGATATGACGCCCTCGTTACCCATACTGTCTCCGTGCTCTACGTCTCCACGGAGAACATAGGTGATCGTCTCTATTCCACGATGAGGATGCCAAGGGAAACCTTTTATATAGTGTTCCGGAACGTCTGAGCGAAAATCATCGAGAAGCAGGAACGGGTCAAACATCGGAACCTGGCTGAATCCGAATGCTCGTTGGAGATGCACCCCTGCCCCTTCAATCGTGGGCTTGCTTTTCAGCACTTTCTTGATCATTCTCGTTTCGGTCATTGTCGCCCCCCGTCGGACTTGGAATTAGAATCAACTTGATGTGAAAAGATTGAAATCTTGGGCAGCCAGCGATTTTCACCAGGATTGTCCGCGAGTCTGATACTCTCCATTGCAATCCGGGCAGCCTCCCACTATTAAGGAAGATAAGACAAAATTCCTGCGTGAAAGGTTCCCGCGTGGTACTATTTGCGGAAGCCTTATCGATGCAAAGACATATGAAGGAATTGAGGCACAATTTTGCTGTCAATCTTGAACCGGACCTGAAGAGTAAGCTCTTGAGAGAAAGAAGTGGAAAAGAGCACCTGGAGAGCGAGAACGGCATAATTCACCGGCCGCAATAGTCTTCACTAAGCCTCAGACGGAACGCACTCCTAGTCCCCCATTGGCACAAAGCCTTCGGGGCGCAGCATCCCCCGTTTTTGAAGTATTTCCGTGAAGTCATTCGACAACAAGGTCTGGATCAGCTTTTCACGAGCCTCGATTTGTCGTGGCGTCCAATCCCCCTTGATGCGAACGACAAACCTTGTGCCGATTATCGTTCCCTTGAGGGGCTGAGGATCTGCCACCGTTCCCCCGAGCGGCAGAATGTCGAACAGGTCCGGGAAAGTGTCTCGAATATACAGCCCGAGGTGGTACATAATCACACCCGCATCCGCTTTCCCATATGCTATTGACCACGGAACGTCACGATGATGAATGCGGGGACCCGCAAGCCATTTGTAGGGGTCAGGACTTGCTCCGTTGAAAATCGTGTCGATCAGTTTTTTCGCTGTCATGCTTGTGGGAGGATTGGCGTCGTTGTCCGCGATGTTGTGAATAGTCTCCGCATAATTGCCGAATGCTCCCGGTTCAAGCTCGGGGTTTGGCGACACAAAGTGAACGTTATCGCGTCCAAGGTCCCAGACAGTGCGAATATTCTTAGGATTCCCCTTCTTGACCAATATCACCGACCCTCTGTCCTTGTACATAGGATGCGGCAGACCTTCCGCGTGCCCTGCTTCCTCCAACCGTTTCATCACCTTGCCAGTCCCGACCACCACTTGAGGTCTGCACCTGGCATACAGGTTCCCGAATTGGACAACCTGACGATCGATCTGCGGCACCGCCACTGGAGGACTGGTGGTGTAGAACCAGTTCCGGAGAGGACGATCCTCGAATTTCGCCAGAAATATGGGCCACACGTCCTGCAGCGCGGGATAGTAATTTCCTTCTGATGAAAGACAGAGTTCGCAGGAGGATATCTCGGCATGAAAATCATGAAGCGTATTGGATGTGGGATCGTTGAGATTCGGCGTTACGGTTCCTCCATCGTAAGGCCATTCCAGTAATGCCGGCCCATCTATGACAGGCTTCCCTTTGATGGGTGTCATCTCCGCGAAACCCCCGGTCGCGAAAAGTAAAAGGGTTGTAATGCCCAGGCTCAATCTTAGTGATCCGGACAACTTTCTCACAGAAGACCTCCCAGATGCAGGATGTTCAACCTCAGCGCTTTTCGGGGTCACTCGATTGCTCGATCCAATCGTTTCATAGGCATTCAGGGGAGAATAATCGGGCGATACGAGCTTTAAACAGCGAAACAAGCCTATCGCCTGTCTAAACTATTTGTCAACCTTCTCACTCTCCCCTGGAAGTGGACCCACGAATTCCAGGTTATACTTTGGCGCCAGAGCCTTGATCTTCTCAAGATCAGGTGGACCGGCGACCTCCTCAAAGAATTTCTCGAAGCCTGCCGGCGAAATAATAATCAGTATCTTGGCTGACGTTCCAACTTTCGAGAAGGTATGGACTGTTCCTCGTGGAACGAGGACAAACGCCCCGGCATTCGCCTTGATGGTTTGTTCCCCGACGACGACGTTGAGCGAACCCTCCAAAACATAGAAAGCCTCTTCCTCAGTTTTGTGAATGTGGGGTGGAGGACCATCGCCTACGACCGTGGTCTCGATGAGGGCGTACCCGCCTCCCGTCTCGCTCCCGGAAGCTTTGTAGGTGTATGAGTTTCCGAGCGCCGATACGATCTTGCCTTCTCCTGTATCAAGTATGATAGCTGTATGATCAAACGACATGTTTATTCTCCTTTCGACCAACAAAACCAAAATCTCCCATCTATAAAGAAAGTGTCTCAGAATTATCGCTCTTTTGCTCCCACAGTCTCCTCCTCTCCATTTTCATTTATGATAATCATTTCCCAAGAGCAGATTGTCGGCTTGGCCGCAACCGCATGAAGTCGTCAAATTCTCGCACAATTCTGCCCAGTTGTCTTAGAGCGGGGGCGTCATGATTTGGTTGGTCGTCATTCCTCAGTTGGAAGAGGCCAAAGACTGTCGCAATGACAGTCTTTGGTATGCGGGGTGCGGATTTGTCATTGCGAGGCCGTCAGGCCGTGGCAATCTCAGAAGGTTTGCGAGCAGACCACAGCGCAGCAGCGAAATGGCTTACCCAGGGAGATTTGCCAGTGGAGCCCCGGAGGGACTTTCACGCAGCCCCAAAATGACCCAAGAGCAGACCGGAGCCAAGCCTTGCCCACGAATTATTTAACATTTACAGCAATGACAAATTTAGACCCGCGTGACTGAGTAGTTACGGTTAGTCTTTTAGTGAGGTGCTTGGAATTTTTGGAGTGCACCGGACGTGAGGAACAAGTGTCAGCAAATTCTATGAAAAATGAACACAAATGCCTGATTGGCCAGGATAATAGAATTGACCGGCCTAAACGGTCTTCCTAATGAGCCTCCACGACTCCTTTTCTTTGTCATTCCTTTTGATTCTTTTGTCTCGATTGCACAGTTTGGAAACCCTGTTTTCCGGAATCTTCGTCCCCGATGAGATTGCATGCGTTGTTCGGAATACCCAGCCTCTTTCTTTCGCAGATCTACGGAGAAACTTGTAAATCTTGTCCCTGTCACGTTTATTCTGGAACCATTTGAAGAGCCAGGCCAAAGCGCCGACAACGAAGACTACAATGGCTACGCCCACCGCAATCTCCTTGATATTGCTGCCGAGGAAACCGACGAAGTCGTTGATGATCTCCATGCCTCACACCCCTAATCTGAGATGGAATTCAGACCCCGTACGCTAACATCACATTGACACCATACCCTTTCTTGAACAAGAAAATTTTGCAGACAATACTATCAGAATCCAATCCAACGGTCCGCTTCACCCGAGACCTGTCATTGCGACCCCGTTGAAAAACGGGGGAAGCAATCTCGCTTTGGGACTGCTTTCCAGCGGAACGCGGGATTTTACTTCTCACAATGACGAATCCACGCCCCTAGACAGACTACCTGCCCACTCTTCGTCATATCGCAAGTGGTTGCTTGACAAAAGGAAAGGGAATCGATGATACTTCGTGGATAATCTTCGTCTATACAGGTTTGAAAAGGGAAGTCGGTGTAATTCCGACGCGGACCCGCCGCTGTGAGTGAGGACGAACCCCGCAAAAAGCCACTGTGCCGTAGGCCGGAGAGGACGAAACGGCACGGGAAGGCGCGGTCAGTAGGAAGATCCACAAGCCAGAAGACCTGACCAAACCTTGTCAACAACTTGGGGAGACGGTAAATCCTCAGGCTGATCTTTTCAGCTTGAGGATTTTTATTTGGAGTCACCTATTCAAAGAATGCCGATACAGGGAGAGATGCGGTATGGCCACTCAAATTCCAATCAAAATCAATGCGGACAACTGTCGGGGGTGCCGCCGGTGTGAGGTTGCTTGTGCCTGGCATGGTAATGGACCCCTAAACCCACGCCTCGCCGGAATTCAGATAATGAAGCTGAATGAAGGCGGAACGGATCAGCCTGTGATCAACATGGAATGCCTTGAGAACTTTTGCGGCAAAACGGACCCTTCAAGCGGCAACCAACATGAGCCTGTATGCGTGAGCGCTTGCCTTTTCAAGGCTCTGCAAGTTGACTGGGAAGGAGGGGACGATGAGTAGAAAATGGTTTGGTTGGAGCGGAACGATCCTCAAGGTAGATCTCACCGGGGGCACCGTTCAGCGGGCAGCTTTAACAGAAGACTTGGCATATCAGTATCTTGGGCAAGCCGGGATCAATGCCCGAATATTGTATGATTTGGTTGGTCCAGGAACCGATCCCTTCAGCCCGAATGCGCCCCTAATCTTTGGCGCAGGACCACTAGCCGGTACTCTGGCACCTTGTTCGGGCAGATTCTCAGTAACATTCAAGTCCCCTCTTACGGGGATCTTCGGTGATTCTAATTGCGGCGGGCATTGGGGCTCTGAGCTGAAAATGGCTGGATACGATCACATAGTCATCACGGGAAGGTCCGAATATCCCGTCTATCTGTGGATTGATAATGATAAGGTAGAGATACGAGATGCACGGGCCCTTTGGGGACAGGACACTTGGGCAACTGATGACCTTGTCAAACAGGATGTTGGTGAAAGAACCGCCCAAGTGCTTTGTATTGGTCCTGCGGGAGAAAACCTTGTGCGTTTTGCCGCCATCATCTGCAATCTTGCGAGGGCCGCTGCCCGATGTGGCCCTGGCGCGGTAATGGGATCAAAGAACCTCAAGGCCATCGCAGTGCGGGGTGATCGGGGAATCCACGTGGCTGACAGGACAGGCTTTAAGCAGGCGGTGGACGAAGCTGTGCAGGCTATCTTGACTGATCCGCTCTATGACTCCGCAAAGACTTACGGCACTCTTGCCATTACCGGCATGGCCCAGGCGATGGGTTTCTTGCCGACCCGCAATTTTCAGCAGTCTACATTCGGTGGAGCAGACAAATTGAGAGGGGAAGTCTTCTTGGAGCGATATGGCACGAAACACAAGGGGTGTTACAATTGCCCAGTGGCATGCAGCAGATACTACAACATAATTCAGGGACCTTATGCTTCAACTCGTGGAGAAGGCCCTGAATACGAAAGCGTCACAGCCCTCGGCGCAAAATGCGGGAATGACAATTTCGACGCTATTCTACACGCAAATACGCTTTGCAACAAACTGGGACTCGATACTATCTCCACGGGAAATGTCATTGCGTGGGCTATGGAATGCAGTGAAAAGGGCATCCTGACGCAGACGCAATTGGGCGGGACCGATCTGCACTTCGGAAATGATTCTGCCATAATAGAGTTGATTAAGAGGATTGCAGCGCGTGACGGCATCGGAGACATCTTGGCCGAGGGAAGCCTCAAAGCTTCGCAAAAGATAGGAGGAACCAACTTCGTGGTGCATGGAAAGGGGTTGGATTATCCGGCAGTAGATACTAGAGGTACTAAAGGTATGGCACTCTCTTTTGCCGTATCGCCCAGGGGTGGCGATCATTTGAAGGGTCTGTCCCTCTACGAGGTGGCTCCCGATCTCTATGCGACAGATATTGAGAAGGAAACGGGGATCAAAGTCACACCCCAGGTACTGGCTTCAGTACGAGACCAAAGCAGAACTTATGAAATGGCATGAGAATTGGCATTGCGTGGTGGATTCATTAGGCCTGTGCAAGTTGGAGGGTATAGCTCTGAAACCGCTGCTGCCCAAGCACTTTCAGAGTATGATTTCGGCTGCCACCGGCTGGGATGTATCATTGCAAGACCTAGAGCACATTGGAGAAAGAATCTGGAACATCGAGCGTCTTTTTAACGTGAGGGAAGGTAAAAGAAAAGCCGATGACTACCCTCCGGATCGGCTTCTGGAGGAACCCATTTCGTCCGGACCTGCACTGGGTGAAAGACTGACCAGGGAAAAATTTGAACAGATGCTAGCCGCTTACTACCTTCTGCGAGGGTGGGATAGTGAGACAGGGATACCGGAGAAGGTGAAGCTCCGGGAACTTGGACTGTCATTTGATACGTAATATTGAGATACTACAATCCTTGGCCCATTCGTCAAGCCTGCGAGAGCCGTTGCATCTGCGCATTCATGAGTATTGATTCTTATGTCCTGCTATGGCGATGCTCCGGGCATCGTCCCTAAGCTTTCTCGTTGGATTCCGGTTCCCTGAGCAGCCCCCAGATAGGTGGGCAGCCGGCAATCGGAACGATTTCCTGTGTCACCTCGAATCCATACTTTCTGTAAAAATCCAGATTTTTGGGATTGGAACTCTCCAGATAAACAGGGACTCGCTCGTCGTCCGCTCGTTGGAGAACCTGTTTCAGCAGCGGTCCGCCCAATCCTTTTCCCTGGTGATCCGGATGAACTCCCAGAATCAGAACGTTACCAATGAGGCTGTAAAGGCTTTATCTTATCGAACTCATGAAAGATGCGAAGCCATTGTTCCATCACACGGACGGGGGTGGAAGATAGGGATTTCAGAATCAGTTTGGTCAACATAACCGTTAACTGAAAAAATGGAGGCGGATACTCCTCCGGTGAAGCCGCGCCGATCACCCCTGCACAGTCCCTAGTTCCGTCTCCAAGACTCCAGGTGGCTGACGATAACCCCAAAAGAAACTCTATCCCTGTCGAAAGCGGCTTGGTTCGGTATTCTTCTTGCGGCAATAGAAATTCGATCAACGGGTCGTGATAAAATGCCTCGATCAAAGTCTCGATTTTGGGATCTCTCATCATTTAACCAACCAGAAGGTTCATCGATCAAGTCTGAAATATTCTCATCTGTTCACAAAATAAAACAACTTCTTTTTCAGATGATGAATTGTATCTTCGGGCTGCGAAGGTCGGAAGAAAGGTATTGAAAGGTTGTTGGGACTCAAGATTATCGAGATCGCTAGACCCCCACATAATTCAGGTTAAATCCTTTTCACGGAAACTGCATCTAAAATAGATAAATTGAGAGACTGTAGAATGTACAAAAATTACTAAGGCATGACTTGGAGGCTTTAGCATGAAAATTCAACTATATATCAGCCTACTGGCTGTCCTGGCGGTCGGACTGTTTGTTGTAAATGCTACTTTTGCGGAAGATCAGACCCCTAATTGCCCAAATTGCCTTCAGTGCTTCGCACCTGGGGTTACATGGAGCGTGCCGGCCACGTCGGGCACGAAGGCGCCGGCACCGGCGGTTAGACACTCTGAGACCCCGTGGGAAGTGCTTGGCTCCATACTGGCGACCCCCTTCGTTATAGGACAATGCATATTCGAAGGATGTCCCTAATTGCCACGCTGAGGATAAACGGGGTTGGTAATTGTGTAATTGAGGCGACAGCAGATAGCCCCCCGCGTTGAGGCAGGGTTTACCAACTTAGCGAACAGTTTGTGCGGCAGGTGCTAATCACAATTAGCTATGCATTTGCTGGCAATCCTATAGATACGAATCGTCTCCTTTTCATCGTTCTTAAAGAACTGCAAACTTTCTCTTTCAATACGGAAGATCTCATTCCCGCATGCTGGGGATGGGGTCTTCTTACGGCAGCGGATACAGTTATCGTCAGTTCCTATTTGACATATCGGCGATAACGATGTATTATGCAAACAGTTATGACCGCAGGAGAACCCCACCGCATGAATGGACCCAAACTCGCATGCCCCAATTTCAATTCTAACGTCCTTGAACTAAGATCATTCGCCCTTGATTGCGGATTTCATGGAATAGATTGGACTCTGCGTGCGGAAGACTTGCCGAAGAATCGATTGGAAGAAAAACGGTTAGTGAACTCCTTATCAAGACTCGCTCCCCTCGAGGTTCGGTTTCATCTTTTCTTTCCCGGTTGGGAACTGGGGGACAGCGATACCCGGAAGGCCCGGTCCTCGAAGCACATGTTCTATGCCGCGCTTGAATTGATTGCCAAACTGGCAGGCAGGTACGCGACCCTGCACGTTGGCCTCGACAGGAATTCCATGGAAGGGATCTCCTGGAACGCGACGATTTTTCGTCTGAGGGATATTGCAATCATGGGCCGTCGGCATGGAATACGGGTCTGTCTGGAGAATCTGATTACAGGCTGGACTGCAAAACCCAATCTGTACGAGAAACTTATACGTAAAGCTAATTGCTGGGGCACATTGGACGTAGGGCATGCGCATGTGTGCTCATCTGTCACGACCAAAGCCTACGATATCGAGGACTTTGCCCTGCCCCATCCTGAGAAGATTTTGAGCGCTCACATTTACCACGAAGAGACCACGGCCGGCCATATGCCTCCTGATGACTACTCCGATCTTGATAACAGATTGCGATTACTCCAAAGACTGCCTCTCTGTGACTGGTGGGTACTGGAATTACGAGAAGAGAAATCCCTTTTACAGACCCTCGACTGCGTAAGAGCTTTCTTAAAGCATAACGCCACCCGCGCAGCAATGTGAAGATAGAGAGACCAGAGGGAAAACCCGGAATGTTTTCTGGGGAGGGACTTTTTGCAAAAAGTCCCTCCCCAGACCCCACCCCAAAAACTCCTAAATGGTTGCATGATAAATGAGATAAATCACCGACTTGGGCGCCCGCACACAACAAATCGGCACATTCCCAATTGCGCTGACGTAGTCGGGCCGTGCCCGAAATGGTTTTCATGGCCTCAATGGCCGGCAAAAATTTCCGGCGGCCACAGGCCGCCCTAACATTAATGATCAGCCACACACGAACCTGGGGGTTAATTTGAGCAATTCATACGTGGACCTTACAGGCCCGCCTTCAAGGCCTGGGGCTCGTTTGCTCAGCCCCCTCGTCCACGGCTGTGGCTATTTGCTGAATTAGGGTATCCAGACGCTCATCCTCATACGTGAATTTCTTCACCGTTTCGCGCGATGTCCGCGTTAACCGTTTGTAGCCCCAGACTCCACGCTCAAAAGTCGTGTCCGCCCTATTGCGAGCAAAATAGTAAGGAAGATTGACCTCAAAAAAAGATAGGCTGTCAGCTTCCTTGAGAAGATCGGATCTTCCGTCGCCTCCTGTTTCATGCAGGCATACGAGCCGAAACACCTCTTCTATCACGGACTTTTCAACGCTACATTCCTCAAGAATTTCAGCGAGAATCCGGGCGCTGTTCATGGCGTGTGCGGCCTTGAATTCGTCAAAACTCTTAAAATCTGCTTTGTTGATGCGCCTACTGCTTACTGCTCGCTCAATATCATGACCAGAAGCCGCAATACGTAGAGCTCCGTCCGCATGCGGCTCGAGCCTGAGAAGCCACTCCAGGGTATTCGATGAATGAATGGGGTCTTCCGGCACGGTAGACCCTTCAATTATCGAGCGTATACGACTTGATGCCCGCTCTGTTGCCGGAACGGTCAACATCAGCGGATCAGAATCACGCACAGCTAATCTACCTCATCGGGAAATATAGGGTCACTGCGCCTCTTCGTCGGAGACCAGCTCCGACGGGTGCTTCAAGTCGAAGGGGCCGTAAAAACCCCTCCTTCACCTATATCAAGAGCAAGTTGCAGCATCGACGCCTTTGGGACATTATGACTATTTCAGGTTACCACACGTGCTTGCATGAAGAAAGACGTTTCCATGGGCGATTTCCCGCCGGTTCTCGCTCAAAGTCGTTGCCGAGGGCGCTTTCAGGCGGTATTCATTGAATGTTTCTTCTTACGTTTAGTAGCATGACCTTTGCCAAGAACGGTGACTCCACAGGGTACGGAATTTCGGGAGAGTTTCCATGACAACGCCGGACAATCATCCAAGAACTTCATGGCGGACCAAACCGACGGATCGCTTCATTCTCAAATGGATCAAGATCAATCTTTCAGCGCGGCTCACGCCTCTGCTTGTTCGGTTCAAATGGCTAAGGCCTTGGATGATCACCGTCTTGGCAACTTTGATAGGGACTTCCGCGGGTTTTGTCCTGGCCATGGGTTTGGGTTTCGTTGCCGGCATAATGGCAGCGGTGGCTCAGGTTCTTGACGGAGTGGACGGGCAATTTGCTCGACTTACGTCCAGGGAGACCACAGTGGGCGCTTTCCTCGATTCAGTCTTGGATCGTTACACTGACGGTTTCTTGGTATTTGGCCTGATCATTTACAATGGACGAATGGGATTGCCGGTATGGCTGCTCATACCGGTCGGAGTGCTGGCCCTCGTTGGCAGCGGTCTTATTAGCTATTCCAGCGCGCGGGCGGGAAACCTCGGAATCCACCTTGGTAGTCCGACCTTGGCTAGCAAAGGCACAAGAACTGCGGTGGTGGCTGTCACTAGCATTTTGAGCCCCATTTCCCCTTTCATTCAGTTTGTGGCCCTGTGTTACCTGGCGCTCCACACTAATTTGGTCGTCCTGTATCGGATAGTTGTGTCTTTCAATACGGCTGCTCATCATAAGTCAGCTTTGGGCTAGCTGTTTCAACTTTTCTGTCGACCCGCATTCAAACAAACTTTCGGTAGCTTACATTTCCGGAGGAAACTCCTGATGTGACCCCCAGTTAACAGGGGCGTAAATTTGTCATTGCGAGGGGTGAAATCCCGCGTTCCGCGGGAAAGCAATCCCGGATTCGTTCCTACCATTGTCCGGGAGTAGAGATTGCTTCGCTACGCTCGCAATGACACTTCACGGAGCCTGCTGGCGGACGGTCTAAGGTTGTGCGCTCGCAGTGACAGGTCCCAACGTGTCATTGCGAGGAGTGAAACGACGAAGAAACTGTCTCAGAATTATCTTATCTGCCCAAATCGTGGCACGATGCCGCCGTAGGGGCTGGGCTTGCCCTGCCCAGAAAGGGCGCAGCAAGCGGCGCGCCCTACAGTGGCTGTTTGCTATCTACCGCCAATTGCAACAGCATACGACATCCGGTGAGTTCCGTCTCTGCGTTGACGTCGTGGCACGACTTAGGGTTCACGAAGAATTCTGAGACAGTTTCCGAAGCAATCTCCCAAAGCCGCGAGATTGCTTCGCTTCGCTCGCAATGACATTCTTTGGGCGCCTGTAACCGAGGGGTTATCTCCTGATTCCAAAAGACTTGACAAGGGCGAGACGCTGACGTAATGTAATGACTGAATCAGTCATTCATAGAGTAAGCGGTCAAAAAAGGTTGGATTGTGTTACTTTTAGTAATCCAGAATACGGGATAGGATATGACAGACGACACCAGGAAAAAGAAACAGCTTGACAAAATTATTGAAAGCGCCATTAGGGTTTTTTCCGCCAGAGGTTACAGACAGGCGCAGATGTCCCATATCGCGCGAGAAGCCGGCATCGCACCAGGAACATTATACCTCTATTTCGCAAGTAAGGAGTCGTTATTCAATTTTCTTTTGAGATGTATTTTTTCTAAGGACCAGGACCTTGATGCAGTATCGGTTCCTATAGGGTCTGCTTCATGGGATTTTGGGATCGCTTCAGGGAAAGATGCCTTTGTATCCTCGAAATATACGGCTCTCATTGACAATGCTGTTCGTAAAGAAGAAGTGACGGACGTGCATGAGGAGTTCGAAAAGATTATCCGCAATCTATTTTCGGCCATGGCAACGTATCGGCATGGAATAACAATACTGTTGCAGTCGTCACTTGATTGGCCGGAACTTGCCGATTTTTACGTCAGTATCATAAAGGATTTGCATAAGGCGCTTGAAGTCTATCTCGGCAAGCGGATACACCAGGGACTTATTAGAAAAATTCCGAATGTATCCGCGTCAGCCAGATTTATATTGGACACTATTGCCTGGTTTGCCGTACACAGGCACCGGGCAATGTATCAAACCGTGGTCAGCGAAAAAATGGCTGAAGAAACAGTCGTGGATGCATTGGTCCACGCTTTCATTCCGCCCCATCTACACCGTTCTTGCTGAGCCGAGGCATGAGATTTGTGCTGTGGTTTTTTTACGATGGATTATGAATGAACCATTCATTTCATAAGAATAGAGCAAAACTATTGTTTAATCGCCAGGAACATTGCTGGTCTTTGAGGACAGCTGAAGACAAAGGAGTGCAAGAAGCATGAACGGAGCGGAATTGGTCATAAAGACAGCGCTGACCGCGGGAATTGAAATCTGCTTTGCCAATATTGGCACTACCGAAATACCTCTGGTGGCGGCATTGGATACGATACCGGGGATTCGAGCTGTGCTGGGGCTGCACGAAGGAGTCTGTACCGGCGCTGCCGACGGATATGGCCGGATGCTTGGCAGACCGGCCATGACTATTTTGCATCTGGGACCCGGACTGGCCAACGGTATTTCGAACCTTCACAACGCCAGGCGAGCCCACACCCCCATCTTGAATCTGACAGGCGAACACGCTTCCTGGCATCGCTCTGCAGATCCTCCTCTAAAGATGGATATTGAAGCCCTTGCTGGAACAGTTTCCGGATGGCAGCGCACCTGCGAATCCGCCGCGGACCTGTCGAGGGATACTGCAGAAGCTATTGCCGCAGCCATGCGGGGACAGATTGCGCAGATAATACTGCCTCATGATTTGCAATGGTCTGAATGCACCGACGAGACGATAAGAACTCCCGCATTTTCGTTTGACCCTCTTGATGAGGCAGCGATAGAAGCTGCAGCGAGGCTCCTTCGTACAAATGCGAAATCGTTGATCCTTCTTGGCGGCGGGGCATTGTTGCGGCGAGGAATGCACGCGGCCGCCCGTATCAGAGCCGCAACAGGGTGTGATCTCGTTTCGGAAACTTTTCCCTCACACATAGAAAGGGGCGCGGGCATCCCGGCTGTTGACCGGTTCCCGTATTTTCCCGAACACGCTGTAGCTTTATTGTCTAAATATCAAGCAGTTGTACTTGCCGGAACGAATGAGCCCGTAGCGTTCTTTGGGTACAAAGGCATGATCAGTCGACTGTTGACTGAAAAGCAGCAAACGTGCTCCATTGCCCATCCGGGAGAGAAGGTCTGGGATGCCCTGGAACATCTGGCCGATGCAGTGGGTGAGGACAGCAGCACTATACATGACCCGACCCTGACAGCAACATCTTTGCGCCCCGAGCTTCCGACTGGTGCGCTCAACAGAGAAAAGGTGGCCATGGTTTTGGCGGCCTCGCAGCCCGAAAACGCAATAGTCGTTGATGAGTCGGTTACCTCCGGGATGGCGTACTATTCGCTCGCTGCAAAGGCAGCGCCACACAGCCTGTTGACCTTGACGGGCGGTTCTCTCGGTATGGGAATGCCGTGCGCAGTGGGGGCAGCACTGGCATGCCCGGATCGTCAAGTAATCAGTTTTCAAGCTGATGGGAGCGCTATGTACACTGCTACAAGCATTATGGACTCAGGCACGCGAAGGCCTGGATATAACGACGCTTATCTGCTCAAACCGAAGCTACGATATCCTGAAGCTGGAGCTTATGCGTGCCGGGAACGCTCCACTTGGGCAAAAAGCACTGGGTCTAACAGATTTGAAGAATCCGTCTATCGACTGGGTGAAGATCGGTCAGGGCATGGGAGTTCCTGCAGTGTCCGTTGATACTGCGGAGAAGCTGGCCAAGGAACTCGCTGCAGGGCTTCGCGAAGCCGGCCCCCACCTGATTGAAATGGTTTTAACATAGTATCGCTACACTAGCGTTAGGACAGTCGATTTTTGCGGAATTTGGAGGATTTGTGAGCCACACCCATACAACTGTCAATTTTCGCGAGAATGCCGTTGCAGCCCTGCGGGATAAAGCTCTGCGACAAGCGCTCCGCAAGGCCATGGACCTTTTCATGATGGGCCGGGCAATAGGTGTTTCCGACACGCCCATCGAAGTCTGGAGAGAAAAAGCCTCGGAGATCCGCATGCGTGTTTTGGATGATCTCCCGGCTTACCTGGATGCGTTTTCTGCAAATGCCACAAAGGCCGGTGCAAGAGTTTATCGCGCCGGGGATGCGCAGTCGGCTAAAGACATTGTTTTCCATATCCTCAATGATCGCGGAGCGAAAAGGATCGTCAAATCCAAATCAATGGTCACAGAGGAGATCGGGCTGAATGAATATTTGCTGAGCCGTGGCATGAACGTCGTGGAAACGGATCTCGGTGAGTACATCATCCAACTGGCCGGGGAATCTCCTTCACACATTATTGCACCTGCCCTCCACAAAGACAGACAACAGATAGGCCGACTATTCGAAGAGAAACTAGGAATTTCCTATACGGAAAATGTCCAGGATCTTATAGGGGTGGCCCGAAAAAAGCTCCGTACAGAATTCTTTACAGCTGATGCCGGAATCTCCGGAGCGAATTTTGCCCTCTCCGATTCAGGCAGCCTCGTCCTATTTACCAATGAAGGAAACGGCAGAATGGTTACCACCTTGCCGCCGTTGCATGTGGCTGTGCTTTCCATCGAAAAAATGATTCCGTCATTAGCGGACCTGCCGACATTCATCCGGCTCCTGCCGCGCTCTGCCAGTGGTCAGATTTTAACGAGCTATATGTCGGTGATAACCGGGACTCGAAAGCCCGTAGAGCTGACCGGGGCCAAAGAGCTGCACATTGTGCTTGTGGACAACGGGCGATCTGAGATCCTGGCCGGTGAATGTCGTGAAATCCTGAAATGTATACGTTGCAGCGCATGCCTCAATATCTGTCCCGTCTATAGAGTGGTCGGTGGTCATGCCTATGGTTCAACCTATCCCGGTCCCATGGGGATAGTCTTGACGACTCTGCTGTATGGGATGGATAAAACTCATTCTCTGCTTGATGCGACAACCCTCTGCGGAGCATGTGCAGAAGTCTGCCCCGTGAAGGTTCCTCTTCCGAAACTGCTGGCTACACTGCGGGAGAAGCGGGTCAGTGATGGTTTCACGCCTGCTGCTGAACGTGCGGCCATGTCCGCATTCGCACTGGCCGCCAGAGTCCCTGCTGTTTTCAATCTAGGGCAAGTCGCCCTGCGGTTCGCGTGGCCTCTTTTGCAGGGAGCCGTAGCCGACGGCAGGTTCAGCGGAATCGCTCCACCGGCAAACAAGAGCTTTCGACGGAGGATATCGTGATTAATGACGATTTGATAGCGCTTTTCTGCTCCAAGGCCATCAGAGCCGGAGCCGGGGCGAAGATAGTCACGGATGCTGATAACCTTCGACAAACAGTGTCGGAATTGATCGGCGGAGCCGGTCCGGTGTATTGCCCGGGAGTTACCGAGACGGAAAAGGCCCTGGAGATTTGTCCGGAAACCCGCGCGGGCGATTACTTCGAAGCGGCGGCGACTGTTGAGGAGGTTGAGGCCGCCATAGCCGAGACTGGAACCATCGTGTGTCTCAGCTCGAGCGGAAAAGCTCTGCAAGCAGGGCTTTTGCCGTGGCATCACGTGGCCATTGTTTTGCGAGAGAGAATCTTTGCGGATTTGGACGAATTCTTTGCCGGGATGCGCGGACCTTTGCCGACCAATATCACGTTCATCACGGGGCCCAGTCGGACCGGTGACATTGAGCTGACCCTGTCTGTAGGCGTTCACGGCCCGGGTCGACTGGATGTAATCATTTGCTGATTGGAACCGGATGATCAGGAGGTTGACGCGGTTAGCAATGACCGATTCAGGGCTCGAATCGTAGCGCCCACCTCGCAAGAATAGTTAGAATAATGGGGACTGAAAGCGGCAGCTCCGAACTTTTACCCTGTCATACAAATTGCGGCGGGAGCATTGCATGAGCTTCTTATATTTCGCGCTTATTACCCTAGGAGCTGTGATCTTGTTTGGGGCTGCATGGCTGGGTTATCGATTTAACAGTCGTCCAAGCCTAGCGCCGTACGCAGATCTCATACTGCCACCCTCTGACCGTGAGTCCACTGGGCTGCAAGTAACTTTTCTCGGTGTATCAACGCTACTGTTTCACGACAGCGAAATTGCTATCCTGACTGATGGATTTTTCACGCGGCCGGACAGGAGGAAAGTGTTCATCGGCAAAGTCGCGCCCGACCGAGCACTGATTGCCAAATCCTTGGAGGGCTCTGGCATCAAGCACCTCGCTGCGGTGATCGTCACTCACTCCCATTATGACCACGCAATGGATTCCCCTGAAGTGGCAATGCGTACTGGTGCGCTAGTGGTCGGCTCTGAATCGACAGCGAATATCGCCCGCGGTTGGGGACTCACGGAGGACCATATCCGCACGGTAAGGGATGGCGAAAGTGTAAGTTTTGCTCGTTTTCAGGTCACATTGATTAGCTCGCGGCATGCACCTACAGTCTTCACCGGTGGAGAAGTTCGTGAGCCGCTGGTGCCGCCGGTTCGAGCAAAACATTATCAAGAGGGTGGAATCTTTTCAGTGCTAATCAAGCACGATGAAAAAGCGCTGCTGGTACAAAGCAGTGCTGGTTTTGTCGAGGCAGCTTTGTGCGGTCGGCGGGCCGATGTTGTCTTCCTCGCGGTAGGTGGGCTTGGAAGACAGGATGACGCTTTTCAGCATGCTTACTGGCGTGAGATTGTGAAGACTGTTGGAGCGCGTCGTATCATCCCGATTCACTGGGACGATTTCACGCTGCCCCTTGACCAGCCATTGGTGCCGATACCATTTCTGTTCGACAATTTCTCGAAATCCATGGCGTTCCTCCTGGATCGTGGGCACCAAGATGGTGTCGACGTGAAGTTCGCTCCCACGTGGACGAAAATCGATCCATTCGTTGGGCTCTGATGGTTCGCTTAGGGTACCTTGCCTTGGTCGCCCTACCCTGCGCCCCAGCGGACAGCCAAAAAGCTGCACTTTTTGCTGTTCGCTGAGCTTGAATGTTGGCGAGGGGAAATAATTTAGGATTTTTAGTGTTTGCCAAAAGTGATGGTGGGCTGCTACTCGTCACTCCGGCGAAAGCCGAGGTCCATACATTGTCCTAAGTAAAGCCTGGAACCAGTCCTTCCCGGATTCCGGCTTCCGCCGGAATGACGGAATCTGGCGACATGCAATCGGAAAAAACTTTTGGCAACTGCTGTAGACCGGCGGAGTTTCGAATCTTTTTTCATTCTTTTTCGCTTTGAAACCGGACTATTCAGCAGTGCAAACAATGGCTGTTCATTTCTTGAGGAGTTCTGCCTCCTAACTGAGGTGTCTCAATGGTGATTCAACTTTTTGGTACATGCCTTATCGACACGATGTTTCCGGAAACAGGTGAAGCGACGATCCGGCTGCTCCGACATTTGGGAGTGGATGTAAGATTTCCGGCCGGACAAACCTGTTGCGGCAAGCCTGCCCATAGCGGCGGGTACATTCATGAATCCAGGATAGCGGCGAAACATTTTATTTCCGTTTTCGAAAAGACGGATGGCCCCATTGTGATCCCATCCGGCTCCTGCGCTTCTATGGTGAAAAATCACTATCCGGAGCTGTTTAAAGATGATAGTCGGATGCGACAAAAGGCGGAGGCAATAGCTGGCCGCACCTATGAGCTGAGCCAATTCCTCGTTCATTTCTTGAAAGTCCATGAAATCAACCTGGCCGGAAAGGGCAGGATAACATACCACGCTTCCTGTCAACTCTCTCGAGAGCTTGGCGTCAGAGAAGAGCCTCTCCTGCTCTTGCATTCGCTGAAAGGAGCCGAATTCATCGAACTCCCTCACGCGGACCGCTGTTGCGGTTTTGGAGGCATTTTCATGGCAAAGATGCCGGAGATTTCCGTGGCACTCGCGGACGAAAAGGCGCAAAATATCATGGGCACCGGCGCTGATACGGTCACAGGATGCGACCACGGTTGCCTGATGAATATCGCCGATGCGCTCAAAAGACAGGGTAGCACCGTCCAGGTCAAGCACATAGCCGCGGTCCTGGCGGAAGGTCTGGAATCCCGGCGACAACATTTTTAATTCGTGCTGTGGGACGGCAGCCGCAAGCGCATAGGTAGGAAGGACAATGCGGGAACCCACCAGAGGCGGAAGACCAGGAAAGAATGCGGGGGAACCCGCTTTTTGCAAAAAGCCGGATTCCCCCGCACCCCTTCCGGCAAAAACTCTTATATGGCTGGCCGTGTATCAGACTGATTGGTAGCGACCGGCGTCCCTGTGATTCTCGGGCGGGTCTGCGAAATGTCATTGCCCTACAAATCAAACAAGGAGCTTCGTATAGATATGAACTCGGACGCTTTAACCATACGCCGGATGAAGAGAAGCGAAATCGACATGGCCGTGGATTGGGCCGCAGCAGAAGGTTGGAATCCCGGAATCCATGACGCGGATTGTTTCTATGCCGCGGATCCGAATGGCTTTTTGATTGGATTATTGGATGATGAGCCTGTGGCAATGGTTTCCGCGGTTGCATACGAGGATTCGTATGGATTCATGGGGTTCTATATCGTGAGGCCGGAAGTCCGCCACAGAACCTATGGAATGCAGCTGGTCAACGTGGGCATGCGATATTTGGGAAACCGTTGCATAGGGCTGGACAGTGTCAGTCCGGATTTGGTTTCCCATAAGGTCCCCCAGTTCAAACCTGCTTATACCAACTACCGTTTTGAATGGATCAAGAATGAGCAGTCGGCCGTGGCTCCTGAGGTCGTTGAGCTTTCCGAAATACCGTTCGCAATGGTGACGGGATATGATCGTGAGGTCTTCGGATATTCGAGAGAATCCTTTTTAAAATGTTGGATAAGCCGGCCGGGCACAACGGCTTTGGGGATTGTCAAAGACCGCCGACTTTCGGCATATGGGGTCATAAGAGAATGCCGAGTGGGATACAAAATCGGCCCGCTTTTTGCCGACAGCGCGGAATTTGCAAGGATGTTGTTTCAAGCTCTCACATCAGGTGTGCAAATGGGCATGCAAATTTATCTGGACACACCCGCAAGAAATCCTGATGCGGTTGCCATTGCTGAAAGCTATGGCATGAAGGAAGTGTTCCGGACCACAAGAATGTATAACAGACCGGAACCCCGTTTCCCGCTTGAAAAATGGTTCGGCGTCACCAGCTTCGAGCTTGGATGATCAGCCGTTAGGCCCTCACCTGCCTGTTATTAAGCACTATGTGAGACGGCTTTGCCCTTCCTTTTGGGATTAGAGACCCTGCCCGGAAAACATAAGAAACAGGCAGCAGATGAAGTTGCTCGGGCACGTTTGCAATGCAGTTCTTGGGGGCAGGTTACATCTCTCGTGCTCGGAGTGCGGTGGTCCACCGATGTGTAGTGTCCTTTCTCTTCCTCGACCTCGATTCGGCTGACCGTGTGGACTGCCGAAGGGAGTCCTTTTTTCTCCATGTTCCTGAAAGCCTCAATAGCCCCTCGAGAGTCTCAGCAGAAACGTGATGATGCGTCATAGTGACAAATCGATAATGTTTCATTACAACACCTCTTTACATGTTAGGACGGTAGGAGTTTGCTGTTCTAACCATTCTTTTCTCTTGGTTGATCCGATGCGGCGAAAGGAGATGGATTTCCTTTGTCTGAACTGCTTCCGAAAAGGATTCCGCCGTACTCTTTATCTGCGGTCAACCGCGTGTAGGGAATGGGCGCAGATCTCAAGGATTGACACTCACGCACCGACCCGCTCGGACGCACTGACCGATGCTTGATGCGGCATTTCCCCCATTTCCAGGAGCGTCGATGCTCCTTCCATAAGATACTCGTTGGCCCATTTCGCTGAATCAAGAATCTCGCACCACATACTCGATGCCTCTGCCAGGCATGCGCCCGACTTCACGCGTTTCCAATGGGCGCCGGTGAATTGTTGGACCATCTGTTGGAGCCTTTTGCCCTGGTACACGACTGCCAGAAAGGCTTCTCTGCTTGGATCCTGAAGAGCGTCCCTGAAAGTTCGTCAGAATATCGAGGAGAACCACAAACAGCTGTTCTTGTTCTTTACGGGCCTTGTCGGTGAATGTGATCTCAGTGCGCCTCTTTGTTCGGTAGCATTCCAAGAAGTTCTCCAGCATATGCCCGACCCTTTCAAGGCGGACTGGAAAACGCATGAGACTGTCCATCACTCTCTCGCCGACTCGCATGGACACAAGCGCCTTTGTCAAAATCCGGCTCTGCTCGCGCACCTCTTCAGCCAGTCTGGAGCACTTTTCCGGATCTGCGCCGGAAGAATCCGAGAAACACTGTCCAAGCAATCTGGTCATTTCGATCAGCTTACTCATTATCAGCATGAGCCCTTCTTCCAGCCCGACAGAGTTGGAAACCGGCTTTCGATGCAGCGTCTCGACTTCGAAATCCTTTGTGCTATTGCGACTCCCCAAGCTCCGAAGGGGATCCTTAAACGAACTTCTCCCACGCATTTCCTTCCTCCCAGTGGCGACAAGCCTTTCCTTTTACGTGAGAACTGTTCTGGTAAATTCCAGTATCAGCGCTCCTGTCTGTGAAATTGACCCCTCACATTGTCGGCCCCTCGAGTTGTGCCGGGGCTACCGTGCGAGAGCTTCTCATGTCACATATTTATGCGACCGGGCAAGGGATTGCGGAACGCGATATCATCGGCAACTCATTGTGCGGGACTCAGCGCCGTGAGATGAAAAGCTCTCGGCACGCACGACAGGCGCGCCCTGGCTCGTCATTTTGTCGCTTCCGGGGACTTGAAGCCGCTCTTGACCGATTTCTTTCCACTCTGTTTTAGGAATCTTAACTGAAAGCATGCCATCTTTGTATTCGGCCTTGATTTCCTTTTCCTGAACGCGGCATGGAAGAGGAAGCGAGATAGCGAATCTCCCGAACGACCTCCCTACCTTGAGGAAATGCTGGCCCATTTCTTTCATTTCATCTCTCTTTTCCCCACTGATCTTTAGAGTCGCCCCGGACAGACTTATTTCCACGTCCTTCGGATCAATGCCGGGAAGCTCCACCTTCACGATGATCTCTTTCTCGGTTTCAGAGATATCTATGGCTGGAGAGAACTCGGGCCTTTCCGGCCAGCTGCTTACTTCTTTAACCGGGAATTTCTTTAAAAGGTAATCTAGTTTTCCGCGAAATGCTCCTAGTGAAGGGAACATTTCCCTGTCACCCCATCTCCAAGGAACAAGTTTCAACATCGTCTGATTCCTTCCGGTGTTGGCGAGTATTCACATGCTGAGAGCACAGTGCAGTCGGATATCGCCATTGGTTGTTTGCTCTTTAGCAGCGCTTAGTATGCCGGTTCCAGAAAGAACACCCATTGCCTCTGCTTGCAAAACCTTGTGGCCGAAGTGTTTCGTATAATAGTGCTCGGGTCCCAACATCTCGGTCAGATACTCAACGGCTGTTTTTCTCCATTCCAGGAATGCGGTTTGGTCGAAATCACTCTCGATCACATCCCATGCGGCCTTGATCAGTCCTTCGAAGTTCTGTTTGGTAGCCACAACCAATCTCCTTTCATTCGAGACCATCTTGACGATGGATGCGACCACCAAATAATCCTCGTAAATCCCTCAAGCGTCCTTCACTTGACGACGCCGTTCGCCCCAAATCCGAGCGCTTGCGCCGGAGGGCTGCAGCAGCGCCACTATTTCAGTGTGTCCTTCGATTGCCGCCAGATCTGCAGCGGTTGTCCCAAATTTGCTCTCAAGCTGCGCATCGGCTCCGTTTGTCAGAAGGAGCAGGACAGCTCCAATATTCCCGCTTGCTGCGGCAGCCATCAATGCGGTCCGCCTGAATCTATCCCCCGCGTTGACGTTCCCACCGTGATCGAGGAGCATTCTTACGACTTCAAAACTCCCCGAAAGACAAGCAAACGTAAGAGCATTGCACCCGACGGAATTCTCAACATCCTCCGTATCAGCTCCATTCTCCAGCAAGTGGGCCGCCGTTTTCAGTCGGTTGCGGACAGAGGCTTGCATGAGAGGCGTCATTCCCCACTCGTCTGCAGCATTGATATCAGCGCCTCCCGGCAACCTCTGATTAACGGCATTCGAACTTTTCGACCGAACATCACTCATGAGATTTTCATTCAACATCTTCCTTTACCTTCCATTCCGTAGTCATGCTCGGCTCCGCACTTGATGTGCCCCCATATCGAATCATGCAAACACCCGGATTTCTTTTTTTTGCCTCATGCGGGTCTCTGGCGACCGGCGCCTTGGGAAAGGCCTTGATCTTCAGAAATATCTTCCGGAGTCGTGGCCCGCAACTGCTGTCAAACTGAATAAGCAACTTTCATACCGTTGTGTATATTCTGGGACTGATAAGAAATAAATCCTGATAGATTGAGATGTTACCTTTTCTTAACCGTATTCTTTGGATGGGCCAAGGTAGCGGCAGAGGTAACACAGTGTTCCAATAACGGAACAGATTTGAGGGCTGTTGTGTGATTTCAGCAAGTTAGGAAAATAGGTCTGTCACGAAAACGGCGCGATAGCGGGAAATCGTACCGAAAGCGGTACGGGGTTATCAAAAGGATGGATTCGAACCCCTTCTTATTAATAACATTTGATCTCTTGTTTTCCAGAAAAGAAATGGTTGAGGGATCTCTCTAACCTACTACTTTTAGGAATCAAAAAGGTTCTAATGATCTCGACCAATCTGCGAATCCTGGCGGCCACGAGCCGCTCTACCGTCTCATAATATATACACAGCCTTGATATACCGCTAGCAATACTAGAGTTTTTACCGGAGAGGCCGGGAACCGGCTTTTTACATAAAAAGCGGGTTCCCGGTGGCCTTCTCAGCGCCCCTACTGATCCTCTGGAGAAAAATCCTGGCGCCCTGTTTTGGTTGCAGCCGTAGGCCGCGTCCTACCTACTCAGGGGCATGATGATTTTTGTGAGCGCCGCCCGACATGTGACGGTATAGAGCATTCCGCGATATGCCGAGAAGCTTTGCAGCAGCAGTCCTGTTCCCCTTGCACCGTCGTATGGCTTCGTGACACAGTGCTTGCATGAAATCTTCTCTGGCATCTTGAAGGCTTCGGCCGGATGGGAAAAAGGAGGTGAACTTCCATTCATTGTCGGTCTGCGCGGGTCCGGGAATAAGGAGTCTGAGCGATTCTTCACCCGCTACCATCAGTGCCCGTTCAAGCACATTGCGAAGTTCTCTGACATTTCCCGGCCAATCATATCCGCTCAAGGCGTCGATCTGGTCTGAATTGAACTCAGGAATCTCGTCGATTTGCATTTCAGCGGCCAATTTGTCGAGGATCTCACGAATGAGGGCTGGAATATCCTCAAGTCTGTCTCGTAGTGGCGGAACCTGTATGGGAAAGACGTTCAACCGATAGAAAAGAGGTTCAAGAAAACGCCCCTGGGCAATCTCCTGCCCAAGGTCCCGATGCGTTGCAGCGATGAGCCTGGCATCGACTTTGACCCCCTTGTCCCCACCAACCCGTAGAAACGATCTGGTGTCGAGGAAAGTGAGAAGCTTCGACTGTAATGACAAAGGAAGCTCGCCAATTTCATTCAGGAGCAACGTCCCGCCCTCTGCCAATTCCAGCAGCCCTTTCTTGCGGGCTCGTGCGCCGGTAAATGCTCCTGCCTCGTGACCGAACAGTTCCGACTCGGCAAGTTCATGAGGCAAGGCTGCGCAGTTAAGAGCAAAATAAGGACCTGCTGCTCGTCTCGACTGATCGTGAATCCATCGGGCAATGTAATCCTTTCCGCTACCGGTTTCTCCCAGTAAGAGTATGATCGAATTCGTCGCGGCCGCAATTCTGGCCAGCTCAAGGCATTCCCGCATGGCCTTGGAGCGATACCTCTCCGGGGAGATCTGTACAGGAGGCTGCAAAGGGGTCTTAGTCAGTTCTGTGATATTGCGAGCAATACCAAAGATTCCGGATACGCGACCTGAATCATCCCTGAGAGGAACTCGCTTGTCGTGAAAAGTCAGCGGGACCCCTTTCACCGGCCTCGTCTGAATGTATTCGACGAATTCTCCTGCTAGTACTCGCCGATCGAACAACTGAATCTGCCGCCCCGTCGCTTCGCCGAAGACTTCCGATTCCGTGCGACCTATGACCTCGGAAGCCGGGACTCCCAGAAGTTGTTCCATGGCGGGATTTATTTTCACGTATCTTTGGTCCGGACCCTTGATGTAGATGGAGTCACTCGCATCCTCGAAAATGGTGCGAAACCGTTCGTCGCTTTCTCGGGTGGACACCTCCGATTGTCTTCGGTCCAATATTAGGGAAATCATTTCCGCGGCAGCAACGAGAAGATCGCGTTCTTCGGCAAGAAAAGGGCTCGACTGCACGTCATCGGTCTTTTGCAGATAATGTACCTCCAACCTTCCAATCCTCTTGCCACGAGCTTGCACTTCCGCGAGCTGCTTCCAAGAGCTTTCTCGGAAGTCCTTGGAGGTAACCTCCCGGTTTTCCAGAATGAGTCTGGCTCTAGTTTTTTCAGGATGCCGGCATGCCGGAGGAATCAGGTCCACAGCGTCTTGAAGAATTTGCTCCAAAGAGAGGTCGAACCTTTGAGCGAGTCTGGAGATGCTGAACAGGCAGTGTAACTCCTTGATTCGGTATTCCAAGTCACGGGCTTGCGTCTGAAATGCGATTTCGAGATTCTGCATTGCCTCCAGGAGTTCCGTTTCTCTTTTCTTAGCCTCCCGAAGCTCCTTGCGCAATGTGTCAATCCCACTCGGAGACTGCCTCCCGATCTTTTTCTGGACCTTCATGGCGCCACCTGCTGTGCCTCCCGGAATAAGAGGGCTGCCAAAAGCTTAACAAATCTTCTGCCGCGGCAAGCGTACAAATTACACTGACCGGGGTCAAGATAATTGACTCTGAGAAACCTGAGGACTGAGAGCCGGGTATCCCGTGGAACCTGCGGCTCCTGAAGTCCCCGAAGCAGTCCTCACGTTTATAGCAGTTCAAGGTTTTGTACCCGTAAAGGATAAGGATCGGAGGGTAACGCAGAATGGTAGGACTGGCTGTAGGGGCGACTGGCGAGTCGCCCGAGGATGACCGGCAAGATGCCGGTCCCACCCAAGATGCCCGTCGCCACCAAATCCTCTTCCTTTTCGCGATACTTTTGAGAATCCCGAACGGGTATCGGGTCAATTTCAGCGAAATAAACGGCTAGGAATCCAGGAAGCGAGCAGTGGAGGTGGCAGCCGCCGGAGGCCACAACGTGCTGGCGATATGTCCTGAGTTGATGCACGGTGTGATTGGCAGCAAATCGCCATCTTTACAAATATTTAGCATTAGGTGAATTTCGATGACAGTGTGGGGGGGGCGGGAATTCAGTTGTCGGCTCGAATCTCATGCCATTAATGAGGGAGGACCCTTTTTCGCAATATAAACTGCCATTCCGCACGCTCCGGCGATTACACAGCCGTCCCAATACAAATCATAGCTGTATCGGCCACCAATCAGGGAACTGATAATCGACCATATGGGCAGTGCTGAACACAACACGGCGGCAACGGTATGCTGCACCTATTTTGTGTGTAGGCGCCAGAGAGGTCGAAACATGAACCCAGGCCACACCGTAAACGCCGTTTGTAAGGGGCAGCCAGAAGGCCCGCCACCAGAAGCTCGCCGCGATCTCACTAAGATGAGACCCAAATAGGATTGCACAGAAGAGAACTGCTCTCAGGAGAATAGCGCTCGCGACGGTTCCAAGCACAAAACCAATGGGTAGGAACACTATCCAGCGAAGGAACACAATGAACCGACTCGCCTGCTCTTCCATATTCGCTACCCATTTTTATTGACACTAATCCAAAGAATGAAGCTTTTTCAAGCAAAATAGTCGGCGAGTGCATCCACAACCTACTAAACTGGGGGAGCGGTATCTTGTTCCGCTTCACAGAATTTATGCGGAGTCTGAAACCGGGCGCTTATATTTTGCTCTTGATCGGCCCGCCCGGATCAGAGAAGACAATGATTTCTCAGCGTATTCCGATGGCAGAATGGGGTCAAGGTCTTCGAAATGCAAGTTCTCAGTCCTTGCCTGTTCTTGAAATCACCTTTCTGACGTTACTGTAGTAAATTTTCAGGTGATCCCCGATCTCCTTGAGAGTGTAACCATATTTCACGTGTCCTTAGTGAATGCGCCGATTCCACCAGCCTATTGAGCATTAGTTGAAGTAGCTTTGATTGGCCTGCAGTAACTTTTCGCGAGCTTCCCTCAGCCGCTGTTTGTCCGAAACCAAGTTTGAAGAGTAATCCAAATATCTGTCATTTCAAACCCGACCCCACATTTTTGCTCAAATATCAATCAGAAAAGTGACTATTGTCATAGACCAGTTTCGGTGATTCACCTGACAAATCATAGACAAAGAAATTCAAGTCCCCGCAGCCGCAACACGCAACTGTTGCCCAATATGAGACATGGAGCTTCTCCTTGACAGAGAAAAAAAAGGGCGACCTAAATGCGCAAGACCCTTCCAATAGAAAAGCATTGTCTTTGAGAACCAATACGGGAAGCCCATCTTGATTCAGAAATTCATCAGACATTTGAATAATGAGAGAGCGGTATTCCCAACGCTGAACACATCCGGAGGGGCATCGGCAACATCCCGGATTCGGTAGTTCCTCTTATTTCTTTATATGCTGAGCTAGCAATTTTACGGGCTTTTAATTCAATGTCTTTAGATAGGGCGATTTATCCGTCTTTGGCTCGACAACACGAACCGCCGAAGCATCAACCCCGACAACCGCATAGGGAACCCCTTTTTGTCCTCTTCGGCGAAACATTCTTCCGCTCGTTGCCAACTGGGTCGCTTTGAATTCATAACCTATATACTCATCAGTGAATGTCTTTGCGGTCTTGGCGCTGCAATTGCTTTTCTTTCTCACCAAAACGACACTAAGACCCGCTCGAAACGAATCCGCCAGACAGAATTCCAGTGCCTGTGTTTTGTCACTTAGTTCATTACTGCAGGGATAAGGCAACGAAAAAAAAATACTCGGCTGTTTCACTGGCTCGCCGTAGGAAAAGGAGCCCAAAACACTAAGAAGCAGCGCAGATGAAGATAATACCGCAAGAGTTATCGATCTCATCAGCAGCCCCCTTTTCTACTATGGCGAAATGACCATATTCCCACTGCATCTAAATGAGTAGACAGATTGTTTCGCAATTGAGCCAAAAAATCAAACCCAAATTGGGCAGAGAACATATGTCCTCCGGTGAGAGCCGGGGCACCATCATATGAGCAGAGGGATACGGCCCGAAACCTTGCCTCCCCTAAACAAACTTGTGGGCCGATTGAGCTGATGATCTGTTCCACCAGAATGGGGTCAGATCTTGAAATGCATGTTCTCAGCCCGTGACTGTTCTTGAAATCACTTTGCTAATGGTACATATAGTGAATTTTCAGGTGATCCCCGATCTCCTTAAGAGTGTAACCATATTTCACGTGTCCTTCGTAAATACACCGATCCCTACCGGTTTTTGAGTCATTCATTTGGAAGAGCTTTTCGAGCCTTGGCCTGCCGACGTAACGCTATTCACGCGAGACTTCCCTGAGCCGGCTGTTTGTTTGCAATCAAGTCTTTGAACATATCTCTCATTTCAAGACATGGCTCCACATTTCCATTTCTTTGTGACAAGAATCGTCATCAACGTAGACGCTTATTGTCCATTCCGTTTACATGCCACTTTGCGTAGGTATATCAGCAAGGTATCGTATTGCCTCGGCTGAAACGTGACAAAATGCGTCAGATCCACTCGGAGTCGAAGGACCCCGTGAAAGGACATACCCGAGACGACTTGGGACCCGAAAGCAAGGCTGGGCGCATCCGAAATGCTAAATCCTTTGATGCCGGCTCCGTTGGTTATCCGGAGGTGAATAATCGAGATAGGAGGTGATCAAGACAGGAGGAATCATAATGGCTCAATATTTCAATAGGCAGTACGGGAGGCTTCTGACGATGTAAATGGAGCCCAGGCGCTGTTGAAAATCCATGACTGATCGTCAGCACTGCAGCGTTATGGCACGAAATATGCCTTAAATAAAATACCCGTCGCAAAAACAATCTTAGCACACCCCTATTGCCGCGTCTAACCGGCTAATGGACCCGGCACGCTTGTCAGAGGGAAAAGGAACGAGAGATGAAGAAAGCGGTGACGATTGCAATTATCACGCTGCTATTTGGGATCCCGTATCTTGGTAATTCAGCCGGCACGAGCAAATCTGCCGGGCAAACGGGTCAAGCACTGACTAGTGCGTCGGCAGTTCCGGGCGCTCCGCCCTCATGCCAGCCCGTGATAAGCGCACCAACAGCGGCAGCAGCTCCGGCTTCGGGCCAAGCAAAGACGGGCGCTTCGACCACTCTTAGTCCAACGACGCCATCACTGACAATAACGTCGCCACCGACAATAACGAGCACCCCGGTCTCGGCAAGTGTACCGTTGTCGGGAATGACGGTCATCAGCGCGCCAGCGGCATCCTGCGGAGAGCCGCATCGCCGATTTCACCGGCGCTCACAGCCTGGCGGTGTTTGGCCCGGGCTGTTGGAAACCGAAGACCATAGCAATCGGTCTAATCCCCGTAGAGGTTCTCCGGCCCGAGCGGGCGATGGTCTGGATAGTCTCGGCGAACGGCTGGAGCTTCGTGGCTTGTCGAGCCAGGGCAATCCTATGGAGCGCACGGGCGCGCGCTCGGATAAAATCGGAGAGCGGCCGCAACAACATAAAGGCGGGTCTTTCGAATTCGCCGATCAGCCACAGGGGAGTGGAGAAAGAGGGAACGTAAATGGCAAACAAAGGTTGGACAATAGACAACTAAATGCAGCGGCTGACTCTGGTTCGAATTTGGCGAAGCAGAAGGCGCACAGAGGTGCCCAGTTGGAAAATAGCGGCGAGGTGCTGCAAGACAACAAGGGCCAAGAGCTACAGCGCTTGAATGCGTGGTTTGAGCCCAAGGATCTCAGAAACAAGTAGGGCAGCACTCCCTCCAACGCTAGCCCGCGGGATGGGTCACGTCTTGAATTGCCAGCTCTCATCAGTGGCTGTTCTTGAAATCACCTTGCTAACGATACTAATAGTGAATTTTCGGGTGATCCCCTTAAGAGTTTTCGGAAAGAGGGTCCAGGTCCACTGGGCGTGGTGCCAACAGTGCACCTCAGTATCCCTTGCTGCGCTTAACTTAACGCCTGCACAGCGGCCAGTCACGGTTACGTCAAAGTCTTTACTGTTAGATGTTATGGAGCCGCGTCGTAGAAGAAAGTGCATCGCGAGGGTGGCCGTGATCGTACAGGTGGGGGGTCTCAGATGGGGTGTAGGGGATGGAAAAGGGGGGGCGTTGGGAAATTGAGGCATAGCTGTACCGAGAGATCGGGGTTGCTGCCCGAGCTTTTCGACAACGAGTGTGTTGTGCGGCTCACAGGCCGATGAGTTTCAGGGCACGACGAGTGTTGAAGGCAAAGCTGCGGATGGTCTTGGCGATATTTTTGCTGCCACAAATACGAAATACGTTGATGACAAGGTTGTGAAGGGAAGCCATGACCCTTGGGGCTTGTCCGGTACGTATTTGAGAGCGGTCTTCGTCAAAAGTAACGTCTCGGACCCAATGGAGTTTGTTCTCGATGCCCCAATGGTTGCGATTCAGTCCAAGGAGGCGTTGGGGTGTAGCCAGGTTCGGAAGAAGACTGGTGATGCCGTGGACTGTTTCGTGTGTTTCGCGTCCGCTTTTGACATGGTAGGTGTGGCGCTGGATGCGGAAGACCTGACCTACATAAGGGAAATCCAGGTATTGATTGAGGCAGTCGCTGACCCGGATTTCGCGTAGTTCAATGCGTCCGTGGTCCTTGTTGACCGTAGTCACCGCAGGGGGAAAAAGACTCGTTGTCGAGGTCCTCAATGTGGCTTTTGAGGGTCGGTTGGTTGTCTTTTACCGTGAAGACGTAGTCTGCTTTTTTCTCCTCTACGAGATAGCGGGCGGTGGTCTGTTGAGTGTGGAGCGCATCCGCGGTGACGACCCGCCCTTCGATGGGCAGAGGGTCCAAAAGAGATTTGAGGACGGTGATTTCGTTGGTATGCTCGGGAACGGCCTTTTGAGCCACGACGGTGGCTCCTTGATGGAGGAAAGCCGTAAGGATATGGGTTTGGCGGCCATTAGGGGAGCGTGCTCCCTTGAGGGTTTTTCCATCGACTGCGATAGCGGAGTCCGAAGGGCCGATAGCTTCAGGCCAACCCATGAGGCCAAGATCGACGGCTTCAGCGTCAACGGTTTGGATAAAGCGGCGGATGGTGGGTTCACTGGGGGGTAAGTAGCGTCCGGTTTTCTTGTCGCGACGGCACAGGAGTCGCTTGAGCATGTCTTGAGAGCAGGCTTGAGCCCATTGAGCGATGGCAGCAAAGCCGTGGGCACCGCAGACGAGTGCACAGACCGCGATGGCAAGGATGGAGAGCTTCTTGTGGCGCATACCCCTGGCCATTCGAGGGTCGGGTATGGTGCGGAGTGCCTCCAGGAGGAGCTCGGCATTTCTGATGGAGAGTTTCATGGGTTTGGGCTCCGAGTTGAGTTGGATGGAAAGGTATGGATCGGAAAGTCTCTGGGATGCGTCCGGTCGCAGTGTTCGGACGAATACGAGCTTGGGGCAGCCGTGGTGAGTGTAGCGACCGGCGTGCCTGGCGAACCCTCGGGTATTTCCCAGACAGATCCATCCTGCAGCCTTGTAGCAGGTTCCTTGGAAGAAGCGTGGATCAACGAAGGTTTCCACGAGCCAGATGGGATGGCCATAAGCATTGTGCCAGTCTTGGGACAAGCGATTGATGTTGAGTGCGAGGATACGGGAAGCGAGATTGTGTACCCGCATACCTGGGAGGATCAAGAAACGGAAGTTGTTGGCCACAAGGGGAAGCCTGTGCCATTTCAAAGCAGCGGGCCAGCCGATCCATTGGTCTCGGGGTTTGCAGCTCAGAGCTGGGGCTGCCCACCCCAGCAGAGCGACCCATTGTTCTTTGTATACCGCCACGTAGCGGAGCGATTCACCGACGAGGCCCTGAAATCCGAGGTAGTGGTGTTCGCGCATGAGCTGCGCCCACAGACGCCTCTCCGAGTCGCAGATGAGGCGAACCTGCACCCCGTTGACCAGTTCCCGAGCATCCTGATAATCCGTCCGGCCATCGTGTTCCATGCCCCCCTTGATAGCAAAGGCCGGCAGGAATGTCATAAAAATCAACTTTGGCCAGAATTCCTTGCGCTTGGGCTCAAGTATGACAGAGCCTGTCTCATCAGTGGCTGTTCTTGAAATCACCTTGCTAACGATACTAATAGTGAATTTTCGGGTGATCCCCTTAAGAGTTTTCGGAAAGAGGGTCCAGGTCCACTGGGCGTGGTGCCAACAGTGCACCTCAGTATCCCTTGCCTGCGCTTAACTTAACGCCTGCACAACGGCATTGCTCGTCAACCGTCGAGCACCTTTTATTAGTAACATTTGATCTCTTGATTTCCAGAAAAGAAATGGTTGGGGAACTTCCTTAAGCTGCCCATTTTGTAGGTGAAATAGCGTCGGCCTCCCGTGCGGTGAGCAAGGCGGCGAAAACGAGAGGACAGAACGGAGCCCAGCGGGGCGATCCAACAGTAGCCGTGGGTGCCAACCCACGGAAAGGATCAAAACAACGACAATGAGGACCCTGGCCGAGTCCACCAATCTTCAGAATGGGAGACCCTTTCAGGGTCATATCTCTTCAACATTATCCTCCCCACGGGTTGGCATCCCGCGTCCCGCGGGACTACTATCGGGAAGTCCCTTCGGGACTACCAGAGACTTCTTTTGTCTCGATATTGGTCGGTAAACGGACTAGGCCTCTCTTGGTGGCTCCCCCTTTTTTGACGAACATTGCATGAAAATAAGAAACCACCTGCTCATTTTGGTTGCGGCCGAAGGCGGCGTTTTGCAAAAGAGTTTTCTCTCTGGTAGTCCTCTTTCTGAAAGATCGAAGAGATTTGTCACTTCGCGCCGTGCGATTTGAGTAACTCCACGATTTTAGTGTGGCCTTTGACGGAAGCACCCATCAAGGCCGTATCTCCATCCTTGCTCTTGGCATTGACATCAGCTCCTTTTTCCAGAAACAGTTTCACGATGTCGAGGTTCCCCTCGTAAGAAGCCGCCATCAATCCTGTAACCGCATTATCGTTTTTGGAATTTATATCAGCGCCCTTGTCCAAAAGTAATTTTGCAATTTCAAGATTCCCGGCTACGGCAGCCAACAACAACGGTGTCATCCCTTCTGTTGCTTTGGCATTGATATCAGCCCCTTTCTCCAGAAGCAGCTTCACTGTCTCAGTATTACCTGTGGCAGATGCCAACAGCAATGCAGTGAATCCGTTCTCTTTCTCCTTAAGGTCAATGGCGGCTTCCCATTCCAGAAGGTGTCTGACAACTTCGGTGTGGCCGGAACCGGAAGCTAACATCAATGCGGTAACTCCCTTTTGAGACGCGGCATCGACGTCCGCTTCCGATTCCAGAAGAAGCTTCACGATATCAATGTGCCCCTCAGATGAAGCGGCCATGAGCGGCGTGATTCCATTCTCGTCTTTGGAATCGGCGTCGGTTTCCTTGTCCAGAAGCTCCTGGACCTGCTTCAAGTCACCTTTTGTAGCTGCATATAGCAGATCCGCGCCTGGATCCGCATAAATAGCCGGACAGAAAAAGGGCGCCAGAATCAGCAGCCCGGCTGCGAACCCGATTATTAAAGACTTGAGCATGCTTGGTCTCCCCTCGTGTCGGTTGACAATGTTGAGAATCATTCCCGGGCTCCGTACGTTTTGAGTAGTTCCACGACGCTGGTGTGACCCTTTTGTGAAGCAACAAGCAATGCCGTACTTCCATTCTTGTCTTTCAGGTTGACATCGGCTTTGGCTTCCAGAATCAGTTTCACAACGTCCAGGTGTCCCTCGGATGAAGCCATTAGCAGTGCTGTAGCGCCATTGTCGGCTTTGGCGTCAATATCGGCTTTCGCTTCCAGGAGCAGTTTTACGACTTCGGCATGATCAGCCTTGGAAGGCATCAGTGCAGCCTCTGTGTCATTAAGGATCTTGGATTTCACGTCAGTTTTCAGGGAAGCCAGCATGAGCGGACTTGCACCATTATTCGTCGTGGTGTTGACATGGGCTTTGGCTTCCAAAAGCAGTTTAGTGACCTCGGGCCAGCCCGCGTAGGAAGCCTGCGCCAGTGCCGTCTCACCATTGTTGCCCTTGATATTGGTGTCAGCTTCCCATTCCAAAAGCAATTTGACAATTTCAATCTGCCCCAGGATGGAAGCAGCCATCAATATTGTGGTCCCAGTTCGGATATCCCTGGCATCGACATCAGCTTCCCATTCCAGAAGCAGTTTCATGACATCCTTGTGGCCATTGCCATAGGCCTCCATCAATGCGGTAACCCCATTCTCATTCTTGGCATCGACTTCAGATCCTTGCTCCAGCAGTTCCTGGACCTGCTTCAAGTCGCCCTTCTTAGCTGCGTTTATCAGTGCCTCGCCTTGATCCCCGTAGGTTGGCGAACACACCAAGGTCATCACGATTAATAGACCAGTTGCAAATTGACTGATCCCGATCTTGCGCATTTTGCACCTTCACAAGTGTCTGACTGGTTTACCGGGCCTTCAAGTTGCTCGCAGTGCCCAGTTGTCGACAAGGGCAAAGTATTGGTCGATGTCCATCAAAACGTCAAGGACTTTGAGGGTCAGACCGGAACCCCTCAATTACAGGCGGCCAAAAAATGTCATTGCCACCCCGTTGAAAAACTGGGGAAGCAATCTCGCTGCTTTGGAGATTGGTTTCCCGCGAAACGCGGGACAATGACAAATCGACGCCCATCCTAACCGAGGCGTTACGTCAGACCGGATTGCTGGTATGTTCCAAACGAAAAATCATGAGATATCTCATCCAGACAGTGGGATTTCGGCGAGAAATAATACGGCTATTCATGGAAGGTAGTTCCCGGCCTCCCTCCCCTTCCCTTGCTCGGGTCTTGAACTGGCAAGATTCTGGTCGTCGCCACTAATTCTCGGGGCCAAAGGTACAGGGATTCTCACAGGCACCGTCGACAAAAAAAACAGATTGTGGTGGCGACTGGCCATATTGTGTCCGAATGGCTTCCGCAGGTCGTTTCTGGGACGATTCGACGGTCGCGGTTGCAGCCCTTGCCACCACTCTGTACGACGCTTCAATCCTTATCGGTTCTGCACAAATGAATTTGAGAATTATTATGTCCCAGCTCGCGAACAAAGAACAACGAATTTTGGGTCGCCAGAACTATGGTTTCACAGCCTCGATCATCGCGGAAGCGATGTAGTCTTCTACCTTGCGACCTGGCGCCCATTCGCGTATGAATTCGCGGCTCTCGTCTTTGGGCTGAATTCGTATATCTTCAAAACCTGATTCATTTAGCATGGTTTCGAGTTCGTCTATGGTAGCAGCTCCACCTATGCAACTGCTGTAAAGAGCCAGGTCGTTTCGAACGGCTTCGGGTAAGGGAGCTGTAGCGATCACGTCTGAAATGGCCAATCGTCCACCCGGCTTGAGGATTCGGAATGCCTCGCGGAACACGCTGAGTTTGTCCGGCGAAAGATTGATGACGCAGTTTGACATGATGACGTCCACACTTGAATTGGCAGCCGGCAAATTTTCGATTTCACCTAGACGAAACTCCACATTCGAATATTCTTCCCCTTTGGCAAATTCCCTTGCTTTAGCAACCATCTCCGGGGTCATATCCACGCCGATTACACGTCCGGTTTTCCCGACCTGTTTGGCGGCCAGGAACGCATCAAATCCCGCTCCGCTGCCCAGATCCAAAACAATCTCCCCGGGCATCAAACCAGCTATCCCGTGCGGATTGCCGCACCCGAGCCCCAAATCGGATCCGGTTGGAGCCGTCAGAACATCCGCCTCCGAATAGCCGACCCGCAATGACGAAGTGCCCGGTGGTTGAGCCGACGGTCCACAACAGCTTCCGGAAGGGGCACAGCCGCATCCTGATTTACCCCGGGTCGCTATCCCCCCGTATCTTTTCCTCACGGCGTCTTTAATTTCAGCAGGTTCTCTGTCTTTCATTGCGGTGCTCCTTAGTCATTTCAGTCGAAATTCTATTGTTTTCTACGTAAGGTGTCTCCGCGGCTACCTGCCCTGCCCCTGAACTCGACAAGGTTTGGTGTCCGGCTCTCTCAAGACACCGCCAGCCATTTAAGAGTTTTCGGGGAAAGGTTCCGGAA